>NZ_QNRK01000004.1:120739-246803 GCF_003315135.1 Roseiarcus fermentans
TGGGCGCGGCGGCGACGTCGACCGGCACGCGCTCGTCGTCCGCGTCCTCGGGGACCGTGACCCTGACGAACGGCGCCCGCCTTTCGGTCGCCGGGTCCGTCACCGCGCACGGATATATCCATGTCTCGACCGGCTCTTTCACCGTGACGGGCGGGTTGACCGACGAAGGGCACATCGACATCGGCGGTACGGCGCAGGTCGCCAGTCTGTCGGGCCAGTCGATATTCCTGTTCGTCAATTCCGTCGGGAGTTTCGAGGTCGGGACAAAGGGCGGCGCGGCTAAGGGCTCGATCACGGTGGATGCCGGCGCGTCGATCGCGGCGAGCGCCGGGCTGTCGCTGACGGCGACGTCGATCGTCAATGCCGGGACGATCACGGAGACGGGAGGCGCGCTGTCCCTGACCGCGCATTCGATCGTCGTCGACGGGACGATCGCCGAGACTGGCGGCACGCTGTCTCTGCAAGGGACGACCAGCGGTTCCGGGACGATCCGGCTCGGCGCGAAGTCCATCCTCGAAATCGGGACGTCCAGTTCCAACACGCCCTACGCGGTTTCGCCGTCGATCTCCGGCTTTGAGCCGAGCGACGGGATCGTCTTCGACCACCTCGCGTTAACCCGCGCGGCCTACACGTCGAAGGGGGCGACGACGGGGACGCTGAACCTCTATGCCGGCGCGACGCTGGAAGAGACGCTGCTGCTGACTGGCCAGTCCTACGCCGGCTACACCTTCCTCATCTCCCCCACAATATACGGCGGAAGCGAGATCACGCTCAGCAGCGACGCGTTCACGTGGATCGGTTCGACGGGCGGCTCGTGGGGCCTGGCGACGAACTGGCAGGACACGACGACGGGCCAGAACCCGGCGACGACGGTTCCGGTCTTGAAAAACGCGGTGAAGATCGTGGGGGCGACGGGCACAGCCTTCGAGGCGATCGTGGGCGGCGGCGCGGCGGCGAGCGTCGGGCTCACCCAACGGGTCAACCTTGGGGGGACCTACACGTTCGGAGCGCTGACGGTCGGAGCGGAGAATCTGGTTCCGAATGGCTCGGCTGCGTTCGTCTCCGGCAATCTGGCGCTCGGCTCCGGTTCGGCTCTGACTCTGGGCGTGCTCGACCTGCTCGACGGCCAGATGACGGTCGGGGCCGGGGACAGGGTCACGGCCTCGGGCGCGGTGACCATCGGCCAGGCCGCGCAGGCCGGCGTTCCGACCGGGGGTTTGGCGACCGGATCGTCCGCGGCGGTGAGCGGCGCCCTGACGGCGAGCAGCGGAAGCGTCTTCTCGGCTTCGGGCGATCTGTCGGTGGTCGACGGGTCGCTGACCGTCGACGGCGCGGGGAGCGCGGTGAGCGTCGGCGGCAATATGCAACTGGGGGCGGCGGCGACGTCGACCGGCACGCGCTCGTCGTCCGCGTCCTCGGGGACCGTGACCCTGACGAACGGCGCCCGCCTTTCGGTCGCCGGGTCCGTCACCGCGCACGGCTATATCCATGTCTCGACCGGCTCTTTCACCGTGAGGGGCGGGTTGACCGACGAAGGGCACATCGACATCGGCGGTACGGCGCAGGTCGCCAGTCTGTCGGGCCAGTCGATATTCCTGTTCGTCAATCCCGTCGGGAGTTTCGAGGTCGGGACGAAAGGCGGCGCGGCCAAGGGCTCGATCACGGTGGACGCCGGCGCGTCGATCGCGGCGAGCGCCGGGCTGTCGCTGACGGCGACGTCGATCGTGGTCAACGGAACGATCGCCGAAACCGGCGGCACGCTGTCTTTGCAAGGGGCGACCAGCGGTTCCGGGACGATCAAGCTCGGCGCGAAGTCCATCCTCGAAATCGGGACGTCCAGTTCCAACCAGCCCTACGCGGTTTCGCCATCGATCTCCGGCTTTGACGCGAGCGACACGATCGTCGTCGACCACCTCGCGTTGACCAGGGCGGTCTATGCGTCGACGGGGGCGACGACGGGGACGCTGCAACTCTATGCCGGCGCGACGCTGGAAGAGACGCTGCTGCTGACGGGCCAGTCCTACGCCAGCGACACGTTCTTCATCTCCCCGACTGCCAACGGCGGAAGCGAGGTCACTCGCAATGGCGACGCGTTCACGTGGATCGGTTCGACGGGCGGCTCATGGGGCCTGGCGACGAACTGGAAGGACACGACGACGGGCCAGAACCCGGCGACGACGGTTCCGCGCGCCAACAACGCGGTGACGATCGTTGGGGCGACGGGCGCAGCCGTCAAGTCGATCGTGGGCGGCGGCGCGGCGGCGAGCGTCGGGCTCACCAATCAGGTCAGCCTCGTGGGGACTTACCGGTTCGGCGCGCTGACGGTCGGGTCGGAGACCCTGGTCCCGAACGGCGCGGCCAAGTTCACCTCCGGCGTTCTGACGCTCGACTCCGGTTCTCTAAATCTGGGCGCGCTCGACCTGCTCGACGGCCAGATGACGGTCGGGGCCGGGGCCAGCGTCACGGCCTCGGGCGCGGTGACCATCGGCCAGGCCGCGCAGGCCGGCGTTCCGACCGGGGGCTCGACGACCGGATCGTCCGCGGCGGTGAGCGGCGACTTGGACGTGTACGGCGGGGGCGCCTTCACGGCTTCGGGCACTCTGTCCGTCGTCAACGGAGATCTGAGAGTCAGCAGCGACGGGACCACGGTGAGCGTCGGCGGCGCCCTGCAATTGGGCGCGCCCGCCATGGCGGCGACGGCGACGAACGCGCGGTCGTCGTCCGCATCCTCTGGCGGTTTGCTTATGAGCGGCGGCAGCCTTTCGGTCGCCGGGTCGGTTACGGCCTATGGCGGCACGTTTGATCTCCTTGCCGGCTCCAGATTCACTGCGAAGGGCGGTTTGATCGACGATGGGGAAATCGACATAAGTGGTTCGGCGCAGGTCGCCAGCCTGTCGTGCCGATCTGTGGTCGTCGAAGGCGCTGGGAGCCTGGAGGTCGGGACGGAAGGCGGCGCAGCCCAGGCCTCGATCACGGTGGACGCCGGAGCTTCGATCGCGAGCGCCGCCGGGCTGTCCCTGACTGCGAGTTCGATTGTCAATAACGGAACGATCACGGGGACGGGAGGGCTGGTCAGCCTGTCGGCGGCCTCGATCAACAATGCCGGAACGATCACGCAGACCGGAGGCACGCTCGGGCTGTCCCTGACGGCGAGTTCGATCGTCAATGCCGGAACGATCACAGGGACGGGAGGCGCGCTCGACCTGTCGGCGCAGGCGATCCTCGACACCGGGACGATCACGACGTCGCGAGCCTCGCTGCATGGGATTTCGCTGCAAGAGAATTCGTCCCGATCCTACGAGCCGACGATAACGGAGGCGGGAGGCGTGCTGTCCCTGATCGCCGATTCGATCGTCGTCAGCGGGACGATCGCGGAGACCGGCGGCACGCTGCGTCTGGAAGGGACGACCAGCGGTTCCGGAACGATCGCGCTCGGCCCGAAGTCCATCCTCGAAATCGCCCCGGTCTTCGCGGTTTCGACGGCGATCTCCGGCTTTGACCCGAGCGACGCGATCCTCGTCGACCACCTCGCGCTCACCAGGGCCGCCTACACGTCGACCGGGGCGACGACGGGGACGCTGCAACTCTACGCCGGCGCGACGCTGGAAGAGACGCTGCTGCTGACCGGCCAGTCCTACGCCGCAGACACCTTCCACATCGCCCCCGCAACCAACGGCGGAAGCCAGATCACGCTGCTCGCGCCGAACGCATCGCACGCCTCGACCTAGTAGCCCGCCCGCCACGACCCCGGCGGCGCGTCCCACGGCCCCTGCGCCACCGGCGGGCCGGCGTCGTAGACCGGACCCGCGTCGGGGTAGGGCGCGCCGTACGGGCCCGGGTCGACCATCACGTCGGGCCCGGCCGGCGCCGGGCCGGCCTCCGCCGATGGCCCATCCGAAAGCCCCTCCTGCAGCACCACGACCGGCGTCCCGACCGGCGTGCGGGCGTAGAGGTCGATGATGTCGTGGTTGAAGAGGCGGATGCAACCGCTTGATACGGCAGTGCCGATCGTGTCCGGCTCGTTGGTCCCGTGGAGCCGGAAATAGGTGTCGCGGCCGTCGCGGTAGAGATAGAGCGCGCGGGCGCCGAGCGGGTTGCCGATGCCGCCGGCCATGCCGCCCGCATAGGCCCGGTAGCGCGGCATGGTCTCCATCATGGTCCGGGTCGGCGTCCAGCGCGGCCATTCCGCCTTGCGCCCGATGACGGCCGAGCCGCGGAAGTTGAGCGCCTCCTCGCGGCCGACGCCGACCGTGTAGCGCATCGCCATGCCCCCCGGCTCGACCAGGTAGAGTCGCCGGTCGGCGACGTCGACCACGATCGTCCCGGGCCGGTAGGGGCCGGCGAACGGAACCCGCCGGCGCAGCGCGTCCGGGCTGACGGTCGCGGCGTCGAGGCCGGGAATCTCGTGGCCGTCGTCCTCGATCGGGCCGTAGCCGGGAATCGGGCCGGCGGCGGCGAGACCGCCCGCGGGCGCATAGGCGCGCGGCGCGGCGCAGCCGCCCAAAGCCGCGGCCAGGGCCGCCACCGCGGCGCGGCGGTCAAACAGCATGGTCATTCGCCCGACATCCGATTCTCCCCGCGACTCGCCCGCCGGCTCGGTTGCTTGCAAGTCACCAGCCTTGCGGCGGTTTGAAGGCGCGGCCTTCCTCTTCCCGCTTTCCCGTGAGCCGGTTTTCGGCTAGGCACGGCGCCTCGCGTTCAATCGAAATCGCTCGAGGCGGATTGTCATGCATCGCTATCGCACGCACACCTGCGGCGCCCTCGCCATCGCCGAGAGCGGGGAGGCCGTTCGCCTGTCGGGCTGGTGCCACCGCATCCGCGACCACGGCGGCGTGCTGTTCATCGATCTGCGCGACCATTACGGAATCACCCAATGCGTGGTCGATCCGGATTCGCCCGCCTTCAAACAGGCGGAAAAGCTGCGCTCGGAATTCGTGGTCCGGATCGACGGGACGGTGCGCAAGCGTCCCGCGGGCACCGAGAACCGGGACATGGCGACCGGCCTGATCGAGATCTACGTCCGCGACATCGAGGTGCTCGGCCCCGCGGGCGACCTGCCGCTGCCGGTGTTCGGCGACCAGCCGTATCCCGAGGACACCCGCCTGCGCTACCGCTTCCTCGACCTCCGACGCGAAAAGCTGCACGCAAACATCATGCTGCGCGGAAACGTGATCGACTCGCTGCGAGCGCGGATGAAGGGGCAGGGGTTCTTCGAGTTCCAGACGCCGATCCTGACCGCGTCGAGCCCGGAAGGGGCGCGCGACTATCTCGTGCCCTCGCGCATCCATCCGGGAAAATTCTACGCGCTGCCGCAGGCGCCGCAGCAGTTCAAGCAACTGGTGATGGTGGCCGGCTTCGATCGCTATTTCCAGATCGCGCCCTGCTTCCGCGACGAGGACGCGCGCGCCGACCGCTCGCCCGGCGAGTTCTACCAGCTCGACATCGAGATGAGCTTCGTCACCCAGGAGGACGTGTTCGCGGCGGTCGAGCCGGTGTTGCGCGGCGTGTTCGAGGAGTTCGGCGCGGGTAAGCCGGTGACTCAGGCCTTCCCGATGATCCCTTACGCGCAGGCGATGCTGGAATACGGCGTCGACAAGCCGGACCTCCGAAACCCGATCAAGATCGCTGACGTCACGGAGGTTTTCGAACGCGACGACGTCGCCTTCCGCGCCTTCAAGGAAGTCATCAAGGCCGGCGGCGTGGTGCGCGCGATCCCTGCGCCCGGCGCCGCGAAGCAGCCGCGCTCGTTCTTCGACAAGCTCAACGACTGGGCCAAGGGCGAGGGCGCGCCGGGCCTCGGCTACATCATCTTCGAGGGCGAAGGGGACGCTCTGACCGGAAAGGGGCCGATCGCCAAGTTCCTGCCGGCGGAGGCGCAGAAGGCGCTGGTCGCGAAGGCGAAACTCTCGGCCGGCGACGCGGTGTTCTTCGCCTGCGACAAGCCGGACAAGGCCGCCAAACTCGCCGGCGCAGCGCGTATCCGCGTCGGCAACGATCTCGGAATTTGCAAGAAGGACGTGTTCGAGTTCTGCTGGATCGTCGACTTCCCGATGTACGAGTGGAACGAGGAGGAGAAGAAGATCGACTTCTCGCACAACCCGTTCTCGATGCCGCAGGGCGGCCTCGAGGCGCTCGAGACGCAGGACCCGCTGACCATCAAGGCCTACCAGTACGACATCGTCTGCAACGGCGTGGAGCTGTCGTCGGGGGCGATCCGCAACCACCACCCCGACATCATGAAGAAGGCCTTTGAGATTGCGGGCTACCCGGAGGATGTGCTCGTCGAAAAATTCGGCGGGATGTATCGGGCCTTCCAGTGCGGCGCGCCGCCCCACGGCGGCATCGCGCCCGGCGTCGACCGCATCGTGATGCTGCTGGCGGGCGAGGAGAACCTGCGCGAGGTCGTGCTGTTCCCGATGAACCAGCGCGCCGAGGATCTGATGATGGGCGCGCCGGCGCCCGTCACGCCGAAGCAGTTGCGCGAACTGAACATCCGGCTCAACCTGCCGGAGAAGTGAGGGCGCCCATGGCGCGCCGGCCGGCGACGCCCCGGCGGCCGAATCCGGCCGTCGGGCGCGACCGCGCTCAGTTCCCTGCGTCGATCAGCGCCTGGACCTGCTTGTAGAACGCCTCGCGCGCGGCGGGCTCGGGGCCCAGATCGGCGCGCGTCCAGTCGGCGTTGCTGGCGATCACCAGCTTGCGTTTCGGATCGATGAAGATCCCCTGGCCGAAGATCCCCTTCGCGGCGACCGAGCCGTCGTCGTAGGTCCACCACTGGAACCCGTAGCCTTTCCCCGGCTCGCCGATGTCCTTCTGCTTGTGGGTCGCCTGTTCGAACCAGTCGGGAGGCGTGATCGGCTTGCGGCCGACCTGGCCGTTGGCGAGCACGACGAGCCCCATCCGGGCGAAGTCGCGGGTCGCGGCCTGAAGGCAGCAGCCGCCGATCTCGTGGCCAGTGCTGCTGAGCAGCCAGGTCGCCTCCGCCTCCATCCCGCCCGGCCCCCAGATCTTCTCCTGCAGATAGTCGCTCAGCGTCTTGCCGGTCGCCGAGGACACCAGCACGCCGACGAGGTTGGTCTCGCCGGTGTTGTAACGCCACACCGCGCCCGGCGGATGCGCGCGCGGCAACTTGCGCATGTAGCTGACGGTGGCGTCGACCCCGGGATCGGGCTTGGCGTCGTTGAACTGCGCGACGTCGGACTTGGGATCCTCGTAGTCCTCGTTCCACTTCACCCCCGAGCTCATCGTCAGGAGCTGGCGCACGGAGACGTCGTCGTAGGCCGAGCCGCGCAGATCGGGGATGTACTGGCTGACCTTGTCGTCGAGGCTCTTGATGGCGCCGTCCGCGAGCGCCGCGCCGACCAGAGTCGAGGTGAACGACTTGGCGACCGAGAAGCTGGTCCAGCGGCCGGCCGCGTCGAAGCCGAGGCCATAGCGCTCGAACCGGACCTTGCCGTCCTGCACGATCACGAGCCCGGCCGAGCGTTGGCTGGCCATGTAGGCGTCGACGTCCGGGATGGTCAGCGGCTTGCCGGCAGGCAGCGGCGTCGGCTTCGCCGAGGGCGCGATGGCGTGCGCCCTCGCCAGGAACGGCAACCGGTCGAGCGCGCGAAACGCGGCGTCGCGCTGGTCCAGCCGCCAGCTCAACACGTCGGCGTTGGTCGGCAGGACCGCGATCAGGCCGCGCGTCTCCTTGTCGAGCGTGGCGTAGCCGACGCCGGCGGCGAGCGCCACGGCCGCCAGCGCCGCCAATGCGATCGTGCGTTTGCGCATCCCTCCCGCCTTTCCGTCGTTCTCGGCGACTATTGATCAAACAGATAGCGTAACCTTGTGGGCGGCGAGCTTGTGCCGGTTCGCGGTTCCGGGCAACCGAGAACCCGCGGTCTTCCGCGCGCCGGCCCCGCCGGGAGGCGCGCCGCGCAAGGTCTCCCGTCGTCGAGGACGGCGAGCGCCCGACCCAGCGTCCGAGACCGCGCCTCTGTCAGGCCCGGCCGTTCCGCGCCGCCCGAGACGCCCTGTGGAGGGGGCGGCGAGACGCCGCCCCCGGACCCTCACTCGCGCCCCATGCTCTCGCCGGGGCCGGCTTCCGCCAGCGCCTTGCCGACCTCGAGGCCGAGGTCGTCCATCGAGGTCAGCTCGCGGACCGACAGATCTTCGCCCTTCTGCTGGCGCTCGGCCTGTTCGGGCGAGCGGGCGACGTTGACGGTGACCTTGGCCTCGACCTCCGGGTGAAGCTGGATCGGCACGGGATGCAGGCCGAGCGTCTTGATCGGCTGCTGGATCGCGACGTGACTGCGCTGGACGGAATGCCCGGCGGCGGTCAGCGCGTCGGCGATGTCGCGCGCCGACACCGAGCCGTAGAGCTGCCCGGTCTCGCCGGCCTGGCGGATGATCACGACCGTCACGCCGTCGACCCGGGTGGCGGACTCGGCGGCGCTGCGCTTGAGCTCATGGTTGCGCACCTCGAGATCGGCGCGCTGGGCCTCGAACTTCTTCTTGTTCGCGTCGGTCGCACGCAGCGCCTTGCCGCGCGGCAAGAGGAAATTGCGGGCGTAGCCGTCCTTGACCTTGACGATCTCGCCCATGTGGCCGAGCCTGCCGATACGTTCCAACAAAATGACGTCCATGACGATCTCCTATTTCCGCCGGTTTGGTTTCAGGGTGGGAAGGGCGGCGCGCGCGCGCAGCCGCGTGAAGGCGTCGACGACGCCGAGAAGGGCGAGCAGGGGCAGCGTGTATTTCGCCCGCAAGAGACAGCAGGCGTAGAGCGCGATCAGCATCAGCGTCCGGAGCCTCAGGCCGCGCGAGAGCGCGTGGGCGACGGCGAGACCCTGGAAGACGAAGGCCGTGCCGAGCCCGCCGGCGACGACGAGGGCGTATTGCGAGGCGGGCGCCGGCAGGAACCACGCCGCCGCGGCGCAGGCGATCGCGACGAGACCGAGCGGGGCGGGCAGTCCCAGCGACGTCGGCAGGTCGGGCCACGGCCTTTCCAGGCGGTGCGAGAGCTGCACCGAACGGGCGGCCGCATAGAGGTTGACCGACAGCATCAGCAGGGTCGAGCCGGCGATCGCGGCAGGGCCCGCGCGCACCAGTTGGTCCGCGAACGCCTTCGCTTCCGCGCCGTCGGCGAACGCCTCCGCCGCCATCGCGGCGAGGCCCTCCGCCACCGCGCGGGCGCCCTCGGCGTAGCCATGGTACATGACGATGACCGCGGTGAGCGTCGCGGCGGCGCTGATCATGCCCACGATCGCCGCCAGCGTCACGACGGCGCCGACCGAGGGAAACGGCGGAAGGCCGGAAAACCGCGAGGGAACCCAGCGCGCGAGCCGGGTCGCGGCGAAAGCGGCGACGAGCCAGGCGGGCAGGGCGACCGAGGCGGCGTAGAGCATGCCCGACAGGGGCTCGGCGATCACCGTCAGCCCGGCCACCGAGGCCGCCGCCGCGATCGCGCCCGCGTCCAGGCCCCAGCCCATCGTCGCGATCATGATCGGCAGAGGCGCGAGATAGGCGAGCGCCATCGGCAGCGCGTCCGCCCCGGCGATCGAGCTGACCGCGAACAGGAAGGCGGCGGCGCATCCGGCGCCGAGGGCGACGGCGTATTTCTGGATCATGGTCGCTGTCCCGCGGTTGCGGTTAGGAGCCGGAGGGCCGGCCCCAACTGCCGCCGCGCCCGATTTCCGAGAACCGGACGCGGCGGCTGGTCGCTAGCTCAAGGCGCGGTCAGCGGATCACGTAGGGCAGGAGCCCGAGGAACCGGGCGCGCTTGATCGCCTGCGCGAGTTCGCGCTGCTTGGGGGCGCTGACCGCGGTGATGCGCGAGGGCACGATCTTGCCGCGCTCGGAGATGTAGCGCGAGAGCAGGCGCGTGTCCTTGTAGTCGATCTTCGGCGCGTTGGCGCCGGAGAACGGGCACGACTTGCGGCGGCGGAAGAAGGGGCGGCGGGGCGCGGTGGCCATCAGAGTGCTCCAGCGTTCATGTCGTCACGCGGACGGCGCGGCGGGCGGTCGCCGCGATCGCCACGGTCCCGGTCGCCGCGGTCGGGCCGGTCGCCGCGCGGCCCCCGCGGGCCGCGGTCGTCGCGGTCGGATTCCTCGCGCTTGCGCAGCATGGCGGACGGACCGGCCTCGAGCTCGTCGACCCGGATGGTCAGATAGCGGATGACGTCCTCGTTGATGCTGAGCGTGCGCTCGACTTCGACGATCGCCGCCGAAGGCGCCGAGATGTTCAGAAGGACGAAATGCGCCTTGCGGTTCTTCTTGATCCGATAGGCGAGCGACTTCAGCCCCCAGGGCTCCACCTTGGTGATCGCGCCGCCGAGCGAGGCGATTTTCGTCTTGATCTGTTCCGTCAGCGCTTCGACCTGCTGCGGCGTGACGTCCTGGCGCGCCAGGAAAATGTGCTCGTAAAGAGCCATATCGTGCCTTTCTTGCGTCTCAGTCGCGTCCCGCGCGGAGCCCTCCGAGCCCGGGAAAGGCTCGAACCGGATCATTCGAAGGCGGGAACACGGGAAGCCGGGCCTTCAAAGCCCTGCCGCGCGAGGGAACGCGCGACCTTCCGTTCAGCCCCCGGCGGGACGAAACAAGGCGCGTCCCATACACGCGGGCCGTCCGCGACGCAAGGCGGATTCGACCGGGGACGAGGCGCGCATGCGCGGGAACAAGCCATCGAAGGGCGCGTTGGGCGCGCGTGGGCGCTCGACCGCCCGACCCGCAGGAGACTGAACCCATGGGCCTGTTCACCAAAGACATCGAGACCATCGACGACCTGTTCGCCCATCAGCTGCAGGATATCTACTACGCAGAGAAAAGAATCGTCGCGGCGCTTCCGGAGATGATCCAGAAGTCGACGACGCCCGAGTTGCGCGAGGCGTTCGAATCGCATCTTCAGGAGACGAAGAATCAGATCCTCCGGCTGGAAGAGGTCTTCCGGCTGAACGGAACCGAGCCGAAGGCCGTGGACTGCCCGGCGATCGACGGCATCATCGAGGAGGCCGACGAGGTCGCCGGCGAGGTGGCCGACAAGGCCGTGCTCGACGCCGCCCTGCTCGCGGCCGGCCAGTCGGTGGAGCATTACGAGATCGCCCGCTACGGGACGCTGATCGCCTGGGCGAAGGAGCTCGGAAAGGACGACTGCGCGAGTCTGCTGGCGGAGACCCTGACGGAAGAGGTGGCGGCCGACAAGAAGCTGACCGCGATCGCCGAGCAGGGCGTCAACCGCGCCGCCGCCTGAGGGTGAAAACGGCGAACGGAAGGGGCGGCCGGACCGAGGCCGCCCTTTTTTCCAAGCAAAGTCAAAAAACTAGATCCAGCTCTTGAACCAGAGTCGCGCGGCCAGGGACGCCGGCGTGACGCCGATGCCGCCGGCGTACACCGGCAGAAAGAAGGCGAACGCCGCCGCCGCCCCGATGAGAACCGCCGCCGCGACCACGCGGCGTCGCCGGTCCTCTCCCTGGAAGATCCCGAGCGCCAGCGCCGGGCCGAAGGCGAGGGTCGCGGGAAAGTAATAGTAGAAGAACTCGAGCCCCTTGGGATCGAGCGCCCACGGCAGGAACTGGGAGAAGAACGCCACCGTCACGATCAGGCCGTCGCGGTCGCGAAATCGCAGCCAGCGCGTCAACGCCAGCACGACGGCGGCCTCGCCGAGGACCAGGACGACCGGATTGACGAGGGCGACGATCGCCGACGCCGGCGCGTCCGGACCCCAGTTCGGCCCGCGCAGCGCAAAGCTGTACCAGACCGGCCGGCCCATCCAGAGCCAGGTGAACCAGCGGCTCGCGTAAGGGTGCGACGGAGACGAACCGCTCATGATGTCGCGCATGCGTTCGTGGGACGCGACAAATTCATAAAGATCGCCGGCGCGCACGATCTGCGGCAGATAGGCGACGAAATACGCAGCCAGCGGAACCGCGATGAAGGCTGCGACCGCGACCGACGGCGACATTCCGGGCCAGGCCGCCTCGGAAAAGAAGTCCGACGGCTTCGGGTCTGAGAATCGGACCCCCCATGTCCGCAAGAGGCCGATGAGGAGGTAGACGGAGGCGAGCCCGAACAGCAGAAAGAAGCCCGACCACTTGCAGGCGCCGGCGAGGCCGAGGCTCACGCCCATCGCGAGCGCGAAGGCGATCGACCGGCTGCGGCTCGTCGCCTTGATGCTGAAGGTGAAGAACGCGAGCGCCAGCGCGCAGAACGCCATGAGAAAGATGTCGAGCGTGGCGATGCGCGCCTGAACGAAGACGGCGCCGGCGAAAAACGTCAGGGCCGCCGCCCAGAGCGCGCGCCCGATCTTTCCGGTGAGCCCGAATCCCCAGAAGAAGACGGCCGTGACGGTCGCGGCGCCGAAGGCCGCGCTCATTGCGCGCCATCCCGTCGGATTGTCGCCGGCGAGCCACATGCCCAAGGCGATCAGGAGCTTGCCGAGCGGGGGATGCTCCTGATGCCCCATCGCCGCGCCAGCCAGCCAATCGCGCGCCGTCGGGACGTACCATGTCTCGTCGAACGTCAGGGTCGCCGGGTCGCCGATATCCGGGAGGAACGCCGCCAGCGAGAGAAGGAACACCGCGGCGGCCGCCGCCGCGAGCCGTTTCCATTGCGTCAATTTCATATCGGGCTGCGACCGCTTTCGCCGAGGGAACCGGGTTCTACACGCAGACCGACGGGTCGGCCACCGCGCCCCCGATTCGCCGGGAAGGCCCGGATCCGGCTCGAAGAACCCTGTCGTCACACCGTCGCGCAGTCGCTTGCGTCAGCGTTCGTTCCCCTCTACAGGTGAGCCATGAGCTTAAGTCGGCCGTTGACGTGCGAATCGGAGCGGGGAAGCGCTCGAGGCGAGCGGACAACGAGCGAAGGCGATTCCTCGGGGCGCGGCGGCGGCGCTCCGCGACCCCTTCGGCCGAAAACCGCAGCTGCCGGGTCGACCTTCGCGCCGACGGGGAAGGCCCCGCGCATCGAGTTGGCCGCTGAGGGAAGGCGGCGTTCGGCGCGTGCTTGGTTTTAGGGGAAGAGCGTGAAAAGACTGGCAATAGCGATCGCCGTGCTCTGGGCGGCCGTAGTGGGCGCGCACGCGGAAGTGAAAGGCACGATGGGCTTTGCCGACATCGGCAAGCCGCTGGCCGACGGCTCGCCGAACGGCAACATCAACACCGCCACGACATTCACGATCGGTGAACTGTACTCGACGACGTCGGGAACAGGCTTTCTCACCGGCATGCCCCACCAGAACCTCGGCTCCGTCACGTTCTCGACGACCTCGGGAACCAGCATGACATTCGGCAACAGCGTCTTCGGGACATTTTCCAGTCTGGATATCTATCGAGCGGCGGACGAGACCCCCGGTCACGTCGGGTTTTACGTTCTTGGATTGTGGTCTCCCGGCTCCTACGGCGGCATCCCCGCCGGCTCTTACGACGCGAGCTTCACGGTCTCGTTCAACCAGAATCCGCCCAGCACGGGGTCGATCGCCGATTCGGGAACGTTCTCGATTCCACCGGCGATTCCGACCCCGACGCCCACCCCGACCCCGACGCCCACCCCGACCCCCACGCCGACCCCGACGCCGACCCCCACGCCGACGCCGACCCCCACGCCGACTCCGACTCCCGCCCCGACGTCCCCGCCGCTCCCGAGTTTTCGCCCCGAGGTTCCGGTGTATGTGGCCATGCCGGAGCTTGCCAACATCGTCGGCTTCGCCATGATCGACAACTTCGATCAGCGCATGCTCGGCGCCCAGGAGCCGCCGTCCGCCGAGCCCTCGCCCACGCTCTGCCTGCCGACCAAGAAATCCGACGCGACCGTCGCGTTGCCGACCAGGAAGCCGCCCGTGAATTGCGTCTCCCCGGCGGAGTTCGACGCCGCCAGACGGGAAGCGATGGAGCGGCAGATGGAAGCCGTGCGCAAGCGCTTGTTCTGGGCTCGGGCGATCGGCCTCGCCGGCGATCAGAAGCAGGGCCCGGTCGGGTATTCCTCGAGCAATCCGTTCCTCAACGGCCAGGGTCCCAACTTCAGCTATGCGCTCGGCGGGTTCGAGGCCGGAATGACGCCCTGGTCGAATGTCGCGCGTGACGGATCGGTCGACAGCGCCGGCGGCTACGTCGGCTATTCCATCGCCAACGCCAGCGTGAACTCGGTTTACACGGGGTCGAAGGCCGGCGACGTCTCGATCGACGCCTATTCGCTCGGCGCCTACTGGACCCATGTCGGCGCCCAGGGCTGGTATGTCGACGCCGTCCTGCAAGGGACCTGGTATGGACAGGTGCAGGGCTCGGCCTTCACCGGCCTCAGCGTCGGCGGCGCCGGGTTCGCGGCTTCCGTCACCGGCGGGCAGCCGCTGCGCTGGGGGCCCTCCTGGCTGATCGAACCCCAGGCCCAGTTGATCTATCAGGGCGTGCAGCTCGGGTCGGGGACAGACCTGTTTGGAACGACGAGTTTCGAACGGACGAACGACCTGCGGGGTCGGCTCGGGATCAAGGCGTCCTATCTGCCATGGAGAGGCGGGGAGCTGGCCGCGTACGCGGTGACGCTGTGGGCGCGCGCGAGCGTCTGGCACGACTTCGTCCTGAACGCTCCCGCGGCGACTTTCCTGGACTTCGGCGCCTACAATCCGGTCACCATCGACGGCGCGCTCCAGGGGACCTGGGGCGAACTCGATCTCGGCGCGGACGCCAACGTCAGCCCAACGGTGAATCTCGCCGCCTCCGTCTTCCTGTATCGATCGATAGACGGCGCCTCCTCGTCGGCGATCGGCGGGCGTCTGAGCGCCAAAGTCGAGTTCTGACCGGCGGGGCAGGGCCGGCGCCGCGACCGACGGAACACGATCGCCGGGAGCGCATGCGCGACCGCCGCCCTTCGGAGGTCCGCGTTTCCCGGTCTCGGCCCGGATCGCGCAGTTCAAATAAAGCGATATTCGATCGTTAGTATAAAATATCGACACGGGTCGATCGATAAAGGCCTTCATCAAGACGGGGCGCGGACCCGCAAGAGTCGTTCGCCACAAGTCCTACCGTCATCGGGCGCGAGACTCTCGACGTCCTGCGCGCAACGCCCGGACGCTCCGTGTTCGCGGCCACGAGGCGATGCTTGCCGGATGGAGCGAAGAACGCTGATGCAAACCTCTTGCTCGCCTTCGCCAGCGCAACCAGAAGACGCCTGCTTTTCCTGACAGTCGACTGGCGTCGACGTTGGTTGTCACGACAACGACCGGCCCCGGCAGGCATTGCGGACGGACCCGACACAATTCTGCCTGCCCCCGAGCATGCGCCCTGTCAAATTTTCTGGACAAATGTTGACATGCGATGTGAGGCACGATAGTACAGCGTCAACAAGAACGCGCAGGGAACGTGCGTTTCCTGGAGTTTTGCGTTGAAGGGTACGCCAATGTCACCGAATCTGAAGTCTGTGGCCCTCGCGGTCGGGCTGCTGGCCGGCGGGTGCGCCGGCGCCGAGGCAAGCGTGATCGGCTCCCAGGGCTTCGCCGATATCGGGACGACCCTGGCCGACGGCTTGCCGGACGGCGACATCAATACCGCCACGTCGTTCACGATCGGAGAGCTGATTACGAACCAATCGAACGACGGCGTTCTGACGGGAATGCCTATGCAGGATTTCGGCGCCGTTTCCTTCTCAACGACGTCGGGAACCAGCCTGACATTCGGCAACGCCGTTTTCGGCACGTTCCAGAGCACGTCGATCTCCGCAGGAGCGGCGGATCCCGACATCGTCTATTACACGGCCGACGGCGTCTGGACGCCCGGCTCCCAGGGCGGCGTGACCGACATGCGCCTGGCGAGTTTTGCGTTTTCGCTCACCCGCACCGTGAGCGCGAACGCGGGCTCGCTGTCCTGGTCGGGAACCTTCGCCGTTACCGACATTGCTGTTCCGGAGCCCTCGACCTGGGCAATGATGCTCGCCGGCCTTGTCGGCCTCGGGATCGCCGGTTCCGTCTCGCGGAAGCGGACCGCCGTCGCCGCGTAACGGTCTCCGTCAGCAGCAGGTCGGGACCGGTCGCAGGCGTCCCATGCGGGCGTCGCCGTGGTTGTCGCCGCAGTCAGCCCGGTCGGTGATCGCGTCCGCAGCGCTGCCGGGGCTCTGGCCCGGCGACAAGAATTCGTCGTAAACAATTGAAAAGGCTTACCCTTCCCCAGCCTCCGCCGGGGAAGGGCGCGCCATTACGCGGGCGCGGTCCTGTTACCGCCGCCGCTCCCAGCCGCGGCGCGACGCCTCCGAATGACCTTCGGGGTCGCCGGACCAGCCGCCGTGTCCACGGGACGAGCCGCGATCGCTATCCTCGTCGTGCCGGCCGCCGCCGCGGCTGTGGCTCTCCTCGCCGCGGCCGGAAGCGCGGCGCTCGTCCGACTCGTAGCGGGCGGCGCGCTCGCGATAGCGGCCGTCGTCGTCGTCACGGCGCTGCGAGCGATGCCCTTCCTCCCAGCCGCGGCGCGCGGCCTCGGAATGGCCCTCGGAATCGCCGCGCCAGCCGCTGCGACCGTGGTCTGAGTTTTCCCAACCGCGGCGCGAGGCTTCGGAATGGCCCTCGCGATCGCCGTACCAGCCGCTGCGGCCGTGGTCTGAGTTTTCCCAACCGCGGCGCGACGCTTCGGAATGGGCCTCGCGGTCGCCGAACCAGCCGCTGCGACCGTGGTCTGAGTTTTCCCAACCGCGGCGCGACGCTTCGGAATGGCCTTCGCGATCGCCGAACCAGCCGCCGCGGCTGCGGTCCTGGCCGCTCTGGCCGCGCTCGCGCGAACCGTAGCGCTCGTCCTCGTCGGAGTCCCGCTGCGAGGACATGCGGCGGCTCCCGCCGTTGTCATCCTCGTACCGGCCGTGCGAGCGGCGGTCGTCGTCGCTGACGAAGCGGCCGCTTTCATCCCGCTGCGGCATGCCGCCACGATGGTCGCCGCCCTGACCGCGCTCGCGCGAGCCGTACCGCTCCTCGTCGGAGTCCCGCTGCGACGACATGGAGCGGCCGCGGCCGTTGTCGTCCTCGCGCCGGCCGTACGAGCGACGGTCGTCGTCGCTGACGAAGCGGCCGCCTTCATCTCGCTGCGGCGTGCCGCTGCTGCGATAGCCTCCGCCGCGCCCCTGGTCCCGATCGTCCTCGGGCAGGAACCGACCTTGCTCGTCGCGGTCGCGGCCGCCGCCCTGTGAAGAATATCTCGGCATAGTACGCTCCCGTTCGCTCTGCTGGCGCTCCTCGTGAACGGAGAGGCGCCGTGGCGCCAGCAATTGGATTGCCTCTCCGATGGACGTGTCGTCGAGCCGCGCGAACTGCTGTTTCGCCCGTTCGTAGCGTCGTTCGATCTGCTGCAAGGGCAGGCGGCCAGAGGCGAGCGCCGCTTCGACCGCCTCGCGGACGCCGGCTTCCGCTCGCCGCCCGGCCTGCGCCAGGGCCGAGTACTGTTCGGCCAGCGCCTCGAGCGCGGCCTTCTCGCCGCCCCGCGGACCCCGGTCGAGCAGATTGGCGAGCAGCAGATTCAAAAGGTCCTTGCGGATCTCGATCTCCGTGATCGCCTCCGCCGCCTCGCCGTGGCCGCCGGCGCTGAAAAGCACCTCCCGCTCGACGAGCGTGTGCGGAAGCCAGGCCGCGGCGAATTCCTTCGCGATCGCCAGCGGTTCCGCGGACGCACCGCTGCGCTTGTCGAGGATCGCCCGCAGCGCCTTGTGCTGGGTCGTCATCCGCTCGGCATAAGCGGCAAACGACGCCTCTCCCGGCGACGCGGTCTTCGCGCCGTCAGTTGCTTCCTTGCCGTTGTTCGCGTCCTTGCCGTCCCTGGCGCCCTCGACGCCCTTGCTTTCGCCAGAGGGCTCGGCGGGGCTGGCCGAGGTCGTCTCGGTCGCCCCGGACGACTCCGTTTTCCCTGCTGCGGACGTTGCTCTTTCCGATTCGCCTGAAGACTTGTCGCCCGGTCTCGCCATGCGCGCGCTCCTCGATGGATGTCGCGCTTCCAACGTCGGCTGCCGCGGGCTGTTCCCAGGAAATTGCAATTCCGGTCGCGTCGGGGCCTTGCCGGGGGTCAATACGCGGCGATCCGGCCCAATTCGGCGGCCGGCGCGGCGAAACGGGGCCGCTTTCCATCCAGCGGGCAGGACGCGGTCGCTGACCGCGTCCGCCGCGATCCGCGGCTACAGGGGCGCGGGGGCGCGGAACGACAGCAGCGAATCCGTCGGGAAGTCGTACAATTTGCCCGTTTCCGTCCAATCGGGCGAGCAGATCTCGACGATCTTCGGCGCGAGGTCGTGGGGCGGGCGCAGGGTCTGGGGATCCTCGCCCGGCATCGCCTTGGCGCGCATCAGCGTGCGCAGCGGCCCGGGATTGACGAGCATGACGCGGACGTTCGAGGTGTTGAGGGTCTCGGCGGCGTAGGTTCGCGCGATTGCATCGAGCGCCGCCTTGGACATGGCGTAGGGGCCCCAATAGGCGCGCAGGTCGGCGCGCGACGCGACGCCCGAGGTGATGAACGCCGCCCGTCCCGCGGCCGAGGCGCGCAGCAGCGGATCGAGCGACCGGATCAGGCGCCAGTTGGCGGTGACGTTGACGGCGAGAACGTCGTCCCACTCCTTCGGATCGACATGGTGCAGAGGCGAAAGGGTCCCGAGCACGCCGGCGTTGCCGACCAGCGCGTCGAGCCGGCCCCAGCGGCGGTAGAGCGCCTCGCCGAGGCGGTCGAGCGCGGCATGATCGCGCAGGTCGAGCGGAACCAGCGTCGCCGGGCTGTCGTCGTCGGGACGGAGCGCGCGGATCTCGTCGTCCAGGTCCTCGAGCGCGCCCTGGGTGCGGGCGAGCGCGACGACATGGGCGCCTGCGCGCGCGAACGCGAGCGCAGCCGCCCGGCCGATGCCGCGCGACGCGCCGGTCACCAGCACGATGCGGGATTTCTCTTGCTGCGACGGCGCGTTCATCGACACTCCTTATGGCCTTTGGTAAGGTCTGCGACGGGCAGGCGCGCCTAGGATGAGGGCGCGCCCGCATCGGGCTGGGGCGGGGGGATCGACGAGGCGGGCGCCTTGCCGTACCGGTTGCCGGCCGCGCGGTTTATGGACTTGCCGGTGTCGAAAGGAAAGTCCAAGGACAAGTGTGAGAATGGCGCCGGGCCTCGAGGGCCCGAGCCGCGTAACGGGGGCTGGCCGCCGCATCGGCGCCATGGTTTTGAGGCTCGAGATGTCAAACCCAAGAACCGGCCGCGAGCCGGGAAAGACCGTGACCCGCGCCGACCTGTCCGAAATCGTCTACCAGCGCGTCGGGCTGTCGCGCACCGAGTCGGCCGAACTGGTTCAGTCGGTGCTGGACGAGATCTGCGATGCGGCAGTGCGGGGAGAGACGGTGAAGCTCAGCGGGTTCGGCTCGTTCGTCGTCCGCTCGAAGGGCGAGCGCATCGGGCGTAATCCCAAGACCGGCGTGGAGGTGCCGATCCTCCCGCGCCGGGTGATGGTGTTCAAGCCGTCGAACGTCCTGAAGGCCAAGATCAACGGCAAGGCCGACGACGACGCTCGCGATTAGGCGCGTCTGGCGTTCGGTCGCTGGGCGGACGATAGTAGCCGGACGGGCAAGGACGATTCGGCCTGCTCCAACCGCTGTCCGCGAGCGACGAGATGGAGAAGAGCCCAGAGGCCTTTCGAACGATCAGCGAAGTCGCCGACACCATCGACCTGCCGCAGCACGTGCTGCGGTTCTGGGAGACGCGATTTCCGCAGATCCGCCCGCTGAAGCGCGCCGGGGGCCGGCGCTATTACCGGCCCGACGACGTCGAGCGGCTCCGCCTGATCAAGCGCCTGCTGTACGACGAGGGCTATACGATCAAGGGCGTCCAGAAACTGTTCAAGGAGCAGGGCGTGCAGGCTTTGACCAGCGCAACCACGGAGCCGCGCCTCCTGTCCCAGCCGTCCGAACCGGCCGCGCGGGCGCAGGCCGCGCGCGAGCCGGATCCGGGGCTCGCGGCGGGTCCGCGGCCGGACCCGGCGGCCCCGCCGGAATCCGTGGCGCCGCCAGTCGCGACGCGGGCCTTCGATCCCGGCGAGATCGCGGCGCTCCGGGGGGCGCTGGCCGAGATCGTCGAGGCGGCCCGCGCCCTGCGACTCGCGCGATCGGGACAAGCCGGGGACCAGACCGGCTAAGAACGGATTGCCAGCGGCGGCGAGCCTGCCTATAAGAGCAGCCGTCGGGGCGTAGCGCAGCCCGGTTAGCGCACCTGTCTGGGGGACAGGGGGTCGGAGGTTCGAGTCCTCTCGCCCCGACCATTTCTCTCCTGAAGGATCAGCGGCTTGGGCGGCTGGCTTCAAGAGAATGTTCTCGCGACAGTTTCGATGGTTCGACCCATCCTCGACCCCGTCGTATCGATTCCGTCGATTGCGATCCCCGGGGAATGAGAGAGCGTCGGCGCCGGGCCCGCTGAAACATACTGGCAAGGTTGGCCGCGCGCAGAGGACCGCGAGCGGCTTTTCACGGCGCGTCAGCCGTTATCGTCCTTCGGCGGAATAGCCGCGGCGCCGGCCGGCGCCGGTCGCGGCGTGCTGTTCGCCGGCTCGGGCCCCCGATTGAAGCGGATGAGCGCGCCCAGGTACTGCCTTGCCCCGGGGCTGTCGGCGAGAAGAATGACACCCGGGGCGACGATGATCCAGAGCCAAAGCAGCATTCTCATTCTCCTTCAGGTTCGATCCGCCAGCGGGCGGTCGTGGAAAGAAAACGCGCCGGCGCGAAGGAAAGTTCCTCTGCGCCGCGGACGGGAGTCCCCGCCAGCCTCGCGTGATCTGCGACCAAACGACGCCGCGGCGCGCCGCCGGCCTGGACGGCGAATCGCCCGACTGGCCGCATCGGCCAAAACAGTTTAGGTATCCGCCCGCGCGCCTCGCGCAGTCGCCGCCGGAGGGGGCAATCGCTATGAGAGTCGTCCTGATGATCGCCGCGCTGCTCCTGCTGGCGACGGCGGCCGCCGCCCCGGCGATCGACCTCGAGCCGGTCCGCCAGCAACTGGCGCAATGGGGGCTCGCCGACCTCGCGCCGGTGCGGCAATATTTGCCGCAGGCCACGCTGGGGCTGGCCGCGCTGGTCTTCCTCATGTCGGTGGTCGCGCTGTTCCCGCGCCGGACCCCGGCCGCGCCCGCCGCCGAACCCGCGCCGACCGCGCCGGAACCGCCGCGGGCGAGCGTCGAGGCCGAGATCGTGCACTTCCTCGCGATGTTGCAGGAGAAGGGCCGGCTGGTCGATTTCCTGATGGACGACATCAACGCCTACGGCGACGCCCAGGTCGGGGCGGCGTCCCGGGTCGTTCACGCCGGATGCAAGGATGTGCTCACGGAGCATTTCTCGATCCGGCCCGTCCGCTCCGAGGCGGAGGGATCGAAGGTTCAGGTGCCGCCCGGCTATTCGGCCGACGAATACCGGCTGGTCGGCAAGATCGCGGGGTCGGCGCCGTTCTCCGGCGTGCTCGTCCACCGCGGCTGGAAGACCGACACGGTGAAGCTGCCGCTGCTGCTGCGCGGCCCCGACGACCCGCTGCCCGCGATCGCGCCGGCGGAGGTGGAAGTGAAATGAAGGGTTCGCCGGCGCGCCGCCGCGGCGCGCCGGCCGTTGCGGCCCAACCCCTGCGAGGACTCCATCGATGACCGCTCGCTTCAGTCTCGGGATCGACCTCGGCACCAGCAACAGCGCCATGGCGCTGACCGAACTCGACGCCGACCGACCGGAGATCGTGCCGGTGTTGCAGGTCCTGGCCCCGGCCGAACTCGGCGAAAAGCCGACCATGGCCTCGGCGCTCTACTTGCCGCATCCCGAGGAATTCCGGCCGGACGCGTTCGCGCTGCCGTGGGGGCAGGGCGAAGCGTTGCGGATCGTCGGCCAGTTCGCCCGCGATCACGGCGCGCTCGTCCCCGATCGCCTGGTGACGTCGGCCAAGTCGTGGCTGTCCAACCCGCACATCGATCCGAGGCAGCGCACGCTGCCGTGGAAGTCCGAGAGCGCGGAAGACAAGCTGTCGCCGTTCGAGTGCTCGCGCCTCTATCTCGAACACCTCAAGGGCGCCTTCCTCCACGCGGCGCGGGCGAGCGGGCGGGACTGGGACATCGGCGACGGCCAGATCGTCGTGACGGTGCCTGCTTCGTTCGACGACGTCGCGCGCAATCTGACGGCGGAAGCGGCCGAGGCCGCCGGGCTCGGTCAGGTTACGCTGCTCGAGGAGCCGCAGGCGGCGTTCTACGCCTGGGCCGCGCGGGCCGGGCGGCAATGGCGCGACGCGGTCGCGCCGGGCGACGTGATCCTGGTCTGCGACGTCGGCGGCGGCACCGCCGATTTCAGCCTGATCGCCGTCACCGACGTCGACGGCGCCCTCGAACTCGAACGCATCAGCGTCGGTGAGCACATCCTGCTCGGCGGCGACAACATGGATCTGGCGCTCGCCTACGCCCTGCGGGCGGGCCTCGAGGCGGAAGGCAAGGCGCTCGACGGCTGGCAGTTCCTCGCGCTGGTCCACGCCGCGGCGCGGGCGAAGATCGCCCTGTTCGAGGATGCGGCGCTCAGCGAGGCGCCGATCGCGATTCCCTCGCGCGGCGCGAGCCTGTTCGCCAAGACGATCTCGACCGCGCTTCCGCGCGCGCTGCTGTCGCAGATCGTGATCGACGGGTTCTTCGCCATGACGACGCTCGACGACCTGCCGCAGGAGGGGCGGCGCGCCGGGCTTCAGGAATTCGGGCTGCCCTACGCGTCCGATCCGGTGATCAGCAAGCATCTGGCGCGCTTCCTCGGCCGCAGCCTGCAGAACGTGCGCGCGAGCGACAAGCTCGCGGCGCTGGTCGGACCGCGCGCCTCCGGGACGGCGCTGCTGCCGACCGCGGTGCTGTTCAACGGCGGCGTGTTCAAGGCCGAGCCGATCCGCGCCCGGGTGCTGGAGCTGCTGGCGTCGTGGAACGGCGGCGCCCCGGTCCGGGCGCTCGAAGGCTTCGAGCCCGATCTCGCGGTGGCGCAAGGGGCGGCCGTCTACGGCCGGCGCCGCGCCACGGGGCAGGGCATGCGCATCAAGGCGGGCGCCGCGCGCTCGTACTATGTCGGGCTGGAGACGTCGATGCCGGCCATTCCCGGCTTCCGGCCGCCGGTCAAGGCGCTGTGCGTGGTGCCGCAGGGCATGCAGGAGGGGACCGAGCAGCTGATCGAGGGCCGCACCTTCGGCCTGGTGACGGGGGAAACCGCCGAGTTCCGCTTCTTCTCGTCGGCGGTGCGCAGCGGCGACGCGCCGGGCGAAATCCTGCCCGACGCCGAGCGCGAGCTGGAGGAGACGGCGTTGCTGGAAGTCGAGCTTCCGGCGCTCGCCGACGTTCCGGCGGGGCAGGTGGTCCCGGTGCGGATCGAGGCGATCGTCACCGAACTCGGAACGCTCGAACTCTGGATGAAGCACGCGAACTCGGACCGCAAGTGGAAGATCGAGTTTCAGGTGCGCACGCAGTAGACTGAGCCTCGCGCTCGAGACACGGCGTCGCTATAGGCGCGGTCGCCGGCCAGGCATTATTACACCGGCGGGCGCGGTGCGCCTCCTCCCCCCTTGTGGGGGAGGAACGAGGAGGGGGGTCGGGCCATGCCTATCCGTTGGGCGCGCAAGGGAACTTCCCAAGCTCGGCGTGACCCCCCACCCTGTCCCGCCCCCACAAGAGCCTGCGCCCGGGCGCGCGCAAGCGCGACCCGGGTGGGGGCCGGGACGTCGCTCGCCGCTCGGAGTTTGGCCGGCAAAGAGATGTGTGCATCCCTCGGGCAGCTGACTGCGCGGCCACGCTCCATGCGGCGCTGGCGCTCGCGCTCGAACGAACCCGGTTGACGAAAAGCCATGGCGGCCCGGTTTTCCATCGGCATCGATCTCGGCACGACGAATTCGGCGCTCGCCTTCGTCGCGCTCGACGGCGACGCGCGTCCCGAGGCGCTGCTCGTCCCGCAGCTGGAAACCCCGGTTTCGCTCGGCGAGGCGACGACGCTGCCGTCGTTTCTCTATCTGCCCGAGGACGCGGGCGATGCGGCCACCCCGGGCGCGGACTTCGACACCGACGAATGGATCGTCGGCCGCCTCGCCCGCCGCCGCGCTGGGGAAACGCCTGGACGGGTGGCGCGATCGGCGAAGTCGTGGCTCTGCCACCATTCGGCCGACCGGACCGCGCCGATCCTGCCCTGGGGATCGGAAGACCTGAGCCCCTCGCAAAAAATCTCGCCGGTCGGCGCCTCCGCGCTCGTGCTGGCGCATCTGCGCGCCGCCTGGAACAGCCGCTTCGCGCGCCAGGGCTTTCCGTTCGACGCGCAGGACATCGCCATCACCGTGCCCGCCTCGTTCGACGCCGCCGCGCAGCGCCTGACGCTGGACGCGGCGCAGGAGGCCGGCTTTCCGCCGGCCCTGCGGCTGCTCGAGGAGCCGCAGGCGGCCTTCTACTGCTGGCTCGAAGCCCACGACGCCGGCGGGGCGCCCTGGGGGGACGCGAGCGCCGCCGAACCGCGCCACATCCTGATCGTCGACATCGGCGGCGGCACCTCGGACTTCAGCCTGTTCGAGACCCGCGCGGGCGCGGCGGGCGCCACGCCCGAGATCAAGCGGGTCGCCGTCAGCGACCACATCCTGCTCGGCGGCGACAACATGGATCTGGCGCTCGCGGCGCTGGTCGAGCCGCGGCTGGCGGCGGGACGCGGCGGCCTGTCCGGCCCGCAATGGGATCATCTCGTCGCCTCGTGCCGCGACATCAAGGAGCTGGCGCTCGCCGGCGACGGTTCGGCGCCGGAGCATTACGTGGTGGCGCTGCCGGGCAGGGGCTCCGGCCTGATCGGCGGCGCGCAGGCGACGACGGTCCAGCGCGACGAGGTCGAGCGCATGGCGTTGGACGGCTTCTTCCCGGAATGCGACGCGCGCGCAAAGCCCTGGCGGACGCAATCGGGCTTACGCGACTGGGGGCTCCCCTACGCCGCCGACAGCGCGATCACCCGCCACCTCGCCGATTTTCTGGCGGATCGCCCGCGCGTCGACGCCGTGCTGTTCAACGGCGGCGCGCTGCACGCCGGCGTCTTGCGCCAGCGGCTCCTCGACCAGATCGCGGCCTGGCAGGAGGGCGTCCGCCCGGTCGAACTGTTCAACGCCGAGCCCGACCTCGCGGTCGCGCGCGGCGCCGCCCGGTTCGGCAAGCTCCTGCACGCGCGCTCCGGCCGGATCGCGGCGGGGGCGGCGCGAGCGGTGTTTCTCGCCGCCGAGACGGCGGCTGCGGGCGAGCGGCCGGCGCTGATCTGCGTTCTGCCCCTCGGCGCAGCGGCCGAGCAGGGCTTCGCCATCGACCTGCCCGGCCTCGAGCTCCGGACCGGCCGGCCGGTCAGTTTTCAGGCCTGGTCCTCGACCCGCCACGGCGACAGCCGGCCGGGCGACGTCGTCCCCTGGGACCCGGACGCCTTCCAGGCGCTGCCGGAGCTTCAGACGCGCGTCGAAACGGGGCAGGGCGCCGACGCCGGGCCGGAGCGGACCGTCCCGGTCCGGCTGGCGGCGAAGATCAACGCGCTCGGCCTCCTGCAGATCGCCTGCGTGGGTACGGACCCGCGCGCCCCCGGTTCGTGGCCGCTGGAATTCAACCTGCGCGCCCACGAGACCGGCGGGCGCGGCGCGAGGGCCGCCGAGGCGGTCGCGCCGAACGCTACGCCCGAGGCGCAGCAGGCCGTGCGGGAGCAGATCGCCGCCCTGTTCGCCCCGCCGCCGCCGAAGGCCGGGCCGAAGCCGGGGGGCAAGGCGGGCGGCAGGCCGGGGGCGAAAATGTCCGGCTTCAGGCCCGTCGACAAGTCCGCCGGCCCGAGCGCCAATGCGGCGCTGAAGACGATGGAGCGCGTGGTCGGCGCGCCGCGGCACGAATGGAACGCGGCGCTGCTGCGCGGCCTGTGGCCGGCCCTCGACGATGCGACCGCCGGCCGCAAGCATTCCGTCGAGCATGAGGAGGCCTGGCTCGGTCTCGCCGGATTCCTGCTGCGCCCGGGGTTCGGCTATCCCGGCGACGCTGAGCGCATGGACGCGCTGTGGCGCCTGCGGGAGACGGGGCTCGCCTTTCCCGGCAAGCGCAGCAAGGTGCAGGAGGCGATCCTGTGGCGGCGCGTCGCCGGCGGCCTGACGGCGGAGCGGCAGGACCTGTTGCTGGCGGCCGACCTCGCGACGCTCGCCGCCGGCAAGGCGTCGCCGGAACTGGTCCGCCTCGCGGGCTCGCTCGAACGCCTGCCGCGCGAGACTAAGACGGAGCTGATCGAGCTTTTCCTTGCGCAGGCGATCCGGCTGATCGAGGGCCGGCAGCATTGCGCGCCGCACCTGTCCGCGCTGGGCCTGCTGCTCAACCGGACGCCGCTCTACGCGGGACCGGAGAGCGTGGTCGCGCCCGAGCTCGTCGAACGCGCCTTCGCCGCGCTGCAGCCGTTCGACTGGTCGGCCGGCGACCTGACCGAGTGCTGCACGTTGTTCCTGAGGGCCGCGCGAGTCGTGGACGATCGAAACCTGGACGTCCCGAGGGGAATGCGCGACCGGATCGCTCGCAAGCTCGAAGGCGCGGGCGTCACGCCGTTGCGCGCCGCCACGATCCGGGCGTTCACGCCCGGACGCGCCGACCGCGCGGCGCTGTACGGCGAGCCGCTTCCGCCCGGCCTGGTGCTCGGCGGCGACCTCGGCTGACCTGGCGTTCCGTCAAGAAAAAACCCGCGTCGGAGCGCCTCTCCAGCGACATGTCTGGCGGGCGCTCCGACGCGAACCGGACACAGAGAGGAGCGGGGAGGAAACACTCGACTCGGTCTCGATTGGCATCAATTGGAATGGCGGGTATAGACAGGAGTAAACTTGTGTGCTCGTCGTTGGTTCCCCGCCGACAAAGCTGTCTTCTCACATACGACGCAGTTAGGCAATGCGACAAAGTGACTATGAAAGAAGATAATCTTGTAATTACGTATCTTACATTGAGGCGGTCGACAGCAAGACAGATCTCTCCCCGTAACAATGCTGTGAACGTGAGGATCCGCCGCGAGCCGGTTAAGAGAAAACCATGAGCCACAACCGTCCGCGGCGCTCCCGACCCGGAATCCGGCCGAGGCCGCGACGCGAGATCCCCGTAACGCCGGGCGAGAACCTTGGTTCCGCGCGCCGCTGACAAATTCGCTGGGGTCAGCGCGGGCGGTTGCGCCCGTAGCGCTCGTGGCTCGAAACCCAGTCGCCGGCCAGCACGGCGCACGAGAGCGAGATGTCGCCGGCGAGCGCCATGGCGGCGCAGATTTCTGCGAGCTTGTCCGCCTTGCCGGCGCCCTGGCAGCCCATGATCGCGAGGCACTCGCTCTGGGTCGAAAGTCCGGTCCCGCCGCCGACGGTGGCGACGATCAGGGCGGGCAGGGTGATCGACCAGTAGTAGTCGCCGCTGTCGAGGAGCTGGGCGTAGACGATGGCGGCGTGCGATTCGGCGACGTTGGCGGCGTCCTGTCCGGTGGCGATGAACAGGGCCGCGAGGCCGTTGGCCGCGTGGGCGCCGTTGTTGGCCGATCCGGCCAGGAATGCGCCGGCCTGGCTGACTTGCCGGGCGTAGAAGAGGTCCTCCGGCTCGACCCGCATCAGGCGCTTCAGCGGCTCCCGGCCGATGACCGCCTCGGCCACGACCCGCCGGCCGCGGGTGGCGATGACGTTCATCTGCGAGTGCTTCTTGTCGGTGTCGGTGTTGCCCGACAGGATGTAGCGCGCCCCGCCCGGCCGGTTCGTCCGGATCCATTCGCAGGCGGCGAAGGCGGCCTTGCCGGACATGTTCTGGCCGGCCGCGTCGCCGGTGGTGAAGTTGAACCGCAGGTGGCGGGTCGGCCCGACCGCGAACTGCTGGATCGAGACGAGCTTTCCCGCGCGCGTGGTGGCCTCGGCGGCGGCCTTGATCGGCTCGAAATGGGCCTCGACCCATTCGCCGAAGGCGCGCGCCTCGCGGGCGTCGTCGAAGATGAACACCGGGCTGCGCTGCATCGACCGGGCGACCACGGTCGCGCGCGCGCCGCCGCATTCGGCCAGAAGCCGCATGCCCCGGTTGTAGCTCGCCACCAGCGTTCCCTCGGTGGTCGCCATGGGAATGTAGAATTCGCCCCGGGCATGTTCGCCCTCGACTCGCAGCGGTCCGGCGAGCCCGATCGGAACCTGCGCCGCGCCGATGAAATTCTCGATGTTGCCCGGCAGCCCCGCCGGGTCGAAGGCGTAGCGCCCGACGTGATCGAGGCGCGCGCCGGTGCGCGCCTCGACGAAGGCGCGGCGCCGGGCGGCCGCCTCGGGTGTGTAATCGTCGTCGCCACGCGGGATGTGCGCGTCCGGATCGGTCATGGCCTGGTTCCTCCGGCGCGCATCGGCCGGCGCGCCACGACCTGTTGTAGCGCCGGACCGCGCGCGTTGCGACGGGCCGCCGAACCCGCAGGAGAAAGGCCAACGACATCAAACGGCTAGGCCGATTCGGCGGACGCCTGGCCGGGGAGGGAGCGGGATGCGGATGCGTCTGCCATTCGCATAATAGATATTATGGAACATAAAGATGCGCCCGGACCGGGCTCGGGCGGCCTCCGTCCGGGTTGGCCTGCCGGACCCCGCGGTCGCTTTCGTGGCCGAAGCCAGGTCGGTGCTACGGCTGCGCTTGCCCCCGTGCGGCGGGCGTGTATCCATCGATCGTCCTCGATCCGGTCTGGATCGATCGCCAACCCCTGTCGCCGGGGCCTTGGGCAAGGAACGGAGGCCCTGATGATCCCGGGATACGCCGATCACGCCGCGAACGAACGAACCTTCCTCGCCTGGGTGCGCACCGGGGTCGCGGTCGTCGCGTTCGGGTTCGTGGTCGAGAAATTCAACCTCTTTCTCGTGTCTTTGCTGGACGCCGCCCCGTCGCTCGATCCTGTCCGGCGCTCGCAGCTCGAAAGACTCGCCGGCCCCTCGACGCATTACGAAGGTCTGGCGCTCCTCGTCGTCGGCGTCGTCCTGCTGATCGTCGCGACCATCCGGTTCGTCCGCACGGAACGATTGCTCGCGGACCCGGCCGCGCACCCGATCTCCGGCGTGCGAACCGAAGTCTTGCTGTCGGCGGCGTTGATGGCGATCGTGGCGGGTCTGACCGTGCTGCTCGCGCTCGCCGGATAGAGCGCGACGCCGTCCCGTCGACGCGGGCTCAAACCTGCAGCCGTTCCCCGCCCGACGACGGCGCGCCGTGCGCGAAGTGGCCCAGCCGCAGCGCCGCGATGGCGTCGCGGGCGCTCTCCCGGGCGAGTTGCAGCGGCGCGAATTTCTCGTAAGCCGTGCTGCGTTGGTAGCCGAGCCCGGTCATTTCGAAAGTCAGCGCGCGCAGCTCCGCGGACAGCGGGACCGCATCGGCGGGGTCGGTCGAGGCTTCGGCGCGCTCGGTGAGGTCCCTCAGGCGCCCGAGCAGGTCGAGCAACGGGTCCGGCGCGCCCTTGGTCAGGAAGGCGGCGGCGGCAGCGAACACCGAGGTCGCCATCCCGCCCAGAAGGCCGATGTTCCAGATCTGATCGCTGAACAGCGTCCCCCAGCTGGTGTCGGTGTCGTCCAGATAGTCCTGCGTTCCCGCATGGATGGGATAGCGCGAGTCGTCGTCCTTGTCGGGCGCCGAGATCAGGCTCGCCACCGGAACCTCGCGCGCCAGCTCGCCGTGTCGCTCGATCAGGCTGCGGGTGATCTCCTTGATGGCGTTGTCGTACACGCGCTGGCGAAACGGTCCCGTGGGGCCGGCGTTGGCGACGAGCGCCGTCTTGACGCCGATGGTGTCGACGTCGTCGTCGGGAATGCCGAGACGAGGAAAGGCGTCGCTGCCGATGGTCTCGGTGCTCCCGGCGGGCGTCGCGCTGTCGACGTCGCCGACGTCGACGCTGAGGATCGACGGCGGGTTCTTGCGCGTGCCGGCGACGGAATTCACCACCGCCTGGACGTCGGGATCCGAGGGCGCGCCGGCGATCACGACGACGTCGATGTGGCCTTCCCGGGTCAGGCCGAGGACGTCGTCGGCGGAAATGAGATCGATGCGAACGTCCATCGGCCGGATTCCCACGGCGTCGAGAACCTTCAGGAGACCGGGCAGGTCGAGCGGAGAGCGGGCGACGAGGCCGATGCGACGGCGCTTCACGTCGGTCAGGCTGTCGAGGTTCAGGCGGGCCGGCGCAACGGCGATCAGGACGCTGGTGCGCAGCAGGGCGACGACGCCGGCGCTCGGGGGCAACACGTCGTCGAGCCGCACGACCGCGAGATCGACGTCCCCCTTCCCCAAGAGCCGGTTGTTGTCGTGCAGGTCGGCCGTCGGAACCACGTCCAGGCGAACGCCGGCGTGGGTGAGGTCGAGCGTACGGTTGAACGCCGTCATCAGCTTGGCGTCCGCCCCGCCCGCAGGCCCCACGGCCACGCGCAGGTGCAGCGGCGTCGACCACATGCGAAAGGCGGCGGCGCCGATCGTCACGGCCGCCACCAGCGCCGCCGCGAGCAGCAGCACGCGGGAAAGAGGGATCTTCATGGCGCTCCTCGCCGGATTGGCTGGAAGCGACTGTTGAAGATCGCAACGCCGCCGTCAACCCGCCTCCGGCTGGCGGGCGGGACGCCCGGCGCCGCGCCCTTCCCGGTCACCGGGTCTCGTCGTAGCGCCGCTGCGCGCGCTGGACGTCGCCGATATGGTCGCGCGCCCACCTCTGGAGGCCCTCGAGCGTGTCGCAAAGCGTCCGCCCGAGCGGCGTGACCGCGTATTCGACCGAAACCGGCGCGGTGGGCAGGACGGTGCGGGCGATCAGCCCGTCGCGCTCCATCGCCTTCAGCGTCTGGGACAGCATCTTCTGCGTCAGGCCTTCAATGTCCCGGCGCAAGCTATTGAAACGTCGCGGGCGTTCGCAGACGAGCCCGAGCACCAGGACGGTCCATCGGTCGCCGATCCGGTCGAGCAGCAGGCGGGTTGGGCAATTCCGAGCGTACGGATCGGGGCGCGGCGGCGGCGGTTCCCCGCCGGAAACCTGGTCTCCGAAAAGTGCTGTCTTTACAAGCGCGGCCTCGTCCATCACGATCGCTCCGATACCTGGTATCGAAACCATACCGCATAGGAGCCAGCCATGAAAGTCGCGCTCATCGGCGCTTCCGGCCAAGCCGGATCGCGCATTCTCGCCGAACTCTCCGCCCGTGGGCACGCCATCACCGCGATCGCCCGCCATCCGGACAAGATCGCAGCCCTTCCCGGCGTGACCGCCGTCGCCGGCGACGTCTACGACCAGGCCGGGCTCGTCGCCCTGATTCGCGGCCACGACGCGGTGATCAGCTCGGTCCACTACACCGACAGCGATCCGGCCGGGATTCTCGCGGCCGTGCGGGAGTCGGGGGTCAAGCGCTATTTCGTCGTCGGCGGCGCCGGCAGCCTCGAGGTCGCGCCGGGCGTGAGACTGATCGACACGCCGCAATTTCCGGAGTTGTACAGGGCCGAGGCGACCAAGGGGGGCGAATTTCTCGAGCTCCTGCGCGCGACCGCGGGCGATCTCGACTGGACCTTCCTGTCGCCGGCGGCGATGTTCGTGCCCGGCGAGCGCACCGGAAAATTCCGCGTCGGCAAGGACCAGCTCCTGGCCAACGACCAGGGCAGCAGCATCTCGTTCGAGGATTACGCGATCGCCGCGGTCGACGAGCTGGAAAAGCCGGCCCACGTCCGCGAGCGGTTCACCGTCGGATATTGACCGGGCCGCAAGGGCAGGGCGGCCCCCTGCCCTTGCCGGTTGAACGAAGCCGCCGGCATGGGGCATGGTGGGCGTCCACGAGGGGGCCGACGCCATGACGGAACCGAAGACGATTCTCGAGCTCGCCGGACGGACGATCCCGCCGACGCCGCTCGGCGACGCGACGCTGGTGCTGATCGATTACCCGAACGAGTATGTCGACGGGCCGCTGAAGCTCACCGGCGTCGAGGCGGCGATCGAACGCGCGGCGGCGCTGCTCCAGGCGGCGCGCCGGGCCGGCGCGCGGATCATCCACGTCGCCCACAAGGGGGCGCCGGGCGGCCTGTTCGATCGGACCCAGGCGCGCGGCGCCTTCATCGCCGCGCTGGCGCCCGCCGAGGGCGAGGCGGTCGTCGAAAAGACCTTCGCCAGCGCGTTCGCCGGGACGGCGCTCGAAAGCCTGATCGGCGCCGCCGGATCGCCGGTCGTGTTCGCCGGCTTCATGACCCACAATTGCCTGTCGTCGACGGTGCGGGCGGGAATCGAGCGCGGCTACGCGATGACCGTCGCCGCCGACGCCTGTGCGACCCGCGACCTGCCGCTGGCCGGCCGCGTCGTGCCCGCCGCCGACTTGCACGCGGCGGAGCTCGCGGGCCTCGCAGACACGCACGCCGCGATTCGGACGGCGGCCGAGATCGCGGGCTGAGCGGCCGCGGCGCTCGGCGTCAGGCGAGCGCCCTGCCCGCTTCCGTCGCCGCCTTCCCCTCGTCGAGGCGGCCGGTGCGGACGTCGTAGACCGGCAGTTTCCCGGCGCGAGCGGATGCCCGCGATGCGCCGGACGTCCTGGAGGACGCTCGCCGCCCGATCCTCGATGGTGCGCCACTTGATGAAATGACCGGCGGCCTGGCCGCCGCGGCGATGCGGATTCGACCCCGTCTCGCCGAATCAACGCCTGACATTTTCCCTCAGTGCGTCAAGATGTTCCGTCAGAAAATCGAGGCGATCGTTACCCCAGAATACTTCGGCGCCGACGACAAAAGTGGGAACGCCAAAGGCCCCGTCGCTCTCGGCTGCTTTGGCGTTTTCTTCCAGTTTTGTCAGATTTTCGGGGTTCTGTATTGCCGCGTTCAAATCATCCGGCGACAAGCCGGCGCGTTGCGCAGCGCGAACCAGAAATTCCAACTGCCCGATGTCATGGCCGAACTCCCATTCTTCGCGCATCACCTCCACGATATATGGCTGCAGAACGCCGAGGCGTTCAGCTTCCAGCGAACCAAGGGCCGCGTTGGTCGGGTCTGTTGTGCTCGGCGGCGGCACAAAGCCGATATTCATCCGTCGGCACCAGCGAGCAACATCCTGTCGCGTGATCGGCAGTTTGTAGGACGCCCGCTCCGGAGAAGACCGGCCGTTCCATCCGCCCAACGGGCGCCACAACACTTGGATATCCGGAGCGAGGAGAACGTCGAACATTCTTTTCGACGCCAGATAACAATATGGGCTGCGGAAGTTGAAATACACCTTGACTGGAATATCAACCATCGATTGAGCCTTTTTCGAGTTTTGGAAGCGCAAGAGCGTAAGAGGGGCGGTCGCGAACCCGGTCAAACCAGCCGGCCAAAGCTTTCCTGTCTCGGTCAAAGCCGATCGCGTAGGTTTCAGCAAGGCCAAAGCGCGGCAAGAAAGCGCAATCAGCCAATGTGAAACATTCGCCAGCCATGAAGCGATGATCGTCCAAAGTCCGTTCAATCCAATCCAGGTTCTGGCACGCGCAGTCCATGGTCCGGGAGCAGAGCGGCGGCGACCTGCCCTTGTGAGGCTGCGGGTCTGGCGACGGTGTGCGTCGGGTTCAGAGTCAGTCGTTGACGTCCGTTCGCGCAAAATCTTCACCGACGTAAAGCAGGCGCGCACCTGACAGGCGCGCGGCGCCGTAAGACAGGCAGTCGCCCATGTTCAGCCCATGACGTCCCCTGCCGAACTCCTGGCGCGCTGAAGCTGCGAAAGCCACGGCGCCAGCGGGGTAGTCGGTGATCGCGATGTTCAGGCGGGACGCCATGCCGAGCACGATTTCATGGGCGGCCTTCGGCGAGGCCGTCAGTTCGCGAACCAATGCCAAAGACGCTTCGAAGACGTTGATGCATGTCGTAAATGCCTTTGCGGAGACGACCAGCTCCGCCAGAGGCTCCCAGCCCGGCTCCTCGAGCACAATGGCGACGAGAGCAGAGGTCTCGACCATGAGAGTCGGCGTCACTCGCCCCACTCGCCATCAAAGAACGCCTTGTCCGCCTTCTGTCCCGTCCGAGCAAACGTCCGAACCTGCCGATGGATGTCCTTGAGCCGATCAACGACGGTGAGCGCGCGGTCGTCCCGCGCAAGCGCCTCCTCACAGGCGACGCGCACCGCTTCCGTCAGCGTCAGGCTTCGCACATGCGCCAGTCGCCGCACGGCATCGTTTGCGGCCTTGTCCTTGATGTGGAGAGGCATGGTGTACCAGCGGCAGTGTACATGAATTTCCGCCTAATATACACCGCCTCTTGAATGTTGCAAGGTTGATCGTCCTTGCGCCCCCTACCCTCCCAAGAGCTCCGCCAGCGTCAGCGCCACCACCTCCGTCGCCTTGAAGAGATCCGACAGCGGCAGCCGCTCGTCGGCGCGGTGGGCGTTGGCTTCCTCGATCGTGTGCGGGCCGGCGCCGTAGAGCACGATCGGGACGCCGGCCTTCGCGTAGTGGCGGGCGTCGGTGTAAAGCGGCACGCCCGAGGCCGCGACGGTTTCTCCCATGATCGCGGTGGCGTGGCGGCAGAGGATCTCGGTCAGCTGTTCGCCGGCCGACGTCGGCGTCAGCGGCTCGGCAAGCAAAATGCGGTTGACCGCGACCTTCGCCTGCGGGTGGAGCTCGGCGGCGCGGGCGATGACGGCGCGCAGCTCCGCCTCGACCTCGGCCGGGTTTTCTTCCGGGACCATGCGGCGGTCGAGCCGGAACGTGATCCGGTCCGGCACCACGTTGGTGTTGATCCCGCCCGCGATCAGCCCGACCGTCATCTGCGGCGAACCGATGCCGGGAACTTTCGAGACCCGCGCCGCCAGGCCCCCGCGCCAGCCGTACAAAGCGGTCAGGATCGCGTTCGCCGCCTCCAGCGCGTCCACGCCGGTAAAGGGCCGGGCGGCGTGCGCCGAGCGGCCCAGCACCTCGACTTCGAGGTGCAGGCAGCCGTTGTGCGCGGTGACGACGGCGTAGGAGAAGCCGGCGCCGATCGCGAGGTCGGGCTTCGACAGGCCCTGCTCCAGAATATAGCGCGGGCCGATCTCGCCGCCCGCCTCCTCGTCATAGGTGACGTGCAGTTCGACCGTCCCGTTCAGCGGCGCGCCGCTTTTCTCCAGCGCCGCAATCGCGAAGGCGTAGGTAGCGATGTCGGACTTCGACACCGCCGCCCCGCGCCCGACCATCCAGCCGTCGACGATTTCGGCCCCGTAGGGGTCGCGGGTCCAGCCGGTTCCCGGCGGCACCACGTCGCCGTGGGCGTTGAGCGCGATCGTCGGCCCACCCTGCCCGAAGGTCTTGCGCACGATCAGGTTGGTGGCCGAGATCATGCCGTTGGCCTTGACCGGCGCGTCGGGAACCTTGTGCCGCTCGACCGCGAAGCCGAGGCCTTCGATGAGGCTCGCCACCGCCTCGGCCGACCGATCGCAGTCGCCCGGCGGGTTGTCCGACGGAACCTTGACGATCTCGGCCAGGAACCGGGTCTCGGCGTCCCGGTTCAAGCGCAAAAATTCGCGGATGGCGGTTTCGGCCGTCATGAACATATCCCCCTCAAGCTTCGAAGCCTTCGACCCGCATCCCGTCGTAGGCCGGAACGACGTGCTCCGGCAGGCGCTTGCGCAGGGTTTCGTAGTCGAGGTCGGTATGCAGGTTGGTCAGGATCGCCCGCTTCGGCCGCATCGCCTCGATTTCGGCCAGCGCCTCGTCGAGGGTGAAGTGCGACGGGTGGGTGCGGTAGCGCAGCGCGTCGATAATCCACACGTCGAGCCCCTCGAGCAAGGGCCGGCTCGCCGCGGGAATGCGTTTCACGTCAGGCGAATAGGCGAGGTTGCCGATGCGGAACCCGAGCGCGTTGATCTCGCCGTGGTCGAGGTCGAACGGCGTCGCCTCGATCGCGCCGCCGCGGCCCTCGACCTTGCACGCACTCCCGGCGCGCAGCCGGATGTCGGTCGCCATGGGAGGATAGGAACTCCCCTCGGGCGTCTCGAAAATATAGGAAAAAGCGGTCCGGACCCGCAGCGCGGTCGGCTCGTCCATGTAGACGTCGATCCGCCCGCCCGCCTCGAGAAACAGCGGCCTGAGATCGTCGATGCCGTGGATGTGGTCGGCGTGCGGATGGGTAAGCAGGACGGCGTCGAGATGGCGCACGTCGACCCCGAGCAACTGGTCGCGCAGATCCGGCCCAGCGTCGATCAGGACCGTGGTCGCGCCGCCCTCGGCCACGCGCTCGACCAGCATCGCGCAGCGGCGGCGGCGGTTCTTCGGGTTAGCCGGATCGCATTTCCCCCAGCCCTGGCCGACGCGCGGCACGCCGGCGGACGAAGCGCAGCCGAGGATGGTCGCGGTCAGGCTCAAGCGCAGGCGCCCTCGATGCGGGAGAAGAGGCGGAGCGTGTTCAGCCGCGCCGCCTCGGCCAGCGCCTCCGGCGCCATGCCGCGCGCCTCGGCGACGACACGGGCGGTCGCGGCGACGAAGGCCGGCTCGTTGCGCCGGCCCCGGTGCGGGACGGGCGCGAGATAAGGCGCGTCGGTCTCGACCAGCAGGCGGTCGAGCGGAACGTCGCGGGCGATCCTCCGCAGTTCCTCCGCGTTCTTGAAGGTGACGACGCCGGAAAACGAGATCATCAGGCCGAGGTCGAGCGCGGCTTCCGCCAGCGCGCGCGACGAGGTGAAGCAGTGCAGCAGGCCCCGGAACGCGCCCCGCGCCATCTCGTCCTTCAGGATCGCGGCTGTGTCGGCCTCCGCCTCGCGGGTGTGGACGACCAGCGGCAGGTCGAGTTCGCGCGCGAGCGCGATCTGGCCGCGGAAGACCCGCTCGGCGACCTCCGGCGGCGCGTAGTTGTAGTGATAGTCGAGCCCCGCCTCGCCGATGCCGACGCATTTCGGATGGGCGGCGAGCCGGCGCATGGCGGCGAAGTCGCTCGAGGCTTCCTTCGCCGCCTCGTGCGGATGCGCGCCGACGGTGAAGAACACGTCGTCGTAGGCTTCGGCGATCTCGGCGAGCCGCTGCGCCCTGTCGATCCGCGTGCCGATGGTGATCATGGTCTCGACCCCCGCCTCGCGCGCCCGGGCGACGACCGCGTCGAGCTCGTCGGCGAAGTCGGGAAAGTCGAGATGGCAATGGCTGTCGATGAGCCTCACGGCGCGGTCGCCTCGGGCTCGACGTAGCGCGGGAACACCGCCGAGGGGGCGGGAAGCGCCCTGCCCGGCTCGAGCCGGTTCGGCGCGTCGAGCCGACCAGCCGCCTCGCCCGTCTCGAGCGCCGCGAACGTCCGCGCCTCCGGTGGAACGGCGAGCAGGTCGAGCAGCTTGGCCATGCTGCCGGGCATGACCGGCTGCAACAGCGTCGCCGCGATCCGCAGCGTCTCGATGGTGACGTAGAGCACGAGCGCCATCCGCGCCCGGTCGGACTTGGCGAGCTTCCACGGTTCGGCGTTGGCGAAATAGCGGTTCGCCTCGGCGACGACCTCGAACACCGCGGCGACATAGAGGTGGATCTGGAAATTCGCCATGTGACGGCGCGCCTCGCCGATCAGCGCGTCGGCGCGGGCGAGCATCGCCAGGTCCTCGGGCGCGGGCGCGGCGCCGCTCGGGTCGGGGACCCTGCCCTCGCCGTTCTTGGCGATCATGCTGAGCGAGCGCTGGCCGAGGTTGCCGATGTCGTTGGCGAGGTCGGCGTTCATCCGCGCCACGATCGCCTCGTGCGAATAGCTGCCGTCCTGGCCGAACGGCACTTCGCGCAGGAAGAAGTAGCGCACCGGATCGAGGCCGTAGGCCGCCACCAGGCTCGCCGGGCTCACCACGTTGCCGACCGACTTCGACATCTTCTCGCCGCGGTTGAACAGGAAGCCGTGCACCACGACCTGCTTCGGCGCGGGCAGACCCGCCGACATGAGGAAAGCCGGCCAGTAGATGGCGTGGAAGCGGGTGATGTCCTTGCCGATCACGTGGACGTCGGCCGGCCAGTATTTCGCCCGCGGCGCCTCGGCGTCCGGAAAGCCGGTCGCGGTGATGTAGTTGGTCAGCGCGTCGACCCAGACATACATCACGTGTTTCGGGTCGCCCGGCACCGGCACGCCCCAGGAGAAGGCGGTGCGGCTGATCGACAGGTCCGAAAGCCCCCGCTTCACGAAGGCGACGATCTCGTTCAGGTACTTTTCCGGCGTGACGAAGTCCGGGTTGGCGGCGTAATGGGCGAGAAGCCTGTCGGCGTAGGCGGAGAGGCGGAAGAACCAGCTCTCCTCCTCGACCCAATCGACCGGCGCGCCGCTCGGCGCCAGCTTCTTGCCTTCGGGGCCGTCGGTGAGTTCGCTCTCGTCGAAATAGGCCTCGTCGCGCACCGAATACCAGCCGGAATATTTCGACAGGTAGATGTCGCCATTGGCCGCCATGCGCTCCCAGATCGCCTGGACCGAGCGGGCGTGGCGGGGTTGCGTGGTGCGCACGATGTCGTCGGCGCGCGCGTTCAAAAGCTCGCCCATCGCCTCGAATTCGGCCGCGACGCGGTCGACGAATTCCTGCGGCGTCACGCCTTCGCGCGCCGCGGTCTGCTGAACTTTCAGGCCGTACTCGTCCATGCCGGTGACGAACAACGTGTCGCGGCCGTCGAGCCGCATGAACCGCTGGATCGCGTCGGTGGCGATGCGCTCGTAGGCGTGGCCGATGTGCGGCGCGCCGTTGGCGTAGGGGATGGCGGTGGTGATGAAGAAGCGGCTCATGGCCGCATGGTCCTAGAGCATTTTGGCGGGGATGGGAACGTGGGCGCGGAGCCGTTACGGGTTCAGCTCCCGATCCACAATGGCGCGAAGCGGCGGCAGCGCTTCGTGAATGGTCGTCCAAACTCACCGTTCCTGAACGTCCTCGTAGCTGTGTCGATAGATATTGCCGGAACCGGCGACCTGCTTCCAAGGGATTTCCCGAAACCGCTCCTTGAAGGCGGGCGACAGACGACGCGACGCCTCGGAAATGATTTCAAGGCAGCGCGTCACCGCGTAAAATGTCTTGTCGTCGCAAAGAAAGGCGTCGAGGTCGAAGCCGTCAACAAACCGCATCGCGCGAGCGATGTTGTCGCGGATGTCCTCCAGCGCGTCGCGTTCGGCGTCAGAAAGCATAGATCGCGTCGGTCGCCACGCGGCGTCGAAGGCGCGGCTTCAAGGCGTCCCTGTCGATCACGTCGACGGAAGTGTGAAAGAGGCTGGCGACGTAATCCTTCACGCCCGCGTAGTCGAACATGGTGGCGACAATGTCGGGGTCGAGATCGACCAGAATGTCGATGTCGCTGTCGGGTCGCTGCTCGCCGCGCGCAACGGAGCCGAACAGGGCTGCATGCGTAACGCCGCGCGCCCGCAAGTCGCCCTCGCGCGCCTGCAACGTCTTGATGATCTCATCGCGGTTCACGCTGCCGGCCCCGGATGTTATCGCGAATGTCCATGAACGCCAGTTGCGCCCCGTCAGAGAGCATAGGCGGCATCTCGCTCGGCGCAACCTCCGCCATGATGTCGATATCCACGCCCCGCTCGCGCAACGCCCGTTCGTTCTCTGGCAGTCGGTCGAGGATCTCCTGCCTGGTCATGGGCGCCTCGATACCACGAAGGCTGTCGGGTTTCGTCGGCGAAATCAGGCTTCCGAAGAAGTCGCGCCGTTGACGGGCAACTCCCAACCCCGTCATTGCGAGGAGCAACCCCCGGGTCGAAGAGCCCGGGGGGACGAAGCAACCCATGCCGCCGCTTGGCCCCTGCGAAAAAATCGCTCCGTCTTCTGCTCGCAGCGAAGGGCGACGGGACGATGAAAGGGCGCAACAGCGGCCCAGCGGCCCTGGATCGCTTCCCCCCGGGCTCTTCGACCCGGGGGTCGCTCGCGATGACTGCGCTGTTCGCTGCCGGCTTGGGAGTTACGTTGACGGTCGCGTCGGGCGCCCCCGGTCGAAGAGCCGGGCGGGCGCTTGATCCGGCGCCGGGCCAAGGCCGGCGCCGGATCGCGACGGCCTCGCGATCACGGGGTTGGGTTCGTGTGTCCATGCCTTGAATCGATCCTCGAACTTGCAAAATCGTGACCCGCCGGCGCGGATTTCCTTCCCCAAGCGGCGGCGCGCGACCATAAGGCTCCCTTCCCGAAGATTCGTGACGAGGTTTGTTTTCGAATGGTTCCGGTCGCCGTGGGCGTGGATTTCGGCACCACCAATTCCGTCGTCGCGATCGCCGACCGGTCCGGCCGGATCGAGGTCCGCCGGTTCGAGACGCAGGCCGGGGCGGTGGAAGCCTATCGCTCGGCGCTGCTGTTCTACCGCGAGGGGCGGCCGCCGAATGCGACGCTCGCGCACATCTCCGGGCCCGACGCGCTCCTGCGCGCCATGGACATCGACGCCGACCACAGGTTTCTGCAATCGTTGAAGACCCACCTGTCGAGCGCGACGTTGCAAGACACCTATCTGCTCGGCCAGCGGTTTGTGCTCGAGGAGCTGATCGGCGTCTTTCTCTCGGACGTCTTTCCCGAAGGCCTCGGCGACCTGCCGGTCGTCTGCGGCCGACCGGTGGTGTTCGCCGGCGATCGGCCGAACGAAGGTCTGGCGCTGGAGCGGCTGACCGCCGCCTGGGGACGCGCCGGCGTGACGCAAGTCGATTTCGCCTACGAGCCGCTCGGCGCCGCCTACTGGTACGCGCGCACGATCCAGCGGCCGGAAACCGTGCTGGTGGCCGATTTCGGCGGCGGCACCAGCGACTTCTCGGTCATGCGCTTCGAGCCGGGGGGCGCCCGCGCGCGCGCCGAGGCGCTGGCGCACGCCGGCGTCGGCGTGGCCGGCGACACCTTCGATTTCCGCATCGTCGACAATCTGGTGTCGCCCCGGCTCGGCAAAGGGGCGCATTACCGCTCGTTCGGCAAGCTCCTGCCGTTGCCGGCGCGCTACCACGCCGCCTTCGCGCAATGGCACAGGCTGTCGCTGCTCAAGGACCCGCGCACGCTGACCGAACTGCGCCGGCTGGCGAAACAGGCCGAGCGGCCGGCGGAGATCGAGGACCTCGTCCATCTGATCGAAATGGATCTCGGCTACGAGCTCTATCTCGCCGTCTCCAGGGCCAAAGTGCGCCTCTCCACGGCCGAGCGGACGACGTTTCACTTCAAGGCGGGTGATCTCGACATCGCCGCCGAGGTCACCCGTGCGGACTTCGAGCGCTGGATCGCCGCCGACGTCGCGCGCATCGGCGACGCGATCGACCTCGCCCTCGAACGCGCCGGCGTGGCGGTCGGGGCGGTCGACTCCGTCTTCATGACGGGCGGCACGTCCTACGTGCCCGCGGTGCGGACGCTGTTCGAACAGCGCTTCGGCCGCGAGCGGCTGCGCTACGGCGACGCCTTCAATTCGGTCGCGAGCGGCCTTGCGGCGATCGCCGCCGACAGCCTCGGATAGACGACCGGCGGCCCTTCGGCGGTTCGCGTTCGCCTCCGGACCAGAGCGCGCCCGGCCGTCGAGGACGAAGCGGCTTTTTCGCGTTCAGGTCACGAGCGTGTACGGGCTGGTGATCTTGGCGAGGACGGCCGCGTCGGCCGAGGCCTGCGCCGCCGTCAGGGTGATCGTCGGCTTCGTCGCGTCGGTCAGCGTGATCGCATCGATGTGACCGACGTCGCCGCGCAGCAGGTCGAGGCCGGCGGCGATGTTGGCCGCGGTGTCGGCGAGGTTGAAGCCGCCGGCGATCTTGTTCATCGCGGCCTCGTCGCGGGTGAAATTGGCCATCGTGCCGGTGATCACGCCGCTCGCGCCGGTGATCGACAGGATGTGGCCGACGTCGTTCTGAAGCCCGTCGAGATTGCCCGAGAGCACGCTCGCCTTGCCGGAGATGGCGAAGCCGCCGGCGATCTCGTCGAGCGCCGGCTGGTCGGCGACCAATACGCCGTTGCCGACCGTGACCGTGCCGCCGCTTGCCGCAATCGACGCGATATGGCTCGCGTCCAGCGCCAGCGCCGAGGGGCCGCCCGGAACGCTCGCGGTCAGGTAGGCCGCGATATTGGCGGCCGTGTCCGAGACGACGAAGCCGCCGACCACCTTGTCGAGCAGCGGCTGGTCGGCCGCAAACTGCGCGATCGTCGCCGTGATCGCGCCGCCGTTGGCCGCGACCGAGTCGATATGCGCCTGATCGGCTTCGAGCCCGGCGAGGTTTCCATTCAGCACGCTCGCCTTGCCGGAGATGGCGAAACCGCCGGCGACCTTGTCGAGCGCCGGCTGGTCGGCGGCGAACACGCCGTTGCCGACCGTCACCGCGCCGCCGCTGGCCGTGATCGACGCGACATGGCCGTCGAGCGCCAGCGCCGACGGGCCGCCGGGGACGCTCGCAGTCAGATAAGCGGAAATATTGGCGGCCGTGTCCGAGACGACGAAGCCGCCGACCACCTTGTCGAGCAGCGGCTGGTCAGCCGCAAACTGCGCGATCGTCGCGGTGATCGCGCCGCCGTTGGCCGTGACCGAGTCGATATGCGCCTGATCGGCTTCGAGCCCGTCGAGATTGCCGTTCAGCACGCTCGCCTTGCCGGAGAGCGCGAAGCCGCCCACGATCTCGTCGAGCGCCGGCTGGTCGGCGGCGAACACGCCGTTGCCGACCGTCACCGTCCCGCCGGTCGCGGAGATGGACGCGACATGGCCCGCGTCGAGCGCCAGCGCCGAGGGGCCGCCGGGGACGCTCGCCGTCAGATAGGCGGCGATATTGGCCGCGGTGTCGGAGACGACGAAGCCGCCCACGACCTTGTCGAGCAGCGGCTGGTCGGACTGGAACTGCGCGATCGTCGCCGTGATCGCGCCGCCGTTGGCCGTGACCGAGTCGATATGGGCCTGATCGGCCGCGAGCCCGGCGAGATTGCCGTTGAGCACGCTCGCCTTGCCGGAGAGCGCGAAGCCGCCCACGATCTTGTCGAGCGCCGGCTGGTCGGCGGCGAACACGCCGTTGCCGACCGTCACCGTCCCGCCGGTCGCGGAGATGGACGCGACATCGCCCGCGTCCAGCGCCAGCGCCGAGGGGCCGCCGGGGACGCTCGCGGTCAGATAGGCGGCGATATTGGCCGCGGTGTCCGCGACGACGAAGCCGCCGACCACCTTGTCGAGCAGCGGCTCATCGGCGGTAAACTGGGCGATCGACGCCGTGACCGGGCCGCCGGTCGCCGTCACCGTCGTCACGTGCGCCGCGTCCGCGGAGAGCGCGGCCAGATTCGCCTCGATATGGGCCGCCGTGTCGGCGACGGCGAATCCGGTCGGAAGCGCGTTCAGCGCGGACATGGTCGCCAGGACCTGCGCCACGGATTCTGTCGGCGCGAAGGTGTTGATGACGATGCCCGATGTCGACGGCTCGACGGCGGAGATGTCCAGGTTTGCGCTGTCGCTGGCGGCGTCGGTGATCGCGCCGCCGTTGACGTCGATGGCCGACCCCGTTGTGATGCCGGCCAGGGCCTGCTGGCCGGCGGCGACGGTGTACTGGAACGTCAGCGCGCTCGTTCCGCCGCCCGAGATGTAATTGGCGTAAGCCACGCCTCCGGTCGCGAGATCGATCGCGATCCGGGGCGTTCCTGTGACGTCGACCGGTTCGTTGAACCCGACCGTGAACGTGAGCACGCTGCCGACGCCGTAGTCGCCGGTGGCCGGGACGCCGACCGAGGAAACCGTGGCCGGCCCCGCAAAACCCGTGGCGTTGAAGGGAATCACGACCAGAGGCGCCCCGCCTTGACCGCCGGGCACGGCGAGCACGCCCGGCGTTGCGCCATTGACATCGGCGAGCCCCGTGCTGCTCAAATTGTCGTAGATCACCCCATTGTAGGCTACAAAATCGCTGGCGCTGTAATTCGCGACGGCGATGGTCGGCGCGCCTCCGGTCGTCTGGTAGAGTTCCGGAACCAGTTGATAGTTGACCAGCGCGTAAGACACGAAATCCATCGTGCCGCCATTGATCACCGGCGTAAAACTCTGAGCGCCAATGGAGCCAATGAGATTGGTGAGAGCGTTGTCGGCGCCGAGCTTATAGACGCCGTTATTGCCGTTGCAGAAATAAAGACTGTTGTTGAAAACGATTAAATCGGTGTCGCCGAAGCCGTTATAGGGATACGCCGAGGAGCCGGAAACGTTCGTTGCATTGTTGCTCAGTGACGACAAGGCGTTCAGTTCGTAAAGAGTCTCCTGGGACGAGCTGAAATAGAGATGTCCATTGAATGCGACCAGCGGCCCGTCCACCGCGCCGGCGGCGGGCTGGACAATCGACGGATCGTACGCCGTGTTGACGAAGGTCGGGTGAGCGTTGTATATTTCTGTAACGCTGGTTCCATTGTAGCTGTAAATGGCCTCGGCGTTGGTCGTCTTGTCCAGCGCCTCGTAGTAGAGAACCCCGTTCAGGTTGACGAAATCCTGCGGATTGTAGCCTCCGTTCGGGCTGACGGGCTGGCTGATCGTTTTCGTCGCCGTGTTGTATACCGCCAGCGTCGTGGTGTCGTAATTGCCGTCGGCATTGCTCGCGAGGGTCGCCTGCCCGAATACGAGGTCCTGGGTTCCGAAAAGAGCGAGCGCGGACTGGGGACCGGCGGCGTTGGGATCGGTTGCGCCATTGACGTAGTCGGCGCTCGACGTGATCTGGGTCAGTCTCGACCCGTCGTAGCTCCAGATCGCCGAGGTCTGGCCGGTCGAGTCCGCCAAGGTCAGGTAGAGCGTCGAACCGACCACCTGAGTTGAAATCTGACCGAAGATCGGATCGGTCTGGAACAGCGACCCCTGGGTCGAGGAATCGGCCAGCTGCCGCACATTCACGCCGTCCGTGATGTACAGGCTCGTGCCGCCGGCGCCGTCGCCGCCCGTGAAGAGCAAGTAGGACTGCGTCATCTCGGGTATCCCCTATCGTCGCTTCCGCCCATCCCCCGGGGAGGCTACATCCATCCGGCGCGCGTGTAAACAGGCGGGGCGCCGCGTTGCGGCCGGCGGGAGCAGCGCGTTCGCGCGCGGCCGTCTCCCGTCCCATGGGACGCGCTGCGCCCCGCGGGTCACGGAGGCCCGGTCGGGATGGCCGTCGCGCCCGACAGCGGACCTGCGGGGCGGAGGGCGCCGACCGCCGTCCCATTCCAGTTGACGAGGCCGGGCGCGATGAAGCGGTCGAGCGGCGCGCCGAAGCCGCCGAAGCGGATCAGGAGCGCCGCGATCATGACCTCGGCGGCGCGCTTTCCGCCGTCGTCCGCCTTGACTGCGAGGCCGAGGCCGAGGTCCGGCAGCGCGGCGCAGAAGACGCCCTCGGCGCCGGTCTTGGTGAACACGGCCGGCCCGAGCGCCGCCATGACCTCGGTGTCGAACCGCCCTCGCCCCGCGACCAGCGACGGGCAGGCGGCGACGGCGGCGCGGATGCGGCGCGCGGCGAGGGCGCGCCCGGGCGGCAGCCCCTGCCCGGTCGCGAACCGGGCGAAGCCGAACGCCAGCGCGCGAAGCGGGATCGCATGGGCCGGGATCGCGCAGCCGTCGACGGCGCGGGTGTCGGCGCCGAGCCGCGCGCCCGTCACCGCCCCGAGCGCCTCGGTGACGGCGCGCTGCACGGGATGGCCGGGCGCGACGTAACCCGCCGGATCGACCCCTTCCGCGCAGGCGAGGCAGACGAAGCCGGCGTGCTTGCCCGAGCAGTTGTTGTGCAGCGCCGACGGCGTCGCGCCGGCGCGGGCGAGCGCCCGGGCGGCGCGTTCGCCGAGCGGCCAGTGGACGCCGCATTCGAGATCATCCGCGCCGCGCCCGACCTTCGCCAGCATTGCGCGCGCGGCGGCCACATGCGCGTCCTCGCCGGCGTGCGAGGCGCAGGCGATCGCGATGTCGGCGTCTCCGAGCCCCAGCCGGTCGACCGCCCCGCTCTCGACGAGCGGCAGCGCCTGGATCGCCTTCACCGCCGAGCGCGGATAGACTGGGAGGTCGATGTCGCCGAACGCGAACGCCACCCCGCCGTCGGCGTCGACGACCGCGCCCGCGCCGCGATGCGCCGATTCGACGCGCTCGCCCCGCGTGACCTCGACCGCGACGGGATTGGACATGAAAACCGCTCCTTGCGTCTGCGCGCGGCGGCCCGCGCATGCCAGCCGCGCCGATTCGACCCATTGCCTACCGCCCTCCCCGTCCGATAGACAACGGCGAATCGAGAGATGTCATGCGCGTTCGAGAGGTGATGACCCACGGCGCGATCGGCCTGCCGGAGACGGCGACCATCGCTGAAGCCGCGGAGACGATGCTGAAGGCGCGCATCAGCGCGGTCCTCGTCCATGACGCGAACAACGCGCTGGTCGGCGTGGTCAGCTCGGGCGATCTCATGCGCCGGGCCGAGATCGGCGCCGAACGCAAGCGCCCGCGCTGGATCGAGGCGCTGCTCAGCGGCGGCCGGCTGGCCGAATCCTACGCCCACAGCCACGGCCGCAAGATCGGCGAGATCATGACGCGCCGGCTCGTCTGCGTGAGCGAGGACGCCGAACTCGGCGCCGCGGTCGACCTGATGCTGCGGCACGGGGTCAAGCGGCTGCCGGTGCTGCGCGGCGAGGCGGTGATCGGGATCCTCTCGCGCACCGACCTGATGAAAGCCCTGGTCAAGGCGCTGCCCGCCTCGCAGGAGCGCCGTTCGGACACGGAGATCAAGGCGGCGATCGAGGCCGAACTCGACCGGCTCGGCTGGGCGCCGCGGCGCAGCGTCCGGGTCGAGGCGCGCGACGGCGTCGTCACCTTCGGCGGCGCGATCACCGACGAGCGGCTGCGCGAGGGCCTGAGGGTGATCGCCGAAAATACGCCGGGCGTGACCAAAGTGCACGACCAGATGTGCTGGATCGAGCCGAACTCGGGCGTCTACCTGCCCGCCGAGGAGGAAGAAGGCGCCCGGCCGAAGTCCTGACCGGGCGCCGCGCCCGTCAGCGACGGTAAACCGCGCCGCCGCGATAGCCGTGATAGCCGCCGCGGTAGCCGCGATAGGCGCCGCCGCGCGCGTAGACGCCCCCGCGATAGCCGTAGCCGCCGTGATAATATCCGCCGCCGTAGTACCGACGGTAGCCGCCGTAATAGCCGCCGCCATAATAGCCGCCGGTGTAGACGGGGCCGCCGACGGCGACGCCGCCGTAATAGACTGGCGCCACCGGCGCGACGACAGCCCCGCCGTAATAGGGCCCGGCCGGAGCGTAGCAGCCCGCCAGCGAAAGCCCGAGCCCCGTAGCGAATACCAGCGATGTCAGCCGTTTCCCGAACATGTCCGCTCCATGGGGCGCCGGTCGAGGCGCACACCCGCGCCCCGGCTCCGGCGCGACCTTACGCCGCCCGCGCCCGGCCGGCAATTCGGCCGCTCGGCGGGGGCTCGGGTTCGCCGTCGCCCGAGGTCAGGCGCGCCCCTCCCCCGCTTCCCACAAGGCCCGCAAGCCCTCGCGGTAGGTCGGGTAGGCGGGCGCGAAGCGGAGCAACTTTTTCACCTTCAGGTTCACCACGCGCTTGGTCTCGGCGTAAAAGCTCGCCGTCATCGGCGAAAGCTCCGCCGTCTCGTACGGCTCGTCGGGCGGACAGGGGACGCCGAGAAGCTGCGCCGCGAAGGCGATCACGTCCTGCGGCGGGGCGGGCTCGTCGTCGACCACGTTCCAGATCTGCCCCGTGAGCCGCCTCGTCAGGATGAGCCGCGTCGCTTCGGCGATGTCGTCGACGTGGGCGCGGTTGGTCACATGGCCGGGCTTGACGATCCGCCGCGCGTCGCCCGCCCGCAGCCGATCGAGCGCGTTGCGCCCGGGACCATAGATGCCGGGCAGGCGCACGACATCCACCGCCGAGCCGCGCGCCGCGCCCGCGGCCTTCCAGCGCGCCTCGTCCCTGAGCCGGGCGATGGCGCGCGGCTCGTTGGTCATCGGCACGGATTTCTCGTTGACGCGGTCGTCGCAATAATTGCCGTAAACGCCGACGGTCGAATAGTAGAGGATGCGCTGGAGCCGCCGCGACGCGTTGATCGTTCGCGCGAACGCGTCGAGCGGATCGTTCGGGCCGGGCGGGATCGAGACGACGAGCGCGTCGGCGCGCCCGATCGCCGCCTCCAGCCCGGGGTCGGCGCGCGTTCCGTCGAAGACAAAGGTCTCGACGCCGGCGCCGCGCAGCGCGGCGGCGCGCGCGTCCGACCGGACCGTGCCGCTCGGCGTAATCGACGGCGTCCGACGGATCAGCGTCTCGGCGCAATAGCCGACACCGAAGAAAAAGACGTTCAATCCCATGTCCGGCAGCCCCTCGTCCCGCTGGGCCCGCTCGCCCCCTCGCCGCTCGATCGCCAGAGCGCACGAACCTCGCGCGCCGCGCCCGTTTGGCCGATCTCTTCCCTGTAAACTTTTTCCATGCGACTTTCCGACGCCTCTTCAAGTATAAGCAGGCGCCCGCCCGATTGCGATTCGGCCGCGCCGGCGCCGATGCGCCAAGAAAACCACTGAAAAATCATACCTAGGGAGCGTCCGCAAGAGCGAGAGACGAGACGATGGAACACGATAACGAGGCGCTCGCAGGCCGTGCGATCGCGCCGGCGACGGCGCCGGGCGCGGCGGGCGCGCAGGCGTCGACAAGCGGCCCCTGGGTCCTGGTGCACTGCGGGCCTTACGGCGTCCGGCCGCGGCGGGTGGCGGGACGGTTCGCTTCAGGCGGCCAGGACCGCGAACGCTGACGGCTCGCGCCGGGGCGTCCCGGCGCGGACTCCCGGCGCCGTATCCGCCGCTCCCGTCGGCCGCGTTCAGTCTTGTCCCCTGAGAAGGCTCGCCACTTCCCGATCGGTCGCGCCGCCAGGACGGCGGCGCAACGCGAGTGCGGACATGCCAACGGTCTGATCAGTCCGCCACGCGTGCAGAGAAGACGCCCGACCGGCTACGCCAGCGCCCTCCCCGTCTCAGGCGAAGCGGAACTCGCTCACATGGCGATAGTCCGCGCCCGGCCTGAGGACGGTGTCGGTGAAGTGCCGGCGGTTCGGCGAATCCGGGAACGCCTGGGGCTCGAGACAGAGGCCGGCGTGGGCGCCGTAGCGCGCCCCGCCGAGGCCGGGAACCGGAACATCGAGCTTGGCCGCGTCGTAGAACTGGACGCCCGGCTGGTTGCTGTGGAGCGACAGCGTCAGTCCGTTGCGCGGCGAGCGGACGCGGGCGATCGGGGCGAGCCCGTCCGGTCCGAGCGGGCGCACGGCGACGAAATTGGTGTCGTAGGTCGTCCCGTCCGGATTGCGCACGGTCCGCGGGGTCCGGAAGTCATAGGCGCCGCCGGCGACGGAGCGGATCTCGCCGGTCGGAATGAGCTCGGCGTCCGAAGGGGTGTAGAAGTCCGCAAACAGCGTCACCTCGTGATCGAGGATGTCGGGCGAGCCGTCGAGGTTGAAATAGCCGTGCTGGGTGAGGTTGACCACGGTCGGCCTGTCGGCGGTCGCGGTCAGTTCCACGCGCAGCGTCGCGGGCTCCAGCATCCGGTAGACGCAGATCGCGCGAAGCGCGCCGGGAAAGCCGGCGTCGCCGTCGGGCGAATCGAGGCTCAGCGTGACGGAAGCCGCGTCGGCGTCGACGAGCGTCCAGACGCGCTTGCCGAATCCGTGCGGCCCGCCGTGCAGGGTGTGCTTGTCGCCCGGCTTCCGCTCCAGCGCGTAGTCGACGCCGTCGAGCGCGAAACGTCCGTTGGCGATGCGGTTGGCGTAGCGGCCGGGGACGGCGCCGAACGAGGGCGAATGGGCGACATAGTCCTCGATCGTGTCGAGGCCGAGCGTCACGCGCTGCGATGCGCCCGCGACAGGCACGACGAGATCGCGCAGCACCGCGCCCCAGGTGAGGATCTTTGCGCTCGCGCCGGCCTCCGAGCCGATCGCGACCTCGTACACCGGGGTCCCGTCGATCCGCCCGAATTCACTTTTCGTCACGTCGCTCTCCCTCGAATCGCCGCCGCGCCGCCGGTCAGACGGGCGCCAGTTCGGCGCGAACCGCGGCGAAAACGGCGCGGAACATCGTCTCGGTCAGCGTGCCCGTATTGGTGTTGTAGCGCGAGCAATGGTAGCTGTCGAAGAGAACGAGGCCGGGCAGCAGCGCGTGCCGCGCGCCGTGGGCGAAGGGAAAGCGCGCGAGCCGGGCGCCGGCGGCGCGCAGCACGGTGTCGTGGGCGACGCGCCCGAGCGCGACCGCAACTTTCAGTCGCCCGAGCGAATCGATCGCCTGCGACAGGTAGCGGCGACAGGCCGCGATCTCCTGCGGGGTCGGCTTGTTCTGCGGCGGAACGCAGCGCACCGCGTTGACGATGGCGCAGTCGACCAGCGTCAGCCCGTCGTCCGGCCGGCGTTCGTAGCCGCCCGTCGCAAATCCGTAATGCAGCAGCGTGTCGTACAGCAGGTCGCCGGCGTAATCGCCGGTGAACGGGCGGCCGGTGCGGTTCGCGCCGCGCAGGCCCGGAGCGAGGCCGACGATCATGAGCCGCGCGTTCGCCGGGCCGAACGACGGCACCGGCGCATTCCACCAGTCCGGAAAGGCGGCGCGATTGGCGGCGCGGAACGCGGCCAGCCGCGGACAGGCGGCGCAGTCGCGGTCCGGACCGCCGTCGAACGGCATGGACCGGCTCGTTGCGCTGTTATTCCCGCACCGGCTCTTCGACCGGCTGCTGGATCGGGGCGAACTGGGCGCGGCGATGGTTGTCCGAACGGACCGGCCGCTCGCCCGGGTCGCGCCCGATGCGGGGCATGAGCGTGGCGAGGTCGATGAATTCGTCGGCCTGGCGGCGCAATTCGTCCGCGACCATCGGAGGCTGGGTCGAAATCGTCGAGACCACCGCGACCCGGACGCCCTTGCGCTGCATCGACTCGACCAGCGAGCGAAAATCCCCGTCGCCGGAGAACAGTACCATCAGGTCGATGTGCTGGGCCATCTCCATCGCGTTGACCGCGAGTTCGATGTCCATGTTGCCCTTGACCTTGCGGCGGCCGGTCGAGTCGACGAACTCCTTCGTCGGCTTGGTGACGACGGCGTAGCCGTTGTAGTCGAGCCAGTCGACCAGCGGACGGATCGATGAATATTCTTGATCGTCCACAAGCGCAGTGTAGTAGAATGCGCGAATCAGCCGGCCCTTGCCCTGGAATTCACGCAATAGCCGCTTGTAGTCGATGTCGAAGCCGAGAGCCTTGGCGCTGGCATACAAGTTCGCCCCGTCGATGAAGAGGGCGATACGTTCCACAGTGGACATTTTACGCTTCTTTTCTATATATCGTGGAGTCAAATCGCGTCTGTACACGCGTTCCCGTGTCGACAAGACAACAGCCGAAATCGGCGATCAAGCCTGAATTTTGCGGGAATGCGAACGCCGCGCGACGAACGTGGCGATTCGTTCGTCGGTCGCCTTGAACGCTTTCCTCGACATCGGTCGAGAACGCAAAAAAACCAGTCTTGTCGGGGTGAGGCTTCTCGACAAGTCAATATTATGCCGCGAACTGTGGCAAAAAAAAAGAGGGACAATTGACGCCCCGCGCGCGGCGCCGTCTTTAGGATGGCCGTGAGGCCGCCCCGCTCGGGGGCGTGCGACGAGAATCATGCGGAAGCGGTCATGAAACTGGTTCGGTTCGGAAGACCCGGAAAGGAAAAGCCGGGATTGATCGATCAGGCGGGCAAGCTGCGCGATCTGAGCGAGGTCGTGGCCGACATCGACGCCGACACGCTGTCGCCGCGCGCGCTGGCGCGGCTGGCCAAGCTCAAGCCTGAATCGCTGCCGACAGCGCGCGGCGCGCCGCGAATCGGCCCTTGCGTCGTGGGCGTTCGCAACTTCGTCGCCGTCGGCCTCAATTACGCCGACCACGCCGCCGAGACCGGCGCCGCGGCGCCGAAGGAGCCGGTGCTGTTCAACAAGGCGCCCTCCTGCATCGTCGGCCCCAACGACGACGTGATCGCGCCCCGCGGCTCGACCAAGCTCGACTGGGAGGTCGAACTCGCGATCGTGATCGGCACGCGCGCGAGCTATGTCGGCGAAGCCGACGCGATGAAGCACGTGGCCGGCTTCTGCATCTGCAACGACGTCAGCGAGCGCGCGTTCCAGATCGAGCGCGGCGGCCAGTGGATGAAGGGCAAGGGCTGCCCGACCTTCGGCCCGCTCGGGCCCTGGCTGGTCACGCCGGACGAGATCGACGACGTCCAGAACCTGCGCATGTGGCTCGACGTCAACGGCGAGCGCATGCAGGACGGCTCCACGGCGTCCATGATCTTCGGCGTCACGACGCTGGTCTCCTACATCTCGCAGTTCATGATCCTCGAGCCCGGCGACGTCGTCACGACCGGCACGCCGGCAGGCGTGGGCCTGGGCAAGAAGCCGCCGGTGTTCCTGAAGCCAGGCGACACGATCTCGCTCGGGATCGACGGTCTCGGTCGGCAGGCGCAGCGGGTCGTGGCCGAGGGGGGCGAGTAGGGAATCGCGCGTGGCGAATGGATCGCGCCATTCGCCATTCCCCTGCATCCAACGGGAGAGCGGCCATGAAGTCCCATCGCAAGGAACTCTGGTTCGAGACGCCGGGGCGAAGGGCGTTCCTCAACATCACCCCGCAAGTCGAGGCGGCGCTTCAGGAAAGCGGGATTCGGGAGGGTCTCGTCCTCGTCAACGCGATGCACATCACCGCCTCCGTCTTCATCAACGACGACGAGCGCGGGCTGCACGCCGACTACGACGCCTGGCTGGAGAGGCTCGCGCCGCACGAGCCCGTCTCGGCCTACCGCCACAACCGCACCGGCGAGGACAACGCCGATGCGCACATGAAGCGTCAGGTCATGGGGCGCGAGGTCGTGGTCGCGGTCACCGAAGGCAAGCTCGACTTCGGCCCCTGGGAGCAGATTTTTTACGGCGAGTTCGACGGCGGAAGGCGGAAGCGGGCGTTGATCAAGATCATCGGCGAGTGAGGCCCGCCCGGCCGCGCTCTCCCGCGACACCCGTCACACGGCCCTGCTACCGCCGGCGGCCAATAGCAACGCGAAAGCGAGCCTCATGCGCATCGAACCCGTCTTCCTCTTCGATCTCGACGGGACGCTGGTCGACAGCGTCTATCAGCACGTCCTCGCCTGGAAGGAGGCGCTGGACGCCGAGGGAATCGACATTTCCGTGTGGCGCATCCATCGCAAGATCGGGATGAGCGGCGGCCTGTTCACCAACCAGCTCGTGCGCGAGACCGGCGTCCCAATCGACGAGGAGCGGGGCGAACGGCTGCGCAGGGGCCATGCGCGCGCCTACCAGCGGATGGGCGACCGTATCCGCCCCCTGCCCGGCGCGCGCGACCTGCTCGCCTGGCTCACCAGCGTCGGCATTTCCTGGGCGATCGCCACCAGCGGGCGGTTCGAGACGGCGACGGTCAACCTCAAGGCGCTCGGCGTCGATCCGGACAAGGTCCCGGTCGTCACCCGCGATCAGGTCAAATACGCCAAGCCCGACCCGGACCTGTTCATCGCCGCGGCCGAGCGGCTCGGCGCGCCGATCGAGACGGCGGTGGTGGTGGGCGACAGCATCTGGGACATGCTCGCGGCCGCGCGCTGCCGGGCGCTCGGCGTCGGGCTCCTGTGCGGCGGCTACGGCGCCGAGGAGTTGCAGAAGGCGACCGCCTTCCGCGTCTACGAAGACCCGGCCGACCTGCTCGCCCACATCGACGAACTCGGCGGCCGGCGGTAGCTCCGGCTGTCGACGCTCGCGCCGACGCCGCCAGCGGCGTGCGACGCGCGCGGGTCGACGTTCGCTTGCCCCGCACGCGAAGGGCGAAGCCAGCCCACCGGACGGCCTCGCGGGCCCCGTCATCCCCGCTTGCGCGCCGCCGCCGCGATCTCGGCGAACACGCTGAGCACGTGCAGCCGGCGGTCGAGGTTCATCGCCTCGGTCTCGCGCGCGGCCTGGCGGACGCGGTCCCACAGCGACCCGATCTCGAAGGCGCGCAAGGGCGAGGCGACGGTCGCCGCCGCCCAGGCCGCGAGCCAATCGTAGAGCGTGCGATGAAAGGCCGCGAGGGCTTCGCTCGAAGCGCGCGACCCCAGCGCCTCGGCGAGCTTCGCCACCGCGCGCGGATCGGGGTGCGGCAGGTCCGCGACGGTCGCGTCGATCAGCGCGCCGACGCCCTCGTGCTCCGGCGACAGCCGCGCCAGCGCCTCGCGCACCGAGCCGTTCGCGCGTTCGGCGGCCTTCGCGACCGCGTCCCCGTCGGCGTCGCTGTAAGGCGGTCCGAGCGTGGCGACCACCTCGGCGATCTCGGAATCGGCGAGCGGCTCGAGCTTCAGCTTGCGGCAGCGCGAGCGGATCGTCGGCAGCACCTGCCCCGGCCGGTGCGACACGATCAGGATCAGGGCGCGCTCCGGCGGCTCCTCGATCATCTTGAGCAGCGCGTTGGCGCTGCTGCGGTTGAGGTCCTCGGCGCAGTCGACGAGGCAGACCCGCCAGCCGCCGAACGCCGCCGACATCTGGAACACCTGCAGCGCCGCGCGGACGTCGTCGACCCGGATCTCGCTGAAGAACTTCTTCTTGTCGGCCTGCCACACCCGCCGCGCGAGGGAAAAGTCCGGGTGCGCCAGCGACGCCAGGTGGCGCGCGGCGGGGGCCTTCGGGTCGACCCAGAGGTCGCGCGCGTCCCGCACGGCCGGCGCGTTCGGGTCGGGGTTGGCCAGCAGGAAGCGGGCGAACCGCCACGCCAGCGTCGCCTTGCCGATTCCTTCGGGCCCGCCGATCAGCCAGGCGTGGGCGAGCCGTTCCTCGCGATAGGCCGAGAGCATCGCGGCCTCCGCGGCCCCGTGGCCGATCAGCGTCTGCGCGTGGCGGGGATGCGGGGCGCCGGCGATCCGGTCGCTCTCCGGGGCCTCGTCGGATTCCGGCTTTCTCATCGAGCCGCCCTCGCCGCGCCCTGCGGATCGAGCCGGGCCTCGACCGCGCGCCACACGGCGGCCTCGACCGCGTCCTCGGACGCGAGCGCGTCGATCACGACGCAGCGTCCGGGCTCGTCCGCCGCGATCTCGAGGTAGGCGCGGCGCAGCGTCTCGTGAAAGCCGGTCCCTTCGGCTTCGAACCGGTCGGCCTGCCCTGCCCCGCGCCGAAAGCCGGCGCGCGCCAGCCCAGCCTCCGCCGGCAGGTCGAGGATCAGCGTCAGGTCGGGGCGATTCGGGCCGACGGCGACCGCCTCCAGCCGGGCGATCCATTCGGCCGGCAAGTCGCCGGCGGCGCCCTGATAGGCGCGGGTCGAATCGGCGAAGCGGTCGCTGACCACCCATGCGCCGCGCCGTAGCGCCGGCAGGATCGTCTGGTCGAGATGGTCGATCCGGGCGGCGGCGAACAGGAGCGCCTCCCCCTCGGGGCCGAAGGCCTTCGCGAAGCCCGACAGGATGACGGCGCGCAGGGCCTCGGCGTGCGGCGAGCCGCCCGGTTCGCGGGTGCGCACGACCTCGAGGCCGGCGGCCGAAAGGCGGCGCTCGAGGCGGCGCGCCTGCACGGACTTGCCCGCCCCCTCGCCCCCTTCGAGGGTAATGAAGCGGCCCCGCCCGCTCATGGGCGCTGCGTCCGGCCGGAGCGCTCGATCCCGGCGTCCGGGAGGCGGCGCAGGCGCCCGCCCGGCGCGGAGGGGCCGGTCGCCGCGGCGGCGGCGCCCGCCGGCCGGTCGTCGCGTGAGATCCTCAACCGACTCTCGTCCCTTCCCGAGCCTTTGTCCCTTCCCGACCCCCGTCTGCGAGCGGCCGGTCGTCCGCCGATCCTGCGGCGGCGGGCTCGCCGCGGGGGAGCGCGACCGCGCCGACGCGGACGAAGCCGGCGCCGGCTGGTCGGCTCTCGTCATAGCGGAAGGCCGCGCCTTCGGCATCCTCCGTCGCCGCCCGGCTGAGAACGGCGCCGCCCGGGCGGACAGGAACGGGATCCTCGCGCCTCAGTCGTCGGCCGACGGGCGCGCCGGCTTGACGAGCCGGAAAGCGCCGAGCGACAGGCGCTTCACCCGGTCCGAAGACGGGTCGGCGAAATACAGGGCTTTCTCGGCGCTGGCCTGGAGATCGGGACGGCGCGGCGGCTGGACCCCGGACGCCTGCAAGGAGGATTTCGCCGGCGCGGCCAGCGCGACCACCGACGGACTCTTGACCGCGCCGAGGTCGAAGGGGCGCGGCGGCGGCAGCGGAACCGCGCCATGCCGCTCGCGCGCCGGGATCGCGGCGGGCGGCCTCGCCGGCTCGTCGGCGCCGGCCCTGTCCGGCGCGGCCGCCGCGACCTGGACCGGTTCGGGTTCGGGCGGAGGCGGCGGGGCGAAACGCGCAGGCGTGGGAGGCGGCGGAGGCGGCGGCGCGGCGCCGCCGCCGAACAGGCCGCCGAACAGCGAAAATCCGGCCGGCGGCGAATTGTCGGCCACCATCGTGGCTTCGGCGAAGCCGTCGATGTGCGCCGCCGAACCGTCGGTGCGCAGGGAGGCGAGCAGCGTATTGTCGTCCGTGCCTTCGAGCGGCGCCGGGCCGACATAGTCGACCTTGATCCTGGCGGTGCCCGCGCCCTTGAAGTCGAGGACGTCGGCGGTGCGCGACGACACGTCCATCACCCGTCCGCCATGATAGGGGCCGCGGTCGTTGACGCGAACGATGACCGAGTAGCCGTTGGCGAGATTGGTCACCCGGGCGTAGCTGGGCAGCGGCATGGTCGGATGGGCCGCCGTGATCGAGCCCATGTCGTAAACCTCGCCGTTGGCGGTGCGGCGGCCGTGAAAGGCCGCCCCGTACCAGGAGGCCATGCCGGTGACGGTGTAGGACGTCATCTCGGTGGGCACGTAGGTGTGGCCGGCGACGTGATAGGCGCGACCGACGAGATACTGGCCGCCGCCCTTCGGAACCCGCTCGCCGTCGGCGACGACCTTCGGGCTGGCGTGACCGTATCGCTTCTCGGAGAAGTGCTCGTGCCCGTGGGCGTAGCGCTGCTGCTGAAAGGATTGATTGGCGCATCCGGAGACCGCGACGGTCAGGATCAGGCCGGCCGCCCCGAGCCACCCGCGTCTGGCCGCGACGGCGCGCATGTCATGACGCGATACGCTCATTGACGCTCACTCGTATGCGGCGCCGCGCCGCCCGCCGTCATCATGCGGCGAACCAACCCTGGGCGCGACCTTACGACATCGATAACGCTGCCTGGCACTCTTGATCCCGTTTCGTTTCGATTTCGCTAACGAATCAAGCCGTTTCGCAGGCGGCGCGATCCCTGTCCCCCGAGCGAGGCGCGCTCCCGCTCCCTCGTTCGCGTCGCGCCGCGGCAGCCCTACGACTCACAGACACCCCGGCTCGGCCGTTCGCCTTCGCTGCCGGGAAACGCACACCTGCCGCTCAAACGCGGCGAGAACGTGGCGGAGAGGCGGCGGCGACGTCGGCAAATCGTCGATGCGAAGGACCCGTCGAAAAAACAAGGGCGGCCGGATGCATGCCTCCGGCCGCCCAAGTATGGGATGCGGGATCTCCGATCGGCGCGAGAATGGCGCCCTCGGGTGGTGCGGATCCGTCGCCTCCCGGGCCGCGCAATCACGAAGGGTAAGAGGGGGTTCAGAACCCTTCGCTTCCGAGTTTTGTCCTCGGGGCGGCTCGCTGACATCTATTCAAGGACAAAACTGGACCGCTTGCAACAGAAAAGTCGACCCTCCTCACATTCATTTATTCAGAGCGTGTTACCCTGGCGCGTGTGAACGGACGAACGCTTTCCTTCCTCGTCGAGCGCGAGGTTATTACGGCCCGCGGGGGTAGACGGTTGGTCTCCGGGAGAGCAGCCAACGCCCCGTATACGTTGATATGCTTCAGGACTGTCGCATTGCGAAGGCGATTACTGCATTGCAGCGAATTGAGCGCGGCGCAAAAGGATTCGACGCTGGACCGGGATGGCGACGATCGGCGAGGCGCGGCAAGGCGACTTTTTCGCGGCGGGACCGGCCGGCGCGGGTCGATCGGGCGATCGCCAGCGCGTCGTCATGCACGACGAAACGACCGCGCCGGGCGGGCTGCAGCTCGCCCGGCGCTGTCTAAGTCGTTAGCGACCGCGCTAGCCGTCGGTCCTTGCGACCTGAGGCGAGAATACCCGGTGAGCGGGCGTCACGGGAAGAGCGGCGAACCGTCCCCCGCCCGCGCGAATTGTCGCACTGGCGCGAACCGGAGAACAGTGCGAACCGGCGCTGGTAAAGGACGGTGGACACGGACGGCTGTCGCGATCGCGCCAAGGACTGACGGCGCGGTCGCCGGAAGCGCCGCCCTCATTCCCGATCTCAACGCCGCGCGCCGCCCGCTCCACTCCGCGCCCATTGCGGATCAAGGTTCCTGTCAAACCCGGTGCGCCTCGCCCAGGCGACGACGGACGGCCAATGATAGCAAAGCTCGCCGCCGGCGTCGACAAAAGGCGGCCCCAGACCGGTCCGTCTGGCGAGCCTGAGGAAGCCGATGCTGAGGCCCAGCCGGTGAGCTGCAATGGTGATCGGAATGAAATGATGTCTCTGGGACATTTTTCCGTGCCCTCCGCCGAAATGCGCGGATCTTGAAATCCGTAACAGAAACCAATTTACAACAACACGGGCGACCATGAATCCTTAGAAGTACTTCAGAAGAGTTACTCCTCGATGAGGCAAACTGCCGCAGGCGACCGTCCGCCGTCATCGCGGCGCCCGGAGGGCGACGCGCCAGGGGCCGCAACAGCGGCGACAGCGGCCCCTCGACCGCCTGGCCCGCGCCGCCTTTCTCCGGCGCGCGCCGCCGCGGCCGGCGGCCCGGGCGCGGCCGGAAGGCGCGGTCAGCGGGTCAGGCTCGACAGATGGAGGGGAAAGCCGGACATCCGCCGGGTCCACCGCGACGCGATCTGCAGCGGAAAGCGCAGGCCCATCATCGCCGCGGGGGCCGGGTCGTCGTAGGCGAACCAGGCCAATTCCCCGCTGCGCGCAACCGGGCGCGCCTCGGCCTTCGCCGTCGAACCGGACTTCAGGAATTCCTTGAGTCCGAGAAAGAGATAGTCCTGCTCGACCTTGAACACGTGGCCTTCCGCCATGCGCGAACCGGGGATCGGCTGCCCGGTCAGATCCAGGTAGGCGGCCCTGACGACGTCGACGCCGGCGTCGTTGTGGAACATGCGAAAATTCATGCACACGCGAGGGTTGCAATCGACGATGCGGAATCGCCCGTCGCGCGCGTCCTTGCGCCAGTCGATGCCGACGATCCCGGAATATTGCACCTGTCGCAGCAGGCTTTCGCCCAGCCGGGCGAGGGAGTCGTCGCGCTCGGACACGCCGAGCACGGTGGAGCCCGCGCCCGGCGGAGACGACATCAGCTTCCGGCCCGTGAATCCGACCTGCACCCCCGTCTCGGCGTTGCGGTAGCCGTGGTACACCCAGTCCTCGCCGGGAACGAACTCCTGAACCAGCATCCGCGCCGGCGTCGCCCCGCGCGCGCCGGCCCAGAATCGGCGAAGATCGGCCGGTTCGCGAGCGATGATCGTGCTGCGGCCGCCGTTCAGGGGCGCCCATTGCTCGGCGGTCTTGATCATGACGGGAAACCCCGAGCGTTCGACGAAGGCGTCGACGTCGGCTTCGTCGTGCGCGAACGCGATCCGCGGGGTGTCGATCCCGGCCTGCGCGCAGATCTCGTAGAGGGTCGCCTTGTCGCACAGCCGGCGCGGCAGTCCGGGCGCAATCGCGGGCAGCAGGAACCAGCGGCGCAGCGCCTCCGCGTTCTCGGCGACGACGGCGGCGGACAGGTCGTCGAGCGGAAGCAGCAACGCGGGCGAACCGATCCGCTCGGCGATCGCCGCGATCGCGCACGGAAACGCCGTCTTGTCCGGCCAACGCTTCCAGACGAACGACCGCGCGAGGTAGCGCGAGAGCGCAAGCGGAGCCAACATGTCGTCGACGATCGCGTAGACCGGCGCGCCCAGCCGGCCGAGGCTCCTCGCGATCCCGAGCGCGCCGTGATGGAGGACGCCCCGCCCCGCCTTGAGAATGAGCGCGGGGGACGAGACGTCGACGCCATTCATCCGCATGGCCAAACTCCCGGTCGACCAGCCGCGTGGATGTCCAGATCGTCCCCAGGCCACAGCAACATCCGGCGCGGCCAGCCAATACGCTCAAGCGGAAAAACCGAAAAAATGATGGCCGGTCGGGCTGGCCGCGCCGATCGGCGTCAACCAGGAAACGAGGACGTGCAGGCTAAGCTATTCCGTCAGGCAAATCACGCCGTCAATCTTCGTCCCGGAGTTGTTTCAAGTCAACTCGGATCTCCCGATGCGGACACGCGCAACGCTGTCATTGCGCAAAAGGCGAAGCCGTGACGGATCGGCCGATCGGTCGGCTGTCGCCCGCAACGCCGGGGGAGCGCTGGCGACTCCGGCAGGGCTCGAACCTGCGACCTGCCGCTTAGAAGGCGGCTGCTCTATCCAGCTGAGCTACGGAGCCGATCGGCGTGGCGGTGACGGCGTCAGTGCGACCAGGGCACGACGCGGTTGGGCGCGAAATTGTCGGAATAGGAAAGCACGCGCCGCTTGTGCGGCTTCGGCTCCTCGACGCGGTAGGCGATGCCGTTGCGTTCGGCGTAGGCGATCGCCTCGTCTTTGGTGTCGAAGGTCAGCCTCACCTGCGCCTTCATGTCGCCCGAGCTCGTCCAGCCCATCAGCGGCTCGATCGACCGCGGCTGCTCGGGTTCATAGGCGAGCGTCCAGTCCTGCTTGGACCGGCCCTGCTGCATCGCGCTCTTCGCGGGCTTGTAGATGCGCGCCGTCATGACGTCCCCAGATTGATGCGAAAACCAGTCGTCGGCGCCGGATCCGAGCCGGCGCTTCCGGCGTCAGCCGGATTCGCACGTCGCCCCCGAGCGTCGCTCGCCAGCGTTTTACGGGGTGGCGGCGGTTCTGACAATGGGGCGCCCGCGCCGGCGGATCACGCGATCGCTCCGGAACAAAGTCGCGGCCGGAGGGTTTTCGTGCGCCGGGTCGTGTCGCAGACCCTGCTGATTGTTCGCGGGAACGGCTGCGCATGCCGACGATCCTGTCTCGGGCGGCGGCGGCCGCCGCGCTCGCGGTCACGGCGCTGGGCGCCTTCGCCTACGCCCCCGACAAGCCGCGCGCCGAGCTGGAGGCGGCCTATCCCGGCCAGTACCGTTCCGTCGACGGCGTGCGCCTGCGGCTGCGCGACACCGGCCCGCGCGACGGCGAGGCGGTGATCCTGCTGCACGGGTTCTGCGCCAGCCTCGACACCTGGGAGCCGTGGGCGCGGGCGCTGTCGGCGCGCTACCGGGTCATCCGCTTCGACCTGCCGGGCTTCGGGCTGACCGGCCCCGACCCCAGCGGCGACTATACCGACGCGCGCCAGGTGAAGATCCTGGCCGACCTGATGGACGGGCTCGGCGTCGCCCGCGCGACCCTCATCGGCAATTCCATGGGCGGCCGGATCGTCTGGACCTTCGCAGCCCTTCATCCCGACCGCGTCACGCGCATGGTGCTGGTCTCCCCGGACGGATTCGCCAGCCCCGGCTTCGCCTACGACCGCGCGCCCGAGACGCCGCTCCTGATGCGGGCGCTGCCCTGGGTGGCCCCGGCCGGTCTCCTCAAGGCCGGCCTCGCCGCCGCCTACGGGCGCCCGGAGACCCTGAGCGACGCCACCCTGGCCCGCTACCGCGACCTCCTCATGGCGCCAGGCGTCCGGCAGGCGATCGTCGACCGCATGAGCCAGGCGATCCTGCACGACCCCGCCCCGACGCTGGCGCGCATCGAGGTCCCGACGCTGCTCCTCTGGGGCGAAAAGGACGGCGTCATCCCCATCGCCAACGCCGCCGCCTTCCAGCGCGCCTTGCCCCACGCCACCCTCGTGCGCCTGCCGAGCCTCGGCCATGTGCCGTTCGAGGAGGATCCGGTCGCCTCCTTCGACCCGCTGCGGCGCTTTCTGTCCGGCGACCCGCCGGCCGGAACCCGGACCGCGAGCGCGCGGCTTCCCGGCGCCGTCCGGGCGACGACCCGAACGCCGTGAAGCGGCGCCATTTCACCGAACCGGAGAATGGAACAAACCCGCCGGCGCGAAGTTGATCGGACCAATTCGTACGCCCGAGTGCGGGCGCATTGGAGGAGAGACAGCCTATGCTGCTCGACGACTCCGGTTTGATCGGCGGCGTGGCCGCGCGCCAATCCGACCGCCCCTCGGCGGTCGAAATCAGCCGGGCGGAGAAATCCCGGCTGATCGCCCTGACGATCGCGCGCCGCGCGCCGGACGACCCGGACGGCTGGGCGCAGGTGGCAGGACAGATCGCCGCGCTCGCCCCGGACTTCGCGACCCTGCTGCGTTTTATCCGCGCCGAACCCGCCCTGGCGCCGGCCTATTTCGCGGTCGCGGCCCGCGTTCGCCCGCTGATCGAGACAAGCGGGCCTTCTACGCGCCTCCTCGTCAGCGCCGCGCGGGACCTCGCGACCGGGCGGACGCCTTCGATAACGGACCTGACCGACGACGAGCGGCTGCGCGTCCGGCTTTACGAGCTTTGCCTCCTCGCCGGCGCGGCGAGCCCCTCGTCGACCGCCGCGGCGGCGGAGGATCTTTCGCTGCAGACGCCGGATGGACATTCTGCGCTCGTTCTTTTGTTGCTGAGAACGGGGCGCGTCGCTCCCAACCGGCTGCCCCTCGCCGTCATCGCCGATTGGCCCGAGGACCGGCGGCGCGCGTTCTTCTGGCGCTATCTGGCCTTCCTGTTCCAGCGGCGGCTCGCGCCCCTGGCCGACCCGGCGAAGACATTCCGGCTGGTCCTCGACCCCGAGGAGAAGGCGCGCGTCGTCCGTCTCATGATGCCGGGACAGTTCGCCGCGGCCAAGCGCGGCGGGCTCGAAGTCGTGCGCCCGACGATCCGGCGGACGGGTCTCCCGGCGACCCGCTGGTTCGACATCAGCCTGACGCTGCCGCGTCTGGCGTCGGTGGCGACGGTCGCCGCCTGGACCGCGCTCGTGCGCAGCACGCTCGGCGCCTGTCAGGCGAGGGAATATCTCGGCCGCGCGGGCACCCTGCGCGCCATGACCCGACGCTTCGGCGCCGACGGCGTGCTCCATCTCTACCAGAAGTGGGGGGTGCGCTCGCTGTTCGAGCAGAGCCTCGACAACGGCGCGCGCAGCACCCGGCAGGTGCTCGAAAACTTCGCCGGACGCTATCCGCAGGTTCTGCCGCCGCAGGTGCTGGACAAGGTGAAAGCCTTCACTTGCGACCGCGACACGTTCGTCACGCTCGTCAACGACTATCTGCTGGGCCGCGCGCCGGGCGCGAATGCGGACATCGCCGAGATCGTGGCCGCGGCCTTCGAAGCGCCGCCGTCGGCGTTGCGCGGCGTCGTCGAGAGCGAGGCGGGCCGGCGGCTGGTGGCCGCGCTCGCCCAGTTCAAGATTCGTCACGGCGTCAATCTGATGCGCTCGATCGCGTTCGGCCGCGACGCGCCGCCGGGTCCCGCCGGCCTCGACGGCTATCTGTACGAGCTCCGCAACGCCTTCACCCTCGAACTCGCCATGCACGCCGCCCGCCACGACGGCCGGATGCCCGGCAGGAGCGCGCGGCGCAAGCTGTTCGACAGTTTCGTCATGCTCGAATTCGACAGCGAGCGCCTCCCGGCCGACCGGATCGAGGCGGCTTGCCGGCAGTTGCGCTCCGGGGCGGTGAGCCGGGTCAACGCCGCGCTCGAGGCTCAGGGCGGCGCCGAACGGCTCGACCCCGGCGACCTCGAGGCGCTCGCCAGGGACTGGCGCGACATCGAGCCGGTCGTCACCGTGCTGGCCCGGCTGAGCGACCCTGCGCGACGGGGAGGCCCGAGCCCTGAGGCGGCGCTGCTCGTCCTGCAAGCCGCCAAGGCCGCCGCGCGACGGAGTTTCATGGCGTTCAAGTTCGACCACGAGTCCGGACGGGGCCAGCTCGCCTTCCTGACCGAGGCGCAGCGCGCGGCCTGGAGGACGGCGCGCGCAAGAGTGCGGATCGGCGGCGCCGAGCAGCCGCGAAACGAGCCGCGACTCGAGGACCTGATGCGCCGTCTCGACGCCGATCTGGCGCATCTGCACGCGGGCGCGCCGGCCGGGAGCGCGAACCCGCCGCCTGCGCTTCGCGACGAAATGGCCGCGCTCGCCAGCGAGGAGATCAAGGCCAATCCGGCGATCGTGGCCGAGCGCGTCCTCGCCGCGCATGTTTCCCCGGATATGATTCCCGCTTGCGCGCGCGCCTGCCTGGCCGATGTCGCGGCCCGCCTCCAGGGCGCGGCGCCCGGCGGCTTCGAGCTGCGCAACGCGGCGCGGGTCCTGCGCGCGCTCCTGCGCATCGGCTTCATCGACGCCTGGGAAAGCGATGCGGCCCAGGGCGCGCTCGCGAGCCTGCGCGCGATCGAACGCGAAATCCCGAAGGATCTGCTCGACGGGGAGACGATCTCGAAGGGCGTCGTCGCCACCGCCTTCGACTGCTCGCCGCGCCTGATGCTGACCATCGGCGACCTCGTCAACACCGGCTGCTGCCTCAACTATCAGAGCGGCGCCCGCATCAACGTGCTGCCGGCCTATGTCGTGGACGCCAACATCCAGGCGCTCGCGAGTTGGCGCCTCAAGGAGACGCATTTCGCCAGCGTGCGCGATTACAAGGCCGTCCTGAACGCCTTCGTCGCCGGCCGGCCGGCGCCCGCCGCCTTCGACGGCGACCGCCTGGTGTTCCGCTTCACCCTGCCCGACCGCGAGATCGAGACCTCGACGCTGGGCTTCGCCCACCTGCGCCAGATCGTCCGACTGGGGCGCGTGCGCCAGGGCGCGACGGAGCGCCCCGGCCTCCTGGCCGAGCGCGAATATGCGCAGGCCCACCCGTTGCAGCCGCTGATGCGCGCCAACCACGCCGACATCCTGAGCGCGCTGTCGGAGGAACTGGGCGCGGTCGACGGCAGGCCGATGGAGTTCCCGCAATCCCGCAACCCCGACGGCGTCTATTGCGACGCCCTCGGCGGCGTGCAGCCCGGCGCCTACGCCGTCCACCATCTGTGAGGCCCGATGAAGCAGATCGTCTCCCCGTCGGCGTCCGGACCGGAGCGGACGCTCAGCGCCTCGCTCGCTTTCCTCGGGCTCGAGCCGAGACCGCGGCTGCGCGAGGAGGTCGAACCCGACGCGACGCTCGCGGGCCTGCTGTCGCGGGACGCCGGCCCCGCGGACGCCCCTGCCCGTCTGTTTCGCTCGGTGGTCAGCGCCTGGCTGTCCGACGACGAGCGCGCGCTCGCGGCGAAAGGCCGGGCGCAGGCGATCGTCGGCCGCGACCGGGAAGCCGACGCGATTCTCGACACGCTGGTGCGCATCAAGGCGCGGGCGCCGGTGCTGATCGCGCCGCCCGGCTCCAAGTCGACGATCGCGCGGCGCGCGGTGCAGCGCGCCATCGCCGGCGAGTATCCGCAGTCGAGACCCTACCGGCGCATGCTGGAGCGCGCCCATTGGGTCGCGATCACGCCGAGCCGGCTGTTGGCGCTCGCCAGCGCCAACAATCCCGCCGGCCGCAAGCAGGCGGTCGAGCGCTTCTTCGACGCCGCGCTCGCGCTGGAAGCGCGAGAGAAGATCCGTATCGTCGTGTTCATCGACGATTTTCACACCCTGGACGGCGATCAGGTCGAGGCGCTGACGCCCTACATCGACGCCGACACGCGCGCCGTCAGCATCGTGGGCGCGTGCAGCGCGGATAAATTCAGCCTCGCTTTCAAGGACAACGCCAGTTTCGTGCGGCGGATCCGGCAGATCCCGGTGGTCGAGTTTTCCGACGACGAGTCGCTGCGCATCCTCGAGCAATCCTGGCTGGCGCGCGTCGAGGCCCATTACGGCGTCCGCTTCTCCGAGCGCGCGCGAAAACCCCTCGTCCGGCTCGGGACCACCCTCTACCCCGAGGGCGGCAAGATCGACGCCGGGCTCAAGATGGCGATCGACCTGGCGATCCACAGCCTCCGGCGCGCCGGCGCGAGCGAGGGCCCGATCGCGGTGGAGGAGGACGACGCTTACGCCTTCTTCAAGGCGCGCACCGGCTATCCGGTCAATCCGTTCAATCCGGAGGAGCTCGCAGCCTATGTGCGGGCGCTCGACGCCGCGCTCGCCGCCGAGATCGTCGGGCAAGAGCGCATGCGCCGCGATCTCCTGCATCTGTTTCAGGACGTGATCGTCGGCGCGAAGAAGGACATGGGGGTGATCGCGCTGCTCGGGCCGACGGGCGCCGGCAAGTCCCAGATCGCCAAGCTGCTGGCGCAGCACGGCTTCCAGAACCCGCGGGCGCTGCTGCGCATCGACATGACCGAGTACCGCTCGCACGATTCGAGCCTGAACAAGCTGTTCGGGGCGGTCGGCGGCCTCGTCACCTCGACCGAGCGGCAGGGCATATTGTGCGACTGGTTCGACGATCCGAGCCAGGGCAAGTACGGCGGCGTCGTGCTGATCGACGAGGCCGAGCGCGGCGATCCGGGCGTCTGGGAGCGCCTGATGGAGTTCTTCGACACGGGCGCCTTCGTCGGCGGCGACGGCCGCCGGCGGCAGGCGCGCCGCCACGTCGTGATCCTGACCAGCAACCGTGGCGACACGATCCTGTTTCCCGATTCGATCGCCCACTGGAGCGACGCGCATCTCGCGACTTACGTCGACGAGATCGAGGAGACGACGCTCAAGCGCCTGTTCCAGATGAAGCTCACCGGCCGCGACGCGTTCCAGATTCCGACGCCCGTCCTCAACCGCATCGACCGCTACACGGTGGCCGGCCCCCTGCGCAGCGGCCAGGCGGCGGAGATCGTGCAGCGCTTGGCGCAACGGCATGTCGACGCGATCGCGCGCGATCTCGAGGTCGTCATCGCGCTCGATCCGGGCATCGCCGGGCGCCTCGCCGACCACCACTTCTCCATGGTCGACGGCGCGCGGCCGCTCGAGCGCGGCGTCGCCCGGTTCTTCAACGCGGTCAAGGAGCGGTTGCAGGCGGGCGCGATCCGCGCCCTGCGCGGCCGCACGATCGAGCTGATCCTCGACGCCGACAACGCGGCCGACGGCCGCGTGCGGGCGCTCTGCGACGGAGCGGCCGCCTTCGCCGTCGACCTGCCGCGGGCGCGGGTCGCGGACCCCCTGCTCGACCCTGAGTTTTCTCGTCAAATCAAACGCCTACGTGACATTCTTCCCAGCGAGGTCAAGGGCCAGGACGACGCCGTCGAGCGCACGATCGAGGCGTTGACGAGCTGGCTCTCGCTGCCCGTCGCTTCGCGCCGGCCACTCGGCCTGTTCTGGGTCGGGCCGACCGGCGTCGGCAAGACGGAGCTGGCGCGCGCGGTCTCGCTCGCTCTGTTCGAAGCCCGCGAGCGCGCCGAGATCATCCCGTTCGGCGAAGTGTCCAACGAGCACCGGCTGAACCAGGTGATCGGTTCGCCGCCGGGCACGATCGGCTCCGACGAAGTGCGCGCGTTCGAGCGCGCGCTGCGCAACATGCCGGACGGCGGCGTGCTGGTGTTCGACGAGATCTCCAACATGGGGGACACGCCCGCCACGCGCGACGCCCTGTTCAAGCGCCTCTATCACCCGTTCGAGGAGGGCCGCTGGACGTCGTCGGCGACCAGCGAGACCTACGATTTGAGCCGCTACGTTATCGTGCTCACCGGCAACGACGGCGAGGATTTCTTCAAGGGCACCGATTCCGACCCGATCCGCGAGCAGATCTGGCGCAAGCTCAAGGCGCCCGACAAGGTGCGCCGGATGCTCGGCGAGCGCGGCGTGCCGCAGGCCTTCCTCGGGCGCATGGCCGACGTCATCCTGTTCCGGCCGCTCACCCACGCCGTCGCCGGCGACGTAGCGGCGAAGCTCGTGGCGCGCATTCTCGACCGCTACGCCGCGCTCGGCGTGGAGACTCGCGTCGAGGACGCCTTCACCCGCACCTTCGGCGACCTGTTCTACACCGCCGACAAGGGCGCGCGCAGCCTGCGCGACATGGCGACCCACCGCTTCAACCACGTGATCGCGACCGCGCTCGCCGAGGTCGGCTGCGCGCCGGAGGTTTTGCGCGCCCACGCGGTGCGCCTGAAGCTCGCGGCGCGTCTGCCGGACCGGCCGTTCGTCGCGCCGGACGATCCGAAGCCGAAGGTCGAGTTCGTCGTCGAGATTCTTGCGCGCAGCGACGGCGCGCCGCGGATCGTCGTGACGAAGGACTACACGCAATTCGCCGCGCTGCCCAAGCGACTGGCCGAGACGCAGGCGCGCGCCACCGCCTATCACGAAGCCGGCCACGCGGTCGTCAACGATCCCGCCCTCACCGGCCAGAAGCTCGCCTGGCTCACCATTCTCGGCGACGTCGGCAATCTCGGCTTCGCCCTCTACGACGAGGACGACGACCGCCCGGTTCTGGTGGTCGACCGCAGCCGCGCCGTGCTGCGGCTCGCGCGGCTGATGGCGGGACAGACGGCGATGACGATGGCGGGCTTCGCCCCCGACGCCGGCTGGGCCGCCGACCTGCGCGCCGCGCGCCAGCTCGCCCGCCGCATGATCCTCGAATGGGGCCTCGATCCGGAATTCCTCGGCGTCGCCCCGGCGCACGACACCGGCCGCAACGACGACCCGCACCTCTTGAGCGAACGCCAGATCGACCGCCTCTCCGACACGATCGCAGGCCTGCTGGCGGAAGCGCTGACGGAGGCGGAAGGCCAGCTCGGCCGCGACTGGGACCTCGTCGAGGCGCTGGTGGCGCAGCTGATGGCGAACGGGTCCGTCTCCGGCGAGACGTTCGATCGCCTGCGCGCCCAGCATCCCCCCCGCGAGATCGCCGGCCATGCGAAGATCGCCGGCGTCGACGTCTGCGCCCGTCTCCTCGTGCGCGCGAAGGGAAACTAGATGGCCGCCGCCTCCGCCCTCCGGCTCGCCCCCGGTTTCGCCGCGCTCGCGTCACACGGACCCTGGACCGCGAAGTCCAGACCCGGACGCCTGAGCTACCGCGCCTTCCGCACCGTGACGCGCGAGGGCCCGTGGACGCCCCGCGCCGTCGAGGGAGAGATCCCGCGCGACCTTTGCGGCACGCTCTATCGCAATGGCCCGGGGCAGAAGGAGACCTTCGATGTGCCGCTCGGCCACCTCTTCGACGGCGACGCCTATCTGACGGCCCTGCGCTTCGCCGAGGGCCGGCTGTCCGGCCTGTCGCGCTTCGTCATGACGCCGGAGCGCAAGCACGAGCTGGCGTCCGGGCGCATGCGTTACCACGAATTCGGCACGCGCTGCCCCGGCCGCGCCCTCGGCTTCAAGAACCCGCCCAACATCAACGTCTTCCCGATGGCGGACGGACATTTCGCGCTGTCGGAAGGCGCGCCGCCGGTGCTGATCGATCCCGACACGCTGGAGTGCCTGGGGGCGCGCGACTTCGCCGGCAGCTGGCCCGCCCGCACCACCTTCACCGCGCATCCCAAGCGCGATCCCGCGACCGGCGACGTGTTCGCCTACGGCATGACGATGACGCTGTTTCCCGAGCTCGTGCTCGGCCGGCTCGCCGCCGGCGAAAGCGCCTTCGCCATCTTCGCGCGGGCGCCGCTCGGCGGCGTTTATCCGGTGCACGACTTCATGATCACGCAGTCCTATGTCGTCGTGGCGCTTCCTCCGGTCTACATCAGCATGTGGGGGCTGCTGCGTGGACGGTGCCTCGCCGAGAGCATCGTCGCCGAGCCGCATAAGCCGCTTCGCATCCTCGTGGCGCGCAAGGACGGAACCAAGCCCCCGGTCACGATCGAAAGCCATCCGGCCAACATGATCTTCCACCATTGCAACGCCGTCGAAAGCGAAGACGGGCGCACAATCCGGCTGATCTCGATCGAGACCGAGGCCGTCGCGGGGTTTCGCGCGCTCGAGGGCTGGGGCCGCGCGACGACGCTCGCGCATCCGAAGTCGCAGATGACCGAATTCGTCATCGACGTCGAGGCGAAGACGGTCGCGCGCACGGCGCTGACCGAGGGCGCGCCGATCGAGTTCCCGGCCATCGACCAGCGCGGGCTCGGCCGGCGCATGGACGCGATCTACGCGCTGCGCACCTTCGACGCGCCCGACGATCCGCTCGCCTTCGACACGATCACGCGCTGGGACGGCGCGGGGTTTCGCGAGTCTCGCGCGCGGCGCGGCCAGGTGTTCGGCGAGCCGGTGGTGGTCCCCGACGCCGCCGGCGGCGCCTGGATCGCCCATCTCGGCTACGAAGCCGACCGCGACGAGACCTTTCTCGACATCCGCGATCCCGACGACCTGCGCCTCGTCGCCCGCGCCTGGTTCGGCTTTCGCATGCCGCTCGGCTTCCACGGGCACTACGTTCCGGACGTGGGGTGACGGGCGAGCGCAGTCCTTCCCCGGCTTTGCTTCGGCTTTGCTGGGGAAGGTGGCGCGCGGCGCCGGATGGGGTGTGGAAAGCAGGACGCCTTCGTTGAAGGATCGCCGCGGCGGCGGTGCGTCGGGACTTGCGGCGGCGCCGTCCTCGCGGCGTATCGGCGAGGTCCGCGTACGCCGACAAGCGTCGACGACGCGGCCCACACCCCATCCGGCGCTTCGCGCCACCTTCCCCGGCGGAGCCGGGGAAGGGATCCGCGAGGACGCCGATGGACGAAGCCCCTTCTCCGCTTTACCTCTGAGGAACGCCGCCGGCGCCCCCACGGGCGAGTCCGCGCCGTGCGAGAGGGACGCCGCATGCCCCTGCAATTGCCCGCCACCGCCGACGATTATCGGCGACTGGCGCGGGCCCGCCTGCCCCGCTTTCTGTTCGATTACATCGACGGCGGCGCCACCGACGAACAGACCGTGCGGGCGAACGTCGCCGACTGGGCGACGATCGCGCTGCGCCAGCGCGTGCTCGTCGACGTCGACGGAATCGACACGAGCGCGACCCTGCTCGGACAGGCGTGCAGCATGCCGCTCGCGCTCGCGCCCGTCGGGCTCGCGGGGCTGATGGCGCGGCGGGGCGAAGCGCAGGCGGCGCGGGCGGCGCGCGCCGCGGGCGTGCCGTTCACCCTGTCGACCGTCGGGATCTGCCCGCTGGCCGAAGTGACCGAGGCCGCCGGGCCGGTCTGGTTCCAACTCTACATGTTGCGCGATCGCGGCGTGGTTCGAGCCCTGCTGCAGCGGGCCTGGGAGTCGGGCTGCCGCACCCTCGTCTTCACCGTGGACCTGCCGGTCTCGGGCATGCGCCACCGCGACACCCGCAACGGCCTCGAGTCGGCGAGCGCCCGCGCGCGCCTGATCCGAGCCGGCCAGCTCCTGTCGCGCCCCGCGTGGCTCCTCGACGTCGCCGTCCGCGGCCAGCCGCACGCCTTCGGCAACCTGACCGATCAGGTTCCTGGGGCCGCCGATTTCACCGCCTTCAAGGCCTGGGTCGACACGCAATTCGACCCGAGCGTCACCTGGGCCGAAATCGACTGGCTGCGCGCTCAGTGGCAGGGCGCGATCGCGCTCAAGGGCGTCCTCGACGCCGAAGACGCGACAGCGGCCGTGCGCGCCGGCGTTCAGGGAATCGTCGTGTCGAACCACGGCGGTCGCCAGCTCGACGGCGTGGCGTCGACCGTAGCCAAGCTGCCGGCGATCGTTCAGGCGGTCGGCGGCGGCGCCGAGGTGCTGGTGGACGGCGGCATCCGCAGCGGCGTCGACGTGTTCCGGGCGCTGGCGCTCGGCGCCCGCGGCGCCCTGATCGGCCGGCCATGGGCCTTTGCGCTGGCCGCGGCCGGCGAGCGCGGGGTGAGCGACCTCCTGAGCCGCTGGCGGCGCGAGCTCCTGTTGGCTATGACGCTCACGGGCGCGAGGTCGCCGGCCGAGATCGACGGCGCCCGCCTCGATCGCCCGAAGTCCTGAAAGCCCCTTCCGATGAACGGCGCGCACGCACTCATGACGACCCTGGCCGACGCCGGGGTCGAGGTCTGCTTCACCAATCCGGGCACCTCGGAGATGCACTTCGTCGCAGCCCTCGACGCCGAACCGCGGATGCGGGCGGTGCTGACCCTGTTCGAGGGTGTGGCCTCCGGCGCCGCCGACGGCTATGCGCGGATGGCCGGCAAGCCCGCCGCGACGCTGCTGCACCTCGGTTGCGGCCTCGGCAACGCGCTCGCCAACCTGCACAACGCCCGCAAGGCCAGGAGCCCGGTGCTCAATATCGTCGGCGACCACGCTGCGTATCACGTCAAGTACGACGCCCAGTTGCAGTCCGATATCGAGACCGTGGCGCGCAACGTCTCGACCTTCGTGCGCACGTCGGCCTCCACCGCGACCCTCTGCCAGGACGCGGCGCAGGCGCTGACGGCGGCGATCGGCCCGCCCGGCGAAGTCGCGACCCTGATCCTGCCGGCCGACGTGTCGTGGAGCGAGGGCGGCGAGCCTGCGGCCCCGCCGCCGGCCCTCGCGGCGCCCGAGGCCGGCGACGCCGCGATCGACGCCGTCGCCCGGGTCCTCGCGGGCGAGGGCCGGACGGCGATGCTGCTCGGCGGGCGCGCGCTGCGCGGGGCCGCGCTGACCGCCGCGGCGCGGATCGCCGCGCGCTGCGGCGCGAGACTGCTGGCCGAGGTGTTTCCGGCCCGGATGGAGCGCGGCGCGGGCCTGCCGGCGATCGAGCGACTCGCCTATTTGGCCGAGCTGGCGGGGGTGCAACTGAACGGGCTGACCGATCTCGTTCTCGTCGACGCGAAGGCGCCGGTGTCGTTCTTCGCCTATCCGGGCAAGCGGAGCGAACTCCTGCCCGAAGGCTGCCGGGTCCATACGCTGGCCGGCTTCGATCAGGACGTCGCGGCGAGCCTCGAAAGGCTGGTCGAGCGCCTGGGCGCGCGCGACGCGAAGCCCGAGCCGCAGGCCCCGGCGCGCCCGGCGCGGCCGCGCGGGAAACTGACCGCCGAGAAGGCGTGCAAGGCGATCGGCGCTCTCCTGCCCGCGAATGCGATCGTCGTCGACGAAGCGCAGACCGCCGGCGCGACCCTGCCGGCCTTCACCCGCGGCGCGCCGCGCCACGACCTCTTGACCCTGACCGGCGGGGCGATCGGCATGGGGCTGCCGGTGGCGGTCGGCGCGGCGATCGCCTGCCCCGACCGGCCGGTGATCGCGCTCTGCGGCGACGGGTCGGCGATGTACACGATCCAGGCCCTGTGGACGATGGCGCGCGAGCGGCTCGACGTCACCAGCGTCGTCTTCAACAACAGCGCCTACGCCATTCTCGGCGTCGAGTTGCAGCGGGTCGGCGCCGAAGGCGCCGGCGCCAGGGCCCGCGCGCAACTCGATCTCGGCCGCCCGAACCTCGATTTCGTGCGGATCGGCGAGGGCATGGGCGTGCCCTCGACCCGCGCGACGACCGCGCGGGAATTCACCGCGGCGTTCGAGCGCGCCCTCGCCACGCCCGGCCCGCACCTGATCGAGGCCGTCGTGCCCAACACCCTGTCCGGCCTGCGGCTGCGGCTGTTGCGCCGGGTGCTGAACGCGTTGCCGAGCTTGCCGCAGTCGATGGCCGCGGCCGTCAAACGCAGGATCGCGCCCTGAGACGCGCCGCCAAGCCGTCGCGCCAGCGCCATCATAACGCCGGCCGGCGCGCAGACGTCACGATCCATCGTCCGCATGCGCGCGGGCCTCGAAGACAGGACAGCCCGTGCTCGACGACACGACGCAGGACGCCGGCCAGACCCTCGCCGGGGGCGATTCGCTCGTCCCCGCCCGGGTCGGCGTGACCGCCATCTTCTTCGCCAACGGCCTCGCGATCGGCGCCTGGGCGGTGGCCATTCCTCAGGTCAAGACCCTGTTTGCGCTGTCGGACGGCGGACTGTCGCTGATCCTGCTCGCCGCGGGCGTCGGCGCGATCGCGGCGATGCCGGTTGCGGGCCTCTTGCCGGCGCGGATCGGCGGCACCGGCCGGACGCTGCGCTTCTCCGGCCCGTTCTCGGCCGTCATGCTCGCGGCCCTGCCGGCGATGAGCGCCCTGCCCGCCCCGGTCGTGGCGCTCGCCGTCTGCGCCTTTCTGTTCGGCGTTGCGAACATCCTCGTCGACGTGCCGATGAACGCCCACGCCAGCGTGATCGAGCGCGGATGGGGACGCGCGATCATGTCGTCCTTCCATGCCGCCTGGAGCGCCGGCGGCCTGATCGGCGGGGCGATCGGCGGCCTCCTGATTTCGGCGGGCGCGACGCCGCTCGGCCAGCTCGGCGTCGAAGGGGCGCTGTGCTTTGCGATCGCCTGGGGCGGCAGCCTCAGGATCGGCGTCGGCGACCGGCACGCCCATGGGACGACCTTCGCGCTGCCGCACGGAAGGCTGATCACGCTGGCGATCATCGCGCTGCTTGCGGTGTTTGCGGAAATGTCGGTCACCGACTGGAGCGCGCTCTATCTCCGCAGCGAACTCGGCGCGAGCGCCGGCGCGGCCGCCGCCGGCTACTCCGCCTACGCGTTCATGATGTTCCTCGGCCGGGCGCTCGGCGATTCATTCGTGCGCCGGCTCGGCGGCGCGACCGTGATCGTCGCCGGCGCGCTGGCGATCCTCGTCGGCGCCGGGCTCGCGGTCGGCCTCGCCACGCCGATCGCGGCGATCGTCGGCTTCTGCCTGATCGGCCTCGGCGTCGCCAACATGGTCCCGGCGGTGTTCAGCGCCAGCGCCAGCGCCGCCCCTTCGCCGTCGATCGGCGTCGCGACGGCGGCCTCGATGGCCTACACCGCCGGCCTGATCAGCCCGCCGCTGTTCGGCGCCGTCGCGTCGGCCGCGAGCCTGCGCGCCGCCTTCACGCTGGTGATCGCCGCCGCGCTGGCGATCGCCGTGCTGGCGACGCGCGGGCGCAGGGGCGCGCGATGAGGCGCCTGGCGACCGAGCCGAGCGCCTCTTCCCGCGACCGGCGCCGTTACGCGTCGTGCGTTACGTGAACTTGATCATGGTTCCGTGCGCCCCGTCGGCGGCGAGCGCGAAATTGGACGTCGCGTAACTACCCTGCAAGGAGAGCTGGGCAAGCCCCCCGTTACTCGCCACAAACAGCGTTCCGCCGTGCCCAAAGCCCGCCGGGCTGAAGAGGACGCCCACCGCGCTGCTGTAGGAGAGGTTGCCGAGATCGATCTCGTCGCCGCCGCCGAAGCCGGCGATCGTCGCGTGGAAGGCAGCCAGATCGTCGAGCCCGAGAACGCCGCCCGACCCGGAGAAGCCGACCGTCTGGCCGGACCCGACGGCGCCGGAGACCGTCGCCGTTCCGCCCGCCACGGTCAGTCCGCCCGCCACGACGCCGCCGGACGACACCACGAGCGTCCCGCCGCTGACGACCGTCGCCCCGCTGATCACGCCGCCCGAACGGACGAACGCCGAGAAGCCGCCGCTGACGGTCGTGGCGCGGTTGGTCTGGCCGGAACTGACCGTCAACATCGTGTCGTACGCGGCGACGGAGGCGGTGGCGCTGGTCGAATGACCGGCGGGGTCGGCGGCCACAATCTGGAACTGGGTGGCGACGGCGTGCTCGAAGGCGGCCTGGCCGACGGTCGGGGTGAACACCAGGTCGTCGAGCGCGCTGGAGACCTGCTGCGCGGAGCCGCTGACGGTGTAGACGCCCTGCGCCGCATTGTATTGACCGCCGCCCAGGTTCGACAGCTTGCCGGCGCCTGGCGAGGACAGGCGCACCGTGACCGACAGCGTCGTCGCCCCCGCTTCGCCGATCGAGACGTTCTGGAAGGGCTTGATCGTTCCCCTGTCGCTGACCCTCTGCGAGAGCGCGGCCCCGCTGATCACCGGCGCCACGGTCAGATCCGTCCCGCCATGGCCATCGTCGCTCGCGCGCAGGCCGAGCGCCGACAGGTTCAGCGTGTAGGATTTGCCGCCGCTCAGCTCGATGGTTTCCGTGCCGTTCGGATTGGCGAGGATCGATGTCAGCGCGTCATAGGGCAGGCTCACGAGATCGATTGTATCCAGCGAGGTGAAATTCTCGATCAGATTGCGCGGCATCGCCCGACCGTCGATCTGCAGCGTCGGATCGGTGCCGACCGGAAACTCGATCGCCGCCGTCCCGAGGGCGCCGCCGTTGGTCATCTCGACGGCGCCGCTGACGATCTTGACCGTTCCGGAGAATTGCGACGCATCGCCGGAACCCACGATATAGGTTCCGCCGCCTTCGACGATGACTTCGCCGCCGCCGCCGATCGTGCCGGTCAGGACGCCGCCGAGCGGGTTTTCGAGGACAAGTTCGCCGCCCGTCTCGAGATCAATGGCGCCTTCGAGCTGACCGCCCGAGTCGACGACGCCGCCGCCGCTCTCGATCGTCAGGCCGCTCGCCACGCCGCCGAGGCTGACAACCATGTCGCCGCCGCTGGCGACGATCGTCGCGTTTGCGAGACCTCCAGCGCTGACGACTTGCAAGCCGCCGGCCGAAAGCGTGTCGCCCGTGGCGACGCCGCCGTTCTGGATCGTCGCGACGCCGGCGCCGGCGACGACATTGCCGCTTGCCCTGCCGCCGGAGAGGATTGTCTCCGCACCACCCGTGCTGATGAGCAATCCGCTCGCCAGACCGCCGCCGCTGACGATTTCCGCGCCGCCGTTGAAGACCGAGGCGGCGAAATCGACGCCGCCGGAGGATACGATATCGCTACCGCCGTAGACCAGAGCGCTCGTGGCGGTCCCGCCCGACTCGATCAGTTGATAGCCGCCGGAGGCGACCGAAGTGAATTGCGCCTGCTCGCCGGAGAGCACGTCCATCTCGCCCTGATCGTGCAGGTAAACGTCGGACGCTGTGCCGCCTTGGGCGACGATCAGGCCGACGCTTGTGACTTCGAGCTTCTCGATTGAGGCGCTATAGGCTGCAACCGCGCCGGAAATCGACACCACGCCGCCGATGAAGTCCGGCACCAGGCTCGTCAGGCTGACGTTACTGACGTTGGCGGCGTTGATTCCGGTATAGGCCCCGCCAAGCATCGTCATCACGCCGCCGGCGACCTCTCCATTGGTGATCTGAATCGCGCCCTTTATGATTGCCGAGCCGGCTTTGAGGATCTTCACGCCGGAGGCGATATTCCTGGAAATATTGTTGCCTTGGAGGTACAGCTCGGCGCCGGCTTTAACGCCAATGCCATATGCCGTCGGGTCAGTGGCGATCAACTTGGCGCCCTGGCCATTCAAATTCACGTTCTGGATGTTCGTCTCATTCGTCGTCAGTGTCGATTGATCGTCGACCTGAATATCGCTTGCAGAGCCGCCGTTCAGGCTGGCCTGGGAATCGCCCTGCAACTCGACGTTCTCCAGGATGTCATCCGTGGGCGCGTTTAGATCGGTATTTACCAAAGTCGCATTCGAAAGCGTGGCGCTCGGCTCCATTTCGACAGTCTGATTTTCAAGGATCTGGCCGTTGACGTCGCCCGTGACGACTTGTGAAGCAAAGTTCTGCGCTTCATCTGCGGCAGCCTGATTGCCAATGCCGGGATTACCGGCCAGTTGGTCCTTGACGAGGTTCGACTCGGCTTCGGCGCCCCCGGCTTTCGAGGCGTCGTTCACAGCCTGTTTGGCAGCCGCGCTTTCGGAGTCTTCGAGCGCCGTGGTGACCTCTTTTTCGGTGGTCTTGGCGACGTCCTTCGTCACGGTGCCGGCCAGTTTCGCTTCCGCCGCGACGTCCGCGCCGCCGGTCGCCACGATGACGGCGACCTGCACGACCAAAAGGAGGCCCGACAACACTTCCTTGGTGATTTGACCGGCAGTGGGCGTTTGGAACTGCGTATCGAGGACGGTGGCGCCGTCGACCTCGCCAAACGAACCGCCGGACGAGATGTACGAATTGCTGGCGTAGCCGCCGGAGGCCACCTGCAACGCGCCGTTGCTGGCGACCGTGTTCGCCATCGCGGAGCCTCCGGACTGAACGGCCAAAATGCCATCGGCCTTCACGGTTGTGCCGGTTGCGTTGCCGCCGCTGAAGACTTCGAGTCCACCAAACAGAGTGCCGCTACTGGTCGCGAAACCGGAAACCGTGGCGCCCAGGGCCCAGCCTCCGGCCGAGATGAACTCGTAGCCGGCGCCGTCGATCTTGGCGCCGTCGGTCCTGCCGCCGCCGGTGGTGACCTCCATGCCGAGGACGCTGACGACCGTATTGCTCGCAACGCCGCCCGATACGTCCTGAATGCCGTCCCGGTTCACCGTGGTGGAGCTCGCGACGCCGCCGGACGCCACAAACAAATAGCCGCCGCTGTCGACCGTCGCCTTGGAAACCTTGGCCCCGCTCGAAACGCCCAGCGCGCCGCCGGAGAGCGTAATGTTCTTGGCGGTCGCCGAACCGCCCAGCGACGCGACCGCGCCGGCGGAAAGAATCGTATCGTTGAAAGCGCCGCCGCTGCCGACGATCCTGCCGCCGGAGAGGACCGTCGCCGACTCGACGGCGCCGCCGCCAATCTCCAGGTTGGCGCCGCTCGAGACGATGGTGTTCGAAGCGGCGCCGCCCTCGACCAGCTGCGTCCCGCCGCCGCTCAACACGGTCCCGCTCGCGGTTCCCAACGAGACCACCTGGGAGCCGCCGAAGGAAACGATCGCGTTGGACGTCTGGCCGCCTGAAACCAGCTCCTCGCCGCCCGCTGCGAGCACGGCGCCGAGCGCGACACCCCCGAGACCGACGATCTCCGTCCCGCCGTTGATGGCGGACGTGGCGCTCGCCAGGCCGCCGGCCTGGATCGTCGCCGTGCCGCCGTCCAGAATTTTGGTATGGGTGGCGAGACCGGAATCGGCCATCACGCCGCCGGCCGAAAGGACGGTCGAGTCGGCCACGCCATTGAGCGCGACCGACACGGTTCCCCCGGAACTGACCACCGTGCCCGAAGCGCTGCCGTTCCCCATGACGAGCTCTTCGCCGCCTTGAAGAACGGTCGTGCCGGTTACAAAACCGCCTTGATCCTGCTGGAGGCCGCCGGCCGAAACCGTCGTGCCGGCGGCGACGCCGCCGGACATCACCTCGATCACCCCGCCCGCCTCCACCACCGCGTTCAGCACGCCGTAGCCGGCGCTAACGACATAGGTCGAACCGGACACGACGAGGTGGTCCAGGATGATATGGCCGCCCGCGCGCAGCGTGGCGCTCACGATCGTGGCGCCCGGCGCCTCGACCAGTTCGCCTCCGCTCGAGATCACGGTCCCGGACGCCGCGCCGCCGGCCGAGACGTACTGCACGCCGCCTAGCAGCACGGTGTCCCCGTTGGCGACCCCGCCGCCGAGGATGGTTTCCCGGCCGCCGACCGACGTTCCCGAAGCCGTGCCGGCGACCGTCAGAGCGCCGCCGAATTCGACGGTCGCCCCCGAGTCGAAGCCGGCCGCCGAAACGATCGCGACGCCGCCGGAGGCGATCGTGTCGGCGAGCGCCCTGCCGCCGGCCTTCACCGCCTCGACGCCGCCGCTTTCCACCGTTGCGCCGGTGAGAATGCCGCCGCTGCCGACGAGCACGGCGCCGGAGTTGGCGACAATCGTTCCCGCCGCGCTGCCGCCCGAGGCGATGGCTTGCAGGCCGCCGAAGCTGGCATGGGTGTTCGGATTGATTCCGCCGGTGATATAAGCGTCCGTCGCGGCGCCGCCGCCGGAAATCACCTGTGTTCCGAGGATATTGGCGTTGCTGTCCGCTCCGCCGGCCAGAACGGTCTCGCTGCCGCCGGAGCCGACGGAAACCGTGTAGCCCGAGCCTCCGGCCCCGATGATCAGTTGGCCGCCGTGATAGATCACGGCCCCATTGGCGCTTCCCAACTGATAGACGCTCTCCACGGCTCCGCTGAAGATCTGCGCGCCGCTATCCACGCCGCCTTGCGCATCGGCGTTGTCGCCCGGCGCGGTCGCGGAAAACACATCGTCGACGCCGCCCGACGACACTTGCGTGTTGATCGCGACGCCGCCCTGCAGCACCTCCTGAGCGCCGCCGGCGGCGATTTCGTTCCCGCGGCCGATGCCCCCGCTCTCGAGGACGATCTCGCCGCCATTGGCCACGAACGACGCGTCGACGCGACGCCCGGGGCCGACCACCAGGACATCGCCATCGATCAGGCCGGTTCCGAGCGCGGCCATATTGCCGCCGAAGGAAACCGTCAGACCGGCGGCTTCGATCGTTCCGCCGGGCTCGAGCGTCGGGTCGAAATTGAAGCCGCCGGGCGCGGCGGAGACATAGCCGCTCGATTCGATCGCGGTGTTCCATGTCGCCGCGCTCGTGGCCAGATCGAGCACGCCGCCCGCCTCGACCACCGTGTTGAACAATCGATAGCCAGCCAGCGCGCTGAAGGTCGAGCCCGAGGGAATCAAAAGGCCGCTGATGTCGATCTCGCCGCCGCTGACCAAGGTGTTGCCGGCGACTTCGGCCAGGACCGTGGCGATATCGGTTCCCGAAACATCGTAGACGAGGTCGCCGCCGCTGCTCACCGTGACGCCGCCGGCGCTGCCGCCCTGCTGAACAGAGACCACGCCGTGCGACAGCACGGCGCCGCCGCTGAACGTCGCGCCGGCCTGCACCACCGCGGAGCCGCCGCTGCTGACGATCGTACCGTGAGCCGAACCGCCCAGCATGATCGACTGGACGCCGCCGGAGGACAGGATCGCGCCGCTGGCGGCGCCCCCGGCCTCTATGGTCTCGACGCCGCCGGACCCGACGACGGTCGCCGATGCGAGGCCGCCAGCCGCGATGAATTCATGAGCGCCGGAGAAGACCGAGGTGTTGAACGTGGCGCCTCCGTCGACAACGACATTGCCGCTGTCGTCGAGATTCGAGACCGGCGAACCGGCGGTTACGGAGACCGTGACCGCGGCGTCGACGAAGATGCTGCCGTGGAAGCCGGTCTGACCGCCAACCTGGGTCGACAGCGCCAGGCCGTCCGTGATCACCGACCCGGCCCCACTGAGCTCGAGGAGGCCCTGGCCAATGATCGCGCCTGCTGAGATGGTGGTCGTACCGGCTATATCCAGTTCAACGGCGCCGTAATCGAGCAGGCCACCGTTGTTTAGCGACGCCGAACCGCCCGAATAGGCGAGCGCGATGCTGGCCTTGGCGCCGGACGACACGAGCAAGGCCCCGCCGGAATCGATCCGGGTGGCGGAAGCGACGGCGCCGGGCAGGAGAACGGCGCTGCCCGAGGACTGGATCTCGGTATCGAGCGCAAATGCGCCGGAGGAGATCAGCAGACGCCCGCCGGACGACACCGTCGTGTCGACCGCAGCGGCGCCCTGGGAATTGGCCAGCAGTTGCCCGCCCGCCCCGACCTGCGCCGAGATCGCGGACACGTTCGTGCTGAGGTTGAGCGTCAGCAGAGCGGCGCCCGGACCGCCGACTGCGTAGTTGACGAGCTCTTCCGCCCCCCCTTTCGAGATGGTCACGCCGGTGACCGTCGCGCCGGCGGAAACGACGAGCACGCCGCCATTGGAGACGGTGACGTTGGCGGCGACGCCGCCGGCCTGGACGTTCGCAACGCCGCCGCCCTCGACGACCACCGCGGCGGCCGAACCGCCCGCCTGCACGATGACTTGCCCGGCGCCGCTGACGGAGTCGCCGGCGACCGACGTCGCGCTCGCGACGCCGCCCTTCTGCACCCATTCGACGCCGCCCCCCAACACGTTGGTCGCCATCGCCGAGCCGAGGCTTCCGACGAATTGCTGGCCTCCGGAACTGACCCACGTGGAGACAGTCTGTCCGCCGCGATAGACATATTCCGAGCCGCCCGGCTGCGTCCCCGCGCCTGCGTCGGCGCGCAGGGTGGTGAAGCTCGCGACGCCGCCATCCACGACCGTATCCTGGCCGGTTCCGGAGACCCAGTCGTGAATCGCCGTGCCGCCGGCGGAGACGATCTGTTCGCCGCCGTCAAGAATATTGGCGGCGCTCGTGCTGCCTGTATTGGAAACGAGCTGGAGGCCGCCGGCGAAGACGCTCGCGTTATACGAGTAGCCGCCGGACGAAACGCTTTCCACGCCGCCCTGGGTGATGCTGGTGAAGCTGGTCTGCCCCGAAAGCCGAACGACCAGGTCCCCGCCCTGCGCGACTCCGAGCCCCCATCCGTAATGGCCGCTCGCACCGATGAACGCCGTGGTGTTCGACAGCGTCCACTCGCGCTCGACGATCGAGACGCCGACGCCGTTGGAGGCCGGACCATAACCGATGCCGGTCTCTGGAGACGTGCCCGAGTCCAGGTAGACGGTCCCGCCGTTGGCGACGAAGATGGCGTTCGTATTTGCGCCGGATACGATCTCCAGGACAGCGCCGGAGGACACCGTTATCGTGTTCGCTGCGCCATAGGAGGCGATGTACATGGAGCCGCGGCTCAGGATTGTCGTCGATGTCGCCGACCCGAAATCCTGAAAAACGCCAGAACCGGAAACCGTCGTGCTGGTCACGAAGGCGCCGGCATCGACCTGAAGCAAACCGCCGCCGCTCACCAGGGTTTCGTTTTGCGAGCCTTGGTATTGCACGACTTCCGTGCCGCCGTTCTCGACCGTCACGCCGTAGGCTGAGCCGCCGGCGATGACGAGGCTGCCGTAATCGGCTGCGTATGGGAAACCGTCTGAATTGTATTCAGAACCGCCGACGTCGATCTCTTCGTACCCGCCGGCTTCGATAACGGTGGCGTGAACCGTCCCTCCGCCTGTGGCGCTCAGCTGCCCGCCGGAGAAGACGGTATTGTATCCTCCCGAGCCCAGGCTATAAAAAATCGCAACGCCGCTGCTGGAAATGTAATTCGACGAGGCCACCGCATTGCTGTTTTCATAGCCGGAGCCGCCGCTGACCCTCAATATGCCGCCGAATGAGAACGTATCACCATAGGCGATTCCGCCTGACTCCACGTACAGAGTCGTGATGTTGGTTGTCTTCGAGCTATGCGGAAATATAACGCCCGATACCTCGCTGTTCTGATTAACGTACTCGGTTGCGCCGTTCGTCGAGATGCCCATCTTCAGTCCCCCATCACGTTCGTTCGAGTCTCGGCCGGCAGGCTTTATTAACTACTTTGCCTAGGGGTAAGACCGTGCGCCCAACTTCCGTACGTCTTTCGACGATTACGGCGCTTTTGCTACACCGGTATGTCAACAGTGTTTGACTGTCGCGGTCTCGGAGTCGATTGCGGCGAGACGAGGCGGCCGATGCCGTTCCCGGAGTCGGTCTCGATTGCGACATCGACGGCGATGCCGGGTGAGGGAGATGACGGCGTTGTCGATGCTCACGGCCGATTCGTCGAGGCGACGGTGATGGGGAAGACGAAGCTTTCCGGCTGACCCGACCATGAGATCGGCGTTGGCGCCGACCGAGGGAGCAGCGACCCGTCGGCCCGGCGTCTCGCCGGCTTCGGATTCCCGGCCGTGCAATCCTTGAGGAATTTGGTCGGGGCAGCCGGATTCGAACCGGCGACCTGAAGTACCCAAAACTTCCGCGCTACCGGGCTGCGCTATACCCCGAACGATGGTTAAGCCATTATGTCGCTTCACGTTTTCCGGCGCGATGGCGTTCGCGGGCGGGGAGAACGTAAGGGAGACAAACGGACGCTTTTCTTGCGGTTCGGGACCGAAAATCCCGAAGCCTTGTCCCGAACTACCAAGCGCCTCGGAGTTCGGCAAGTGGGTGGCGGGCAACGAGCCGACGAAGCCGGACTTATCCCGCGCTCTCACACGGCCCGGAACGCGAGTGTCAGGCCAAGCGCCTTCGCCACGCCGAGCAGAGTGGAGAGGCGCGGGTCGCCGTCCTCGCTGAGCGCGCGATAAAGCGCCTCGCGACTGACGCCGGCCCCGGCCGCGACCTTCGTCATGCCACGCGCCCGGGCGATCGTCCCGAGCGCAGCGGCGATATAGCGTCCGTCGCCGCTCGCGGCGGCGTCATCCAGCAACTCCTGCTGAGCCTCGGGCGTGTCCAGAAACTCGGCGGGGTCGAAGGGAAAAACTTTCATGCGTCGATCTCCCGGGCCATCTCTTTCGCGATCCTGATGTCGCGATCCTGCGTGCGCTTGTCCCCGCCGCACAGAAGGACAATCACGTCCGCGCCGCGCTGGACGAAATAAACCCTGTAGCCGGGGGCCGTGGTCGACGCGCAGTTCGCTCACGCCCTCGCCGACGGGTTTTACGTCGCCAAAGAGGCCAGCCTGGACGCGAACCAGCCGCTGGGCGATCCGGGTCCGCGCCGCACGATCCCGAAGGCTGGAAAGCCAGTCGCCAAACGTCTCTGTCTGGCGAAGGGTGAACATGTGTGCCTTATAGGTTACGCGGCGAAGATTGTCAACTATAAGCTACGATCAATCGAAGGACGTCGACCCCGTTTTCCGCTTTGGTCAGCCGCGTCGCGGTCCTGGTCCGCCTCGGCGCGCACGAGCCGGCGACGGAAGGACAGTAGGCCCTCGCCTCGCCGCGCCGCGCCGCCCCTCACTCCCTCGCCAGCGCGCGCGCGATCACCAGCCGCTGGACGTCGCTCGTGCCCTCGTAGATCTGGCACACGCGCACGTCGCGGTAGATGCGCTCGACGGGATAGTCGGCGAGGTAGCCGTAGCCGCCGTGAATCTGGATGGCGTCCGAGCACACCCTTTCGGCGGCTTCGGACGCGAACAGTTTCGCCATCGACGCTTCCTTCAGGCAGGGCTGCTTCGCGTCGCGCAGCGCCGCGGCGTGAAGGGTCAGTTGCTCGGCCGCCTCGATCTTCGTCGCCATGTCGGCGAGGCGGAACGCCACCGCCTGATGCTCGATGATCGGCTTGCCGAACTGCACCCGCTCCTTGGCGTAAGCCAGCGCCGCCCGGTAGGCGCCGCGGGCCATGCCGACCGCCTGGGCGGCGATGCCGATGCGCCCGCCCTCGAGGTTGGCGAGCGCGATTTTCAGCCCCTGCCCTTCTTCGCCGAGCCGCTGGCTCGCGGGCACGCGCATGTCCTCGAACACCAGCGCGCAGGTGTCGGAGGCATGCTGGCCGAGCTTGTCCTCGACCTTGGCGACGACAAAGCCGGGCGTGTCGGTCGGCACGATGAAGGCGGAGAGGCCCTTCTTGCCGGCGTCCGGGTCGGTGACGGCGAACACGATCGCCACCTTGCCGTTCTTGCCCGAGGTGATGAACTGCTTCGACCCCGAGAGGATATAGGACGAATTGCCGTCGCGCCTTGCGCGCGTCTTGATCGCGGCGGCGTCGGAGCCGGCGGAGGGCTCGGTCAGGCAGAAGCAGCCGATCCACTCGCCGCGCGCCATGGGCTTCAGGAACCGCTCGCGCTGCTCGTCGTTGCCGAAGGTCGCGATCGGCATGCAGCCGACGCCGTTGTGGACGCTCATGATGGTCGAGACTGCGCCGCAGCCGGCGGCGATCTCCATCACGGCGAGCGCGTAGGAGACGTAGTCGGTCTCGGCGCCGTCCCATTCCGCCGGCACCGTCATGCCCATGAAGCCGAGTTCGCCCATTTCCGCCAACGCCTCGCGCGGAAAGGCGTGTGCGCGGTCCCAGGCGGCGGCGTTCGGGGCGAGCCTTTCGTCGGCGAATCGCCGCGCCATGGCGCGGATCGTCGCCTGCTCCTCGGTCGGGATCATGCCGCCTCCACTGCGATCGCGGTCGCCTCGCCGCCGCCGATGCACAAGGACGCGACGCCCTTTTTCTGTCCGGACTGCTTCAGCGCGCCGAGCAGGGTGACGATGATCCGCGCGCCCGAGGCGCCGATCGGATGGCCGAGCGCGCAGGCGCCGCCGTGGACGTTGACCTTGTCGTGCGGCAGCGACAATTCGCGCATCGCGATCATCGCGACCACGGCGAACGCCTCGTTGATCTCCCACAGGTCGACGTCGGCCGCCTGCCAGCCGACCTTGCCGAGCAGCGTCCTGATCGCGCCGACCGGCGCCGAGGGAAATCGCGCCGGCAGGCCGGCGAAGGTGGCGTGGCCGAGAATGGTCGCGAGCGGGGTCAAGCCCCGCTTCTCCGCTTCCGAGCGCCGCATCATGACCAGCGCCGCGGCGCCGTCCGAGATCGACGAGGAATTGGCCGCCGTCACCGTGCCGCCCTCGCGGAAGGCGGGCTTCAGCGTCGGGATTTTTTGCGGCTGCGCCTTCAGCGGCTGCTCGTCGACGGCGATGGTCGCGTCGCCCTTGCGGCCCCTGACCGTCACCGGCGCGATTTCGGCGCCGAAGCTCCCGTCCGTGGCAGCCTTCAGCGCCCGGCTCAGCGAAGCCACCGCGTAGGCGTCCTGCTCCTCACGCGAAAACTGGTATTCCTGCGCCGCGTCTTCGGCAAAGGTTCCCATCAGCCGGCCGCGGTCGTAGGCGTCCTCGAGCCCGTCGAGGAACATCGAGTCGATCACCCGGTCGTGGCCGAGGCGGTAGCCGGCGCGGGCCTTGGGCAGGAGGTAGGGGGCGTTGCTCATGCTCTCCATGCCGCCGGCGAGCATGACGGTGTTGGTCCCGGCCAGCAGAGAGTCGTGGGCGAACATCGCCGCCTTCATGCCCGAGCCGCACATCTTGTTGACCGTGGTGCAGCCGGCGGCGTCGGGGAGGCCGGCGCCGCGCGAGGCCTGGCGGGCGGGCGCCTGGCCCTGCCCGGCCGGCAGCACGCAGCCCATCACCACTTCCTCGATGTCGCTCTTGGCGACGCCGGCGCGCCCGACCGCGGCGTCGATGGCGACCGCGCCGAGTTGGGGCGCGGCGAGCGACGCGAAATCGCCCATGAGGCCGCCCATCGGCGTGCGCGCCGCGCCGACGATGACGACGGGATCGGATGAAGTCATGAGGTCAAGCTCCTGTTCTTACACGTCATTGTGAGGAGCGAAGCGACGTAGCAATCCACGGGTCGAGCCCGCGTTCTGGATTGCTTCGCTTCGCTCGCAAGGACGGTTGCGGGTCGTCTTTCAATGCGCTTTCCCGCCCTCGTGCGCGGCCTTCTCGGCGTTGCGCAGCAGGAAGCGCTGGATCTTGCCGCTCGGCGTCTTCGGCAATTCGGCGACGAACGCGATCTCGCGCGGATAGGCGTGCGCCGACAGCCGGTGGCGGACGTGCAGGCGCAATTCCTCAGCGAGTTCCTCGCTCGCTTCAAAACCCTTCTTCAACACCACATAGGCCTTGACGATTTCGGTGCGCTCGGCGTCGGGCTTGCCGATCACCGCCGTCTCCAGGATCGCCTTGTGCTCGATCAGCGCGCTCTCGACGTCGAACGGGCCGATCCGGTAGCCGGAAGAGGTGATCACATCGTCGTTGCGGCCGACGAAGCTGATGGCGCCATTGTCCTCCAGTTCCACAGTGTCGCCGGTGCGGTAATAGCCGCCGGCGATCGCCGGGGTCTCGGTCAGGTGATAGCCGCTGAACCACAGCGCCGGCGACTTCGCGATGTCGATCGCCAGCGTGCCCGGCTCGTGCGGCCCGAGTTCACGGCCGTCGTCGCTCAGCACCGCGACCCGGTAGCCCGGCATGGCGAGCCCGGCCGAGCCCGGGCGCACCGGATGGTCGAGGCCGTGGTGGTTGTTGACGCACATGCCGAGCTCGGTCTGGCCGTAATGGTCGTGGATCGGCGCCGCGAGGTGCTCGGCGAACCAGCGGATCACTTCCGGATTGAGCGGCTCGCCGGCGGAGCTGACCACGCGCAATTGTCCCTTGACGCCATGAGCGGGCTCCGGCCCCGCCGCGATCAGCAGGCGGAAGGCGGTCGGCGCGCCGGCGAGATTGGTGATCCCGTGGCTCTTGATGATTCGATAGGTGCTCTCGGCGGTGAAGCCGCCGTCGTAAAAGGTGGTGGCGTGGCCGATCAGCAGCGGCCCGATCACGGCGTAGTAGAGCCCGTACGCCCAGCCAGGATCAGCGATATTCCAGAAGGTGTCGTCCGCGCGCAGGTCGATCGCGGCCGTCATGTAGGTGCGGAACGAGATCAGCGCCTTGAGCGGAACCGGCACGCCCTTGGGCAAGCCGGTCGTCCCCGACGTCGACATGAGCAGCATCAGGTCGTCGCCCTTGCGCATCGCCGGCTCGAATTGATCAGAGGCGGCGGCCATCGCCTTCGCGAAATCCAGGTCGCCCGGCGCAACCGGCGCCGCGCCGGACAGCGGCGTCGTCACCATGGCTTTCGGCGCGTCGAGAATCTCGTCGAGCTTCGGGCGGTTGGCCGGGTCGGTCACCACCAGCTTCGCCTTCGAGGTTTTCAGGCGATGCTCGATCGCCTTGGGGCCGAAGGCGGTGAACAGCGGCTGGTAGACAGCGCCGGCGCGCCAGGTCCCGAGCGCGACCGTCATCAGGTCGGGAACGCGCGGCAGCATGCAGGCCACGACGTCGCCGGGGCCGACCCCCTGCGCCGTCAGCACGTTGGCGAAGCGGGCGGAGCGCGCCTTCAGGTCGCCGAAGGTCAGGGTTTCCCTGTGGCCGTGCTGGTCTTCCCACTCGAGCGCGACGCGGTCGGCCGGCCAGCGGTCGCAGCACTCGACGCAGGCGTTGATCCCGCCGGCGAGCGACCCGCTGAGCTTGGCTTCCTCGTCCCCCAACCGGAAGCCGGCATGCGCCTGAGCATAGGGCGCGATCGTCTCGGCCATCGACATTTCCTCCTTCGTCAAAGCTCGGGACTCTCGTTGGCGGGGAGTCGCGCGGGCTCGAAAGTCCTCGTGCAATTCCCTACCCGAACCCGACATGGCATTCTATGACGGAAGCGGCTCGACGAGGAGGACGATTTTGCCACCTTTTTGGAGCGCGACGCCGCCGACGCCGCCCCCGCCCCCGCCCGCCTGTAGGGCGGCGTCGCCGACGCCGCCTCGGCGCATCTGCAGGGCGGCGTCGCTGACGCCGCCTCGGCGCGCTCAGCGAGCGCGCCCTACAAGGGCGCGCTGATGGAACGGCGGCTGATCGCGGTCTCGTTTGTCGAGGAGGCGCTCGACTCGGTGCGGCGCCGCGGCCTGCCGACGGCGCCGCTGCTCGCCGCCGCCGGCCTGCCCGAGGCCGTGGTCGAGCCGGTGTCGCCGCAGAGCTACGGCGCGATGTGGCTCGCCATCGCCAAAGCGCTGGACGACGAATATTTCGGCCTCGGCGGCCGGCCGCTGCGCCCGGGGAGCTTCACCCTGCTCTGTCATTGCGTCCTCAACGCGCGCACCCTCGGCCAGGCCCTGCGGCGCGCCCTGCGCTTCCTGCGGGTGGCGCTCGACGACCCCTATGGCGAGCTGACGGTCGCCGACGGGATCGCCTCGGTGACGCTGGTCGACGCCGGCGGCCCGCGGTCGGCCTTCGCCTATCGCACTTTCTGGATCATCCTGGTCGGGGTCCTGTGCTGGCTGGTCGGGCGACGGATTCCGCTGCGGCTGGTCGACTTCCGCGGGCGGGAGCCGGACCATTGCGCCGACTACCGGAAGCTTTTCGGCGCGCCGGTGCGGTTCGGCCGCAAGGCCAGCCGGCTGTCCTTCGACGCGCGCTATCTCGCGCTGCCGACCAAGCGCGACGAGGCGTCGCTGCGCCAGTTCCTGCGCGGCGCGCCGGCCAACATTCTGGTGCGCTACGCCTACGACGAGGGTCTTGCCGCCGCGGTCCGCCGCCGGCTGCGCGCGCTCCCCGCCAGCGACTGGCCGGACCTGCCCGATCTCGCGCGCGCCCTCGCCATGCCGGCCTCGACGCTGCGCCACCGCCTGAGTCAGGAAGGCCAGAGCTGGCGCGCCATCCGCGAGACGCTTCGGCAGGAGCGCGCCCTGCAGCGGCTCGCCGAAGGCCGCCTCGGCGTCGCCGACATCGCCGCCGAACTCGGCTTCGCCGAACCGAGCGCCTTCCATCGCGCCTTCCGCAAGTGGACCGGGGCGACGCCGGGGACGTTCCGGCGCAAGGACGCGCGGGCGGACCTGCTGCGCTGACCCGGGTCAGCGGCCCGGCCCGACGCCTGCGCCCGCCTCAGTCCAGCGCGCGCGGCGTGACGCGCCGCGAACGCCAGCCGGCGGCTCCGAGACCGGCGAAGCCGAGACCCAGCATCGCCCAGGTCGAGACCTCGGGAACCGCCGAGCCGGCCGCGTTGGCGAATTCGAACGAACTCGAGCGCGTGGAGAACGCGACGCTCGCGAACGGCTGCGGCGTCTGGAACGCGATCACGTTGCCGGGGCTGCTGTCGTTCAGGACCGGCGTGACGCTGTTGAAAGCGTTGTAGATATCGAGGTCCCCGACCTGCCCGATCACGGCCCCGGAGGCGTCGAAGAACGTGACCACGTTGTCGTTCGCCCCCTCCAGCGAACCGACGCCCCAGTAAGGAGCCGCGTTCGGGGAGCCCCAGACGATTTTCAGCGTCGACCCGGAGGTGTTGTAGACGGCGGTGGTGTCCGAGGTGTCGATGTTGATCCACTGGTGCGTCGTATCGCTCGCGCCGTATGGGTCCCAGCCCCAGCTCAGGCCGGAGGGAACGGACGTCCAGTTCGATTGTCCGGTCAACACGAACACCGCGCCGTTTGCGCTGACGGAATCGGGCGCCGATTGCGGCGCGACCGGCGCCGTCGCCGGATCGACGGCGCCGTAGTCGCTCACCGAGATCCCGTCGATGGTGGCGGTGTAGACCGCCGCCGAAGCGGCGCCGGCGCAGAAGGCGGCAGCCGCAGCGAACACGCCAGCCGCGCCGAGTGAGTTGAGGATCGAACGATTGAACATTTTCACCAGGCCGTTGCAAGGCGCTCTGAGCGCGCTTTGCAGGGCCACTGCAAGCTCGGCGCCATGCGCTCCGGCGTGGGTCGGACGAGAAGACCGAGGGTTTGACCGCGTCGGGTCGTCGATGTGAGGCCCCGTACCCAAAATGCAAGACACCTGTTATCGAATTGGAAAACACAGTTTTGCAAAACGCGAAGGCGCGGATCTGGATCGAGGCCGACGGTCCCGCCGCGATCGTCCGCCCGTCGGTGGAGACGGTCCCGGCGGCGCAAAAGTGATATTCGGCGAGACGAGCGGACCGCGGAGGACAGCGCCATGAACAAACTGGGTTACGGGATCGGCCTTCTCGCCGTGATGATGGGCTCGGCCGGGGCCGACGCGCAGACCGCGTCCAGTCTCGCCGTCCTGAAGGGCCTCGCGCCCGTCTCCGCCCTTTCCGCCAGCGTGGCCGGCAAGGCGGCGCTGGCGGCCAACTTCGCCGTCACCGGCGGGATCCAGACGGGGGCGATCCGCCAGGCCACCCTGCTGCCCTTTCCGGAGCAACGCCAGCAGGCGCTGCGCGACGCGTTCATCACCGACGGCAATCTCGCGCAACTGGCGGACGGGCTGGGGTCGACGCTGGGAGCGGCCTATCAGGCGCGCGCGCATTACCTCGACCGGGAGCGCTTCACCAATGTCTCCGCGACCGTCGCCGGCGTGATCGCCTACGCCAACTCGACCACGGCGCCGGATTCGAACGCCGGCAAATACTTCTTCGCCAACGCCACCACCGACGGCAAGACGCCGGTCTCCGACGAGGCCGCGGGGCTGTTCAAGGCTGTCGGCGGCGCGCCCGATCCGTTCGGCCGCGCCTACGGCCGGCCGGCCGGCGCGCCCGGCGGCGACGCGTTCGGGGACCCGCGCCCGTTCCAGACCGAGCCCGTGACCTCGCCGATCGTCGGGCCGGACTATTTCAACGTTCCGGCCAGCAACGACGTCTACAACCGCGGCCCGATCATGAACCTGATCGACAGCCCATCCTTCCCGAGCGGGCACACGACCTACGGCTACATGGGCTCGATCGTGCTCGCGGTGCTGGTCCCCGAACGCTATCGGGAGATGATGGCGCGGGGCGCGGAATACGGCAACGACCGCATCCTGATGGGGGCGCACTACGCCATGGACGTGATCGGCGGAAGGACGCTCGCGACCTGGGATCTCGCCCACCTGCTCGCCAACGATCCCGCCTACCTGAACCGGACGCTGAAGGACGCCGCGAAATTCTCCGCCATGGCGCAGCCGCAGGTCCCCGAGGCGATCGCCGACTTCCGCGCGGCGATGGCGGCCGCCCGGGCCGATCTGACCAAGGCGCTCGAGGCCGCCTGCGGCGACACGGTCGCGATCTGCGCGCGTCAGGACATCGGCCGCTTCAACGCGGCTGCGATGAACGAGGCCTTCGCCGCCGGGACCCAGACCTATGGGCTGCCGGTCGTCCACCCGGAGACGGCGGACACGGTCGAGGACGTCGGCGCGCTCGCGCCCGAAGCCGGAAACCTGCTGACCGCCGCTTTCCCCAAGCTGAGCCTCGACGAGGCGAACCGCATCCTGACCGAGACGGAAGGGCCCGGCGGCGGCTTTCTCGACGACGGATCGGCCTTCGGCGTCTACTCGCGGCTCAATCTCTACGCCGCCGCCGGCCGCGCGGCGGCGCTGTCGCGGACGAGGCCCTGACGGGGCGCGGAGGGCGCGGGCCGAACCGCGGGCGGCCGACCGGTCGCGCGCCGCGCCGCGCCCTACGGACCGCGAGACCCGGCCCGCGGCCCGCTATCGCCCTACTGGCTCTTGGCGAGTTCGTCGGCGAACTGCGCGACCGTCTTCGCGTAGACCGGCGAGTTGTTCCACTGGAGCAGAACGGAAAAGTTCCCCTGCCCCTCGTCCCAGCCGGCGCCGCGCGACCACCCCTTCTGGCTGAGAAAATTGGCGGTCGAGGCGAGCGCGTCGGCGCCGTTGCCCATCAGGTTGCCGCCGCGGCCGCCGTTCGCCGACACGCCGTATTTGAGGTAGGCCGACGGCATGAACTGGGTCTGGCCCAGTTCGCCAGCCCACGCGCCGCGCATCTGCGCCGGCGTGAGCAGCCCGCGCTCGACGATCATCAGCGCGTCGATCAGCTCGGCCTGATAGAGCGACCCGCGCCGGCAGTCGTAGGCGAGGGTGGCGAGCGCGCTGAAGGTGGAGAAGCGGCCGAGCGAGGCGCCGTAGTCGGTCTCGAGGCCCCAGATCGCCACCAGCACCGGCGCCGGGACGCCGTAGCGCTGCTCGATGCGCTGCAACGGCTCGGCGTAGGCGAGCATCATCGACTTGCCCTGCTTCACCCGCGAAGGCGAAATGTGGCGCGCGGCGAAGCTCGCGTCGCCGCCCTGAAGCCCGGACTGCGAACGGTCGTGCGACAGCACCGAGGGGTCGAACTTGGCGCCGGCGAACGCCTCGTCCACCACGCCCGGGGAGACGCCGTCGTTGATCGCCACCTGCTTGAAATCGTCGAGCCAGGCCTTGAAGCCGTCGGCGCTGTCGCCGCACTGCGCGGCCTCTGCCGACGACACGGCTGGTCCCGCCACCGCGACCACGACCGCCAACGCCCTCAACGCCCTTCCCGACATAGCTCGCTCCAACGACTCGAAAACCCGAGAGGCAGACGTAACCTCAGATCCGGTCGAAGGCTATGGCCGAAATGTGACGTTTTGGCCGGACGCTCTCCCGTTCCGCGCCGCGGGACGATCGAAACGGTGGAGGGCCGGACCCGGCCGTGATAGAGACCCGCCAATGACGTCTCCACCCTCCGTTCCCGAGGACCCTGCGCCCTTGAGTCTCGCCGGGGCGAGCCGCGCCGAGCTCTCCGGCGCGCTCGCCAGTCTCGGCGCCCCCGAGCGCGAGCTCAAGATGCGCGTCTCGCAGTTGTGGCACTGGATCTACCACCGCGGCGCGCGCGACTTCGCCTCGATGCGCAACATCGCGAGGCCTCTGCTCGCCGCGCTCGCCGAGGGTCACGACCTCGCGCGCCCCGAAGTCGTCGCCGAGCAGGTGTCGAGCGACGGCACCCGCAAGTGGCTCCTGCGCATGCGGCCCGCCCACGCGCACGACAAGGGCGCCGAGATCGAGTGCGTCTATATCCCGGAATCGGACCGGGGCACGCTGTGCGTGTCGAGCCAGGTCGGCTGCACGCTCAATTGCACCTTCTGCCACACCGGCACCATGCCGCTGGTGCGCAACCTGACCGCCGCGGAGATCGTCGGGCAGGTGCTGGCGGCGCGCGACCGGCTCGGCGACTTTCCCGGCGGAACGCCGCCCGACGACGGCGGCCTCGTCCCCTCGGGCGAAGGCGTCCGCGCCGTCTCCAACATCGTGTTCATGGGGATGGGCGAGCCGCTGTACAATTACGAGGCGGTGCGCGACGCGATCGCGATCCTCACCGACGGCGACGGCCTGTCGCTGTCGCGGCGGCGCATCACCGTCTCCACCTCGGGGGTGGTCCCGGAGATGGAGCGGCTCGGCGCCGAATGCGGGACGATGCTGGCGGTGTCGCTGCACGCCACCAACAATGCGTTGCGCGACCGGCTGGTCCCGCTCAACCGCAAGTATCCGATCGAACGCCTGCTCGAGGCCTGCCGAACCTATCCCGGCGCCTCCAACGCGCGGCGCATCACCTTCGAATACGTGATGCTGAAGGGCGTCAACGACACGCCGGCCGAGGCGCGCGCGCTGGTGCGTCTGCTCAAGGGGATTCCGGCCAAGATCAATCTCATTCCGTTCAACCCGTGGCCGGGCAGTCCCTACGAATGCTCGGACTGGGAGACGATCGAGCGGTTCTCCGAGATCGTGTTCAACGCCGGCTACGCGAGCCCGGTGCGGACGCCGCGCGGCCGCGACATTCTCGCCGCCTGCGGGCAGCTCAAGAGCGACAGCGAGAAATTGCGCGCGCGGGCGCGCCTGATGCTCGAGGAGAGTCTGGTCGTTGGACAGGAGTGACGCCGGCGCGAGCGCCCCGCCCGCAGGCGACGGCGAGGCCGCCGGCGGGACGGACGTCTGGGGCGCGGTGAGAGCCGGCCTCGGCGGCGTCTTCCGCATGCCCAGACTCGGCCGGCGCGGCGTCCTCGCGGGCCTCGGCGTTCTGTGCCTCGCCTGGGCTTCGACCGCGCTCTACCGCGTCCAGCCGGACGAAAAGGGCGTCGTGCTGCGGTTCGGGCGGTGGGTCGCGACGACGGAGCCGGGCCTGCACGCCCACCTGCCCTGGCCGATCGAGACGGTGCTCCTTCCCAAGGTGACCCAGGTCAACCAGATCCAGATCGGCGTCGGGCCGTCGACGGGCGCCACGGGTCAGCAGCCCGGCCGCGGCGGCCAGATGCTGACTGGCGACGAGAACATCGTCGAGGCCGATTCCACCGTCTTCTGGAAGATCCGCGAGCCCGGCGAGTTCCTGTTCCGGGTCGACAATCCCGAGCTCGCGGTTCGCACCGCGGCCGAGGGCGCGCTGCGCGACATCATCAGCCGCACGCCGATTCAGGACGCAATGTCGACCAAGCGCCAGCAGATCGCCGACCAGACCCGCGCGCTGCTGCAGACGCTGCTCGACGGCGAGCACGCAGGGGTGGAGATCACCCAGGTGCAGTTGCAGCGGGTCGAGCCGCCGCTCGCGGTGATCGACGCCTTCAACGACGTCCAGCGGGCGCGGGCCGACCAGGAGCGGGCGCGCAACGAGGCCGAGGCCTACGCCAACGACATCCTGCCGCGCGCCCGGGGCGAGGCGGAGCACATCCGCCAGGACGCCGAAGCCTACCGCTCCCAGGTCGTCAACCTCGCGCACGGCGAGGCCGACGCCTTCCTGCCGATGCTGCAGAGTTATCGGGAGGCGAGGGACGTCACGGCGCGGCGCCTCTATCAGGACAGCGTCGACGAAGTCCTGAGGAGGGCCTCGAAAGTCGTCGTCGACACCTCCGGCAAGGGCGTCTCGAGCGTCATGCCGTATCTTCCGGTCACCGAGTTCAAGCCGCCGCCGGCCCCGCCCGCGGCGGCGCAGGGAGCGGCCAAGTGAGGAGCGCCCGGCTCGCAGCGCTGGCCGCGATCGCCATCGCGATCGACCTCGTGGCGTCGTCCGTGTACATGGTCGGCGAGGGCGAGCAGGCGCTCGTCGTCCGCCTCGGCGCGCCGGTCGCCGTGATCGAGACGCCGGGCCTCCAGTTCAAGGTCCCGTTCATCGACACGGTCAACGTCACCTCGACGCGCTCGCTGCTGCTCGAGCCGCAGGTCGAGCAGGCGATCATGGGCGATCAGAAGCGGCTCGAGGTGCAGCCCTACGCCCGCTACCGGATCGTCGATCCGCTGCGCTTCTATCAGGCGCTGCGCACGCCCGAGGCGGCCAATGTCCAGCTCGCGCTGATGGTCAGTTCGGCCGCGCGGCGCGCCCTCGGCCAGGCGCCGCTGACCGCCCTGCTCACCGACGAGCGCGGCCGGATTCTCGACGCCATCAAGACGGAGGTCGCCGAAAAGGCCGCCCCGCTCGGCGTTTCGGTCGACGAGGTGCGGTTCCGCCGCGCCGACCTGCCGTTCGAGACCAGCCAGGCGATCTACGACCGCATGAAATCCGAGCGCCAGCGCGAGGCGAAGGAACTGCGCGCGCAAGGCTACGAATGGGCGCAGGCGATCCAGGCGAAGGCCGACCACGACCGCACCGTCGTCCTGTCGCGGGCCCAGCGCGCCGCCGCGGTCGCGCGCGGCGAGGGCGACGCGGAGGCGAACAAGGCGCTGTCGGACGCATTTTCGCAGGACCCGGGCTTCTACGCTCTGGTCCGCTCGCTTCAGACCTACAAGGGCGCGCTCGCCGGTTCCGCGCCGACGCTGATCGTGAGCCCCGACGCGGATTTCATGCGGCTGCTGAAGTCCGGCCCGGCGGCCGCGGACGTCGAAGGGGCGAAACCGTGACGCCCGGCCGGACCCGCGGCCCGCGCGAAGCCGGGCTCTGACTCCCGTGGCCCGCGGCTCGCTTCACCAACTCGGCGCGACCTGGGAGGGGCGGCGTCCCGCCATCCCGGGCGCAAGGGACGGGCGCCCTCCCGGGCGGTCCGCGCAACTCTCGCCGGCGGCGACAGCGCCATGATCGACGCGACGTCCTCGCTCGTCCTGCTCGTGCAGATCTTCTTCGTCGACCTGCTGCTCGGCGCGGACAACGCGATCGTGATCGCGCTCGCCTGCGGCCGCCTGCGCCCCGAGGACACCCGCCGCGCCGTCGTCCTCGGCGCCGCTGGCGCGATCGGGCTGCGGCTGGCGATGATCCTGTTCGCCAACGCGCTGCTCGGCGTGCCGCTGGTGAAGCTCGCCGGCGCCTGGATGCTGATCGTCATCGCCCTCAACGTGCGCGCGCAGAGCGATCCCGACCAAGGCGCCCCGGCGCGCGGCGGCGGCTCGGATTTCCTGTCGGCCGCCGCGATCATCATGCTCGCCGACGCCGCGATGAGCCTCGACAACGTGGTGGCGCTGGCGGCGATCGCGGGCGGCAACCTCTGGCTGCTGGCGCTCGGCGTCCTCATCAGCATCCCGATCCTCGTCTGGGGCGCCTTGATCCTGACCGGCCTCCTCCGCCTCGCGCCGGAAATCTTCACCATCGGCGCGGCGTTCCTCGGCTGGATCGCCGGCGGCATGGCGGCGACCGATCCGCTGCTCTCCGGCTGGATCGACGCCAACGCGCCGGCGCTCGGCGCGTTCGCGCCGGCGCTCGGCGCGCTCTTCGTGCTGGCGGCGGGAGCGGGCGTGCGAACCGAGCGGACGGCGCGGACGGCGCCGGCGCCCGTGTCGGCGCCCTCCCCTCCCCGCCCCGTTCCGGCGCCCATGGCCGCCGCTGCGCCCGCCCAGGCGCCGGCGACCGCGGCGTCGGCCGAGGCCTCGCCCGGCTTCGCAGCGGAGGAGCCGGCGGCCGGCGGCGGCTGGAACGAGGAGCGACTCGTCGTCGCAGGCTTCGTGCTGCTGGCGCTCGCAGCGGGCCTGATCATCTTCGTCGCCTCCTTGTTCGACAGCCTGACGTGACCCCCCGCGCCTCGCGCTTGCGAGCGAAAGACCTTGACTCTTCGGCTCAAGGCGGCGACCGAACAGGCATCATGAAAGCAGACCATCATCCCTTCGAGTCGCGTGGGCCGAGGCGGAGCGAGCGGCTGAGGCAGCGCGCCGCCTGGATGTATTTCGTCGAGGAGATGACCCAGAGCGCGATCGCCGACGCGCTCGGAGTCGGGCGCGTCACGGTGGTGCGCATGCTGGCGGAGGCCAAGGCGCTCGGCGAAGTGCGGATCGCGCTGGCGCGCGGCCACGCCGAACTCGGCGGGCTCGAGGCGGCGCTGTGCACGACCTTCGGCCTCGAGGAGGCGCTGGTCGCCCCGCTCTCGTCGTGCGACGCTGACGCGACCGCGCCGATCGGCGCGGTGCTCGGCGAATTCGTGTCGTCGATGCTGCGCAACGACATGAAGATCGGCCTGGGCTGGGGGCGCACGCTGAACCGCTCGCTCGAGCACCTGCGTGAGCGCTCGCTGCGCGGCCTCAACGTCGTGTCGCTGGTCGGCGGGGTGACGCACTTCGCCCACGACAATCCCGCCGAGTTCCCCTCCGCCTTCGCCCGGGCGTTCAACGCCGACTGCTACCTCATTCCTTCGCCGGCGATCGTCGACAGTCCGGCGACCAAGACCGCCCTGATCGAACGCTGCGGTCTGCGCGGCGTCTACGATTTCGCCAACGCGCTCGACGCGATCGTGGTCAGCGTCGGCTCGCTCGGGCCGGAGGCGACGATCGCCCGGTTCGAGCTGATCGGCGAAGCCGACCGCAAGGCGATGAGCGAGCTCGGCGGAGTCGGCGAGCTCTTGTGCAACGTCTACGATCTGGAAGGCCGGATCGTCGACCACCCGCTCAGCCACCAGGTGATGTCGGTGCCGATGGAGGCGGTGCGCGCGGCGCCGATCCGGGTGCTGGCCGCCGGCGGCTCGCACAAGCTCGCCGCCATCGAAGGCGCGATCAAGCTCGTGCGCCCGACCGCGCTGGTGACCGACGAAGTGACCGCGCGCCGCCTGACCAAGATCCCGGTGTGAGGGGCGGCGGCGCCGGGAGGACCGGAAAGACGCCGCCACGTCCGGATGGCGCGGGAACGCCGCTGCACACCGGGCGTCTGAAAGCGATGCTGGCGGCGTCCCGGATCGGCGCGATCGTCGTGCCGCCCGTGCCGGCTTTCCATTCGAAGCCCGCCTCGCTCAGGGACATGGGCGGCTCCGCTCCACCATCGCCGGCGCCTGTCGCCAATCTCACTCGCAATTTTCGAGAGACGTCTGTCGATGACGATTCCGACGGTTACCCCATCATCACCTTGTCTATTCCGCCCGCAATGAACTTGAGCATCAGCGGATAGGCGTCATTCGGGTCGGCGCTGTCGTATTTGCCTTCGGAGATCGCCTCGACGCGACGAGTCGATGCGAAAATGCTCAGCATGACAGAGATGCAAAACACGATGGCGCGAATGGATTTCTCCGAGTCCGTCTGCCCATACATGTCTCTCAGCGTATCTGCGAACATCCGCGCAGTTTGGTCGTAATGCTTTGTCAGCGTGGTGGAATATTTTGTCGAATGCGCAGTCTGGGCAATGATCTCGCCATAGTTCCGCCAGTGCTCGTCACCCGATCCGATCAGCAAGAGGAAAGGTTTGGTGAAGGCCTCGGCGAACTTGGTGAGATCCCGGCTGTCTTCGAGTATAAACTTGCGCAAATGCTCGCGGCGCGCCGAGTTGAGGGAGTCGCTTCGTCTCGTGATCACCTCCTCGATGAGCTGCTCCTTCGACGGAAAGTGATAGGTCACCAAGCTGAGCGCGACATTCGCTCGCTTGGCGACCGCCCGGACCGGAACGCCGTCGAAGCCAAACTGGGCGAACAGTTCCTCAGCCGCGTCGAGGATGGCGATCCGCGCTCCGCCAGGATTTTTCACCGATACTTTCGCCATAACCCGACCTGTTGATGCGTCCTCTCGCATATCCTTCATCCGCGAGCGGGAACGCAAGCGGGTCGGGTCGCAAGGCGCCGAGACCCAGTCGAACCTGTATGCGGCTGCGCGCTCGAGAGCCGCAGGAGGAGGCAGGCGGCCTGGACGGAAGACAAGGATCGTCTGCCAGGCCGCCATCAACAGGGGATGCCTGTCGACTTTATCCTTCGCCGCCAATGCGCGGCCACCAGGAGGGCAAAGCGGTGCCGACGTCCATGGAGCCGTCTCGGCGAATATACGCGCGGAAATCGCGGTCCTTCGCGAGTTTGCCATCCAGCGCCTGCTTCAACCACGAGCGTCCCGCCCCGATCGCCTCCGCCATGACGCCGCCAAGCGGATGAAATTCGCCCTCCCAATGGAGAAGATCCTTAGGCGCTTTGATACGCTCAAAAACCTTCAGGGCGTCGCTCACGCCCGAGAGTTCGTCAAACTCTCCAAAGCCCATGAGCACAGGGCATGTGATATCGCCAACGACATCGACGAGCGCCATCTTTGGCACGAACTCCCGGTCAAAACGGTCCTCGTCGTCATAACCGGCCATATACATGAAATTTCGTTTGAAGTTCGGCTGGGCGCGTTTAAATAGTGTTGATACGTCGCCATAGAAGCCCACAGTCGTGCCCGCCGCTTTGAGGCGCCGCTCGTGGGCGGCGGTGCGCAAGCCCCAATAGGCCCCCATGCTCACGCCCCAGAGCACAATACGGTCGGGGTCGATTTCCCGCCGCTCAATGAGGGTATCGATGACCGCGCTCACCGCTCGTTCGTAGTTGTCCACTGTGACCTTCAGGCCATTGGTCAGTGTCTCACCCTGTCCCGGCCCCTCGATCGCCACCGCATGGAAGCCTTGTGCGACGAAGTGGCGCTGCGCAACGTGAATCCACTCCTCCTTCACCATGTCCATTCCGGGAAGCAGAAGAACGAGAGGAGCAGGTTCGGCGCCCGCGGCCAGGTGCAGATGGGTTATGACCTTTCGGCCTTCAAACGGCGCCTCGACGCGCTCAATGGGCGTGGGGTTGATCTGAGAGAGCGCGTCGACGCAACGGCGTGCTCTCGCCGCAAAGCCCGCACGTCGTGGATCGTCCCCAAAATAGCTGTACTGCGCGCGGGCGAACGCCATGGATGCCCGCATGAAGAGATTGGCGCTCGCATCATCATAGCCATGGCTGCGGTAAGACGTCGCCTTGCGCTCGAGCGCTTCGCCCAGTTCGCCCCAACCCTTGGGGATCATCGCGGCGCTGTGAACGTTCTTGAAAGCTTCGATCACATCGCTTCGCGCGTAGCCATGCTCCTGAAAAAAGCCGGCTATTTGCGGATGCAGGACATCGATCCCTCCCAGGGCGAGAAGATTGTCGAGCACCCATCCCTGGGCGACTCCCCGACTTGTCGTGATCACAATAAGCCTCCCATCTTGTCATTAGAATCGTACGTACGTTCCTAACTATGGCCTGGATGGGGATCTGTCAATCCCGATCGAAACGTTGCGATCGAACGGTTGGGCACCGCTTGCCGCAATGAAACGGCCCACGCCGGAATCGAGACGATAAGGCCTCTTTACAAAAAATCTGAACGTACGTACAGTTCAATTGAAGTGTGCAAATGGTGGTCGAGCGAGGGCGAGTGGCGGCGAGCGATGTGGGGGCGACCGCCGAACGGGCGCCGAAGATGATCCTGAGCGCCGACGTCCCCTCACGGCGAACAAGGTCGACAAGACGCGTCTGCGCAAAGCCTGCGCGCGACGAATTTGGAGAGGAACTGTCCATGCGGCCTAACCCCATCGACGATTTCGAGGTCGATCTCGCAAGTCTGAAATCGATCGGCCGCGATCTGCACCGTCCCGAATGCATCCTCGCCGAAGCCGACGGCACGCTCTGGTCGGCCGACGCGCGCGGCGGCGTGGTGAGGATCGCAGCCGACGGCACGCAGACCCTGATTGCTCAGGGCGACGCCGTCCCGACGAGCGCGACCGAACAGTTCAAGCGGATCGTCAAGGAAACCCTGCCCAATGGCATGGCCTTCGCCCGCAACGGCGACATCCTGATCGCGAATTTCGGCACCGATCGGCTCGAGGTCATGAAACGGACCGGCGAGAGCGAAGTCCTGTACGACAACGTCGACGGCAAACCGCTCGGGCGGGTGAACTTCGTACTCCGTGATCGCCGGGATCGGCTGTGGTTGACCGTGTCGACACGCATTCCCGATCTGATCAAGTCGATGACCCCGTCAGTACGCGACGGCTACATCGCGATGGCCGACGGGAAGGGCCTGCGGATCGTCGCGGACGGGCTCCATTTCACGAACGAGATCCGGTTCGACGCAAAGGAGGAGTGGCTCTACGCCGTCGAGACCTGCGGGATGAGGGTGACGCGCTTCCGAGTTGCGGCCGATGGCGCGCTGACCGAGCGCGAGACCTATGGTCCCGACAACCATGGCGCGATGATCGACGGCATCGCGTTCGACAGCTTTGGCAACCTCTGGGGCACACATATCTTCACCGATCGCATCTTCGCGATCACGCCGAAGGGAGATCTGCGGATCCTTCTCGACGACGATCGCGGCTCCGAAGCAGGGCGGCAACTTCTCCGGGCTTACGCGGAGGAGCGCCTGACACCGGAGCTGATGCTCGCCTGCGGCGGGACGGCGGCGCCCTGGATGGCGAGCGTGACCTTCGGCGGCCCGGACCTGCGCAACGTCTACATCGGAAGCCTGCGCGGAACGACCATCCCGTTCTTTCGCTCGCCCATCTCGGGAGCGGCTCCGGTTCATTGGAAAACTGAAAGATCAGGAGGTTTTCGATGACCAGCGATCTGGGACTGGCCGGCAAACGCATCATCGTGACCGGCGCAGCCAGCGGCATTGGACTCGAGACCGCCCGCCTCCTGGCGAGCGAGGGCGCTGTCATGGTCCTCATGGATCGCGACCAGCGGGCGCTCGACGCCGTTGCGGACGAGCTTCGGGCCGTGGCCCATTTCTGCGGCGACGTCACCTGCGAAGCCGATTGCGAACATATGGGCACGGTTGCGCGAACCGCGATCGGCGGCCTCGACGGGCTGGTGCATTGCGCGGGCGTCAGCGATCGCGTCGCGAGGGCCTTCGACATCGACATCGACGAGTGGCAGCGGATCGTCGATGTGACCCTCCGCGGCGCCTTCCTCGCCTGCCGCGCCGCCGCGCGGGTCATGCTCGAACAAAAGAGCGGATCCATCGTGGCCTTGTCATCGATACGCGGACTGATCGGAAGCCCGCGCCGGCACGCCTACGGGCCGGCCAAGGCGGCCGTGTCGATGATGACGAAGAATCTCGCGTGCGAATGGTCGCTGAGCGGCGTTCGGATCAACGCCATCGCGCCCGGCTTCATCCGTACGCCGATGACCGATCGCCTCGTCGAGGACGGCAAGATCGACGAAAAGATCCTCGCCGATCGCACGCCGATGGGCCGGATGGGACTTCCCATCGAGGTCGCCAGGGCGAGCGCTTTCCTCCTGTCGGATTGGTCCAGCTACATCACCGGGGTGACGCTGCCAGTCGACGGCGGCTGGGTCGCCTATGGCGGCGCCGGACCGGTCGCGACTCACTGATCGGCCGACCTCAACAGATTCATCGATTTTCGGGAGACAAGTCGTGAAACTGGCGACCTTTCAGCGGAACGGGGAGGCTAGGCCCGGCGTCGTCACCGCCGATGGTTCGGCGCTGGTCGACATCATCGCTGGGGCGGCGGCGCGCCATGGCGCCACGCCGCCGCCCCTCATGAGCGTCCAGGCGATCGTCGAGGCGGGCGATGCGGCGCTCGCCGACATTCGCGATATCGTTTCGTGGGCCGGCGCCGCGCATCGGGTCGAACTGGCGGGGACGAAGCTGCTCGCTCCGATCCCGCGGCCCGTCCAGGTCCGCGACTTCCTCGCTTTCGAGAAGCACATGGTCCAGGCCTATGACGGAATCCGCCGGTTGCGCGCCAACCTGTCAAAAGATCCCGTAGCCTATATGGACATGATGGAGAGAAAGGGTATCCTGCGCGTGCCCGACGCTTGGTATGAAAACCCGCTCTACTATCGGGTCAATCCTGCCAACGTCTGCGGGACCGACGTCGACGTGCGGTGGCCGGCCTACAGCAATACGATGGACTTCGAGTTCGAGTTCGCCTGCGTCATCGGCCAGGGCGGCAAGGACATACAGGTTGCGGAAGCTCGCAGCCACATCTTCGGCTACATGATCTTCAACGACCTGTCGGCGCGCGACGAGCAAGCGCGCGCCATGCCGGGGCAGATGGGGCCCGGCAAGGGCAAGGACTTCGACAATTCCAAGCCGATGGGCCCCTTTCTCGTCACGGCCGATGAGATCGGCGATCCCTACGCGCTCAAGATGACCGCGCGACTCAACGGCGAAGTTTTTGTCGAAGCTTCCTCGTCGGAGATGAACTGGCGGTTCGAGGAGCTCATCGCCTACGTCTCTCAATCCGAGACCTTGGAGCCGGGCGAGGTCTTTGGATCGGGCACGGTCGGCGGCGGATGCACGATCGAAACGGGTCATACCGTCGCCGACGGCGATGTGATCGCACTCGAAATGGAGAAGATCGGCGTGCTGCGCACACGCTTTGTCGCGACAGCGCCCGACGGCGTCCGGCGGGTTTCGGTCGTGCCGCACAACATCCAAGGCAAACCACCGGTCAATGCGTGAGCGAGCGCGCCCCGGAAAGTGAAGGAATTGGATTTGCATGGCTGGCAATAAGCAGGTCCGCGTCGCAGGGCGTCCGCCGGGCATCCCGCAGGCCGAACATTTCGAGATCGTCGACAGCGATATGCCGGCGATCGGCGCAGGCCAGATTCTGGTCCGTAATCTCTTCCTTTCGGTCGAGCCCGCCATGCGCGGCTGGCTGGTCGACAAGAGCAACTATTCCCAGCCGATCGAGATCGGATCGGTGATGCGCGCCCTGGCCGTTGGCGAGGTGATCGAGAGTCGCGCGCCGGGTTTCGCCTCGGGCGACCGGCTGATGGGCTGGTTCGGTTGGCAGGAGTTCGCCGCCGCCGCGCCGGATACGGTGATCCGCAAGGTCGACGACACCGACCTGTCCCCGTCGCTGGCGCTCGGCGTGCTGGGCCTCAACGGCGTCACCGCTCTGCTCGGTCTGGAGAAAGTCGGCCGCCCGGTGGCGGGCGACACGGTTGTCGTCTCCACGGCGGCCGGCTCGGTCGGCTCGGCGGTCGGTCAGATCGCGAAGCTGCTCGGCTGCCGCACGGTCGGCATCGCCGGCGGCGCGGAGAAGGTCGCAATCTGCCGCGACGAATTCGGCTACGATGTCGCGATCGACTATCGCACGCCAGGACTGGAACAGGCGCTCGCCGCCGCCTGCCCCGGGGGCGCGAACGTCTATTTCGACAACACCGCAGGCGCGATCAGCGACGCGGTCTACCGTCAGCTGGCGGTCTACGCCCGAATCGTCGCCTGCGGCACCGCTTCGGTGGCGTCCTGGGACCCGATTCCCACGGGTCCGCGCGTCGAGCGCATCATCATGACCAGGCGTGCGACGATGGGCGGCTTCGTCGTCCTGGATCATATGGCCGAGTTCAACGCCGCCAGCGGCCGGCTCGCCCAATGGGTGCGCGAAGGCAAGCTGAGGTATCGCGAGGAGATCGTCGATGGGATCGAGCGTTGCCCCGGCGCGATCGCCGATCTCTACAACGGTCTCAATCTCGGCAAGCGACTGATTCGGTTGGTGTGACGCGAACGCTTTCCTCTCGCTGTCCGCAGGGCGAAATCGATGGTGTCCAACAGCGGTCGCCGCGGCGCAGGCGCGACGACCGGTTCTCTATGGGCTGCGTGCTGGCCGTCGGGCTCGCGCCACGCGTGCGAGAGCGAGTCCTTCGGCGGCAGGGCTTCCTGACCGGCGCGCGCCGCGCCCGCCCCTAAACCGCCTCGCGCTCGATGCGGATGACCTGCGGCCGCTCGCGCACCACGCCTTCCTCGACCGTGCGCGCGAGCGCGTCGCGGATCGAGGACTCGCTGGTGCCGTGGGTCATCAGCACCACCGGCACGACGCCCGCTTCCGCCCATTCCCGGGTCGCGCGCTTCTGCATGATCGCCTCGAGCGAAATCATCCGATCGCCGAAGCGCGTCGCGATCGCCGCCATCGCGCCCGGCCGGTCGACGACGGTCAGGCGCACGTAATAGCCGCCCTCGTGCCGCTGCAGCGGCACCCGGTCGGCTTCGGTCAGCGTGGCGACGGGACGTCCGAAGGTCGGCAGGCGGGCGCCGCGGGCGACGTCGACGAGGTCGGCGGCGACCGCCGAGGCGGTGGCGTCGCCGCCCGCCCCCGGCCCCACCAGGGTCAATTCGCCGATCGCGTCGCCGACGATCGACACCGCGTTCAGCACCCCCATCGTCTGGGCGAGCGGCGCGCCCTTCTCCACCATGGTCGGCGCCACGCGCTGCTCGACGCCGTGGGGCGTGCGCTCCGCGACGCCGAGCAGCTTGATGCGAAAGCCCAGTTCGTCGGCGGCGGCGATGTCGGCGGGCGCGATCGATTCGATTCCTTCGACCGCGACCGCTGACGAATCGATCTTCGAGCCGAAAGCGAGCGACGCCAGAATCGCGAGCTTGTGCGCGGTGTCGAACCCGCCGACGTCGAAGGTGGGGTCGGCTTCGGCGTAGCCGCGCCGCTGCGCCTCGGCGAGGCAGGCGTCGAACGGCAGGCGCTCCTGCTCCATCTTCGACAGAATGTAGTTGCAGGTGCCGTTGAGGATGCCGGACACGCGTTCAATGGCGTTGCCGGCCAGACTCTCGCGCAGCGTCTTGATCACCGGGATGCCGCCGCCGACCGCGGCCTCGTAGAACAGCGGCGCGTCGTGCGCCTCCGACAGCGCCGCGAGCTCCAGCCCGTGCTCGGCCAACATCGCCTTGTTGGCGGTGACGACCGGCAGCCCGCGCCGGAGCGCGGCCTTGACCGCCTCGAAGGCGACGCCCCCCGCGCCGCCGATCAGCTCGACGAACACGTCGATGTCGCCTGCCGACGCCAGCGCTGCCGCGTCGTCGTGGAAGCGGGCGCCGGCGACCTCCGCCATCCCGTCGCGCGACTTGCGCGCGCTGTAGGCGGCGAGGCGCATTCCGCGTCCGGCCCGGACGCTGAGCGCGTTTCCCTGCCGCAGCAACAGCCGCGCCAAACCGGTCCCGACATTGCCGAGACCGGCGACGCCCAAACGCAACGGCTCTGTCATCACGCACGGCTCCGCTTTCCGGAAAGGATCACCCGGCTCGTTCTGCCCGACTCAGCCGTTCCGGATCAACGAAACCCGGCGCCGATCAACCCCAGCGTTCGGCCGCCGTCTTCTTCTTCTTCTTGCGCTCCTTGCGCGCCGCGTAGCGGGCGTCGCGCTCGAGCTTCTTCTCGAATTCGAGACGCTCCGTTTCTTCGCGCGAGCGAGCCTCCTCGGCCTCGCGCGCCAGCGCCTCGAGGCGAAGCTGCTCCTCGCGGGCGGCTTCCTCGCGGGCCTTGCGCGCGGCCTCGGCCGCGGCCTGCTCGATGCGCCGTTTGGCGCGCTCGGCGTCGCGGATCACGCGCGCCTCGAGAATCGCCTTGCGCCGCGCTTCGCGCTCGACCACGGCCGGGTCGGCCGGATCGTATTTGGCGGTGGTGAGAAACTTTTCAGCCAAAGCCTTGCGCGCCTTGGCGGCGGCCGCCTGGCGATCGGCGAAGCTGTTACCGTTGATGAATGACATCGCTTTCCTGGTGCGAATGAAGGGGGGCGCGGGGCTCATGCCACAGACAGCGCGAATCGGCAACATTTTTGGCGCATCGCACCCGTGTGCGTGCACGATCCGCATCAGCCCTTTGGACTAAAGTCGAGGAAGACGTTGCCTGACCGGACATAACGTGGTCCAATCGAACAAACGTCCAAAGAGGCGGAACGAGGAACGACACAGGAGAAAACGCATGGCGATCGTAACCAGCGCAGGGCCGCAGCCGGCCGTCGCCGGCACGCTCGACGAAGATCGTGGGCTCAGGATACGACAGATCTCGATCGCCGACCTGGTCGAGTGCATCGAGAAGGGCATCAAGGACTTCACCCGCTCGTCGCGCTACGGGATGTTCTTCGGCGCGTTCTACGCCGTCGGCGGGTCGTTCATGCTCTGGCTCGTGTTCGAAACCGGCTACTTCTACCTCGCCTATCCGATGGTGATGGGATTTGCGCTGCTGGCGCCGTTCGGCGCCGCTGGAACCTACGAGATTTCGCGCCGGCTCGAGGCGGGCGAACCGCTCTCCTGGTCGGTCGTGTTCGGCGCCGTCTGGAGCCGGAAGGGGGGCGACCTCGCCTGGCTCGGGCTCGTCAGCCTGTTCACCTTCATGATCTGGATGGACATCGCGATGTTCGTCTACCTGATCTTCTACGGCGCGGGCCTGTCGTCCGTGGCGGACATCTTCACCAACGTCTTCACCACGGTGAACGGGATGATCTTCCTCATCGTCGGCAACGGCGTCGGCGCGCTGATCGCGTTCTGCGTCTTTTCCTTCACCGTCGTGTCGCCGCCGCTGATCGTCGACCGCAACGTCGATTTCGTCACCGCGCTCGCCACCAGCGTGCGGGTGGTCAAGACCAACCCGCGCACCATGCTGGCGTGGGCGGTGGTGATCGGAATGGACCTTGCTGTTTCGTTCGTGACGTTCCATGTGGCGCTGCTGGTGCTGTTTCCGATCCTCGGCCACACGACCTGGCATCTCTATCGCAAGCTGATCGTCTAACGCGGACGCGAGGCGCGCGAGCGGCGGTCCCGGCCCCGAAACGGCCCGAATCGCCCATTCGTTTTCAAGGACGCGCCCCCGCGAACCCGAAGGACCCGATGGCCTCGATCGACGCCCTGCCCGCGAGACCGGCCGCCGCCGTCGCCTCCCGCGCCGGCGTCTGCCTCTGGCTGCTCGCCGTCGCGGGCCTGGTTTTCGTCATGGTGCTGGTCGGCGGCGCGACCCGGCTGACCGAATCCGGCCTCTCGATCACCCAGTGGAAGCCGGTGACCGGCGTTCTGCCGCCGCTGTCGGCGACCGACTGGCGGGCGGCTTTCGACTCTTACCGCCAGATCCCGCAATATGCGGCGCAAAACGCCGACATGACGCTCGACGGCTTCAAGACCATCTTCTGGTGGGAATGGAGTCACCGGCTGCTCGCCCGCATCGTCGGCCTCGTCTATATCGTCCCGGCGCTATGGTTCTGGGCGCGGGGCGCGTTCGCCGGCGCGCTCGGGCGGCGGGTGGCGCTGATGACCGGGCTGCTCGCGCTCGAGCCGATCGTCGGTTGGTGGATGGTCTCGTCCGGCCTCGCCGACCGGGTCGAGGTGGCGCAGGAGCGGTTGGCGCTGCACCTGCTGATCGCGGCCGGCGTGTTCGGGACGGCGATCTACGCCGCGGTCGGCCTGGGCGCGGCCGGGCGACCGCGCGAAGCCGCGACGCGCGGCTTTTCCGTAGCCGCGGCGGCGTTCGCGCTCGTCGTGTTCGTCCAGCTCGGGCTCGGCGCGCTGGTCGCGGGCTTGCGCGCCGGACGGATCTACGACACCTGGCCGCTGATGGGGGAACGCTTCGTCCCGGGCGAAGCGTTCGCAAGCGCGCGCGCTCCCCTCGACGACGCCGCCACCGCGCAGTTCGACCACCGGCTGGTCGCCTACGCCGTGCTCGCCTTCGCCCTCGCCCAGGCGGTCGCGGCGGGCCGCAGCGGGCTTCCCGGTCTCCGGCGGCGCACGGTCGCGCTGGCCGCGGTCGCCGCGCTGCAGGTCGCGCTCGGCGTGGCGACGCTGCTGTTGGCGGTTCCGATCCCGCTCGCCCTCGCCCATCAGGCGACGGCGCTCATCCTGTTCGGCCTCGCCTGCGCCCACTGGAGCGCCACCGATCCCCGGGCGTAGGACGCGCTCGCTGAGCGCGCCCTACGCCGCGATCGACGGTCGCGACGACACGGTTCCGTCGGATCAGCCCAATCGACGTTTCGGCGGCGGCGGCGGGGGATCGCGGCCGAGGCGGATGTTCCAGTATGCCCACGAGCGTGGATCGATGATCCCGGGCGGCGCGTGGTCGAGCGCCTCGCGCAGATCGTCGTCGTTCAGAAAGGCGCGCACGAGCTTCATGTCCTCGTGCGTCGCCCGCGCCAGCGCGTAGGCGACGAAGCGGACCGTATCGGACAGGGCCTCTTCCGGTTCCTCGAACCAGACGAGGCGGCGCGCGAGCGCTTCGGTAGCCGGTGTGAGCGGAATGGTCTTCATCGCAACCGCTCGCGATCGATTGGCCTGAAGCCTCCGCCCGTCGGGGCCCCGCCTCACCCCTTTTTCTTCTTCTCCCGGAACGCCTTCGCCCAGCCGGCGCGCGCCTCCTGCCGGCCGCGCGCGACCACGAGCGCGTCGGGTTCGACGTCCTTGGTGATCACCGAGCCGGAACCGACATAGGCGCCGTCGCCGATCGTGACGGGGGCGACGAGCGACGAATTCGAGCCTATGAAGGCGCCCGCGCCGACGATGGTCTTGTATTTGCTGAAGCCGTCGTAATTGCAGGTGATCGTGCCCGCGCCGATGTTGGCGCCGGCCCCGATGCGGGCGTCGCCGATGTAGGTCAGGTGATTGACCTTGGCGCCGGCCTCGATCGCCGCATTCTTGATCTCGACGAAATTGCCGACCCGAGCCTTCGTTGCAACGTCGGCGCCCGGCCTGAGGCGCGCGTAGGGGCCGATTTGCGCGCCGCTCCCGACCCGCGCGCCCTCGAGATGCGAGAAGGCGTGGATCGTCGCGCCGTCCTCGATCGTCACGCCCGGGGCGATCACGACATGCGGCTCGATCGTGACGTCGCGGCCGACACTCGTGTCCCACGACAGGAACACCGTCTCCGGCGCGATCAGCGTCGCGCCGGCGAGCATCGCCGCCCGGCGCAGCCGCGCCTGCATTGTGGCCTCGGCGGCGGCGAGCTGGACGCGGTCGTTGACGCCCATCACCTCGGCCTCTTCCGCTTCCAGCGCCCGCGCCGCGAGGCCGCGGGCGGCGGCGATCTCGACGAGATCGGTGAGGTAGTATTCCTGCTGCGCGTTCATCGGCGTCACCGCATCGAGCATCGCCAGCGCGTCGGACCCGCGGAAGGCCATCGGGCCGGCGTTGCACAGGCGCGCGCCGCGCTCGGCTTCGGTCGCGTCCTTGTGCTCGCGGATCGCCGCCAGGCGCCCGTCGCGCTCGATCAGGCGGCCGTAGCCGGCCGGGTCGGCCGGGGCGAACCCGAGCGCGACGAGGTCGGCCCCATCGGCGAGCGCCGAGCGCAACGCCGCGAGCGTCCCGGACCGAATCAGCGGAATGTCGGCGTAGGTGACGACGATGTCGTCGAACCCGCGCGCGATCGCCTCGCGCGCCGCGAGCACGGCGTGCGCGGTGCCGCGCCGCTCGCGCTGGACGAACACCTCGACGCCGGGGGCGGCCTTTCGCGCCGCCTCGGCCACGTCCTCGCGGTCCGGTCCGACCACGACCGCGATCGTCGCCGCGCCGGCCTCTTGCGCCGCCGCGAGCGCATGCGCGATCATCGGCCGCCCGGCGACGGCGTGCAAAACCTTGGGACGACTCGAGCGCATCCGGACGCCCTCGCCGGCGGCGAGAACGATGACGAGGCAGCGGCGGGCGTCTGAACTCATGACGGGACTCCGGGTCGGTCGCCTGTTTTAGCGCCGGCCCGGGCGTCAAGCAAAATTCCAACGTCGCGATGAGACAAAATGCATCTCGCGGCGCAGCAAAATAGCATATACAAGTATCGGGCTGGCGGATGCGCGCGGCTGCGGGGACGGGCGAGCCTTCGCGGAGCGCTCGGTTTTCATCGTGTCTCGAAACGGAACGCCTATCGGTCCTCTTGCCAGCAGCGGGTTGGACGGGCGGCAAAACGAACAGAATCACAGCATGGCGCCGCAACGTCGCGAAATCCTGGGATGGGCGCTGGGCGGAGCCCTGGCCGCGGCCGGCTCGCGGGCCGGGCTCGGCGAAGCCTGGGCGGAGCCGCTCGCCAAGCCCGTCCCGTTCGCCGCCGACACGGTCCTGAAGGCGGCGACCGCGCTCGCCGCCTCCGCCTACCGGATGCCCGACGCGCCGCTGCCGTCGCAGTTCTCCGGCCTGACTTTCGAGCAATATGCGACGATTGGCCGCAAGCCCGGCACGGCGATCTGGGCCAGCGACAAGGTCGGCTTCTCGCTCGAGCCGCTGCACCGCGGATTCGTCTACACCACGCCGATCGTGATCAACATCGTCGAAAACGGGATGGCGCAGCGGCTGATCTACGACCCCGCGGACTACGACTTCGGCAAGCTGCAGCCGCCGACCGGCTCCGGCGACCTCGGCTTCTCGGGCCTCAGAATCCTCGCCGCCTCCGACGAGGGTTTTCAGGACGTGGCGCTGTTCCAGGGCGCGAGTTTCTATCGCTCGCGCGCCCGCGGACAGAACTTCGGCGTCACCGCGCGCGGGCTCGCGGTGCGCACCGGCGACGACCCGGGCGAGGAGTTTCCCCTGTTCCGCGAGTTCTGGGTCGAGAAGCCTTCGCCCGCCTCCAATACGCTGACCATTCACGCGCTGCTCGACTCGCAGAGCGTCACCGGCGCCTACCGCTTCACCATCCGCTCGCTCGAAACCACGATCATCGACACCGAAATGACGCTGATCGGGCGGGCTGCGACCGACAAGCTCGGTGTCGGCGCGATGGCCGCGGGCTATCTGTTCAGCGGCCTCGACCACCGCCGCCCGAGCGACTGGCGCGAGGCGGTCTACGAGATCGCCGGCCTGCAGATGCAGGCGGGAAACGGCGAGTGGCTGTGGCGCCCGGTCGTGAACCGCGAGACGCTCCAGATCTCCGCCTTCTCCGACACCAACCCGCGCGGCTTTGGGCTGATGCAGCGGTCGCGGACCTTCGACGATTTCTTCGACGACGTCGGCCGCTGGGAACTGCGGCCGTCCTTGTGGATTGAACCGATCGGCGACTGGAGCGAGGGAGACATGCGCCTGCTCGAAATCCCGGTCACGACCGAGAACAACGCGAATATCCTGGCGCAGTGGCGGCCGAAGGCGGGCGTGACGGCGGGCGGGACGCTGTCGCTCGCCTATCGCCAGTTCTGGTGCTGGACGCCGCCGACGAAGCCGCCGCTCGCGCTGTGCACGCACAGCCGCGCCGGCAAGATCGGCGGCAAGCCGCGCTTCACCGTGGAAATGGCCGGGGACGTTTTCGCCGATCCGCAGCGCGCCGCGGCGGCGGTCGCGGACCTGCACGCCAGCAATGGCAAGATCAGCTTCGTCCAGTGCTTCCCCTTCAAGGACCGGCGGTCGGTGCGCGTCATGTTCGACCTCGATCCCGGCTCGGAATCCTTTTCTGAACTGAGGTTGACCCTCAATCTGGACAACCAGGCGGTGAGCGAAACATGGCTCTATCGATGGACAGCGTGACGCTGCGTCCGGCCAGACCCGTCCCGGCGGAGACGGCGCCGCAGCCCGGCGCCTCGCTCGGCGGATCGATGCCCGGCTACGCGCCGCTCGCCATGCCGGCGCAGTCGTTTCGCAAGTTCTCGAAGAGCGAGCGGCGGGCCTGGATCAACCCGCCCGCGACGCCCGTCGCAGCCCGGCTCGCAGTCTACGGCGGGGCGGCCGCGATCACCGCCTACGGCGCCTACCAGATGTACAAGGTCGTCGGCGTCAGCACGACGACCTTGCTCGAATGGGTGATGGTGGTCCTGTTCGTGCTGACGTTTTCCTGGATCGCGCTGTCGTTCACGGCGAGCCTGGTCGGATTCGTCTGGCTGATCCTGAACCGCCACAAGCGCGAGCCCCTGCCCTCTGCGCTGACCGAGCGCACGGCGGTGGTCATGCCGATCTACAACGAGGCGCCCGCCCGCGTCTTCGGCGCCATGCAGGCGATCATCGAGGACGTGGAGAGCACCGGGCTCGGCGAGGCGTTCGACTATTTCTTCCTGTCCGACACGACCGACGGCGACGTCTGGGTCGCCGAGGAGCGCGCCTTCCTGGCGATGCGCGAGCGGATGCCGGGAGAGCGGATCTACTACCGGCGGCGGCGCAAGAACACGAGCCGCAAGGCCGGCAACATCGCCGATTTCGTGACCCGCTGGGGCGGCCGCTACGCCCACATGCTGGTCCTCGACGCGGACAGCGTCATGTCCGGCGACGCGGTTGTGCGGCTGGCCGCAGCGATGGAGGCCGATCCGGACAGCGGGATCATCCAGAGCCTGCCGATGATCGTCAACCGCAACACGCTGTTCGCTCGCCTGCAGCAGTTCGCCGCCCGAATCACCGGCCCGGTGTTCGCCGCCGGGCTCACGGCCTGGATGGGCCGCGACGGCAACTACTGGGGCCACAACGCCATCATCCGGACGCGCGCCTTCGCCGATCACTGCGGCATGCCGGACCTGCCTGGTCGGCCGCCGTTCGGCGGCCACATCCTCAGCCACGATTTCGTCGAGGCGGCGCTGATCCGGCGCGCCGGCTATTCCGTTTACATGCTGCCGACGCTCGGCGGCTCCTACGAGGAGAGCCCGCCCTCGCTGATCGACCTCGCCGCGCGCGACCGCCGATGGTGCCAGGGCAACCTCCAGCATTCGCGCGTCATCGGCGCCCGCGGCTTCGTCTGGCCGACCCGCCAGCACTTCGCCACCGGCATCATGGGCTATCTCGCCTCGCCCCTCTGGATGGCGCAGTTGATCGTCGGCATCGTGCTGGTGTTACAGTCGCACTACATCCGTCCGGAATATTTCACCACCGACTTCTCGCTGTTTCCCGCCTGGCCGCGGTTCGACTACGAACGCGCGCTGCAGCTGTTCGCGCTGACGATCGGAATCCTGCTCGCGCCGAAATTCCTCGGCCTGATTTTCGCGCTGATCGACGGCCCGACCCGGCGCGGATCGGGGGGCGCCCTGGCGCTGATCGCCTCGACGTTCGTCGAGATCCTGGTCTCGGCGGCGATGGCCCCGATCATGATGCTGATCCAGTCGGGTTCGGTGGTGCAGATCCTGTCCGGCCGCGACACCGGGTGGAATCCGCAGCGGCGCGACGACGGCTCGATTCCGTTTTCCAGCATCGCCCGCCGCCATCGCTCGCACGCCCTGCTCGGCATCGTCACCCTGTTCGCGGCGGCGCTGATCTCCCCGTCCCTGGTGCTGTGGATGTCTCCCACCATCGCCGGCCTCGTCCTGGCGATCCCGCTGTCCTGGGCGAGCGGCCAGTTGTGGATCGGCCTCGGCCTCAAGCGCGTCAGCCTCCTGCGCACGCCCGAGGAGACCACGCCGCCCGCGGTCGTGCGGCGCGCGAACGCGCTCGCCGAGGAGCTCGCCCACGTCGGCCGCGATCACGACGACGCGCTCCTGTCCATTCACGCCGATCAGGCGTTCCGGGCGGTGCACGAAGCCTTCCTGCCGGAGAAGCCGCGGCACCGGCTCGGCGACGTCGACGTCGACCTCGCCATCGCCTCGCTCAAGCTCAACGACGCCGAGACGGTCGAGGACGCCTGCGCCTGGCTGAAGCCGAAGGAGCGGGTCGCCGTCCTCGCCGACCGCGGCCTGATCGCCCTGCTCGCCCGGCTGCCGTCGGAGCGGGAGCGGCGCGGGGCGGCCTGAGTGCGCTCGTCCGCGCAAAAGCGGATTGAAGAGCGGATTTTCGAGCGCGGCGGAAGCGATCGCCTCATTGCGTCGGCGAGCCGCCGCCGCGCGCCGGTTGTGTTGGCGCGCCGGGTCTGTCAAGAAGAACGGCACGTAGAGTGAGCAACGTAATCTCTTGACGGAGGCGCCGCAACGGTCCGGAGAGCTCGGCGAGTTCGTCGCGGCGGCGCCGAACGCGATGGCGATGTTCGACCGCGCGATGCGCTACATTGCCGTCAGCCGAGGCTGGGTCGTTGAGTTCGGCCTCGACCAAGCGCTGCTTGGGCGCAGCCACTACGACGTCTTTCCGCAGATCGGCGAAGCCCGCAGGGCGGTCCATCGTCGCTGTCTCGCGGGCGCGACCGAGCGTTCCGCGGCCGAAAGGTTCGAACGCGCCGACGGCCGCATTCAGTGGGTCGAGTGGGAAGCGCGCCCTTGGATGGACGGCGACGGCGCGATCGGCGGGATCGTCATCTCCGCCCACGACGTCACGGCGCTCGTCGCGGCGAGGCGAGAGGCTGAGGGCCTCGCGGCGAAACTCGCGGCCGCGCTCGAGAGCGCCGAGGACGGCGCGCGCCGCGCCGAGGCCGCGGAGCGGCGGCTGAAGAACGCCATCGACGCCATTCCGTGGGGTTTCGATCTCTACGACGCCGACGACCGCCTGATCGTTTCCAACGCCGCCGCCGAGGCCATGTATCCCCACACCGTCGCGGCGAGACGCCCCGGCGTCTCATTCGAGGACCTGCTGCGCATCGGGGTGGAACTGCGGATTCATGGGCCGAGCCCGCCGGAAAACGAGCGCTGGCTCGCCGAGCGCATGGAGCGGCGCCGCAACCCGTCGGGGCCGATCGACCAGCTGACCGCGCAGGGGCGCTGGCTGCGCATCGAGGAACGACGCATGTCGGACGGCGGGACAGTGGTCATCCGCACCGACGTCACCGATCTCAAGACGCGCGAGCGCGAACACGCCCAGAAGAGCGCGCTGCTGGAAGCCGTTCTGGAAAACATCGGCGAGGGGATCGCCGCCTACCGCCCCGATCGGACCCTGCTCGCCGTCAACGCCGTCGCGATGGCGCTGCTGCGCCTGCCGGGCGATCTGTGCGCGCCGGGCGCGACCTTCGACGAGGTCAACCGGTTTCGCGCCCGCCGCGGCGACAACGGCGACATCGACGACGTCGAGGAATTCGTCGCCCAACGGGCGGCCTGGTTTCAGGCGCCGCAGCCGTTCAGCCGGACGCGCCGACTTCCGGACGGCCGCACCATCGACACCCGCTTCACCCCCATGCCCGGCGGCGGCGGCGTCTTCCTGTTTCGCGACATGACCGAATGGGCCGAGCGGGAAGCCAGGCTCGCCGAGAAAACGGCGCTGCTCGAGGCGACGCTGCACACAATGGGCGAGGGAATTCTCGTCTACGACGCCGACCTGAAGCTGCTGGTGGCCAACGAGATCGCCGCGCGCCTGCTCGACGCGCCGGCCGCCCTGTTCCAACCGGGCGCCGACTACGACGCGCTGAACCGCTTTCGCGCTGCGCGCGGCGACTTCGGCGACGAAGACCTCGACGAGGCTCTTCGCAGCCGCGTCGCCCTGTTCCGCCAGCGACTGCCGTGGAGCCGCCGGCAGCGCGACCGCGACGGTCGCGTCCTCGAAATCCGCTTCCATCCCACCCCCGAGGGCGGGGGGGTGTTCGTCCTGCTCGACGTCACCGCGGCCGCCACGCGCGAGGCGGCGCTGGCCGAAAAGACCGCGCTACTCGAGGCGACGCTGCGCAATATGGGCGAAGGCCTCGCCGCTTTCGACGCGGACCGCAGGTTGGTGGTCGTCAACGACTTCGCGCTCGCGATGGTCGATCTCCCGCCGGAGCTGGTCCGGCCCGGCGTCCTGTACGACGACATGCTGCGCGCGCTCGCCGCGACCGACGACACGGGCGGCGACGTCGAGTCGTTCGTCGCGCCCCGCGTCGCGCAGTTTTGCGCAGGCCAGCCGTTCCTGATCGCCCGGCGCCTCGCCGACGGCCGCGTCATCGAGACCCGGTTCACGCCCACGCCGGGCGGCGGCGGCGTCTTCATCTACCGCGACGTCAGCGAGCGGGTCGCCCGCGAGGCCGAGCTCGCCGAGAAGAGCGCCCTCCTCGAGGACACGTTCCAGAACATCGGCGAAGGCGTCCTCGTCTACGACGCCGGCGGCCGGCTGCTCGCCCGCAACGACCTCGCCGCACGCCTGCTCGCGGCCCCGGGCGCGTTGTTCGAGACCGGCGCCGCCCTCGCCGACCTGATCGGCTTCCGCGCCGTGCGCGGCGACTACGGAGAGGTCGACGTCGACAGGGCCGTTCGCACGCGCATGGCGGAGTTCGCGGCGCAACGGCCGTTCCGGGACGCGCGGCGCCGTCCCGACGGCCGCCTGATCGAGGCGCGGGTCAACCCGACGCCCGGCGGCGGGGGCGTCTTCGTCCTGTCGGACATCACCGAGGCGGCCGAGCGCGAGGCGAAGCTGGAAGCGGCGCTCGCCGAAGCGGAGCGGGCGAGCCGCGCCAAGTCCGAGTTCCTGGGCAACGTCAGCCACGAGTTGCGCACGCCGATGAACGCCATCATCGGCCTGTCGAGCCTGCTGCGTGAAGGCGATCTGAAGCCCGAGGAGCGGCGGCAGGCGCAGACGATCGAGGCGGCGGGAGAAAGCCTGCTCGTCATCATCAACGACGTGCTGGAGTTCGCGAGCCTCGACGCCGGCGAAGATCCAGCCCCCGACGCGATGCGGTTCGACCTCCGCGCCCTGGTCGAGCAGACGATCAGCGCGGCGCGCGCGGCGCGCGGCGGCTCGACCCTCGCCTTCCGGGCGGACATCGCCCCCGGTCTCCCGGCGGCCTTCGAGGGCGACGGCGGCCGGATCGCCAAGGTTCTCCGCAACCTCGTCGACAACGCCGTCAAGCACACCGCCGAGGGGACGGTCACCGTCCGGGCGCAGTCGAAGCCGGCGGAACGCGACGAAAGGCGCCTGCTGCGGATCGAGGTCGAGGACACCGGACGCGGCTTTCCACCCTCGGAGGCGGCGCGCCTGTTTCTTCCGTTCGAGCGCGGCGCCTCGCCCGATCGCACGCGCGCCGCCGGGCTCGGCCTCGGGCTCGCCATCTGCCGCAAGCATGTCGAGGCGATGGGCGGGACGATCGCCGCCGACAGCACGCCTGGCGTCGGCAGCCGGTTCTGGTTCGAGGTTCCGGTCGACCTCGCCAGCCCCGCGCAAGTCTGCGCAAGCGCCGCGCCCGGAGGCGTCGACCAACGCCGCCGGCTCAGGGTCCTGGTCGCGGAGGACGTCGAAGCCAACCGCGCCGTCATCGGCGCGATGCTGCAAAAACTCGGGCATGAAGCCGATTTCGTCGAAGACGGCGAGCAGGCCATCGAGGCGGCGAGAGCAAACGACTACGACGCCATTCTGATGGACATCCAGATGCCGAACCTGGACGGCCTTGAGGCGACGCGCGTCTTGCGCGCGATCGGCGGCCGGCTGAAGGGCGTCCCGATCATCGCGGTCTCGGCCCATTCGACCGCGGCCGAAACGGATGCGGCGCTGCGCGCCGGCGTATCCGCCTTCCTGTCCAAGCCGGTCCGGCGGTCGGCGCTGGACGAGGCGCTGAACTCGCTGTGCGCTTGAGCGGGACGGTCGGCGGGGTCGGCTTTCCCCTCGCCGGGTTCGGCCGGCGTCGCGCTGCGGCTACGCCGGGCTGTCCATCTCGACGATCGCCGCCTCGCGCACTGCGATCGCCTGCTCGATGTCGCCGTTCATCAGCGCCGCGATCATCCGCGCCGTTTCAGCCTCGGCGCAAGACGCGATCCGGCGGCGGTGGTCGTCGCCGTCGACCACGACCCACGGTCCGTCCTTGACCTGAACAATCGAAAACCGCATCGGCTCCCTCGCGCCCCTGCCCTTGCCCACCTCGTCGATGTCGCGCCCGAAGACGCCGGAGCGCGTCCTCGCCGCAACCGGCGCCATGCCGCGCGCGCCAGTCTGACATGTCAGCGCCCGCGATAGAAGAGGACTTTTGCATCAGGGCGGCGGCCCGGACCTGACCCAGCGGAACACCAGCAGCGCCAGCGCCAGGATGACCGCGAGCTCCGTCCACAGGAACACCCACAGGTCGGCCTCGACGCCGAGCGGCGGCGAACCGGGCAGCGCGTTGCGGAACGCCGGCAGCGCGAAGGTGATGGCGGCGAGCGACCCGATCAGGGTCACCTCGGGCCGGCGCACTTCGCCGAAGGTCAGGAAACCGATCGCGAGCGCGCAAGCGGCGAGCACGAGCATGGCCCCGTAGGCGCTGAGCGCGAACAGCACGAAGGCGCCGCTGCGCGCGGCTGCGATCGTCACGTCGAGGTCGCCCCCGCCGCGTTCCGGCTCTTCCGTCGCGTGCAGGTCGAACCCGAGCAGGCCCTCCCAGACCGTGACCCGCGCCGGAAGCCGCGCCGCGGTCTTTGCGTCGACCAGCGCGACGCCGAGCCTCGCCCGGTACGAATCGAGCGGATAGGCGCTGACGCTGCCGTCGTCGAGGCCGATCTCGAAGGTCGAGACCGCGAGGCGGGCGCCGGCTGCGAGCTTGACGTCGGTCGCGATCCGGTCGTGGGCGACGACGAGGTTCAGGTCCCGTTCGGCCGAAGCGGCGGCGCCTTCGCCCTCGGCGAGCCTGGGCGACAGGTACACCGCGACCTGCATCACCCGGTTGAGCGCGTCGACGCTGAGCGGCCGGATCAGGATCTCCCCGATCGGCGCGGCCGCGCCGAAGCTCTGCTCGCGCGGCGTTTCCGCGACCCGGAACTGGCGCAGCGCCAGGACGTAGACCGCTGTCAGCGCCATCAGGATGGCCGCGATCGCGACGAGTCGCCGGTTCCACGCCCGGCCGGTCTCCGGCATGGGTCTCAGGCCCCCGCGCGCGCCGCCGGCCGGTCGAACAGCGGAAAGATCAGGAGCCCGGCGACGAAGCCGCCGACATGGGCGATCCAGGCGACCGGCATGTCGGACAGGCCGAGCGTCCGGGCGAAGGCGCCGAACAGCAGGTTGGTCCCGAACCAGATGACGAGAAAGACGCGCGGACGGGATTCGACGACCATCGAACGGAGGGAGCCCGCGGGAATCGTGGCGATGTCGAGACGACTGTCGGCGGCGGGGCCGAGCGGCGCCCCGGGTTGAAACATGAATCGGGTCGCCGCGCCCATCAGTCCCGAATCGGCGCCGGAGGCGCCGATCAGCGGCATGAAATCCATCGGCGCGAGCGCCCAGTGCGCGAGCGCCGCGGCGATCGCCGTCACGCCCATGAAGACGAGGAAACCCGACGCGCCGAACCGGCGGGCGACCGGCGGTCCGAACGCGACCAGCCAGATCGTGTTGAGCAGGACATGCGACCACGCCCCGTGCAGGAAGGCGTAGGTGACGAGCGTCCAGGGCTTCGCCCCGCCGCCGAGCGCGTGCAGGTCGCGCATCGCGCGGGCCTGATCGAGCGCATTCGGGTCGGAACTGGCGCGAACGAGGAGGTCGATCGCCCGCCCCGGCCAGACCGACACGGTCAGGCGGCCCGGAACGAAGGCGTATTGCCGGATCAGCATGTCCTGAACGAGCGGGCTCGCAAAGGTGAACAGGGTGTACAGCGCGATCAGCAGGACGGCGAGCCCGACCACGACCGGCGGGGCGTTGAAGATCGGCTCGCGGGGCGGCGCGGCGTTGGGGGGCGTCCTGTCCATGGCGGTCGAGCCTCGCGTTCGATGGAAAGCGGGCTTGCCGGAGTTCCCGTCGGACCGCAACGGCGCCGACGTTACGACCAAGCGCGCCGCCTGCAAAATGCGTTATTGTTAATTCGAGGCGGCGGGCGCGGATCGCTCCCACGCCCTTGTGCGTGACGTTGCGGCATGGTCCCTGCAGGCCTTGCGCGTGAGGTCGGTCGCGCTTCCTTCCCGGCGTTGTCGGAAGCGACGCGCGCACCAACCCCCGGGCAAGGGAGAGGACGATGCGACAGGCCGTCTCGCGCGCGCTTTACGCCTATTGGCGCGGGCTCGGAGCGACGGGCGGACGGCCCGAGCGCGACGCGCTGGACCTCGGCGCGCTGCGCGGATTCCTGTCCGAAACCTTCGTGCTCGACTTCGACCCCGCGGGCGGATTCCCGTTTCGAATCTGCGGCGCGACCATCGCCGCCGTGTTTCTGAACGACCTGCGCGGCGCGCCGTTCCTGACTCTCTGGCGGGAGGCGGATCGCGACCGGGTGGCCTCGATCGTCCGGGCCGCGGCCGACGACGGATCGGCGCGCCTGCTGCTTGCCGAAGGTAGCCCGGCTGGACTTGCGCCGGTCCGGATCGAGGTCATGCTGCTTCCGCTCAGCCATCGCGGCGCCACCCACGCCCGCATGCTGGGATCGCTCGCTGCCCGCCCCGGCTCAGACTGGCTCGGGCTGATCGGCTCGGGGCCCATGACCCTGACGGCGTCCGACCTGCTCGCGCCCCAGCAGCGCGGGGTCGCCGACCCGGCCAGCGCGCGCTAGGTCACAAACTCATAAAGGCTATTCCGATTTTTGGCGCGGCGTGATTCAAGCTCCCCGAGGGGGAGCGAACATGTCGCCGCGCCGGTACGAGCTTTCTGATTTCGAGTGGTCGATCATCGAGCCGTTGTTGCCGAACAAGCCGCGCGGCGTGCCGCGCTCCGACGATCGCATGGTGCTCAACGGCATTTACTGGCGGCTTCGGACCGGTTCGCCCTGGGCGGAAATTCCGGAGCGCTACGGACCTTCGACGACCTGCTACAACCGCTTTGTGCGCTGGGCCAAGATCGGCGTCTGGGACCGGATATTCGAAGCGGTTTCAAGAGCTTATGATGGCGACTTGCAAATGATCGACAGTTCCTCGATCCGCGTCCACCAGCATGGTGCGAACGGCAAAAAGGGGGGTCTGAACAAACGTCGTCCGCCACTGGGGACGTCGCTGGAAGCCGCTGCATGGGGCGCTCGCGAGGCGGACTGACCACGAAGATCCACGCCCTGGTCGACGCCAACGGCCTGCCCATTCTGCTGAAACTGACGGCCGGACAAGCTCATGACGGGCGAAGCGCCGCCGACATGCTCGACGGTCTCGGCGAAGGTCAAATCCTCCTGGCCGACCGCGGTTACGACAGCGACGCTCTGAGAAAGCGCCTCGAAAGACAAGGCGCGTGGGGCAACATCAAACCAATGCCCGGCCGCGTCAACGTCCCGTTCTTCAGCCGCTACCTGTATCGCTATCGAAACCTCGTCGAATGCTTCTTCAACAAACTCAAACATTTCCGAGCCGTGGCGACGCGCTACGAAAAGCACGACGCCAACTACCTCGCCCTCGTCAAACTCGCAGCCATCCGAATCTGGTTCCGGTTTATGAGTCGGTGACCTAGAGCGCGCCGTCGATCCGCTTCAGTCCGGAGGCGAAACGGCGCCAGTTGTCGACGTAATGAGCGGCGGCGCCCTTGAGGGCGTCCGCCGTCGCGGCGTCGAGGGTCTTCATCGCCTTCGCCGGCGATCCGACGATCAGCGAATGGTCGGGAAACTCCTTGCCTTCGGTGACCAGGGCGCGCGCGCCGACGAGACAGCCGCGGCCGATCTTCGCGCCGTTGAGGATCACCGCGCCCATGCCGACGAGCGAGCCGTCGCCGATCGTGCAGCCGTGCAGGATCGCGCCGTGGCCGATGACGCAGTCCGCGCCGATGGTCAGGGGAAAGCCGGTGTCGGTGTGCAGGACGGCGAGGTCCTGCACGTTGGAGCGCGCGCCGATCACCAGCGGATCGTTGTCGCCGCGCAGCACCGCGCCGAACCAGACGCTCGCGTCCTCGTGCAGCCGGACGGCGCCGATGACGGTCGCGTCCGGAGCGATCCAGAAGCGGCCCTCCGGCGGCAGATGCGGCGCCGTTCCGTGCAGCGAATAGATGGGCATCGCGAGTCCTCCTCCTTGTCGGTGACGTGGATGAGCGGCAGCGCTCAGTCGTCGTCGTCGCCGTCGAGGTCGATGTCCAGGATCGCCATCTGCAGGGTGAAGCTCGCGCCCTTCGGGTCGTCGGCGGAAATGACTCCGAGGAAGTCGCCGCCGTTGTTGAGCTCGACCGAATCGGTCTTCTTGGCGCGGGCGGCGATCGTCAGCCGGTCGTTCTCGAACAGCTTTCGGAGATAGTCCTGCAGCGCGGCGCGGCCGACCGGCACCTTCATCGCGAACGCGAACGACCGGTCGCCGTCCTCGTCGTCGAGCGTGATCGCGCCGATCTTGCGCTCGCCGAGCGCAACGTCGGCGGCCTCCTTCGCGCGCGAGTTCGGGGTGACGTTCAACGCCGCCGCGCCGAAGGCCTTGCGCAGGAATTCGCGCAGCTTGACGATCTCGGCTTTGTCCATGAGCCCGGCCCTCGCTTGTCTTTCAGGCCGCTGCCTTTGCCAGATGCGCGCCCCGCCCGCAAGCCAACGCTCGACCCCGTCCCCAGGCGCGCTCCGCCCGCGGCGCGATCGGGAATCCGGTCTTTCAGGCGTTTCAGGCCGCGGGATGCGACTTGCGGTCGAAGAACAGCGCCTGGCTGATCACCGCCTGGACCGCGTCGCGCGTGAAGGGTTTGGAGATCAGGAACGCGGGTTCCGGCGCCCGGCCGGTCAGAAACAGTTCCGGATAGCCGGTGATGAAGATCACCGGCGAGTCCTGCGATCCGAGAATGTCGTTGACGGCGTCGAGGCCGGAGCTGCCGTCGGCGAGCTGAATGTCGGACAGAATCAATCCGGACCGGCGCTGAAGCGCGGCGCGCACGGCTTCGTCGTGGGTCCGGGCGATGGTGGTGACCTCGTGCCCGAGTTGCTCAACGAGGCTCGTCAGGTCGGCGGCGATCAGAGGCTCGTCCTCGATGATCAGGACGGACGTCCTGAGCTGCGCCGAGATCTGCTGTCCGGCGCGGTCGACCAGCGCCTGAGCTTCGCCCTCCGGAACGTCCAGGATCTGCGCGACCTCGCCGAGACGGAACCCCTCGACGGCGTGCAGCAGAAAAGCGAGCCTCGGCTCGGGGGCGATGGCGGCGATGTTCCTCGCCTCGGGCCGCTCGCCCTCCGCGCTCGCGACGTCGGCGTCCCGGTTCCCCGCATCGCCCCGCCATTGCTGCAGGAAAGCCCGGTAAAGAGCGACTTTCGGATCCAGCCCGGGGACGAGACGACCGGGGTCCGCGACGACGGACTGCAGCGTCGCGATCACCGCGGCGTCGCCGGCTGACTGCGTCCCGGAAAGGGCGCGGGCGAAACGCCGCAAGTACGGAAGAAAGGGCGATACGGCGGTGGCGATCGGCATCAACAAGGCTCCCGGAATTTCGTACGGCCTCCCGCCGAACGCAATATAACGCGGAACGACGCCACTTTGTTCAAAAGAAATTCGTCCGCCCTTGCTCCCGCTCGACGAATGCGCGAGGTCTTCTCGTGACCGCGGACGCGCGGCGGAGGAGGCGATCATCATGGCGCAGGATTGGGCCGTCGACGTTCTGAAGTACAATCCCAACGCCGACCGAAAGGCGATCGGGGGGATCGTCCATCACTGCGGCATTGCGCTCCGGAGCCGGGACGCGTCGCTCGTCGCCTTCACCGACCCGGACGAACTGAAGCGGGTGCGCGACAGCTTCCTGAAAAAGAAGCTCGGCCTGACGGTTCCCGATTCCGAGCTCGACATGGCCGTCGCTTCGGTCGGCGAGCGGATGCGGGCCGACCATACCAAGAACCGGGTGACGGTCTATTATCTGCTGGCCGAGCATTTCGGGAAGCTGGCCGAGTTCGTTTGAGCCGAAGCGCCGACCCCCCGCCGGTGAAGCGGATTAGCGCTCCCCTCAGACTTCGACGCCCTTCTCGGCGAGGATCTGGTTCATGTCGCGCGCCGGCTCGGCGCAGCCCGCTTCGCCGACGATGCGGGCCGGCACCCCGGCGACCGTCTTGTTGTTCGGCACCGGCTGCAGCACCACCGACCCGGCGGCGACGCGGGCGCAATGGCCGATTTCGATGTTGCCGAGGATCTTTGCGCCGGCGCCGATCAGCACCCCGTAACGGATCTTCGGGTGGCGGTCGCCGCTCTCCTTGCCGGTGCCGCCGAGCGTGACCCCCTGAAGAATCGACACGTTGTCCTCGATCACCGTCGTTTCGCCGACCACGAGGCCGGTCGCATGGTCGAGGAACACCCCCTTGCCGATGCGCGCGCCCGGATTGATGTCCACCCCGAAGGCGCCCGACGCGAGGCTCTGAATGCTGAGGGCGAAGTCGCGCCGCCCCTGTCTCAGCAGCCAGTTTGACAGGCGGTAGGCCTGGAGCGCCTGAAAACCCTTGAAATAGAGCAGCGGCTCCATCATGCGCAGGCAAGCCGGGTCGCGGTCGGCGACCGCCATGATGTCGGCGCGGAACGCCTCGCCGATCGACGGATCGCGCGCGACCGCCTCGTGGAACGTGTGGCGGATCAGCGCCGCCGTGACGTCGGCGTTGTCGAGGCGCGCGGCGACCCGATAGCCGACCGCGCCCTCGAGCGTCTGGTGGTTCAGGATCGTCGTCATCAGGAAGGTCGCGAGCTCCGGCTCCCGCCGCAGCGCCTCCTCCGCCTCCTGACGGATGCGGGCGAACAGTGGATCGTTTCCTGCCAGTCCGACAATGCGGGCCGTCAAACCTTGCGCCATGGCGAACTCCCGGCCGGCGAACTCGAGCTCGCCCCCTCGCCTTATAGCATGACCGCGCGCGCCGCGCGAAACGCCATGCACGCCGTTCTCCGGCTTGCCGGGGAGGAGCGCGCTGACCGCCGCCGCAAAGGCTTCGCGACGGCGTTCTGCTGTCGAAGCCCGATCCGGCGCTGGGGCGCCCCCGCGGCCGGTCCCGGCCGGCGCGGGGGGCTCGGTCAGCGTTCTCTTGCGGCTTCGGAGGCGATTTTGGCCAGCGGGGAGAGGAGGTAGTCGATGACCCTGCGGGAGTTGGTCTTGATTTCGACGGTGACGGTCATGCCGGGGGTGAGGAGGATGCGGGCGCCGTCGATGGTCATGGCGTTCTGGTCGAGCGCGACGGTGACGGGGAAGACGAAGCTGTCGGGCTGGCCGGGGGCGGTGGCGGGCTGCT
>NZ_QNRK01000005.1 GCF_003315135.1 Roseiarcus fermentans
AAAAACCCCTCTTGTAGTGAAGACCTTTTCGCTCAAGCCATTGCTTTCCTTCACGCCGCTACCCGAAAATTGGCCGAATCCGCGAAGACGGGCTAACGTCACAATCGCAAGCGTAAGACCGCGCAGGGTCTGGTTCCGCTTTCAAACAGCCGGGCGCTTGCGCCGCAAGCGACACACGTCCAATCCGAACAGCCTAGTCGAAACTTCTGCTTTTCACAACACATTGCTTTCCGGACGCCGCGCTCCCCTTCGGCGCCGCATCCGCGCCGCGCGGGCTCGACGCCGTCATCCGCAACGCCTGTCGTCCCGAGGGGCGGCCCGCTCGACGACGTGGGCGACGACCGGCGACTGGCGGCCGCGAATGGCGACCTCGACGGCCTCGGCGACCCTCACGCCGTCCGGAATCGTGATCCGCCCGACGAGGTCGCCCGACGCCACGAAGCGGGCGTTGACCGACTTGCAATGGTCGCACAGGCGGGAGCCGACGTTCATCGTATCGCCGAACAGCGCCAGTTGCCGCTTTTCGCCGCCGCATTCGCTGACGATCACGGGCCCGACGTGCGCGCCGGCGCGGAACTCCGGAACCAGGCCGAACTCCGCGCGGTAGGCCGGGGCGAGGCGGACGATGGCGTCGTCGATGGCGAAGAAGCTCGCCACGCACCGGGAGTCGAGCGCGCGGTTCCCGGTCACGGGCCAGAGGATCACCACCTCGTCCCCGACATAGGCGTGCACCTCGCCGCCCGAGTCGCTGATCGCCTCGTCGATGTCGAAGAAGAAGCGCGTGATCAGGTCGTGGACCCGAAGTTCGCCCATCGCCTCGGCGAGCCGGGTCGAATGGGCGAGGTCGAGGAACATCACGATCCGCTGCTCGCGGGACGGGCGCAGGTAGGTTCCCAGGAGCACGCTGGTCAGCATCGGCCGGCCGATCAGCCGCAGCGTCTCGGCGAGCGCGCCGAACACCAGCGACAGGCCGAAGCCGATCGCCACGATGCGCGGCAGATTGGTGGTCAGCCAGCGCCGGGTGAGCCAGTCGAGCCGGTACGGCTCGGCATAAAGAAGGGCCTGCAGCGCCAGACCGACGGCGATCAGCGCGACCGTCAGGGTCAACGCTTTCACGAGCGCCTCCACCGCGAGCGGCAGGCGCCGAAGCCTGGCGCCGAAGCGCGACCGCTCGGCGGAGGCGAAACCGATCTGGACGGACCAGACGGTGAAGCCGAGCCCTACGCCGTGCAACCCGCTGCGCAGGAAGTTCCCCAACGTCGCTTCGGCGCTCTGATCAAAAAGGAAGCGATAGCCGACGCCGATGGCGAAGCCTGCGAGCGAGGCCCAAACGAGAAGGCCGGCGCGGCGAACGGCGCGGCGCGCCAGGGGTCTCGGGCGAGGCCCGGGCGGCGGCGGGATGCGGCGGCGGGCGTCCTCGTCGCTCATGCGGATGATCCGGGCGAGTCGGAGGGTGTTTCACACAAGGCCGGCGGGAGCGCATCGCGCGGACCCGGGGTCCGCTCCGCCGGGCGGAGCGGCGCCTCAGCGCAGCGAAGCGGCGAATTCGCCGAGCACGCCGCCGCTCTTCGTTCCGACCGTCTCGGCCGCGGTCACGATGAAAATGGCGATCAGCGACGCGATCACCGCATACTCAATGACGGTGGCTTCGGAACGGTCATTGAAGAGCTTTCGGAAAGCCTTGATCATAGATCTTGCTCCTGCGCGTGGGATCCGCACGATCTTGTACTTCGAGGTGGCGAAATTGAGACGCGCGACAACTATCTCTGAACGCTTTCCAGTGCGTTAATATCCACTTAATATCCACAACCTGGGCGAAAGCGCTGGTCCTCACGAAAGGCGCGATATTGAACCGTCAGGAAACGAGGTCGATCCGCGGCTCGCCGTTGCGGTCCTCGACCTCGACGATCCAGAGATCGGGATCGAACCGCACCTGGCGCGCGAGGCGCGCCTCGGCCTCGGCGGGGTCGATCCATTCCGCGTCGTGCATTCGCGTGAAGACCCGGTCGACGCCGGGCGGCGCCTCGGCCGACAGGGATTGCGGCGCCGGGCCGTAGAGCGCGGCGCGGCCGTCGAGGCGATCGAGCTTGACGACGATCGCGCCCGCTTCGGCCGCCCCGCGGCGGCGCAGCGCGGCGAACGCGCCGTCTGCATTGCGGCGGCGAAGATAGGCGGCGACCCAGATGTCGGCCCTCAGGCGCATGTCGTCAGTGCGCGGCCGCGCGCGCCGCCGCGCTCAATTGCTTGACCAGTCGGGGCGTGATCTCGGTCGAAAGCGGCAGCCCATGCGCACGCTCGAATTCGCGCAGCGCCTGGTCGGTCGCAGGCCCTTGAACGCCGTTGGCCTTGAGCGCGTGGCCGAGCTTGGCCAGCGCCGTCTGGGCCTCCTTGACGAGCCTCGAATTGTCGGCCGGCGGCTCGCCCCGGAGAAGGTCTCCGATCGCGTCCGGCGCGCGCGCGGCCGGCGCCGCGGACCGCGCGGCCGGCGGGGGAGACGGCGGCGCCGCCGCGGGCGGCTCGCGCGCGGCGGGGGCGGACGGGGGAGGCGGCGGCGGCGAAGCGACCGGGACGGGCGCTGCGACCCTTTGCGGAGGAGGAGGCGCGAACAACGGCGCAGGATGGCGCTCGCGCTGAAGAACGAGCGCGTTCACCCCGATGCCGACGAGGAGCGCCGACAGGATCGCCCCGACGACGAAGCGAGGCGAGAGAGCCGCCGCGAGGTCCACCGTCCGCCTGAGCAGGCCCGGTCCGCGCGGCGCGGATTTCTTTCCCGGCCGCGACAGGACGGCATCGTTGCGAATACGGGCAAGCGCTTCGGTCATCGGTCGTCTCCCCGATCTCCAGCTTCGAGAGGACGCGCGCCCGGTCGCGCGCCGTCCAGGAACGGCGCGATCTGGTCCGCATGGTCCTTGCGAACAGGGATCGCACGCCGATCTTAACCCAACGCTAAGGTTGAGACATCGTCGCCGAACTGAGACGGTGTTCCGCGGCATGGTTAACAATCCGTGCCGACAGCCGGCGCGCCTGGTTAAGGAAATCTTGTCGAAGCGCATACAATTCGATCAGACCTTGCGACGATTCCTTCGAGCCTCTCGGCTACGCTGCCGGCGCTTGGAGGCGTCGGTGGGCTTCGTCGTACGAACGATTTTCTGGCTGGGCCTGGTGTACAGCCAGATGCCGCTCGACTTCGGCTCGCTCGTTTCCGATGGATCAGCGGGCCTCATGGGCGCCAATCCGCTGGCGGATTGCGTCCGCGGCGCGACCGACGCCTGTCGCCATCGGATCGCGGACCTGCACAAAGCCCTCGACGCCGCCGTCGCGCTCGGGCTGATCGACCCCGGCGCCGCGGCGGTCGGCCCGGCCGTCGCGAGCGACGCCCGGCCTTCGCGCAGGCTCGAGCCGGGCCGCTCCAACTGATGAGCGCTGGCCACGGCCGGCGGCCGGTCGCTATACTGCGCCGCAATCCGAGTTTCGCGAGGCGCCGGTGACTGCATTCGACACGATCCAGGAGGATTTTTCTTCGCTCGACGAGTGGGAGGATCGCTATCGCTATGTGATCGAGCTCGGTCACGGGCTCGAGCCGTTGAGCGCGGAGGCGCATAACGACGTCAACAAGGTGCGCGGCTGCGTGAGCCAGGTCTGGCTGGAGAAGGCGCTTCGCGCCAACGAGGCCGGCGAGACCATCCTGCACTATCGCGGCGACAGCGACTCGCATCTGGTGCGCGGCCTCGTCGCCATCGCGATCGCGCTCTATTCCGACCAGACGCCGGCCCACATTCTGGCGACCGACGCCATGGCGACCTTCCGCTCGCTCGGCCTCGAACAGCACCTCACGCCGCAGCGGTCCAACGGCGTCCGCTCCATGATCGAGCGCATCCGCAAGGACGCCGCCGAGGCGGCCTGAGGGTCTCAGGGCGCGGCCGGCCGGACCGTCTTGAGAAAGTGGGTGATCGCGTTCAGGTCGCCCTGCGGAACCTGCCCGAGATTGCGCACCACGGCCGCCATCGGACCGCCGAGCGAATCGCCGGACGGCGTGAAGCCGGTCGAGAGGGCGTAGGCGATGTCGCTGTCCGACCAGTCGCCGAGCCCGGCGGCGGTGATGTCGGGCGCCTTCCCCTTGCCGTCGGGAAGCGGCGCGCCCGTCAGGCGGCGCGACTCGACCGGACCGCCGAGAAAGGTTCGCGGCGTGTGGCACTCGCCGCAATGGCCCGGACCCTCGACGAGATAGCGCCCGCGATCCTGCGGATCGGCCGGCGCCGCCGCGACCGGGCGGACCGCCGGCATGTACAGCAGTTTCCAGAACCCCAGCGCCCTGCGGATGGAAAACGGAAAGCCGAGCCGATCGGCCGGCGCGCGTCCGGAAACCGGCGGCGCGGTCTTCAGGAAGGCGAACAGGTTGCGGACGTCGTCGACCGACATCCGCGCGTAGGAGGGATAGGGAAACGCCGGATAGAGGTGCCCGCCGTCGCGGGAGACGCCGGCCATCAGCGCATTGGCGAAGTCGACCGCCGACCAGGCGCCGATCCCGTCGGCGCGGTCGGGAGAAATGTTCGGCGGGAAGAACGAGCCGAACGGCGTCTTCAGCTCCCGCCCGCCGCCCAGGCGCAGCGGGTCGGTCTGGCCCGGCGACATGTGGCACGAATCGCATCCGGCGAGAAAGAACACGATCTTTCCCGCGCCGGGGTCGCCCGGCGCCGAGACGGCGCGCGCCGTCTCGGGGTCGATTGGACGCGGCGCGGAGAGAACCCATGCAGCCGCCGCCACCCCCGCGACGAGGATGGCGATCCCGACCGCGAGCGCGGTGCGCGACGTCGTCATCGGCGCCGCCGCCGGTCAGCTCTCCTTGGCGCGATAGGTCTCGTGACAGCCCTGGCAGTTCTTCAGGACCCCCATGATATTGGCCTTGAAGGTCGCCGCGTCGACGATCGCGCCGGACGCCGCCGCTGAATCGGCGCCGAGCTTCTTGAAGCGCGCGTCGAAGTCGGCCGTGTCGGTCCAGACCGCCGCGAGGGCGTGGGTGTCGCCGGCCTGGCTGTCGGACGGGAACAGACCGGGCATCTTCGCGGCGGCGTTCTCGTAGGTCGCCAGCGCCTTCTGCACGGTCGCGAGATCGAACGGCGCGCCCTTCAGCATCGCGATGACCGGCTTCGTCGCCTCGCCGTTGTCCTTCATCAGCGCGCGCCGCTCCTTGATCGCCTCCGCGCCCGACATCGCCAACGCGGCCCCGACCCCCACCGCCAGGGCTGCGAACGCGACCGACCCTCTGCCCAGCATTTTCATCGCTTCCTCCCGTCCTCGTCAGCCGTTTTGCGTCAGGCGGGACGCTTCGACGCCTCCGCCTTGCGAATCGCGCGAAATATCGCCTGCGGCGTCGCCGGCATGTCGATGTCCGCAACGCCGTAGGCGCGCCACAGCGCGTCGACGACGGCGTTGACGACCGCCGGGGCCGCCCCGATCGTGCCCGCTTCGCCCGCTCCCTTCAACCCCATCGGATTGGTGGTCGAGGGCACGTTGCGCGTCTCGAAGGCGATGGCGGGAAAATTATCGGCCCTCGGCATGCAATAGTCCATGAAGCTCGCGGTCAGGAGCTGGCCGTCGTCATCGTAGACGGCGCCTTCCATCAGCGCCTGGCCGACGGCCTGGGCGACGCCGCCGTGCACCTGTCCTTCGAGCAGCAGGGGATTGAGGGTCGCGCCGAAGTCGTCGACGATCGTGAACCGGTCGAGCCGCGCGACGCCGGTGTCGGGGTCGATCTCGACCTCGCAGATGTGCGTCCCGTTGGGATAGGTCGCCATGTCCGGGGTATAGGCGCCGAGGCCCTCGAGCCTGTCGGGCGTCGCGGCCGGCAGCGCGGCGATCTCGGCGAACGACAGCGATCGGTCGGTGCCGACGATGCGGAACGCGCCGTCGACGATCTCGAGATCGGAGGCGGCTGCTTCCAGCGCGTCCGCCGCGAGGTCGGCGAGCGAGTCGGCGAGCGTCTTCGCGGCCCGGCCGGCGGTCACGGCGCCGATCGGAATCGAGCGTGAGCCGCCGGTGCCGCCGCCGCTCTTCACCCGGTCCGAATCGCCCTGCACGACCCGGATGCGTTCGAGAGGGATATCGAACCGTTCGGAGACGACCTGGGCATAGGCGGTCTCGTGCCCCTGCCCCGTCGACTGGGTGCCGATCAGCAGGGTGAAGGTCCCGTCCTTGCCGAGCGTGAGCGAGGTGTCGGACTCGCCCGCGCCCATCGCCGTGCACTCGACGTAGCTCGCAAGGCCCAGGCCCCGCAGCCGTCCGCGGGCCTTCGACTCGGCGGCGCGAGCGGCGAAGCCGGCGACGTCGGCCTTGTCCGCGCAGCGGGTCAGCGCGCCGGCGAAATCGCCGACGTCGTAGGTGCGCTTCGTCTGCGTCAGGTAGGGCATGGCGGCGGACGGAACGAAGTTCCTCAGGCGGATTTCCTCCTGCGACAGTCCGGTCTCGCGGGCGCAGCGGTCGACCAGCCGCTCGAGCAGGTAGGCCGCCTCCGGCCGACCCGCGCCGCGGTAGGCGTCGACCGGAACCGTATGGGTGTAGACGCCGCGCACCCGCGCCGCCAGCGCGTCGATGGCGTAGGGGCCGGTGGCCATCGTCACCCCGAGCCAGGGAACGAAGGGGGCGAACTGGGACAGATAGGCGCCGAGATTGGCGACGACGTCGACGCGCAGGGCGAGAAACCGGCCGTCCGCGTCGAGCGCCATCTCCGCCGTCGCGACATTGTCGCGTCCGTGCGTGTCGCCGACGAAGTGCTCGGAGCGGTCGGCCTGCCAGCGGACGGGACGGCCGAGCCTCTGCGCCGCGACGAGCAGGAGCGGGTATTCGCGATAGAGAAAGATCCGCGTGCCGAAGCCGCCGCCCACGTCGCCGGTGGTCACGCGCAGCTGATCGGGCGCGATCTTCAGCACCTGGGCCACGGCGTCGCGGAGCCCGTGCACGCCCTGGCTGCCGACGTGCAGGGTCAGCTTGCCGGTGTCGGGATTGTACGCCGCCACCGCCCCGCGCGGCTCCATGTAGTTGGCGACGACGCGCGGGTTGACGATGGTGATCGCGACTGTGCGCGCCGCCGCGGCGAACGCTTCGTCGGTCTTCGCCGCGTCGCCGAGGCGGGCGTCGAACGCCACGTTGCCGGGCGCGCCGGCAAACACCCGAACCGCCTCGGGGCGCAGCGCGTCCACCGCCGCGGCGACCGCCGGAAGCGGCTCCCAGTCGATCGCGAGCCCTTCCGCGCCGTCGCGCGCGGCGAACTCCGAGCGGGCGACCACCATGGCGACGATGTCGCCGACGTGGTGGGCTTCGTCCCTCGCCATCGCCGGATACGGCTTCGACGGCGTCTTCGATCCGTCCGCGTTGGCGACCAACCCGAAACAGGGCAGGTCGGCGAGATCGGCGAAGTCCGAGGCGAGGTAGACCGCCTCGACGCCGTCGACCGCCGCGGCCCGGTCCCGGCCATGCGCGAAAAAGCGCGCATGCGCGTGGGGACTGCGGACGAAGACCGCGTGCAGCGCGCCGTCGGGCGCGAGGTCCGACGTGTAGCGGCCTTCTCCGCGGACGAGCCGATCGTCCTCGACCCTGCGAACGGGCTGGCCAACTCCGAATTTCATCACAGTCATGAGGTCATCCTCCTCGTCAGCCGGGCCGATGGCCAATGGTTCGTTAATCCCGCGGGCGGACAATCAAACACGTTATCGTGAACCGCGGGCGATGCCGAAATGAGCGACCACCCCCTCGAAGACATGGACGCCGCCGGAACGGCGGAAAGCCGCGACGGTTCCCGGCCAACCGCGTCCGATCGCCAAGACGCCGGCGCGCCCGACGGCGCCTCGTCCGACGGTCCGGGGCGGGCGCCGTCCCGGGAGCTTGCGCGCCGGCCTGCGGCATTGCCCGCGGTCCCGTCGCGCATCGCCTGGGAGGATCTGGAAGATCGCGGACGTACGGAAGCCCGGCCGCGCCCGCACCGCCGATCGGCGGTGGCCTTCGCGTCCCTCGGGCTCGCCGCCATCGCCCTCGCGGCGGTCGCCTTCGTCGCGGTCGATCGCCACCGGCAGGCCGGCCTGCTCGCCGAGCGCGCTCGCGAGAATGCGACGCTCGAGCAGACCGTGTCCGCGCTCAACGCGCGGCTGCAGGCGATCGAGAGCGCGAAGGGACGAGACGACCTCGCCGAGCTTCGCCGTTCGGTCGGCGACATGAAGTCGGCCGCCACGACGTCGCGGGAGCTCGCCGCGGCGATCGCGCAGCTTTCGCAGCGGGTCGAGAAGCTCGATCGCGAGCAGGGCGCCAAGCTCGACCGGCTCGGCCAGCGGGTCGACCAGGAGACGACGGCGCGCACGGCCGACCTCGCGTCGCGGCTCGACAGGCTCGAGAAGAAGCCGGCGCAGGCGGCTGCGACGCCGCCGGGCCCGGCGGCGCCTCCGCCGACATTCGGGGCCAATGTCTCGATGGACCCGACCGGGTCGATCGCGCGGCCGAGGCAGGCGCTGCGCGGCTACGTCGTGCTCGGCGCGCAGGACGACATGGCCCTTGTCGGCGGTCGCTACGGCGAGCGCCCGGTGCGGGCGGGAGACTATCTGCCCGGCGCCGGCCGCGTCGAACGCGTCGAGCGGCAGGGTCCGAACTGGGTCGTCGTCACCGACCAGGGTTTCATTCCATCGGCCTACGGCGCGCCCGACTGAAGCCTGCGGCGGTCTCGAGTCCGGCGAGCCCTGTGGCCGTCGCGCATCAGTCGCGACAAAAGCGCCACGAGGCCGCGCCGCGCTTTCGATCAGAGGGCGCTTGTGTTACGAAGCCGCGTTCAAGGGTTCGAGCGTCTCGCCGCGTCGGCCCGATTGACAGACGGCGATCATGGCAGAACGGCGCAAAAGCTTCTCCTACGAAGACCTCCTGGCTTGCGGCAGAGGCGATTTGTTCGGCGCGGGAAACGCTCAGCTGCCCCTGCCTCCGATGCTGATGTTCGACCGGATTTCCGAAATTTCGGAGACCGGCGGCGCCAACGGCAAGGGCGGGGTCCGGGCGGAATTCGACATCAAGCCGACCCTGTGGTTCTTCGACTGCCACTTCAAGGGCGACCCGGTCATGCCCGGCTGTCTCGGGCTCGACGCCCTCTGGCAGCTCACGGGGTTCTTTCTCGGCTGGCTCGGTCTGCCCGGACGCGGGCGCGCGCTCGGCGTCGGCGAGGTCAAGTTCGCCGATCAGGTGCTTCCGACCGTCAGGAAGGTCGTGTACGGCGTCGACATCAAGCGGGTCTTCAAGGGCAAGCTCGTTCTCGGCATTGCGGACGGCTGGCTGGAAGCCGACGGCAAGCGCATCTACGACGTGAAGGACATGCGGGTCGGCCTGTTCACGCCGACCGCCCCCGCTTCAGCCTGACGAGCGGGCCCGCCGCGACGCGCTGTTCATGGAGAGATTGGGATGAGACGCGTCGTCGTCACCGGGCTGGGGATCGTATCGTCGATCGGAAACAACGCCGAGGAGGTGGCGGCCAGCCTTCGCGACGCCCGATCCGGCGTCACCCGGTCGGCGAAAATGGCCGAGCTCGGCTTCCGTTCGCAGGTCCACGGCGCCCCGACCCTCGTCGCCGAGGAGGTGGTCGACCGCCGGGCGCTGCGCTTCCTGGGCGGCGGCGCCGCCTGGAATCACGTCGCCATGGAACAGGCGATCGCCGACAGCGGGCTCGCGCCCGATGAAGTCTCCAACGAGCGGACCGGCATCATCATGGGCTCCGGCGGCCCCTCGACGCGCACCATCGTCGAGGCCGCCGACATCACCCGCGCCAAGGGGCCGAAAAAGATCGGACCGTTCGCGGTGCCCAAAGCCATGAGCTCGACGGCGTCGGCGACGCTCTCGACCTGGTTCAAGATCAAGGGCGTCGGCTACTCGATCGCCTCGGCCTGCGCGACCTCCAATCACTGCGTCGGCGCGGCCTACGAGCAGATTCTCATGGGCAAGCAGGACGTGATGTTCGCGGGCGGCTGCGAGGAGCTCGACTGGACGCTGTCGGCGCTGTTCGACGCCATGGGGGCGATGTCGTCGGCCTATAACGACACGCCCGCGCGCGCCTCGCGCGCCTACGACCGGAACCGGGACGGATTCGTGATTTCCGCCGGCGCCGGCGTTCTCGTGCTCGAGGACTACGAGCGGGCGAAGGCGCGCGGCGCGAAGATCTACGCCGAGATCGTCGGCTACGGCGCGACCTCGGACGGGCACGACATGGTCGCGCCGTCGGGCGAGGGCGCGGCCCGCTGCATGCGCCAGGCGCTGGCGACGGTGAAGGTCCCGATCGACTACATCAATCCGCACGCCACCTCGACGCCGGTCGGCGACGTCAAGGAGATCGAGGCTTTGCGCGAAGTGTTCGGCTCGGGCGAGAAGTGCCCGCCGATCTCGGCCACCAAGTCGCTCACCGGCCATTCGCAGGGGGCGACCGGCGTGCACGAGTCGATCTACTCGCTCCTCATGATGCGCGACCGGTTCATCTGCGAGAGCGCGCACATCGACGAGATCGACCCGGCCTTCGCCGACATGCCGATCCTGCGCGAGCGGCGCGACAACGTCGATCTGCGCGCCGTCCTGTCGAACTCGTTCGGCTTCGGCGGCACCAACGCGACGCTCGTGTTCAAGCACGTCGACGCCTGACGGCGCCCCGCAAGACCCGATCCCGAGAACCCGAAGAGCGCGCGATGTCGTCCGGCCTGATGCATGGGAAACGCGGCCTCGTGATGGGCGTGGCGAACGACCATTCGATCGCCTGGGGAATCGCCAAGGCGCTGGCCGCCGAGGGCGCGGAACTCGCCTTCACCTACCAGGGCGAGGCGCTCGGCAAGCGGGTGACCCCGCTCGCCGAAAGTCTCGGCTCGTCGCTGGTCGCGCCTTGCGACGTCGAGGACCTGGGGTCCGTCGATTCGGTCTTTTCCCGGATCGCCGAGGCGTGGGGGTCGATCGACTTCCTCGTCCATTGCATCGGCTTCTCGGACCGCAACGAATTGAAGGGCCGCTACGCGGACACGAGCCGGGAGAACTTCGTCCGCACGATGGTGATCTCCGCCTTTTCGTTCACCGAAGCAGCCAAGCGGGCCGCCGCCCTGATGCCCTCGGGCGGGGCGATGCTGACGCTCACCTTCGGCGGCTCGACCCGGGTGATGCCCAATTACAATGTCATGGGCGTCGCCAAGGCTGCGCTGGAATCCAGCGTCCGCTATCTCGCCGCCGACCTCGGCCCGGACAACATCCGCGTCAACGCGATTTCCGCCGGACCCATCCGGACGCTGGCGGGAGCGGGCATCGCGGACGCGCGCTTCATGTTCAATTTTCAGCGCGCGCACTCGCCGCTGCGCCGCACCGTGACGATCGAGAACGTCGGCGGCGCCGCGCTCTATCTGCTGTCGAGTCTGTCGGAAGGCGTCACCGGCGAGGTCCATTTCGTCGACGCCGGCTACAACGTCATCTCGATGCCGAGGCCCGACGACATCAAGGAGTAGCCGGGCGAAGCCGGCCGGGGCTCTTTCCGCCTCGCGATTCTGGTATGATCGGCCGTCCCGGCGCCGTTTTTTCGGCGCCCGGTCGGAGGAACGAGGGCTTGGCGCGAAACGGAATGCGCGGGGCGCGGCTGCGGCGCCGTTTCCGGGCCCTGGCCCGGGCGGTCGCGATCCTCGTCCTGGCGGGTTCCGTCGCATTGGCCGACGCGCCGGCCCGCCGCCCGCCGGCGGCGCGCGACCTCGCCTTCGCCGGCTTCGTCGCCTCGCTGTGGCCGATGGCGGAAATTCTCGGCGTCTCGCGGAAGACGTTCAACGACGCCTTCGCAGGCGTCGCCTTCGACCCGAAAGTCGTTGCGGCGACCAGACGGCAAGCCGAGTTCACGATTCCGGTTCGGGACTATATCGCCGCCGCGGTCTCGCCCGACAGGATCGCCCGCGGGCGGGTAGCTGCGCAGACGGTTTCGTCGTGGCTCGACGAGGCGGGCCAGATGTACGGGGTCGATCCAGCGATCCTGACGGGGATCTGGGGGCTCGAATCGGACTTCGGCTCGTCCCAGGGAACGTTCGACGTGATCCGTTCCCTCGCGACGCTGGCTTTCGTTCGTTTCCGAGACACCTATTTCCGCGACGAACTGCTGGCGGCGCTGATGATTCTCCAGAACGGCGACATCGCGCCGCGCGCAATGGTCGGTTCGTGGGCGGGCGCGATGGGCCAGACCCAGTTCATGCCGTCCAGCTTTCTCGAATTCGCGGTCGACTTCACCAACGACGGGCGGCGCGACGTCTGGACGAGCAAAGCCGACGCCATCGGCTCGACCGCCCGATTTCTCGCCGCCAACGGCTGGAAGCGGGGGCTTCCCTGGGGCTTCGAAGTCACGCTGCCGCCCGGGTTCACGCTCAGGGACGCCGATTCGGCGGCGCCGGCGGCGTTCTCCGACTTCGCCGCCCGAGGCGTCGTGCGAGCGGACGGAAAGCCGTTGCCGGCAGAGGGCGTGGGCCGTCTGCTGATGCCCACCGGGCTCAAGGGGCCGATCTTCCTCGTCACCGCCAACTTCGACGTCATCAAGACCTACAATTCCTCGACGGTCTACGCGCTCGCCGTCGCTCTGCTCGGCGACGAAATCGTGAGCCGGTCCGGTCTCAGGGCGCCCTGGCCGCCGTCGGACCGCGCCCTCGGACCGAACGAGGTGCGCAATCTTCAGTCTCGACTGAAGTCGCTGGGTTATGATCCCGGGGCGATCGACGGGATGGTCGGGGACACGCTGCGCGCCGCGGTGCGGAAGTACCAGGAGCGGAACGGCCTGCCTCCGGACGGCTATGCGGACGTCGCCCTCCTGAAGCGAATCGAGTCCGGCCAATGAGCCGGCGACCGCCGCCTGGCGGCGCAACCGTTCGCCCGGCGCGGCGGCTCCCGCTCGCTGCTTGTTCGCCCTGATCCGGCGTGCTAGGCGACGCCACGAGATTTCACGGCTCGACGCGCACCGCGTGCGAACGATCGGGCGAGGCGGACAAGAGGAGCGGAGAGATGGCCGAAGACAACGGTAACGGCGCGGAAGCCCCGAGCACGTCCCCCCGGTTCACAGTGCTGGCGCAGTACACCAAGGACCTGTCGTTCGAGAACCCGAACGCGCCGCGAACCCTCGGTCCGCAGCCGACCTCGCCCAATCTTTCGGTTCAGATCAACGTCAACGCCCGCCAGCTCGGCCCGACCGATTACGAGGTCAGCCTGATGCTCGAGGGCGGCGCCGGGCAGGGCGCCGACACGATGTTCAAGTTCGAGCTCAACTACGCCGGCGTTTTCCGCGTCGAGAACTTCCCGGCCGAGCAGGTTCAGCCGATCGTCATGATCGAGGGTCCGCGCCTCCTGTTCCCGTTCGCGCGCCAAATCATCGCCGACGCCGTTCGCGGCGGGTCCTACCCGCCCCTGTTCATCGACCCGATCGATTTCCACGCCCTCTACCTGCAGCGTCTCGCCGCCGCCGGCGGCCAGCAACAAACCCAGCCGGCCTGATCTCAGGTCCCGGTTCGCGCCTCGACCGCGACCGGATAGCGAAGCCAGATCGCCCCTTCACCCAGGGCGGTCAGGAACGCCGCGTGCGCCTCAGCCTCCTCCGGGCGCAGACGGGCCGCTCGGGCCGGGCGCGGCGCGAGCGGGCGCGAGGTCGGCGCGAACCCGGCTCCGCCGACGTCGCGCGCGTCGTCGAACGACAGAGACCGCTGCCTCCCTCCCGTCAGTTCGCTGTAGATCTCGACCAGGATCTCCGCGTCCAGCAGCGCCCCGTGCTTCACCCGCTTCGAGCGGTCGATGCGGTAGCGGTCGCACAAAGCGTCGAGGCTGTTCGATTGCCCCGGGTGTTTCTTGCGCGCCAGAGCCAGCGTGTCGACGACCCGCTCCAGCGCGATCGGCTCACGGCCGAGCAAGGCCAGTTCGGCGTTGAGGAAGCGCATATCGAATTCGGCGTTGTGAATGACGATCCGCGCGTCGCCGACGAACGCCAGAAACTCGTCCACCACCGCGGCGAAGACGGGCTTGTCCCTGAGATGCTCCGCCGTATGGCCGTGAACCCGCGCCGCTTCCTCGGGAACGTCGCGCTCCGGGTTGATCAGGTGATGGAAAACGCGCCCGGACGGCGCCTGGTGGATGATTTCGACGGCGCCGATCTCGAGCAGCCGGTGTCCCTCGGCCGGGCTGAGGCCGGTGGTTTCCGTGTCGAGCACGATCTCACGCATGGTCGGTCCTACGTCCTTCCAGACCCGCGACGGCGCGCAGACATTGCGCCACCTGGGCGCGCGTCTTTTCGAGGCTGCCGCCGGTGTCGATGACGGCATGCGCGCGGCGACGCTTTTCCGAATCGCCCATCTGACGCGCCAGAATCGCATCGAGCTTTTCGTCGGTCATCCCCGTCCGCGCCAGCGCGCGGGCGCGTTGCGCCGGCGCGGGCGCGCTGACCACGATGACGAGGTCCACCTCCTTGTCGCCGCCGGTCTCGAACAGCAGCGGCACGTCGACGATCGCGATCCGGCGCCCATCGCCTGCGGCGCGGGACACGAAACGCTTCCGCATCGCCGCGACGGCCGGATGCACCAGGCCCTCGAGTCGCGCGAGCGCCGCGGGCTCGTTGAGAACGACCCGCGACAGTCGATCGCGATCGACCCGGCCGTCGACGACAACGCCGGGAAAGGCGCGCCCGATCGTTTCGACGCCGTCGCCGGCGTAAAAGGCGCGCACCGCGGCGTCGGCGTCGAACACCGGCGCGCCGAAGCCAGCGAACATGGCCGCGACCGTCGACTTGCCCATCGCGATCGAGCCGGTCAGTCCCGCCACGATCATCGCCCCGCCTCCTGCGCCCGGACGTCCGCCTCGACCAGCGCGCGCAATTCGGGCGTGACCTCCGGCCGGCGCCCGAACCATCGTTCGAACGCCGGCGCGGCCTGGTGGAGGAGCATCCCGAGGCCCTCCACGGTCCTCAGGCCGCGGGCGCGCGCCGCCTCGATCAGGGAGGTGCGCAGCGGAACATAGACGATGTCGGAGACGACCGCGTCCGGCGGCAGGGTTCGCAGGTCGATGGCGAGCGGCGGCTGCCCCGCCATGCCGAGGGTGCTCGTATTCACCAGGCAATCGGCGCCCGGAAGGAGCTCGGGAAGATTGTCCCACCCCGCGACGACGACGGGCGCGCCAAAGGCGGCCGACAACGCCTCGGCCCGGCTCCGCGTTCTGTTGACCAGGACGACGCGCTCGAACCCGCGCGACACGAGGGCATGAACGATTGCGCGCGCGGCGCCGCCGGCGCCGATCACCAGCGCCGAGCGGCGATCCGCCCAGCCCGGCGCCGCCTCGTCCATGTTGGCCAGAAACCCTGCGACGTCGGTGTTGTCGCCCCACAGCCGCCCGTCCTCGCGCCAGAGCGTGTTGACGGCGCCCAGCGCCTCGGCGGTCGGCGTCCGGCGATCGCAGGCCGCAAACGCCGCCTCCTTGTGCGGGACCGTGACATTGGACCCGACGAGGCCGTTCCTGCCGATCTCGGCCGCGAAGGCTGCAAAGGCGCCCGGAGGAACAGGAAAGCGCTCGTACGCGCCCTCGATTCCGAGCCGCTCCAGCCAGAACCCATGGATGAGCGGCGAGCGCGAATGGGCGACGGGCCATCCCGCCACTCCGGCGCGAACGCGGGCGCTGGGCTGCGTCATAGCGAAAGCAGTCCTTCAGCCCGCGCCCAGGCGAGCAGCGCGAGCAGCGGCAGCCCCAGGATGGTGAAGTGATCGCCGCGGATGCGCTCGAACAGGTGCGCGCCCAGCGCTTCGAGTTGATAGACGCCGACGCTCGACAGGACCGCGGGTCCGGCGAGATCGAGGTAGCGCCCGATCGTCTCGTCATCGAGCGGACGCATGTCGAGTTCGGCCGTGTCCTCGGTGACGAGAAGCGCCGCGCCGCCGCGGGCGACGCAGACGGCGGAAGTCAGCCGGTGGGTGCGTCCGGCGAGCGCGGCGAGCGACTGCGCCGCCTCGCGTCGGTCGCGCGCCTTGTGGAGGAGGCGGCCCTCGACGGTCAGGGTCTGGTCGGCGCCGATGCACCAGGCGTCCGGCCGGGCCGCGCTGACGGCCAGGGCCTTGGCGCGGGCGAGGGCGCAGGCCAGATCGCCGACCGCGCCGCCGGCGGCGAAATGCCGCGCTTCCTCGGCGCGCTCGTCGACGTCGGGGGCGACGGATTCGACCGTCAGCCCGCTGGCGGCGAGCAGCGCAAGCCGGCTCGCGCTCCGCGAAGCGAGGACCAGAGGCGCGCGTCCTGTCCACAGGGCCGGCTTGGGGGTGCGGACGTCGCCGGAGGCGTCAGCCATGGGTGATGAACTTGAGCCGGTGGGCGCGGTAGAGATCGAGGATGGCGGCGGCGGTTTCCTCGATCGACCGGCGCGACACGTCGATGACCGGCCAGCTCCTGTCGGCGAACAGACGCCGAGAGGCGGCGATCTCCTCCGCGACCGCGACCCGGTCGACATATTCGCTCTGCGCGTCGGCGTTGAGCGACAACAGGCGGTTCTGACGGATCTGGACGATCCGGTCGGCCGAGGCCACCAGACCGACGATCAGCGGGTGGCGCAGGTGCACGAGCCCGCTCGGCAGCGGGACGTGCGGCACGAGCGGAATGTTGGCGGTCTTGTAGCCGCGGTTGGCGAGGTAGATGCTCGTCGGCGTCTTCGAGGTGCGGCTGACCCCGACGAGGACGATGTCGGCATGCTCGAGATTTTCCGGCAGCTGGCCGTCGTCGCTCATCATCGTGAAATTCAGGGCGTCGATGCGCTTGAAATAGTCCGCGTTCAGCATGTGCTGCGCGCCGGCGCGCGGGGTCGAGTTCTGCCCGAGATAGGATTTGAACAGGTTCAGGATCGGCCCCAGGACGCTGAGGCAGGGCGAGCCGAAGGTCTCGCAGCTCTCCTCGAGCCGCCGCGACAGATTTGCGTCGACCAGGGTGAACAAGACGATGCCCGGCGCGTTCTCGATTTCCGCAATGACGCGATCGAGCTGCTCGGGCGTCCGCACCAGAGGATAGACGTGCTCGATGGAGGCGACGCCCTGGTATTGGGCGGACGCGGCCCGCGACGCGGCGATCAGGGTCTCGCCCGTCGAATCGGACACGAGATGGAGGTGAAAATAGCTGCGGCCCAAGGTCGATCACCCCCGAGAATTCCCGTCGGTTATAGTCGGTGAATAGCGCTGTGGACAGGGCGGGACAGGCGCTGTCCCCCGCCAAGAATCAGCGGCGGCCCCGGGATCGCCGCCGCGTTTTCTCCCCAGGATGGAAATCGTGGACAATCGGTAAACGGAATCGGCCGGCTCCGGTGAATTCCGGGGATAAGCCGGCGCCCGCTCTCCATCCCACGGGCAACGGCAAGAAATCCTTAACGAAGCGTTAAGGCGATACGCCGGACGACGGCGGCGCAAGAGCGGCGGCGGCGCCGCTTTCAGGGGACGAACGAGGCGCAATCCGGAATCTCGGCTACGGACACCCTAGAAAAGAAATCAGACTCCAGATTCCATCTTTCCTGTCTTGCCTCCCGTCGAGGCCTTGCACAGCTCGCCGAAGCCCCCTATTCGCGGTGGCCTCCCTGACGAACTCTCCCGGAGCCAATGGACACGTACCTCTGGGTCAAGGCCCTGCACATCATCGCGGTGATCGCCTGGATGGCGGGGATCCTCTATCTCCCCAGGCTGTTCGTGTACCACACGGAGACGCCGAAGGGCTCGCAGGCCTCCGAACTGTTCAAGATCATGGAGCGGCGGCTTCTCAAGGCGATCATGAACCCGTCGATGATCGTGGTCTTCGTCACCGGACCGCTGCTCGCCTGGTGGGGCGGCTACTGGACGGCGCCCTGGCTGCACGTCAAGATCGCGCTGGCGCTCGCAATCGCGGCGGTTCACGGCTACCTGTCGCGGCGCCTGAAGCTGTTCGCACGGGACGCCAACGACCGTCCGGGGGTTTTCTACCGGGTGCTCAACGAGGTTCCGACGATCCTGATGATTTTGATCGTCCTGCTGGTCGTCCTGAAACCGTTCTGAGGCGATCGGCGACGCGCTGCAATTGACCGTTGAAAATCGCATTCGAGCCGACTATGAAAGGCTCGCTTATCATCAACGCGCCTCACTCATGGCCGCGGACCCCAGGGTTTGTCCGGCCAGGGCGGCCCAATTAGGCCGCGGACCCTCCGTAGAGCGCTTTCCACCCTCCTCTCATGTTGCGACGGAAGGCCTCGGGCCGACCGTCCGAGGCAAAGGTCCCCGATGCGGGAAATCAAACTCAAAGACTTGAAACAGAAGACTCCCACCGAGCTCCTCGCCTTCGCCGAGGAGAACGAGGTCGAAAACGCCTCGACCATGCGCAAGCAGGAGCTCATGTTCGCCATTCTCAAGCAGCTGGCGAGCGTCGACGTCCAGATCATCGGCGAAGGCGTGGTCGAGATCCTGCAGGACGGGTTCGCCTTCCTGCGCTCGGCCGACGCCAACTACCTGCCCGGGCCCGACGACATCTACGTTTCGCCGTCCCAGATCCGGCGGCTGGGGCTGCGGACGGGAGACACGGTCGAAGGCGTGATTCGCAGCCCGAAGGAGGGCGAGCGGTACTTCGCCCTGCGCGAATGCAAGGCGATCAACTTCGAGGACCCGGAGAAGACGCGTCACAAGATCCACTTCGACAATCTCACGCCGCTCTATCCGAACGAGCGACTGAAACTCGAGGTGGAGGATCCGACCCGCAAGGACATGTCGTCGCGGGTGATCGACATCGTGGCGCCGATCGGCAAGGGCCAGCGGGCGCTGATCGTCGCCCCGCCGCGCACCGGCAAGACCGTCCTCCTGCAGAACATCGCCCAGTCGATCACCGCCAATCACCCCGAGTGCTACCTGATCGTGCTGCTGATCGACGAGCGGCCGGAAGAAGTCACCGACATGCAGCGCTCGGTCAACGGCGAGGTGGTGTCGTCCACGTTCGACGAGCCGGCGGTCCGCCACGTGCAGGTGGCCGAGATGGTGATCGAGAAGGCCAAGCGCCTGGTCGAGCATGGCCGCGACGTGCTGATCCTGCTCGATTCGATCACCCGCCTCGGCCGCGCCTACAACACCGTCGTCCCCTCCTCCGGCAAGGTGCTGACCGGCGGCGTCGACGCCAACGCCCTGCAGCGGCCGAAGCGGTTCTTCGGCGCCGCGCGCAACATCGAGGAAGGCGGATCGCTGACGATCATCGCCACCGCGCTCATCGACACCGGCTCGCGCATGGACGAGGTCATTTTCGAAGAGTTCAAGGGCACCGGCAATTCGGAAATCATCCTCGACCGCAAGGTGGCCGACAAGCGCACCTTCCCGTCGATGGACATCACCCGATCCGGAACCCGCAAGGAGGAACTGCTCGTCCCGCCGGACATCCTGAAGAAGATGTATGTGCTGCGGCGCATTCTCAATCCGATGGGCACGGTGGACGCGATCGAGTTCCTGCTCGGCAAGCTGCGCGAGACGAAGACCAACGCCGGCTTCTTCGAATCGATGAACACCTGACAGCGAGGAGCGGAGCGGTGACGGACGAGGCGCTGGAGCCAGGCTCGCCGCGGCCGACGCTCGCCGACCTGCGCAGCGATATCGACCGGATCGATCGGGCGATGCACGAACTCCTGATGGAGCGCGGCCGCATCATCGATCGGCTGATCGAGATCAAGACGCAGCAGGGCGGCGGCTCCGCATTCCGCCCGGCGCGCGAGGCGTCGATGATGCGCGCGATCGTCGAGCGCCATCGCGGACTGCTGCCCCTCGACACGGTCGAGGGGATCTGGCGGATCATCATCTCGACCTTCACCTACATCCAGGCGCCCTACAGCGTGCACGTCGACGTCTCGCGCGGCGATGCGCCGATGCGCGATTCGGCGCGCTTCCATTTCGGTTTCACCGTGCCGTGCGTGCCCCATCTCGGCGCCGGCGACGTGATCGCCGCGGTCGCCGGTTCGACCGGCGATCTGGGCATGTTCGCGCTCGACGGCGGACCGCGCGCGGACGCCTGGTGGACGCGGCTGACGCCGCGCGAAGCCCCCAAGGTGATCGCGCGCCTGCCGTTCGTCGAGCGCTCCGACCATCCGGCCGGCATGCCGGTGTTCGTGATCTCGCGGCCGCTCGCCGACGGGGGGGCGCGCGACGTCGTGCTGGAGGCGGTCAGCCTCGATCGCTGGCGGCCGGACTATCCGTTCGCGCTGGCCGCGATCGGAGCGGAGATCGTCGCGTCGGCGGCCGAGCGTATGGGCCTCGGGCTGCTGATCGCCCGGCCGGGCGCGATCGACCCGGAGCTGACGGCGGCGACGTTGCGCGCCGCCGGAGCGCGCGACGTGCGCAGCGTCGAGATCGGAGCGCATGCGGCGCGGGCGGACGCTGCGACGTTGCGCCCGGAGGGCGCCCGAGGCTATCGAGAGCCATGACCGCCGTTTCTTCGTTGCGCCCCGAACCCCGTCCCGAGATCCTGGACATCGACATCTACGTCCCCGGCAGAAGCCGGGTGGAAGGCGTCGCCAAAGTCCACAAACTGTCGTCGAACGAGTCGCCGCTCGGACCGTCGCCGAAGGCGATCGACGCCTACCGGGCGCGAGCCGACGATCTCGCGGCCTACCCGGACGGATCGGCGCGGGTCTTGCGCGAGGCGATCGCGCGACGGTTCGGCCTCGAACCCGACCGTATCCTGTGCGGCAATGGGTCGGACGAAATCCTGGCGCTGCTGGCCCACGTGTTTCTTCGCCCGGGCGACGAGGGCGTCTACAGCGCGCACGGGTTTCTCGCCTATCCGATCGCCATTCGCGCCGCCGGCGCGACGGCCGTGGTCGCGCCGGAAACGGACCGCACCGCGAACGTCGACGCGCTCCTCGGCAAGGTTGGACCACGGACCAAGATCGTCTATCTCGCCAATCCCAACAACCCGACCGGCACATACCTGCCCTACGCGGAGATCAGGCGGCTGCACGCGGCGCTGCCGGCCGATTGCCTGCTCGTGCTCGACGCGGCCTATGCCGAATACGTGACGCGCAACGACTACGCGGCGGGGCTCGAACTCGCGGCCTCGTGCGAAAACGTCGTCATGACGCGTACGTTTTCGAAGATTCACGGTCTCGCCAGCTTGCGCATCGGCTGGTCCTACGGGCCGCGGCGCGTCGCCGATGCGATCAACCGGGTGCGCTCGCCGTTCAACCTCAGCGGTCCGGCGATCGCCGCCGGCGCCGCGAGCCTCGACGACGCGGCGCACCTCGAGGCGGCCGTCGCTCACAACGACCGATGGCTGCCCTGGCTTTCCGCCTCGATCGGCGCGCTCGGGATCGAACCGACGCCGAGCGTGGCGAATTTCGTCCTGCTGACCTTCGGGCGGAACGGCGTCGGAACGGCGTCGGAAGCGGACGCGTTCCTGAGCGCGCGCGGATATATTCTGCGCGCTATGAGCGCCTACGGGCTGCCGCAGAGCCTGCGGCTGACGGTGGGGTCGGCGGAGGCGAACCGCGGTGTGGTCGAGGCGCTGGCCGAGTTCGTCGAGAGGTCGCGGTCATGAGCGAGCGGCTGGGCCCGCCGCTCGACGAGCCGGTGTTCGACGAACTCGCGATCATCGGCATCGGCCTGATCGGGTCGTCGTTGGCGCGGGCGATCCGTCGCCAGAATGCGGCGCGCCGCATCGTGGTGGCCGACGCCTCCGAGGAGGCGCTCGGTCGGGCGGAGGCGCTCGGACTCGGCGACGCGTTCACGACCGACCTCGCAGAAGGGGTGCGCAACGCCGATTGCGTGATCCTGTGCGCCCCGGTCGGCGCCAATGCGGCGATTGGGCGGGCGATCGCGCCGGCGCTGAAACTCGGGGCGATCGTATCCGACGTCGGTTCGGTCAAAGCGGACGTGATCGCCGCCTTGCAGCCGGTTCTGCCCGATCACGCCCGGCTGGTGCCGGCCCATCCGGTGGCGGGCACGGAACAATCGGGGCCGGACGCCGGATTCGCGACGCTGTTCGTCAACCGCTGGTCGATTCTGACGCCGCCGGAGGGCGCCGACGCCGCGGCGGTCGCGCAGGTGCGGCGCTTGTGGGAAGCGATCGGCGCCAATGTCGAGGTGATGGAGGCGGCCCACCACGACCTCGTGCTGGCGATCACGAGCCATGTTCCGCACTTGATCGCCTACAACATCGTCGGCACCGCGGCCGATCTCGAGGACGTCACGCGCTCGGAGGTGATGAAGTTTTCCGCCGGCGGTTTCCGCGACTTCACCCGCATCGCGGCCTCCGATCCGACCATGTGGCGCGACGTGTTCCTGCACAACAAGGACGCGGTGCTGGAGATGCTCGGCCGGTTCAGCGAGGATCTGACGGCGTTGCAGCGGATGATCCGGCGCGGGGACGGGGACGGGCTGTTTGCGCTCTTCACCCGGACGCGCGGCATTCGCCTCGGGATCGTCGCGCAGGGGCAGGAGACCGCGGCGCCGGATTTCGGTCGACGCGTTCCGGACGACGGAAAGGCCGGGCGCTAGGCGACGCGGGCCGGAGTCGAGGAGGTCGAGGGCGAACGGTCGTCAGCGGTCCCGTATCGCCGCGACAGGCCGGGCGGAGCAGCCGCGAGTCCGCCGTCGCTTGCGAAGAGCCGGACCGGCGCGCCTTGGAAGGGGCGGCCTCTCGTTGAGAGCCGCGCCGGCCCCCTTGCGGACTGGAAGGTTTGGGCGATCGTCACTCCCAGGGACTGCGCCCGCCTCGGCGGTCACGAGTCGATGCCCGCGTCGGGCCGGGTGTGGCCAACGAGACCCGCCGACAGGTCGGCGATCGTCTCGCGGCGATCCGCGGCCGAGCTCGACAACAGGTGAACGTGAAACTCGAGTTGCTCCGCCGAACGGCCCAGCTCCCGTTCCGCGCGCGCCAGCGCCGGCTCGGGGAAGGCGCCGGTGTCGAGGACGGCGAGGACCCGGCGCGCGCCGTCGCCGTCGAAGGCCGCGGCGAGCAGCACGGCGTCGCAATAGGCCGGACAGTCGGAAGCCGGGTAGACGGTGAAGACGTAGCTCTTGCCGGAGACCCCCCGCCACGAGCGGAATCGCCTCGCCAGCGCGGTTCGGGACAGGGCCGCGAACACTTGGCTCCCCGGCTCGCTTCGGTCGGTCCCGAGGCCCGAGCGCAGCCCGGGCGGCCTGTCGCCGCCGTTCGAATCAACGCCGACGTTGTATGACAACATGTCCAGGCTCCGCTACGGAACACGAACATGATTGGAACAAAAAGAGACCCTCGTCAAGCCGGAGCGGCGAGACGATCGCAGTTTGCCCCGACTTCGAGCAGCGCCAGCAACGACGGGTCGCGGTTGGCGGCCTCGGCGTTCAGACGATCGCAGGCCGCTTCGATCTCGGACTCGAGTCGCGCCATGAAGGCGTCGCGGCCCAGACCCGGCGGGATCGGCGGCAGATACTCGATCACGGCGACGCCGGGGCGGCGCAGGAACCCGCGCCGCCGCCAGAACAGCCCGGTGTTCAGCGCGACCGGGAGGCAGGGGACGTCGTTCGCCCCGTAGAGCGCGGTCACGCCCATCTTGTAGCGCGGCGGCGCGCCGGGCGGGCGGCGCGTGCCCTCGGGGTAGATGAAGATCTGCCGGCCGGCGGCGAGCACGGGTTTGGCGGCGGCTTCGATCTGCTGCAACGCCTGCCGACCGCGCGCGCGGTCGATGGCGATCTGCTTCGAGACGATCAGATAGAGGCCGAAGAAGGGAATGTAGGTCAGCTGGCGCTTGAGAATGATGGCGAAATCCGGGGCGTACTTGAGCAGTGCGAAGGTCTCGAGAAAGGACTGGTGCTTGGCGGCGATGATCACCGCGCCGGGCGGAATGTTCTCCAGGCCGCGATATTCGACCTTCAGGCCGCAGATCGTTTCGAGGAGCCAGACCGACGCCGCCCGCCACAGGTTGGCCAGGGCGAAGACGCCGCGCCGGCCGACCAGCAGCACAGGCGCGCCCACGATCATCAGGACCGTCAGGGTCAGGTAGAAGAGGATGTTGAAGGCGATCGAGCGGACGGCGAGCATGGCGGACAGTCGGCGAAGGAGGACAGGGGCGGCCTTGATACCACTATTGCAGCGCGCGCAAGTGACGGACCACGATCCTGCGGGAGAGAATCCCGGTGAGCAGCGTGACGACGCCGGCGACGAGGAGAAGTCCGAAGTAGCCGCCGGGGCCGAGCGCAAACGAACCGAACAGCGCCGCGAGCTCGGCGCCGCCGGGCGAGTTCGCCGACCAGCGCGACAGCCCCGCTGCGGCGAGGAAGAAGGCGATCGCCGCGCCGCCGCCGATCGCCGCGCCCTGGAACCCCAGGCGCTGAAAATGGCCGTGGAACTGATTGGCGACGAACCGGTCGGAGGCGCCGACGAAATGCAGCACCTCGACGATCTCGCGGTTCTCCGCCACCGCGCCGCGGGTGGCGAAGCCGATCGCCGTCGCCATGGCGACGATGACGAGCAGGAAGATCGCCAGCGCGAGCGACACGATCGCGCCGGCCATGACGCTGATTCGCGACGCCCACACCCGATGGTCGTCGAGGTCGGCCTGCGGCGCCTCGCGGGCGAGGCTCGTCCGCAGCGCGGCGATGTCGGCATCGTTGGCGAGCCGGACGACGACGATGCGCGGAACGGGGAGAAGGGCGAGGTCGATGTTGTCGCCGAGCCAGGGCTGAAGCAGCTTCTTCGAATCGTCGGCGCTGTAGGCGTGGACGGCGCCGCTCCCCGCCTGGCGGACCGCGATCGCGACCACCCGCTCGACCACCCGGTCGACGTCGTCGTCCGGTCCGGGTTTCACCTGGATCGTGAGATCGCTGAGGACATCCGTTTTCCACGCCTGCGACGCCTGCGCCACGAGCAGGGCGCCGCCGGCCGTCAGGCAGGCGAGAAACGTCATGATCGCGACCACGACGACGAGCGCGCTGCCGGAGATCGAGTCGCGCGGAATGAGCGGCGCGCCGCGGGCGACGGCCGCCTCGGAAGACGGCGCGATCGGAGCGGCGCCGTCGTCCCCGGGCTCGGTCATTCCGGGTTCCCCTCGAAAATGTCGACCCTCCCGTCGCCCACGACCATCCGCCGGGCGAAGCCGAGCTGATCCATGAGCTGCAGGTCGTGGGTGGCGATCACGACCGCCGTGCCGAGCCTGTGCAACTCGACGAACAGGCGCAGCAGCCGGCGGGCGAGCCCGGGGTCGACGTTGCCGGTCGGCTCGTCAGCGAGCAGCAACTCGGGCCGGACGATGAGCGCGCGGGCGATCGCCGCGCGCTGCTTCTCGCCGCCGGACAGAACCGGGGGAATGGCGTTCATGCGCTGGCCGAGGCCGACCCAGCGCAAGAGCTCCATGACTTCCGCCCGGTAGCTCGATTCCGCCCGGCCGAGCGCGCGCAGCGGCAGGGCGACGTTCTCGTAGGTCGTGAGATGATCGAGCAGGCGGAAGTCCTGGAAGACCACGCCGATCCGCCGTCTGAGCCCGGTGAGCTCGTCCTTGGTCAGGGTCGCCGAGTCGCGCCCGAATATATGGATGGTCCCGCGCGTCGGCCGCAGCGACAGCAGCATCAGCCGAAGCAGCGTGGTCTTGCCGGCGCCCGACGGCCCGGTCAGGAACTGAAAGGTTTGCGGGGCGATGGAGAAATTGAGATCGCTGACGACCTCTTCGCCCATTCCGTAGCGCAAACCGACGTTTTCGAAGTGAAGCAAGGGAATCGCCTGGAAGGGAGCGCCGCGAAAGGCTCGCGCGAATCCGTAATCGACGGATCGCGGATCGGCAATCGGCCCCGGGTTCGCAAGCCGTCGATTCGGGATGGCGACCGAACGACGCCGCGCCTGGGCGGCTTTCGACGGCTATCGATCCGGCGCTTGGAAAAGGCCGGCCTCGGCGGCTATGCTGACGGACCGGAAAGGTGCAAGACGGGGCTTGCCCGATCGAGGATACGCTCATGAGCGGCGAGAGACGCGTCAAGGTTCTGTTCGACGAAACGGCGATCGCGGCGCGAACCGAAGCGCTGGCCCGGGAGATCGCGGCCGCCGCTCCGAAGGACCTGCTGGTGGTGGCGATCCTGAAGGGCTCGTTCATGTTCGCCGCCGATCTCCTGCGCGCGCTGCATCGGGCCGGGCTCGAGCCGCAGGTCGAGTTCTTTCATCTGTCCAGCTATCTCGACGGAACGGTGTCGAGCGGAACGGTCAGGATCCTGCGCGACATCGACTCGCCGGTGCGCGACCGGGACGTGCTGGTGATCGACGACATCCTCGAATCCGGGCGAACGCTCGCCTTCGCCAAGGATCTCCTGGCGGCGCGCGGCGCCCGGCGCGTGCTCATCTGCACGATGCTCGAGAAACCGGGCAAGCGCGCCGTTCCGCTCACCGCCGATTTCGTCGGCTTCGTCTGCCCCGACGCGTTCGTCGTGGGCTACGGCATGGACGTGGCGCATTACTACCGGGAGCTGCCGTTCATCGGACGGGTGGTGACGGAACAGGACGCCGATTGAGCGGCGCTAGATCGGGAGGCGCCGAGGTGTTCGAAAGCCGTTTTCAGTCGTTTGCGGACATTGGCGGTCCGACAAACGGGGCCGTGCGGGCGGCGGAGCTGCGGCGCGCGCTGGACGCCCAGTCCCTCGACGGCTTCATCGTCCCGCGCGCCGACGAGCACCAGAACGAGTACGTTCCGGCGAACGCCGAGCGCCTGTTGTGGCTGACCGGATTCGCGGGCTCGGCCGGCGCCGCGATCGTGCTGAAGGATCGCGCGGCTGTGTTCGTCGACGGCCGCTACACGGAGCAGGCGAAGGCTCAGGTCGACGGCTCGGTGTTCGAGGTCCGCCACGGGGTCGAGGAGCCGCCGACGGAGTGGTTGAGCCGCGCGCTGAAAGCCGGCCAGCGATTCGGCTACGATCCGCGCCTGCACACCCCCGATTTCGTTCGGCGGCTCGCCGCCGCGTGCGAGGCGGCGGGCGCGGAGCTGGTCGCCGCCGCGCAGAACCCCGTCGACTCGATCTGGCTGGACCGGCCGGAGTCGCCGGCCGGGCCGGTCACCGAGCACAAGACGCAGTTCGCCGGGGAACCCGCCGCGGCGAAGGTGACGAGGGTCAGGGAAGCGCTCGGCCGGAACGACGGCGTGCTGGTCAGCGACCCGCACAATCTCGCCTGGCTGTTCAACATTCGCGGCGCGGACGTCTCGCATACGCCCCTGCCGCTCGGCTACGCCTATGTTCCCCGCGACGGCCGGCCGACGCTTCTGCTCGATTCGCGGAAATTGTCCGCCGCAATCCGGGACGGGCTCGGCGAGCATGCCGAGCTGGCCGAACCGGATACGGTGGTCCCGCTGATGGAAAGACTGGGCCGGCAGGGCGCGCGCGTGCTGTTCGACGGCGCGACCGCCCCGGCGCTGCTCACCCAGACGCTCGAGCGCGCCGGCGGCAAAGCGGACGTCGGCGCCGATCCGATCGGCCTGATGAAGGCGGCCAAGAACAAGGCCGAGCTCGATGGCGCGCGGGCGGCTCACGAGCGCGACGGCGCGGCGCTCACGCGCTTTCTGGCGTGGTTCGACGCCGAGGCGCCGCGCGGGCGGCTGACCGAGATCGACGCCGTCCAGGCGCTCGAATCGTTCCGACGCGCCACCGGCGCCCTCAAGGACATCTCGTTTCCGACCATCGCCGCCGCCGGACCGCACTCCGCGATGCCGCACTACCGGGTCAGCGCCGCGAGCAACCGCAAGATCGAGAGCGGCGTCTTCCTGGTCGACAGCGGCGGGCAATACGAGGACGGGACGACGGACGTCACCCGGACGATCGCGGTCGGGCGTCCGACCGCGCTGATGCGCGACCGGTTCACGCGGGTTCTCAAGGGCCACATCGCGATCGCGAAGGCCGTGTTTCCGAGAGGGACCAGCGGGGCGCAGATCGACGCGCTGGCGCGACGGCCGCTCTGGGAAGCCGGTCTCGATTTCGATCACGGCACCGGACACGGCGTGGGCTCGTACCTCTCCGTGCACGAGGGCCCGCAACGGATCTCGAAGACGGGGACGGTCGCGCTGGCGCCGGGGATGATCCTGTCCAACGAGCCGGGGTATTACGCCGCCGGCGCGTTCGGAATCCGGACGGAAAACCTCATGGTGGTCGAGCCGCGGGCGATCGCGGGGGCGGAGCGGGACATGCTCGGATTCGAAACGCTGACGCTGGCGCCGATCGATCTCAGGCTCGTCGACTGGAAACTCCTGGACGCGTGCGAGATCAAGTGGCTCGACGGGTATCACGCGCGCGTGCGCAAAACGCTGTCGCCGCAGCTCGACACGGCCGCCCGCCGCTGGCTGCACGAGGCGACCAGCCGCCGGCTCGGAATCCGGTCGCGGCGTGGATCCGAGCCGGCCACGTGAGAACGCGCGCTCCTTAGCGCCCGGCGCCGGATCGGCGCCGGGCGCGCCCGGGGATCAGACCATATATTGGCCGCCGTTGGCCGAGATGGTCGATCCGGTGATGAGCCCCGCTTCGTCGGAAGCGAGGAACACGACGCAGCGGCCGATCTCCGACGGCTCGCCGAGGCGGCGCAGCGGGATCAGCGGCAGGATCGACTTCTCGAGGACCTCCTTCGGCACCGCCCTGACCATTTCGGTGGCGATGTATCCGGGGCAGATCGCGTTCACCGTGACGCCCTTGTTGGCGTTCTCCTGGGCCAGCGCCTTGGTGAAGCCGATGTCGCCGGCCTTGGCGGCGGAATAGTTCGACTGGCCCGCCTGCCCCTTCTGACCGTTGACCGAGGAGATGTTGATGATGCGGCCGAACCCGCGCTCCCGCATCCCTTCGATCACCGGACGGGTCATGTTGAACAGCGAGTTGAGGTTGGTGTTGATGACCGCGTACCATTGTTCGGGGGTCATCTTGTGGAAGAAGCCGTCCTTGGTGATGCCGGCGTTGTTGACCAGCACGTCGATCGGTCCCAGGTCCTTGGTCACGGTCGCGAGGCCCTGGACGCAATCCTCGTACTTGGACACGTCCCACTTGTAGACGTGCACCCCGGTTTCCGCCTTGAACTTCGCCGCCGCCTCGTCGTTGGCATGATAGGTCGCGGCGACCTCGTATCCGGCCGCCTTCAGCGCCTTCGAGATCGCTTCCCCGATGCCGCGCGTGCCGCCCGTGACTACTGCTACCCTTGCCATGTCCTTGTCCTCCCTGGAGGTTGCTGACGACTTTACCGGGCTTGCCGCCGACGGGTCCTGTCGGGGCGAGCTTCCGGCCGTGAATTCGATAACGCGGCAAACCTACACGATGCGCCCGATGAGGCGCCAGTAGCCGATAGGCGCACGATGCGCCTTGGCCGCGGCCGCCGGCATGGTCGGGAATCGGAGCGCCTTGCGGCGCCAAAAAGAGAGTGCGGGGCACAAAAAAACCGCCTATCGTAGGCATCTCCTTCGCACCTGCGTATCATTGGGGACGCGCGATCTTATGGCGACCAGTTCTCCGACGACGATCAAGAAATACGCGAACCGACGCTTGTACAACACGGCGTCGAGCGCGTATGTGACTCTGGCCGACCTCGCCAAGATGGTGAAGAGCGGGGAAGATTTCGTCGTCTACGACGCCAAGACGAACGAGGACATCACCAGGTCCGTCCTCACGCAGATCATCTTCGAGCAAGAGGGCATCGAGGGTCAGTCGCTCCTGCCGACGACGTTTCTGCGCCAGCTGATCCGCTTTTACGGCGACAGCGTGCAGGCTCTTCTTCCAAGCTATCTGGAGTTCTCCATCGATCGGTTCAGCGGCGAGCGCCAGGCGATGCGCGAGGCTGCCGGCCACATGTTCGGCGCGGACGCGTTTTCCGGCGGATCGTTCGCGGCGCTGCAGGAGCTGACGCAAAAAAACCTGATCGCTTTCAATCAGGCGCTCGGCATGTTCTCGCCCTTTCCCGCTGCGATCGCGACCGTCGAGGCGGCGCGGAAGACGAGTTCTCCCGAGGACATCGAGGAGTTGCGCAAGCAACTGTCCGAGATCCAGAAAAAACTGGAATTGCTCGCCGGAAAGAGCTGAGCCGGCGAAGCGACGATTGCGCAAGCGAGGCTGGTCGTCCACAATTCAGCGCTGAAAATGCGGCCTGAAGCGCGATGCCTGTCGACTCCCAGACCCTGATCGACTTTTACGAGTCCCCGCTGGGCGACGTCGCCAGACGCCTGATCGGGCGGATCGTGCGCGCGCGCTGGCTCAGCGCCCGGGGCCTGACGATCGCCGCGCTCGGATACGGGTCTCCTTACCTCGAGCGGCTGCGCGACGGCGCCGATCGGTGCTTCGCCATGATGCCGGCCGGCCAGGGCGCCGCGGTCTGGCCCGACCGCGAGCGGTGTGCGGCGACGATGGTGCACGGCGAGATGCTGCCCCTGCCCGACAACAGCGTCGACCGGCTCATGATCGTGCATGCGCTCGAGGCCGCGGAGCGGCCAGGCGAGCTGCTCGAGGAGGTGTGGCGCATCGTCGCGCCGGAAGGCCGCATCCTGGTGGTCGTCCCCTCGCGGCGCGGCGTTTGGGCGCGAGTGGACGCGACCCCTTTCGGGCACGGATTGCCGTACTCGCGAACCCAGTTGCGCGATCTCCTCCAGGGCGCGGACCTGTCGCCGGTGTTCTGGGGCGAGGCGCTGTTCGCGCCCCCGGTGGGGAAGCGCGCCGTGATTCGCTTCGCGCCGACGATCGAGCGGGTCGGCGCGGCCTTCAGCCTGCCGTTCGCCGGCGTCTACGTGGTCGAAGCGATCAAGCAGGTCTATCGCCCGGTGCGCGTTCACGCCCTCGCCAGGACCCGGCGCGGGGTCGGCGTCCCGGCGCTGGCCGCGAGCGCCCGGCGCGAGGCCCGGGGCGCCGCCGATCATCCGTCGATTGTGCAATTGGCGCCGGGCGAGCGGATGGTCTAAGGCTCTTTGATCCTCGAACTCGGTGAAGACAGATGCCGAATAGCGAACGCCTGCTCGTCCTCCTGCGCCACGGCCAGAGCGACTGGAACCTGAAGAACCTGTTCACCGGCTGGCGCGACCCCGACCTGTCGCCGACCGGGGTGGAAGAGGCGACCGAGGCCGGGCGCCGGCTGAAGGCGCAAGGGCTCACGTTCGACGTCGCCTATACCTCGGCCCTGACCCGGGCCCAGCACACGCTCGCCCTGACGCTCGCCGCGCTCGACCAGACGGGTCTGCCCGAGCATCGCGACCAGGCCCTGAACGAGCGCCACTACGGCGATCTGTGCGGGCTCAACAAAGACGACGCGCGCAAGAAGTGGGGCGAGGAGCAGGTCCATCTCTGGCGCCGGAGCTACGACGTCCCGCCGCCCGGCGGAGAGAGCCTGAAGGACACGGTCGCCCGGGCGCTGCCGTATTATTGCCAGCACATTCTGCCGGACGTCCTGCGCGGCAAGCGCGTCCTGGTCGCCGCGCACGGCAACTCGCTGCGGGCGCTGGTCATGGTGCTCGACCGCCTGACCCCCGAGACGATCCCGTCGATGGAGCTCGCGACCGGCGTGCCGCTGGTGTACCGGCTGAACGCCGATTCGACCGTGGCGTCGAAGGACGTCCTGACGGCGTAACCGAGGGCCGACCTTTGCCGCCGGGCGCGCGCGCTTTGGGTTACTATCCCGGGGCGAGGTGATTCGTTTCGGCGGAGAGGACGATGGCGCGCTGGATCGCAGCGATGGGCTTGCCGGTGATCGGAGCGGCGCTGGCCGGGCCGGCCGCCGCGGCCGCCGGGCAGTACGAGTTTCTCGCCGCGCCGCAAATCAACCTGTCGCTCGTCTATCGGCTGGACAAGCTCTCGGGGGACGTGATCGCGTGTCAGTTCGCGCATAGCCCCGGCCGCGCCGACGTCGGCCCCGGCGCCTTCGGCGTGACGGCCTGCTACCGCTCCGGCGAGGGCGCGACCGGACAGGAGCCGGGCGACTATGGGCTCGTCGCCACCCGCCATGAGCAGGAAGGCGGCGTCTTTCGCGTCAACTATCGGACGGGCGCGCTCAGCGTCTGCTATCTCTATTTCCAGCGCGAGAAGCAGGGCGACCGCGAGGCGATCGCCGACCAGTACGTCGTCTGCACGCCGCCGTCGAAGTGACGGCGGCGTCGGCCTCCCGGCGAGGCCGGGCGGCCGCGCGGCGGGACGGGAGTCGGACGGCGCGGCATGGCGGGCAAGCAATCAGACACGATTTTCGCCCAGGCGAGCGGCGTCGGAAAGGCCGCCGTCGCCGTCTTCCGCATCTCCGGTCCGGCCTGCGTCGCAGCGCTCGCGGCGCTCGCGCCCGGCGCGGTCTTTCCCGACCGGACCGCGACGCTGCGGACGTTGACCGACCCGGCGACCGGCGAGGCGCTCGATCGGGCGCTTGTGATCCGCTTCGCCGCGCCGAGGAGCTTCACCGGCGAGGAGGTCGCCGAGATCCACGTCACCGGCGGACGGGCGGTTCCGGCGGCGCTCGCCCGCGCGCTCGCCGCCGCGCCCGGGCTGCGGCTCGCCGCCCCCGGCGAATTCGCCTGGCGCGCGTTCCTGAACGGCAAGATGGACCTGTCCGAGGCCGAGGGGCTCGCCGATCTGGTCGAGGCCGAGACCGAGGCGCAGCGCCGGCAGGCGGTGCGGATCGCCGGCGGCGCGCTGCGGCGCGAGTGCGACGCCATTCGCGCCGCGCTGCTCGACGCGATGGCGACGGTCGAGGCGCAGCTCGACTTTTCCGATGTCGAAGACGCCGACCTGAGCGAGCAATCGGTGCGCGCGGCGGCGCGCCGCGCCCTTGACCGGATCGACCGCGGGCTCGCCAGCGCCCGCTCGGCGGAGAGGCTGAGGACCGGTTATGTCGTGGTGATCGCTGGCCCGCCCAACGTCGGCAAGTCGACGCTCTTGAACGCGATCGCCGGCCGCGACGTCGCGATCACCTCGCCGTTCGCCGGTACGACCCGGGACCCGATCGAGGTGGCGGTCGATCTCGCCGGCTATCCGGTCGTTCTCGTCGACACCGCGGGCATTCGCGATGCGGCCGATCCGGTCGAGCAGGAAGGGGTGAGACGGGCGCGCCAGCGCGCCGAGGACGCCGACCTGACGCTGTGGCTCGACGACGGCCTGGGACGCAGCGGCGCGCCCGGCGGCGCGCTGATCGTCAGGACCAAGTCCGATCTCGCGGGCGCCGACGCGCCGCCCTCGACGGACGGCGCGGAATTTGCGATATCGGCGAAGACCGGACAGGGGATCGACCGCCTGCTCGCCGCGATCGCCGAGCGGGCGGTGGACGGCATGGCGACGGCGGAGCCCGCCGTGCTGACGGCGGCGCGGCATCGCGACGCCTTCGCGGAGGCGCGAAGCGCGCTGGCGTCGATCCTGGCTGCGGACACGATCGAGGCGGAGCTGGCGGCGGAAAGCTTCCGCATCGCCGCCGCCGCGATGGACCGCGTCGTCGGGCGAATCGGCGTCGAGGACGTGCTGGGAGCGATCTTCTCCCGGCTGTGCGTAGGCAAGTGAGGGCGAGGGTCTGTTTCACGTGAAACACCAGGCGGTCCTGCAACGCTTCGACGTCGTCGTGATCGGCGGCGGCCACGCCGGCTGCGAGGCGGCCGCGGCGGCGGCCCGCTGCGGCGCCGCGACCGCCCTCGTCACCCATTCGGCGGCGAGGATCGGCGAGATGTCGTGCAATCCGGCGATCGGCGGCATCGGCAAGGGCCACCTCGTGCGCGAGATCGACGCCCTCGACGGCCTGATGGGCCGCGCCGCCGATGCGGCCGGCCTGCAGTTCCGCGTCCTCAATCGTCGCAAGGGACCGGCCGTCCAGGGGCCTCGCGCGCAGGCCGACCGGGCGCTCTACCGTCGCGCCATGCGTGCGCTGGTCGCCGCGACGCCCGGCCTCGCCGTGATCGAAGGCGAGGCCTCGGCGATCCGGTCGGCGAACGGCGCGGTCGTCGGCGTCGATCTCGCCGATGGGCGGACGCTGTCGTGTCGCTGCGCCGTGCTGACGACCGGCACCTTCCTTCGCGGCATGATCCACCTCGGCGAAGTTCGCACCCCGGCCGGCCGCTTCGGCGATCCGCCCTCGGTGTCGCTGGCGCTCAGCCTCGAACGGGCGGGGTTCGCCTTCGGGCGGCTGAAGACTGGAACGCCGCCGCGTCTCGACGGTCGGACGATCGATTGGGCGGCGCTGGAGATTCAGCACGGCGACGACCCGCCGGAGTTCTTTTCCGCCGACACGAGGGCGGTCGCGGCCCCGCAGATCCCCTGCCACATCACTCGCACGACCGCGGAGACGCACGCCGTCATCCGCGCCGACTCGCGCCGCTCGGCCGTCTATTCGGGCGCGCTGTCCGGCCGCGGGCCGCGCTATTGCCCGTCGATCGAGGACAAGGTGGTCCGCTTCGCCGATCGCGACAGTCACCAGATCTTCCTCGAGCCGGAGGGCTTCGACGATCCGACCGTCTATCCCAACGGCGTCTCGACCTCGCTGCCGGCCGAGACGCAGCGGGCGCTGATCGCGACCATCCCGGGGCTCGAGCGGACGCGGATCGTCCGGCCGGGCTATGCGATCGAATACGATTACGTCGACCCGCGCGGCCTGGAAGCGACGCTGGAGGCGCGCCGCTTCCGCGGGTTATTCCTGGCGGGCCAGATCAACGGCACCACCGGCTACGAGGAGGCGGCGGCGCAGGGGCTCGCGGCCGGGATCAATGCGGCGCGGGCGGCCGGCGGCCTCGACCCCGCCACCTTCGACCGCGCCGATTCCTATCTCGGGGTGATGATCGACGACCTGACCACCCGGGGCGTCAGCGAGCCCTACCGGATGTTCACCTCGCGCGCCGAGTTCCGGCTGTCGCTGCGCGCCGACAACGCCGACGAGCGCCTGACCGGCCGGGGCATCGCGCTCGGCTGCGTCGGCCCGGACCGCAGTCGGCTCTACCGCGACGCCCAGGCGCAGCTCTCCGCTGCGCGCGCGCTGCTCGCGGGCGCGACGGCGTCGCCTGCGACCCTCGAGACGTTCGGCGTCCTGGTCAACGCGGACGGCGTCCGGCGGACGGCGTTCGAACTCGCGGCGCAGCCGCAGTTTCCGCTCTCGGCGCTGGCGCGGGTGTGGCCGGAGATCGCGACCATCCCGCGCGCGCTCGTGCCGCGACTCGAAGCCGACGCCAAATATGCGGTCTATGTCGAACGGCAGGCGGAGGACGTGGCGCGCCACCGTCGCGACGATGCGCTGCTGCTGCCCGACAGCCTCGACTACGACGACCTGCCCGGGTTGTCGCGCGAGATGCGACAGAAGTTTTCCGCCGTACGACCGCGCAGCCTCGGTCAGGCGGGGCGAATCGAAGGCGTCACCCCGGCGGCGCTCGCGGTGGTGTCCGCGCACGCCCGGCGGGCGAGAGCCGCGGAGGTTCGGACATCGACGTGAGGGCCGGCGGCGGGGAGACCAGGCGGGCTTCGCCCGCAGACGCCGCCGGGCGGCTCGGGGAGGACCGCCGCGCCGCGTTCCGACTCGTTCCTGTTTCACGTGAAACAGAGGAGCGCCTGGAAACCTTCGTCGCCCTCCTCGCCCGCTGGCGCAAGGCGACCAATCTCATCTCCGAATCGAGCTTCCCGACGGTCTGGACACGGCACGTCGCCGACAGCGCCCAGCTTCTCCCGCTCTCCGCCGGCGCGACGCGCTGGCTCGACATGGGCTCCGGCGCCGGCTTTCCGGGGATGATCGTCGCCATCGCGCTCGCCGACGTTCCCGGCGCGGTGGTTCATTGCGTCGACAGCGATCGCCGCCGCTGCGCCTTTCTGCGCGAGGCGGCGCGGGCGACCGGCGCCCCGGCGGTCATCCATCCCGTCCGGGTCGAGTCGCTGGGGCCGCAGGACACGGGAGCTGTGGACTGCGTGGCCGCGCGCGCCTTCGCCCCCTTGCTCAAGACGCTCGAGTTCGCCAAACCATGGCTCGAGCGCGGAGCGTCGGGGTTGTTTCCCCGCGGCAGGTCGGCTTTGCAGGATCTGCAGCAGGATCCCCCTCCGCCGCAATTCGCGATCGAGACGATCCGGAGCGTCGTCGACGCCGACGCCATGATCCTTCGCGTCCGGATGAACCAGGATTGAGCCATGGCTGCCGTCATTCCACCCGATGAAGGCGACGCGAAGCGCGCGGCGAAGCCGCGCGTTCTCGTCATGGCCAACCAAAAGGGCGGCGTCGGGAAGACCACCACCGCCATCAATCTCGGCACGGCGCTGGCCGCCATCGGCGAGCGCGTGCTGATCATCGACCTCGATCCCCAGGGCAACGCCTCGACCGGGCTCGGAATCGATCGCAAGGCCCGCGCGACCTCGAGCTACGACGCCCTGATCGGCGAACGGAGCCTCAGCGAGGTGATTACGCCGACGGCGGTGCCGCGGCTCAGCATCGCGCCCTCGACCATGGATCTGCTCGGAGTCGAACTGGAAATCGCCGGCGAGAGCGATCGGTCCTACAAGCTGCGCAAGGCGCTGCTGGCGTTCTTCGAATCAGACCGGACCCGTCCGGACCCGGTCACCTACGTTCTCGTCGACTGTCCGCCGTCATTGAACCTGCTCACGATCAACGCGCTGGCGGCCGCCGACGCGGTCGTCGTGCCGCTGCAGTGCGAATTCTTCGCGCTCGAGGGGCTGTCCCAGCTTTTGACCACCGTCGATCAGGTGCGGCGGACGCTCAATCCCGCGCTGACCATCCACGGCGTCGTGCTGACGATGTTCGATCCGCGCAACAGCCTCGCGGGCCAGGTGGTGGCGGACGTGCGCGCCCACATGGGGGACAAGGTCTACGACACGGTGATCCCGCGCAATGTCCGGATCTCCGAGGCGCCCTCGCACGGCAAGCCGGCGCTGCTCTACGACCTGCGCTGCGCCGGCAGTCAGGCCTATCTCAAGCTCGCCTCGGAAGTGATTCAACGCGAAGGCCGCTGGCGGCCCGCGTGAGCGGGCGGTCCGGCTGAACGGGAGCAAGGACAGCATGGCCGAGGATCCTGGCCGAACGGAACACAGGCCGCGCCTCGGGCGCGGGCTCGCCGCGCTTCTCGGGGCGTCCCAGGACGATGTCGAGGCGCCCGTCGCCCGCGGCGCGCGCAAGGCGCCGATTGAATTTCTGAGGCCCAATCCGCACAACCCGCGCAAACGCTTCGACGAGACGGAGCTCGACGAACTCGCCGCGTCGATCAGGGAGCGCGGCGTCATCCAGCCGATCCTCGTGCGCGCCATTCCGCGCGTCGCCGACGCCTACGAGATCGTCGCCGGCGAGCGGCGCTGGCGCGCGGCGCAGCGCGCCGGCCTGCACGAGGCGCCGATCGTGGTGATCGAGGCGAGCGACCGCGAGGCGCTCGAGATCGCGATCATCGAGAACGTGCAGCGCGCCGACCTCAACCCCCTCGAGGAGGCCGCCGGCTACGCCCAGCTCGGCGCCGAGCACGGCTACGCCCACGCCGACATCGCGCGGGTGGTCGGCAAGAGCCGCAGCCACATCGCCAACACGCTGCGGCTCGTCAATCTGCCCGAGCACAGCCGGAGGCTGCTCGCCGAGGGCAAGATTTCCGCCGGCCACGCCCGCGCCCTGCTGGCCGTTCCGCACCCGGACGCGACCGCCGACCGGATCGTTTCCGAAGGCCTCACCGTGCGCGACATCGAGCGCCTCGGCGAAAACGCCGGCAAGACCGCGCGTCCGCGGAAGCCCGCTGCGACAATCGACGCCGACACGCTCGCTCTTCAGGACCGGCTCGGCCTGGCGCTCGGCGCCAAGGTGACGATCCGCCACGCCGGCGAGAGCGGCGAGATCCGCATCGCCTTCCGCGATTTCGAGCAGCTCGACGAATTCTGCCGGCGGCTCTCCCAGCCGGCGGAGCGATAGGGCCGGCGGAGCCGGCGACCGCAGGCGAGCGGGTCAGGACGGGCGTCGGGAGGCCAGCGACCAGATGGCGCGGGTCGCGAGAACCTTCGCCAGATCGGGCGTCGCGCGAATCCGGCCGCTCGCGGCCCGGATGGCCGGCAGTTGCCGGGAAATCGAGGCAGAGGTCCAGCGCTGCGCGGCCCGCGCCAGCGCCTTGCGCCCCTCGGGCGTCGCGCGGAGATACAGCGCCTGGAACGCCGAGTCGAAGTCGCGGCCGGTTTCCATCTCGAGCCGTAGCCGATGCAGCGTGGTCAGCCGGGCGACGAGGCGTCCGAACACCTCGTTGGCGTCGCCGCCGTCGGCGAAGAACCGCGCGGCGTCGGCCGCCGCCCCGGCGAGGTCGCCGAGCAGCGCCTGGTCGACGAGCGCGTCGATCGGCGACGGGGCGGCGTTCGAGACGATCGCCCTTACGTCGTCGAGCCCGATGCGCGCCTTTCCGTGCGCGAACAGGACGAGCTTGGCGATTTCCGCCCGGCTCGTCTGGCGGTCGGCGCCGATCAGGTCGAGCAGCGCGTCGCGGGCGTCGGGCTCGATCGCGAGCCCGGCCTGACGCAGCGCGCCGTCGACCAGCGCGGCGAGCGCCCGGGGATCGTCCGAATAGCACTCGATCGCCGCCGCGTCGGCCGCCTTCTCGAACGCCGTCCTGAGGGCGTGGCCACGCTTGAGTTGCGGCGCCTTGATCACGATCGCGCATTCGTCCGGCGGCCTCGCGAACAGCGGCTCGAGCGCGGGCATGAGGTCGCGCCCCTGCGCGTCGATCCAGATCGCGCGGCTGCCGCCGAACATCGACACCGCATAGGCTTCGTCGGCGAGGGCTTCGGGGCGGCGCGCGAGCGCGTCGCCCTCGAGTCGCACAAGCCGCAACGGATCGGGGTCCGCCCCGATCAGCCGGCGGACGATCGCCTGCGACCGCTCGTACGCCAACCCTTCGTCGTCGCCGTGGATCAGGAAGAACCGGACCTCCGCCGGCAAGCGCTGGATGAATCCGTCGGCGGCGAAGGACTTGATGGCGGTCATGGCGGCGCTGTCCCCGATCGTGCTCGCGCGGCCGCCGATCCTTCCGATCGGCTGCGGCCTTTCATCCCCGGTCGAAATCGTCTAGCAGTGCGTCTCCCTTTCGGCCCATCAGACAAGAAACGTCAATGCCCAGCTATCATCTCTTTCTTCTTCCCGGCGACGGAATCGGCCCCGAAGTGATGGCCGAGGTCGAGAAGGTGATCCACGCGTTCGAGTCCGATGGGCTCGCGACGTTCGAGATCGAAAAAGGCCTCGTCGGCGGCTGCGCCTACGACGCGCACGGGGCCGCGATCAGCGACGCCGACATGGCGCGCGCCGAGGCCGCCGACGCTGTGCTTCTCGCCGCGGTCGGAGGACCGAAATGGGCCTCCGTGCCCTACGAGGTGCGCCCGGAAGCCGGGCTCCTGCGCCTGCGCAAGGACCTCGGCCTCTACGCCAACCTGAGGCCCGCGGTGTGCTATCCGGCGCTCGCGTCCGCTTCGTCGCTGAAGCCCGAGGTCGTCGAGGGCCTCGACATCATGATCGTGCGCGAGCTCACCGGCGGCGTCTATTTCGGCGAGCCGAAAGAAATCGTCGACCTCGGCAACGGGCAGAAGCGGGCGATCGACACCCAGGTCTACGACACCTACGAGATCGAGCGCATCGGCCGGGTCGCCTTCGATCTGGCGCGCAAGCGAGGGAACAAGGTCACGTCGGCCGAGAAGCACAACGTGATGAAGTCCGGGGTGCTGTGGAAGGACGTGATCACGGCGCTCCACAAACGCGAGTACGCGGACGTTCAGCTCGAGCACCAGCTCGCCGACGCGCTCGGCATGCAGCTGGTGCGCTGGCCGAAGCAGTTCGACGTCATCGTCACCGACAATCTGTTCGGCGACATGCTGTCGGACGTCGCGGCGATGCTGACCGGATCGCTCGGCATGCTGCCGTCGGCCTCGCTCGGCGACCAGAACCCCAAGACCGGCAAGCGCAAGGCGATGTACGAGCCGGTGCACGGCTCGGCGCCCGACATCGCCGGCAAGGGCGCGGCCAACCCGATCGCGATGATCGCGTCGTTCGGCATGGCGCTGCGCTATTCGTTCGGCGCGGGCGCGGCGGCGGATCGGCTGGACGCTGCGATCGCGAGCGTGCTCGCCGACGGTTTCCGCACCGCCGACATCAAGAGCGACGGCTGCACGCTGGTCTCGACCATGGCCATGGGCGACGCGATCGTCTCGGCGTTGGGAAAAAGCGCCGCCTGATCTTCACCGGTCCCGCGACCGCTCGGCGAGGGAATTCGGCCGCTTCCGTCGCCGACCGCGTCAGGCCGCGGCTTCGCCGACCGCCCTCGCGATCTCCGCGAGCTTGGCGCGCAGGACGGCCGCCCGGATCGGCTTGGCGAGATAGTCGTCCATGCCGGCCCTCAGGTAATAGTCCTTCGCGCCCGTCATCGCGTCGGCCGTCAGCGCCACGATCCGGACCCGCCCCAGCGGCCCGGGCAGCTGGCGGATCCGCTTGGTCGCCTCGATGCCGTCGAGCAGCGGCATCTGCACGTCCATCAGCACGACGTCGAAGCGTTCGGCGGCCGCCGCCGCGACCGCTTCCAGGCCGTTGTCGACCACCTGCACGCTGTGCCCCGCCTTCTGGAGCATCGTCCGGGCGACCTCCTGGTTGACCTTGTTGTCCTCGGCCAGAAGCACGCGCAACCGCGCGGCCCTCGGATCCGACGCCGTCATTCCCTGCGCCGCCGCGCCGCCGGGGTCCGTCGGGACCGGCGCCGCGGACCGGGCGGCGGCCCTTGCGGCCGCCGCATCGTCGGGGCTGAACAGCCGGCTCAGGCAGTCCAGCAGGTCGGCGCGACGGATCGGCTTCCCCAGCACCGCGTCGATCGCGCCGCCCACCCGCCGCCTGAGGTCGGAGGCGCCGGAAGAAGACACGAGAACGATGCGCGCCTTCGTGAGGTCCGACGTGGAGCGCACGCGTTCGGCCAGCGACACGCCGGCGAGGCCCGGCATCATCTGGTCGAGCAGGAGGAGGTCGAAGGGCCGGCCGGCGGCGGCAGATCGCTCGATCCCGGCCAGCGCCACGAAACCGTCGGGCGCGGTCTCGATCTCCATGCCGAGCGCGCGCAGTTGCAGCGTCAGAATCTCGATGTTCAGCGGCACGTCGTCGACGATCAACGTTCGCAGGCCGCGCAGGCAGTCGGGCGCGGCGGCCCTGTGCGGATCGACGGGCGGCGCGAGCGCCGGGGCGAGCGCGACCTCGAACCAGAATGTCGAACCTGCGCCGACTTCGCTGCGGGCGCCGATCGCGCCGCCCATCAATTCGACCAGCTTGGCGCAGATCGCGAGACCCAGTCCGGCGCCGCCATAGCGCCGCGTGATGGAACTGTCGGCCTGGGTGAATTTCCTGAACAGGCGCGCCCGGACTTCCGCCGAGATTCCGGGCCCGGTGTCCGTGACCTCGAACCGGACCCTGACCGCGCCGCCGTCCGCCGGAGTCCCGACCCTCGTCGCCTGCACGCCGACGCTGCCGCGCTCGGTGAATTTCACTGCGTTGCCGACGAGATTCAACAGCGCCTGGCGAATGCGCAGCGGGTCGCCGTGCAGCGCCGCCGGCAGGGAGGGGTCGACATAGGTCGACAGGCCGATCGCCTTTTCCGCCGCGCTCGGGGCCAGCATGGCGGTCGCGGCCTTTACCGTGTCGGTGAGGTCGAAATCGATCGTCTCGAGATCGACCCGGCCGGCCTCGAGCTTGGAGATGTCGAGCACGTCGTTGATGATCGAGAGCAGCGCCTCGGCCGAATCCCGCGTCATCAGGGCGGACTTGCGCTGCTCGGGGGTGAGGTCGGTGTCGAGCAGATGCCCGTTCATGCCGATGATTCCGTTCATCGGCGTGCGGATTTCATGGCTCATGTTGGCCAGGAAGTCGGACTTCGCCCGGTTCGCCCTCTCGGCCGCCTCCTTGGCCGTCTGCAATTCCGCGGCCGTCGCCTCCGCCGCCGCGCGCGCCCGCGCCAGTCCGACGAGCGCGCGCTCCTGCCCGCGAAGCAGGCGCGCGAGCACCGCCGACATGATGAACACGATCGTCGCCAGCACGGCGGCCAGCCCGCCGACGCGCAGGACCGTCGCGCGCCAGTTGGCGAGCACGATCGTGTCGTCGATCGTGATGTTGGCGACAAGCGGATAGTCGCGCAGGCGGCGCGGCGCGACGATCCGCAGCGCCCTGCCGCCGCCGACGAGGCGGCTTTCGTCGGTGACGACGGCGGCCCCGCTGACGCCGGGCCGAAGCGCGTCCTTGAACGACGGCTGGTCGGCAAAGGACTTTCCGATGTAATCCCCTGCTGCGGGTTCGCGCGCCAGGAGGGCGCCGTCGCCGCGGAACAGCGAGATCGCGCTGCCCTGGCCAATGTTCACGGCCTTGAAGAAGGACTCGAAAAATGCGCTCTTGACGCCGGCGATGACCAGGCCCAGCGGCCGGCCCTGCCGGTCGCGGATCTGCCGGGCGAGGTAGAACGTCCACTCTTTGGTGACTCGGTTCTGCACCGGCGCGCTGATGTAGGGGCCGTCGAACGGACCGGCCATCAGCGTCCTGAAATAATCCCGGTCGGCGAGGTTGATGCGCTTTCCCGGCTGTCCGGGCAGGTACGGCGGGTAGTAGCGGTTGAAATTGACGATGTCGCCGCGCGCGTCGACGATCGAGGCGACGTCGAGCTGCGGCGCCCCGGCCACCTTGTTGCGGATCGCCTCGTGCATCGCGGGCGAGTCCGTCGCCCGCCAAAGCGCCTCGTCGCTGTCCAGTCCGGCGTCGTTCAGCGGCTGCACGATGCTCAGCAGCACGAGGTCGGCGGCGCGGACGGTCTGCTCCGCATGTTCGGCGAGCATGACGGAGAAATCGGTCGCGTTCGACCGCCAGAGCGCGACGTCGGCGCTTCTGTCCTGCCACAACAGCAGCGCCGCGCCGGCCAGCGTCAGGGCGGCCACCGTCACGCCGATCGCGATCGCCGACGCGCCTGTGGCGCCGCCCGGGCGAACGGCCGACGTCGTCCCCGCAGGGGAGGACAGCGGCTCGGTCGCGGAAGTTCGATAGCGCGTCATTTTCCCCGACAGGACATCCCCCACGCCGCGTCTGCGCGGCTGTCAACATCGCAAGCATCGTCCATGCCGCGTCGGAAGACGCAATTTCGGACGAATCCGCCTGGCGCGCCCCGTTCCGAGACCCATTTTGCGATTTTTGTTCGCAAAACGCGAAGGATCAGGTCCGCCCGTCCCGTTGGGGAACCGGATCTCGCCGTTTCGATCCCCTTCGCGCTTCCGCTTGCGTCCAACCGCGTGCCGGCATAACAAACAGATTGTTCGCTAGACAGAACGTAACCGACCCAAGGTGTGACCTCTCGTGGACGATCTCGTCCCGCCGACCAGCGGCGCCGCTCTCCAGTCCCTGTATCCCGACAGCCTCACTTATCGGGTCGAGGAGCCCGTGGCGCTGGGGATGGACTCGGGCGCGAGCCTCGCCCCGATGACGATCGCCTACCAGACCTACGGCGCCCTCAACGCCGAACGATCCAACGCGTTGCTGGTCTGCCATGCGCTGACCGGCGACCAGCATGTCGCGAACCTCCATCCGGTGACCGGCCGGCCGGGCTGGTGGGAGACCATGGTCGGCCCCGGCCGGCCCTTCGACACCGACCGCTTCTTCGTCATCTGCCCCAATGTGCTCGGCGGCTGCATGGGCAGCACGGGGCCGGCGTCGCTCAACCCCGAGACCGGCGAGCCCTACGGCCTCGGCTTTCCGGTCGTGACGATCGCCGACATGGTGCGCGCCCAGGCGCTGCTGATCGACCATCTCGGCATCGACACCCTGTTCTGTGTCGCCGGCGGGTCGATGGGCGGGATGCAGGTGCTGCAATGGGCGGCCGCCTATCCCGATCGCGTCTTCGCCGCGCTGCCGATCGCCACCGCCGCCCGCCATTCTTCGCAGAACATCGCCTTCGGCGAGGTCGGCCGACAGGCGGTGATGGCCGACCCCGACTGGCGCGGCGGGCGCTATCTGGTCGAGGGAACGCGGCCGTCCAAGGGGCTCGCGGTCGCGCGCATGGCGGCCCACATCACCTACCTGTCGGAGAGCGCGCTGCATCGGCGGTTCGGCCGCAACCTCCAGGACCGCGCCGCCCGGACCTTCTCGTTCGACGCCGATTTCCAGATCGAGTCGTACCTGCGCCACCAGGGACGGATTTTCGTCGACCGGTTCGACCCGAATTCCTACCTCTACCTGACGCGCGCCATGGACTATTTCGACCTCGCGGCCGAGTTCGGCGGTTCGCTGGCCAACGCCTTCCAGAACTCGCCGACCCGCTTCTGCGTCGTCTCGTTCACCTCCGACTGGCTGTTTCCGACCAGCGATTCGCGCGCGATCGTCCGCGCGCTGAACGCCGGCGCGGCGTCGGTGTCGTTCGTCGAGATCGAGACCGACAAGGGCCACGACGCCTTCCTGCTCGACGTTCCCGAACTGCTCGAGACGACCAAAGGCTTCATCGACTCGGCCGCGCGCGCCCGGGGGATCGCATGACCCTGTCGCGAGTCCTGGACGCGCGGCGCGTCGATCTGGTCCGCGTCATGGAGATGGTCACGCCGGGCTCGCGCGTTCTCGACGTCGGTTGCGGCGACGGCGAATTGCTGCGGTTGCTCGCCGAGGAGCGGCGCGTCGACGGCCGCGGCATCGAACTGTCGCAACAGGGGGTGAACGACTGCGTCGCCAAGGGACTGTCGGTGGTGCAGGGCGACGCCGACTCGGACCTCGCCGACTATCCCGACGCGGCGTTCGATTTCGTGATCCTGTCGCAGACCCTGCAGGCGACGCGCCAGCCGCGCGTCGTGCTGGAGAATTTGCTGCGCATCGGCCGTCGCGCCATCGTCTCGGTGCCGAATTTCGGCCACTGGCGGGTGCGGGTCCAGCTCGCCCTGCGCGGCCGCATGCCGGTGACCGAGCAGCTGCGCTATTCCTGGTACGACACGCCGAACATCCACTTCTGCACGATCGACGACTTCATCAGTCTCGCGCGGGAGATCGGCGCGGTGATCGAGAGCAGCGTCGCGCTCGACCAGAGCGGCGTCCCGCTCTCGCCGACGTGGCCGAAATGGACCTGGAACCTGGTCGGCGAGCAAGCGATTTTTCTGCTGCATCGCAAAGGCCTTGCGCGCGCGCACGCTTCGCGACCTCAACTGCGTTCGTCTGCGTTAGGGTGACGCGTACCAGTCGAACTTATCGTGTACGATTCTGGTCGTGAGTCGTTTTGTCGCATTCGACCCAAGTACGGTTGACGAACACGCAAAAAATGTCAATTTAAAGGGGCCGCCGCAGGAAGCAAGCCCGCGACGGCCGGGACGCTGCAATATCAGTCTAGTGGGAGCTAGACATCAGAAGACGAAGCTGAGTTGATCGCAGCAACGCCAGTAGTCGCGCACATGCTCCAAACGGCCAAAACGCAGCCTCACATACGCGCGCACGTGATGACACACGCTACGCTTTCTCATGTTGGCCTCATTTGAGGCCACAGGTTGAAAGGACGGTCGACTGGTGGTATCGTTCGAAAGGGAACGGCTCACCAGCCTAACCTATCCCCGAGCAGCTCTGTGACTGGTCCTGCCCGGTGACCCAAACAACGGCTCCTTTGGAGGTTGCAGCCTCCTCTGGAGCCGTTGGCGTTTAGGCTAAGAAGTTCATACGCGTCGAATTTCGATTCTGCAACCCGGCGTATCTGTATCTAGCCCCTTGCCCCGATACGCGGCACCGATTGCCGCTAGAGGCGACACGCTGTATCGTCACGCTCCTTCAAGGGCGCTCGCATGTCAGACACGGCGATAATGAACGCGGTTCGGGAGCGGTCGCGAATCGAGGCCAAAATCAGCGAAAGCGAAGCGCGTACCAAGCGGCTTAAGGCTCAACTTGCTGAAATAAATACGTTTATTTCTCAGTGGGAAAAGTTCAGCGGCCAGCCGGTAGTTTCTGCCCATCCGGAGGATGTGTCTCATTCTGGTACAGATTCCGGCGCAACCAGCCAGAAATTCGGAAATTCTAAAAAAGAGGAGGTTGCAGCGGCAGCGAGGGAGATAATCGAAAGTCGGGACGTACCGATTTCGAGATCAGAGTTGTTCACAGCTCTTTCGGCGAGAGGGCTAAGAATGCATGGATCGAATCCCGAGATGGTCTTGTCCACAATGTTGTGGCGCGCAGGGCCGACGGAAGGAATCGTCCGTCTCAAGTCAGGGGGCTATTGGCTCGAAGGTCGGCCCCTGGGCGAGGACACGTCCGAGCAAACCGATACAAATTCGGACCCGCCCGACACTGAAAGCACCGACATGCTTGAGTAGTGCAAACCAAGGTGCCAGAAACGCGTGAATAGGGAGAGAAAACCATCCAAGCTCCCTGCACCGACAGAGAATTCGCTGGTGGCAGAACAATCATGTTGCGGACCATTCCTTTTGTAAATGTATTTGCACGACGCGCTCATAATATTTGAGTCAGAGCGGACGAGCCTTCCGCCTTCCCAGGCGGGCTGTGAGTGCTAGGCCTTCAGGGGCTCGACAAACCCGGTTGCGCCCCTCACGTTGCCGGCGCATGATTCGTTCCGTGGCGCAGTCTCCCGACAATCCCGAGGCGGAAGCCTTTCCGTCGTTCGAACCGGCGCCGCGCGTCGCCCGCGCCGGGCACGGCCGGGTCGCGCCCTATCTCGAGGGGCTGAACCCGGAACAGCGCGCAGCCGTCGAGGCGCTCGACGGGCCGGTGCTGGTGCTCGCCGGCGCCGGCGTCGGCAAGACCCGCGTGCTCACCACCCGCATCGCCCATCTGATCGCCTCCGGCCGGGCGCGGCCGCACGAGATCCTGGCGGTCACCTTCACCAACAAGGCGGCGCGCGAGATGCGCGAGCGGGTGAGCCTGTTCACCGGCTCGCATCAGGGCATGCCGTGGCTCGGCACGTTCCATTCGATCGGCGTCAAGATCCTGCGCATGCACGCCGAACTGGTGGGCCTCAGGCCCAATTTCACCATTCTCGACACCGACGACCAGTTGAGGCTCATCAAGCAGATCCTGCAGGCGGAAAACCTCGACGACAAGCGCTGGCCCCCGCGCGCGCTGGCCAGCCTGATCGACGGCTGGAAGAACCGCGGCCTCGACCCGGCCCACGTTTCGGCGGGCGAATCCTCGGCCTTCGCCGGCGGGCGGGGCGCGGCCCTCTACGCCGCCTACCAGGCGCGGCTGAAGACCCTCAACGCCGTCGATTTCGGCGACCTGCTGCTGGAGGCGCTGCGGCTGTTCCGCGAGAACGCCGACGTGCTGGCGGCCTTCCAGAGCCGCTTCCGCTACATTCTGGTCGACGAGTACCAGGACACCAACGCCGTCCAGTACCTGTGGCTGCGGCTGTTGGCGCAAGGGCGCGGCAACGTCTGCTGCGTCGGCGACGACGACCAGTCGATCTACGGCTGGCGCGGCGCCGACGTCGACAACATCCTGCGCTTCGAGAAGGATTTTCCCGGCGCGCGGGTGATCCGGCTGGAACGCAACTACCGCTCGGGCGGCCACATCCTCGCGGTCGCGGCGGGGCTGATCGCCCACAACCAGGGGCGGCTCGGCAAGACGCTGTTCACCGACGCGCCCCTCGGCGACCGGCCGACCGTGATCGGAGTCTGGGACAGCCAGGAGGAGGCGCGCGTCGTCGGCGACGCGATCGAGGACGCGCAACGCCACGGCGTCTCGCTCGACGACGTCGCCATTCTGGTGCGGGCGTCGTCCCAGATGCGCGAATTCGAGGAGCGGTTCATCGCCATGGGGCTGCCGTACAAGGTGATCGGCGGCCCGCGCTTCTACGAGCGGGCGGAGATCCGCGACGCGCTCGCCTATCTGCGCTGCGTGGCGCAGCCCGACGACGACCTCGCCTTCGAGCGCATCTACAATCAGCCGAAGCGGGGCCTGGGCGACGCGACCCTCGCCATTTTGCACGAATTCGGCCGCCGCGCCGGCGTCTCGCTGATGCGCGCGGCGCAGATGCTGATCGAGACCGAGGAACTGAAGGCGCGGCCGCGCCAGCTCCTGCGCGACCTGCTCTTAAGCTTCGACCGCTGGCGAAAGGCCGCGGAGGAGATCCCGCACGAGGAGGCGGCGCAGCTCGTGCTCGAGGAGAGCGGCTACATCGACATGTGGAAGGCGGAGCGGACGCCGGACGCGGCCGGCCGCCTCGACAACCTCAAGGAACTGGTGCGGTCGATGGGCGGATTCCCCGACCTCGGCGCCTTTCTCGAGCATGTCTCGCTGGTGATGGACGTCGAAAGCGCCGACGCCGGCCAGCGCGTGTCGATCATGACGCTGCACGCCGCCAAGGGCCTCGAGTTCGACCTCGTGTTCCTGCCCGGCTGGGAGGAGGGGCTGTTCCCGAACCAGCGGGCGCTCGACGACAACGGCCGCGCCGGGCTCGAGGAGGAGCGCCGGCTCGCCTATGTCGGCCTGACGCGGGCGCGCCGGACGGCGAAAATCTATCACGCCGCCAACCGGCGGATGCGCGGCCTGTGGCAGAGTTCGGCGCCGTCGCGGTTCATCGACGAGCTGCCGCCCGACCACATCGCGGTCGAGGAGACGGAAGGCGCCGCCGCCTTCGGCGGCTACGGCGTGTCGCGGTTCGACGCGGCCGGCTTCGGCGGACGCTATGAGACCCCCGGCTCGCGGCGGGCGGAGGTTTTCCGCCAACGCGGCGACGGGTCGGGCTTCGGCAGGGCCGCGGCGGGGCGTTCGTTCGACGGCAAGGCCGTCGTCCGCGCCGCGCCCGCGTCCGGGTTCGAAGAGGGCGCGCGGGTCTTCCACGTCAAGTTCGGGCCGGGCAGCGTGGTGTCGGCCGACGGGCCGAAGCTCACCATCGATTTCGACAAGGCCGGCCGCAAGCTGGTGATGGAAAGCTTCGTCACGGCCGAGCCGTGAGGCCGCCGCCGACCCGCTACGCCGCCCTGCGCCGCGGACGGACGGCGTCGGCATAGGCGTCGACCAGCGCCTTGGTGACCGCGCCGGGCGTGTAGGCGATGTCGCCGATCGCGCCGACCGGGGTCACCTCCGCCGCCGTGCCGGTCAGGAAGCACTCGGAAAACCCGCCGAGTTCCTGCGGCCAGATTCGCCGTTCGATCACGGCGAGCCCGCGCGCGCGGGCGAGGTCGATCACACTCGCGCGGGTGATCCCGGAGAGAAAGCAGTCCGCCACCGGCGTGTGGAGCGCGCCGTCCTTCACGAAAAAGACATTGGCGGCGGTGCATTCGGCGACCCGGCCCTGCCAGTCGAGCATCAGCGCGTCGGCGAAGCCGCGCCGCTCCGCGCGGTGGCGCGACAGGGTGCAGATCATGTAGAGTCCGCTCGCCTTGGCCAGCGACGGCGCGGTTCGCGGGTCGGGCCGCCGATAGTCGGCGAGATCGAGACGGACGCCGCGCATCCGCTGCGCCGGATCGAAGTAGCTCGGCCAGGCCCAGGCGGCGATCCCGAGATGAATCGCGTTCGACGGCGCGGACACGCCGAGCGTCTCCGCTCCCCGCCACGCGATCGGCCGGACATAGGCGTCGGCGAGATCGTTCCGCCGCAGCACCTCGGCCTTGGCGGCGTCGATCGCCTCGACCGTCCACGGGATGTCGAAATCCAGAATCCGGGCGGACGCCTTTAGCCGCGCGGAATGCGCCGTCGACTGGAAGATCGCGCCGCCGTAGGCGCGCTCGCCCTCGAAAACCGAACTCGCGTAGTGGAGCGCATGCGTCAGCACGTGCACCTTCGCGTCGCGCCAGGGAATCATTCGCCCGTCGAGCCAGATCCATCCGTCGCGATCCGCAAAAGCGCTGTCGTTCATGACTGTTTCCTCTTCGCCGGTCGCGCCGGTTTGGAATCCGCGGATTTGGCGTTACATGCAGGGCGTCGGGACCGGCTGCATCGATAGCCGACCCCAGGAATTAAGTCAATGATGCTGACCTAATGACCGATTCCATGCCGTCCCGATCCGCCGCAACCGACCCGACGCTCCGCCCGCGCGGGGACGACGCGCCGATGTACGACCTGATCGAGCTCCTGTTTTTCGCCTATCGGGACTTTGTCGGCGACGCCGACCGGCTGCTCGAGTCCTACGGCTTCGGCCGCGCCCATCATCGGGTGCTGTATTTCGTCAGCCGCAGGCCCGGGCTGACCATCGCCGAGCTTCTGGAGATCCTGCGCATCACCAAGCAGAGCCTCAATCGCGTGCTCGCGCGGCTCGTCGAAACGAACTTCATCGAGGCGCGCGAGGGCGCCCTCGATCGCCGTCGCCGCGAACTCTATGCGACGCCGGCCGGCGAGCGCCTGGCGCTGCGGCTCGCCGAGGTGCAAACCCGCCGGTTCGCCGCCGCGCTCGACCGGCTCGGCCCTTCCGGCCGGCAATCGGCGGCCCGTTTCCTGAGCGCGATGATCGACCCGCAGGACGACGGCGGCCCGCGCAGGGACGGAGCCAGACAGCCTTGACCCTCGCGCCGCCCCAGGACGACGCTGCGCACGTGCTGGTCGTCGACGACGATCGCCGGCTGCGCGACCTCTTGTCGAACTACCTGATGAAGAACGGGCATCGCGTGACGGTGGCGGCCAACGCGGCGGAAGCGCGCGGCTTCCTGGACGGCCTCGCCTTCGACATCATCGTGCTCGATGTCATGATGCCGGGCGAGAGCGGGCTCGACCTTGCCGCGGATCTGCGTCAGCGCTCCCAGGTGCCGATCCTGATGCTGACCGCGCGCGGCGAGCCGGAGGACCGCGTCCGCGGGCTCGAGGTCGGCGTCGACGACTATCTCGCCAAACCCTTCGATCCGCGCGAACTGCTCCTGCGGATCGGGTCCGTGCTGCGTCGCACCCGCGCCGAACCGGTCGGCAAGCCGGAAGCCTCGGTCGTCCGGTTCGGACCGTTCACGTTCTCGCTCGAGCGCGGCGAACTGCGCGTGGGGGACGAACTGGTGCGGATCACCGAGCGCGAGCGGGAGATGTTGCGCCTGCTCTGCGCCGCAGCCGGCGCCAGCGTCACGCGCGAGGCGCTGTCCGGCTCGGGCGGCGCCGCGCAGGAGCGCACGGTCGACGTGCTGATCAACCGGCTGCGGCGCAAGATCGAGCGCGACCCCGCCAACCCCGTCTATCTGCAGACGGCGCGCGGCGCCGGCTACCGACTCGTCGCCGACGGATGATCGCCCGGCCGTCCTTTCGCACGCTGCGCAATCTCGCGCGCATCCGCGACCTGTGGCGGCGCGGCGCGCGTCGCCTTGCGGAATTCCTGCCCAAAGGCCTCTACAAGCGGTCTCTGCTGATCGTCATCCTGCCGATGGTGCTGTTGCAGACGGCCGTCACCTTCGCCTTCATGCAACACCATTTCGAGCTCGTGACGCGGCGGCTGTCGGAGAGCGTGGCGCGCGACGTCGCGGCGCTTGCCGACCTCTACAGCCGGGCGCCGCCGGGCGTCGACGACACGGTGCTGTCCCAGCTCGCCGCGGAGCGCTTCCGGATGGACGCGACCCTGCTGCCGGCCGGGCCGCTGCCGCCGGCGCTGCCGCGCTCGTTCTTCGACGCGCTCGACCCGCTGAGCCGCACGCTGCCGAACGAGCTGAAGACCCAGCTTCGGCGCCCCTTCTGGGTCGACACCATCGGCCGGTCGGGCCTGATGGAGATTCGCGTCGATCTCGGCGACCAGGTGCTGCGGCTGGTGACGCGCCGCGCGCTCGCCTACGAGGCGAATGCGCATATCTTCATCCTGTGGATGCTCGGCGCGATGATCGCGCTCCTGTCGGTCGCCATCATCTTTCTGCGCAACCAGATTCGCCCGATCCTGCGGCTCGCCCGCGCGGCGGAGGATTTCGGCAAGGGCCGCGACCCCGACTTCACCCCCCACGGCGCGCGGGAGGTCCGACAGGCGGGCCGGGCCTTCATCGAAATGAAGCGTCGGATCGAGCGGGCGACGGAACAGCGCACCGCGATGCTCAACGGGGTCAGCCACGACCTGCGCACGATGCTGACCCGTTTCAAGCTGTCGCTGGCGCTGCTCGACAATTCGGCCGACAGCGAACTCCTGCAAAAGGACGTCGACGAGATGGGCCGGATGCTCGAAGGCTATCTCGCCTTCGCGCGCGGCGACACGGCGGAGTCGGCGGTTCGCACAGACGTCGGCGCGCTGCTCGAGGATCTGCGCGCCGACGCCGGGCGGCACGGCGCCGAGGTCAGCCTCGAGACGGACGGCGACCTCGACATCTTCGTCCGGCCGACGGCGATCAGGCGTTGCGTCGGCAATCTGCTCGCCAACGCGGAGCGCCATGCCGATCATGTGCGGATCAGCGCGAGGCGGGAACGCCAGTTCGTCTCGGTGGTCGTCGACGACGACGGCGTCGGCATCCCTCCGGAGCACAGGGAGGAGGTGTTCCGCCCGTTCTATCGCCTCGACGAGGCCCGGAACCAGGACGAGGGGGGATCCGGCCTCGGGCTTGCGATCGCCCGCGACATCGCCCGCTCGCACGGCGGCGACATCATGCTGACCGACAGCCCGATGGGCGGTCTGAGAGCCGCCGTCCGCCTTCCGGTGTGACCGGGAAGGGCGCGCGAGACGCGCGCCGTTCAGGCGCGGGCCGCGGCGGCCCGCGCCCGGATCAGACCGCGGCGGAGATCCAGCGGCTGAGCTCGCTCTTCGGGCCCGCGCCGATCTTGGTGGCGACGTTCTTGCCGCCCTTGAAGATCATCAGAGTCGGGATCGAGCGGATGCCGTACTTGCCGGCGACGCCCGGGTTCTCGTCGACGTTGAGCTTGACGATCTTGACCTTGCCCTGCATTTCCTTGCCGATCTCCTCGAGCGAGGGGGCGATCATCCGGCACGGACCGCACCATTCGGCCCAGAAATCGACGACCACCGGCTCGCTGGCGTTGACGACGTCGGTTTCGAAGCTCGCGTCCGTGACTTTGGTTGTGATCGATGCGTCGGCCATCTCGCCCTCGGCGTTGCGCGGCGGAGCCGCTTTCGGACACGATAGTTAGGAAGCGGCCGGACGCGCGTCAAGGACGGGCGGGCTTGACAGCGGCGAGGGCGGGCCCTAGCCGGCCGGCATGTCAAACGAAAACCAGACCGGCCCGGTTCGTCCGATTGCGGGCCTTGCCGAGATTTCCGATCGCTACGACGTCGTTCTGTGCGACGTCTGGGGCGTTCTGCACAATGGCGTGGCGTCCTTCCCGCCCGCCAGCCGGGCGCTCGCCGCCTATCGCCGGCGCGGCGGCGCCGTCGTCCTGATCACCAACGCGCCCCGCCCGTCGGCCCCGATCCGTCGCCAGCTTCAGCGGCTCGGCGTCGGGTCCGACGCGTTCGACGACATCGCCACCTCGGGCGACGTGACGATCGCGCTGATCGCGGAGCGGATCGACGATCCGGTTTTCCACATCGGCCCGGCGCGCGATCTGAGCCTGTTCGAAGCGGCCCACGAGGCCGCCGGGCGCGCGCCGCGGCTCCTGCCGCTCGAGGAGGCCCGCTATGCCCTCTGCACCGGGCTCAGGGACGACGTGACCGAAACGCTCGACGACTACGAGACGGAACTGCGCGCGATGGCGGCCCGCGGGATGCCGATGATCTGCGCCAACCCGGACATCGTGATTCATCGCGGCGACAGCCTGATCTACTGCGCCGGCGCGCTCGCCGGCCGATACGAGGCGCTGGGCGGCGAAGTCGTCTACGCCGGCAAGCCGTACCCGCCGATCTACGCGCGCGCGCTGGCGCTCGCGGAGAGGGCGCATGGGCGGGCGATCGACCGGCGGCGCGCGCTCGCGGTCGGCGACGGCATGAAGACCGACATCGCCGGGGCGGCGCGCGCGGGGCTCGACGCCTTGCTCGTCACGCGCGGCATCCATCGCGCCGCGTTGCACGGCGACGTCCTCGAACGCCCGGCGAGCGCCGCGAGGCTCGAACGGCTCTGTCAGGAGTTCGGCGTTCGGCCGGTCGCGGCGATCGGCTCGCTGGAGGGGTGACGCGCGCCGCGGGAATTCGACCGGCGGTCCGCAATGCGAATTGATCCGTCCCGACTTTCAAAATAGGACTGTTGATCGGGGACGAGGGCGTCGCCGCCGGGGCCTTCGCGAAAGGATGCCCGGCGCCTGTTCGAAAGGCTCGGGGCCCATGCAGAAGTCGATGTTTCAGACGCTTTATTTCGAAGATCTCACGATCGGAATGCGGGAGACGATCACCAAGACCGTCGAGAACGAGGACGTCATCGGTTTCGCCGAGCTGTCGGGCGATCACAATCCGATTCATCTGTCCGAACATTTCGCCCGCAAGACCCGCTTCGGCACCCGGATCGTCCACGGCCTCTACACCGCCAGCCTGATCTCGGCGGTGATCGGGATGCGGCTGCCCGGCCCCGGCGCGGTCTATATCTCGCAGAGCCTGAATTTTCTCGGGCCGGTCAAGATCGGCGACGTGATCGAGGTCAGCGTCGAGGTGGCGGACCTGACGGAGAAAGGACGGCGCGTCCGGCTGAAGTGCGAGTGCCGCGTCGGCGACAAGGTCGTGCTCGAGGGCGAGGGGGTCCTGAGCGTTCCACCCAACCCGGCGCTCAGGCATGCGCACGCTTGACCGCGCCGTGCGGGAGAGGCACTACTCCGCAGCGCCGGCTGTCGCGGCAGGGGCGCGCGAACCCGGGGACCGCAGGACGGCATGACAAGCGGCTTCGTCGTCGCCAAGGACCCGGCGTCGCCGCCAAGAGGGCTGGAACGCGCGGTCTACGCAATCGGCAATTTCGACGGGCTCCACCTCGGCCATCAGGCGGTTCTGCACCGGACTCGTCGCCTGGCCGAGGCGCGCGGGGCGCCGAGCGCGCTGCTGACCTTCGAGCCGCATCCGGCCGATTTTTTCGCCGAGCGCCCGGTGGCCTTCCGGCTGACGCCGCCCGATCTCAAGGCGCGGGTCGCCGAACGCCTCGGGCTGTCCGGAATCGTCTTCTTCACCTTCGACGCCGCGCTCGCCGGCCTGCCCGCGGACGACTTCGTCCGCCTCATCCTCGTCGAGAGGCTCGGCGCCGGCGCCGTCGTGGTCGGCTGGGACTTCCATTTCGGCAAGGGGCGGACGGGCGGTCCCGCCTTCCTCGAGGACGCCGGCCGCCGCTACGGCTTCGCCGTCGAGATCGTCGCCAAGGTCGAAACCGGCGACGGCGAGGCGGCCCGCATCGTCTCCTCCACCGCCATCCGCCGGGCGCTCGAGCGCGGCGACGTCGCGGACGCCGCCTCCTGTCTCGGCCGCCGCTACGCGGTCTCCGGCCCGGTGATCGCCGGCCAGCGCCTCGGCCGCACGCTCGGGGTGCCGACGGCCAACGTCGCGCTCGCCCCGACCAACCGGCTGGCGCACGGGGTCTACGCCGTGCTCGCGACCGTGGACGGACGAACCCATCCCGCGGTCGCGAGCTTCGGCGTCAGGCCGACCGTGGACAACGGGCCGCCGCTGCTCGAGGTGCATCTCCTCGACTTCGCCGGCGATCTTTACGGGCGCGGGCTGACGATCGAGTTCGTGGAGCGCATTCGCGAGGAGCGAAAGTTCGACTCGCTCGCAGCCCTCGTCGAGGAGATGAAGCGCGACATCGCGCGCGCCCGCGCGATCCTCGCCGCCGCCTCCTGACGTCCGATTTGGCGATTTGAGGGAAATCCTCTAATTCCCTCGCCACTTGTCCCATCCCCATCCTGGCCCGCAATTCTCATGACCGACGCGCCCGACACAGCCTTCGACTATTCGCAGACGCTGTATCTGCCGAAGACGGATTTTCCGATGCGGGCGGGGCTGCCGCAGAAGGAGCCGGAGATTCTGGCGCGCTGGGCGCGCGAGGATTTGTACGCGCAGCTGCGCGAGAGCGGAAAGGGCCGGCCGAAGTTCGTGCTGCACGACGGGCCGCCCTACGCCAACGGCAATGTCCATATCGGCACGGCGCTGAACAAGATCCTGAAGGACATGGTCGTCCGCTCCCATCAGATGGCCGGCAAAGATTCAAATTACGTTCCCGGCTGGGATTGCCATGGCCTGCCGATCGAATGGAAGGTCGAGGAGGAGTTTTATCGCAAGAAGGGCAAAGTGAAGCCCGACTTCTCCGACCCCGCCGCCATCATCGCGTTCCGGCGCGAATGCCGCGCCTACGCCGAACATTGGCTCAACGTTCAGCGCGAGGAATTCAAGCGCCTCGGCGTCATCGGAGACTGGGACCACCCTTATCTCACGATGAGCTATCCGGCCGAGGCGCAGATCGCCCGCGAGATCTTCAAGTTCGTCGCCAATGGGCTGCTTTATCGCGGTTCGAAGCCGGTGATGTGGAGTGTGGTCGAAAAGACCGCGCTCGCCGAGGCGGAGGTCGAGTACGAGGATCACACCAGCGACACGATTTACGTGGCCTTCCCGGTCGAAGGCGACGACGCCGAGATCGTTATCTGGACAACGACTCCGTGGACGATCCCGGGCAACCGGGCCATCGCCTTTTCGCGCCGGGTCTCCTATGGCCGCTATCGGGTGACCGAGGCTTCGGACGACAATTGGGCCAAGGTCGGTTCGACATACATTCTCGCCGATTCGCTCGCCGAGGGCGCGCTCAAGGCGGCGAAGGCGACGGGCTTCGAACGCCTCGGCGACGTCAGCGGCGACGCGCTCGCCGCGACGGTCTGCGCGCATCCGCTGCGCCGCCTCGGCTACGGCTTCGTCGTCCCGCTGCTCGAAGGCGATCACGTCACCGAGGACGCCGGCACGGGCTTCGTTCACACCGCGCCCAGCCACGGCCGCGAGGACTTCGAACTCTGGACCGCCAGTACGCGGCTTCTCCAGCAGCGGGGCGTCGACACGCGCATTCCCTACACAGTGGATGAGGACGGGGTTCTGACCGACGAAGCGCCGGGGTTCACGGGCCGCCGCGTCCTGACCGAGAAGGGGGAGAAGGGCGACGCCAACGACGCGGTGATCAAGGCCTTGATCGAGTCTGGAGCCCTGATTGCGCGCGGCAAACTCAAGCACCAGTATCCGCATAGCTGGCGGTCGAAGAAGCCGGTCATCTTCCGCAATACGCCGCAATGGTTCCTCGCGATGGACCGGCCGTTCGCCAACGCTTCGGGTGGAAAAAGCTTGCGCGAGCTCGCGGTCGAGGCGATCGAAAGCACCCGTTGGGTGCCGAGAACCGGTGAGAACCGCATCAAGGGCATGGTGGCCAACAAGCCCGACTGGGTGCTGTCGCGCCAGCGCGCCTGGGGCGTGCCGCTCGCGATTTTCGTGCGCAAAGGCGAGCACGAGGTTCTTTACGACGAGGAGGTCAACGCGCGGATCGCGGCCGCCTTCGAGACCGAGGGCGCCGACGCCTGGTTCGCCGAGGGGGCAAAGTCGCGTTTCCTGGGCGACAAGCACAATCCCGACGATTACGACAAGGTCGACAATCTGGTCGAGGTTTGGTTCGACTCCGGTTCAACGCACGCCTTCGTCCTCGAGGACAGTGTGCATTTTCCCGGGCTCGCCGGAATTCGGCGTGCGGTCGATGGCGGTCCGGACGAGGTGATGTATCTCGAGGGCTCCGACCAGCATCGCGGCTGGTTTCAGTCGTCGCTGCTCGAAAGCTGCGGCACGCGCGGCCGGGCGCCTTTCGACATCGTCCTGACCCACGGCTTCACGCTCGACGAGAAGGGCCGCAAGCAGTCGAAGTCGCTCGGCAACCAGACGTTTCCCCAGGACGTGATCCGCGCCTCGGGCGCCGACATCCTGCGCCTGTGGGTGGCGAGCGTCGACTATTCCGACGACCAGCGCATCGGGGCGGAGATTCTGAAGGCGGTTTCGGACAACTACCGCAAGCTGCGCAACACCATCCGCTGGATGCTCGGCACGCTGGCGCACTTCGACCCCGCCACGTCGGTCGGGTTCGCCGGCATGGCCGAACTCGACCGGCTGATGCTGCACAAGCTCGCCGACCTCGACGGCAAGGTGCGCGAGGCCTATGCGAATTTCGACTACGCCCGGGTGATCTCGCTCTTGTCGGCGTTCATGAACGCGGACCTCTCCGCCTTCTATTTCGACATTCGCAAGGACGCGCTCTATTGCGATCCGCCGTCGAGCGCGCGGCGACTCGGCGCGCTCGAGGCGATCGATCGCATCTTCCGCGCCGCCACGGTCTGGCTCGCGCCGGTGCTCGTGTTCACCGCGGAGGAGGCCTGGGCTTCCCGCAACCCCGACGCCCGGTCGGTCCATCTCGAACAGTTCCCGGCGATCCCGGAGACATGGCGGGACGAGGCGCTGGCGCGCAAATGGGACACGATTCGCGCCCTGCGCCTGGCGGTGACCGGGGCGATCGAGATCGCCCGCGCCGACAAGGCGATCGGATCGTCGCTGGAGGCCGCCCCGCGCGTCTGGCTCTCCCGCCCCGAGCATGTCGAGGCGCTGCGGGGGGTTGATTTCGCCGAGGTCTGCATCACGTCGGACATCGTCATCGAGACGGAGGGCGCCCCCCCGGACGGCGCTTTCCGCCTGCCCGACCTGCCCGACGTGGCGGTGGTCGTCGAGCGGGCCCGGGGGATCAAATGCGCGCGCTCGTGGCGCTACTTCGACCCCGCGACCGCCGCGCCCGGTTTTCCCGACGTCAGTCCGCGAGACGCCGCCGCGCTTCGCGAGCTTCGGGCGCTCGGCCGTCCAACGTGACGCCGCGCGCCCTCGGCGCCGCCATCGCCGCGGCGGTCTTGCTGGCCGATCAGGCGGCGAAGCTCGCCGTCCTCGCGCGCGCCGACGCCGCGCGCGACGCCTTGCCGCTCGGACCGTTCCTCGATCTCGTCCTGCGCTGGAACCGCGGGATCTCGTTCAGTCTGTTCACCCAGGACACGGCCGCCGGCCGGGCCGCGCTGCTGGCGGTGACGCTCGCGGCGGTCGTTCTGCTCGGATGGTGGCTGGTTTCGAGCCGTTCGTTTCTGTCCGCGGCCGGGCTCGGGGCGATCGTCGGCGGAGCGCTCGGCAACGCGCTGGACCGGCTGACGCATGGCGCGGTGGTCGACTATCTCGACCTGCACGCGTTCGGTCGGCACTTCTTCGTGTTCAACCTGGCCGACGCCGCGATCAATGTCGGCGTCGCGCTGCTGATTCTCGACCTGGCGTTCGGCGCGCGCGCCGGGGAGCGCCGGTCTGGGGGCGGCGCTCCGTCCGACGCCATGGAATAGCCAGAATTTGCGGGAATGAAACGGTCGCGTGTTTCCGGCTTGGACCGGACGGAGGCCGGATCGCGCCGGGCCGCGCTTCGTGAGAGATTAGGGGATGCACATCGGATTCCGAGGAACGTTGATCGCCCTGGCCGCCGCCGCGTCCTGTCTCGGCTCCACCGCGGCGCGCGCAGGAGACGACGGGGCGGCGCCGCTGTGGGAGGGCATCGGCTCGATCTTCGGTCCGGTCGTCGGGCTGGGCAACGAGGAGAAGGACCCGATCGACTATCACGAGCACGGCAAGCTCGTCGTGCCGAAGTCGATGGACCTTCCTCCGCCCGGGGGTTCTGCGGCGACGAGCGGCGGCGCCTGGCCGGTGAATCAGGAGATCCAGCGCAAGAAGACCGCGAAGGAGAACGAGAAGAAGAAGATCGCGGGGGTGGGCGACGTGCGTCTGCGCGGGCTGCAAGGCTTCCCCAACGCCCCCGTCACCGTGCGCGCCTCCGACCAGCCCGAGAGCGCGGCGACGCTTGGCGCCGGCGCCAAGGCCGAATCGTCGTCGGTGCTGGGGAATCTCAACCCGCTCGGCTGGGTCGGCTTGAACAAAGGCCCGACGACGTTGGGTCCCGAGCCGGATCGGGACTGGCTGACGGATCCTCCGAAAGGGTATCGAGCGCCGGTGGCCGCGTCTCCGGCGCCGACCGCCGCCGCGCAGCGGCCCGCGTCGGCGGCGCAACCGTCGAACTGACGGGCGCCGGGCCGGGTCGTGTCGTTGGCGATGATTCGGCGCTTGGCGAAAGAACGAAAAGAAGGTATCCTCATTTCAAGAATCGCCGTGGGCCGGCTCGGTCAAGCGACGTCAAGTGTGGGGCGGAGGGGCGCAGCTCCGAGAGTGCGCCGCTCGATCTGACGAACACGATAGCGTTGAGAGAATCTCTCGAATCCAGCGCGACGCCGGCTCCGGTCGTTATTTAAACCAGAAAGCAGCGCGAAAGACGGACGCCGTAACGAGCGCGGGAGTTGTCGGAGCCGGGAATGGGGCGCGGACCGGCGTGCGAGCGCAGCGCATCAGTCTGGCGGGGCATGGGCAGAGGGGGCTGAGCTTTGTCGTCGGCGCGACGAGCCCGGCGGCAATCCTCACTTGACGGATTGATCGGATGCGTTCCTGCGCCGGCGCGGCCTGCGCCGACGACGAGCGCAACACGACGGCGAATTGGGAAAGGCTATGAGACCAAATCAGAACAACAAGCGGATGCGCGGCAGGCCGACCAACGGCCGGCGAGGACCGAACCCATTGACGCGATCCTACGAATCGAACGGCCCCGACGTGAAGATTCGTGGCAACGCGCAACATGTGGCCGAGAAATACCTCCAGTTGGCGCGCGACGCGCACACCGGCGGAGATCCCGTGGCCGCGGAAAACTACCTCCAGCACGCCGAGCACTACTTCCGCATCATCGCGGCGGCGCAAGCCGCGCAGGCGGTGGCGCAGGGCGGCCAGCCTCGCGCGATCGGCGATGGCGACAGCGACGACCTGGACGACGACGACGATTACAGCGCGCTGACCGACCGCTTCGCCTCGCCGGCGGAACGGGCGGCGGCATTCCAGCCGCCGCAGAACGGCTTCCCGGCCCAGCCGGGCGCCCCGAACGCGCCGCAGCCCTTCGTCGAGCGGCCGGCCTTCGATCCCGAACGACAGGGTCAGAACGACCGCAGCGGCTTCCAGCCGCGGCAGGATCGACAGGGTGGCCGCTTTCCGGACCGGGGTCCTCGCCAGGACCGGCCGTTCAACGATCGAGGAGAGGGCTATCGCGACAACCGGCAGAATCGCGACGGCCGCCCGCCGCGCGAATTCCGGCCGTACCGCGATCCCGGTCAGCCTCAGCCGCCGCGCGAGAGCCCGCCCGAGGCGGTCGCGGCGCCCACGTTGCCGTCGTTCATCACCGGACCCGCGAGACCGCCGGCGCCGGAATCCGACGCGCTGCCGCCGCCTCAGGTCGTCGAGACGACGCCGGCCGATGTCGCAGCGCCCAACGAGCCGGCGCCGCAGCCGTTCGGTGACGGGACCGAATCGGGCGAAGTCCGGTTCCCGGCGCGCGGAAGGCGTCGCAGGTTGCGTTCGCCCTATGGCTTCAACGCCGCGCAGTCGGATCCGGATCAGGAGCTGCCGACTCCGGCGCCGAACCCGATGAGCGACGAAACGCCGGTCAACGAGTAGCGCGGCGCGTTCGTCGCGCCGCCGGGGCGCCTTATGCGGCGCGCTTCGCTGTCAGCGTCACCGCGCCCGCCGTCGCGACGGCGTCGATGGTCAGGCCGCACTCCCCGGCGAGCAGCGTCGCGTAATAGGGCTGGATCGAGTGGGCGTCGATCGTTTCGGGCTCCGAACCGGAGAGAGCGTGGGCGACGGCCTGCGACAGTTTCACGTTTCCTCCGACCGCGCCGACGCGGATGAACAGATCCTCGCCCTCGCCGGTCATCTCGGCGGTGATCACCCCGCCGCGCGGGGCCGCGCTCGCGGCGATGAGGCAGAGGTTCAGAAGAAGCTTGACCGCGTTCTTCGGCGCCAGGCGCCGGGGCGCCTCCCATCTGAGGGTGGTGCGGTCGGTGTTGAAGATCTCGCGCGCCGCCGTTTCCGCGTGGCCGGTGTCGATCGCCGCGGCGAGCGAGCCGGAGGCGCCGAAGGCGAGCCGGCAGAACTGGAGCCGCGCCGACGCGGATTCCGCGCTCTTCCGGATCAGGTCCATCGCGATCCCGCGCATCTCCGCGTCGTTGCTGTCGAGCACCTCGAGGCCGTTGATGATGGCGCCGACTGGACCGATCACGTCGTGGCACAGACGTGAGCACAGCAGCGCGGCGAGATCGAGCGGGGCGATTGTCAAGCGGCCGGTCCTATGGTCAATGCGTTCCGCGCCGGCGGGCGATGTCGCCGAGGCGCCGGGGCGCTACCGCTCGAATATCCGATTCGCGTCGTCGCCGCGACACCTGAAGGCGCCGGACACGCATGCGGAACGTCGGGCGGGCGATGGCGCGCCGCCGCGCTTGATGACGGGGAACGCTCTTGACAGACCTTAACCACACGGCCCGCGAAGACCTCGCCGTCCTTTTGGCCGACATCGCGCTCGCGGCGGGACCGGCGGTCATGGAGGTGTACGCGGCTGACGCCGCCGTATCGTCCAAGTCCGACGGCAGCCCCGTCACGCTTGCCGACGAGCGCGCGGAGGCGATCATCTGCGACCGCCTCGCCCGCGCCCTGCCCGACACGCCCGTGGTCGCCGAGGAAATGACCGCGGCGGGACGGCAGGTCGCGATCGCGGATCGGTTCCTGCTCGTCGATCCGCTCGACGGGACCAAGGAGTTCATCACCCGCAACGGCGAGTTCACCATCAACGTGGCGCTGATCGAGGGAGGAAAACCGGTGGCCGGGGCGGTTTACGCGCCGGCGCTCGCCCGGCTGTGGTTCGCCGGCGACCGCGCCTTCGTCTGCGATGTCCCGGTCGGGTCCGGACTGCCTGGGCGCGCCGCCTGGACGGCGATCGGCGCGCGCGCCGCGCCGGAGCGGCTGGTCGCCGTCGCGAGCCGGTCGCACGCCGACGCCGAGACCGAAGCCTTCCTCGCCCGCCTGCCGGTGGGCGAGCGGCGGGCGGCTGGGTCGTCGCTGAAGTTCTGCCTCGTCGCCGAGGGGCTGGCGGACGTCTATCCCCGGTTCGGACCGACGATGGAATGGGACACTGCGGCCGGCGACGCCGTGCTGCGCGCCGCGGGCGGCGTCGTGCTCACGGCGTCGGGCGCCCCGTTGGCCTACGGAAAGGCCGACGCCAAGCTGCGCAACGGATCGTTCATCGCCTGGGGCGATCCGGCCGCGGCGGCGCGATTTCGCTAACGTTAATCATCGGTTAATGTCCGCGCCGGACAATCGCGGCGCCGCCTCGGCGACGATTCGCCCAAGCGCTCGGGATTCGGGCGCGCGTCGGGGCGTGGCGAAGGAGCGCGATTGCGATGGCGAGACTGACGCGTCGGGAAGCCCTTGTCATGGCCGCGGCCAGCCCGCTGGCGCTGTGCGCGCGGGCTGCGGCGGACGCGCCCCCGGAAACCTTCTCGGTCGACGAAGTCGTGGACAGCGGCCACAAGTTTTTCGGCGGCCTTTCGCGCGGCCTCGCTGAAGCGGTGCAGGAGGCGGCGCGCCGATGGGGCCTTCCCAACGCGTATATTCTCGGCCAGGAAGCCTCCGGGGCCTTCATCGGCGGCCTGCGCTACGGCGAAGGCAAGATGTTCACCCGCAACGCGGGCGATCAGCCGGTGTTCTGGCAGGGACCCTCGCTGGGGTTCGACTGGGGCGGCGACGGCGACCGAACCATGATGCTTGTCTATAATTTGCCCGCGGTCGGCGCCATCTATCAGCGGTTCGGCGGAGTCAACGGCTCGGCCTATCTCGTCGGCGGCTTCAGCTTCACCGCGCTCGACGCCGCGGGCGTCGTCGTGGTGCCGATCCGGACCGGCGTCGGCGCGCGGCTGGGAGTCAATCTCGGCTACCTGAAATTCACGCAACGCGCGACCTGGAACCCGTTCTGAGCGACGCCGACGGACGCCTTCGCGATTCCCTGCGCAGAGGCGGTTGCGCTTCCCGACGCTTTCCGTCAGCCTCCGCGCAGGCGGAGCGCCTCCGTTCCGGAGGATGACGCCGGCTGCGATCGTGGGCGCGATCGTGGCGGTCGGGGTTGCGGGGCGTGGGTGTGTTGACGAATCAGGCGAAAGCGGCGCTTCCCGACAGGGAGGCGGCTATGGCCGCGACGGTCGCCGCGCTCGCGGCCCGACTGGCTGCGCCGGCCGGCGACTATGACGCGGACGATGCGGCGTTGCGGGAGTCGATCGGCCGTCTCGGGCGCGAGGTCGTGCGGCTCTTTTCCGCCGTCGCGGCGTCGGGCGGGGCAGGCCTTCCCGCCGACCGCGAGCCTTCGGCGATCGACACGGCCCGGATCCGCACGCCCGGCGCCTGAAGGCGAAGTCGCGAGAGTGGACGAGATGGAGGGGCGAACATGAGCGAAGATCCGGTCGAGACAGCGGTCGAGGCCAAGGAAAAAGACCGGAGGGCGGCGCTCGTCATCGCCCTTCTGGCATTGTTGCTGGCGTTGTCCGAGGCGGGCGCCAAGCGAGCGCAGCATCTTTCGACCGAAAGCAACATCGAGGCTGTCGACCTGTTCAACTTTTATCAGGCCAAGAAGATCCGCGCGACGATCGCCGAGTCCGGCGCGCAGCTTCTGGAAGCGGAAAAGGCGGCCGTCGCCGACCCCAACGCCCGCGAGGCGTTCGACAAGCAGATCGAGACGTTCCACGCGGCGGTCGAGCGCTATGAGCACGAGCCGAAACATCCCGAGGACAGCCTGGAGAAGATCCAGGAGCGGGCGCACGAAGCGACCGAGGCGCGCGAACTGGCCAACCACCGGCTGGAGCGCTACGAGTTCGGCAGCGGCCTCACCCAGATTGCGATCGTTCTGGCGTCCGCGTCGATCATCACCGACATCGCCGCGCTGCTCTGGATCAGCATCGGACTCGGCGCCATCGGCGCGGCGCTGGTCGGCCTCGGGTTCTTCCTCCCGACCGCCCTGCCATTCCTGGGCTGAGCCGCGGGCGCCCTATCCGGCCGCCTTGCGCTGCGGCCGGATCGCGGCGCGCTCGCGCCGCCGCGCCGCCGGTTCGCGCAGCGCGGCCTCCGCGGGCCCGTCCGTTCGCCGGCGCGCGGGCTGTCCACACAGCGCCGCCATCACCGCCATCGCCGCGTTGCGGTCGAGGGCGCTGTTGAGCCGCGCCAGCGACCGGATGCGGCCATAGGCCCCGCCGGCCGCGAGGTCGCCGGCGATCAGAACGCGCACCACAACCTCGCCGGGCGCGCCCAGCGCCGCCAGGGCGACGGCGAGCGGTTCGCCCGACGGGTCGTCGGCGATCCGTTGTGCGAGCGCCTCGCCGCAGCCGAGGGCCTTCGCCAGGGTGGCGACGAAAAGCCTCGGCTGACGGGCGACGGCCGCCAGCTCCAGCGCCTCGATCGTCTGCGGCGCGGCCGCCGCCGGCAGCCCGCGAGGCCTGCCCAGCCGGTCGCGCTGCGCGGCGATCAGGATCTCGACCCGCTGAGGCGGATCGGCGAGAAGGAACAGCGCGGCGTGCTCGGGGCCGAGCGGTCGGCGGCGCAGCAGACTCTCGGCGAGGCGGCGGTCGCCGCGGTCTTCGGCGAGCGCTCTGGCGCGCCGCATGAGGCCGGCGACGACCGCGCCCTGGAGCCGCGCGCCCGGATTGTCCGCGAGCGCGACGAGGATATCGGCCTCGTCCCGCGCGACGAGCGCGCCGATCAGCCTGGAATCGAGGCCGGGCCGCCGGGCGACCGCGAGCGCTTGCCGTGAACCGCGCCCGATCGCGCCGACGAGGTCGGCGGAGGTGAAGGCGCGCCCGTGTTCCAGCACGCAGTCGCTCGCTTCCGGGTCGGCGTCGGCCAGCCGGTCGAGGAGCCGCGCCGGCGTCCGCGGGCACGGGGCGAGTTTTCGCGCGGCTTCCAGGACGGCGGCCCTGTCGGCCGTCTCCAGTTGGCGGCCGACCGCGTCGGCGAAACGCTCGATCGCTCGCGCGTCGGCGCGCCCCGCCAGAACAAAATGGTCGCAGGCGACGCGCAGCCAGATCCGCCTGTCCTGCGGGTCGGCGCTGTCGGCCAGGGCGGCGACGAACGGAAATCCGGAGAGCGTCAGGTCCGGCGCCGGTTGAAAATCCGTAGGCATTGCATCAGCTTGGCGCAGCCTCATTGAGGAAGCGTTAACCCTTGCCGCGGCGGGCCGCGATCGACCGGACAGCACGGGCGGGCATGGCGACCCTCGCGGCGCCGGCGAAAAAACCGTTCGCGATGCGGATTGCCAACCCGGATCGGATCGGATAATGGCGACGGCGGGACACCTCTCCCCAACGAGAGGCTTCCATCTGAAAGGATGGCTCTGGTGATGACGATCGAGACGCCTGCGGCGAAGCCCGCCAACGCTTGCTTTTCTTCCGGCCCCTGCGCCAAGCGCCCCGGCTGGACCCCCGAAGTCCTGAAAGACGCGCCCCTCGGGCGCTCGCATCGCGCCAAGCTCGGCAAGGCCAGGCTGAAGCTCGCGATCGACCTGACCCGCGAGGTGCTCGGCGTCCCGGCCGACTACCGCATCGGCATCACGCCCGGCTCCGACACTGGCGCGGTCGAGATGGCGCTCTGGACCCTGCTCGGCGCGCGTGGCGTCGACGTGCTCGCCTGGGAGAGTTTCGGAGACGGCTGGGTCACCGACATCGTCAAGCAGCTCAAGATCAAGGACGCCCGCACGCTGAAGGCGGGCTACGGCGAATTGCCGGACCTCGCGAAGGTCGATTTCGACAACGACGTCGTGTTCACCTGGAACGGCACCACCTCGGGCGTGCGCGTGCCGAACGCCGACTGGATTCCGGCCGACCGCAAGGGCCTGACCATCTGCGACGCCACCTCGGCGGCCTTCGCCCAGGACCTCGACTGGCCGAAGCTCGATGTCGTCACCTTCTCCTGGCAGAAGGCGCTCGGCGGCGAAGGCGCGCACGGCGTCATTATTCTCAGCCCGCGCGCGGCCGAGCGGCTGACTGCCTACACCCCGGCCTGGCCGCTGCCGAAGCTCTTCCGGCTCGCCAAGGGCGGCAAGCTCACCGAGGGCTTCTTCGAGGGCGAGACGATCAACACCCCCTCGATGCTGTGCGTCGAGGACTATATCGACGCGCTGCATTGGGCCAAGGGCCTCGGCGGCGCGAAGGCGCTGATCGCGCGGGCCGACGCCAACGCGGCGGCGCTCGCCCGATGGGTCGAGACGAGCCCCTGGATCGCGAACCTGGCCGCGGTTCCGGCGACGCGCTCCAACACCAGCGTCTGCCTCAAGGTCGTCGATCCGGCCGTCGCCGCGCTGCCGGCGGAGGCGCAGGCCGCCTTCGCCAAGGCGCTGGCCGGCCTCCTCGAAAAAGAGAAGGTCGCCTACGACATCGGCTCCTACCGCGACGCTCCGGCGGGCCTGCGCATCTGGTGCGGCGCGACGGTCGAGACCGCCGACGTCGAAGCGCTGACGCGCTGGCTCGACTACGCCTTCGCGGTCGAAAAGGCCAAGCTCGCCAAGGCCGCCTGAACGACGTCAGCGCCCGGCCGTAGCGGCGCGGGCGCTCCTTCCCGACATTCCATGCGGCCGTCGCGGCCGCCCCTCGAGGTCTTTCCCATGGCTCCTCGCGTTCTCATTTCCGACAAGCTTTCCCCCGCCGCCGTCGCCATCTTCAAGGAGCGCGGCGTCGAGGTCGACGTCAAACCGGGTCTCGACAAGGACGAGCTCGCCAAAATCATCGGCGACTACGACGGCCTCGCGATCCGGTCGAACACGAAAGTCACCGCCAAGCTGCTCGAACAGGCGACGAAGTTGAAGGTCGTCGGCCGGGCCGGCATCGGCGTCGACAATGTCGACATCCCGGCCGCCACCGCCCGCGGCGTGATCGTGATGAACACCCCGTTCGGCAATTCGATCACCACCGCCGAGCACGCCATCGCGCTGATGTTCGCGCTCGCCCGCCAGCTTCCCGCCGCCGACCTCTCGACCCAGGCGGGCAAGTGGGAGAAGAACCGCTTCATGGGCGTCGAGCTCACCGGCAAGACCCTCGGCGTGATCGGCTGCGGCAACATCGGCTCGATCGCCGCGACGCGGGGCGTCGGCCTCAAGATGCGGGTGATCGCCTACGATCCGTTCCTGAGCCTCGAGCGCGCCGCCGAGATCGGCGTCGAGAAGGTCGAGCTCGACGACCTGCTCGCCCGCGCCGACTTCATCACCCTGCACACGCCGCTCACCGCCCAGACGAAGAACATCCTGTCGGCCGAGAATCTGGCCAAGACCAAGAAGGGCGTGCGCATCATCAACTGCGCCCGCGGCGGTCTCGTCGACGAGGCCGCGCTGCGCGCGGCGCTCGACAGCGGCCAGGTGGCGGGCGCGGCCTTCGACGTGTTCGTCGAGGAGCCGGCCAAGGCGAACCCGCTGTTCGGCCATCCAAACTTCATCGCCACGCCGCATCTGGGCGCCTCCACCAGCGAAGCGCAGGAGAACGTCGCCCTGCAGGTCGCCGAGCAGATGTCCGACTACCTGATCCGCGGCGCGATCTCCAACGCGGTCAACTTCCCCTCGATCACCGCCGAGGAGGCGCCGAAGCTGAGGCCGTTCATCGCGCTCGCGGAAGGGCTCGGCTCGTTCGCCGGCCAGCTCACCCACGCGCCGATCGAGAAGGTCGCCATCGCCTACGACGGCGCGGTCGCCGATCTGAAGATCAAGGCGCTGACCTCGGCGGCGATTGCCGGCGTGCTGCGGCCGTCGCTTCAGGACGTCAATGTCGTCTCGGCCCCCGCGGTCGCCGCCAGCCGCGGCATCGTCATCGAGGAAGTGACCCGCGCCGCCCAGGGCGACTACGAAAGCTTCATCACCCTCACGGTGACGACGAAGGAGCAGACCCGCTCGATCGGCGGCACCGTGTTCCACGACGGCAAGCCGCGGATTCTGTCGATCAAGGGCATCAAGATCGACGCGGAATTCACCCCGTCGATGATCTATGTCACCAACGAGGACAAGCCGGGCTTCATCGGCCGGTTCGCGAGCCTGCTCGGCGACGCGGGGGTCAACATCGCCACCTTCGCCCTCGGCCGCGACGAGCAGGGCGGCTCGGCGATTGCGCTGGTGGCGGTCGACGGCCCGGTCCCCTCGGCGGTGCTGGAGGAGGTCGGCAAGCTCAAGGGCGTGCGACAGGCGAGCGCGCTGCATTTTTGAGGGCCATCGGGGCGAGCGCGGCTACGGGTGGCTGCGCTCGCCCCTGATCGCATGACCGAGGAAATTGACGGATTTGGCTATTTTCGCTATTTTGGCCAAATCGGAGATGTGGGGATGCAACAAACAAGGGTCACGGCGAGCGAATTTCAGGCTGCCTTCGGGGCTCTGAGCGACAGGGCGCGGCGCGAGCCCGTCGTCATCACCAAGCACGGGCGCGATTCGCTCGTGGTCATGTCAGCCGAAGAGTGGGCGCGCCTGAAGCGGCGGGATCGCCGGGCCGGATTGACCGCCGATCTGTCCGACGCGTGGATCGAAGCGGTTCAAAGCGCCAGTGTCCCGTCCGAATTCGAGCGCCGCGACTCCGAGTTGAAGTGATCCTTGGCGCTGTGCTTGTTCTGCCGATCACGCGCAGCCCGCCGGGCGACCCAGCCAGTGCCGTCGAAATCCCTACCGTCACCAAGAAGCGCCTCGGCCTCGACGACGGACGCTCGTGGATCCTGCTCACGGAGTGGAACGAGTTCGTCTGGCCCGGCCCGGACCTGCGTCGCCTGCCGAACAGGACCGACGCCACCGTCGCCTATGGCGTCCTGCCGCCGAGCCTGTTCGCCGCGATCCGGGAGAGGTTTCTCACAGTCGTGAGCGCCGGCCGCGCCAGACGCATCCCGAGGCTGTGACTTTCGCTGGCCGCGACCAGCATTCCCCAAGGCCCGAGACCACGACAGATGACCAACGACGAGACCGAAACCGGCGAGGCTACCCCATCGCGAGGGCGCACGGACCCGCGCCTGCTCGAACTCCTCGTCTGCCCGCTGACGCGCGACACGCTCGTCTACGACGCCGCGCGGCAGGAGCTGATTTCGCGCGCGGCCAAGCTCGCCTATCCGATCCGCGACGGCGTGCCGATCATGCTGCCGGACGAGGCGCGCAAGCTCGAGGATTGAGCCCTAGTCTAGAGCATGATGAATTGAGGTTCATTCCCTCCGTCATTGCGAGCGAAGCGAAGCAACCCCGTCCCCCCGGACTGTAGTCCGGGGGGCTCCTCGCAATGACGGGGTTGGTTCGACCTGATTTCATCTCGCTCTAGTCGGCGTTCACCAGCTTCATCGCCTGGCCTCCCAGTTTCGGAGCGAGTTTCTGCTGCACCGCGACCACCGACGGAAGGGGACGCCACGCCACCGTCATACTGTCCACGAGACCAGCCTCGTTGATGTGCATGTGATCCATACCGTCGATCGTGTGGTCGCCGAGCTTGATGGTGAAGACGGCGACGAAGTCCGCGTTTTCGCGCAGCAGCATCTTCGGCTCGAAGGCGTCGACGGTGCTCAGGAGCGCCGCCAGGACATCCGCCACCTTCTCCTTGCCCTTGAAAGGCGCGGGGACGAGAGGGCTGTAGATGACGACGTCATCGGCCATATGGACCTTTGCCGAGGCGACATCGCGCGCTCCCATAGCTTTGAGATATGCCTCGAGATGGTCTGTGCTGATCATGATAAATATTCCTGTTGCTGAAGCCGCCCTGATGGGCCGGCAAGTTCACCCGGCGTTCCATCCGGCAGTGACTTTTTCTAGCAAGGCAAAGCAGGGTTCTCTATAATCGTAACTCCGTATTCGTTTACCAGGAGTCCATAATGGACCCGCTTTCCCAGATCATTACCCTGCTCAAGCCGCAGGCGGTCTTCTGGCGCGTCGTTGAAGCCCATGACGCCTGGACGATCCGCTTTCTGCCATCCGACGTTGTCGTGTTCGGCCAGATGATCGAAGGGGCGGCGCGTGTCGAACGCGATGACGGGGCTGGCCTCGACCTGGCGACGGGTGATTTCATGTTGATGGCGGCGCCGCCGCCCTGGACGATGACAGGGGGCGGCGGCGGCGCCCCGGTCGACTTCAAGGCGGCGATCGCCGATCCAGGTTTGCTGGTTTCGGCGGGGAGGAAGGGGACAATTACCCGGTTCATCGCTGGGAACTTCAGCTTCGCGCCCGCCAACGCTGACCTTGTCGCGAGCCTGATGCTGCCGATTGCGCATGTGCGCGCGACGGATACGCTCGTGGCCCGTCTCGGCGCGTTGTTGTCGGCGTTGGGCGACGAAGCGCTCGCGGATCGGCCCGGCCGGTCGCTCGTGCTCGATCGTCTGCTCGAGGTTTTGCTGATCGAGGCGCTGCGCTATCGCTCAAGCGCCATCCCCGGCTCAGATCGCGGTCTGTTGGCGGGACTTGCCGATGCAAAAGTCGGAAGGGCTCTGCGCATCATGCACGAGGACGCACGGCGTTCCTGGACGGTTGCGGCGCTCGCCAACGCCGTCGGAATGTCGCGATCCGCATTCGCCGCGCGCTTCACCCACATCATGGGCATGCCGCCGATCGATTACCTCGCCAACTGGCGTATGACGCTTGCCAAGGCGGCTTTGGCGTCATCGAACCTGCCTATGACCGAGATCGCGGAAATAGCCGGCTATCAATCCGTGAGCGCATTCAGCACGGGCTTCAAGCGCGCAACCGGGTTGTCGCCGAAATTCTATACGCAATCTTTGGCGACCTGAATCTCCCTTGGTTCGTCATGAGGTCGAGAAGGAGTTGGCTACCGGGCAGGGCTGGCCTCCTGGATCGCAGGCTTCGCCCAGACGCTGACTCCGGCCAGAGGCCTTCGGTCAGAGTGGCCTGCCCAAAGCGTGACGGGCGTCATCAGCGCAAAACCGAGCGTCGCCCAGCCCCAGATGAGACCAGCGCTCATGACAAACTCCGCGGCGCGGTGTCGAAGTAACTCCCATGTTCGAGGTCGGCGATCAGACCCTGCTCCTGCGGCTGCCATCCGAGCTGGGCGCGGGTCAGGTCGCTCGACGCCGGATTATCGGCCTTGATGAAGGGTGCGAGGAAACTGAATCGTTTCGACGCTTCTTTTGCCGTGATCCCGGCTACGGGAACGTCGAGCTTTCGACCGATGACATCGGCGATCGTCCGGAACGGTATGCTTTCGTCCGCGACCGCATGATAGCGCGCGCCGGCGACTCCGCGCTCCAGCGCGAGCCTGAACAACCGCGCGGCGTCGGTCCGGTGCACCGCAGCCCACCGATTGTCGCCATCGCCGACATAAGCCGAGTTGGCCTTCTTGCGGGCGATCGCGATCAGTTGCGGCACGAAACCCGTATCACCGTCGCCATGCACCGATGGCGCGAGGCGGATCATCGTCGCGCGCACGCCGAGTGAGGCCAGGGCCTCCACCTTTTCCTCGGTCATCGCTCTGGCGATGCCGGGCGAATCGGTCGCGGGCGCATCGTTCTCCGTCGCGAGTCCAGAAGCCCGCAGTGCGGCGTGCGCCAGTCCCATCGTGCCGAAGGTCGTCACCAGCGGCCGACCCGATCCCTTGAGGGCGACGCCGAGCGCGTCGATCGCGCAGCGGTCCGCCTCGGCGGATACCGCCAGGAAACGTGAGACGATGTCGGTCGGCAGTCCGCCAAAAAGGATGCGTAGCCGCTTCGGCAACGGGACCTGCGACAGGCCGTGCATGAAGGCGAGGTGGATCACTCCGTCCGCCGCCGCCGCCGCACTCCGAAGACTTTCCAGATCATCGATATCGCCGCGATGCGGTTCGACGCCCTTGGCCCGCAGCGCCTGGGCCTTTGCTTCGGAGCGCGCGAGCGCCGTGACGGCATGGCCCGCTCCGATCAGCTCCTTGACGACGGCGGTCCCGACGAAACCGGTTGCCCCTGTCACGAATACACGCATGGTCTTCTCCTGTTCTTTGCAGAAGCCGCCCTGAAGGGCCGGAAAGTTCACCCGGAGGTTCATCCAGCGGCGACGATTTCTAGCAAAGGGTCACAGGAGCATCTATAATATTTAGTCCATAATCGTTTATCATCAGTCCAGGATTTTGGCGTAGCGGTCTCGCGACCGGTTCTCGAACCCACACCGGCGGACTGCCTCAAGAGCCTGGCGTACAATCTGGGGAAGATTCTGCGATGACCCCGACACGCTGCGCCGGGCGCCCCATCGGGCCGGACGCTCTCGTACAGGCTCTGACGATTGGCGCGGAGGCGAAGGGGGCGGGCGGCCAGACTGTCGGCCCGCGCCTTTCCTCACCCTTTCGCCGGCTCCTCGACGACCGGCCGCGGCCGTCCGTCTTCGTCGATGGCGACGAAGGTGAAGGTGGCGTCGGTCACCTTCTCGCGCACGTGCCGGCGGAACCGGCGCGCCCAGGCTTCGACATGCATCTTGATCGAGGTGCGCCCGATCCGGTCGACCGCGGTGTAGACGCACAGGACGTCGCCGACCTTGACCGGGCGAATGAAATGCAGCGCGTCGATGGCGACCGTCGCCACCCGCCCCTGCGCCGTCTCGACCGCGGCGATGCCGCCCGCCACGTCCATCTGGCTCAACACCCAGCCGCCGAAGATGTCGCCGTTGGCGTTGGTGTCGCTCGGCATGGCGACGAGGCGCACGGTCAGCTCGCCGCGCGGTTGTTCGACGGATTCTTCGGCCATCAGCGACCCCCTTCGAGAAAGTTCCGCGATCCCGCGTCCCCGGACGCGTCCCTCGCCTTGTAGGGCGCGTCCGCCGTCCGCGCCAGCTTCCGGATCGCTTGCGTCTTTGCCTCAGCGCGGCGGGCAGTCGAAGGGCAGGAAGGTCGGCGACATGCCCTCGTTGACGACGCGAATCGCGAGCGCGTCGGCGAGCTTTCGATCCCGCGCGGTCTTGGGACAGATTGGTTTGGAGGCGACGCAGCCGGCCTTGAGGAAGGCGCCGTTGCCGGCCAGAAACCCCGCGCTGAGACCGTCCCTGCCGAAGCGGCGCAGGGCCTCGTCCCAGTCGCGCCCGTAACGGAAGCACTTTTCCTGTCGCCAGTCGCGCTTTGGCGCCGGCGAATCGGCTGCGACCGGCCCGACCGCCGTCGCGGCGAGGAGCGCGAGGGCGACCCGGCGCCGAAGGCGTTTCACTTAAGGCCGCTCGCCGATCACCACCCGGTCGATCCCGGCGAGATCGCGTCGGGTCTCGGCGTGGACGAACCCCAGCCGCGCCGCGAGGCCGAGGACGGCGCCGCCCTGTCCGGCCCCGACCTCGACGATCAGCCGGCCGCCGGGCGACAGCAGGCTCGCCGCCGCCGGCAGGATGGTGCGGTAGGCGTCGAGCCCGTCCGCGCCGCCGTCGAGCGCGAGGCGCGGGTCGAAATCCCGCACCTCGCGCGCCAGCGTGTCGATCTCGGCGCTCGGAACGTAGGGCGGGTTCGAAACGATCAGGTCGAACGGGCCTTCGACGCCCTCGGTCCACGAGCCGAGCCGGATGTCCGCACGGCCCGCCAAGCCGCACGCTTCGATGTTGCGGCTCGCGACGGCGACGGCGGCCGGCGACGCGTCGACGCCGAGGCCCTGCGCCATCGGGCATTCGGTCAGCAGCGCGCACAGAATCGCGCCCGAACCGACGCCGAGGTCGAGAATGCGCAACGGATTGCGCCGCCGCGCGCCGAGAATCTTGAGCGCCGCCTCGACCAGCGTTTCCGTCTCCGGGCGCGGGTCGAGCACCTCCGGCGACACGATCAGCGTCAGGCCCCAGAACTCGCGCCGCCCGGCGATTTTGGAAAAGGGCTCGCCGGCCGCGCGCCGTGCGGCGAACTCGGTGAGCCGGGCCGCGGCCGGTTCGCCGAGCGACCTTTCCGGTTCGGCGATCAGGGACGCCGCCGCGAACCCGCCGGCGTGGCAGAGGGCGAGGCGGGCTTCGCGCTTCGGCTCCTCGATCCCCGCGGCGCCGAACGTTTCGGCGAGCCAGGCGAGCGCTTCCGCGCGGCTGGTCGCGGCGCCGAGCCCATGGCGGCGGCTCACGCCACCTGCCCGTGGCAGTGCTTGAATTTCTTGCCCGAGCCGCACGGACACGGCTCGTTGCGGCCGACCCGTCCCCAGCTCGCCGGCGCCTGCGGATCGCGCTCCTCGGCGAGCGCGACCCCGGCGTCCGGGGCGAGGCGCGCGTCGGTCGAGAGGCCGCCGAGCGGATAGTCGCCGTCGAGGGCGCCCGCCTCCGCGTGCTGGAACATCATCGGCGGCGGCGGCTCGGGCGTCTGGAAGCGCACCTCGATCCGCATCATCTGGGAGATCACCGATTCGTGCCACTGCTCGATCAGCTGCTGGAACAGTTCGAACGCCTCGGACTTGTATTCGTTGAGCGGGTCGCGCTGCGCCATGCCGCGCCAGCCGATCACCTGGCGCAGGTGGTCGAGCGTCACCAGATGCTCGCGCCACAGGTGATCGAGCGCCTGCAGGATCACCTGCTTCTCGACGTAGCGCATGGCCTCGGGCGTGTTGCGCCGAACGCGCTCGGCGTAGGCCTCCTCCGCCGCCTTGTGCAGGCGGGCTGCGACCTCCTCGTCGGCGATGCCCTCTTCCTTGGCCCAGGCGTCGACGGGCACGTCGAGATTGAGTTTCTCCAGAACTTCCTTCTTCAGGCCGGCGATGTCCCAGGCTTCCGGATAGGCGTCGTGCGGGATGTGCTCGGCGACCAGATCGTCGACGACGCCGGTGCGCATCTCCACGATCGTCGGCTCGAGCGTCTCGGCCGCCATCATCTTGCGCCGGTCCTCGAAAATGACCTTGCGCTGGTCGTTCATCACGTTGTCGAACTTGAGGATGTTCTTGCGGATGTCGAAGTTGCGCGCCTCGACCTTCTGCTGCGCCTTCTCCAGCGCCTTGTTGATCCAGGGGTGGACGATCGCCTCGTCCTCCTTCAGTCCGAGACGCTTGAGCATGGTGTCCATGCGCTCGGCGCCGAAGATGCGCATCAGGTCGTCCTGCAGCGACAGGAAGAACTTCGACCGGCCCGGATCGCCCTGGCGCCCCGAACGGCCGCGCAGCTGGTTGTCGATGCGGCGGCTCTCGTGCCGCTCGGTGCCGATGATGTAGAGGCCGCCGGCCTCGATCGCCTTCTGCTTGAGCTCGGCCACCTCGGCGCGGATCTCCGCTTCCTTCGCCGCGCGCTCCTCTTCGCTCGCGTCGGCGGGGATCTCCTGGCGAATGCGCATCTCGACGTTGCCGCCGAGCTGGATGTCGGTGCCGCGGCCAGCCATGTTGGTGGCGATGGTGATCGCGCCGGGGACGCCGGCCTCGGCGACGATCGGCGCTTCTTGCTCGTGGAAGCGGGCGTTGAGCACCGCGAAGGTCTTCGACGGCTTGCCCGAGCGCGCCGAGGCGTAAAGCGGCTTCAGCGCCCCGGGCTGGCTGAAGTCGATCTTCTTGTAGCCCTTCTTCTCGAGCACCTCGGCGAGCACCTCGGACTTCTCGATCGAGGTCGTGCCGACCAGCATCGGCTGCAGCTTGGCGTTGGCCTCTTCGATCTCGCGCACGATGGCGCGCGTCTTCTCGTCGATCGTGCGGTAGACCTCGTCGTCTTCGTCGGCGCGCGCGATCGGCAGGTTGGTCGGGATCTCGACCACGACGAGCTTGTAGATCTCGGCGAACTCGTCCGCTTCCGTCGAGGCCGTGCCGGTCATGCCGGCGAGCTTCTTGTAGAGGCGGAAGTAGTTCTGGAAGGTGATCGAGGCGAGCGTCACGTTCTCGGGCTGGACGGTGACGTGCTCCTTCGCCTCGAGCGCCTGATGCAGGCCCTCGGAATAGCGCCGGCCGGGCATCATGCGGCCGGTGAACTCGTCGACGATCACCACCTCGCCGTTGCGGACGATGTAATCCTTGTCGCGCTGGAACAGCTTGTGGGCGCGCAGCGCCTGATTGACGTGATGGACGAGGGTCGCGTTGCCCGCCTCGTAGAGCGAGCCCTCCTCCTTCATCACGCCGATCTCGCGCAGGAACGTCTCGGCGTGCTCGTTGCCGGCTTCCGTCAGGTTGACGGTGCGCTGCTTCTCGTCGAGCTCGAAGTCCTCCTTGACCAGCTTCGGGATGATCGTGTCGACCGCGGCGTAGAGGCCCGAACGGTCCTCCGACGGGCCGGAAATGATCAGCGGCGTGCGCGCTTCGTCGACCAGGATCGAGTCGACCTCGTCGACGATGGCGTAGGCGTGGCCGCGCTGCACCATCTGCCCCATGTCGTACTTCATGTTGTCGCGCAGATAGTCGAAGCCGAATTCGTTGTTGGTGCCGTAGGTCACGTCGGCGGCGTAGGCGGCGCGGCGCTCGTCGTCGTCGAGCCCGTGCACGATCACCCCGACGGTGAGGCCGAGGAACCGGTAGATCTGGCCCATCCAGTCGGAGTCGCGGCGGGCGAGATAGTCGTTGACGGTGATGACGTGCACGCCCTCGCCGGCGAGCGCGTTGAGATAGACGGCGGTGGTGGCGACCAGCGTCTTGCCTTCGCCGGTCTTCATCTCGGCGATCGAGCCCTCGTGCAGGACGAAGCCGCCGATCAGCTGGACGTCGAAATGGCGCTGCTTGAGCGTGCGCTTGGCGGCTTCGCGGACGGCGGCGAAGGCGGGGGCGTAGATGTCGTCGAGCGTCTTGCCGGCGGCGAGTTCGGCGCGGAATTCGTCGGTCTTGGCGCGCAACTGCTCGTCGGTCAGCGCCGCGAATTCCGGCTCGAGCGCGTTGATCTCGGCGATCTTCGGCCGGTAGCCCTTGAGACGGCGGTCGTTGGACGATCCGAACACCGCCTTCATCACGGAGTCGAATTTCAGGGCGCGGAGCATGGTCGACCTTTCCATCGCCGCGCCGGTATTCCTCGCGCTTCGCCCGGTCTTCGGACGATCCCGGGGCGCGGCTTACGACAACGGCCACAACAAAAAGCGCGAAACATGGCAAAGCGCCCGTTTTCGCGCTGCTGAACAGGGTTCTCGGTGAGATAGGAGCCGGGGCCGGGGTTGTCAATGACGCGAACCGTCTCGCAGCCGTCCCGCGGCTTTCCGCCGTCTCGACGGCGCGCGGGCGCGCTTCCATCCGGCGGCTTGCGACGGCGACCGCCCACCGAAGACCGCGCGAGCCGGCCGCCGTCCGCCGCCGCCCGCCTCCCGTCGGCGCGGAGGCGATCCGTCAGGCGGACTCTTCCGCCTGCGGCCCGCCCGTCGCGGCGCCGAAGTCGATCCCGTCGTAGAGTTCGGCGAGCGGCAGTTCGACGCCGATCTCCGGAAGGGCGAGCGTGGACTCTTCGATCAGGATCTCGTGCGTCCACCCGTCGCCGGCGCGGGCGTAAACGACGGCCCCGACGCTGTCCTGCTCCAGCATGACGTAGCGCTGAACGGAGGGCGTGGCCTGATATTCGCGCGCCTTGACGAGCCGATCGGTGCGGGTCGTGCTCGGGCTCAGCACCTCGAAAACGACGACGGGGTTCCGGACGACGGTCGCGCCGCGATCGACCGGGGAGCACAGCACCATGCCGTCGGGGTAGCGGACAGCGCCGTCGGCGACCTGGAACTTGAGGTCGTTTCCATGGAAGCGGCATGGCTTTCCGCGGAGCCGGCCGGTCAGCGAGAACGCAAGGTTGGCCTGGATGGCGGAGTGGCCGGCGGTCCCGCCCGTCATGGCGACCGGGCCGACTCCGTCGAATTCGTAACGCAGCGGCTGACGCTCCTCCCAGGCGAGGAACTCAGCGAGGGTCATGGGCTTGCGCAGGGCGAGGTTCATGCGGGCCGTTTTTATCACGAAACGAGGCTGGACGCGACCGATGGCGGCCGCCCGGCTGGTTCGCTGCTCATGCCGGTTGCGACGGCGGGGTCGCCGGCTACTTCTGGCACTCCGGGCAATAAAACGTCGAGCGCGCGGATTGCGCATTGCGCAGGACCATGCCCCCGCACCCCCGGCGCTGGCAGGCCGCCCCCTCGCGGTCGTAGACGGAAAACGCGTGCTGGAAATAGCCGAGCGCGCCGTCCGTCTGGCGATGATCGCGCAGCGTCGAGCCGCCGGCCTCGATCGCCTCCAGCAGCACCGTGCGGATCGCCTCCGCCAGGGTCATGGCCGACCGGGTCGGCCGCCCGTCGGCGCGGACGAGGTCGCCCGCGGCCCGGAACGGCGACAGTTTTGCGCGGAAAAGCGCCTCGCAGACGTAGATGTTGCCGAGCCCTGCGATCCGCTTCTGGTCGAGCAGCGCCGCCTTCAGCGGCGCGCGCACCCCCTGAAACAGCGCGGCCAGCCTCGCGCCGTCAAAATCGTCCGCCAGCGGCTCGTCGCCGAGCCCGGCGAGCCGGGGGTGACGGTCGAGCTCCCCGACGCGCGCGAGGTCCATGAAGCCGAACCGGCGCGGATCGTTGTAGGTGACGACCTTGCCGCCATCGAGATGAAAGACGACGTGGTCGTGCTTCGGGTCCTTCGAGCGCGGGTGATGGAATTCGCCGACGAAGGCCTCCTCGATCCGGAACGAGCCGGACATGCCGAGGTGGGCGATCAGCGTCTCGCCGCTGTCGAGCCCGGCCAGCAGGTACTTGGCCCGCCGCGTCAGCGTTTCGATCCGCCGCCCGGTCAGGCGCTCGGAAAAGTCGGACGGGAAGGGAAAGCGGATGTCGGCCCGCCTGAGCTCGACCTTTTCGATTCGTGCGCCGCTCATCGCCGGCGCGAGCCCGCGCCGCACCGTCTCGACCTCGGGCAGCTCAGGCACGGGCGTGGTCCCGGATCACCGCCAGGAAGGGCGCCCCGTATTTGTGCAGCTTGGTGTCGCCGACGCCGTGGATCGAGGCGAGGTCGTCGAGGGATGCGGGTCGTTCCTTCGCCATCTCGAGCAGCGTCCGGTCGGGAAAGATCACGTAGGCCGGCTGCTTCTGGGCGGCGGCGATCGCGCCGCGCAGGGCCTTCAGCGCGGCGAGTAGATCGGCGTCTGCGTCGCCCGGCTCGACGATCCGGCGCTCGGCCCGCTTGCGCCCAGGCGCGATCACGTCCTCGCGCAGCGCGAACGGCGTTTCCCCGCGCAGGACCTTCCGCCCCTCCTCGGTGACGACGAGCCGGTCGCGGTCCTCCTCGTCGCGGACGATCAGTTTGGCCGACTGCAACTGCCTGAGCACGCCGCGCCAGCCGGCCGGGGTGCGGTCCTTGCCGACGCCGAAGGTCTTCAGCTCGTGGTGGCCGTGGCGCTCGATCGCCTCGGTGGTCTTGCCGGCCAGGATGTTGGCGAGATGGCCGAAGAAGAAGCGCCCCGAGGTGCGCAGCACCGCCGACAGGGCCTTCTGCGCCTCGACCCGGCCGTCGATCAGCCGCACCGCGCCCTTGCACACGTCGCAATGGCCGCACGGGCCCGACTCCTCGCCGAACATGCCGAGCAAGGTCTGGCGGCGGCAGCGCGCGGTCTCGCACAGGGTGACGAGATCGTCGAGCTTGGCCATCTCGACCCGCTTGCGCTCGTCCGGCGAGCCGCCCTCGACAATCTGGCGGCGGCGCAGCTCGATGTCGCCGGCGCCGTACAGGGTCAGCGTGTCGGCCGGCAGGCCGTCGCGCCCGGCGCGGCCGATCTCCTGGTAATAGGCCTCGATCGAGGACGGCATGTCGGCGTGGAACACGAAGCGCACATCCGGCTTGTCGATGCCCATGCCGAAGGCGATGGTCGCGCAGACGACACAACCGTCTTCGCGCAAAAAAGCGTCCTGGTTCGCCGCCCGAACACCATGATCGAGCCCGGCGTGGTAGGGGAGCGCCCGGCGGCCGAGGCCGGAGAGTTCCTGCGCCAGCTCCTCGGTGCGCCGGCGCGACGCGCAATAAATGATGCCGGACTCGCCACGGTGCAGGTCGAGCCGTTCGATCAGCTGGCGGGTGGCGTTGGTCTTCGGCCGCATCGCCAAAAAGAGGTTCGGCCGGTCGAACGAGCGGACGAAGACTTTCGGCTTGCGCACGAACAGCCTGGCGGCAATGTCGTCGCGCGTCGGCGCGTCGGCGGTCGCGGTCACGGCGACGGTCTGCACGCCCTCCAGCGCCTGCACCACCTCGCGCAGGCGCAGATATTCGGGGCGGAAGTCGTGCCCCCATTGCGACACGCAATGCGCCTCGTCGATGGCGAGGCAGCCGATCGGAAAGCCCTTGAGGTAGGCGATCACGTCGTCGCGCATCAGCCGTTCGGGGGCGATGTAGAGCAGGCGCAGCGTCCCCTCCTTCAAGCCCCGCGCGATCTGGCGCCGCTCGTCCGGCTCGGTCGAGGAATTGAGGGCCGCGGCCTCGATCCCGAGTTCGCGCAACTGCGCCACCTGATCGCGCATCAGCGCGATCAGCGGCGACACCACCAGCGTCAGGCCCGCGCGCACGATCGGCGGCAGTTGAAACAACAGCGACTTGCCGCTGCCGGTCGGCATCACCGCGAGCACGTCGTCGCCGTCGAGGATCACCGACAGGATCTCCTCCTGCCCGGGGCGGAAGGCGGAAAAGCCGTAGACGCTGGTCAGCGCCGCCCGGGCCTTGAGCATGAGGGCGGGATCGGGGCTCACGCGCCGGCTCCGGGATCGAACACCGGCGTCCACTGAACCGCCTCGACGCTGGCTGCGCCGGTCGCGAGCATCACCAGGCGGTCGAAGCCGAGCGCGGCGCCGCAAGCGTCCGGCATCCCGGCGACGGCGCTCAAGAAGTCCTCGTCGATCGGGGCGGAGGCGCCGTAGATGCGGCGCTGCTCGGTCCTGTCGGCCTCGAAACGGCGCCGCTGCTCGGCTGGGTCGGTGAGCTCGTGGAAGGCGTTGGCCAGCTCCACGCCGCAGGCGTAGAGCTCGAAGCGTTGCGCCACGCGCGGATCGGCCGGATCGAGGCGCGCGAGCGCCGCCTCGCTCGCCGGATAGGCGTGCAGGATCGTCGGCCGGCCGAGGCCGAGGTTTGGCTCGACCCGCTCGCTCAAGATCCGGCTGAACAGGTCCGACCAGGTGTCGTCCGCCGCGACCCGAAGGCCCGCCGCTTTCGCCTGACGGGCGAGCAGGCCCATGTCCGGCTCGTCGCCGCGGGGAAGGCTTCGATAGAGGTCGATCCCGGCGTGGCGGAGGAACGCTTCGCGGACGGTCAGGCGCTCGGGCGGCTCGAACGGGCTCGCCTCGCGGCCGCGGAACGCGAAAGTTTTCGCGCCGGCGACGTGAGCGGCGAGCGCAACGAGCGCGGCGCAGTCGTCCATCAACACGTCGAGCGGCGCGCCGGCGCGGTACCATTCGAGCATCGCAAATTCCGGCGCGTGCAGCGCCGTGCGCTCGCGGTTGCGGAACACGTGCATGAGCGCGAAGATCTGCGTTTCGCCTGCCGCGAGCAGCTTTTTCATCGCGAATTCGGGCGAGGTGTGCAGCCAGGATTCGTGCGTCCGGCCGTCGGGCCCGACGAGGTCGGCGCGAAACCCGTGCAAGTGGGTCTCGACGCCGGGGGAGGCCTGAAGGGCGGCGGGATCGACTTCGACAAAGCCCTTGGCGTCGAACCAGCGGCGCGCCGCCGCGGCGATCCGCGCGCGAAGGATCAGCCGCGGGCGGCGGGCGGCGTGGCGGTCGGGGCTCCAGAACGGCGGGGGGGACGAGGAACTCAAGTTGCTCCGAAGGTTGCGGCCGATTGTGAACGATCCCGGCTGGCCTTTGCCGCCAAAATCAGTATAAAGCGCGCCGAAAGCGCCGGGACGCCGCCTTGAAAACGGGCGTCCGTTCGCGCATCAGGCGCGCGCGCCAATTTCTTAAGGACAAGGTCGTGAGAGTTATCGCAAGCTCGATTCGCAAGGGCAACATCATCGAGCGGGAGGACGGGCAACTGTGCGTCGTTCTCTCGGCGGAAAGCTTCCATCCCGGCAAGGGCACCCCCACGACCCAGATCGACATGCGCCGCCTGTCCGACGGCGTCAAGGTCACCGACCGCTTCAAGACCACCGAGCAGGTCGAGCGCGCCTTCGTCGAGGACAAGGAATTCGGTTTCCTCTACGCCGACGCCGACGGCCATCATTTCATGAACAACGCGACCTACGACCAGGTCACCGTCCCGGCCGACGTCCTCGGCGAGCAGGCGCAGTGGCTTCAGGAAGGCATGAAGGTGCTTCTGTCGGTGTTCAACGAGAAGCCGGTGGCGATCCAGCTTCCCCCGCGCGTGACGCTGGAAGTGGTCGAGACGGAGCCGGCGATGAAGGGCCAGACGGCGTCCTCGTCCTATAAGCCCGCGAAGCTTTCGAACGGCGCGCGCGCCATGGTGCCCCCGCACATTTCTCCGGGAACGCGCATCGTCATCCAGACCGAGGACGGCAGCTACGTCGAGCGGGCGAAGGACTGATCGGGGCGGCGTCGCGCCGCCCGAGCGCGCGACACGCGCTCCCTCGATCCTGGCTTCCCCCGGCCGGAACCGCCCCCGGGAGCGCGGGTGCGCCGGGCTTGACGATGTCGGCGGCGACGGCGACAGTCGGCCGTAGCGGCTGGGCTCTTTTCCCCCTGGGCGGCGTACAGAGTCGAGCCTCCCTCTGGGGGAGAGGAAATCCATGTCGAACGCCTTGTCGCTCCTGCCGCTGTGGGAGTTGATCGTTCTGGTCGTCCTCGCGCCGACGGCCGTCGCGGTCGGACTCCAGATCGTCGTGCGCCGATGGGCCGGCTTCGAGCGGCTCGAGGTCAACAACGAGCTCGCCGGCTTCCTGTTCGGTGCCATCGGGGTCTTCTACTCCGTGCTGCTGGCGTTCGTCGTGGTCGCCGTCTGGGAGAAGTTCAGCGAGGGACAGACGTCGGTCGCCCGGGAATCCGCCGCCGCGTCGGCGTTGTTCCACTATGCCGAAGGCGCCGAGCCGCAGGCCATCGCCCTCCGCGACCGCGTGGTCGACTATCTGAAGCTCACCATCGAAAAGGACTGGCGGGCGATGGCGGCGGAGTCGGCGGATCTGGAGACGTCGCAGGCGCTCGATGCGGTCTATCGCGCCGCGATGGCGCTCAACCGGACGGGCACGCGCAGCGCCCCCGACATGACGGCGGTCTTCACCCAGGTCGACAATCTCAACCTGGCGCGCCGGGTGCGCCTCCACCTGTCGACCGGCCTCTTGCCCGACGTAATCTGGCTCGTGCTGTTCGCCGGCGCCGGCCTCACCATCTATTTCACGCTGTTCTTCGGCAGTCGCAACGCGGCCGCGCAACTGGCGATGACGGCGATCCTGTCGATCGTTCTCACCTCGGGCCTGGTGATCATCATTTCGCTCGACCACCCGTTCAGCGGCCCGGTCCACATCGAACCGGAATCGCTCGAACAGGTTCTGGCCGCCGAGACCGGACACTAGCCACGAACGACGGAGACCGCCCGTGGGCGCGCCCGCGCGCCGCGGCGACGTCCGCCATGGGCGCTTCCCGTTCCAGCGCCCGCGGGTCGACTCGCCGCTTGCGTGAGCGCCGTTAAATTTGCAGATTTGGATCCGCTTCCAGCGCGCTCGTTCGTCCTTTGGGGAGGACGCTTATGAAACCAACCTTCGGCCTGCTTTGCGCGGCGCTTCTTGTCGCTTCGCCGCCTTCCCTGGCGCAAACCGCGCAGCCTGCGGGACGGCAACCGCTGGTCGGCGACGACGCGAAGGACGAGAGCGACAGCGAGCTCGCCAAGCAGATTCAAAATCCGGTCGGCGACCTCATCAGCTTCCCGCTGCAGAACAACGTCAATTTCGGCTACGGGCCGCATGGCGGGGCGCAGAACGTCCTCAACCTCCAGCCGGTGATTCCCTTCCACATCACCGACGACTGGAACCTGATCACCCGCACCATCCTGCCGGTGGTCTGGAACCCGGACGCCGCGCCGATCCCGACCGTGCCCGCCGGGACCGCGCCGACCTCGTTCACTGCCTTCCTCTCGCCCCGGCGCGCCGTCGACGGGTGGCTGTGGGGCGCAGGCCCGGTCGTTCAAATTCCGACGATCAGCTCGACCACGCTCGGCTCGAGCGTCTGGGGCGGGGGTCCGAGCGCGGCGATCGTCTGGTCGGGCGGCCCGTGGGTCACCGGCACGCTGTTCAACGCCATCTGGTCGATGGGAGGAGCGCCCGGGCCGTCGGGGAACAGCTACGCCACGTTCCTCGCCAACCCCTTTGTCGCCTACAACCTCGACGACGGGTGGTACGTTTCGACGGGCCCCAATGTCACAGCGAACTGGCAGGCCCCGGGAACCAAATGGACGGTTCCCGTCGGCGGCGGCGCCGGCCGGACATTCCGCGTCGGATCGCTCCCGGTCGATCTGTCGCTGAGCGCGTACTACAACGCCGTACGGCCGACCGCGGGGGCGCTCTGGCAATTGAGCACGCAGCTCACGTTTATCTTCTAAGTCGAGGCTGCGAGAGGCGGATGCGATGAATACTCCGGCGCGGGCCATCGGAGCCGCCGTCCTCGCCTTCGGCGCCGGCGGCCTGCGCGCTCGCCTGCCGGAGAAGCGCTCGCCCGACAGGTCGACCGGCATGATCGGCCCGACGGCCGGCCTGTTGCGCCTCCCGCGCGCCGGCCGTCGTGGGCGTCGCGCTCGTGTCGCCTGCGTCGGGGTCGCGAACCTGGTCTCGAAATCGATCGCGCACGGCGGCGGCCATGCGACGAGGATGCGGCATGCTGGTCTCCGTCGCCGTGGCGTCATCGGCCGATGGGAGGACATGGAGGCCTCGCCTGCCCGCCCGATCGTCACGGGACGGCGATGTCGGGGGCGGCGGAGGAGAGAGCGGAAACCATGTGTCTGATTTGCGATTGGGCGAGAGCGCTGGACAACTCCGGCCTGCGCGCCTCCCGAAGGCAGGTGTTGCGCGGCGCCGGCGCGTTTGCGGCGACGGCGGTCGCCGCGCCGGCGCTGAGCCGCGCCGCCGAAGCGACGGCGACGCGAACGTCGCCGCCCTCGCCCACGGACGGCGAAGCCGACTGGCTGTTTCAGAACGGGCGGATCCACACGGTCGACCCCGCGCAGCCGACCGCCCAGGCCGCGGCGGTCCGTGGAGACGAGATCGTCTACGTCGGCGACAAGGCCGGCGCCGCGGCTTGGCGCGGGCCGAAGACGCGGGTCGTGGACCTCGCGGGCCGGATGCTGATGCCGGGCTTCGTCGACGCCCACAACCATCTCGCCATGGGCGCCGTCGCCAAGCTCGGCGTGAACCTTCGCGGTCTCGTCGGCAAGGACAGGGTTCTCGACGCGATCCGCGCGTGGATCGCCACGCAGGCGCTCGACGCGCCTCTGCGCGGGCACGGCTGGACGGTGGGCGTTTCCTTCGGGCCCGACTATCCGCGGCGCGAGTGGCTCGACGAGCTCACCGGCGATCGTCCGATGTACGTTCTCAACGCCGACGCGCACGATCTCTGGTTCAACACTGCGGCGATGAAGGCGGCCGGACTCGACCGGCGCAGCCCCGATCCCGATCCCGGCAAGCAATATTACAAGCGCGACCCGGACGGGACGCCGACCGGCGCGGCGATCGAGAGCGCGGCCGCGCTCCCGGTCTGCATGGCCCTCGGCATGACGTCCCTCGAATCCATCCGCGCCTCCCAGCGCCTGACGATCGATCGCGCCCCTTCTTTCGGAATGACCGCCTACATGGACGCCGGCGTGCTCGCCGGCCCGTCCAACGGCGCCGCCGAGGCGGTATGGCGCGATCTCATCGACCGCGACCGGCGCGGCGAGTTGCCGGTCCGCATCGTAGGAACCGTCTTCACGCGCAACGCCGAAGACGATCCGCAGGCGGTCGCGGCCGAGCTCGTCGACTGGAACGCGAAGCTGCGCTCGCCGCACTTGCGGATCTCGATCTGCAAGATGTGGGTGGACGGATCGTCGATCGCCGGCACCGCGCTGCTGCTCGAGCCGTTCGCCAACCAGCCGGACTTCAAGGGGTCGCTCACGCTGTCGCCGAGCCACATCAAGGCGCAGATCGAGGCCACCCATCGCGCCGGCTTCGACATGCACATCCACGCCGACGGGGACGGCTCGGTGAGGATCGTGCTCGACGCGCTCGAAGAGGTGCAACGGCGGCTCGGCCCGCAGGGACGTCGCCACGCGATCTGTCACCTGAGCCTGACGAGTCCCGACGACGTCAAGCGGTTCCAGCCCCTCGGGATCATCGCCAACGGCACGCCGCTCTGGGCCACGAACTACGACGGCGTCTACGTCGAGCAGTTCAACACGCTGTTCGGGCGCGAGCGCGTGGAGGAGCGCGCGCTTCCCTACGGCGATCTCGTGCGCTCGGGCGCCACGGTCACGTTCGGCGCCGACTTGCCCGGCGTCGACGTCGACGAGATTCCGCCGCTGTTCCAGCTGGAGTCGACGGTCACGCGCCAGCGGCCGGGTTTCCCCGGCGATCCCGCCCTTGTCGCCCGGCAACGGATCAGCGTCGAAGAGGCCATCCGCGCCTACACCATCAACGGCGCCTGGCAGCTTCGCCTCGAAGACCAGATCGGCTCGATCGAGGTCGGCAAGAAGGCGGACCTGATCGTGCTGGGAGCCGATCTCTTCGAGGTCGATCCGCACGACATCCACCGCGTCCCTGTGTTGCTCACCCTGATGGACGGCGAGGCCAGGCACGATAAGCTGAGGGTCTGAGAGCGCCCGAATGCGCGGACATCGAATGAAGAGGGCCGCGCGATTTCGCAATCGCCGCGACTCCTTCGGAGCCATGAGAGAGCGGAGCGGAACTTGTCCTGGATCTATCTGACGTGCGCGGGTCTACTGGAGATCGGCTGGCCCGTGGGCCTCAAGATGGCGCAGATGGAAGGGCAACGCCTGATCGGCGTGATCCTCGCGCTCGCCTTCATGCTGGGCAGCGGCTTCCTCCTGTGGCTGGCCCAAAGGGAAATTCCGATCGGCACCTCCTACGCGGTCTGGACGGGGATCGGCGCGGCCGGGACGTTTCTTTACGGCATCCTCATTTATGGCGACCCCGCCAGCCTCGGCCGGTTTTTCGGCGTCGGGCTCATTCTCGCCGGCGTCGTCACCCTGAAACTCGCGCATGGTTGAGGTCATCGCGTTGGCGGAAAGGAGACTCGGTCATGTGCGTCGGGTGTCACTGGGCGAACTTTCGTGATGACGTCCGCAAGGCTTCGCCAGCGGCCGCGAGCGGCCTGACGCGGCGTCAGGCGTTGCGGCGCGGAGCGGGCTTCGCCGCCTCGGCGGTGGCTGCGACCGCCGCCGCGCCTGCCTTCTTCGCGGAAGCCGTCGCCGCCGAGGACGCCGGCGCCGACATCGTGTTCCGGAACGGCCCGGTCTATACGGTCGACGGCGCGAGACCCTGGGCGCGCGCCGTTGCGGTCAAGGGCAAGCGCATCGTCTTCGTCGGCGACGAGGCGGGGGTGCAGCCCTTGCTCGGGCCGCGGACTCGGGTCGTCGATCTCTCCGGAAAGATGCTGCTGCCCGGATTCGTCGAAGGGCACATCCATCCGCTCATCGGCGCCACGCTGACCCGGGGCGTGGATCTGCAACTGAACAGCCGCGAGGAGATTCTGGCCGCCCTCGAGGCCTATCGCGAGAAAATCGGGAGCGTCGACGTCGTCCGCGGCTTCGGCTGGCGGTACTTCGCCTTTCCCGCGACCGGCCCGCGCAAGGAGGATCTGGACGCGATCTGGCCCGACGTTCCGGTGATCTTGCTCGCCATCGACGCCCACAGCGCCTGGGTCAACTCGCAGGCGCTGGCGCTCGCCGGCGTCACGAGGGACACCAAGGACCCGCTGCCCGGCTTCAGCGTCTTCGAGCGCGACCCGGCGAGCGGCGAGCCGACCGGCTATCTCGTCGAGGTTCCCGCGATCATGCAGGTCAACAACGCCGTCGAGCCGTTCAGCGCGGACTACGTCGCCGAATCGCTGGCGCAATGGTTTCCCAAAGCTGCGGCCGCGGGCGTCACCACCGTCTTCGACGCGGGCATGCAGCTCGTGCCCGAGGCGGAAGGTTTCGGCATGTACGCGAAGGCTGAGCGGGACGGAACGCTGCCGTTCCGGGTGGTCGGCTCATACTACTACAACAATCCGGAGATCGACCCCCTGCCGGTGATCCAGGCGTTGCGGCGGGAGTTTCACTCGGAACTGGTGAAGGCTTCGGTGCTGAAGCTGAGCATCGACGGCGGCGACGCGCAGTACACCGCCGCCATGCTCGCCCCCTATTCCGACAAACCCGGAACGAGCGGCGACACCCTCTTGCCGCCCGACCTGTTCGCCGACATCGTCAGGCGCGCCGATCGCGCCGGCCTCGACATCCACATCCACGCTTACGGCGACCGCGGCGCGCGCCTTTCGCTCGACGCGATCGAGGCGGCGATCGAGGCCAACCCGCCGCGCGACCGCCGGAACGCGCTGGCGCACCTCATTCTGGTCGACCCAGCGGACGTCCCGCGGTTCGGCAAGCTCGGCGCCGTCGCGCAGGTCTCGGCGCAATGGGCCGTGCCCGACCAGCAGTGGCGGGACGTCACCCGCGTGCGCTGGGGCGAAGCCCGCGGCGACGCGCTCTACAGCGTCAAGGCGATCCTCGACCACGGCGGCGTCGTCTCGCTCGGCACCGACTGGCCGGCCGCGGGCTATTACAGCACCTGGCGCCCGCTCGAAGCGATCGAGATCGCGACGACCCGGCGCGAACTCGACAAGCCGGAAGGCCCGCGGCTGCCGCCGTTCGAGCAGGCCCTGTCGCTCGACGAGGCTTTGCGCGCCAACACCATGGGCGCGGCCTGGCAGCTGGGGATGGACCACGAGGTCGGCTCGATCGAGGCCGGCAAGCTCGCCGACCTCGTCGTCCTCGACAGGAACCTGTTCGAGGCCGCCCCGCACGATATCCACCGGAGCCGGGTCGTGATGACGGTGATGAACGGCAGGGTGACGCACGAGGAGCGCGCCTGAGGCCGGCGCGCCGCCGGCGCGCGGAGCCCGCACCGGGTCGCCGCCGCGCTTCGCCGCCGGCCGTCCGGCTCGCCGCCGCCGGTCCCCCGACACGGCGCGACGACCCTCGCTTTGGAAGAAAGTGTTTCGCTGGCTGCGTCACCCGTGCCCGTGGCGGTGATGCAGGTCGGGGTAGTGAACATGCTTGTGCAGCATCGGTTCGTGGCGGTGCCGGTGCGAATGCGCCTCGACGACCGGCCCGTCGTGCGCGTGCCGGTGATGCTCGTCGTGGACGTGGCTGTGCTCGTGCTCCAGAGCTTCGTGGACATGATCGTGGTCGTGGCGCTCGGCGAGGTGCAGCCACAGGCCGGAGGCCATCAGGAGCCCGGCCATCACGAGCTGGGGCGTCAGCGCTTCATGCAGCAGGGCAAGGGCGACGACCGCGCCGACGAAGGGGGCGAGCGAGAAATACGCGCCGGTTCGCGCGCTTCCCAGATGGCGCAGAGCCAGGACGAACAGCACGAGACTGACGCCAATTCCGAGAAAGCCGACCGCGGCCGCGGCGCCGAGCGCCGCAGCCGAGGGGAACGCGACCCCGCGCGCGAGCGCCAAGGCGAAATTGATCCCGCCCGCGACCATCCCCTTGACGAGCGCGATCACGACAGGGTCCGCCGACGACAGTTTGCGCGTCAGATTGTTGTCGATCCCCCAGGCCAGGCATGCCGCGGCGATCAACAGGCCGCCGGTGTCGAGCCGCACGCCCTGTCCCGGCCACGACAGGACCAGCGCGCCGGCGAGGATCGCGGCTGCGCCCGACAACAGCCTTCGGTCGACGTTCTCGCCGAAGACGACCCACGCGATCGTCATGGTGGCCAGCCCTTCGAGGTTCAACAGCAGGGAACCCGAAGAGGCCGTGGTCCGAGCGAGGCCCAGCATCAACAGGAGCGGCCCGGCGATCCCCCCGAACGCCACGATGGCCGCGAGCCACGGCAAATCCGAGCGCCGCAAAGGAGCTTCCGACCCTTCGCGCCCAACGCCCCATCGCGTCAAATGGACGACCCCGAGGCCAATCGCGGCGCCGAGATAAAGGAGCCCGGCGAGCATTTGCGGGTCTATTGAGTCCAGCAGAAGCTTGGCGAAGGGAGCCGACGCTCCAAACAAGACCGCCGCGGCCAGAGCAAGAGGGACGCCCGGCCAAAGATGAGCGTGGCGCGAACCGCTTCTGGACATCTCTCCACTCTCGAGGCTTCGAGATCCCTCGCGCGGGGCTTGCTGCGTCAGGCCTCGCCGGAGGTGAGTGTCGCCATCACCTCGGCCACCGCCGCCTCGAGCTCGTCGAAATGCGAGATCACACGGTCGGGGCCGAGTTCGGCGACGGGAATGTCGGTATAGCCGAAATCGACGCAGATCACCGGCAGGCCGGCGGCGCGCGCGGTCTTGATGTCGGTGCCCGAGTCGCCGATCATGATCGCGCCGGCGATCGTCCCGCCGGAGCCCTCGATCGTGCCGATCAGCGGCTTCGGGTCGGGCTTGCCGACGCCGAATGTGTCCTGGCCGCAGATGAAGGCGAAGCGGCCGGCGACGCCGAGCCGGTCCAACAGCATCTTCGCCGAGGCTTCCATCTTGTTGGTGCAGATCGCCTGGCGCCAGCCGGCGGATTCGAACGCGTCGAGCGCGTCGAGCACGCCGGGGTAGAGGCGGGTGTGGACGTCGATGTGGTCGTTGTAATGGGCGAGGAAGTCGCCGAACAGCATCTCCAGCTTTTGCGGCGACAGCTCGTGACCACAAGCCGCAAAACCGCGCTGGATCAGCGCCCGCCCGCCGGCCCCGAGCAGCGAGCGGGCGTTCTCGACCGGCAGGGTCGGAAGCCCCTCGCGCCCGAGCACGAAGTTGAGGGCGCCCATGAGGTCGCCCGCCGTGTCGGCGAGCGTGCCGTCGAGATCGTAGACGATGGTCGGCGCCGCCATGATGGTCACCCCCAGAAATCCGGTTCCGCGGCGTTGAGCAGGCCGCCGATGCGAACGGGCGCGATTCTCCGGGTCAGCCCGTCCGGGCCGATGTCGACGGCGACGGCGCACAGCGTCGCCGGCCCCGTCGCCGGCTCGAACCGGCCCGAGGGGATGCGCCGGGTGAAGCGGCGGAGCGGCTCGTCCTTTTCCATGCCGATCACCGAGTCGTAATCGCCGGTCATGCCGACGTCGGTGACGAAGCCGGTGCCGCCGGCGAGGATGCGATGGTCGGCGCTGGGAACATGGGTGTGGGTGCCGGCAATCAGGCTCGCGCGGCCGTCGCCGAAATGGCCGAGCGCCCATTTCTCGCTCGTCGCCTCGGCATGAACGTCGACCACGATCGCCTCGCAGCCGGAGCCGAGGCGGCGCTCGGACAGCTCGCGGTCGAGCGCGGCGAACGGATCGTCGAGCGCGTCCATGAAGACGCGCCCGAGCAGGTTGACGACGACGAGCCGCGCGCCCTTGGCGTTCTCGACCACGGTCGCCCCGCGCCCGGGGGTGCCGGGCGGATAGTTGGCCGGGCGGACGAGCCGGGGCTGGCGCTCGATGAACACCAGCGCCTCGCGCTGGTCGAAGGCGTGGTTGCCGAGCGTCACGGCGTCGACGCCCGCGGCGAGGAATTCCTCGAGGATCGACTCGGTCAGGCCGAAGCCGCCGGCGGCGTTCTCGCCGTTGACGATGATGAAGTCGAGTTTCCAGCGCGCCCGCAGGATCGGCGCCTGCTGGACCACCGCCGCGCGACCCGACCGCCCGACAACGTCGCCGACGAACACGAGCCGCATTCAGCGCTCGCTCACGAATATGGTTTCCTGTTCGGTCACGATGGCGTCCAGGAGCTGATCATGCGCTTCATAGGGCACGGACGCGACTTCGCAAACCCCGTAGGCGACGCCGACCGCCCGGATCGGCTTCAGGGCCCTGAGGCGCGCCAGGCTGCGGTCGTAGTATCCCGCGCCGTAGCCGAGGCGCCGGCCGCGGCGGTCGAAGGCGGCGAGCGGCGTGAACAGGAGATCGGGATCGACCGCCGGCGCCTCGGGGAGGGGCTCCGGAATGCCCATGGCCCCGAGCGCGGTCGGCTCGCCCGGCAGCCACAGGCGGAAGTCGAGATGGGTTCCGCGCGCCGTCACCACCGGCAGCGCGATGTCGAAGCCCCGGTCGGCGAGCGCGCTCAGCAGCGCGAGCACGTCAGGCTCCTCGCGGATCGGATAAAAGCCCGAAACGATCGCCGGCGACCAACGGTCGGCGAGCCGCAGCCCCTCGCGCACCAGCCGCTCGGTGAACCGGGACCGAAGCTCCGGCGCGATCGCCTTGCGCCGGGCGAGAGCGCTCCGGCGCACCGCGGCTTTCCGATCGGGGTCAGACGTGGTCAAGGCGGGCCCCGATCCGGTCAACGAAAGCGCGCCGTGGCGCAGGAACGCCCGGTCTTCGCCAGGAGGCGCGCGACACCACGAACGGACGGCGACCCCGCCGTTCCGGACGAACGCAAGTCGCCCCCCTGTTCGCGGAGCCGAGAAGGCCGTTGGACGGTGATCCCGGGCGCCTACGTAAGTAGGTGGGCGCCGTGTGCCAAAGCCCACGGGCTAGGGCAGGGACAGCTCCCATGGGGATCGTACGGCCCCGAGGAATGTTGTCCTGACGCGCCACCCAGCTCCGCGAGCCTCCAATGTAGGCGCTCGGCGGCCGAATGGCTAGAGCCTTCAGGCCGCCCGCCGGGCGACCGCCAGCGTCGCATAGCCGCGGCCCCAGCTTTCCGTAGCGCTGGAGAAGCCGCGCGCCGCGGCGAACGCCGCCAGAGTCTCGTCGAGGTCCTCGCGCGGGGTGACGTCGAAGGCGGCGAGCCAGCGGCGCAGCGCCGCCTTGAACGGCGCGGGCAGGCCCGCGCAGTCGCCGAAATCGACGACGTGCAGCGCGCCGCCGGGAGCGACCACGTCGAGTCCCTTCGCCAGCGCCTCGCGCCACGGCGGGATCATCGACAGCGCGTAGGAAATCATCACCCGCTCGAACGTCGCCCGACCGAACAGCGCTGCGGGATCGAACGCGGTCGCGTCCGCTTGCGCGACCGACACGCGCCCGGCGAGGCCGGCGCGGCGGATGGCGGCTTCTGCGGTCTCGAGCATCTCGCGCGACACGTCGAGGCCGTAGAATTGCGCCTGCGGCGCCGCGCGCGCCGCCCGGATCAGATTGCGTCCGGTGCCGCAGCCGATTTCCAGCACGGCCTCGCCCGGTCCCGGCGCGAGGCGCGCGATCGCCTCGTCCCGCCCGAGCAAATAGTATTTGCGGGTGACGTCGTAGATCCGCCGCTGGTGGCGGTACATCCGGTCCATGAGCGCGGCGGCGTCGCTCACGGCTCACGCGTCCTTCAGCACGTAGAGGTGGAAGGCGCCGTAGATCGACGAGCGATCCTGCCGGCCGAATTCGCGGCTCGCCTCCTCCTCGTAACGCCAGTGGGCGAGGATGGCGTCGGGAACGCGGCCGGGCAGCAGCCGCTCGTCGGCGGCGGTGCGGAAGATCACCCGCGCCCCCGGTCGCGCGGTCCGGGTGATCTCGGTCCAGAGCGCAGTCAGGTCGGCGGCGTTCATCCAGTCCTGCGCGTCGAGCAGGACGTAGCGGTCGAAGCGCGCCGCGCGTTCGTCCCTGAGGATGTCGGTGAAGCTGCGCTGGACGTAGCGCACCCGGTCGGCCCGGCTTCTGACGGCCTCGAATTTCTCGCGCTGCAGATAGGGGGGCAACGATGGGTTGGGGCCCGGCGCATAGCGGCGGCCGAACGCCTGCCAGGCGAAATAGTTGTCGGAAATGGCGAAGTCGCAGGCCAGCCGCTCGACCCGCTGGCTCAGCACGGCGCCGATTCCCTTGGGCGAATCCCCGGCGAGCGCCTTGTACTGCGCCGGCGGGATGCCGAGGCCGTAGAGCGACGCCGGCTGCTTCATCATCCAGCGGATCAGCGGCTTGTCGAAGATCGGCGCGAGGCGCTCCTGGTAGAGCCGGCGCTGCTCCTCGAGCGTGCGCGCTTCCAGAATGGCCGAGGGATCGACGCCATGCAGCCGGGCGAGCGCATGGCCCGCCCCGAGGAAATGACCGAGCAGGCCGTGGCGGTAGAAATTGCGCGCGAACACGCCGATGCGCCGCCGCCCGAACGTGCGCCGCTTGTCCCAGTAGGCGCGCGTCGCGGGGTCGAGCTTCATGCGCAGGCTCTGGTCGTAGGCGGCGACGTTGGCGCGCGCGTCGGCGCGGCCGAAGAAGCGGAAGAAGGCGTCGTAGTCGGGCAGGTTCTCCAGCGCGCAGAGCTTCAGCTTGCCGAGCGCGACGTGGGCGCCGTTGAGATCGACGGCGGTGACGCCGGAAGGGTCGGCGGTCAGATACGACAGGACGTTGCATCCGCCGGAGGCGATGGCGATCACCTCCTGTCCCGGCCCGATCTCGAGCGCCTTCATGTCGACGACCGGATCCTCCCAGATCTGCGGGTAGACCAGCTTCGAGAAGGCGAATGTGAACATCCGCTCGAGCACGCCGGCGCGCGACAGGGGCCTTGCGCGATGAACGGCGGCCTTGAGGTGTTCCCCGGTCGCCTTGTGCGCCGCTTTCGTCGAATGACGCAAACCGATACCTCGATCTAAAAAACGGATCGCGCGGCGGTAGAGGAATTGCATGACGGGAACGTGACAGCCGGACCCGGCTGGCCGAGCGCGAGGCGCGCGCAACCGACCGGCGGCGATCGGGGCGGGAGGACGCGGCTGCCGAGCGGACAAAAAAAGAGCGGATCGGCTGGGAGGGGGCCCGCCGATCCGCTAGCCGCAACAGGTACCTTCGGTCCGACTTGGCGCTCGGGGGCTGGGGGGCAAGAAAACCGAGCTAACCGCGAACCGATCCTGTGCGGCACGGTTCCAAAGATGACCCTGCGGTGCGGCGCACGCTTGTCCGGAAGTTGGCCAAACCAAGGCGTTGTGCAAAACAATTATGACACTCAGCGCAACGAGGAGTTTCCCGCCAGCACTCTGCGGGATCGCTCGCATCGGCCGCCTGCGCCGGCAATAAATCCAGCCGACTCACTGATCGTCGGAGGGTCTCGGCGGCGGCTTGACCGGTTGCGCCTTGGCCTCCGCGGCCTTTCCCGGCTTCGCCGCCGCGCGCTTGACTTCCGCCGGTCCGGCGCCGGCTTTCGGTTTCTCTGACGGTCCGGCGTCCCCGACGGCGGCGACGCGCTTCGACTTGGGGTGATGGCGCGTCCCCTCCGGCGCCGGCGTCCGCACGGCGCCTGCGAGCGCTTGCGGCGCGTCCGGGCCGTCGGGGGCGAGCGCCTGCTCGACGGCGCCGGGCTTGTCGCCGGCATAGGCTTTGGCGTCCGCCGGCAGGGCGGCGACCGCGGCGACCTTGCGCGGCCCGAGCACCGGTCCCGTCCAGCCGGCGACCGGTCCGACGAAAATCGGCACCGGGTCGAACTGAGGCCGTTCGTCGGTGAGCTCCGTGTGGGTCGGCGCGCCCGCCGCGGCGACGACCACGGTCGCGCCGCCGCCGCGACCGACGGAGCGAATGCCCGCCTGCTCACCACCGCCGTCTTCCTCTTCCGCTACGACGGCCGCGGCGCTGCGGTGCAGGCAGACGTTGGCGCTGCGGCTGGGGGCGCTCCCGCCGCTCGACGGCAGCGAGTCGAGCGACCCGGATCCGCCGCCCCACATGGCGAAGCCGCGGTCGAAGAGATCGGCCGTCTCCTGGTTGCGCAGTCGCGCCGACGGCGCTCCGAACACGACCGCGACCAGATGGCGGCCGGAATGATTCGCGGTCGCGACGATATTGAACCCGGCGGGGCAGGTGAAGCCGGTCTTCATGCCGTCGACGCCGGGATAGCGGCCGAGGAGGCCGTTGTGGTTGCGGATGATCTGCTGGTCGAGCTGCAGCGCCCCGATCGAGAACAGTCCGGCCTCCTGGGGAAATTCCTTGAGCAACGCGCGCGCGATCAGCGCCATGTCGCGGGCCGAGGACATGTGGTTCGCATTGTGCAGCCCGTTCGGGTTGACGAAATGCGACTCGTGCAGCCCGAGCCGTTCGGCGGCGGCGTTCATCTCGCCCGCGAACGCCTCGACCGAGCCGGACACGCCCTCGGCGACGGTCACTGCGATGTCGTTGGGCGACTTCACCATCAGCATCTTGAGCGCGTTATCGAGCGTGACCTCCGTGCCGGGCCGGAAGCCCATCTTGGACGGCTGCTGACTCGCGGCGCGGGCGGAGACCACGAGCGGCGTCTCCATGGTCAACCGGCCGGCGCGCACGGCGTCGAGCGCGACGTAGACGGTCATCAGCTTGGTGGTCGACGCCGGGTACCACTCGGCGGTCGCATTGTTCTGGATCAGCACTTGCCCGCTGTCGATATCGGCCACGAGATAGGGCGCATCGGAGGCGGAAGCGGCCGTTGCGGTGACGGCGAGCGCGACGGCGGCGAGCCGCGCGACGACCGATGAAACGCCAAAAGGCATGTTTGATCGCTCCTTCGACGCCCACTACCCCGCCCGGCTCTTAGAGGAGAACGCCCCCGACCTCAAGTTTTCCGGGATCGGCGCTGGATTCGCAGCCCGGCGCGCGACGGCGTCGGGCCATGCGGCGTGCGCGCCGGCGTGGTAGAGGAGGGACGACGAGCCGCGAGGGGCGGCGGATGAACCAGGTCGGATGGGGATCGGGGCCATGGGCCCGCAGGACGGCAGACTGACGCCCGAGGACGCCGCCGAGGCCCTGCTGTGGTGGGCGGAGGCCGGCGTCGGCTTCACGGTCGGCGCCGCGCCGCGCGATTGTTTCGCGCTGCCGGCGGAGGCGCCGCGCCGAGCCGAACCCCAGCGCTTCCGGGCGAGGCCCGAGGAGAGCCGCGCCGAAACGCCCGTCGCCCGCCCGCCCGGGCTCGTCGGCGCGCCGGCCGCGCTCGCGGCGGCCGAGATCGCGGCTTCCGCCCGCGACCTCGACGACCTGCGCGCCGCCCTCGAGCGCTTCGACGGCTGCGCGCTGCGGAAGACGGCGACGCAGCTGGTGTTTTCCGACGGCGTTCCGGGCGCCCGGGTGATGCTGGTCGGCGAGGGTCCGGGCGGGGACGAGGACCGGATCGGGCGCCCGTTCGTCGGGCGCGCCGGACAATTGCTGGACCGGATGCTGGCCGCGATCGGGCTCGACCGCAGCCGGGTGTACATCGCCAATGTCGTGCCCTGGCGACCGCCCGGCAATCGCACGCCGACCCCCGAGGAGACGCAGGCCTGCCTGCCGTTCATCAAGCGCCAGATCGAGCTCGCCGACCCGGAGATCCTGGTCTGCCTCGGCGCCCTCTCCGCCCAGACCCTGCTCGGCGTCAAGGCCGGGATCACGCGCGCGAGGGGGTCTTGGTTCGCCTACCAGCGGCAGGACGGTCGCACGCTGCGGGCGCTGGCGATGCTGCATCCCGCCTATCTTCTCCGCTCGCCGTCGCAGAAGCGCGCCGCCTGGGCCGACATGCGGGCGCTGGCGGCGGCCCTCGACGGCGCCGCCCGCCCGGAACCCTGAGCCCGGCCGTTGGCGCGACCGGCCCGGCGGGACCGTCCTCGGTCCGGCCAGGTCCGGCCTCGCCGCCTTGCCAAGCCGTTTCCACGGGGGCATAGGGAAACGATGTCCGCAATCCGACTCTGGCGCTTTGGCGAGGCCTGCCCATGAGCGAGGCCCACGCCTGGCTGAAACAATCGACGTCGGCCGCGCACCAGAAAGTGGACGCGGCCTTCTCCCGCTTCGCCCTCGACGACGCGCGATCCTATCGGTCGTTCCTGATCGCCCAGGCGACGGCGCTGTTTCCCATCGAGGCCTGGCTCGGCGAGCGGGCCGGCGCCGTGCTCGCCGACTGGCCGGAGCGCGCGCGCGCGGCGGCGCTGGAGGCCGACCTCGCGCGGCTCGAGGCGTCGGCGCCGGCCGGCGCTGCGTTCGCGGCGTCCGACGATCCCGCCGCGATCGCGGGCGTCCTCTATGTCCTCGAGGGCTCGCGGATCGGCGGCGCCATCCTCGCCAAGCGCGTCCCGGACCGGCTGCCGAAAGCCTATCTCGCCTCGGGCTGCGACGCCCAGAGCTGGCGGCAGGTGGTGTCACGCCTCGACGACGTCATCCGCGACCAGGGGACGAGAACGGCGTCGGCCGAAGCCGCCCTCGCCGTGTTCGCGCGATTCGAGCAGGCGGCGCGATCGGGCGCGCCGGCGGAAGACCGCGCCGGCTGACCGCTCGCGCGGACGCCGCGATCGCCGCGATTGCCTCGACCCCTCCGCCTGGGGCAAAGTGGCCGCATGTCCGCACCCGCCCATCGCCTCGTCATCGCGCTCGCGCAAATCCCATTCGTCGTCGGCGACATCGCCGGCAACGCCGACCGGCTGAGGCGCGCGCGGGCGGAGGCGGCCGGGTTCGGCGCCGACATCGTGATGACCCCGGAACTCTGTCTCGCCGGCTACCCGCCCGAGGACCTGGTGCTGAAGCCCGCCTTCCAGGAAGCCTGCCGGACGGCGTGCGAAGCGCTGGCGCGCGAGACCGGCGACGGCGGCCCGGCGATGCTGGTCGGCCTGCCCTGGGTCGAGAAGGGCCTGCTGCACAACGCCATGGCGCTGCTCGACGGCGGCCGGATCGAGGCGGTGCGGTTCAAGGTCGACCTGCCGAACTACGGCGTGTTCGACGAGAAGCGGGTGTTTGCGCCCGGGCCCTCGCCGGGGCCGATCGTGTTTCGCGGCGTGCGCATCGGCGTGCCGATCTGCGAGGACATCTGGGGCCCGGACCCGGTGGAATGCATCCTCGAAACGGGGGGCGAGATTCTCCTCGTCGGCAATGCGAGCCCGTACGAGCGCGACAAGCTCGCGATCCGGCAGAACGTGGCGGTCGACCGGGTGGTCGAGAGCGGCCTGCCGCTGATCTATCTCAACATGGTCGGCGGACAGGACGAGGTGGTGTTCGAGGGCGCCTCGTTCGCGCTGAACGCCGACCGCAGCCTCGCCGTGCAATGTCCGGCGTTCCGGCCGGTGGTGGCGCGCACGGTGTGGGAGCGTGGGGCGAACGGCTGGGCCTGCGTCGAGGGGCCGAGGGAGGTGGTCGAGGAGGGCGACGAGGCCGACTACGCCGCCTGCGTGTTGGGCCTGCGCGACTATGTCGAGAACAACCGGTTTCCCGGCGTGGTGCTCGGCCTCTCGGGCGGCGTCGATTCGGCGCTGTGCGCGGCGATGGCGGTCGACGCGCTGGGCGCGGCGCGTGTCCATGCGGTGATGCTGCCCTACCGCTTCACCTCGAGCGAATCGCTCTCCGACGCCGCCGCCTGCGCCACGGCGTTGGGCGTGCGCTACGACATCGTCCCGATCGCGGAGCCAGTGGAAGGAGTCGAGCATGCGCTGGAAAGGATGTTCGCCGGAAAGCCCCGCGACGTCACGGAAGAGAACATCCAGAGCCGGGCGCGCGGCCTCGTCCTGATGGCGATCTCCAACAAGTCGGGCGCGATGGTGGTGACGACTGGCAACAAGTCGGAGATGTCGGTCGGCTACGCGACGCTGTACGGCGACATGAACGGCGGCTTCAATCCGATCAAGGACCTCTACAAGATGGAGGTTTTTCGCCTCGGCGCCTTGCGCAACCGCTGGAAGCCGGTCGGCGCGCTCGGTCCCGACGGCGAGGCGATCCCGGAAAACATCCTGACCAAGGCTCCGTCGGCGGAACTGCGCGAGAACCAGAAGGACGAGGATTCGCTGCCGCCCTATCCGGTGCTCGACGCCATTTTGCACGGGCTGGTCGAGAAGGAGATGCGCGTCGCCGACATCGTCGCGCAGGGGTTCGATCCGGAAACGGTGCGGCGGGTCGAGAAGCTGCTCTATCTCGCCGAATACAAGCGCCGCCAGTCGGCGCCGGGCGTCAAGGTCGGCCCGAAGAATTTCGGCCGCGACCGCCGCTACCCGATCGTCAACCGTTTTCGCGATCCCGGCCTGCCGGCGCAGGAGCCTGACCCTGCGCTCGCGCCGCGCGGGGCCGCGGGGACGAGCGAGCGCTTCGAGGATTAGTTTTCGCCTGTCGCGCGAAAGGCTTGAACCGTCGTTCGGCCTTCATGCGCCTCGTCTATCGACGGGAAAGATGGAGGGATGACGATGGACGAGGCCGAACTCGACACGCTGCAAGCCGACTACAAGAAGGCCGTCGACGAATGGGTGACGGCGATCCGCGCCGAGGAGGCGCTCGCCTCCGTCCATCATTCGGTCGCCGAGCTCGACAAGTGGGAAGAGTCTCACGCGATCGCGCACAAGGCGTACAAGGAAGTGATCTTCCGCAAGCGCCTCTACGAGGACGCGCTGCGCGAGGACATGTTCGGGTTCTGACGGCGCCGTCATCGGAGGCGCAACCGGCGCAATCCGTCATGGGCGGCGCGCGCGCGCCGCTGGGCGCGTCCGCCCCTCGAGTCGGCGCGAAAGCCCGGCGGCCGCACCCCTCATGAGGAAACGTCGCCCGTTCCCGGCAATCGGGAGGAACCATTCCGCGCGGGAGGGGTTTGAAGCCGTGGAAGCGGAGCAGAGGCTCCATTCATCGCTTTCGACCCCTACTCACAGGAGTGTTTCATGCCGAACAGTGAACGCGGCGGCTCGCACGAACAGCACGTCAGGGCTGGCGAACAGAGCCACAAGGCTTCCAGCGGCGGATCGGGCTCGAAGGAGTCCGGGTCCGAAGGGTCGACGCGCGGCGGCACGCACGAGCAGCACGTCAAGGCCGGCCAACAGAGCCACAAGACCCGGTGACGAGCGGGGGGCCGCAGCGCCCCCTCGTGTCGCACGATGGGAGAGAGTCGGCAGGCGGGCGGGTAACCGGGGCGTCGTCATAGCGCGCCGGCCGCCACCGCGCTCGCCGAGCGCGGCGACCAAGACGCCGGCGCCTCCGCCCCGGTTGCGCGGGCGGCGCTCCGGCGACCGCCCGCCGCGGGACCCAAATTCTTACGATCACTTCACGCAGATCTTTACCGTTCCCAATTCGTGCCACATGGCGCAGGGGGAGAAGCTGAAGCGATAAGTCCCGTTGGCGGGGACGACGAAGGTCAGCGCGCCGGGCGCCTCGGCGTCGCCGAAGAAGAAGCCGCCCGGCCCCTCGACGTTGGGATCGCGCGGGCGCGTCAGGGTCGCGACCTGGCCGGTTCGGGGGTCGTAGTCGGCCGCCTCGCCCGACATCAGGACCGACACCGTCCGCCCGTGCGAGAAGTCGCCGACGAAGGTGGTGGCGGCGCCGCGATAGGCCCAGCACGCGCCGGCCCGCATCTTGACGTGCGCGACCATCTGCCGATCGCAGCCGCTGGCGACGGCGGCGGGGTCGGACGCCACGAGGCCGAGCGCGGCAGCCGCGAGCGAAACGGTCCGGTTTCCAGTCACGCCTTCCCCTCCTCGAAAGCACGGGGAAGGCTAGCGCCATCGGGCCGTGGCGACCAGCGGGCCGATGCGACGGCGGCGGCGCCGTCGACTGCGATGAGCGAAGCCCTGCGCCATTGTTTGTAAAATCAGAATTCGTGAGCGTCTGGCCTTGAGGCCGCCGTGGGCCGCCGGCTCCTCTCGACGCGCTTGGAGGACGGTCGCGCACGCGACGGGAGGGCGCCCGTCTCGCGCGCCCGGGCGGCGGTCCGCCGCCCTCCGGCGCCCGGGGAGCGCGCACCCCGGGCGCCCGATTATGAAACCGCTTGAATCCGGATGAAAACGCCGGTCAGTGGCGGAAGTGGCGGATGCCGGTGAACACCATCGCCACCCCCGCTTCGTCCGCGGCCGCGATCACCTCCGCGTCGCGAACCGAGCCGCCGGGCTGGATGACGGCGGTCGCGCCGGCCTCGATCGCCGACACGAGCCCGTCGGCGAAGGGAAAGAACGCGTCCGAGGCGACGACCGAGCCCTTCGTCCGCGGTTCGGGCCAGCCCGCGGCCTTGGCGGCGTCGGCGGCCTTCAGCGCCGCGACCCGCGCCGAATCGACCCGCGACATCTGCCCGGCCCCGACGCCTGCGGTCGAGCCGTCCCGGACGTAGACGATGGCGTTCGACTTGACGTGCTTGGCGACCGTCCACGCCATCGCGAGATCGGCGAATTCAGCCGGCGTCGGCGCCCGCTTCGTCACCACCTTCAGCGCCGAGGGATCGAGCGCGCCGCCGTCGCGGTCCTGCACCAGCAGGCCGCCGGCGACCGAGCGCACCGTCACGCTTCCGGCTTGCGGGTCGGGCAGGGCGCCGGCGATCATCAGGCGCAGGTTCTTCTTCGTCGCGATGATGGCGATCGCCTCGTCGTCGGCCTCGGGCGCGATGATCACCTCGGTGAAGATCTCGACGATTTTTTTCGCCGCCTCGGCGTCGAGCCTGCGGTTCAGCGCGACGATGCCGCCGAACGCCGACACGGGATCGCAGGCCAGCGCCTTCTCGTAGGCCTCGAGCAGGGTTTCGCCGACCGCGACCCCGCAGGGATTGGCGTGCTTGATGATGGCGACCGCGGCCGTCTTGGCCGGATCGAACTCGGCGACCAGCTCGTAGGCCGCGTCGGTGTCGTTGATGTTGTTGTAGGACAGCGCCTTGCCCTGCACCTGACGCGCGGTCGCGACGCCGGGCCGGGTCTCGGCGGCGAGATAGAGCGCGGCGCTCTGATGCGGGTTCTCGCCGTAGCGAAGCGCGCCGAAGCGCTCGTGCAGAACGCCGCCGAAGGCGCGCCACTTCGGCGTCGTCTCGCCGACCTCCCCGGCGAGCCAGTTCGAGATCGCCGCGTCGTAGGCCGCCGTGCGGGCATAGGCCTTCTGCGCCAGGCGGCGACGGAAGGCGAGGCCGGTGCCGCCGTCGTGGCGCTCGAGCTCCGCCAGAAGCTCGTCATAGTCGGCGACGTCGACGATCACGGCCACGTCCTCGTGGTTCTTGGCGGCGCCGCGGACCATGGCCGGTCCGCCGACGTCGATGTTCTCGATCCTGTCTTCGAACGAGGCCGTGCGCCTGAGGGTCGCCTCGAACGGGTACAGGTTGACGATCAGCAGGTCGATCGGCGCGATGCCGTTGACCAGCATCGCCGCCTGATGCGACGGATCGGCCCGGATCGCGAGCAGCCCGCCGTGGATGCGGGGGTGCAGGGTCTTCACCCGGCCGTCCATCATTTCCGGAAACGCGGTGACCTGCGCCACGTCCATGACCGGAACGCCGGCCTCCGCGAGCGCCGCCGCGGTGCCGCCGGTCGACAGGATCTCCACGTCGCGGGCCGTCAGCGCCTTGCCGAGATCGACGAGCCTCGCCTTGTCGGAGACCGAGATCAACGCGCGCCCGATCTTCACGATATCTGTTGGCATTCGACTCGCTCTCCTCGCGCCGGCGTCCCGCACGGGCGGCGGGCCATTAGCACGGCGGCGGCGAGGCGGGAACGGCTGCGAAAGGCGAAGCGCTGCTCCGGATGTTCGCCTCTTTCGGACCCTTTTGTCGCGTCATACGTTGAAGCCCGCAAACGGTTATCAGGAGAAACGCATGCTCAAACCCCTCGCATTCGTCGGCCTCGCGGTCGCCCTGACGGCGGCCCAGGCCGCTTTCGCCCAGCCGTCCGGCTACGGCACCGAAGGCCCCAACGGCCGCAGGCTCGACGCACGAGCCCAAAGCACCTACCAGCGACACTGGAACAGCGCCAACGAAAGCAAGTATCGCGCGGAGGAGTCGGCGCGCTGGATGCGCCACCACGGCGAGGGCTTTCCCAACCCGTTCTAGGCCCGGGTCCTTCCGATTCGCTCGGGAAGACGCTGGCGAGGGGCCGCTCGAGTTCGCTCGCGGCCCCTTCGTTTGGTTCGACGTCCGGGTTGACGCGGACCCGCCGAAGCCCGACATTCGCCCGGTCAACGAAGGCCAACGCCTTCGCCAAAGCGACCATGGAGGCGACCCCGAGATGGACCTGAGACTGACGGAGGACGAGCTCGCCTTCCGCGGCGAGGTGCGCGCATTCGTCCGCGACAACCTGCCGGCCTCGATTCGGGAGAAAAGCGTCGCCGGCCGCCGGCTCGCCAAGGACGACTACGTCCGCTGGACCCGCATCCTCGCGGCCAAGGGCTGGTCGGTTCCCCACTGGCCCGTCGAGTGGGGCGGGACCGGCTGGAGCCCGGTCAAACAGTCGATCTTCCTCGACGAGGTGCAGCGCGGCTACGCCCCCGAGGCGATCGCTTTCGGCGTCAGCATGGTCGGCCCCGTCATCTACACCTTCGGTTCCGAGGCGCAGAAGAAACGCTTCCTGCCGGGCATCGTCGATCTCAGCGACTGGTGGTGCCAGGGCTTTTCCGAGCCCGGAGCGGGATCGGACCTGGCGAGCCTGCGCACTGCGGCGCGCCGCGACGGCGAGTCCTGGGTCATTTCCGGCCAGAAGACCTGGACGACGATGGCGCAGTACGCGGACTTCATCTTCGTGCTCGCGCGCACCAATCCGCAGGCCAAGAAGCAGGAGGGCATCTCGTTCTTCCTTCTCGACATGAAGAGCCCGGGCGTGACCGTGCGACCGATCCAGACGATCGACGGCGGCCACGAGGTCAACGAGGTGTTCTTCGACGACGTGCGGATCCCGCTCGACGCCATCGTCGGCGAGGAGAACAAGGGCTGGGACTACGCCAAGTTCCTGCTCGCCAACGAACGCAACGGCATCGCGCGCGTCGGCATCTCCAAGGGCCGGCTCGACCGGATCCGGCAGCTCGCCGCCATCCCGGTTTACGGCTCCGGCCCGAAGATCGACGATCCGTTCTTCCGCGCCCGGCTCGCCGCGGTCGAGGTCGACCTGAAGGCGCTGGAGATGACCCAGATGCGCGTCATCTCGAACCAGCGGCGCGACGGCAAGCCCGATCCCGCCTCGTCGGTCCTGAAGATCAAGGGTTCGGAGATCCAGCAGGCGACGACCGAACTTCTGATGGAGGTCGTCGGCCCCTACGTCCTGCCCTACGAGGATCCGGAAGCGCTGACCAACGAGCCGCCGGCCGGTCCCGACTGGGCCGGCCCGGCCGCGGCGAATTATTTCAACACGCGCAAGGTGACGATCTACGGCGGCTCGAACGAGATTCAGCGCGGCATCATCGCCAAGGCCATTCTGGGACTTTAGACCATGGACTTCGACCTCAGCAGCGAGCAGCAGATGCTGCGCGACAATGTCGCGCGCCTGATGAAGAAAAAATACGGCTTCGAACAGCGAAAAGCCTATCTCGCGGCCGCGAACGGCTTCAGCGACGACCTGTGGCGCGCCTACGCCGACCTCGGCCTGCTCGGCGCGCCGTTCGCGGAAGAGGACGGCGGCTTCGGCGGCGGCCCGGTCGAAACCATGATCGCGATGGAAGAGTTCGGCAAGGCGCTGGCGCTCGAGCCTTACCTCGAAACCGTCGTGCTGGGCGGCGCGCTCGTCCGGCATGCGGCGGCGCCGGAGCAGCGCGCCGACCTGATTGGTCGGATCGCGGCCGGCGACCTGCGCCTGAGCTTCGCCCACGCCGAACGGCAGTCCGGGTTCGACCTGAACGATGTCGGGCTGACCGCGAAGCGGGACGGCGCCGCCTTCGTGCTCGACGGCGAGAAAGGCCTCGTCGTCAACGGCGACAGCGCCGACGCGCTGATCGTCTCCGCGCGCGTCGCGGGCGGAAGGCGCGACCGCGACGGGATCGGGCTCTTCCTGGTCGACGCCGAGGCGCCCGGCGTGTCGCGCCGCGGCTATCCGACCCAGGATGGACGGCGCGCGGCGGAGATCGCCTTCGCCAACGTCCGGGTCGCGCCGGACAACGTGCTCGGGTCGCCTGAGGACGGATTGCCGGCGATCGAGCGCGCGGTCGACGAGACGATCGCGGCGCTGGCGGCCGAGGCGGTCGGCGCGATGAGCGAGGCGCTGGCGATGACCGTGGAGTATCTGAAGACCCGCAAGCAGTTCGGGGTCACGATCGGCTCATTCCAGGCGCTGCAGCATCGCGCCTCCGACATGGTCGTGGCGCTGGAGCAGGCGCGCAGCATGATGTACTTCGCCACCATGAGCGCTGCCGACGACGACGCGGACGAGCGCGCGAAGGCGATCTCGGCGGCCAAGGTTCAGATCGGCCGGTCGGCGAAATTCATCGGGCAACAGGCCGTCCAGATGCACGGCGGCATCGCGATGACCTACGAATACAAAGTCGGCCACCTGTTCAAGCGCCTGACGATGATCGACGGGGCGTTCGGCGACGCCGACCTGCATCTGCGCAGGCTCGGCGACCGCGGGTCGCTGTTCGCTTAGCGGCGGATGGCGGGGCCGGGCGCGGTTCTGGTGACGGCCTTCGAGCCCTTCGGGGGCGAGACGGTCAACGCCTCGTGGGAGGCGGCCAGGCAGCTCGACGGTTGGCGCTGCGGCGAGGTCGTGGTCGCGGCGCGGATGCTGCCCTGCGCCTACGACGTCAGCGTCGCCGAGTTCTTCGCGTCTGTCGAGAGCCTGAGGCCCTGCGCCGTCCTGATGACCGGCCAGGCCGCGCGGCGAGCAACCGTGTGCGTCGAACGCTTCGCCCGCAACGCCGCGCATGCGAGCGCCCCGGACAATCGCGGGTCGCTCGGCCCGAGGGCGGCCGACGGCCCCGACGCGATCGAGAGCACGACATCGGCGTTGAGGATCGCCTGGGCCATCCGCCAAGCCGGAATCCCGGCGCGGGTATCGACCGACGCCGGCGACTATGTCTGCAACCACCTGTACTACTACGCGCTTCGGCGTCTTGCCGAAGCGTCCCAGCCGATCCCGGCGGTCTTCATCCACCTGCCGGCGACCCCGGAGCAGACTCCGGCCGGCGCAAGTCGCCGCCGCCTCGCGACCCCCGACGCCGTCCTGGCCCTGCGGGCGGCGGTCGAAGTCGTCTCGGCGCCGTGCGTTGGATGACGCGACCGGTTCGAGGCCGCGGCGATCGCGGATCAGACCGCGATCTTGAACGACTTCGTCAGCTGGCTCTTGATCGGCTCGAACGTCTCGACGACGGCCTTCTTCGCGGTTTCGGCGAGGTCCTTGAACTGGACGACCACCGCATCGGTCTGCTTGCGAGCGAACTCACTCTGCAGGCTGACGAGGTCGGCCACGGACTTGGCGGCGAGCGACGCCTTGACGAAGTCGAAGTTGGCTTCCGCATTGGCCTGCGCGGCGGCGAACGCCTTGGCGTTGAACGCGACCACGCCGTCCTTCGCGGCCGCGAGGACCGACTCCAGCGCATTGACCGCGTCATCGGCGGAAACCTTCGCCTTCACGAAAGCCGCGCGGGACTCGACCACGCCCTTCTGGAGCGCGCTGCGGACCGACTCCTGCATCTCCAGGGCCGGCTCGACGATCGCCTCGACGGCCTCGCTGGCGCTCGGGAATTCATTCGGGAGGTCGGGTACGGTCTCGACCTGCTCGGCTACGGCGGCCTTCTCGGCCGCGCCTTTCTTCGGTGAGGATGCCATGTCAGTCTGCTCGTGCTTCGCGTTGACGGGATTGACGACGCGCGCGCCGGTCAGTGCGCGCTCGGCGTGATGCTCTTCTGGAGAGCCGCGGTGATTTCCTTGGCCTGCGTCTGCAGCGCGGCGATCTGGGTCTTCAGATAGTCGCTTTGGAGCGCGAGCGCTTCCTGCGGGTCTTTCGCCTTGACGAGCTTGTTGGCGAGGTCGAAGGCGGCGTTGACGTTCTGCTCGGTGTAGCTCAGGACGTGCGCGGCGAAGGTCTTCACCCCGCCCTGGCCGGCCGCTCCGGCGGCGTCGCCCATCGCGCCCGCGCTCCGTTGGGCGACGGCGAAGAAGCCCTCGAACGCCTTGCGCGTCTGCTCGACGCTGCGCTCGGCGAAGTCACGCAGATCGTTCGGAATTTCGAAAGGGGAAGTGCTCATTGCGGTCATGCCTTCCAGGATATTCGGCGAGTGGCCTCGGCCCATCGTCCAGGTTCCCTTAGCGCATGCCGTGTTGCAGTGCAACATAATTTTGCGTTGCACCACGAGTCTTAACCTTGCGCGAATTCCAGCCGTGGAGAAGCGTGGCGAAGTCTTTGGAACAGCGTTAAAGAATTGCTAACGGTGGCGGGCGTAGGCGTGGTTGACATCGCCCGGCCGAGCGTCCCAGAGCGAGCCGATCTTGAATCTTCCGCCGTCGAAAGGACCCGCAGAGAGCGCCGCGACGCCGGAGGCGAGCGAGGCGCTGTTGGCTGCGGCCGCACGGTCGGCTGCCGGGACGCCGCTCGCGTTCATCGACCCGCAGGGCCGGTGCGTCGCGATCACGGCGCCGGGGCGAACCCGTCTCGGAGCCGCGGATATCGCGGCGTTCCAGGGACGCTTTCTCGCGGGAAACGGGCCGGGCGCCAGACGGCTGCGGCATCTGGCGGCGACGTTGCCGGCGGACCAGGCGCCGAGACTCGAACGCATTCGCTGGTTCGAAGGATCGCGCGCGACAAGCCTCAACGTCCGGTGCGTTCGCGTCGCAACCTCCGATGGACAGAGCTATCTCATGCTCGCGACCGAGGACGGCGCTGCGCCGACGGCGCCGACGCCCGCGTCGGACGAGCCCGAGCGCGCGCCGCCCGTCGCGCCGGCGGCGGCGCGTCGCCCTTCGCGCTTTCTCTGGACCGTCGACGCGGACGGGCGCTTCGGCGCGCCCGACCCCGCGCTCGTCGCGACGCTCGGCGCCGCGGCGCCGCAAGGCGGCGAGCGCGTCGAGGCGGCGTGCCTGCGCGCCGCGGTCGCCGACGGCGCGGCGCTGGTCGCCGCCATCGGCAAGCGCGAGACCTTCGCCGGTGTGACCGTCCTGTGGGACGGAGGCGACGGGGCGCATGCCGTGCCGCTCACGTTCTCCGCCGCGCCGCTGTTCGACTCCGCGCGTGGATTTGCCGCCTTCAAGGGCTTCGGCGCGATCGGCGCGCCGGTCGAGGCTGCGAGACCGACGGCGACGGCGACCGAGGACGCCCAACCGGACTCCGCGCAGGCGGAGCCGCTCGACGCGCCCGCCCGGCCGCTCGACGAGGAGACGGCGGCGGCGTTCGCCGTGGATCGTCCGGCGGACGACGCCGAAGCGCCGCCGTCGCAACCGCCCGAACCGGCCGCGCCGCCGGAGGCCGCCGTCCCCCTCGAGCGGACGGCCGAGATCTACGTGCTGCGGCACGGTTCCGCGGCGCCGCCCGCGCCGTCCAAGATCGTCCCGATCCGGCCCGGCGCGTTCGACGCGTCCCGGCCTCACGACCCCGGCGACGACGGCGACGGCGGCGTCGAGCTCAGCAAGGCGGAGCGCGAGGCGTTTCGCGAAATCGCCCGCGCCCTCGTCGGCCGCGCTCCGGTCTCTCGTCACGACGCGCCGCCTCTTCCCGCCGCGCCGTCGCGGGAGGCGGCGCCGCTTCCAATCGAATCGGCGGGACCGGCGGTCCCGGCCCCCGACGCCGCGGCCGAGCGGCCTCGTCCGGCGGACTTCGACACGGCGCCGGTGCTGCGCAACACGCTGGCCCTGCTCGACCGCCTTCCCCTCGGCGTCCTCGTGGCGCGCGACGCCCAGCCGCTCTACGTCAATCTGACGCTGCTGGGGCTGCTCGGATATCCGGACGTGGAGCGCTTCGAGGCGGCGGCCGGCTTGTCCGCGATGTTTCAGGGCGGCGTCCGGCCTGCGCTGCCGGACGCCGACGACGGCCTGTTCTCGATCTTCACCGCGAATGGCGAAGCTCTCGCCGTCGAGGGGCGCGCGCAGGCGATCGTCTGGGACGGCGCGCCGGCGACGTTGATCATGCTGCGGCCGGCGGCGGGCGCCGGGCGCGCGGCCGCCCGAGCGGGCGGCGAACCGGAGGCCGTCGCCAACGACCTCGCCGAGATGCTGGCGCTCGCGACCGACGGCGCGGTGGTTCTCGATTCGGCGGGCCGAATCCAGTCGTTCAACGCCTCGGCGCAGAAGCTGTTCGGCTTCAGCGAGCACGAGGTGGCCGGAGAAAGCGTGCTGATGCTGCTCGCGCCGCAGAGCCATCCCGCAGCCACCGCGAGGCTCGAAAGCCTGAGCCGGCTCGACGAGGACGCCTCCGGCGAGCCGCGGCTCGCCGTCGTCGGCCGCGACCGCGACGGCGCGTCGCTCGCCCTCGGGCTGACGCTCGCCCGGGTCGGGCCGTCGGAAGCGCCGTATTATTGCGCGCTCTTCCGCAACATGCGACCCGAGCGCGACGCCGAGCGCCGGCTCGCGGCCGCGCGAGACGCGGCGCTCGCCGCGAGCGCCGCCAAGACCGATTTCCTCGCGCACGTCAGCCACGAGATCCGCACGCCGCTGCACGCCATCCTGGGCTTTGCCGAGGTGATGATGGAGGAGCGCTTCGGACCGATCGGCAACGACCGCTATCGCGACTATCTCAAGGACATCCACGCCTCGGGCCGGCACATCATGAGCCTGGCCGACGACCTGCTCGATCTGAGCAAGATCGAGTCGGGCAAGCTCGAGCTGGCGTTCGCGCCCGTGGACGCCAACAGCCTGATCCGGGAATGTGTGTCGTTGATGCAGCCGCAAGCCTCGCGCGAGCGAATCATCATGCGCCTGTCGCTGTTCGACCGGCTGCCCCGGGTGATCGTCGACGAGCGGTCGCTGCGGCAGATCATGCTGAACCTCATGTCCAACGCGGTGAAGTACAACGAGCCGGGCGGTCAAGTGATCGTCTCGACCGCCCTCGACGCGGCAGGACAGGCGGTCATCCGTGTGCGCGACACCGGCGTCGGCATGAACGAGAGCGAGGTCGGCGTGGCGCTCGAGCCGTTCGGCCAGGTGGGCCGCGGGGCGCGCAAGGGCGGCGTCGGCCTGGGCCTGCCGCTGACCAAGGCGCTGGTCGAGGCCAACAAGGCCGAGTTCTCGATCAAGAGCCGGCGCGACCACGGCACCCTGGTCGAAATCTGCTTCCCGCTCGTGCAGGCGGCCCAGTAAGCGGTCGCGGCGACGAAACCGGGCGCCGCTCAGGGAACGCTCATCGGGCCTCGCGCCCCTCGGGTAGCCAGCCGCCGCTCGCCATCGCGGCCTCCGGGTCGCGCCTCGGCTTCCGGCGCGGCGGTTCGCCCGCGGCGACGTAGGCGGGCGCATCGCTGCGCGGCAACGGCGCGCGGCCGCGAATCCGGTCGGCGATCTTCTCCGCCATCATGATGGTCGGCGCGTTGAGGTTGCCGGTCACGACCCGAGGCATGATCGAGGCGTCGACCACCCGCAGGCCTTCGAGCCCGCGCACGCGTCCCTGGCCGTCCACCACGGCCATCGCGTCCTCGCCCATCGCGCAGGAGCCGGCCGGATGGAAGGCGGTTTCGGCATGGGCGCGCACGAAGGCGTCGAGGTCCCGGTCGGTCCGCGCCGCTGCGCCCGGACTGATCTCCCGGCCGCGATAGCGGTCGAGCGCCGGCTGGGCGAAAATCTCCCGGGTGATGCGGATGGCGTCGCGAAACTCCCGCCAGTCCTGGTCGGTCGCCATGTAGTTGAACAGGATGCTCGGGTGGACGCGCGGATCCCGCGACGTCAGCCGGACCCGGCCGCGGCTCGGCGAGCGCATCGAGCCGACATGGGCCTGGAAGCCGTGCGCCTTCACCGCCCGCGCGCCGTTGTAGCTGATCGCCAGCGGCAGGAAGTGATATTGCAGGTTCGGCCAGGCGAAGTCCGGGCTCGAGCGGATGAAGCCGCCCGCCTCGAACTGGTTGCTCGCGCCGACCCCCGTCCCGGTGAACAGCCACTGCGCGCCGATCCAGGCCTGGCGCCACGGCGCGAGCGCGTAAGCCAGCGACACCGGCTCGCGGCACTCGCACTGCATGTAGATCTCGAGATGATCCTGCAGGTTTTCTCCCACCCCGGGCAGGTCGAGGACCACGGGAACGCCGAGCCCGGCGAGCGCGTCGGCCGGACCGACGCCCGAGCGCTGGAGGAGCTGGGGCGAGGCGATGGCGCCGGACGAGACCAGCACCTCGCGCGTCGCGCGGACGATCACGGCCTCGCGGCCGCCGCGCGCGTGGTAGGCGACGCCAGCAGCGCGCCCGCCCTCGAACAGGATGCGGTCGGTCAGGGCATGGGTGGCGATGGTCAGGTTCGGCCGGTCTCGGGCCTGGTCGAGGTAGCCGCGCGCGGTGCTGGATCGCCGCCCGCGCGGAGTCACGGTCCGGTCCATCGGGCCGAAACCCTCCTGCTGGTAGCCGTTGAGGTCGGAGGTGCGCGGATAGCCGGCCTCCACGCCCGCTTCGACCAGCGCCTCGTACAGGACGTTGCGGCCGGGCTTTGCCGTCGTGACGCGAACCGGCCCGTCGCCGCCGTGGTAGGGGTCGGGCCCGACGTCGCGCCGCTCGGCCTTGCGGAAATAGGGCAGGCAGCTGGCGTAGTTCCAGTCCGAAAGCCCCGGCAGCTGCGCCCAGCCGTCGTAGTCGAGCGCGTTGCCCCGGATGTAGCACATGCCGTTGATCAGCGAGGACCCTCCGAGGCCCTTGCCTCGTCCGCACTCCATGCGGCGATCGTTCATGTGCGGCTCGGGATCGGTGAGGTAGGCCCAGTTGTAGCGCCGTCCCCGCAGCGGCCAGGCCAGCGCCGCCGGCATCTGGGTGCGGAAGTCGAAACGATAGTCGGGCCCGCCGGCCTCGAGCAGCAGGACGCGCGCGTCGGCGTCCTCGGTCAGGCGCGCGGCCAGCACGTTCCCGGCGGAACCCGCTCCTACGATGATGAAGTCATAGTCCCGCGTCATGCTCGGCGTTCCGGACCGCCTGCGAACCGCCGTCTTCGCGTCCGACGTGGATCGGCTTCACGCGTGTACAGCGCTCCTCGCCTCGACGCCACCCGCAGGCCCGGCGCCGCTCTCTTCGACCTCGCTCACACCGACGGCCGCCGCTGCTGCAACAGGGCGCGGTAGATTTCGTCGTCGCCGCACAGCCCCGCCATCCGTCCGAGATCGTCGACCAGCACGATCGGGTTGCCGGAAAAGCTCCTGAGCGCGATCGCCGACCGCATTCTCAGGTCGATGGGCGCCACCACGATGTCGACGTCGTCCGGATTGGTCGCCGCGATCTGGCCGGTGGCGCGATCGGCCACCGCCATCGCGCCGGCGCGTCCGTCGAGGGTCACGCCGGACGGCCGGCCGTCGCCGTCGAGCCTGAGGCGGATGCGCCCGCCGCGGTCGAGCAGCATCTCGTCGTCGGCGCGCACGAGCGCGGCGGCCGGCGTCATCAGGGCGCCGCCGCGGAGCACGTTGAGCGGGTTCATGTGCTTGACGAACTCGGCGACGTAGGCGTTCGCCGGCCGCAGCAGGATGTCCTCCGCCCGGCCGCACTGGACGATGCGTCCGCCCTCGAGGATGGCGATCTTGTTGCCGATCTTCAGCGCTTCGTCGAGGTCGTGGCTGACGAAGATGATCGTCTTCCTCAACTCCGACTGCAGCGCGAGCAGTTCGTCCTGCAACTTGTCCCGGATCAGCGGATCGAGCGCGGAAAAGGGCTCGTCCATCAGCAGGATGTCGGCGTCGGTGGCGAAGGCGCGCGCCAGCCCGACGCGCTGCTGCATGCCCCCCGAGAGTTCGTGGGCGTACTTGCCCGCCCATTGCGTGAGCCCCACCATGGCGAGCTTCTCCGCCACGACCTTGTCGATCTGCGGTTTCGGCGTGCGGCGCAATTCGAGGCCGAAGGCGATGTTTTCCGCCACCGTGCGCCACGGCAGCAGGGCGAATTGCTGGAACACCATCGCAACGCGCCCGGTGCGCAGCGCCCGAAGCTCGCCCGCCGAACAATGCGCGACGTCGATCGCGCCGCCCTCGTGCTTCACCAGCACGCGGCCGCGGGCGACCTTGTTCAGTCCGTTGACGGCGCGCAGAATCGTCGACTTGCCCGAGCCGGACAGGCCCATGAGGACGCAGATCTCTCCCGGCTCGACCGCGAGGTCGACGCCGGCCGCGCCGAGCACCACGTTGGTCGCCTTCAGGATCTCGTCGCGCGTGGCGCCCTTGTCGATCAGCGCGATGGCCTCCGCCTGCCGATCGCCGAAAAGGATGTCGACGTGGTCGAAGATGACGGCGGACATCAGGCGCGCTTTCGTTCGGGGCTGCGGAACACGCGATCGAGAACGATGGCGAGCAGCACGATCGACATGCCGGCCTCGATGCCCATCGGGATGTTGACGGTTCCGAGCGCCCGCACCACCGGCGTGCCGAGGCCGGTTGCGCCGACCAGCGCCGCGATCACCACCATCGACAGGCTCAGCATGATGCATTGCGTGATCCCGGCCATGATCGTCGGCAGCGCGTGCGGCAGTTCGACCTTCCACAGCAGTTGACGTTTCGTCGCGCCGAAGGCTTCGCCGGCCTCCTTCAGCGACGCCGGCACGGAGACGATGCCGAGATGGGTCAGCCGGATCGGCGCCGGGATCGCGAAGATCACCGTCGAGATCAGGCCCGGGGCGGAGCCGAGGTGGAACAGCACCAGCGTCGGGATCAGGTAGACGAAGGTCGGCAGCGTCTGCATCAGGTCGAGCAGCGGCCGCATCGCCGAATAGAGCCACGGCCGGTGCGCCGAGGCGATGCCGAGCGGAACCCCGATGACGACGCTGGCGAGGGTGGCGAATCCCACCAGCGAGATGGTCTCGACCGTCGCTTCCCAGTAGCCGAGATTGGCGATGATCAGGAAGGCTGCGACGACGAACAGCGAAAGCTTCCAGGATCGGTGCAGCCACCAGGCGAGCGCCGCGATCGCGAAGACGACGATCAGGAACGGGATGTGCAGCAGAACGGCGGTGAAACCGTCCACCAGGAAGTCGATGATCGCGGTGACGGCGTCGAAGAAGCCGGCGGCGTGGTCCTGAAGCCAGTTGATGCCGATCTTGGCCCACCGCCCCAACGGAATCCTCGGCTCGGTGAACCACTGTTCCAAGGCGCCGCTCCCGTTCCGCCTGCCCCAGGACCGTATCGCGAACGGGATCAGATTCAGCGCGGAATCTTCCAGCCCGGTTCGCAATGCAGAATAGGCATGCGGTCGCGTTTCGTCATGCAAAATTCATCGCGACAAGCCGCGGTCCGGCGGGCGCCTCGTCCACCGCGTTCCGCTGGCCCGACGGCGGCGCGAACGCGCCGCCGTCGCGAGCGGCCGTCGGCGCGCGATCGCGCCGACGCCTCCCCTTGCGCCGGTCAGTTCAGCCCGAAATGCTTCTTCACCGCCGGCAGTCCGGGCTGGCCGTCGAAGGTCGTCACGCCGTCCAGCCACGCCGTCAGCGGCTTCGGATTGGCCACGATCCATTCCTTCGCCGCGACCGGACCGTCCTTGCCGTCGGTCAAGATCTTGTTCATCACCTCGTTCTCGATGTCGACGGTGAACACGAGATTCTTGATCAGCTTCGCGGCGTTCGGGCATTCCTCCGCCCAGCCGGCGCGCTCGTTGGTGTAGACGACGGCGCCGCCGAAGTTCGGGCCGAAGACGTCGTCGCCGCCGGCGAGATAGTCGATCTTGTAATTGACGTTCATCGGGTGCGGCGCCCAGCCGAGGAACACCACGTCCTCGTGGCGGCGGGTGGCGTTCTCGACCTGGGAGAGCATGCCCTGCTCGCTCGATTCGACCAGCTGGAAATCCTTGAGGCCGAACTTGCCGTCCTTGATCATGTCCAGGACGAGGCGGTTGCCGTCGTTGCCGGGCTCGATGCCGTAGATCTTGCCGTGCAGCGAGTCCTTGAACTTGGCGACGTCGGCGAAGGTCTTGAGCCCCTTGTCGAAGGTGTAGGTCGGCACCGCGAGCGTGTATTTCGCGCCCTCGGGCAGGTTGGCGCCGACGACGACGACCGACTTGTCCTCGACATAGGGCTTGCGATCGTTTTCCATCGACGGCTGCCAGTTGCCGAGGAACACGTCGATGTCCTTGTTCTTCATCGACGTGTAGGTCACCGGAACGGACAGCACCGTCACTTTGGGCGTGTAGCCGAGCGCGGTCAGGATTTGCGACGCGATCGCCGTCGTCGAGGTGATGTCCGTCCAGCCGACATCCGAGAATTTCACGGTCTTGCAGGTTTCCGGATCGCCCGCGAACGCGCCGGACGTCGCAACCGCAGCCGCCGCGGCGAGCGCCGCGATCCCCATCAGTTTTTTCATGATTTTCCTCCGCGTCCGGGCGCCTGTGGCGGCCCCGTCGAAGCGGCATGCAACCACAGGCGCTCCACGCTGTCACGCCCGAAGTTCCCTCGCGCCCCGCCCGGAATTCGGCGTCACGCTCGCCTTGCGCGCGCCGGATTCCTCTCCTCTTGCCGCTCGCGCCGTCGCTCCCGGCATTGGATTTGAGCAGCGTGTTGAATATAGATTCGGGCCCGCGTCCCGCAGCGGCGCGCGAGACGCTGATCGAGGAGGGCCTGTTGGCTCAGTTGCCGGACAAAGCGAAGGTCGTCGTCATCGGCGTCGGCGGCATCGTCGGCGCTTCCGTCGCGCATCACCTCGTCGAGCGGGGCTGGGACGACATCGTCGGCATCGACACGTCGGGCGTGCCGACCGACATCGGCTCGACCGGCCACGCCTCCGATTTCTGCTACACGACGGCCCACGACTTCCTGTCCACCTGGACGACGCTCTACTCCATCGACTTCTATGAGAAGCTCGGCCATTACGACCGCATCGGCGGCCTCGAGGTCGCCCGCGTCGGCGACGACGCGCGCATGGACGAGATCCGGCGCAAGGTCGCCTCGGGCAAGGCTTTCGGCGCCCGCGCCCGCCTCGTCGGGCCGGCGGAAATCAAGGAGAGATTTCCGCTGATCGAGCAGGACAAGGTCCAGGGCGGCCTGTGGGACCCGGACGCCGGGCTGGTCGTTCCGCGCTCGCAAGCCGTCGCCGGCGAACTGGTCGATCGCGCCGTCGCCGCCGGCAAGCTCGCGGCGTTCGCCAACACGCCCGCGACCGCGCTCGTGATCGAGGGCGGGCGCATCCGGGGCGTCGTGACGCCGCGCGGGACGATCGCCGCCGACCATGTCGTCGTCTGCGCCGGCCTGTGGGGCCGTCTGATCGCCGAGATGGCGGGCGAGGACCTGCCGGTCATGCCGATCGACCATCCGCTCACCTTCTTCGGCCCCTATGACGCGTTCGCGGGGACGGGCAAGGAGATCGGCTGGCCGCTGCTGCGCGACCAGGGCAACTCGGCCTACATGCGCGACACCGGGGATCCAACAACCTCGGAAGGCGGCATGATCGAGTGGGGCTATTACGAGGAGACCCATCCGCGCCTCTGCCACCCGCGCGAGATCCTGGAAAAACATCAGGCGCGGCTGTCGCCCTCGCAGCGCGACCTCGACATGGAGCAGATTCTGGCGCCGCTCGAACGCGCGATCGAGCTGACGCCGATTTTGGGGGAGCTCGGCTACGACGCGCGTCGCTCCTTCAACGGCCTCTTGCAGGTGACGGCCGACGGCGGCCCCTCGATCGGCGAGAGCCGCAAGGCGCGGGGCCTGTGGTACGCGGTCGCCGTCTGGGTCAAGGACGCGCCGGGGACGGGCAAGCTCGTCGCCGACTGGATGACCGACGGCCGGACCGGGATCGACCACGCCCGGATCGACGTCGCCCGCTTCTATCCTCACCAACTCGAGGAGGCGTTCATCGAAGGCCGCTGCCGCGAGGCGGCGCAAAAAGTCTACAATCCCGCCGTCCACCCGCGCGAGCCCTACGCCACCGGCCGCAACATCCGCCGCTCGCCCTTCTACGCGCGGGAGGTCGAACTCGGCGGCCACTTCATGGAGCTCGCCGGCTGGGAGCGCGCGCACGGCTACGCCGCCAACGCGCATCTTCTGGAGACATACGGCGACCGCGTTCCGGTGCGCGCGAACGAATGGGACAACCGGCACTTCTGGCGCGTCTCCAACGCTGAGCAGCTCGCCATGAGCGACGACTGTGGGATCATCAACCTGTCGCACTTCGCCGTCCTCGACGTCGAGGGGCCCGACGCGGTCGCGCTGATGGAATGGGCGTGCGCCGCCAGGATCGGCGGCGACGCCAATCTCGGCAAGGGCATCTACACCCACTTCCTCGACGACGAGGGGAACGTCCGCGCCGACCTGACCGTGTTTCGCCTGGAAGACCGCTGCCGGGTGGTCGACGGCGCAGACGCCGGCATGCGCGATTTCGCCTACCTGCGCCGCGTGGCGGCGGACAAGGGTTTTGACGTCACGGTGACCGACCTGACCGAAAAAATCATCACCATCGGCGTCTGGGGCCCGAACGCGCGCGCCACGCTGCAGAAGGTGGTCGCCGACCCGGCGGCGCTCGCGCCGGAGAATTTTCCATTCGCGGCGCTCCGTCCGATCACGATCGCCGGCAAACCCGTTCTCGCCTTCCGCATCTCCTATGTCGGCGAGCAGGGTTTTGAGCTGCACATGGCCTACGACGACGGCCTCGCGGTTTGGGACGCCATCCGCGCGCAGGGCGTCGTCGCGGTCGGGATCGAGACCTACGCCAACAGCCGGCGCATGGAAAAGAGCCTGCGCCTGCAGAACGCCGACCTCACCACCGAATACAACCTGTTCGAGGCGGACCTCGCCCGGCCCAAGGTCAAGGACGCCGATTTTCGCGGCAAGGCGAAACACCTCGAATACCGCGCGCGCGACAAGCAGCCGGCGATCCTGTGCACGCTGGTGATGACGGACAACGACGATGCGAAGGGGGTCGCGCGCTATCCGGTCGGGACGCTGCCGGTGATCGACCCGGCGACCGGCGAGACGCTGGTCGACGCGCTCGGCCGCCGCTCCTACACCACCTCGATCGCCTACGGGCCGTCGATCGGCAAAAACATCGCCCTCGCCTACCTGCCGTGGGACCATGCGCAGACGGGGCGAAAGCTCGCCGTGCAGTATTTCGCCGACGTCTATCCGGTCGAGGTGGCGGCGGTTGGTTACAAGGCGCTCTACGACCCGGAGAATTCTAGGCCGCGAAGCTGAGCGGCGGGGGTCCCTCCGGCGCCGCGTGAGGGTCAGCCTGTTGAGGTCACCGCCGCGTCTTGACTCGCGTGACCCTCGCCGCTCAGTTCGTCGCGTCCGGCATCGGCGGCGCCTTGCGTTCCTCGATGAAGGCTCGGATCGCCTCGTCCTTCGCCGGATCGAGCGTGAGCGCTGCGCAATCGCGGGGCATCGCCTTCCAGAGCGCGCTGGCGTCCTCGCGTCCTTCGTGGCGCTAGACGATCTTGTGCGCGGCGATGGGTTCGTGTGAGCGCGTCGCCCGCCTCAGGCTGAGGACTCGGCCGCCGCGACGGGCCGCGTCGGCAGCTTTGCAACCGCCGCGCCAACCTGAGCGGCGGCTTTGTCGAGATCGTATGCTGTCTGGAGGTTCAGCCAGAACTGAGCGCTGGTCCGAAACCAATGTCCAAGCCGCAGGGCGGTGTCCCCGGTGATGGCGCGCTTGCCGGCGATGATCTGGCTTATGCGGTTTGACGGCACGTCGATCTGCCGGGACAACTCGGTCGGCAGGACGTTCAGCTCTCTCAGCTCATCGGCGAGAATTTCACCGGGATGGATGGGCGTGCGGGCCATGATTGCACCTAATGGTAGTCTACGATTTCGACGTTTGACGGGCCGCTCGCGTCTGGCGGCCACTCGAAGCAAATTCGCCACTGCTGGTTGACCCGGATCGAGTACTGCCCCGCACGGTCGCCTTTGAGGGCTTCCATGCGGTTGCTGGGCAGCGCAGCCAGGTCGGCAAGCGTGACCGCAGCGTCGAGAATACGAAGCCGCTTCTCGGCCTGCTCTTTGAAGCCATGAAACGCGGGGACGAGTTCGCCTTCGGCGAACTGCTTCGTCCGCTTGTCCCCGTAGCTCGAGATCATGACCATCAGGGTATTGAGTTTGACGATGTACGTCAAACGTCAATCAGGCCATTTCGCTTTCCGGTCGGCGCGCGCGTGAGCCGTCGAACAGGCTGCGGGTTTTGCTCAACAGGGGGGCCGCAGCCCCTCAGTACGTCGCGTCCGGCATCGACGCCTTGCGTTCCTCGATGAAGGCGCGGATCGCCTCGTCCTTGGCCGGATCGAGCGAAGGCGCCTCGTAGTCCGCGAGCATGCCCTTCCACAGCGCGTTGGCGCGGGTCGCCGCGTCCTTCGCGCCTTCCTCCTGCCATTGCTCGACCGAATTGTTGTCGGCGACGTTCGAGCGGTAGAAGGCGGTCTCGAAATTCGCCTGGGTGTGCGGGCAGCCGAGGAAATGGCCGCCGGGCTCGACCTGGCGGAAGGCTTCCATCCCCTGGCCGTTGTCGCTGAGGTCGACGCCCTTCGCCAGCACGTGCATGGCGCCCAGCTGGTCGAAATCGAGCGCGAATTTCTCGTAGGAAGCCGTCAGGCCGCCTTCCATCCAGCCGGCTGCGTGGAGCACGAAATTGGTCCCGGCGAGCACCGTCGGCAGCAGCGTCTGCGCGCTCTCGTAGGCCGCCTGCGCGTCGGGAATCTTCGAAGCGCAGAGCGAGCCGCCGGTGCGGAACGGCATGTTCATCCGCCGCGCGAGCTGCGCCGCGCCGAAAATCGCGAGCGACGCCTCGGGCGTGCCGAAGGTCGGAGCGCCCGACTGCATCGAGATCGTCGAGACGAAGGTCCCGAACACCACCGGCGCGCCGGGCCGGACGAGCTGACAGAAGGCGGTCCCCGCCATTACCTCGGCGAGCACCTGCGTCAGCGTGCCGGCGACCGTCACCGGGCTCATCGCCCCCGACAGGATGAAGGGGGTGATGATGCAGGCCTGGTTCGCCCGCGCATAGACTTCCGCCGCGCCGAGCATAGTCGAATCCCACACCAGCGGCGAATTGGCGTTGATCAGGCTCGTCAGCACCGTGTTGTCGCGCACGAACGCCGCGCCGAACAAGAGTTCGCAGATGCGCACGCTGTCCTCGGCCCGCTCGGGCTTCGTCACCGAGCCCATGAACGGCTTGTCGGAATATTTCACATGCGCATAGACCATCTCGAGGTGGCGCTTGTTCACCGGCAGGTCGACCGGCTCGCACAGCGTCCCCCCCGAATGGTGGATGAACGGGCTCATGTAGGCGAGCCTGACGAAATTCTGGAAGTCCTCGATCGTCCCGTAGCGGCGGCCGCGGTCGAGGTCGTGCACGAACGGCGAGCCGTAGTTCGGCGCGAACACCGTCGCGTCGCCGCCGATGACGACGTTGCGCTCGGGGTTGCGCGCGTGCTGCACGTAGCGCGAAGGCGCGGTCGCGCACAGGGCTCGCGCGAGGCCGCGGGGAAAGCGGACGCGGACGCCCTGCACGTCGCAGCCGGCGGCGCGAAAGAGGTCGAGCGCGCGCGGGAAATCGCGGAATTCGATGCCGACCTCCTGCAGCAGGGTGTCGGCGTTGCGCTCGATGATCTCGAGCCCCTCGGCGCTGAGGACCTCGGTGAGCGGGATGTTCCGTCTGATGTAGGGAATGGATAGGGACGCCGCCTTGGCGCGCGCGCTGCGTCTGGCTTCGCGTCCCCGGCGAGGTTCGCGGGCGGCGGTGGGCTCTGACATGGGCTGCGATCCTCCGGCTGGCGGGACGTCCGACATCGCGGCGCGCGCCCGAGCCGCTCGCAGGCTCTTCCAGGCGGCGCGCGCCGCGCGAATGTCGCGGCTTTCTCCTTCGCATTGAAGGCGCCGGTCCGCCAAGAGGGCAGGCGACAGCGGCGGATGCGCGCGCGGGCGGGGCGGCGCATTCCCGTCTCGGGATTGACGGAATCGGCGCTCACGCTGGGGAGACTGGGGGGCCGCGACCGGCGGCCACCCCGCGACCTTCGAGGGAGAGCACGCATGCCTGAACTGGCCGACATCGGCGTCCTGGGCCTGGCCGTCATGGGAGCGAATCTGGCGCGCAACGCCGCGCGCAAGGGGTTCGGCGTCGCGCTCTACAACCGGCATCCGGAACGAACCGACGAACTCGTCCGCGAGCATGGGGGAGAGGGACGTTTCCTTCCCTCGAAAACGCTGGAGGACTTCGTGGCGAGTCTGGCGAGGCCGCGCGCGATCCTCGTCATGGTGCAGGCGGGGAAGGCGGTCGACGACGTGATCGCCGAGCTGTCGCCGCTGCTCGAGGCGGACGACATTGTCATCGACGGCGGAAACTCGCTGTTCACCGACACCGCGCGCCGATGCAAGGCCTGCGCCGACAAGGGGATCCGCTTCCTCGGCATGGGCGTCTCGGGCGGCGAGGTCGGCGCGCTCGAAGGCCCGAGCATGATGCCGGGCGGCGACCGCTCGGCCTACGACCGGCTGGCGCCGATCCTCGACCGCATGGCCGCCTCGGTCGATGGAACCCCGTGCTGCGTCTATGTCGGCCCCGGGGGCGCCGGCCACTACGTGAAAATGGTCCACAACGGCATCGAATACGCCGACATGCAGCTGATCGCGGAAGCCTACGACCTGATGAAGAGCTTGTACGGCCTCGACGCGCCGGCGCTCGCCGGGATCTTTTCCGAGTGGAAGCAGGGCGATCTCGACAGCTATCTGATCGAGATCACCGCGACGGTGCTGCGCAAGACCGACGCCGGCGGCCAGCCGCTCGTCGACGTCATTCTCGACGAGGCCGAGCAGAAGGGAACCGGCCGCTGGACCGCGCAATCGGCCCTCGACCTCGGCGTGCCGCTGACGGCGATCACGGAAGCGGTGTACGCCCGCGCCCTGTCGGCGCAACGCGCACGGCGGGCCGAGGTGGAGCGGAAGATCGGCCGCTCGCCGCCGCCGGCGCGCAAGGCCGGCGCCGCCGCGATCGCCGCCGTCCGCGACGCGCTCTACGCCTCGAAGGTCGTCGCCTACGCGCAGGGGTTCGAGCAGATGGCGGCAGCCTCGGCCGAGTTCGGCTGGGACCTGAAGCTCGCCGATATGGCGACCATCTGGCGCGGCGGCTGCATCATCCGCGCCCGCCTGCTCGACCGGATCAGGGCCGCCTACGATCGCGACCCGAAACTCGGGACCTTGCTCCTCGACGACGATTTCCTGTCGGCGGTGACGATGGCGAGCGACGCCTGGCGCGCGGTGGTCGGGCTCGCGGTCGCCAACGGCGTCCCGGCGCCGGCCTTTTCGTCGGCGCTCGCCTATTTCGACGGCCTCGGCCGCGCCCGCGGGCCGGCCAACCTGCTGCAGGGCCTGCGCGACTATTTCGGCGCCCATACCTATCGCCGCCTCGACAAGCCCGGCCGCTTCCACACATTGTGGAGCGAGGGCGGCGCGGAGGTGCAGGTGGACCGCTGACGGCGCGTTCGATCGGCCTGTCCCCGATCGCGGTCGAGCCCTCGCATTCCCGCGCCGAAGCGCCATATCGGGGGCGTCATGATCGAAGGCGACCGAGCCGAAGCGATGCGATCCTCATTCGGCGCCGACGATCGCGCCGCGCAGACGGGCGACCGGGGACATAGGGCTTTCTCCGACCCCGCGGCCGTCTTCCATCCCGCCGTCGCGGCGTGGTTTTCGGGCGCGTTCCCGGCCGCGAGCCCCGCCCAGGCCGGCGCCTGGCCGGCCATCAAGGCCGGACGTCCGACGCTGATCGCCGCGCCGACCGGCTCCGGCAAGACGCTCGCCGCCTTCCTCGCCGCCATCGACGACCTCGTCCGCCGGGGCCTGGACGGCACGCTCACGGAGGCCGTGCAGGTCGTCTACGTCTCGCCGCTCAAGGCGCTGTCGAACGACATTCACCGCAATCTCGAGGCCCCGCTCGAGGGCATCCGGCGGGCGCTCGCGTCCGGCGGCTGGCCCGACGTGGCCTTGCGCACCCTGGTGCGCACCGGCGACACCGCCGCCAGCGAGCGCGCCCGCATGCGGCGCAAGCCGCCGCACATCCTGGTGACGACGCCCGAGTCGCTCTACGTGCTGCTCGGCTCCGAATCCGGGCGGCGGATGCTGGCGTCGACGCGGACCGTCATTGTCGACGAGATCCACGCCGTCGCGCCGAACAAGCGCGGCGCGCATCTGGCGCTGTCGCTCGAACGTCTGTCGGCGCTGTGCGGCGACCGCCTTCAGCGCATCGGGCTGTCGGCGACGCAAAACCCGATCGGCGAAATCGCGAATTGGCTGGTCGGCGCGAGCGGGAGCGGCGATCCGGCGGCGGAGGTCGCCATCGTCGATTCCGGCTTCCAGCGGCGGCGCGATCTCGCCATCGAGACGCCCGGCTCGCCGCTCGAAGCGGTGATGTCCAACGAGGTCTGGAGCCAGGTCTACGACCGCCTCGCCGACCTCATCGGCCGGCACAAGACCACGCTCGTCTTCGTCAACACCCGCCGCATGAGCGAACGCGTCGCGCGGGAGCTCTCCGACCGGCTCGGCGAGGGCGCCGTCGCCACCCATCACGGCAGCATGGCCAAGGAGAAACGACTCGCCGCCGAACAGCGGCTCAAACGCGGCGAGCTGCGGGCGATGGTCGCGACCGCCTCGCTCGAGCTCGGCATCGACATCGGCGACGTCGAGCTCGTCTGCCAGCTCGGCTCGCCGCGCTCGGTCGCGACCTTTCTGCAGCGGGTCGGGCGCTCCGGCCACGCGATCGACGGCACGCCGAAAGGTCGCCTGTTTCCCCTCTCGCGCGACGACCTCGTCGAATGCGCGGCGCTGCTCGATTGCGTTCGGCGCGGCGAGCTCGACCGGCTCGCCATCCCCGATCGGCCGCTCGACGTGCTCGCGCAACAGATCGTCGCCGAAGTCGCGGCAAAGGACTGGGGGGAGACCGAGCTGTTCGACCGGCTCCGGCGCGCCTGGCCCTATCGCGCGCTCGCGCGCGAGGACTTCGACGCGGTCGTGCGGACGCTCGCCGAGGGCTTCGCCACCCGTGTCGGCCGGCGCGGCGCGCTGCTGCATCGCGACGCGATCCACGGGGTCCTGCGCGGCCGGCGCGGCGCCCGGACGACGGCGCTGACCTCCGGCGGCGCCATTCCCGACACCGCCGACTATTCCGTGCTGCTCGAGCCGGAGAACCACGTCGTCGGCAGCGTCAACGAGGACTTCGCCGTCGAGAGCCTGACGGGCGACGTGTTCCAGCTCGGCAACGCGTCCTACCGCATTCTCCGGGTGGAGCGTGGAACCGTGCGGGTCGAGGACGCCCGGGGCCAGCCGCCGAATCTGCCGTTCTGGCTCGGCGAGGCGCCGGGGCGGGCGGACGCGCTGTCGGCCTCGGTGTCGCGGCTGCGCGCCGGGGCGGAGGCCCGCCTGCGCGCCGATCCGTCCGGCGGCGCGCTCCGCGGCTGGCTCGAGGCCGAGATCGGCACGGGCGCGGCGGCGGCGCAGGAGATCGCCGAATACCTCTCCGCCGCCCTCGCCGCGCTCGGGGTCCTGCCGACCCGGGAGGTGGTGGCGCTCGAGCGGTTCTTCGACGAATCGGGGGGCATGCAGCTCGTCGTCCATTCCCCCAACGGCAGCCGACTCAACCGCGCGTGGGGGCTGGCGCTGCGCAAGCGCTTCTGCCGAAAATTCAATTTCGAGCTGCAGGCGGCGGCGACCGAGGACGCGATCGTGCTCTCGCTCACCTCGGCGCACAGTTTTCCGCTGGAAGAAGTGACCCGCTACCTGAACGCGAAAACCGTCCGGCCGCTGCTGGTGCAGGCGATGCTGGACGCGCCGATGTTCGCCGCGCGCTGGCGCTGGGCGGCGGGCGTGTCGCTGGCGCTGCCGCGCTTCCGTGCGGGCAAGCGGGTTCCGCCGCAGATCCTGCGGATGCAGGCCGAGGATCTGATCGCGGCGGTTTTTCCGGATCAGATCGCCTGCGCCGAGAACCTCGCCGGCGACCGCGAGGTCCCCGACCACCCGCTCGTCAACCAGGCGGTCGCCGACTGCCTGCACGAGGCGATGGACATCGAGGGCCTGGAGCGGCTGCTGCGCGGCGTCGAGACGGGGGAGATCCGAACGGTCTGCCGCGACGTCACGCAGCCCTCCCCGCTCGCCCTCGAAGCTTTGTGCGCAAAACCCTACGCCTTCCTCGACGACGCGCCGCTCGAGGAGCGCCGGACGCAGGCGGTGATGGCGCGGCGCTGGCAGGGCCCGGACGGCGCTTCCGATCTCGCCCGGCTCGACCCGCAGGCGGTCGAGGCGGTCAGCGCCGAGGCCTGGCCGGACCCGGCCGACGCCGAGGAGTTGCACGACGCCCTCCTGTGGCTGGGCTTCCTCACGGAAGCCGAAGCGCGTTCGTCGCCGGACTGGGGCGGCTGGCTGAACGCGCTCGCGGCGCAGGGCCGGGCGACCCGAATCGCCGCGCCGCACGCGTTGCTGTGGGCGCCGGCCGAGCGGGCGAACGAATTCCGCGCCCTCTGGCCGGGCGCGCGGCTGGGTCCCGTAAACGCTCCGCCGGCCGAACACGCTCAGGCGCCGGCGCCGGCCGCCGAGGACGCGCTGATCGCCCTGCTGCGCGGCCGGCTCGAAGGGTCGGGCCCGGTCACCGCGACCGCGCTCGCAGCCATGCTCGGGCTCGAGCCGACGGTGATCGCCCAGGCGCTCGCCGCGCTCGAGGCGGAGGGCGCAATCCTGCGCGGGCGCTTCGACGCGCGCGTCAACGACGAGCAATGGTGCGACCGGCGCCTCGTCGCCCGCATCCACCGGCGCACGGTGAACCGTCTGCGCGCCGAGATCGAGCCGGTGGCGGCGCGCGACTTCCTGCGCTTCCTGTTCGACTGGAGCCATGTCGACGACGAGGCGCGCCTGGAGGGGCCGGACGCGCTGCCGCAGGCGCTGGCGATGCTCGAAGGTTTCGAGGCGCCGGCGCGCGCCTGGGAGACGGAAATTCTTTCGGCGCGGCTCGACGGCTATCAGCCGTCCTGGCTCGACGCCGCGTGCCAGGCCGGCCGAATCGCGTGGACGAGACTCACGCCGACGACGGGCGAAGCGGGCGCGCGCACGCCCGTGCCGGCGACGCCGATTGCCCTCGTCGACCGGCGACGCATGGGCCTTTGGACGTCGCTCGCGCCGCCGGCCGGCGCGCCCGCCCTCGGCGGCCGGGCCGCGGCCGCGCTGGAGGCGCTCGAGACGCACGGCGCGCTGTTCTTCGACGAGCTGGTCGACGCGACCCGGATGCTGCGCGCGGAAGTCGAGGCGGCGCTCGGCGAATTGGTCGCGCAGGGCCTCGTCGCCTCCGACGGCTTTGCGGGCCTGCGCGCCCTGCTGACGCCGTCGAGCAAGCGCCAACCGCGTTTCGGCCTGAAGCGCCGCGGCAAGATCCTGCCGTTCGCCATCGAAAGCGGCGGACGGTGGGCGGTGGTGCGCCGCGTCAGGGCCGGGGGCGACGACGCGCGCGCCGCGGCGGTCGAATCCGTCGCGCGCGTGCTGCTCGCGCGCTACGGCGTGATGTTCTGGCGGCTGATGGCGCGCGAGCCGGCGTGGCTGCCGCCGTGGCGGGAACTGGCGCGCGTCTACCGCCGGCTCGAAGCGCGGGGCGAGATTCGCGGCGGCCGCTTCGTCGCCGGGGTCACGGGAGAGCAGTTCGCCTTGCCCGAGGCGGTGGCCGCGATGCGGGAAGTCCGCCGTCGCCCGAGCGACGGCCGCTGGGTCTCGCTCTCAGGCGCCGACCCGCTGAACCTCGTCGGCATCCTGACGCCCGGCGCCCGGCTCGCGGGCGTGACCGCCAACCGCGTCGTCTATCGCGACGGGCTGCCGGTCGCGTCGCTGTCCGGCGGCGCGGTCCAGATCGACTCCGGGCTCGCGGGTTCGGACCGGTGGGAAGCGGAGCGCCGACTCGCGCGCTCGTCCGCGTCGGGCTTGATCGCGGGGCTGGCGTAGGGTAGCCGCGCTCCATCGCCCGTCGGAAGACGGGCGTCCCGACGGACCCGCCGGGGGGAGCGCGGCGACGCGGTCCAACGACCGTGTCTACATTTCGAGGTCTGCAATGCGTCTCATCATCGCGCTGATCCTGCCGTGGCTGGCGTTCTTCACCATCGGCCGGCCGCTGGCGGGAATCGTCTGTCTGATCCTGCAGGTCACGCTGATCGGCTGGATCCCGGCCGCCATCTGGGCCGTCTACGCCCTCAGCCAGTACACGACCGACCGCAAGATCGCGGACGCGCTGCGACAACGGCGCGACGCGGCCTGACCGGCCCGGTCACAGCGGGCTCCACGGCTCCGGCGCCACGAGCGTCGCCGCCGCTTCGGCCCTGCCCGACTCGATCTCGGCCATGGCGGCGCGCAGCGTCTCGGTCACGCCGCTGCGGGTGGCGGTCGACAGCATGAGGGGCCGGGCGCGCTTCGCGCTCGCCTCGAGCGGCGGCCCGTAGCCGCGCATCGCCCGCTTCAGCCTGTCGACCTGTTTGACCCGCGTCGCCTCGTCGACCGCGTCGACCTTGGACAGCGCCACGATTTCCGGCTTCTCGTCGATCCCCTCGCCGTAGGCCGCGAGCTCGCGCCGGATGGTGCGATAGTCGGCGCCGGCGTTCGCCCCGGTGGCGTCGACGAGGTGCAGGAGCACGCCGCAGCGCTCGACATGGCCGAGGAAGCGGTCGCCGAGGCCGTGGCCTTCGTGGGCGCCCTCGATCAGGCCGGGAATGTCGGCGAGCACGAAATCGCGACCGTCGATCTTCACCACGCCGAGCCCGGGATGAAGGGTGGTGAAGGGGTAGTCGGCGATCTTCGGCTTGGCGGCGGAGACGGCGGCGAGGAAGGTCGACTTGCCGGCGTTCGGCAGGCCGACGAGGCCGGCGTCGGCGATCAGCTTCAGGCGCAGGATCAGCGTGCGCTCGATTCCCTCGAGGCCCGGATTGGCGTGGCGCGGGGCGCGGTTGGTCGAGGTGGTGAAATGCAGGTTGCCGAAGCCGCCGTTGCCGCCTTGCGCGACCACCACGCGCTGACCCTCCTCGGTGAGGTCGGCGAGCAGCGCGCCGGTCTCCTCGTCGAACACCTGCGTGCCGACCGGAACCTTCAGCACGGCGTCCGCGCCGCGCCCGCCGGCGCGGTTTCGGCCCATGCCGTGGGTTCCGGTCTTGGCCTTGAAATGCTGCTGGTAGCGGAAGTCGATCAGCGTGTTGAGGCCGGCCGCGCATTCGACCACGACGTCGCCGCCGCGCCCGCCGTCGCCGCCGTCGGGGCCGCCGAACTCGATGAATTTCTCGCGCCGGAACGAGACGCAGCCGGCGCCGCCGTCGCCGGAGCGGACATAGACGCGAGCCTGATCGAGAAATTTCATGCGAGCGGGCCTGTTCCGAGCGGCGCGGTTTCGAAAGTCGACCGCCAGGGCTCGAGCGCCTCCGCCCAGGCGGCGCGCGTCAGGCGGTAGGTATGGCACTCGACCAGGCCGCCGCGCGCCGGAGCGCCCTTGAGGCCGGTGGCGGCGATGGTGAAGCCGCAGGCCTCGAGGACATGGCGCGACGCATCGTTGTCGACGCTGACGTTGGCCAGAATCTCGACCGCCGGGGTCAGCTCCAGGCCCGCTCTGACGATGGCCCAGGTCGCTTCGGTGGTCAGGCCCTTGCCCCAGTGCTCCGGCGCGAGGACGAAGCCGAGGGTGAGCCTGTCGCCGCCGCGGGCCTCGAGGCTGATCGAGCCGATCGCCTCGCGCTGCCCCTTCTTCGGCGTCATGACCAGCGTCAGCTCGCGCCCCGAGGCGTTGCCCTCGCGCGCTCCGTAGATGAATCGTTCGGCGGAGCCGGGCGGATAGGGATGGGGAATCCGCGCAGTATAGCGCGCCACCTCCCATAGCGAGCAGAATCGGTGGATGGCCCCGGCGTCGGACGCTCTCGGCCAGCGCAGCCACAGCCGCGCTGTCTCCAAACGGAAAACATCGTCTCTGGCCAGATCAGGAAACATGGTCGCTCCGGACTGCCTGCCTCGAAAAGAGGCGCTTAAACGACGAAGGAGACGCGGCGACCGCATCCCCTTCGTAAGCTTAGGCTTACCGGACGAATGAAAGGTCTGTTTGGCCTTTCATCTTCATCTCGAAGCTTCTTTTGAGGAGTTTCGAGAACGTCCGCGGGGCTGGTCGCCGAAGCGGGGTTCTCGTCCTGGACCCCGCTTTTATTCTGCTGCTACTTGTTGAATCTTGATCGTTACATATTGCCGACCGTCGCCTTTGAGCTCGAAACACACCTCTCCGGCGGCTTTGGCGAAGAGGGTATGGTCCGTGCCCATGCCGACATTGCGGCCGGCGTGGAATTTGGTGCCGCGCTGACGCACGATGATATTGCCGGCGAGCGCCTGCTCGCCGCCGAACTTCTTCACGCCGAGACGGCGGCCGTCGGAGTCGCGACCATTGCGCGACGAGCCGCCTGCCTTCTTGTGAGCCATTGTCCTGCTCCGAAACTTGCCGATGGGCCGCGATCGAGCGCGGCCGAGTTGAAAACCTTATATCGCAAAAGCGTGAACGAGGGAAACCTCTCGTTCGCGTCACGCGCCCGGCTGGATGGCGGTGATCTTGACGATCGTCAGATCCTGCCGATGGCCGCGCTTGCGCTTGGAATTCTTGCGCCGCCGCTTCTTGAAGGCGTAGACCTTCGGGCCCCGCGCCTGCTCGACGATCTCAGCCGTCACGCTCGCGCCGGCCACGTGCGGGGCGCCGATGGTGCTTGTCTCGCCGTCGAAGAGGGCCAGGACCTCGTTGAAAACGACCTGCGAGCCGGCTTCTCCGGCCAAGGTCATGACGGTAATTTCTTTGTCGGCGGCGACCGTGTACTGCTTGCCGCCGGTCTTGATGACTGCGAACATCGTTTTTCTCCGTGTTCCGCCCGGCTCATTACGCGAACAACTGCGCGCGGCCGGCTTCTTTGCAGTGGACCGAATCGCGGCCCCCCAAGGGAGAGCCGCGGGCGAATGCCCGGATTTGAGGTTTTGGGGCGTCCGGCGGCGGGAGAGCCGGCCGGGGGCAAAAAACCAAAAGCGCGGCCCTGAGGCCACGCTGGAGCGGGGCCGTCTATAAGGGGCCGCACGCATGAAGTCAATCCGCTCGCCGCGGCGCGAACGGAGGCGCCAGAACCCCGGCCGGCGGCGAGTTCGATCCGACCGCGGCTCGCAAATCGGCGCAACGGCGCGGCGGGATATTGTCATCATCCGGTCAGGAATACGGCAAATCCTTGGCACGACTGAACAACGCCCGTCGCACGGCCTTCCACCGTCTGTCACGCGCCGGCGCTAGTCATCTCGTCAAAATCAAGAGGGGCTTGTTGTCATGTCGGTATGTTGCGCTCGGGGTCGAAAGTCGGGACTCCTTCTGTCGACCGCGATCGTTCTCGTCGCTTGCGCCGGCGCGCGAGCGCAAACGGCCAATGTCACGCCCGCAAACGTCAACGTGCTCAATCTCCTGTCGCCCTTCCTGAGCCTCAACGGCTCGACCGTGGGGCAGACGACGCTCTCGGACAACCTGGCGCAGGCCATCAGCGTCAACACCAGCGCCGCGCTGGCGGCGCAGGAGCTGTCCTACAGCGACAAGAACCTGCTCGGCTCGGCCGTGAATACGGTGACCGGCGTGGCGGGCGCGTTCGGCGTCGCGGCCAACCTCGGCGGCGGCCTGCCGAACCAGCCGGCGCCGGCCGGAGGGACGGTTCCGGGCGTCCAGCCGGTCGGCGGTCTCGGAACCCAGCTCGGCGCCATCTACGCCAGCGGCGTCAACGCCTACGCGGCCGGCGACCATTCGTCGCTCGCCAGCACGGTCGGCCTGCTCACCAGCGCCTACAGCTTCACCAGTTCCGACCTCGGCGTGGCGAAGAACTATTTCGCCAACGGCAACAAGTCGAACAACGCCGTCGCGCCCTACGGCGGCGTCGTCGCGGTGGCGCCCTCGGGCTATACGCTGCCGACCTATGCGCTGGACGCGGACGGATATCCGGTCACCACGCTGCCGAACACGACCTACAGCGTCTACGACCTCGCCTATGGCGTGTCGAACACCCAGTCCGGCCAGAACGTCTACGGCAGCTCGCGGCCGGCGCAGGTCGCGCCGAGCCAGTTCAACCTGTTCGACCCGACGGCGCTGAACGGCATCAACACCAATCCGGCCTTCCCGAGCGGCCACACCACCTACGCCTTCACCGATTCGATCCTGATCGGGATGATGGTCCCGCAGGAATTTCAGAGCATGCTGTCGCGTGCGGCCGAATACGCCAACAGCCGCATCGTGCTCGGCGTCCACTATCCGCTCGACATCATCGCCAGCCGGTCGTTCGTCCAGTACGACCTGGCGCAGGCCTTCACCAACCCGGCCTACATCAACAACGCGACCACCACCGGGACGGCGATCAACCTGCCGAGCCTGTTCACCGCGGCGCAATCCGAGCTCACCGGCTACCTGTCGGCGCAATGCGGCGCCTCGGTCGCGACCTGCGCGTCGAGCTCGGCCAACACGACCAACGACCCGTATGTCCCGAGCGCGGCGAACGCCGCGACCTATGCGGCGAACCTGACCTACGGCCTGCCCACCCTGACCTACACCCAGGCGCCGCGCGAGCAGGCGCCGTCCGGCGGTCCGGACGCCTCGATCCTGCTCGCGTCCCTCTACGGCGGCAGCACGTCGGCCGCGCAGGCGATCGCGCCCAACGGCGGCATCGACGCCAGCCTCCAGACGAGCACGATCAACCAGATCGTCGTCAACACCGAAGGCCAGGCGCTCGCCGCCTTCTACGGCACGGCGCTGAGCTACTGGAGCCGCGTCAACCTCTACGCCGCCGCCGGCTACTTCTCCGGCGTCACCGGCGTCCTGACCATGGCCTCGAGCGACGTGGTCAACATGCCGGTGACGATCGCCGGCACGGGCGTGCTGGTCGACAACGGCAGGATCAACGGCGCGACCAACGTTCAGAGCGGCGGCGCGCTCGGCGGCGTCGGCTCGGTCGCCGGCAATGTCGCAGTGCAGAGCGGGGGCTCCCTCTCGCCCGGCGGCTTCACCCCGGCGGGCGTGCAGGCGAGCCCTGGCGCGCTGAGCGTCGCTGGCAATCTCGTGCTGAGCGCCGGCGCGGGCTATGGCGTCGTGGTCGCCGGATCGACCGCCTCGAAGACCGCCGTCACCGGATCGGCCTCGCTCGGCGGCGCGGTCAACGCGACGTTCGCGCTCGGATCGACCTTCTCGCGCACCTACACCATCCTCACCGCCGGCTCGGTGAGCGGGACCTTCGCCGGCGTCGCCAACAGCGGCCTGCCGGCCGGGCTGACCGACACGCTGAGCTACGACGGATCCGACGCCTACCTGACGCTGCAGGTCGGATCGTCGATCCCGGGCGGCCTGAACCGCAACCAGCAGGCGGTCGCCAACGCCCTCAACGCGTCCCTGATCCAGGCGGGCAGCTTGCCGACCGTTTACGCCCTGACCGCCGCCGGGCTGACCCAGGCGAGCGGCGAGATCGCCACCGCGCCGCGCCTGGCGGTGTCGCAGGCGGGCGGCGGCTTTGTCCAGTCGTTCTTCGACGGCGGATTGTCCGATCCGGACGCGCGCTATCGCACCGGGGCGGACATCGCCATGTTCTACGCGCCGCTGCCGACGAAAAAGAGCCCGGCGCTGTCGGCGATTCCCGCGCCCTTCAGCCCCTACTGGACGGTCTGGTCGACGACCTTCGCCGGTCATGCGTCGGTCGACGGCCAGGCGGGCGTCGGATCGAACACGGCGAGCGGAACGAACTGGACCGAGGTCGTCGGAGTCGAGTACCGCATGGCGCGCGACACCGCGGTCGGCTTCGGCTTCGGCGGCGGATCGACCAATTTCAGCGTCGCGGGCGGCGGCGGTTCCGGCAGCTACAGCTTCGGCGAGATCGCGGCCTACGCGACACACGAGTTCAACGCGGTCTATCTCACCGGCGCGCTCGGCGGCGGCGCCGGCTCGATCAAGACCAACCGCACCGATCCGCTGGCAGAGCAATTGCAAGGGAGTTTCAACGCCAGCAACTTCGCGGGACGAGTGGAACTCGGCGACAAGCTTGCGGTCGCGCCCGGCGCTGTGCTGTCGCCTTACGCTGCGGTGCAGGTGAATTACGCCTCGCTGCCCTCCTACAACGAGGGCTCGTGGAGCCAGTTCTCGCTCGCCTACGCGTCGCAGAACGCGACCGACACCTCGACCGAGCTCGGCTTCCGCGTGAAGCAGGACTTCGCCGCGGACGGCGCGCTGTTCACGGTCGGCGGCCGGCTCGCATGGGGCTACAATTTCAACACCACGGAGCAGGCCAGCGCCGCCTTCCTCGACCTGCCGGGGTCGAACTTCACGGTCTATGGCGCATCGCCCGCGCGCAACGCGGCGCTGGCGAACGTAGGCGGCAAGGTCGCGTTCGGCAATGGAATCGCCATCGAGGCGCGCTTCGACGGCCAGTTCGGCTCGGGAACGCAAGTCTACGGCGGCCGCGGAACGGTCAGCTACAGCTTCTGACCGCGGCTACGGCGGGGCGCGGGCGACCTGTCCCGCCGCATAAGGCCGGCGCCCGCGGCGCGCCGGTCACGCAGGACAACCCCGCCGGCCGGCTTCTCGCGGAGGCCCGATTGGCTGGCCGGAATGGGAGTCCCCGCCGGCCAACCCCCGGATCGCCAGGCGTCGGGAGGTCCGGCGGCTGGACAGGCGCGCCGGGGGCAAAAAACCTCAGCGCAACTCTGGAGGGGGCGGTCGATACGGGCGTCCAAGAGCCGTGTCGATCAATTATCCGGATGTTGCCAGGGGACGGGCATCCGGAATACGGCTGGAATACGGCGCATACGACGAGCCGGATTTGCCTTGGGTGAGACGGATTCTACCGGGCGGCGGATGATTGGCGGCTTGCGTTGAGTTCGCAATCCGACCCGACCGGAGATCCGACGATGACCACCGCCCCGCTCGCTCGCTACGGCGCTATGGGGAGCGCGCTTCGCGGGCGGCTTGCTCGGGCCGGGCGGCGCCGCCAGCAGCGACACGACCTCGCGCCGCCGTCGGGGTCGAAGGGCGGGAGCCGTCGACCCAACTCACGCGTCGCCCCGCGGGGCGCGGTTGTTCCTGCACGAGTTCGCTCAGGGCGACGTCCGGAAGAGGGATGTCGATCTCGACATTGCGCTCCAAGCGATCGTAAATCTGCTCCGCTCTGCGGCGCAACGAATGGTGGCGGTGAACCAATGCGCAAGCCAATTTGACGATCGTCTGGTTCTCTGAATTTTCTCGATCCTCGTCCAGCCGCTGGGCGAGGTCGGAACCATCCGGCGCAACCTGACAAATTGCGTTGAGCGGCAGCATTCGCTCATACTCGCCGCTCTTCGGCAAGACGCCCAACAGCCGCGCGCCGGCTGCTAGCCCCTCGAAATAGCGCATCACGATAGGGCTATATCCGCCTGATCGCTCTGGTTGAGGAGGCGTCACAACGAAATATCGCGCACTCGACGCAAGACATCCAAGGCTATCCCGAGAATAGCGACCTTCATTAGAATAAACATACTCCAAATTACGCTCAGAACAGTACCTCAACAGCGCTCGATGAAGAGGCTCATCACGTCTTCCCATCCAAAATGCGAAAATTGACTTGTCCTCTGATCGGGGAAAAAAGGTACTCGTGTCGGCTGCGTATGGCATATATGAAAAACGCGCACTCGAAAACGCCCTCTTAAGGTCCAAAAAAGCCTCGGAATATGGAATAAAGCAGGGATCAAATCTGTGTATCAGGCTTGAATATCCGACACGTGACACGCTATATTTCCAGGGATCAATCACAAACGCGCTTCGACGGGCGGACGGCTTAGACAAAGCGGCCAGATGAATGGGCGGGCTGGGTCGCGTGCTTTTCTGCATCCACAACAGCGTGTCGCATTCGGAGACCTGCGAGCGGACCGCAAGCCACTCGCGAAACCGATGCCGGACGAACGCCGGCGGACGAATGGTGCGAACGTTCGCCCGCTCGCTCATATTGTCGAACAGGGGGTCCTCCAACGTCGTCAGATTCGATCCGCGATCGAGCAGCGACCCTGAAAGAAGCCCCAGCTGCCTCACAACCCATTCTCCGGACAATGCGTGGGTAAGACTGAAATCAGCATCCTTGACCCATCTTTACAACGCGTGGTTCACAATGTAAATGCGGTAGCAGGGGCGCAGCGACCAAGTCGTGAGAGAGAAGATTCAGAAGACGTCGTCCAAATATTTCCATGATAGAGATTTTTTGCCCTCCCGCTAAGACGCGGGTACATCGAGCGATGAGCGATCCGCTGACGCATCGTAATCTGTCTTTCTCAAATCCGTTCAAGGCGCCACGCGACTTCGTTGGCGGCATTTTTTGTTTTCTGTTCCCTCAGGTTTGGCCTAGGCGGAGGTTAGCGAATAAGCATTGGGATGAAACTGAGTGTAATTTGATCGGCTTGATGGCGGATCGCCCAAAGGGGCCTTCGATGTCGGCGCCAACGCGGGGATATACGCATATCGCCTGTCAGCGTTGACGCCGAAAGTCTATGCTTTGGAACCAGACTCACGCCTGGCGGCGAGGATCGCAAATGCGCTGCCCGCAATGTCGACGTCCATGCGGCGGCCGTTTCAAATCAGAAGGGCGTCGCTCGTCTCGCGTTTCCAGTTGTCCAGGGAAAGCCTAGCACGGCGCTGTCCTCGATCGAACCCGGAGCGCTGGGCGCGGAGACCAAGACGGCGTCTATCGAAGCGCCGACCCTGCGCCTCGACGAATTCGCCTGCGGATCGGTCGGCTTTATCAAATCGACATCGAGGGCCATGAACTTAGCGTGCTGGAGGGCGCCGCGGCGCTGATCGACCGGGAGCGACCCGTCGTTTTGGTCGAAGCCGAGGACCGGCACAGGACACGCGCGGTCGCCTCCGTCCGCACGTTCATGGAATCCCGCGGCTATGACGGGTTCTTCATTTTGCGCGGCGCGCTCAGGACAATCGACGAACTGACGGACGACATGCAGTCCGTGGCCAATCTGAATTCGACGATGCTCCGCACGAAAATGTGCTATGTCGGATTTCTTTTCGTCTCGAGAAAGAAGGCGTCGGGATTCGCCCGGAACATGGAGGACGCGCTCGGCAAACAGACGAACTCGGACTCCGTTTGATGCCGGGATGGGACGACATATGATCGGTCACCGCGCGGTTATCGGCGTTGACCCCGAAAAATCGCCTCAATGACGACGATCCCGCCGCGCGGTTGGCCGGAAGGGTCGGCGCGCCAGGCGGCGATCGCGCCTGCGCCCTCGGGCTTCAATTCGATTCAGTGTCCCATTGAATTCTCCTGATTGCCGACCCGCCGCGCCTCAGCGACGCGAGGGGGAAATCTTGCCGGCGCCCTTCTGCGCGACGGCGATGCCGCCAACGACGAGGATCAGCGCCACGACTTGATAGGCTGCGAACGGCTCGCCGAGGATGGCGACCGCCATGATCGCGCCGAATACCGGCACGAGATTGACGAACACGCCCGCTCGCCCCGGCCCGATCAACTCGACGCCGCGCATGAAGAAGAGTTGTGACGCGAACGCGGGCCCGAGCGCGACATAGACGAGCGTCATCAGCCCCGCGGCGGTCGGCCAGATGAAGCCGCCCGAGGCGATCTCCCAGACCATCAGCGGCACGGAGGTGAGGAAGGCGGCGACCGCCATGCCGGCGAGCAGGCTGAGCGCCGAAACGGGCGGACGCTCGCGCAAGCCCACCGTGTAGCCGGCATAGAGAAAGACCGCGACCAGCATCATCGCGTCGCCGCTGTTGAAGGCGAGCTTCAGCAACCGCGCCGCGTCGCCCTGCGCGGCGATCGCCGCGACGCCGGCCATGGTGACGGCGGCGCCGAGCGCCTGAAGCGCGGTGAAACGGACGCCCAGGAACGCCCGCGCGCCCAGAAGGACAAACGCCGGAATGCCGCCCTGGAGGATCGACAGGTTGAGCGCGCTGGTGCGATGGGCGGCCAGATAGAACAGCGCGTTGAAGCCGGTGTAGCCGAGCGCGCCCATCGCCAGGATGTAAAGCCAGTTGGTCTTCAGCGCCGGCCAGTCGCGACGCAGCGATGGGCGCGCGGCGACGAGAATCGGCGCGAGCGCCATGAGCCAGCGCAGGCAGGTCAGCGTCATCGGCCCGATCTGCCCGACCGCGAGACGGCCGACGATCGAGTGGCCGGCCCAGATCAGGGTGGTCAGCACGAGCAGCAGGATCGGGTTCGCCCAGGCGGAGCGGAAAAATCCCGCCCGAGGCGCGGTCGCATCGGTCATGGAGACTCAGGGGCTGGCGCGGCGGCGCGGCCGCCGCTTCGGGCGTCATGGCTACAAGCGGCCGACTCCGTTGGCAACGGGCGCCCCGGGTCTCGCCCGGGTCGGCGTCTCTTGAATTCGTCGAAAATTCTGGTTGCAATTTCATCCAGTTTTCATTCTGGGCGAAACCGCCATGATCACCGTCGCCGCTTTCGAGGCCAAAACGCGCCCCCTCCCGCCACACGATCGAAGCGAGGCGGGGGAGAAGTCGTGATCACCAAGCCCGGCCGGCCCGCCGCGCGCCTCGCCGGCGCCGGGCGTCCTTCAGCGCCCGCTTCCGGCGCTCAATACCGCGCGACGAGCGGCGCGGCGGGCTCGAGCCCGCCGATCAGGTAGACGAGGCCGATGCGGATGTCGTTCGAAGCGAGCGCGCCGCGCGCCGTCGCGGCGACGCCCGCTACGCAGGCGGGCGCGCCCGGGAAGCAGTGCGTCCCGCCCAGCGCGATCGAGCCCAGGTTGAGATAGCGGTAACTCACTTCCAGCTTCAGGTTCGGGGCGATGTCGACGTCGAACCCCGCCGTCAGCGCCCAGGCGAAATGTGTCCGCGCGGCGTTGGAGAATAAACCCCCGATGGGGACGAACGCCCCGGCGGGGGTGCGCGCGAACCCTTGATCGGAGACGCCGGAGAGCGCGGTGTCGGCGACGCCGAGGCCGGCGCCGACGAACGGCCGCACGCCCTGCCAGGCGCCGAGGTCGACGTAGCCGTTGATGAGCGCGACCAGCGAGGAGACGCGCGCGCTCAGCCGATCGGCTGCGATCGGCCCCGGACTTGCGATGGCGAAGCTCGACTGAAAGCGGCCGCCGAAGCGGTACTCCAGCGTCGCGTCGGTCCGCAGCCAGGAATTGAAGACATAACCGAGACCGGCGTCGAGAGACGCCGACGGCGACAGCGTGGCGTGACCGAACGAGGACGTCGCGAAGGGCGACACGAGTCCTCCGGGAGCCGCGATCCCGGCCGGCGCGGCGCTCGCGAGCGAGGGCGGCGTCTCGAAGCCGGCGCCGACGTCTCCGCGCAGATACCAGCCGCTGAACTCGTCCCCGGCCTCCGGGCCGCCCGCCGCCGGCGGCAGCGTCGGCGCGGGGGGAAGATCGACGGCGATCGCGGCCCCGCCGGAGGCCAGGCCGAGAGCCGCGGCGAGGACGAGCGCTCGCCAATTGGGCGCGAGAGTCCAATTGGCCATGATCGCCGTCCCTTCGTCAGACATGGGCGACGACCATCCGCGCCCTCGAGAGATCGCGGCGAACCTGTCACGGGGGCGCTTAACAGCGTGTTAAGCTTAACCGTTAACTGTAAGCATAGCGATGTCGCTTCTCCCGCCTGCGGAAGAAGGGGTCGCCGAAGGGCGCAGGCGGGCGAGGGAGTCGCCCTCACGCCGCCCGGCGCATGGCGAGGCTGATGGTCTCGCGGATCGCGTTGGCGAGCGCCTTGGTCTCCTCGGACGGATGACCCGCCGCGTGAATCAGTCCCATCCGGGTCGGCGGCAGCGGCGGCAGACCCTCCTCCGGGCCGAGCATGCGCAGGCCCTCGCCCACCATCGACTCCGGAAGGGTCGTCGCCGCGAGTCCCGCGCGCACCACCGCGCCGATCGCGGAGAAATTCTTGGAGAACACCAGGCCGCGGGTCTGGCGCTCCGCCTCGGCGAGCGCGTCGTCGGCCTCGCGCCGCCACAGGCACGAGACGGCGCCGAGGGCGAGCGGGATCGGCGCTCCGGCGTCGACGTGAAAGCGCTCGGACGCCGCCCACACCAGCGGCTGCTCGTGCAGCAGCTCGAAGCCGTGCAGGCCCGGATGGTCGGTGACCAGCGCCAGCTCGAGCGCGCCGACCGACACCTGCTGGGCGAGCTCGGGCGAGCCCTCGCAGGCCACCGACACTTCGACCATCGGATGTTTGCGGGTGAACCGGCCGAGGATCGCGGCGAGATAGGTCTCGGCGTAGTCGTCCGGGATGCCGAGCCGCACCGCGCCGCGCAGGCCCTTGCGCGACAAAGCGGCGACCGCTCCGGCCTCGATGTGAACGATGCGGCGGGCGAAATCGATCAGGCTTTCGCCTTCCGCGGTGAGCCGCGTCCCGCGCCCCTGTTTCACGAACAGGGCGCAGCCGAGCTGCTCCTCCAGCCGGCGGACATGCATCGAGACCGCCGACTGGGTCTTGTGGACTCGGTCCGCCGCCTTGGTGAACGAGCCGGTGTCGACGATGGCGAGGAAAGACCGAAGCTGGTCGGTGTCGAGCATGCGCCTGATCCATTCGAGTTTCTTATTACATAGCTTAGTAACATTCGTTAGACCGATCAATCGGCAAAGCGTAGACGTCGTGTCGTTCAGCAATCCGCAGAACCTGCCGACCGTGGCCCCTCGGGCCGCGCAGCCGAGACTCGTCCCAACGGAGGCAAACCATGATTCTTCTGTCCCGCCATGCCGTATCCCGGGTCGCCGAAGCCGTTCGGCGGGCGCTCGAATGGCCGGCGCGGGTGAGCGCAGCCCAGGGGGCGATGAGCGAACTCGCGCAGATGTCGGACGAGCGACTGCGCGACATCGGCCTCACCCGGCAAGAGATGTACGACGTCACCGGCCTGCGGTGTCGACGATGCGGCGGCCGGCATCGATGAAATGCTCGCCTTCGCGGCCAACCGCGTCCGCGTCCCGCGCTCGTGTTTCACGAACGCGGCGCAGCCGAGCGGCTGCGCCGCGAGCTTGCGGATAGGCGTCGAGGCCGCGGACGGGGTCTTGTGGACCCGCTCCGCCGCCTTGGGGAACGAGCGAGAGACCGACGCGCATCGGCGTCGAGCATGGCTTGATCCATTCGAGTTTGCTATTAAATCTCTTACAAACATTCGTTGGACCGATCAATCGGCAAGGCGTAGTGATCGTGGCGTTCAGCAATTCAGAGAACGCGCCGACCGTGGCCCTCGGGCCGCGCAGCCGAGACTCGTCCCTAACGGAGGGAAACCATGATTCGTTTGTCCCGTCACGCCGTATCCCGGGCCGCCGGCGCCGTTCGGCGGGTGCTGGAATGGCCCGCGCGGGTGAGCGCAGCCCGGCGGGCGATGAGCGATCTGGCGCGCATGTCGGACTACGAGCTGCGCGACATCGGCCTCACCCGGCAGGACGTGTTCGACGTCAGCGCGCTGCCGCTGGATCAGGACCCGACCGCCCTGCTCGCCCGGCGCCGGAACGCGGTGCGCGACCATCACGAGGCGCCGCGGCTCGATCGCGCGGCGTGAAGGCGTCGGGGCCCTTCCCCAAGGGCGGCGAAACGGTCTAGGACAGGCGCCCAAAGACCGCGTCGCCCCATCGGAGGAGCTCCATGACCGCCCAACCGGCCGCAGGAATTCAGGTCCAAGCCGGGGAGCGTCCCCGGCAGGCCGAAATCCTCACTCCCGCAGCGCTCGAATTCGTCGCCGACCTGCATCGCCGTTTCGATTCGCGTCGGCGCGAGTTGCTGGCGCGCCGGATGGAGCGGCAGAAGCTGTTCGACGCCGGTCAGACGCCGCACTTCCTGACCGAGACGAAGAGCGTTCGCGACGGCGACTGGACGGTCGCAGCTGTCCCGCCCGATCTGCTCGACCGGCGGGTCGAGATCACTGGCCCGGTCGACCGCAAGATGATCGTCAACGCGCTGAACTCCGGCGCGAAGGTGTTCATGGCGGACTTCGAGGACGCCACGTCGCCGTCATTCGCCAACATGATCGAGGGTCAGGCCAACCTCAAGGACCGCTGGGAAGGGCGGATCGACTTCACCGATCCGGCGACCGGCAAGGCCTATGCCGTCAAGGCCGACCCGGCCGTGCTGATGGTGCGGCCGCGCGGCTGGCACCTGCCCGAGCGCCATGTCACGGTCGACGGCCGCGAGGTGTCCGGCTCGCTGTTCGACTTCGGCCTCTACGTCTTCCACAACGCCAAAGCCCAGATGGCTCGCGGCGCCACGGTCGCGTTCTATCTGCCCAAGATGGAGAGCCACCTCGAGGCGCGCCTGTGGGACGAGGTCTTTTCGCACGCGGAAAGCGCCCTCGGCGTCCCGCACGGTTCGTTCAAGGCGACCGTGCTGATCGAGACGCTGCCGGCGGCGTTCGAGATGGACGAGATCCTGTACGAACTGCGCGACCATATCGTCGGCCTCAATTGCGGCCGCTGGGACTACATATTCTCGTTCATCAAGCGGCTCGGCAAGAATCCGGCGTTCCTGACGCCCGACCGGTCGGTGATGACCATGGGCCAGGCCTTTCTCAACGCCTATTCGCTGCTGCTGATCAAGACCTGCCACCGCCGCGGCGCCTTCGCCATGGGCGGCATGGCGGCGCAGATCCCGGTCAAGGGCGACGCGCACGCCAACGACGCCGCCTTCGCCAAGGTGCGCGCCGACAAGGAGCGCGAGGCGTCGAACGGCCACGACGGCACCTGGGTCGCCCATCCCGACCTCGTGCCGATCGCCATGGAGGTGTTCGACCGGCTGATGCCGGGACCCAACCAGCTGTCGGTGACCCGCGACGACGTCGACGTGACGGCGAGCGACCTGGTCGAGATGCACCGCGGCGAGCGGACCGAGACGGGCCTGCGCGAAAACATCCGCGTCGGCGTGCAATATATCGAGGCGTGGCTGCGCGGCCGCGGCGCGGTGCCGATCTACAATTTGATGGAAGACGCCGCGACCGCCGAAATCTCGCGCGCTCAGGTGTGGCAGTGGATCAACCTGAAGGCGAAACTCGCCGACGGCCGCGAGGTCGCGCCGGACATGTTCCGCGCCGCGCTCGAAGGCGAGATGGAGCGGGTGAAGGGCGAGGTCGGCGCCGCGGCCTACGAGGGCGGCCGTTTCCCGGAGGCGATCGAGCTGTTTTCCGACATGTCGCTCGCGCCCACCTTCGAGGAGTTCTTGACCCTGCCGGCCTACCGGCTGATCGACTAGGGCATGCTGAATTGAGGTTCATGTCCTCCGTCATTGCGAGCGAAGCGAAGCAATCCCTGCACAGAACGCTGCGCTCCTCGCAATGACGGGGTTGGTTCGACCTGATTTCATCTCGCTCCAGGGCGAGCGCGTCCCGTCGGGAGGGCGCCGCCCGCAACTCAGGTCACCGCGTTCCAGGGATTGATCACCCGGACGCCGGCGTCGTCGAAATCGGCGACGTTGCGGGTCACGACGATCAGGTCGTGCACGACTGCGGTCGCTGCGATCAGGCCATCGATCTCGCCGCGAGACCTCGAAGCGGCGATGCGGCCCCATTCGAGGGCGACCGCGTCCGTGACCGGCAGGATGCGGTCCGCATAGTCCGACCTCAGGCGGCGAAGCCATTCCTCGAGACGGGCCACGCCGTGCGGGTTCGACCGCCGCTTCATCACCACGCCGCGCATGATCTCGCCGAGCGTCAGGGTACTGAGATAGATCGAATCGGATTTGACGGAGCGCAGCCACGCCATGACTTGAGGGGTTCCGCGTCGGGCTTCCGAGATGACGTTGGTGTCGACGAGATACATCTAGATATCCACTTCCCGGCTCGGCGCTTTCGAGCGGGAGTCGACAGTCGCGGCAAATTCGTCGTCCCACGGCGTGCCGGACAGAAGGTGGTCGACCAGCGACGGACGCTGGCTGACGAGGGTGTCGTAGTCGTCGGCGGACATCACGACGGCGGCGCGTTTGCCGCGAACGGTCACGGTCTGGGGCCCTTCGCGCCCGGCGCGCTGGACCAGTTCGCTAAATCGATTCTTGGCGTCCTGCAAAGCCCAGTCCATCGAGCGCCTCCACTGTCTAGACTGGCTAGATAGGGCTTCCCGGAGCCGCAGTCAAACGTTCGCTCGCGCGTTGGGGAACGGCCCCAGGAGTCGCGCTACCGCGACACCAGGACCGGGGCCTTGCGCAGGTATTGCGTCGACGTCACCTGCTTGACGACGAAATCGGCCACGTCGGCGCGCGAGACGAGGCCGTTGCGCCACTGCGAGGGCTCGGTCAGCGCCTTGCAGCGGCCGGAGGGCGGACCGGGCACGAGAACGCCCGGCCGGACGATTGTCCAGTCGAGCCCGCTCTCCTTGATGATGCGTTCCTGGACGCCCTTGTCGTCGTAGGCGCGCCCGAGAAACAGCCGGAACGGCGCCATCTGCAGCCAGTTGATCGCGACGCGGCTGTCGCCGGCGCCGAAGCCGGTCACGGCGATCAGCCGCTTCACCCCCTGCCGCTCCATCGCCGGCACGAGCACGCGGGTGGCCTCGGAAAACAGGGTGACCGGCGCCATCAGGTCGCGAACCGGCACGCCGAGCGTCTCGATCACCGCATCGATCCCGTCGAGCGCGCCCTCGACGTCGGCCGGGTCGAGCGCGTTGCCGCGCCGCTTCTCCAGATTGGCGTGGGTGAGCGCGATGGCGTCGGCCGAGCGCGCGAACGCCCGCACCCGATGGCCCGCCCTCAGCGCCACCGATACGGCCTCCAGTCCGATTCCCTTGCTCGCGCCGACCACCAGGACATGCATGCGGTCATTCCCTTGCACCGGCCTTCTACGACCGGGAAATGCGATCGGATCGCCGATTGCGCCCGCGCACTCCGAAGGGCTGGCGGGGCCGGCGCCCGCGTCCCTCACGCCGCCGCTGCTTCGACCTTCGGCCCGGGCTTCAGCCCGATCAGATGGCAGATCGCGAACACGAGGTCGGCGCGGTTCATGGTGTAGAAGTGCAGCTCGCCGACGCCGTGGTCGACGAGATCGAGCACCTGCTCGGCGCAGACCGCGGCGGCGACCAGCCGGCGGGTCGCCGGGTCGTCCTCGAGGCCCTCGAACCGGTCGGCGAGCCATTGTGGCACGCTCGCTCCCGAGCGGCGGGCGAAGTTCGCCGTCTGCTTGAAGTTCTGCACCGGAAAGATCCCCGGCACGATCGGGATCGAGATCCCGGCGGCGGCTGCGACGTCGAGGAAGCGGAAATAAGCTGAATTGTCGAAGATCAGGTTGGTGATCGCCCGCGTCGCCCCGGCGTCGATCTTGCGCTTCAGCAGTTCGATGTCGTGCAGAAGCGTGGGGCTCTGGGGATGCTTTTCCGGATAGGTCCCGACCGAGACCTCGAAGTCGCCGACGCGACGGGCCTCGGCGACGAGTTCTTCCGTCGTCTGGAACCCGTCGGGGGGCGCCTCGTAGGGCGCGTCGATGCCGGTCGGCGGGTCGCCGCGCAGCGCCACGATGTGGCGCACGCCGGCGGCGTGGTAAGCCGCGAGCACGTCGCGGATCTCGGCCTTCGAGGCGCCGACGCAGGTGAGGTGGGCGGCGGGCTTCATCGTCGTCTCACGCGCGAGACGGGCGACGGTGGCGTGGGTGCGCTCGCGCGTGGTGCCGCCGGCGCCGTAGGTGACCGAGACGAAATGCGGGTCGAGCGGCTCGAGCCGTCGCGCCGCCTCCCACAAATTCGCCTCCATCTCCGGCGTCTTCGGCGGAAAGAACTCGAACGAGACGCGCACGGGCGCGCGCGACCGGCTGAGAGGGACGGGCTTTACAGGCATCAGGCGAACTCCGTGTCGGCTCTCTGAAATCCGTCCGAGATGACCCGCGGGTCCTCGGCCAGCCACAACGCGACCGTCAGCTTGCCGGAATCGCCCGGGGCCGGCGGGACGCGGTTCGACCGGACCGCGACGAGTCCGGCCTCGGTCAAAAAACCCTCGATCTCGGCGAGCGGGAAGCCGAGCCGGCGATGGGCGAAATCGGCGCGCAGGAATTCCTGGGTGTGGGCGTCGAAGTCGACGACGACCAGCCGGCCGGAGGGCCCGAGCGCGCGCGCGGCTTCCTTCAGCGCCCGCGCCGGATCGTCGAGGAAGTGCAGCACCTGGTGGACGACGATGAGATCGTAGCCGTTGCGTTCGACCGGCGGCGCGTAGACGTCGCCCTGGCGCAGCTGCACGTTGCGCAGGCCCGTTTGCTCCATGCGGCTGCGCGCCAGCGCCAGCATTGCGGCGCTCTGGTCGACGCCGACGGCGCGCGCCGCGCGCGGCGCAAGCAGCTCCAGCATCCGGCCCGTGCCGGTCCCGAGATCGAGCAGGGTGCGGAACGGCCGGTCGCCGATCAGGTCGATCAGCGCCGCCTCCACCCGCTCTTCGGAAGCGTGCAGGGCGCGGATGCGGTCCCAGTCGCCCGCCTGCTCGGCGAAATAGGCGGCGGCCTGCCTGCGGCGCGCCTCGCGGGCGACGTCGAGCCGGGCGCGGTCGGCGGCGAGGACCGGGTCGGCGGGATCGAGCCGGCGAACGAGGTCGCGGGCGAACTCGCCGCCGGCCTCGGCGAGGCGGAAGAACGCCCACGCGCCCTCGCGCTGGCGCACCGCGAGCCCCGCTTCCGTCAGGAGTTTCAGGTGGCGGGACACCCGCGGCTGCGACTGGCCGAGAATGGCGACGAGCTCGCTGACCGTCAGCTCTGCTTCGTCCAGCAGGCAGAGAATGCGCAGGCGCGTCTCCTCGCCCGCCGCCTCGAGCCCGGCGAGGAGGGAGGAGAAGGAGACGGCGCCGTCGCTCGGGGATCGGACGTGAGACATAAAGATATGTTTATGTCTAAAACAGCGCGGACGCAAGGGGCGCGAACCGCCGGAAAACCCAGCCGATCAAGTTTCTGGATTTGTCGCCTGCGCCGTGCCATTGGCACGAGGCTGCGAAAGCGGCTGATCACCGAATTTCGCGCTCGGCGTCGCTGGGCGCGACCAACCGGTCCGCCGCGGCGGCGCAAAGGCCATTGATGAAATTCCTCGGTTTCCTGGCGATCCCATTCCTGTTTCCCGCCGCCGCGTTCGCCGATCAAAAGGCCGCCGACGGTTGCGCCGCCAAACTGGGACGGGCTTCGGCGGCGATCTACGCCGCGTCCGCGGCCCAACTCTCGCCGGGAGCGAATCTCCGCGACGTCGTCACCAGCGTCACACGCGGCATGGTGATGTCCGGCGATCTCGGCCGCGCGGAGGCCAGGCCCGCGGCGGAAGCGGCCGGCGCGTGCCTGAGCCTGCTCGACAAATAGCCAAAGCGATCGCGCGATACGGCGATGAACTTCATTCCGAGCCCGGAAGGTCTTTCGCACATCTTTGCGGAAGCATCGGCGCCGGCCTTCCTGCTGGCCGGCGTCGCCGCTTTCATTTCGGTGTTGATGTCGCGGCTGGGCGACACCATCGATCGTTTGCGCAGCCTGAAACGGATTGGGGCGGACCAGGACTCGACGGAGCGCGACAGCGAGATTCTGCACTTGAAGCAGCGCGCGCTTCTTTTGCACAAGGCGACCTATCTGGCGCTCATCGCCGGCATCGTGACGACATTCCTCCTCATGGTGATGGTCGCGAGCGCATTTCTCGGACTTCAGCACGCCTTTGGCGCGCCCCTGCTGTTTGCGATCGCGAGCGTGTTGCTGAGCTTGTCGCTCTACCGATTCTCACAGGAAATCCGGATCGCGCTGCACGAAATCGATCAATTCTGACGGGGCGGCGCTGGGACTCGACGCGCGCCGAGCAGGAAGACATCGGCGCGCCGGCGCAGGAGCCGTCGGCGCGGCTCCTCGCGCGGCGCCAGTCGCTTCGACAGGAGCGAGGCCCGTCCGTCCTGATGGGAACGCGCACCTAGGCACGCGGGGCGAAAGCGCGGGTCCCAATTCCCGAGCAAAGGTCATTCCAAGAAGGGCTCGCGGAGCGTCGGCGCGGGGAGCCGCGCCGCCGAGATGCTCTAGCTAGGTCAAGCCGCGACGCCTTGGACTTCCGCGTACGGCCCGGGTTATCGCCGGCGCGGCTGGAAATATGGGGCGATTCGGCAGGCGGGGGAAGGGCGCGCGACCCCCTTCAAGCGGCGGCCAGCGCGACCGACGCCGCGCCCGCCGCCGCGGCGCGGGTCACGCGGTCCCTGCCCCGGCCCCGTCGGCGCGCGCCACCCGGCCCGCCTCCCAGCCGATGATCGCCTGCTTGCGCGCCAGGCCCCAGTGGTAGCCGGTCAGCGCGCCCGAGCGCCCGAGGACGCGATGACAGGGGACGACGAACGAGATCGGATTCTTGCCGACCGCCGCGCCGACCGCGCGCGCCGCCGTCGGCTTGCCGAGCCGGACGGCTATGTCGGAATAGGTCGTGGCGCACCCCATCGGCACCGAGAGCAGCGTCTCCCACACCCGCACCTCGAAGTCCGAGCCGATCATCACGATGCGCAGCGGCGCGTCCGGCCGCCACTGCCGGGAATCGAAGGCGCGCGCGGCGTAGGGCGCGGTCGCCTCGCCGTCTTCGACGAATTGCGCGCGCGGCCAGCGGGCGCGCATGTCGGCGAGCGCCGAGGCGCGGTCGCCCTCGTCGACGAAGCCCAGCCCGGCCATGCCGCGCGGCGCGGCGACGACGATCGCCTCGCCGAACGGCGAGTCGTGGAAACCGTAGCGCAGCGTGAGGTCGTCGCGGCGGTAGTCGCCCGGCGTCAGCGCCTCGTGCGCGACGAACAGGTCGTGCAGCCGGCTCGGCCCGGACAGGCCGACGTCATAGGCCGCGTCGAGCACGCTGGTCGAATTGCGCAACAGCTCGCGCGCCCGTTCGATGGTGATCGCCTGCAGAAACGCCTTGGGCGTCAGCCCCGCCCAGCGCCGAAACACGTGCTGGAAGTGGGACGGCGACAGCCCGACCTCGGCCGCGACCTCTTCGACCGACGGCTGGTCGCGCCAGCGGGTCGAGAGGAATTCGATCGCGCGCCGGACAATGGCGTAGTCGGCGCTTTCGGGGGGTGCGGACGGCATGTCGAGCATGGGGGCGACCTCGGCTTCGCCGCCACCGTCGCGCAATCCTTCCGCCGGCGCCACCCGAAAACGCCGGTCAGCCGGGTTCGCCGAGCCCCGTCGGCAAGCCGTCGATGCTGACGGCGTTCTTCTCGCGCCGATAGGCCGCGAGCCCGTCCTCGCCCTTGGCGCGCGCCCAGTTGTCGAGCGACGGCCGCTCGCCGCGATAGTCGAACAGCGGCGCGCCGTAGCCGCACGAGGTCTGAACCCGATCGACGTGGAGCCGGACGATCTGGCGGGCGCCGGCCGGCTCCGCGCCGCCGAAGGCGCTTTCCAGCACATCGCGATAGGCGTCGGCGCCGCGTCGGAGAATTTCGCCGCGGCCATAGAGGCGCAAGATGTTCGGCGGGCCGTCGAAGGCGCAGAACATCAGGGTCAGCCGCCCGTCGGCCTTGAGATGCGCCGCCGTCTCGGCGCCGCTGCCGGTCTTGTCGAGATAGGCGACCGTCCGGTCGTCGAGGACGGCGAACAGGTCGGTCCCGCGCGGCGAGACGTTGACGCGCGCGCCGGGCGCGGCGGAGGCGGCGAAGAAGATGCGCTGGCGGCCGATGAAGGCGCGGCAGGTCGCGTCGATCGAGGGAATCACCTTTGCCATGGGCCGACCCTAGCGCGAATCGGTCAGCGCGTCCCAGCCCCATGCGAGCAGCGGCAGCGCGTCGCGGGCGAAGGCGCCCAGCGAGGGGGCCAGCGCCGGCTCGCTGATTTCCGGTTCCGAGACTGGCCTCACAACGATGAAATGCCGCTGCCGCACGGCGGCGAGGATGGCGGGATCGTCCACCGTCTCGAAGCCGCGCGGGGTGCGTTTCAACGCGTCCTCGTCCGACAGCGCGAGTCCCGCCTTCGCAAGTTTTCCGATCATCGCCTTGTACGCCTCGGGCGCGCGCGCCGCGGCGTCGCGCAGCCGGCCGAGCGGCGCCGGGTCGAGCCGGTAGAACCCGGCGGCGAAAAAGCACTCCTCCGGCGACAAGTGGAAATAGAGCACGCCCGGATCGGTCTTCGACCCCGTGCGGGTCATGGCGAGGCCGCCGTTGGTCTTGTAGGGGTCCTTGATCTTCGAGAAGCGCGCGTCGCGATGGATGCGGAACAGCGACGTCTTGCGGTCGCCCCGGATCGGGATCTTCGCCTCGGCCAGCAGCACGGCGACGTCCTCGACGAGGTCGCCCATCGGGCCCCTGACGGCGGTTTCGTATGTCGCCCGGTTCTCCTCGAACCAGGCCTTCGTCTGGTGGAACGCGAGCGCCCTGAAGAACGGCAGCGCGTCCCGGCCGAAACCCTGAAACGCCATGTCCGCCTCACACCTCGACCGGATGCCTGGCCATCCCGTTGGCGCCGAAGACGCGCCGATAGCGCTCGACGACGTCCAGCGCACCGAGCGCCTTGTCGGGATTGTCCGACAGCTTGACCGCCGGCCGGCCGTCGGCCTCGACCACCTTGCAGACGAGCGAGATCGCTTTGAGCTGGCCGTCGGCCCCCGCCGGCGCGCAGCCGACGAAGTCGTTGGTCAGGTGCGTGCCCCAGCCGAACGACAGCTTCACCTGGCCGCGCAGCGCCCGCGCGGCCTCCTCGATCGACTCGACGTCCATCGCGTCCGAGAGCACGACCAGCTTCTCCTGTGGATCGCGGCCGCGCGCCTTCCACCAGGCGATCAGCTCGCGCGACGCCTCGAGCGCCGGTTTGGAATCGGGGCGGGCGCCTTTCCAGTCGGCGACCCAGTCGGGGGCGTCGCGCAAGAAGGCGGTGGTGCCGAAACAGTCCGGCAGGACGACGAGCAGGTTGCCGCCGTACATGGTCGCCCAGTCGCGCAGCACCGCATAGGGCGCCTGGCGCAGTTCGGCGTCGTCGCGGGCGAGGGCGGCGTAGACCATCGGCAGCTCGTGGGCGTTGGTGCCCACCGCCTCGAGGCCGGTGTCCATGGCGTGCTTGACGTTCGAAGTGCCGATGAAATTGTCGCCGAGCCCCTCCTGCAGGGCCTCCACGCACCAGCGCTGCCATAGGAACCCGTGCCGGCGGCGGGTGCCGAAGTCCGACACTTTCAGCGGACCCTCCTCGGCCAGCCGGCGCAGCCGCTCGACCTTCGACCACAGCTTCGCCTTGGCGCGGGCGTAGAGCACGTCGAGGTCGAACCGGCTCATGGTGCGCACCGCCGCGCGGGCGCGCAATTCGTTGATGATGGCGAGCGCCGGGATTTCCCACATCGTGGTCCCGGTCCACGGCCCCGAGAACGTCAGCTCGTACTGGCCGTCGCGCTGGGTCAGCTCGTAGTCGGGCAGGCGGAACTGGGCGAGCCATTCCATGAAGCCGGGCTCGAATATCTGCCGGGTGCCGTAGAAAGTGTTGCCGGCGAGCCAGATCAGCTCGTTCTTGGCGAATCTCAGGGTGCGGGCGTGGTCGAGCTGATCGATCAGCTCGCGCTCGTCGACGATCTCGGCGAGCCGAACCGACGTCGTCCGGTTGATCAGCTGGAAGGTCACCTGGCGTTCGCGGTGCATTTTCCAGATCATCTGGAGCATCAGCAGCTTGTAGAAGTCCGTGTCGAGCAGCGTGCGGATCGCGGGATCGATCCGGAACGTGTGATTGTAGACACGGGTTGCGATGTCGGTGGCCATCGTGCGACCTTATGAGGCCGTTTTGAAAGCGACAAGGGCGCTCCCACGCCCGCCCGCGAGGAGGACATTCGGTCACAATGAACGCCATCGCTTCCGAGGCTTCCTCACATCCGCCGCGTGTCGGGCTGTTCGTCACCTGCCTCATCGACGTCATGCGTCCGACCGTCGGCTTCGCCGCGGTCAAGCTGCTGGAGGACGCCGGCTGCAGGGTCGTGGTCCCGGCGCAGACCTGCTGCGGGCAGCCGGCCTTCAACGCGGGCGACCGGGCCGCGGCGAAGGCGCTGGCGCGCCGGACGATCGAGGCGTTCGAGGCTTGCGACGCCGTCGTCACGCCGAGCGGCTCCTGCGGCGGCATGCTGATCCGCCACTATCCCGAGCTGTTCGCCGGCGAGCCGGAGATGGCGGCGAAGGCCGAGCGCTTCGCCGCCAAGACGCACGAACTGGTGAGCTTCCTCACCGACGTGCTCGGCGTCGAGCGGGTGACGGCGCGTTTCGACGGGACCGTCGCCTATCACGACGGCTGCTCGGGCCTGCGCGAGCTCGGCGTCAAGGCGCAGCCGCGCCGGCTGCTCGCCAGCGTCGAGGGCCTGACCCTCGCCGAACTCGCCGAGCCGGAGACCTGCTGCGGCTTCGGCGGCCTGTTCGCGGCGAAATACGGCGAGCTTTCCAACACCATCGTGTCGCACAAGGCGGACGACATCCGCGCGAGCGCGGCCGGAACGGTGCTCGCCGGCGACCTCGGCTGCCTTCTCAACATCGCCGGCAAGCTGCAGCGCGCCGGCTCCGCGGTCCGGGCGCGGCACGTCGCCGAGGTGCTGGCCGGCATGGCCGACGGTCCGGCGATCGGCGAGCCGAACAAGGAGCGTTCATGACCGTCGTCCCGACTTCGGCCCGCTTCCAGGAGAACGCCCACGAAGCGCTGAACGACGCCCGCCTTCAGGGCGCGATGGTGTTCGCGCGCAATTTCGCCGGGCGGCGCGCCCTGGCCGCCGCGCGGCTGCCCGAGTTCGACCGCCTGCGCGACAGCGCCAGCGCGATCAAGGATCACACGCTCGCGCATCTCGATCTCTATCTCGAGGCCTACGAGCGCAAGGTGGTGGAGAGCGGCGGCTGCGTGCATTACGCCGAGGACGCCGAAGCCGCGCGCCGAATCGTCGTCGACCTCTGCCGCAGTCTCGGCGCCAAAAGCGTCACCAAGGGCAAGTCGATGATCTCGGAGGAGATCGGGCTCAACGCCGCGATCGAGGCGGCGGGGATCGAAGCGGTCGAGACGGATCTCGGCGAGTACATCATCCAGCTTCGCCACGAAACGCCGTCGCACATCATCGCGCCGGCGATTCATCTCACCAAGCGCGACTTCGAGCACGACTTTCGCGCCCGGCACACCAACCTTCCGCCGGAGCGCGATCTGTCGAAGCCCGAACAGCTGCTGGCCGAGGCGCGCGCCGTGCTCAGGGAGAAATTCCTCGCAGCCGACGTCGGCATCACCGGCGCGAATTTCCTGATCGCCGAAACCGGCGGGTCGGTGATCGTCACCAACGAGGGCAACGGCGACCTGACCCAGACCCTGCCCAGAGCCCACATCGTGATCGCCTCGATCGAGAAGATCGTGCCGACGCTCGAGGACGCGGCGCAGCTTCTGCGCGTGCTCGCCCGCTCCGCCACCGGCCAGGACGCCTCGGTCTACACCACCTTTTCCACCGGCCCCCGCCGCCCCGGCGATCCCGACGGCCCTTCCGCCTATCATGTCGTCATCCTCGACAACGGCCGCTCGGCGATGCTCGGCGGCGAGTTCCAGGACATGCTGCGCTGCATCCGCTGCGGCGCCTGCATGAACCACTGCCCGGTCTATCAGGCGGTCGGAGGACACGCCTACGGCTGGGTCTATCCGGGGCCGATGGGGGCGGTGCTGACGCCGTCGCTGATCGGCGTCGCCGAGGGCGGGCAATTGCCCAACGCCTCCACCTTCTGCGGACGCTGCGAGGAAGTCTGCCCGGTGCGGATTCCCCTGCCCAAGATGATGCGGCACTGGCGCGAGCGCGAGTTCGAGCGGGCGCTTTCGCCGGCGGCGGCGCGCTACGGGCTTGGGCTTTGGGCCTTTTTCGCTGCAAGGCCGGCCCTCTACCGCGTCGCTGCCGGCCTCGTGGCCAGAAGTCTGCGCCTCCTCGGGCGGCGCAAGGGCCGGTTCGCCTCGCTGCCGTTCGCCGGCGGGTGGACGCGATACCGCGATCTCGCCGCGCCGGAGGGTTCGACCTTCCAGAGCCGGTGGCGCGCCAAAAGCGGAGCGGTGAAGTGAAAGACGGGCGGAGCGGGGAAGTGAGCGCGCGCGAAACCGTTCTCGCCGGCATCCGGCGCTCGCTCGGCGTCACCGGCGGCGAGGCGCCGCGCCGGTTCGAGGTCGAGCGGCGGCTCGCCGAGGCGCCGGCGGGAATCGTGCCGCAGCGCGGGCAGGGCGATCTTCCGGCCCGCGTGGCGACCTTCAGGGCGGAAGCCGAACGGGCGCAGGCGACCGTCGCCGAGGCGGCGGCGCTGAACGACGTCCCGGCGGAGGTCGCGCGCTTTCTGCGCGAGGCCAATTGCCCGGCGACGGTGCGGATGGGGACGGATCCGCGCCTCGCCGCGCTGCCGTGGCCGGCGACGGCGCTCGACGTGTCGATCGGCCCGTCGGACGGCCGCGACCTCAACGCCGTCTCGATGGCGCTGGTCGGGATCGCCGAAACGGGCACGCTGGCGCTCGTTTCCGGGGCCGACAATCCGACCACTCTCAATTTTTTGCCGGACAACGCCATCGTCGTGGTGCGCAGGGAGGACGTGGTCGCCGACTACGAAGCCGCCTTCGCCCGGCTGCGCGCCGTCTACGGCAAGGGCGGCGCGCCGCGCGCGCTCAATTTCATCACCGGACCGTCGCGCTCGGCCGACATCGAGCAAACGCTGCTCTTGGGCGCGCACGGGCCGCGGCGGCTGCACATCGTGATCGCGGGCTGAGGCGGGATTTGCCCGTCGGCGTGGCTGGCGCCGCCCGCTGTTGACAAAGTGATGTCTGTTGACTCCGCCGCCCAAAACTCGCCTTTGTGTGAAATTAGTTAACCATTCGACAGGTAATGTCGAGGCGGCGGCGGCGCCTCGACGAAGGGGCGTGCGGGACGCGCGCAGAGTTCGGATCGATGAGACTTCGTGTTTTGCTGGCCGGCGTGGCTTGCGCGCCGCTGTTGACGAGTGCGGCGCTGGCCGAGACCCCGGCCGCGGCCAAGGCCGCTCCGGCCGTCGCCGCGCCCCAACCCGCTGGGACCGCGCAGAGCGCGGCCCCCGCTTCGACGCCCGCTTCCGGCGCATCGACTCCGGCCGCGACCGCGACTCCGGTCACGCCGGCGCAGACGACGCCGACGCCTGAAAATCCGGCCGCCGCCACGACGGGCGCGACGCCCGCCGCCAGCCCTGCCCCCGGCGCGCCTGCGACCGCAGCCGCCGCTCCGCCGAAGCCGAAAAAGGTCGCCCCGCCGCCCCCGCCGCTCGAAACCGCGCTGTCGACCGACCCCGACCCGACGCTGCAGCCCAACACCTTCTTCGCCACCGCCAAGGCGTCCGAACGCTATGGCGCGATCGTCGACGCCGGCGGCTGGCCGACCGACGTCGTCGCGCTGCATCCCGGCGACAAGGGGCCGCAGGTGGCGAAGCTGCGCAAGCGGCTGGCGATCGAGGGCGACCTCGACGCGGCCCACGCCAGCGGCCAGAGTTTCGACCCGGCGCTGACCGAGGCCGTGAAACGCTTCCAGGCGCGCATGGGCCTGAAGCAGACCGGCGTCGTCGCCGGCGCGACGCTGAAGGACATGAATGTGTCGGCGAAGGTGCGGTTCCGGGAGCTCGCCTCCTCGGCCGACCGGCTCGCCGGGGCGAATTTCGAGTTCGGTCCGCGCTACGTCGTGGTCAACCTGCCCTCGACGGCGGTCGAAGCGGTCGAGAACGGCAAGGTCGCGCATCGCTATGTCGCGATCGTCGGCGGTCCCGACCACCCGTCGCCGGAAATCTCGGCGCACATCCAGTCCGTCAATCTCAACCCGACCTGGACCGTGCCGACCTCGATCATCAAGAAGGAAATCATCCCGCACATGCAGCGGGATCCCGGCTACCTGTCGCGCGCCAAGATCCGCATCCTCGACGGCTCGGGGCAGGAGATCAACCCGAAGACGATCAACTGGAACAGCGAGCGCGCGGTCAACTACACGCTCAGGCAGGATTCCGGCGCCGGCAACTCGCTCGGCTCGATCCGCATCAACATGCCCAACAAGCTCGCCGTCTACATGCACGACACGCCGTCGAAGCGGCTGTTCGGCGCCGACTACCGCTTCCTGAGCCACGGCTGCGTGCGCGTCCAGGGCGTCTACGACTACGCCCAGTGGCTGCTCGAAGGGACGCCGGGCGGACCCGCGGGCCAATGGGACAAGGCGGCGATGCAGGACAAGGTGAAGCAGGCCTCGCCCTACGAAATCCACCTCGCCCACTCGGTGCCGGTGATCTGGGTCTATCTCACCGGCTGGTCGAACGGCGACGGGGCGGCGAATTTCCGCGACGACGTCTACGGCATGGACACGGTGGGCGGCGAGGAGGTGGCGAGCGCCGCGCCGGCGGCGCCGGCGGCGCTGGTGTCGACCGCGCCGCGGCCGTCGCCGCGCCCGACGGCGGCCGCCTCGCGCGCCCTCGTTGCGGCCCCCGCGCCGGTGACCGCGACGCCGTTGCCGCCGGCGCAATAGGCGGCGGTGCAGTCGGCGGCAGGTCGGCGGGCAGTCGGGCGCTCGCCGCCAAAACCGTCATGGCGAGCCGTAGGCGAAGCAATCCACGCCGCCACGGCGCCTTTCGGTCGAGGATCCCGGCCCCCGCCTCGGGATTCGGCTCGCAAGGACGGCGCTCCGCGAGCCCGCCCTGGAAGGACGCGCCGCCGAGCGAGGGAACCGCCATGGACCCCGTGGGCAAGCCGCCGCTCCGACCGCTTCAGAACCGCGTCGACCCCTTCGGCGAATTCCACGCGGTCGCGGACCGCGGCGCGTTGATGGGCAATCGCGGCGGGCGGCTGCATGACGGCGAGCGGCGGCTCGGCGCCCGCCGCTGGACTTCGCGGCGCTGGATCGTCTGCGTCTGCGAATTCCGCGGCCGGCGGCGAAAAGTCTGGGGCGAGGGCTATACCGAACTCTTCTTCCTCGACGAGCCGACGGCGCTCGCGGCCGGCCACCGTCCCTGCTTCGAGTGCCGCAGGTCGGCGGCCGAGGCCTTCCTCGCCGCCTTTCCCGGGCGCCCGCGCGGCGCCGACGCGATGGACGAGGTCCTGCACCGCGAACGGCTCGACGGGCGGGCGCAGCGGCTCTGGCGCGCGCCGCTCGCCGCGTTGCCCGACGGCGCCGTCGTCGCCATCGACGGCCGGGCGTACGCCCTGCGCGACGGCGCGCTCCTGCCGTGGAGTTTTGAAGGCTACGGCCCGGCGGCCGCCTTCGACGGCGTGACGGAGGTCGTCGTGCTGACCCCGCCCTCGACGGTCGCGGCGCTCAAAGCGGGCTATGCTCCGCTCTGGACGGCCGCGGGAGCGTGAGACGGCCCGCGGCCCGGCCCCGCTTCAGGCGCGGCTGCCGGCCACCCCTTCCCCGGCTTCGCCGGGGAAGGTGGCCCGCAGGGCCGGATGGGGTGTGGAAAGCAGGACGCCGCCGGTGAAGGTTCGCGCCGGCGATCGTGCAATGCAGATCGCGCCAGAGGACGACGGCAGGCACGGAGGGGCCCCCCTGCGGCGCCGCCGATGCAACCGCGTCGAGATCGACGCGTCGGCCCACACCCCATCCGGCGCTTCGCGCCTCCTTCCCCGGCTTCGCCGGGGAAGGTGTCGGCCGCCGGCCGCGGTCTCGATCTGTGCACGCCAGGAATCAGCGCGAAAGAAAGCCGCTCACAGCCGCACCACGTCCCCCGTCCGCATGCTCTCGTCAGCGGCGAACACGATGCGCAGCGAGGCGATCGCGTCGGCCCAGTGGCCGGTCAGATCCACTTCCCCCCGGATCGCCCTGAGAAAGAGCCGTTGCTCGCGTTCGCACAGCTCCTGATGGCCGGGCTCGTCCTCGGTCGTCTCGATCGTGTCGGGCCGGACGAACCGCCCGTCCGCGTCGAGCGCGGCACGGTGGATGCGCAAAGCGTTGGTGCGGGTGTGGGAATCGTGGTCGGTGGACTTCGCCTCCCCTCCGGCCTCCCCGGCGACGATCGAGACGGAACCGTTCGGCCCGATCATGTCCTTCACGAAGAACGCGGTTTCGCTCATCATCGGGCCCCAGCCGGCCTCGTACCAGCCGACCGAGCCGTCGTCGAAGGCGATGTGGAGGTGGCCGTAGTTGACCATCGTCTCGGCGATCTCGCCGGTCAGCCGCGCCCCGACCGCGTGCACCAGCACCGGTTTCGCCCGCGTGACCTGGCACATCACGTCGACGTAATGGACGCCGCAGTCGACGATCGGCGAGGTCGAGGTCATCAAATTCTTGTGCACCGCCCAGAACGACCCCGACGACTGCTGGTTGAGGTTCATCCGCATGACCAGCGGCTTGCCGAGCGTCTTGCCGATCTCGACGAAGCGCGTCCACGACGGGTGGACGCGCAGAATGTAGCCGACGAGCAGCGCCTTTCCGCCCGCGCGCGCCGCGGCGACCACCGCCTCCGCCGCCGCCAGCGTGTCGGCGAGCGGCTTCTCGCAAAACACGTGCGCGCCGGCGGCGAGCGCCTTCAGCGCCATCGGGGCGTGAGCCTCGGTGTAGGCGGCGATCGCGACCGCGTCGGGCGTGAGCGCCGCGAGCGCCCGGTCGAGGTCGTCGAACCGGGGAACGCCGGAAAATTCCTCATCGAGGTCGCGCCGGGCTTCGGCGTTGCGGGTGCACAGGCCCACCAGCTCGAAGCCGTCGATCGACCGATAGGCCCGGGCGTGGCTCGTCCCCATCGTGCCCAATCCGACCACCAGAACGCGTTGCGGCCTGCCTTCGCCCATCCGGCCCCTCCTTTTCCGATTCGGGCCGACGCTAGCGCTTCGCGGCCGCGGCGGCCATGTCCGCGGACGCTTTCCCCCGGCCCGAGCCGCCGGCGTGGACTCTCCGGTCGATTTTTCCGCGGCGCATTGTGTTGGGAAAGCCATACGACCAAAGGCGCGTGGCCTCCGCGCTTGACAGTGTGCGGATCCCGGATGTGCAATGATCGCGCCGAACCGAAACGCTCAGCCAAGAGCGACCGTCGGCGGGAGGAAGCGATGACCGCTCGACTCGACATGTCCATCGGCCTGGACGGCGCATCCGAGCGCAAACCGGCGAAGCCCTGGCACCGCGTGCTCTACGTCCAGGTCCTGATCGCGATCGCGCTCGGGGCGGCGGTCGGGATCCTGATCCCCGACTTCGCCACCACGGCCGGCGTCAAGGCGCTCGGCGACGGCTTCATCAAGCTGATCAAGATGGTGATCGCGCCGGTGATCTTCTGCACCGTCTCGACCGGCATCGCCCATATCCAGGACGCGAAAAAGGTCGGCCGGGTCGGCGTCAAGGCGCTCCTCTATTTCGAGGTCGTCTCCACGATCGCGCTGGTCATCGGCCTCGTGATCGGCAACGTCGTCCAGCCCGGCGCCGGCTTCGGCGCGCATCCCGACGCAGCCGCCGTCGCCAAATACGCCGACCCGGGCGCGCACAAGTCGACCGTCGACTTCCTGCTCGACATCATCCCCGACTCGGTCGTCGGCGCCTTCGCCAGGGGCGACATTCTCCAGGTCCTGCTGTTCTCGATCCTGATGGGCTTCGCCATGATGGCGATGGGCGAGCGCAGCGCGCCGCTGCGCCGGCTGATCGACGACGTCGCCGGCGCGGTGTTCGGGGTCATCGGCATCGTCATGCGCGCCGCGCCGTTCGGCGCCTTCGGGGCCATGGCCTATACGGTCGGGAAATACGGGCCGACGGTGCTCGGCAGCCTGTTCGGCCTGATCGCGACCTTCTATTTCGCCTCGGCCTTCTTCATCGTCGTGGTGCTCGGAACCATCGCCTGGCGCACCGGCTTCAACATCTTCCGGTTCCTCGCCTACATCAAGGACGAGCTCTTGATCGTGCTCGGCACCTCGTCGTCGGAGAGCGCGCTGCCGCAGCTGATGGCGAAGCTGGAAAAGCTCGGCTGTTCGCGCTCGGTGGTCGGCCTCGTCGTGCCGACGGGCTATTCGTTCAACCTCGACGGCACCAACATCTACATGACGCTCGCCATCCTGTTCATCGCGCAGGCGCTCGGCGTCCACCTCGACCTGACGCAGCAGCTCGTCATCGTCGGCGTCGCCATGCTGACCTCGAAAGGCGCGTCCGGCGTCACCGGCGCGGGCTTCATCACCCTCGCCGCGACGCTCGCGGCCGTCGATCCGCGGCTCGTGCCGGGGATGGCGATCGTGTTCTCGATCGACAAGTTCATGAGCGAGAACCGGGCGCTGACCAACATCATCGGCAACGGCGTCGCGACGGTGGTGATCTCCGCCTGGGAGGGCGAGCTCGACCGCGAGAAGCTGCGGGCCGGCCTTTCCGGTCCGTCGGACGACGCGGTCGTCCTGCGGCAGGCGCAGTTGGAGGAACTGCCCGCCGACTGACCGCGAAGCGCCCTTTCGCCCGTATTTGTGCGCGCTTGCGCGGCGGCGACCGAGGTCCTATAGGCGGCTCCGGGTCCAAGGGAACAGGGCATGGCTCAGGTGCAGCAACGACGCCCGGCCTCGAACGGGGCGGCGAGCGGCGCCCCGCCTCCCCGGGAGCCGCCCGGTTTCGTTGCGCGCCTCGTGGTCACGATCCGGCGCCGGCGCAAGATCGTCAGGCGCGTCGGCCTCGCCGCGAGCGCGCTGATCATCCTCATTTCGCTGACGATCTTCGCGCGCACGCTGATGCGCATCGATCCCGGCAAGTTCGGCGCGGCGTTCGCGGCGACCAGCCGCGACCAGATCCTCATGTCGTTCGCCTTCACCGCGACGAGCTACCTGGCCTTGACCGGCTACGACGGGCTGGCGCTCCGCCATCTCAATGTCCGGGTGCCCTACTGGCTGACGGCGCTGGCGTCGTTCGCCAGCTACGCGGTCTCGTTCACCCTCGGCTTCCCCCTGGTGACCGGGGGCGCGGTCCGCTACTGGGTCTATTCTCCGGCGGGCTTGACCGCCGGCAACATCGCCGGCCTCACCGTCGTCGCCGGCGTCACCTTCTGGCTCGGCATGGGCCTGATCGTCGGCGTGGGGTTCATCTTCACCTCCGACGCCGTCGCCGAGATCAACCATTTCAACGCCCTGGCGAACCAGTTGATCGGGCTCTCGGCGATCGGCCTGCTCGTCTTGTATCTCGCCTGGGTCGGACTCCTGCGCTGGCGCGGCGCGCCGGCGATCGGCAATTTCAGGCTGCCGGGGCCCTTCCTCACGCTCGGGCAGATGGCGCTCGGCGTCATCGACGTCTGTTCCGCCTCGGCGGCGCTCTATGTTCTTCTGCCGAAGGACGCAATGATCGGTTTTCCGACCTTCGCGACCCTCTATTCGTTCGCCGCGATGCTCGGCATCGCCAGCCATTCGCCGGGGGGGCTCGGCGTGTTCGAGGCGACCATCCTGCAGGCCGTCGGCGGGGACGTCGACGCCCTGCTGGCGGCGCTGCTGCTGTTTCGCGCAATCTACTACATTGCGCCCTTCATCTGTGCGATGGCGCTGCTCGGCGCCGTCGAGGCGGCGCGGCGCTGGCGCTCGATCCGCGAGGCCATGGCGGCGGCGTCAGAGGACTGAAGGAAGCCGACGATGTCCGACGCCTTCGCCAGTCGCATCGCCGACCTGATCCGGTCGCCGTTCGCGGTCCAGCTCGTGGCGGCGATCCCGGACGCCGCGTTGATCGTGGGCGTCGACGGCCGCGTCGCCGCGGCCAACGAGCCGGCGCTCGGCCTGCTGCCGGTGCTCAAGCTCGGCGATCCGCTGGTGCTGGCGTTGCGGGCGCCCGACGTCGTCGACGCCTACCGCAGGGTGATCGCCAGCGGCGAGGCCGAGACCGTGCAATGGAGCGAGCGCGTGCCGGTCGAGCGCCTGTTCGACGTCTGCGTCGCGCCGCTCGCCATGCCCGACGGCCAGGTCGAGGCGGCGCTGGTCACGCTGCGGGATCTGACCGAAATTCGTCGCGTCGAGCGGCTGCGGGTCGACTTCATCGCCAACGCCAGCCACGAGCTGCGCACCCCGCTCGCCTCGCTGCTCGGCTTCATCGAGACCCTGCAGGGATCGGCGCGCGACGACCCCAAGGCGCGCGACCGCTTCCTGGTGATCATGCGCGATCAGGGGCGGCGGATGGCGCGGCTGATCGAGGACCTCCTGTCGCTGTCGCGGATCGAGCAGAAGCAGCATGTCCGGCCGGAGACGGTGGTCGATCTCGCCCAGACGGTTCGCAGCGTCGTCGATTCGCTGTCGCCGATGGCGGAGGAGCTGGGAGCGGAAATCCGGCTCTCCGTCGCCGAACCGGCGCTGGTCAAGGGCGATCGGGACGAGCTTCTGCGGGTCGCCGAGAACCTGATCGAGAACGCCATCAAGTACGGCGTGCGGCCCGACGCCGCCTCGGCCCTCGTCGAAGTCTCGGTCGACACGACCGAGAAGGAGGCGGTGCTGACGGTGCGCGACTACGGGCGCGGCATCGCGCCCGAGCACCTGCCCCGTCTGACCGAACGCTTCTATCGCGTCGACGCTACCCAGAGCCGGGCGCGCAACGGCACCGGGCTCGGCCTCGCCATCGTCAAGCACATTCTGACCCGCCACCGCGGCAAGCTGAGCATCTCGAGCCGGCTGAACCACGGCTCGACCTTCGTCGCATCGGTGCCCCTGCACGCCAGGGGAAAATAGCCGCTTCATGTCGCCGGGCCGCCGCCGGGCGGTGTACGGTCGTTCCCGCGCTCTTGGAAGAGTCGATAATTCAATCGGTTATCATGTCATAAAACGATAGTGGGACCGTCATACAACACGGATGTCGGCGGCGTAAGGAAGGCCGCGGCGTCGATCGCGCGCCGCCAACCCGCGGGTCTGCCCGTGGTCTGACCGATCCGGTCTGTCGGAGAGCCAATATGTTCATGAAATCGATCATCACGGCGGCCGCGCTCGCCGTCACTGTCGGCGCGGCTTCGGCCGCCGACATCTCGGGCGCCGGCGCGACCTTCCCCTTCCCGATCTACGCCAAGTGGGCGGACGCCTACAAGAAAGACACCGGCAACGGCTTGAACTATCAGTCGATCGGCTCGGGCGCCGGCATCAAGCAGATCCGCGCCAAGACGGTCACTTTCGGCGCCACCGACGCGCCGCTGAAGCCCGAAGAACTCGACAAGGACGGTCTCGCCCAGTTTCCGATGGTGATGGGCGGCATTGTCGCCGTCATCAATCTCGACGGGGTGAAGCCGGGCGACTTCCACATCGATGGCCCGACGCTCGCCGACATCTATCTCGGCAAGATCACCAAGTGGAACGATCCGAAGCTCAAGGCGCTCAATCCGAAACTGAACCTGCCCGATCTGGCGATCGTGCCGATCCATCGCGCCGACGGCTCGGGCACGACCTTCAACTTCACCTACTATCTGGGCGAAGTGTCGCCGGACTGGAAGGAGAAGGTCGGCGTCGCCACCACGGTCGACTGGCCGGGCGGCATCGGCGCCAAGGGCAACGACGGCGTCGCCAACAACGTCGCCACCACCAAGGGCGCGATCGGCTACGTCGAATACGCCTACGCCAAGCAGAACAAGCTGACCCACGCGTCGATGCTCAACAAGGCCGGCAAGACGGTCGAGCCGACGCTGGAAGCCTTCCAGGCCGCCGCCGCCAACGCCGATTGGACCAAGAACGCCGGTTTCTATCAGATCCTCGCCAATCAGCCCGGCGAGAAGTCGTGGCCGATGACCGCCGCGACCTTCATCCTGATGTACAAGAAACCGGTCAACGTCGCGGCTTCCAACGACGCGCTGTCGTTCTTCAAGTGGTCCTACGAGAAGGGCGGCCAGATGGCGGCCGATCTCGACTACATCCCGATGCCCGACAACGTCGTCAAGCTCGTCGAGACGATGTGGGCCAAGGACATCGCGCAGAAGTAAGCCGATCCGGAAGGGGCGAACCGCAGTTCGCCCCTTCCCCGCTTCTGTATTTCCAACTCAACCGAGAATGTTGAAGCGACAATGACCGCAAGCGCAATTCCAACTCCCAGCGGCGTGCAGTCTTCGGCGATGGACCGCGCGCGCGCGCTCGGGCGGCTGAAATTCTCCGACAGCGGCTTCCGCGTGATGACGCTGGCCTCGGCGCTGATCGTCCTCGTCCTTCTCGCCGGGGTTGCGATCTCCTTGTTTCTCGGCGCCTGGCCCGCTTTTCGCGAGTTCGGCGTCGGCTTCCTGTTCTCGGACGCCTGGAGCCCGCCGCGCGAAAAATTCGGCGCCGCGACCGCGATCTACGGCACCCTGGTCACCTCGCTGATCGCCATGCTGATCGCCGTCCCGGTCGGGCTCGGCATCTCCGTCTTCCTGACCGAGCTGTGCTGGCTGCCGCTGCGCCGCCCGATCGGCGTCGCCATCGAGCTGCTCGCCGGCATTCCCTCGATCATCTACGGCATCTGGGGCGTCTACTACTTCCGCCCGGTGATGCAGTCCTACATTCAGCCGTTCCTGATCGGCACGCTCGGCAATATCCCGGGAATTGGCTTCCTGTTCCAGGGCCCGCCCTTCGGCTACGGCGTCCTGACCGCGGGCCTCGTGCTCGCGCTGATGATCCTGCCGTTCATCACCGCGGTGTCGCGCGACGTGTTCGACACGGTTCCTCCGGTGTTGAAGGAGGCCGCCTACGGGGTCGGCGCGACCACCTTCGAGGTGGTCGGCAACATCGTCATTCCCTACACCCGCGTCGGCGTGATCGGCGGCGTGATGCTGGCCCTCGGCCGCGCGCTCGGCGAGACGATGGCGGTCACCTTCGTCATCGGCAACGCGACCAAGATCCAGAGCTCGATCCTCGCCCAGGGCACGACCATTTCGGCAATGATCGCCAATCAGTTCGCCGACGCCGACCCGGGCCTGTTCACCTCGTCGCTGCTGGCGCTCGGCTTCATCCTGTTCGTCATCACGTTCATCGTTCTCGCGGCCGCTCGCTGGCTGCTGGCCAGTCTCGAAGTGAAGGCATGAAGTCGATGGCCGACCTCTATTCCGGGCGCAAACGGCGCAACATCATCTGGACGACGCTGGCCTATGCGGCGACGGCGCTCGGCCTCAGCATGCTGGTCATCATCCTGGCGACCCTGCTGTGGAACGGCTTCGGCGGCCTCTCGCTCGACGTCTTCACCAAGAGCACCGCGCCTCCCGGGGTGGTCGGCGGCCTGTTGAACTCGATGGTCGGCAGCGTCGTCACGACGCTGCTCGGCCTCGTGATCGGCGCGCCGCTCGGCATTCTCGCGGGAACCTATCTCGCCGAATACGGCCGCAACGACCGGCTGGCGGTGGTGGTGCGGTTCATCAACGACATTCTGCTCAGCGCCCCCTCGATCGTGGTCGGCCTGTTCATCTACGAACTGCTGGTGGTGCCTTTCGGGCACTTCTCGGCGCTGGCCGGCGGCGTCGCGCTGGCGGTGCTCGGCGCGCCGATCATGGTGCGCACCACCGAAGACATGCTCAATCTGGTCCCCAACCAGCTGCGCGAGGCGGCCTCGGCGCTCGGCATGCCGCGATCGCTGGTCATCCGCCATGTCGCCTACAAGGCGGTGCGGTCCGGCATCATCACCGGCGTGCTGCTGGCGATCGCGCGCATGACCGGCGAAACGGCGCCCTTGATCTTCACCGCGCTCGGCAATTCGTTGTTCACCCTCGATCCCCGCGGGCCGATGTCGAGCCTTCCGCTCATCATCTACGAATTCGCGCGCAGCCCCTACGCCGAGCAGCAGAAGCTCGCCTGGACGGGCGCGCTCATCCTCACCTTCGCGGTCCTCGCCCTGAGCATTTTGGCCAGGGTCTTGTCCGCGCAGACCCAGCAGAAGTGACAGAGGCTATGGCTATGACCAACGAGGCCGCGGCGCCGAGGCCCGCGAAAGCGCCGAACGCAAACAAGGACAAGGTCGTGATCCGCGGCCTCAACTTCTACTACGGCAAGGCGCACGCGTTGAAGGAAGTCAATCTGTCCCTGCACGAGGGCCAGGTGACGTCGTTCATCGGCCCATCCGGCTGCGGCAAGTCGACGCTGCTGCGGGTCCTCAACCGCATGTACGACCTCTACCCCGGCCAGCGCGCCGAAGGGGAAGTGCTGCTCGACGGCGAGAACGTCCTGTCGAAGGACCTCGACCTCAACCTGCTGCGCTCGCGCGTCGGCATGGTGTTCCAGAAGCCGACGCCGTTCCCGATGACGATCTACGACAACATCGCCTTCGGCGTGCGCCTCTATGAAAAACTTCCGAAATCCGAGATGGACGCGCGCGTCGAATCCTCGCTCAGGCGGTCGGCGCTGTGGAACGAGGTCAAGGACAAGCTGCACGCGAGCGGACTCAGCCTGTCGGGAGGCCAGCAGCAGCGCCTGTGCATCGCCCGCACGGTGGCGATCGCCCCCGAAGTGATCCTGTTCGACGAGCCCTGCTCGGCCCTCGACCCGATCTCGACGGCCAAGATCGAGGAACTGATCGACGAACTGGCCGGCGAGTACACGATCGCGATCGTCACCCACAACATGCAGCAGGCCGCGCGCGTCTCCCACTACACGGCCTTCATGTATCTGGGCGAACTTGTCGAATTCAACGAGACGAACGACATCTTCACCGCCCCGCGCGACAAGCGCACACAGGATTACGTCACCGGCCGATTCGGCTGAGGGAGCACTTGCCGTGGTCAATCACACCGTCAAAGCCTACGACCGGGAGCTCGACACGCTCGAGCGGCTGATCGCCGAAATGGGCGGCATCGCCGAGAAGATGGTGGTCGACGCGGTCGACGCGCTCGCCGCCGCCGACACCGTCCTCGCCCATCAGGTCGTCGCGACCGACCCCCGCCTCGACGCGCTGCAACGCGAGGTCGAGGATCTCGCGGTCATGACCATCGCCAAGCGCCAGCCGGTGGCGGTCGATCTGCGCGAGCTGATCGGCGCCATTCGCGTCGCCGGCGACCTCGAACGGGTCGGCGATCTGGCCAAGAACATCGCCAAGCGCACGATCAAGATCGGCGCGGAATCGCGGGTTCCGCGCGCCATCGTCGGCCTGAGGCACATGAACGAGGTCGCCACCGAGCTGATGAAGGACGTGCTCGACGCCTATGCGCAGCGCGACGTCGAGCGGGCGCGCGAGGTCTGGGAGCGCGACGTCGACCTCGACGCGCTCGAGGATTCGGTGTTCCGCGACCTCCTGACCCACATGATGGAGGATCCGCGCAACATCTCGTTCTGCGCCCATCTGCTGTTCTGCTCCAAGAACATCGAGCGCATCGGCGACCACGCCACCAACATCGCCGAGACGGTCGTCTACCTCGTCACCGGCCAGCCGATGCCGACCGAGCGTCCGCGCGGGCCGCAGGAGACCGACGTCGACGTCGAGGCCGCCGGGGGCGACGCGTGAACCAGGCGCGCAGGGAGACCGTCCGCACCAACGCGGCCTCGGCTCCCCGCATACTCGTGGTCGAGGACGAGCAGGACCTCGCGGTCCTGCTGACCTACAACCTCGAGGCCGAGGGCTATGTGGTGGAGAGCGTCGAGCGCGGCGACGAGGCCGAGCTGCGGCTCGCGGAAAACCCGCCCGACCTCGTCATCCTCGACTGGATGCTGCCGGGAGTCTCGGGGCTCGAAATCTGCCGCCGCTTACGCGCCCGCGAGACGACGCGCACGCTGCCGGTGATCATGGTCACCGCGCGGGGCGAGGAGGCCGAGCGTGTCCGCGGCCTCTCGGTCGGCGCGGACGACTACGTGGTCAAGCCGTTCTCGGTGCCGGAACTGATGGCGCGGGTGCGCGCGCTGTTGAGGCGGAGCCGTCCCGAGCGGATCGCCGATCGACTCGCCGCCGGCGACCTCGACCTCGACCGCGAGACCCGGCGGGTGCGCAGGGGAAACCGCGACATCCACCTCGGCCCCACCGAGTTCCGGCTGCTCGAATACCTGCTGGAGAAGCCGGGCCGGGTGTTCACCCGGGCGCAACTGCTCGATGGCGTCTGGGGTCAGGCCGCCGAGATCGACGAGCGGACGGTCGACGTGCATGTCGGCCGGCTGCGCAAGGCGCTGTCGCGCGGCCGCGAGCGCGACCCGATCCGGACCGTGCGCGGCACCGGCTACGCCTTCGACGAGACGTTCGGCAAGGCCTGAGGCGGGCGTGGGCGAGGCGGCGCCTCGTCAGCCGGACTCAAAGGTCGGCTTCCGCGACCGCAGTCCGTCTCCGCCTCCTCACAGCCTGATGAACGCCTTCACCGCCGGGTCGGCGCACAGCGCTTCGAGGTCCGCCGCGCTCGGCAGCTGCGGCCGGTCGCGCTCGCTCGCAACCACGCAGAAAAAGCCGAGCGGCTCGGTTCCGTCGGCGCGGAACTGGTGCCACGCGAGCGGGGGGACGATGACGGCGTCGAGCGCCTTGACGGCGTCGATCTCGGCCCCCACCAGGCAACGGCCAGCGCCCCGCCCGATCAGCACGAAGTGCCCGTGCTCGTGTCGCTCCAGCGTCGAATGGCCGCCCGGCGCCACCTCGAAGTAGCGCAACTCCGCGAACAGGTCGGGCGACCCCGGCGACAGGACCTGCCGCGTCACCTGTCTGAAATGGGTTCCCGGCTCCTCCTTGTAGGCGAGGAGCTCGACGCCGTCCCACCGGTAATCGCCACGATGGCGGACCACTCCCGTCATGCCGTCAGCTCCTTCGAGATTGGCCCTTTTGGGAAACGACGTCGCGCCCGCGACGGTTCCCACCCCCGTTGGCGCAGTATCGTCTGGCCGCTGTGAAACGACAAGACCCTCCGGACTGCGCTGTAGCTCCCGGCGCGCGCCCTTAACCGGCGAAACGCGCCGCCCGCCGGAGCCGCGAGGCGCCGCCGAACGCCGCTACAGCGGCCCGATCCGCCGCTCCAGCGCCTCGTACAGCGGGTTCTTCGCGTCGAAGACGTGCTCGAGCGCCACCACGCTGACGCGCTCGGCGCCGCGGCCGAGCAGGAAACTCGCGAGGTCGGCCGCGGCGCTCTTGGCGCAATGGAGCGCCACGAAGCCGCGCGGGTCGGGCTCCTCGCCGAAGGCCGGAATCGCGCCGAACCGCTCGCGCGCCTCGGCGATGAGACCGTTGGCGGGACGCGACAGGCGGGCGCGCACCTCGCGCGACTTGCGCGCCTCCTCGGCGGCCGCGATCCGGTCGAGGATGACGCGCGCGGCGCGGCGCGCGGCCGCTCCCCAGGGCGCCGACAGCGAGGCGACCAGCATCGCCTGCGAGCGCAGGATCGGCCCGTCCTCGAGGGGCTTGAGCGCATTCGCCGCCAGCGTCGCGCCGGTCGTGGTGATGTCGACGATCAGTTCCGCCGCGCCCGCCGCCGGGGCGCCCTCGGTCGCGCCGAGGCTTTCCACGATGCGATAGTCGCCGACGCCGTGCTCGGCAAAGTAGCGGCGCGTGAGGTTGACGTATTTGGTCGCGACCCGCATCCGCTCGCCCCGCCTTGCGCGGTAGGCGGCCGCGACGTCCTCGAGGTCGGCCATGGTGCGCACGTCGATCCAGGCCTGCGGCGCGGCGACCACCACGTCCGCCTTGCCGAAGCCGAGCGGCGCGATCAGCTCCAGCCGCGCGTCGGCGTCGGGAACCTTTTCGCGCACGAGGTCCTCGCCGGTGACGCCGAAATGCGCCCCGCCCGCGGCGAGCTGGCCCACGATTTCCGACGCCGACAGGAACGCCACTTCGACGCCCGGCAGCCCGGCGACCGCGCCGCGATAGTCGCGCTCCCCGCGCCCCTGGGTGAGCTCGAGACCCGCTCTGGCGAAGAAGGCGGAGGCGTTTTCCTGCAGCCGCCCCTTGGACGGGACGGCGATGACGAAGGGCGCATCGGCGGCGGCGTCGAGGGCCATCAGCGCGCTCCCATGGGCAGCCGGTCGAGCGTGATCGCGGCCCCGACGGCGGGAATGTCGCCGCGCGCGCCGAGCTTTCGCGCCAGTCCGTCGTAGCGGCCGCCCGCGAGCGCGGGCTTCGCGCCCGGCCGCGACGGATCGTGCGCTTCGAACACGAAGCCGGTGTAATAATCGAAGTCGCGCACGAAGGCGGCGGAAAAGCGCGTCTCCTCGATCGCGACGCCGCGCGCGGCGATGAAGCCGTTGCGCCGCTCGAAGGCGTCGAGGGCCGCCCCGAGGTCGAGGCCGGCCGCTTTCGCGAGCTCGCGCAGCTTCGCCGCCGCGACGTCCGGATCGCCGGAGACGGCGAGATAGGCTTCGAGCGCCCGGCGCTTCTCGCCGCCGATCTCGTCCTGCGAGCGGAGCGCCGCCTGTTCGAGGAACCGGTCGGCGATCTCGCTCGCCGAGCGCCCGCCGACCGGCTCGATCCCGGCGATCGCGAGCAGATCCTCGACCAGCGCCCGGGCGCCGTCGTGATCGGCGCTCTCCAGCGCGGCGAGCACGCCGGCCTGAGCGAGCGGGCTGCGGAAACGGGCGTCGAGAATCGCGTCGAGATCGCGCCCCTGGGCGAGGCCGCGCCTCAGCCGCCGCCGCCAGATTTCCGGCAGCGCCAGCGCCGCGAGCAGGGCGTCGAACAGGGCGGCGTCGCCGACGCGGGCCGAGAGCCTGCCGCCCGCCGCGGCGGCCGCCTCCATCGCCAGCGAAAAAATCTCGGCGTCGGCGGCTTCCGCATCCTTGCGGCCGAAGCTTTCCAGGCCGGTCTGGGCGCGCTCGCCGCCCTCCTCGCCCTGCGCCCGGAAGACCGGGCCGAGATAGGCGTATTCCGCGACCGCTCCGGCCTTGTCGGAGGCGAGATAGGCGCGGCAGACGGGAATCGTGTATTCCGGCCGGAGGCAGAGCTCCTCGCCGGTGGTCGGGCTCACGGTCTGGAACAGCCGCCCGCGGATCTCTTCGCCCGACAGTTCGAGAAAGATCGCGGCTGGATGCAGCACGCCCGGCTCGATGCGCCGGAAACCCGAGGCCAGGAAACGCTCGAGCGCCCGCTCGCCTGCGCCGTGCGCGATGGAATTCATGGCGTCGAGCAGGGTGACGTTCACCGGTTGGGTCCTCGATCAGGGCGGGCTCCCTTAACAGAGGCGCGCGGCGGGCGCAGCGTTTTTTCACGCGCAGGGTGAATGCGGGCGCGACGAGGCGGCGCGGTTTGCGGTCACGCCGCGGCCATGCTCGGATGCGACGGGGGCGTGGCTTCCCCCGAATCATCCGAATCGAGTTGCCCCCCTTGTCTGCGACCACGCCTCATCCGGTTTTGCGGTATCTCCGGCGGATAGCGCTCGTGCTTCTCGTGTCCTGGGCCTCGGCCGCCGCCGCGGACGACCCGGCCCCGTTCAGTCTCGACGCCACCCGCGCCGCGCTGATCGGCATCGAGACCGTGCTGAAGCAGCCGAACCTCGCCGACGCGGAGCTTCTGCGGCTCCGCGCCGAGGCTGATCCGCTCAGCGTCGCGCTGCAGGCGGCGATCGCCGACATGACCCCCCGCCTCGCCGCCTCGGTGAAGCGTCTCGCCGAGCTGAAGCCGAAGACGAAGGACACGGACGAGGCGCCGGCGACCGACGCCGCGACCGCGGAGCTCGAAACCGAGAAGCAGAAGCACGACGGGCTCGACGCCAACCTGCGCGCCGCCCGCGCGATGCTGCTCGAGGTCGACGATCTCACGACCCGGATCGGGGCGAGACGGCGCCAGCTGTTCGCGCGCGAGACGTTCGCCCGCAGCTCCTCGGTGTTCAATCCGCAATTGTGGCTGAGCGTCTCGCGCGAGCTCCCAGCCGACATGAGGACGCTGGCGAACGCCGCCGTCGACTGGGCCTCCGGCGTACGCAGCCGCGTGACGGCGGCGCAAGGCGCAGGCCTCGCCGGCGTCGTCCTCCTGCTGGCGCTGATCGCGGTCCCGATCCACTGGATCGCCCGCCGGGTCATCTTTCGCGACCCCGACGCCGGATCGTCGACTCCGCTCGGGCGCGCGCTGGCGGCGGCCTGGACCATGCTGGTCCTGGCGGTGCTGCCGCTGCTCGGCCTCTGGGCGCTCGCGATCGCGCTCGACGCCTTCGACCTCAGCGATCCGCGCATGCAAGGGGCGGAGGACGCGATCCTCGACGCCGTGCGGCTGTTCGTCCTGCTCAACGCCGTGGGACGCGGGATGCTCGCGCCGCACGCCGCGGCCTGGCGCGTGATCCCGGTCAGCGACGCGTCGGCCCGCGCGCTGTTCCGCGGGATCATGGCGATCGGGGCCGTCTGGGCGGTGGAGCGGCTGGTCGAGCCGGCGGCCGACGCGGTCGGCTCGCTCAACATCGCCGTCGCCGGCCGTGCGCTGGCGACGACCCTCGTCGCGCTCGCGCTGGCCAACACGCTGCGGCGGCTCGCGCCCGGCCACCCCGCCCGGCAGACCGCCATGGCGGCGGCCAAAGCCGATCGGTGGGCCCCGGCGCGGGCGTTCGGCTGGTTCGTCGCACTGGTCGTGTTCGCGGCCACCGCCGCAGGCTACATCGCCTTCGCGACCTTCCTGGTCAATCAGGCGATCTTCCTGACGATTCTGGGGTGCCTGCTGGTCGTGATCGACATCGTCGTGCGCGACGGGACCGAGGCCGTGCTGGATCCGGAGGCCGTCGTCGGCGCGCGTCTGCAGATCCTGTTCGGCCTGCGCCGCAACATGCTGGCGCAGATCGTGGTCGTCGTGCAGGGCCTCGCCCGGGTCGTGCTGGTCTTCATCGCCGCCGCGGCGCTGCTCGAACCCTGGGGCGTGCAGTCGCGGGACTGGTTCAGCTCGCTGCGCGCGGCCTATTTCGGCTTCGCCGTCGGCGGCGTCACCCTGTCGCTGTCGTCGATGCTGTCGGCCGTCGCCGTGTTCGGCGTCGCCCTGTTCGTCACGCGGCTGATCCAGACCTGGCTCGCCGAGCGCCTGCTTCCCCAGACGCGCCTCGACGCCGGCGTCAGCAACTCGATCAGCACGATCTTCGGCTACGTCGGCGGCGCGGTCGCGGTGCTCCTCGGCGCGGCCCAGGTGGGCCTCGACGTGCAGAAGCTCGCCATCGTCGCCGGCGCGCTGTCGGTCGGCATCGGCTTCGGCCTGCAATCGATCGCCAACAATTTCGTCTCCGGCCTCATCCTCCTCTGGGAGCGGGGGGTCCGGGTCGGCGACTGGGTGATGGTCGGAACCGACCAGGGATTCGTGCGCCGGATCAACGCCCGCGCCACCGAGATCGAGACCTTCGATCGGGCGACGGTGATCGTGCCGAACTCGAACCTCGTCACCGGCGTCGTCAAGAACTGGGTGAACCCAGACCGGGTCGGGCGGATCCTGATCGCCATCAACGTGGATTACGACAGCGACATCGAGACGGTCAGCGCGATCCTGATCGACGCCGCGCGGGCTCAGGATCTCGTGCTGAAGATCCCCGCGCCGTCGGTGCAGCTCGTCGACTTCGGCGACTGGGCGTTCCGGTTCAACCTCGTCTGCTTCGTCGACGACGTCGAGATGGCCGCGCGGACGCAGAGCGAGATCAATTTCGACATCGTGCGCCGCCTGCGCGAGGCCGGTCTGCGCATCCCGGCGCCGCCGTCCGGGCCGCCGCGTCCGGCGGCGCCGTAGCGCCGCCTGTCACACCTGCAGGATCGAATTGAAGTCGAAGGCCTCTCCCGGCGGGTTCTCGCCGATCCGCAGCGTCTTGTCGTCGGGGAAGACGTTGGGCGGAACCGGCAGGTTGTAGGGCGCGGGCACGCCCTGGAAGACGCGGGCGGCGAGATCGTACTTCGAGCCGTGGCAGGGGCAGAAGAAGCCGCCCGGCCAGTCGGGCGCCGGCGTGGACGCGTCCGGGCTCGGAAGGAACAGCGGCACGCAGCCGAGATGGGTGCAGATGCCGACGACGACGAGGAACTCCTCCTTGATCGAGCGATGCCAGTTCCGGGCGTAGTCCGGCTGCTGCAGGGTTTGAGAATCGGGATCGCGCAGCATCGACGTGAGCTTCGGCTCCCTCAGCCCCTTCAGCGCTTCCGGCGTGCGGCGGACGACGAAGACCGGCCGCGACGCCCACAGGATCACGATCCGCTGGCCGGGCTGGATCTGGGTGACGTCGACATCGACCGGCCCCGCGGCGGCGATTGTCGCCGCGTCGGGATTCATCTGGTCGATGAACGGCCACGCCACCGCGGCGACCCCGACCGCGGCCACCGACCCGGTCATCAGATAGAGGAAATCGCGCCGCGGCGGATGCGCGGGCGCGTCTGCGGCTCCAGTGTCGCTCATCGGATGCGCCTCCCCGAGTCTAAGGATCGAACGCCCATAGCGACGCCGTCGAGCGAATGTGTGGCGCGACGGAACCAAGCTCGCGGGCGCCCGCCCGCGGCGGGATGGCGCGCGGAAGGAGAAGCCGCGGGCGGGGCGGGCGACGCCGGCGTTGGCCGTTTCACGTGTCCGCAGGCGGCGCGACGACCATCCGGCCGGCCGCGAAGTCGATCTCCGGGACGACGGCCCTGGTGAACGGCACGAGCAGCGATTCGCCGCCGCCCCCGGGCGCGATCTCGAGAATGTCGCCGGCGCCGTAGTTCGACACCGCGACGACGCGGCCGAGCGCGCGCCCGTCGGCCGTCACGGCCGCGAGGCCAATCAGGTCGTCGTGGTAGAACTCGTCCTCGCTCGGCGCGGGCAGCCGGTCGCGGCTGGCGAACAGCTCGACCCCCGTGAGCGCGGCGGCCGCCTCGCGGGTCTCGACGCCCTTCACCTTCGCCGCCAGCATGGCGTCTTTCAGCGGCCGCAGCCGCTCGAAGGAAAAGTCTCGCGTGCGCGCGGCGTCGGTCAGCGGCCCGTAGGCGCCGATCGCCTTCGGGTCGACGGTGAAGGACTGCACGCGCACCTCGCCGCGCACGCCCTGCGGCGCGCCGAACCGGCCGACGAGGACGAACCGGTCCGCGCCCATGGCGCCGCGGCCGAAGGCTTACGCCGCAGCGGCTGCGGCCGCGGCCTTTTCGGCGGCGGCGAGACGCTCCTGCGCCTTCTTCTTCGGCTTGGCCTTCTCGGGATTGTTGCGCTGGTCGCGCTTGGCGAGGCCGAGGCTGTCGAGCAGGCGCAGCACGCGATCGGTCGGCTGGGCGCCCTTGGCCAGCCATTCCTTCGCCTTGTCCTGATCGAGCACCAGGCGGTCGGCGGCGTCCTTGGCCTTCATCGGGTCGAAGGTGCCGATCTTCTCGACGAAGCGGCCGTCCCGCGGCGAGCGCGCGTCGGCGATGACGATGCGGTAGAACGGACGCTTCTTGGCGCCGGCGCGGGACAGACGGATTTTCAGGGACATCTCGATTTTCCTTTTTTCAATCTTCGAATTTTTCAGTTGAGACGAAGGGCGGCGCGGGAGGGATGGCGGAAAATCGCGCAATCCGCCCCGCGAAACGGAACCACGCGTTCGAAGGTCGCTCCCAGTCGTTCCGCGACGCGGATCGAGGGCCTGTTTTCGACATCGATCAGACTGATGACGGTCTCCCAACCGAGCGTTTCGTAAGCGAACGCCCGGGCCCGCCGGCCGGCTTCCTGCGCGAGGCCGCGGCCGCGCATCGGCGGCAGAATCGTCCAGGCGACCTCTCGGCCCGGAAATCCTTCCGGCGACCAAAGCCCTGCCCAGCCGACGAATTCCGCGGTCGCTTTGTCCGCCAGAACCCAGTGGCCAAAGCCTCTCAGGACCCAATGCCCAAGGTAGCTGGCCATACGGCGCCAGGCGTCGTCGCGCGAATGGACGCCGCCAATGAAGCGCGCGTCCCGAGGGTCGGCGTAGACTGCGGCGAACGGCTCGAAGTCGTCTTCGCGCCATTCCCGCAAGACCAGCCGCTCGGTCTCGAGAACGGGAATCACTTCTTCTTGCCGAACGGGTTCAAGGCGCCGCCGCCGAGGCCGGGAAGCTTGGGGCCGCTTGAGCCGACGCCGGGAAACCGCGGCGGCAGGCTGAAGGCGCCGGGAGGCGGCGCCGAGGGCAGGACGGGCGGCGAGGGCGGCAGGCCGGGCGCGCCGGCGCCGCCCATCTGCTTCTGGAACGCCTCGAGCTGCTCCGGCGTCGGCGTCGGCATATTGCCGAGCCCCATCATCTGCCCGAGCTTGCCCATCATGCCGCGCTTGGCGTTCGGGCCGCCCATCATCTTCATCATGTCCGCCATCTGGCGATGCTGCTTGAGCAGACGGTTGACGGCCTCAACGGTGACGCCGGCGCCGGCGGCGATGCGCTTCTTGCGCGAGGCCTTGAGGATGTCGGGGTTGCGCCGCTCCTGCATGGTCATGGAGGAGATGACGGCGCGCTGGCGCTTGATGACCTTGTCGTCGAGGTTGGCCGAGGCGAGCTGGTCCTTCATCTTGGCGACGCCGGGCAGCATGCCGAGGATGCCGCCCATGCCGCCCATCTTCTCGACCTGGGCGAGCTGCTCGTACAGGTCGTTGAGGTCGAAGACGCCCTTGCGCATCTTCTCGGCCATCCTGGCCGCCTGCTGGGCGTCGATCGTCTGCGCCGCCTTCTCGACCAGGCTGACGATGTCGCCCATGCCGAGGATTCGGTCGGCGAGGCGCGAGGGGTGGAAGTCCTCGACGGCGTCCATCTTCTCGCCGACGCCGAGGAGCTTGATCGGCTTGCCGGTGACGGCGCGCATCGAGAGCGCGGCGCCGCCGCGCCCGTCGCCGTCCATCCGGGTGAGCACGATGCCGGTGAGGCCGACGCGCTCGTTGAAGCTCTTGGCGAGATTGACCGCGTCCTGGCCGGTGAGGGCGTCGGCGACCAGCAGCACCTCATGGGGATGCGCGGCGTCGCGGATCTGCGCCATCTCCTCCATCAGCGGCTCGTCGACATGGGTGCGGCCCGCGGTGTCGAGCAGCACGACGTCGTAGCCCTGGAGGCGGGCGGCGGCTTCGGCGCGCCGGGCGATCTCGACCGGGTCCTGGCCGGGGATGATCGGCAGCGTGTCGACGCCGACCTGGCGCCCGAGGATCGCGAGCTGCTCCTGCGCCGCCGGGCGCTTCACGTCGAGCGAGGCCATCAGCACCTTGCGCCGGTCGCGCTCGGCCAGACGCTTGGCGATCTTGGCCGCGGTGGTCGTCTTGCCAGCGCCCTGGAGGCCGACCAGCATGATGGCGACGGGAGCGGGGGCGTTGAGGTCGATCGCCTGCGACTCGCGGCCGAGCGTCTCGACCAGAGAATCGTGGACGATCTTGACCACCATCTGTCCGGGCTTGACCGACTTGATGACGGCGGCGCCGATGGCCCGGGTCCGGGTCCGGTCGACGAAGGAACGCACGACCTCGAGCGCCACGTCCGCCTCGAGCAGGGCGCGGCGCACCTCGCGCATGGCGGCGTTGACGTCCTCTTCCGAGAGGGCGCCGCGGCCGGTCAGCTTGTCCAATATGCCGGAGAGCTTTTCGGAGAGGCTCTCGAACATGTGCGCTCCTTTGAGGCGAATCGCGAAGGGTGAAGAGCGAAAGGTCAGGCCGAGACGCCCTCTCCTCGCTACTCGCCATTCGCCATTCGCGCGTTCATCCAACGCCAATCGCGCCCGGGAGCGCGACGCGCAGCCGGACGGGGACCGCCGATCGCGAGGAACGGACGGCTTGATCGACGAGGCGGAAACCTGACGAAGGGCCGGTCTTTAGGCGCGCGCGGCGGCGATGTCAATTGCGCGGACTGCGCCTAACTGCGCCTGCAAGGGCCGGGCGCGGGGCGGGGACGAGCCCCGGGGGTCCTTGGGTCCGACCCGTCGACCCCTGCGCGTCCTCGACAACGGATCCGCGCAAGACCTCGCGCCCATTCTTTCGGTCGGACCTCGCGCCTGTCAGTCCTCGATGCCGATCGGCGTCTTCGAACGCCGCGAGAGGTATTCGCTGCCGGCGACCCCCGCCAGAACGATCGCCCAACTCGCCGGATCGGCGACCGAGCCGTCGATGATCGCGGCAAGACCTGCGCTGACCACGGCGAACACTGCGATCCGTGTCATGGGAAGACTCCAAATCCGGTCTTGTGACCGCTTCGAACCACCTTCGCTTCGGTCGAAGTCGTGACTAGCATATCTCTTGCGATGCAGCAATAACGTTTCAAGAGTCGCCGCGAGATTGCGGCAATAAATAATCTTTAGCAACCGTCTCGGCCTGTCCCGGACGGCTCCGGGGCGATTGAGCGGGCGATATTGTGTCAAAAGCCGTCATGTAATCTGACATGATCTCGGTTAATCGGGTGAATCTGCCAGTTAACACTATTGTCGTCTCACCCGGAGGCGGGCATGGCGGTGGCCATTGGCGTCGCCTTTTCGCGCCGGGGCGGCCGTCTGACTCAAGTCAGCCCCAAAAATCCCGTATAGACTGGCGACGAAAGCGGCCGGAACGATTCGAGAAAGAGGCGCGGGTGATCAGACAGCAGCGCGGATTTTCCGGACCCCGGGCTCGAACGCCCGAGCCGCCGCAGCCCGGGCTCACCGCCCGGATCGCCGCGGCGCGGGCGGTCGTCGAGGCCGTGACGATGGCGAGGCCGGTCGACGAGCGGCTCGCCGCCGACCTGTCTCTTCGCGATCCTCGCCTCGACCCGCGCGACCGGGCGCTCGCGCGCTCGATTGCGACGGTTGCGCTGCGACGCCTCGGCACGATCCGCAAGGCCCTCGCCCAGAGAATGGAAAAGGGCCTGCCGCGCCGCTGCGGGGCGCTGGAATGGACGCTGGTCGCGGGCGCGGCCCAGCTTCTCTTCATGGAGACGCCCGATCACGCGGCGGTCGACCTCGCCGTGCGGGCGGCGCGGGCGGACGCAGCCAGCGCGCCGTTCGCGGGGCTCGCCAATGCGGTGCTGAGGGCGGTGGCGCGCGATCGCGACGCCATTCTCGCCGCCTCCGATCCGCTCGACGACGACACGCCGCCCTGGCTCGCGGCGCGCTGGCGCGCGACCTGGGGCGAAGAAGCCGCGCGCGCGATCGCCGCCGCGAACCGCTGCGAGCCGACCCTCGACCTCAGCGTGAAGAGCGACCCGCAGCAATGGGCGGATCGCCTCGGCGGCGTCGTGCTGCCGACCGGGTCCGTCCGCCTCGATTCCCACCGTCCGATCGCCGAGCTCGAAGGCTATGGCGACGGTGAGTGGTGGGTGCAGGACGCGGCCGCGGCGCTGCCGGCGCGGCTTCTGGGCCCGCGCGCCGGACTGCGCGTGGTCGATCTGTGCGCGGCGCCGGGCGGAAAGAGCGCCGAACTGGCCGCGGCCGGCGCCTCGGTGGTGACGGTGGACCGGTCCGCGGAACGGCTGAAGGTCCTCGCCGCCAATTTCGAACGGCTGAAGCTGCACGCCGACATCGTCGTGGCCGACGCCCTCGCCTTCGACGCGCCGCTGTTCGACGCGGCGTTGCTCGATGCGCCATGCACCGCCACGGGCACGATCCGCCGCCACCCCGACGTCGCCTGGCTCAAGCGCCCCGCCGATCTCGCCGTCCTGGTCAAGCTGCAGGCGCAGTTGCTCGACAAGGCGGTCGCGCTGACCCGCCCCGGCGGACCGATCGTCTACTGCACCTGCTCGCTCGAGCCCGAGGAGGGCGAGGCCCAGATCACCGCCCTGCTTCGGCGCAACCCCGACGTCGCGAGGTCGCCGATCTCGGTCGGGGAGATCGGCGGCCTGTCCCAATGTCTCACGCCGGCCGGCGAACTGCGGACGCTGCCGTTTCATCTCTGGGGCGATAATCCCCGCCGCTCTGGGCTCGACGGGTTTTTCGCCGCCCGGCTCGTCAAGACCGGCTGAAGCGGGAAGGGGCGATCGTCGTGCCGAAATTTTCCGCCAATCTCAGCTTCCTGTTCACCGAGCTGCCGTTTCTCGACCGTTTCGCCGCCGCCGCCGCGGCGGGGTTCGAGGCGGTGGAGTACATGTCGCCCTATGGCCATGATCCGCGCGCCATCGCCGCGCGCCTCGCCGACCACGGCCTGACCCAGGCGCTGTTCAACCTGCCCGCGGGCGACTGGGACGCGGGGGAGCGGGGACTCGCGATTCGTCCGGACCGCGTCGCGGCGTTCCGCGACGGGCTGGCCGTCGCGCTCGACACCGCCGATGCGCTCGGCTGCCTGCGGCTGAACTGCCTCGCCGGGATCGTTCCCGCCGGCGCCGACCGGCGGGCGCTTGAAGCGACCCTGGTCGACAATCTCGCCTTCGCCGCGGACGCCGCCGCGCGGCGGGGCGTGCGGCTCCTGATCGAGCCGATCAACGACCGCGACATGCCCGGTTTCTTTCTCACCCGGAGCGACGACGCGCTGAAGCTGATCGAGCGCGTCGGGTCGCCGAACCTCTGGCTTCAGGCGGACATCTATCACATGCAGGTGATGGAGGGCGATCTCGCCCGGCGGCTCGAGGCGGCGGCGGCGCGCGTCGCGCACATCCAGATCGCCGACAATCCTGGGCGGCGCGAACCGGGCACGGGCGAAATCAACTACGGCTTTCTCATCCCCTTCATCGATCGGCTCGGCTACGACGGCTGGATCGGATGCGAGTATCGCCCGACGACGACCGCGGAAGCGGGCCTCGGCTGGATGCGCGCCTATCGGACCTGAGGACGCGATCGTCGCGCCTGCCCATCCGGCCTCACATTCGCATTCCACGTGTCAAAAATGTGTCCAGAGTGTGACGGTCGTCACAGCCGAGCCCGGCGATCTATGGTGAATATAATCATGCGGCGTCGGGGGAGTTGGCGTCGAGAGTGGGTTTTCGCAATCAAGGATGCGTCATAGGGCGAGGCAGTCGCGGCTCTTGCGCGCGGCTGCTGGCGCACCGCCGTGTGCGGCGACCCTTTTCGGGTTGTCCTTGATTCCGAAAGCCCGCACGACGCCGCTATTGCAGCCGCGGCCGTTTCAGGAACGCGGCGCGATCGGCGGAACGGATTTTCACGCCGAGCGCGCGCCCGTCGCGAATGATCTCGATCGGCACCTCGACGCCGGCCTCTCCCAGATCCCAGACCTTGCGGTAGAAGTCGCCGAGATCGGTCACCTCGTCCCCGCAGACCGAGGCCAGAATATCGCCGCGACGAAGCCCCGCATTCGCCGCCGGACCGGGTTCCGACACGGCCGCCACGACGATCTCGCCTTCGTTCTGCGCCGAATAGACGCCGAGCCAGGGCCTGGCCGGCTTGTTCACCCGGCCGTAGGTCAGAAGGTCGTCGAGGATCGGCGGCAGCAGGCCGATCGGCACGATCATGTTGACGTCCCGCGGCCCGCCGCGCTCCGGAGACTGCTCGACGTGGAGGGAGCCGATTCCGATCAGCCGGCCGTCGGCCCCGATGGCGCCGGCGCCGCCCCAGAAGGGGTGCGCCGGCGCGGTGAAGATCGCCTCGTCGAGATAATATTCCCAGTAGCCGGCGAACTCCTGCTTGCCGACGATTTCCGCCTGCACGGGCTTCGTCCCGCCGCCGGCGGCGACGAGAATGGAATCGCCGAGCCGAGCCAGGTCCGAGCGCCCGAGTTCCAGCGCCGGACAGTCGAGAGGCTCGAGCGCCTGAACCAGGCCGAAGCCCGATTCCGAGTCGATGCCGAGCGCGTGGGCGTGAATGACGCGCCCGTCCGCCCGCGCGAGCCAGACGGTTTCGGCTTCCGTGACGAGGTAGCCGATCGTCAGAACCAGACCGTTCTCGCCGATCACCACGCCGCTGCCGGTCCGCTGCTCGCCGAGCGTCTTGGCGGTGAACGCGTCCTCCGGAATCGACGACTGAACCGTCACGATCGACCGGAGCGCCCGCGCCGTATCGAAGCCCGGCCTGGTCGCCTTCCATTCGTCCCGACGCGGCTTTTCCGTCACCGTTCCTCCCCTCCGAATGAGAGCTGGCGGACTCTACGTCCTTGAGGCCGAAGCCGCAATTCCGGCTTTCCGGTTCCGTCCCCGCGTCCCGCCGGAAGCCGGCGTCACGCCTCCGGGTCGAAGCGCTCGGCCCTTTCCCGCTCCCACTTCTCGATGCCGGCCCAGATGTCGTCCGCGGTCTCGGCGTACCAGAACAGGTCCCGGTCCTCGGGATCGACGACCCCCTCGTCGACGAGGAAGTCGAAATCGACCGTCTTGCGCCAGTGCTGCTCGCCCACGAGCACGATCGGCATCGGCCGGATCTTTCGCGTCTGGCTGAGGGTCAGGACCTCGAACAACTCGTCGAGCGTGCCGTAGCCGCCCGGAAACGCCACCAGCGCCATCGCGCGCTGCAGGAAATGCAGCTTGCGCAGCGCAAAATAATGGAAGTTGAAGCACAGCTCCGGCGAGACGTAGGGGTTGGGAAACTGCTCGCGCGGCAGGCTGATGTTGAGGCCGATGGACTCGGCCCCGGCTTCGAACGCGCCGCGGTTGGCCGCCTCCATGACGCCCGGGCCGCCGCCCGTCACGATCAACGTCCGCCCGTCGCCGGCGGCGGCGTTCGCCTCGGCGACGATCCGGCCGAACGCGCGGGCGATCTCGTAATAGCGGCTGTTGGCCAGCAGGCGCTCGGCGATCGCGAGGCTTCTCTCGTAGTCCGGCGCGTCGCCCGAAGGACGCTTTGCCCGCAAGGCTTCGACGCGCCGAAGCGCCTCTCCCGGCTCGCAGATGCGCGAGCTGCCGAACACCACGATCGTGCGTTCGACCTTGGCGGCGCGAAGCCCGAACTCGGGCTTCAGGTAGTCCATCTGCAGGCGCAAGCCCCGCACGGCGTCGCTTGAGAGGAAGTCGATGTCCTCGCTGGCGAGGCGATAGGACGGAGACTCGAGGATGGCGAGCACGCGCGCCGCCGCCTCCGGATCGTCGCTGGCCAGCGACGACAGCGGCGACGGCAGGGGCCTTACCCTGTCGAAAGGCTCCGGCGGATGCGGAACCGGACTCCTCGGGCGGCTTTTCATCGTCTGGTTCCGTTTTGCCGGGCCGTTGGCCTCGAGCCCCCCGGCCCGTCGACGGGCGTTGTCGTCACCGCATCCTTGTCTCGCGCCGCTCAGACAGGATCGAGCGCAGGTACTGGCCGTAGGCGCTCTTGCCGAACCGGTCGGCGAGCGCCCCGAGTTCGGCGGCGCCGATGAAGCCTTGATCGTAGGCGATCTCCTCCGGGCAGCAGATCTTCACCCCCTGACGCACTTCCAGCGTACGCACGAAAGCCGCGGCGTCCACCAGCGAATCCGGGGTTCCGGTGTCGAGCCAGGCGTAGCCGCGGCCCATGCGCTCGACGCTGAGCGAGCCGGCCTCGAGATAGACCCGGTTGACGTCGGTGATCTCGTATTCGCCGCGCGCCGACGGCTTCAGCGCCTTGGCGATCTCGACCACCTGCGCATCGTAGAAGTAGAGGCCGGTCACCGCCCAGTTCGACCGCGGCTTCGAGGGCTTCTCCTCGATGGAGAGGGCGCGGAACGACGAGTCGAACTCCACCACGCCGTAGCGCTCCGGGTCCGGCACGTGATAGGCGAACACCGTCGCGCCTTTGGCGCGGGAAGCTGCGCGTCGCAACTGCTCGCTCAGCCCCGCCCCGTAGAAGATGTTGTCGCCGAGGACCAGCATCGCCGGGTCGCCGCCGACGAACGCCTCGCCGATGACGAAGGCCTGGGCCAGCCCGTTCGGGGTCGGCTGCTCGGCGTATTCGAAGCGCATGCCCCACTGGCCGCCGTCCCCGAGCAGGCGGCGGAACATCGGCATGTCGTGCGGCGTCGAAATGATCAGAACCTCGCGGATTCCGGCCAGCATCGCCACCGACAGCGGATAGTAGATCATCGGCTTGTCGTAGACCGGCACGAGCTGCTTCGAGACGGCCAGCGTGATCGGATGCAGACGGGTGCCCGAGCCCCCGGCCAGAATGACGCCCTTCATGAGTCGACTCCGATCGCGACCGGCGGGTCCTCGGCCAGCACGCCGAGTCGCTCGCCGGCGTAGACCTTTTCGCGCAGCGGCCGCCACCACCATTCGTTGTCGAGGTACCAGCGCACCGTCTTCTCGATCCCGGTGTCGAACGTCTCCTGCGCCCGCCAGCCGAGCTCGCGCTCGAGCTTGGTCGCGTCGATGGCGTAGCGCAGATCGTGCCCGGGACGGTCGGCCACGAACGTGATCAGATCGGCGTAAGGCCGGACTGCGGGCTTCAGCCGGTCGAGAATGGCGCAAATCGTGCGCACGACGTCGATGTTGCGCCGCTCGTTGCGGCCGCCGACGTTGTATTTCTCGCCGATCCGGCCACGGCTCACGATGACGTCGAGGGCGCGGGCGTGGTCCTCGACATAGAGCCAGTCGCGCACGTTGGTCCCGGCGCCGTAGACCGGCAGCGGCTTGCCGTGCATGGCGTTGAGGATGACGAGCGGAATCAGCTTCTCGGGGAAGTGATAGGGCCCGTAGTTGTTGGAGCAGTTGGAGATGACGGCCGGGAACTTGTACGTGTGCGCCCAGGCGGAGACGAGGTGGTCCGACGCCGCCTTGGAGGCGGAATAGGGCGAGCTGGGGTCGTAGGGCGTGGTCTCGACGAACAGGCCGTCGGGCCCGAGCGAGCCGTAGACCTCGTCGGTCGACACGTGCAGGAAGCGGAAGGTTTCGCGCCCGTCGCCGGAAAGGCCGAGCCAGTGGGCGCGCGCCGCCTCGAGCAGCGAGAACGTGCCCAGAATGTTGGTCTGGATGAAGGCGTCGCTGCCGGTGATCGAGCGGTCGACGTGGCTCTCGGCGGCGAGGTGGATGACGTGATCCGGCCGGAACCCCGCCAGCGCCTCCGCGATTCCCGCCCGGTCGCAGATGTCGATCTTGGCGAAGCGGTAGTTCGGCGCGTTGCCGATGGTCGCGAGCGACGCCAGGTTGCCGGCATAGGTGAGATTGTCGACGTTGAGCACGTCGACGCCGGCGCCGACCAGGTGACGGCACAGCGCCGACCCGATGAATCCCGCGCCGCCCGTCACCAGGACCTTACGCATGTCGTTCATCTCCACGGTCAGGTCAGCAGCCGGGCGCAGCAAGCCGCGACCGACTCCCGCCACGGCGGCAGCGCGAGCCCGTAGACCCGGGCGAGCTTCGCATTGTCGAGCCGCGAGTTGGCGGGACGGCGCGCCGGCGTCGGATAGTCCGACGTCGAGATGCGCCTGACCCGCGTCAGGCGGCGGCCGCGGGCGTGGGCCTCGGCGAACACCGCCTCGGCGAGGTCCGCCCAGGTCGCTTCGCCTCCGCCGGTCATGTGAAACACGCCGCGCAGCGCGGGCGTCGCGTCGTCGCGGAGGCGCCGGGCGATCGCGATCAGCGCGTCGGCGATGTCGAGCGCCGAGGTCGGATTGCCGCGCTGGTCGGCGACCACGCCGACCTCGTCGCGGGTCTCGTTCAGGCGCAGCATGGTGCGGACGAAATTGCCGCCGAACGGGCTGTAGACCCAGGCGGTGCGCAACACGGCGCTGTTTGCCCAGCGCTCCGAAACGAGCCGTTCGCCCGCGAGCTTGGAGCGCCCGTAGGCGCCGGTCGGGCCGGTCGGATCGTCCTCGCGATAGGGGCGGTCGAGCGCGCCGTCGAACACGTAGTCGGTCGACAGGTGCAGGAGCGGCGCGCCGGCGCGGGCCGCGGCCTCGGCGACGTGGCCGGCGCCGTCGGCGTTGGCCCTCGTCGCGACGGCCTCCTCGCTTTCGGCCTTGTCGACCGCGGTGTAGGCGGCCGCGTTGATCACCACGTCGGGGCGCGCCGCGGCGATCCCGGCGAGAACGCCGTCCCGGTCCTCGAGCGCGAAGTCCGGCCGGCTGAGCGTGACGATCTCGACCTCCGGCCCCGCCCGCTCGCGCAGCGACGTCGCGACCTGTCCCCTCGACCCCGTGACCGCGATGCGCATCAGCCGAACAGCTCCGCAGCGTCCTTCAGCCGCGGCCAGCGCCTGTCCTTGTCCGACAGCGTCGGACCGCCCGGCGGCAGCGGCCAGGCGATCCCGATGTCCGGGTCATCCCAGGCGACGCCGCGGTCGTTGGCCGGCGAATAGACCGCCGTGGTCTTGTACAGGACCTCGGTGTCCGGCTCGAGCGTGACGAATCCGTGGGCGAAGCCGATCGGCACCAGCAACTGGCGCCAGTTTTCCGCCGACAGCTCCACCGCGACATATTTGCCGAACGTCGGCGACGCGCGGCGAATATCGACCGCGACGTCGAGAATTCGGCCCCGGGCGACGCGCAGCAGCTTGTCCTGGGCGAACGGCGCGGTCTGGAAATGCAACCCGCGCAGCGTCCCGGCCGGCGCGGAATACGAATGATTGTCCTGAACGAAGGTCAAGTCCAGGCCGGCGGCCTCGAAGGCGTCCCTGTTGTAGGTTTCCGAGAAGAAGCCGCGGGCGTCGCCGTGCTTCTTCGGCGTCACGATCTTCACAGCAGGGATGGCCGTGTCTTCGACTTGCACCGTCGGGCTCTCCGAATACTGGCGGCCACGCGGCCCGGGCCTCCTTGCCAGAAATTGGCAGGCCCCGCCAGTCGAAAACGCCTCCGCGCTGGCGCGCGAAAACGCCGCGGGCCCTCCCTTAGCGGGCGAACCGATCGGGGGCAATCGCCCGCGCCGAAGCGGCGCGGGCGCCGGCCGCTATTCGGCGGCGGCCCGCTTCGGCAGGACCCAGCCGGCGCGCGGGAAGTGGCAGGTGTAGCCGTTGGGATAGCGCTCGAGATAGTCCTGATGCTCGGGCTCGGCCTGCCAGAACGGCCCGGCCGGCACGACCTCGGTCACCACCTTGCCCGGCCACAGGCCGGAGGCCTCAACGTCGGCGATGGTGTCGAGCGCCACGCGCTTCTGCTCGTCGGTGACGAAGAAGATCGCCGAGCGGTAGCTGCGGCCGCGGTCGTTGCCCTGCCGGTCGCGGGTCGACGGGTCGTGGATCTGGAAGAAGAACTCCAACAGCGCCCGGTAGCTCGTCTTCGTGGGGTCGAACGCGATCTCGATCGCCTCGGCGTGGTCGCCGTGGTTGCGATAAGTGGCGTTCGGCGTCCTGTCGTCGCCGGTGTAGCCGACCCGGGTCGCGATCACCCCCGGCAGACGGCGGATCAGATCCTGCATGCCCCAGAAACACCCGCCGGCAAGCACCGCGCGCTCGATCGTATCGGCCATGGACCCGCTCCCTTCGCATCGAAAGACTGTCGCTGTTCGCGACGAATCTGGCGTTCGTTACCGCCGCTTTCAAGGCGCCCGCCGCGCGAGGGCTCGGGACGAGGCGCGACTACGCCGCCTTCGACTCGCGCGAGAACCAGGCGAGGCCGAGCAGGACGAGCCCGAAGACCAGCGCGCCGATCCCATGGGTGACGTGGATGTGCGTGCCGCCCGGCTCGAACCCCGGCAGGAACGACGGCAGGCCGCCGGCCGGCACGAGGAAATAGACGGCGGCGAGCACGAGGTCGACGAGGCCGAGCAAGCCGGCGGCGATCGAGATGAGGTTCATGGTTTTCACCCGCAGGGACGAGGAGGGCGCCGGCGTCCCGCCGAAGACCCGCGCCCTCGGGGGCGCCGCCCGATTCCGGGCGGCGGCGCGGTCCCCCTATAGAAGGACGAGCGCGGCGTGGCGATCCGGAAATTGGTAGGGCGCCTGGCGTTCAGGACGCCACCGGCGCGCCTCTTCCCGGGGTCGTCCCGCGCCGCGCGGAACTCGGTCGCGGTTGACGCGTTCACCTCGCAGCGACGGGCGCGCCAGAGCGTCCTTCCAGAGCGGAGGTTATGATGGTTTCCAGGATTCTCGTCGCGGCTTCGGCGGCCGCGCTGACGCTCGCCGCCTCGCACACGGCGCTTGCGAACGAGACCGGCGCGGTCACCGGCGGCGTCGCGGGGGCGGTCGGCGGCGCAGTCGTGGGCGGCCCGGTCGGGGCTGTGGTCGGCGGGGTCGGCGGCGCGGCGATCGGCAATTCGATGACCAACCACCGGCATTACTACCATCGGTATGGGTATTACCATCACCCGTACCACCACTATTACTAAACGAGCAGAGGCGCTCCGCCGGAGTCCCCGCCTCCGCGGGGCCGACTACCGGCGCAGCAGTTCGGTGCGATAGTTGGGAGCGAGCGCGGCGATTCGCCGGCTCCGCTCGCTCCTCTGCTCGGCGTCCAGCTCGGGGTGCGGAGACGTGCGGCTATCCAGCGGGTCGCCGACTTCGACAAAGAACGCGTCGAGTCCGGCCGGAACGCACAGGCACAGCATACGCGCCGGCGCGCCGGACACGTTCTTGAAGACATGCGGAGCGTTGGCCGGGATGTTCACGGTCGAACCGGCGTGGACGGTCGTGGCCCGGCCGCGAAAGGTGAACAGAAGTTCGCCTTCGAGCAGGGTAAAACTCTCCTCGAAGTCGTGACGATGCGGAGGCGGCCCGCCGCCGTCGGGCACGAGCATGTCGATCAGGCAATACGCTCCCGCAGTGTCTTCGCCGGAAACGAGGATGCTGTAGGTGTCGCCGACCAACGCCACGTGCCGGACGCCGGGACTGTCCCGGTCGGCCACGGTCAGCGCGCGGGTCGGGTCGTCGGGAGGGATGGCGCTGGAATCGACGCTCATGGGTCTGTCTCCTCGTCAGGCAGACAGTCGCCGGGCGCATCGTGGCGTTCGTATGGCCGGGCCCGAAGCCGCCCGCCCGAGACTCGGGGTCGGCGACGATCCGCTAAGCGCCGCGAGCGACGATCGCGCTCGGTCGGGGCAGGACGCGGCGTCCAGGTCTACCCGTTCGAGGCTCATCGCCTCGGCGGCGGGACGGCTCGACGGAGCGATACACGGAGCCGGGCAAGCGCCAGGTGGATCTGGCCGACGCGACGCCGGACTGGCTCGCGGCGGAGACGGGCGTCAGGGATATTCTGACCGCCGACGTCAGGGATTTTCGCCGCTATCGGCTTCCCGACGGCCAGCCGGCAATTGGTTGTGAGGATGGCGTCGGTCCTTCCTTCCCCGGCTTCGCCGGGGAAGGTGTCGCGAAGCGACGGATGGGGTATGGAAAGCAGGGCTCGGTGTGCCCCTGGGGCTGCGACGGTCGTGCAATGCTCCCAGCGTGGAGGGGTCGGCCCACACCCCATCCGTCGCTTCGCGACACCTTCCCCAACTTTCGTTGGGGAAGGGGGCCGCCGTCCCGGGCGCCCGGCGATCACGGCGCCGCCGGCGTCACCTCCGCCGCGATCCGCTCTCCCATCTCCACCTCCGCCGTCGCCAGTTCATAGCTCGTCTGGAGGTTGAGCTAGAACCGCGCGCTGGCGCCGAAGTAACGGCCGAGACGCATCGCGGATTCCGGGGAGGCGCGGCGCCCGCCGTTGAGAATGCCCTTCATTCACACCGGGGGCGAAGGCGATTGCAGGCCCTCAGCGGGTTCAGCATCCGATGAAGATTTTCTTTTGGAAATGATCGATTCTTCTATTACCGATTTGATTCCGCTTATTGAAATTAGTCTTTCTCTAAAGTTCAGATACTCGCTTCGCAGATCCCCCGATAATTCATCAGTATCAAGTAACGTAAGCTGTGAGCAAACCCAATTTACACGATCACACTCCGCTTTCGGTTCAATTCGGGACCGAAATGCACACCCGTAGAATGAACTACCGACTGCGAAGCGCACGATATACAGTGCGTCCGAAGGCAGCAAATGTAGACTCTGGACAGGTAAATCGGTTTGAAAACTCATATTAATATCTGTAGAACCAGTGAGAAGTTTGTATATGCTGGTTATATGAAATCTCTGTTCAATCAAATCGCCTATGAGAATTGGTTTGTCGGAGGCTTTAGCACGTTTACGTAGCTCCATTGCCGCCTCAAGAACAGGAATCATGGCAGCAAAAAAAGTCATATCAGAGGCACTTTCCGTTCTGTCGACATTAAATACTATGTCCGACATTCCTTTAATACTAAAGATAACGTTAAATGGCTCTTCAGCGACCATACAGAGACAATCGTAAGCCCTCAAAAATGTTTCGAGAGGATGCGGCTCTCGATGTCGATCCTCAGATAAAAACACACGGACTCCCTCATTTCCAACCATCCACTCGATTAACGTTGTCTTCACTCGAAATCTGAATACGCCTTCAGTGATGAACCGGTCTGGAAGAAAAAGCTCTCCATCAAGAAATATTGACTTGCCGCTATTTCGACCGGTAACTGACAGTTTCACTGTCGCGCAGGCACTTGGCTCAAATTTAAGTATAGACCGCCCACCGATTGATTCGGCTTCATTTAATATGGAAATACCAAAGCGACGGTCAAAATGATCAACTCTGATGGCCGGAAGGTCTGTAAGTCCTAGAATACCATCATAAAAGTCATCGATAGATAATTTGTCGAACTCGAGACTTACGCGATATCGACCTTGCTCGTACCCACAGGAGGCCACAAACTCGCGCTTGATATCGATATATTTAAAAATATCATTGCCAATACACGATAATAAATATTTCTTAAGCTCTAATGGATCCTGACCCACCGGGTAGGACTTTTTAATACCAAACGAGACAGTCTTCTTATTTAATTCAGTTGACCCTTGAAGGTGTTCTTCTCGCAGTCGCTTCAATATTGTCTCAATAATACCGTTATGAATGTGAATTAGAGATATCTCGACGTCCGGAATCGCCTGATCTTCGCGTGCTCCGTGCGGGAGCCGGACGATCACAAGAAAGGTTGGCGTCGGGTTCCGTACCAGGCGTTCTGCAACCCTCAGATCAAGACTGACCCGCCTTGAAGAGTGTCCGATGGTTTTAACCTGCGCAATAAACTCAAGTGCCGAAGGCCTCGTATCAAGTGTAAGAGATCGAATCGGTTCAACAAAGTCAAACTCGACGCTGAAATCTTTGCCTGTCATATCCGGAAAGGGCTTGCTGATCGCCAGCCCTGCCAACTCGCAAAGCTCTCTAAAACGCCCTTCGCCAATGCTGCCGATGCGATCTGGCCGGATACGCTTGTTATTCATGCCGTGTTCACCAACATTGGAACAGCCCATCGCATGAGTCGCGGTATTTACCCCTGTCTTTTCCGCCTCGCCCCCGCTCCCCCCTTCGGCCGCGCCTCGCCGCCGCCAAAATTGTGCGGCCCCATGTCCTCGTCGGCCGGCTTGTGCGGCCGGTGCGCCGGCATGTTGGCCGCGCGGCCGTACTTGCGCTCTCCCGCGTAGGCGCCCGCGCTCGCCTCGACGTCGGCTTGCCGCGCCAGCGGGTCGTCGCCGACCGCCAGTTCCACCGCCTGCAGGCGCTTGATCTCGTCGCGCAGCCGCGCCGCCTCCTCGAATTCGAGGTTGCCGGCCGCCTCCTTCATCCGCTTTTCCAGGTCCGCGATGGCGCCGTGCAGGTTGTGACCAACAAGCGCCCCGTCGGCGAGGCCGATGTCGACGGTGACGTGGTCGGCTTCCGCGACCGAGCCCAGAATGTCCTGGATGCCGCGCTTGATCGTCGCCGGCGTGATGCCGTTGGCTTCGTTGAACGCGGTCTGCTTCTCGCGCCGCCGCCGCGTCTCCTCCATCGCCCGCTCCATCGAGCCGGTGATGTGATCGGCGTAGAGAATCACTCGGCCGTCGACGTTGCGCGCCGCCCGGCCGATGGTCTGCACCAGCGACGTCTCCGAGCGCAAAAACCCTTCCTTGTCGGCGTCGAGAATGGCGACCAGCGCGCATTCCGGGATGTCGAGCCCCTCGCGCAAGAGATTGATGCCGACGAGCGCGTCGAACGCGCCGAGGCGCAGGTCGCGGATGATCTCGATCCGCTCGATGGTGTCGATGTCGGAGTGCATGTAGCGCACCCGGACGCCGTTCTCGTGCAGATATTCGGTCAGGTCCTCGGCCATGCGCTTGGTCAGGACCGTGACCAGCGAGCGGTAGCCGCGCTGCGCCACCGCCTTGACCTCGTCGAGCAGGTCGTCGACCTGGGCGCGGGCGGGGCGGATCTCGACCGGCGGGTCGATCAGGCCGGTCGGGCGGATCACCTGTTCGACGAACGCGCCTGCCGTCTGCTCCATTTCCCAATGGCCCGGCGTCGCTGACACGCTGACGGTCTGCGGCCGCATCGCGTCCCATTCCTCGAAGCGCAGGGGACGATTGTCCATGCACGAGGGCAGGCGAAAACCGTATTCGGCCAGCGTCGCCTTGCGCCGATAGTCGCCGCGGTACATGCCGCCGATCTGCGGGATGGTGACGTGGCTCTCGTCGCAAAAAATCAGCGCGTTGTCGGGCAGGTACTCGAACAGGGTCGGCGGCGGCTCGCCGGGGCGGCGGCCGGTGAGGTAGCGGGAATAGTTCTCGATGCCGGCGCAGGAGCCGGTCGCCTCGAGCATCTCGAGGTCGAACACGGTGCGCTGCTCGAGCCGCTGCGCCTCGAGATAGCGCCCCTGGGCGTTCAACTCGTCGAGCCGGATCTTCATCTCGTGCTTGATGCCGGCGAGCGACTGCAGCAGCGTCGGGCGCGGCGTGACGTAGTGGGAATTGGCGTAGATCTTTACGAATTCAAGGTCGGCGGTCTTGTGCCCGGTCAGCGGGTCGAATTCGGCGATCGCCTCGATCTCGTCGCCGAAGAAGCCGACCCGCCAGGCGCGATCCTCGTAGTGGGCGGGAAAGATCTCGATCGTGTCGCCGCGCACGCGAAAGATTCCGCGGGAAAAATCGCCGAGCGAGCGCTTGTATTGTAGCGCCACCAGGTCGGCGATCAGCTGGCGCTGGTCGATCTTGTCGCCGAGCTTCAGCGAGAAGGTCATCGCGGTGTAGGTCTCGACCGAGCCGATGCCGTAAATGCACGACACCGAGGCGACGATGATCACGTCGTCGCGCTCCAGCACGGCGCGGGTGGCGGCGTGGCGCATCCGGTCGATCTGCTCGTTGATGTCGGATTCCTTCTCGATGTAGGTGTCGGTGCGCGGGACATAGGCTTCCGGCTGGTAATAGTCGTAGTAGGAGACGAAATATTCGACCGCGTTGTCGGGAAAGAAGCTCTTGAACTCGCCATAGAGCTGGGCGGCGAGGGTTTTGTTGGGAGCGAGGATCAGCGCCGGGCGCTGCGTCGCCTCGATCACCTTGGCCATGGTGAAGGTTTTGCCCGAGCCGGTGACGCCGAGCAGCACCTGGTCGCGCTCGTTGGCCTCGATCCCCTTGACCAGCTCGACGATCGCCTGCGGCTGGTCGCCGCGCGGCTCGTATTCCGACACGATGCGGAAGGCGCGCCCCCCCTCCGACTTGTCCGGCCGCGCCGGCCGGTGCGGCGTCCAGGCGGGGCGGTCGCGGATGTTGGGGTCGCCCTGTTCGAGCAGCGCCTTCAGCGATTCGATGGTGGCGGTGGCGCCGCTGAGGCCGCGCGGATGGCTGTCGGGCGCGGCGGATTCGAATTTCGGCTGTGGCGTTTCGCCGAAGCCGTCGGGCCTGGGCTCGACCAGCGCGGGGTTGAGCAGCGCCGCGAGATGATCGCCGAGCGGCTGCAGGTCGGGCCGCGACGCCTTGGACTTGGGCGTTCGGCCGGGTTTCTTGGGGGCGGGCATGGGCGGAATATGGGGCGAATCGGCGGGCGGGGGAAGGGCGTGGCGCGTCGGCGCCGTCCCGGAGCACGATCGTCACGCTCCAGTCGATTCGGCCAAGACTTGAACGCACAGATCGGCGTTCGGCGCGAAGACCGAGCCAGATCGGGTAGAAAATCCAAAGTAAAGGCCACTTCTTCTCGGTAGCTCGCGCAGGCGATCCCGCTCCTGTTCGAAAGAAGTTCTGGCCGGCTCGCGACCGCTGCATCGCGGTTTCTTAGAGAAGCCGTCACAAATCTTTCTTCGATACAGTGTTAACCAGTGATCGCGGGAGATTTGCTCCACTGAGAAGAAGGGGAATATCATGCGGAAAATATGGAGAGACGGTCGCGTTTCCGTCGCGGCCATCGCGACGATCGCGTCGGCCAGCTCGGCGATGGCGACCACGATCAACTTCGACGATGTCGTGGTTAGCAGCGGAAATTACGTGACGTTGAGCACGTATGATGGATTTACCTGGAGCAACGCAGCCGTTGAAAACCACATACCAGTTGGTGGTTACATCACCGGTATCGTCTCTCAGTCGAACGCCTTGTTCGATATAACGGGCAATAAGGCGACCTTTACATCGAACTCCGGGACGTTCACGTTCGACAGCGCCTACTTCGCTTCCGCGCCGAGTTCGTCGTCCGTTGTTGTTTCCGACAATCTCGGCGACTCGAAGACTCTCGCAATCACGTCGTCGCCGGTCCTGTTCACCTTCGACTGGAGCGGGGTCAGCTCCGTGTCGTTCAAGGGCGGGGTTGCCGTGGTCGACAACATCACGTTCGAGCCGACCGTGGCCGGAGGGACCGCCGCGCCCGAGGCTTCCACGTGGGCGATGATGCTGTTCGGCTTCCTGGGGGTCGGGTTCCTGGCCCAGCGCAGAACGCGCGCGCCCTTCGTCCCGGCGGCCTGACGCCATTTCCGGGTGATCAGCTCGGATTGGCGATGGGCGGCCAGCCGTGGGATCCGGCTCTCCCTTTCAGGGATTGTCGGTCGTTGGCGAGTTGGGCGCATTGTCGCGAGACGATGGCCTCGAGGGTTTCGAGGTCAGGGATGCGCCTGTTGACGATGGGCTCGTCGACGATGGGCTCGTCGACGACACCGCGCCGACCTCTTGCCAGCCCGAAGGCCGGTGAACGGACGGGGTCAAGGCCGGAGGCGCGAAGCGCCAGCCTTGAGCCCGGCCGAGCACGGGCTACGCGGACCTTCACAGTTGCTCGCGTCAGACCCTCACGCCATCCATTCGCCGCCGTCGAAGCGGCGCGAGGGCGTGCGCATCGTCACCAGTTCCTCGGCGGCCGTCGGATGCACCGCCATGGTGGCGTCGAAGTCCTCTTTCGTCGCGCCGAGCGTCATCGCCACCGCGACCAGCTGGATCATCTCGCCGGCGTCGGGGGCGAGGATGTGGGCGCCCATGACCTTGCGGGTCGCGCCGTCGACGATCAGCTTCATGATCGCCCGCTCGCCGCTGCCCGACAGCGTCGCCTTCATCGGCCGGAAATTGGCCTCGTAGACCTCGAATTGTCCGAGCCGCGCCACCGCCTCGGCTTCCGTCATGCCGACCGCGCCCAGTTCCGGCGTGCAGAACACCACGCTCGCCGTCGTGTCGTAACGGATCGGCCGCGGGCCCTTGCCGAACAGACGGTCGGCGAGCGCGTGGCCCTCGCGGATCGCCACCGGGGTCAGGTTGATGTGGTCGGTCACGTCGCCGACGGCGTGCAGCCAGGGCAGGTTGCTGGTCAGGGTCTCGTCGACCAGGATCGCGCCGTGCGGGCTGAGCTTCACGCCGACCGCTTCGAGCCCGAGATTGGCGGTGTAGGGGTGACGGCCGGTCGCGAGCAGGACCTGATCGACGTCGAGCGCCTGCCCGTCCGTGAGCGCGACGCGCAGCGTCCCGTCGCCGAGTTTGACGATCCGCTTCGGCAGGCAGCCGAATTCGAACCGCACGCCGGCGCGGATCATGCCGTCGCGCACGCCGGCGCGCATGTCGTCGTCGAAGCCGCGCAGCACGTTGGGCGCGCGCATGACCTCGGTCACCTGCGATCCCAGTCGCTGCATCAGCGAGGCGAACTCGACCGCGATGTAGCCGCCGCCAACGACCAGCAGCCGCTTGGGAAAGACGGGAAGGTCGAAGATCTCGTTCGAGCTGATCGCATGCCCGATCCCATCGACCTCCGGAACGAGCGTCGGCCGCGAGCCGGTCGCGATCAGGATGTGGCGCGCCGACAGCTCGCGGCCGCCCGCGAGCCGCACCCGCTGCGGGCCGACGATCGTCGCCCGCTCCTCGACCAGTTCGGCGCCGGAGGCGGCGAGATTGGACCGATAGGCGGCCGAGAGCCGGGAAATCTCCTTCTCCTTGGCCGCGACGAGGCTCGGCCAGTCGAATGACGTCTCCCCGACCGTCCAGCCGAATCCGGCCGCGTCGGAAAATTCGTCGGCGAAGCGGCTGGCGTAGACGTAGAGTTTTTTCGGCACGCAGCCACGGATGACGCAGGTGCCGCCGATCCGGCTCTCCTCCGCAACCACCGTCCGCGCGCCGTGCCCGGCGGCGATCCGCGCCGCCCGCACCCCGCCGGAGCCGGCGCCGATGACGAAGAAGTCGACGTCGAACGCCATGGCCCCGCGCTCCCTAGAAGTCGACGCCCTTCTTTTTCATGTCCTCGCGCGCCTTGGCCACGATGTCGCCGGACAGCTCCTGGCGCCAGGGTCCGACCACGTCCTGCAGCTTGCCGAAGAAAATCGGCTCGAGGGCGAGGTATTTCTGGCCGAGCGGGCTCGTGAAGAAGGCGGCGACGTCAACGAGATCCTTCTCGGACAAGGAGAGCGCGAGCAGCGCCTCGGCTTTGCCGTAGGTCTGTTGGGCCGACTTGTCGAATTCGGGCTTGATGGCGAGCAGGGACGCCTCCAGGCTCTGCTTGAGCTCCGGACGCGTCGTCAGGACGTTGCGCTCGAGCTCGCTCATCATGGTCGGCACGGTCTTGGCGATGCTTTCCTTGACGCCCATTGCGATCAGAAGCTGGTCGGCGGCATGCACGGCCGCCGGCGACGGCGGCGGAACCGTGGGAGAAGCGGGCGCCCCGGCGTCGGCCGCCAGAGCCGCCGCGCCCCCGAGGAGCGCGCACGCGAGGATCGAGGCGGATAGGGTTCGCGTCGCGAACATGAACAAACTCCCAGATGTTGAATTCAGAGTCGGCCGAGGGTCCTGACCGCGTCGGCCCCGGCGATGAAGGCCACGCGCGCATAGCCGATGAACAGGCCGTGCTCGACGACGCCCGGGATGACGGACAGGGCCGCGGCGAGCCGCTCCGGGTCCGCGATCGCGCCGAGGCGGCAATCGAGGATGAAGTGGCCGCCGTCGGTGACGAAAGGCTTGGGCCCGCCGCGCAGGACGAGTTCGCCCGGCGCGCCGAGGCCTTCGAGCGCCTTTTCGATATGGCGGCGCGTCGAAACGAGGCCGAACGGCACGACCTCGACCGGCAGCGGGAAGGCGCCGAGGCGCGCCACGGCCTTGGACGCGTCGGCGATCACCGCCATGCTGAGCGACGCGGCCGCGACGATCTTCTCGCGCAGCAGGGCCCCGCCGCCGCCCTTGATCAGCCGGAGTTCGGGGTCGACCTCGTCGGCGCCGTCGACGGTCAGGTCGAGCTCGGGCATGTCGTCGAGCGTCGTCATCGGAATGTTCAGGCCCTTCGCCTGGGCGAGCGTCGCCTCCGAGGTCGCGACGCAGCGGACCTTCAGTCCTTGGGCGACCTTCTCGCCCAGCAGGTCGACGAAATGGCGCGCCGTCGTGCCGGTCCCGAGCCCGAGCCGCATGCCCGGCTCGACCAGATCGAGCGCCCGCCGGGCGGCCTCGCGCTTCAGGCGTTCGCTGTCTTGGTTGGCGGCCATGCTTCCTTCCCGTCGGTCGGCCTCGCGGGGCCCGCGCTCCTCGCGGCGGGGACGGCGAAGCCATGAGATGAGACGCCGCGCGCCCGTCGAGGACGCGCGAGCCGCTTTAGCGGCTCGGGGAGTCGATGGCAATCGGGGCGGCGCCGAGCCGCCCTCGTCACGTCCTGCCGGCCTCGAGCACGTCCTCGAGCGTGCGCAGGCCCGTGATCGGGGCGTTCACCAGCACCGCCATGTTGCCGGGCGCGTGCAGGTTCTTCCACATCTTGGTGTGGGCGAGGGGAATCTCTTTCCACGGAAAGACTTCCGACATGCAGGGGTCGATGCGCCGATCGAGGACGAACTTGTTGGCCGCGGAGGCCTGCTTGAGGTTGGCGAAATGCGAGCCCTGGATCCGCTTCTGCCGCATCCAGACGAAGCGCGCGTCGAAGGTGATGTTGAACCCGCTCGTTCCGGCGCAGAACACCACCATGCCGCCGCGCTTGACCACGAAGCACGAGGTCGGAAAGGTCGCCTCGCCCGGGTGCTCGAACACCACGTCGACGTCCTTCTTGCCGGTGATGTCCCAGATCGCCTTGCCGAACTTGCGCGCCTCCGCCATGTAGGCGCTGTATTCGGGCGTGTTCACCTTGGGCAGCTGGCCCCAGCAGTTGAAATTCTTGCGATTGATCACGCCCTTGGCGCCGAGCGACATCACGTAGTCGCGCTTGCTCTCGTCCGAGATGACGCCGATGGCGTTGGCACCGGCGGCGGCGCAGAGCTGGACGCCGAACACGCCGAGGCCGCCGGACGCGCCCCAGACGAGCACGTTGTCGCTCGGACGAAGCCGGTGCGGTTCGTGGCCGAACAGCATCCGGTACGCGGTCGCGAGCGTCAACGTGTACGAAGCCGCCTCCTCCCAGGTGAGATGCTTCGGCCGCTCCATCAACTGCCGGTCCTGAACGCGGCAGAACTGGGCGAACGAGCCGTCCGGCGTCTCGTATCCCCAGATCCGCTGCGAAGCGGAGAACATCGGATCGCCGCCGTTGCATTCCTCGTCGTCGCCGTCGTCCTGGTTGCAGTGGACGACGACTTCGTCGCCGACCTTCCACCGCTTCACCTTCGACCCGACCGCCCAGACGATGCCGGAGGCGTCGGAGCCCGCGATGTGATACGGGTTCTTGTGCACGTCGAGCACGGAAACCGGCTCGCCCAGCGCCGCCCAAACGCCGTTGTAGTTGACGCCGGCCGCCATCACCAGGACGAGCACGTCGTGGCTGTCGAGCGGCCAGGTCGGCACGACCTCGATCTGCATCGACTCCTCCGGCGGTCCGTGCCGCTCCTTGCGCACGGCCCAGGCGTACATGGATTTCGGCACGTGGCCGAGCGGGGGGATTTCGCCGATCTCGTACAGGTCCTTGACCGGTGCTTCGGCCGTTTCGGCGGGACGGGTGTTCATGGGCTTCCTCGAAGGGCGGCGTTTTGGCGGCCGGGCGCATACCGGCCGGCCCCGATATTGCGTCGCACAAACCAGCATTGCCGTTCAAGCCGGGAAAATCAACCCGGCTTTTGGTCGCGTCCGGGCTGCGGAGGCCAAAACACCCATACGACGATTTGACGACGGCCGCCGGGTCGCGCCGGGGCGCCGGAATCTGGCGCGCGCCGGTTTTTTCTGCGATTGTGCTGCGCACAAAAGCGCGCGCGAGGGGCTCTGGAGCCGGCGCGCAAAGGGTGGCGACGATGGCGGAAACCGAACAGGCTCGGGCGGCGCGGCGGGACAAGCCCTGGATCTTCCGCACCTACGCCGGGCATTCGACCGCGCGCGAGTCGAACAAGCTCTATCGCCAGAACCTCGCCAAGGGCCAGACCGGCCTGTCAATCGCCTTCGACCTGCCGACCCAGACCGGCTACGACAGCGATCACGTGCTGGCGCGCGGCGAGGTCGGCAAGGTCGGCGTGGCGATCTCGCACATCGGCGACATGCGGGCCTTGTTTGCGGACATTCCCGTAGCCTCGATGAACACCTCGATGACGATCAACGCCACCGCGCCGTGGCTGCTCGCCCTCTACATCGCCGTCGCCGACGAGCAGGGCGCGCCGCGGGCGCAGCTTCAGGGCACGACACAGAACGACATCATCAAGGAATATCTGGCGCGCGGCTCCTATGTCTTCCCGCCCGACCCCTCGCTCAGGCTGACAACGGACATGATCCTGTTCTGCGCCCGCGAGGCGCCGAAATGGAATCCGATGAACGTCTGCTCCTACCATCTGCAGGAAGCGGGCGCGACGCCGGTGCAGGAGCTCAGCTACGCGCTCGCCACCGCCATCGCCGTGCTCGACCGGGTTCGCCGGTCGGGCGAGGTCGACGAGCAGGGCTTCGCCAACGTGGTCGGCAGTATCTCGTTCTTCGTCAACGCCGGCATGCGGTTCGTCACCGAGCTCGCCAAGATGCGGGCGTTCGTCGACCTGTGGGACGAGATCACGCGTGATCGGTTCGGGGTCGCCGATCCCTCCAAGCGCCGCTTCCGCTACGGCGTCCAGGTCAACTCGCTCGGACTCACCGAGCAGCAGCCCGAGAACAACGCCTACCGCATCCTCATCGAGATGCTGTCGGTGGTGCTGTCGAAGACCGCGCGCGCCCGCGCGGTCCAGCTTCCGGCGTGGAACGAGGCGCTCGGCCTGCCGCGCCCGTTCGACCAGCAGTGGTCGCTGCGGCTGCAGCAGATCATGGCCTACGAGACCGACCTGCTGGAATTCGGCGACATCTTCGACGGCAGCACGGAAGTCGCGGCGCTGGTCGAGACGCTCAAGCGCGAGGCGCTCGCCGAGATCGCCGCCATCGACGCGATGGGCGGGGCGGTCAAGGCGATCGAGACCGGCGCGCTGAAAGCCAAGCTGGTCGAATCCAACACCCGCCGGCTCGAGGCGATCGAGCGCGGCGAGCAGATCGTCGTCGGCGTCAACGCCTTCACCAATTCCGAGCCGTCGCCGCTGACGGCGGGCGAGAATTCGATCATGGTCCCCTCGGCCAAGGCCGAGGCGGAGCAGGTCGCGCGGCTGGTCGCGTGGCGGGCGGAGCGGGACGAGCGGCGAGTGCGCGAGGCGCTGCGGGCGCTCCGGGCCGCCGCCGCCAGCGGCGCCAACATCATGCCCGCCTCGATCGAAGCGGCCAAGGCCGGCGCCACCACGGGCGAATGGGGCGACGCGCTCCGGGCGGAGTTCGGCGAGTTCCGCGCTCCGACCGGCGTCTCGCCGCGCGCGCGGCAGGCCGCCGCCGGCCTCGACGCGCTGCGCGGCGAAGTCGAGCGCGTCTCGCTCAAGCTCGGCCGCCGGGTCCGGTTCCTGCTCGGCAAGCCGGGGCTCGACGGCCACTCCAACGGCGCCGAGCAGATCGCCGCGCGCGCCACCGACGCCGGCATGGACGTGGTCTACGACGGCATCCGCCTGACGCCCGCCGACATCGTCGAACGCGCCAAGTCCGGCGTCCATTGCGTCGGGCTGTCGATCTTGTCCGGCTCGCACGTCGTGCTCACCGAGGAGGTGCTGGCGCTGATGCGCGCGGCGGGCCTCGAGCGCGTGCCGGTGATCGTCGGCGGCATCATTCCGCCCGCCGACGCCGATCGCCTGCGCGCGGCGGGCGTCGCGGCGGTCTATACGCCCAAGGACTTCGAGATCAACGCCATGCTCGGCGCGATCGTCGCGGAGATCGAGGCGCGGCACGATCGGGGCGAGGCGAAGGCGGGCTGAGCCCACCGCCGACTCTCAGCGGGCGAAGAACAGCAGCAGGCCCGCGGCGACGATCGAGCCCATCGAGGCGATGTAGGCCAGCTGCAGCGTGATGTTCTTCCACCACAGGATGCGCGAGAACATCGCGCAGGTCTCGGGGAGCGACTGCTCGCTCATCGCCGGATCCATCAGGAAGTCGAAGTCCTCGGGGTTCGTCCGGCGCTGGATCGGGAACCGGCCCCGGCCCGTGCGCGGAAAGCGCGGATAGACCGAGACCAGAAGGTTCACGAAGATGAACATGAACGGCAGGAGCAGGATCGGCAGCGTCAGGTAGGAAGGATACGCGTCCCTGTACTGGACGACCGTACCCATCATGATCGCGACGAACAGCACGCCGATGTTCGCCTTGGCGTCGCTCAGGCGGATCGAATCGCTGTAGCCGGCGAGCAGGTTGCGGAGCTTGGCGTTTCGGTCGCCGGCCATGCGCGCCCTCGAGTCTCGGTTTCAACGGTACCAGACATAAAACAACAGGCCGACCGTGATGAAAATGCACACGATCGACAGCATGAAGCTGATGTTGATGTACAGCGTCTTCCACCACAGGAGTTCGGACAGGACCGCGCAGCGTAGCCGCAGTTGCTCCAGCTCGTCCTCGCTCTCGACGTCCTGAACGAAATCCCCGGGCGCCGCCTTGCGCGACACGATGAAGTGCTTCGAGCCGCGCTTGGGGTAGCGCGGGATCAGGACCATGAACAGGCAGAAGTAGACGATCAGGAACGGCAGCAGGACGAACGGGATCGGCAGATAGGGCGGGAACTTCGGATAATTGTAGAGGATCGGGCCCATCATGAAGGCGACGAACAGGATCGCGATGTTCGCCTTGAAGTCCTGGGCGCGGATCGCCTCGGTGTAGGCGGAGACCAGTCCGCGGTAGGTTTGCGCGGGATCGGCGGGCGTCGACATGAGGGGGCAGGTTCGGTCCGGGACGGGAGACGCGCGCGGGGAAGGCCCTCGCGTATACCCGGACAATTCGCGTGATCGCGGACGCGCTGTCAAGTCGGGCGCTCACACCTCTCTGTCGACCGGCGGCGGCCAGGCCTCCGATCCATAGTCGACGTTGCGGATCGCCAGCGCCGCGAGCAGCATGGCGACGCTCGCGGCCATCACGTACCAGGTCGAGGCGAGCGGGTCGCCGGTCGCGCCGACGAGCCAGGTGACGACCCAGGTCGCGGTTCCGCCGAAGATCGCGACGCCGAGGGAATAGCTGACCGCGAGGCCGGTCGAGCGCACGGCGGGCGGGAAGATCAGAGGGATCAGCATGATTCCGACGGCGATGCTCGCCGCATGGAGCCCGCCGAGCACGACCACGACCGCGACCAGCATCGCTCCGCTCGGGCTGGCGACGAGCCCATTCATCAGCGGAAACAGCAGGATCATGAACAGGAGGCGCGGCGCGACGGTGATCGTGCGGATGCCGAAGCGGTCGGCGAGCCAGCCGCCGGCGAGCGCGCCCGAGGCCCCCGACACGCCGAGCGCGGCCGTGCCGAGCAGCGCCGTCTGCTCCGGCAGATGCAGGGTGCGGATGGCGTAAGGCGTCATGGTGATGAGGAAATACTGGGTGATCGTGCCGCCGCTGATCAGGGCGAGGCCGAGCAGGACGCCGCGCCAGTTCTCGCGCACGACCCGCGCCGCGATCGCGCCCGCGCCGGCGCGCCGCTCGCGCGCCGGGGTCGGGAGCGTCTCGACCAGCCGGCTGCGGATGTAGACGCCGACCGGCGCGATCAGGACCCCGAGCGCGAAGGGCGCGCGCCAGCCCCAGTCGTTGAAACTCGCCTTCGACAGCGCCAGCCCGAGCGCGAGGCCGATCAGGCCGCTGGCGAGGCTGCCGAGGTTCTGACTGGCGATCTGCCAGCTTGCGAACGCCATGCGCCGCTCGGGCGGCGCCGCCTCCAGCATGTACATCGTCGACGGCCCGATCTCGCCGCCGACGGCGAAGCCCTGCATCAGCCGGGCGGCGATGAGCAGGATCGGCGCAAGGACGCCAATCGTGGCGTAGCCCGGGGTCACGGCGATGATCGCGCTGCCGATCGCCATCAGGCCGATCGACAGCGTCATGGCGGGCTTGCGCCCCGCCCGGTCGCCATAGGCGCCGATCAGCGCGCCGCCGAGCGGGCGGGCGACGAAGCCGACGCCGAAGGTCGCGGCCGAGGCGAGATCGCTGACGAACACATTGTCGGAGGGAAAGAACGCCTGGCCGATCAGGCCGAGATAGGTGGCGTAGACGGTGAAGTCGAAGAACTCGAAACCGTTGCCGAGCACGACGGCGAACACGCCGCTCGCGCCGAGCGCGGGGCGCGGAACCGCGGACACGCGCGCCGATCGGGACAATCGCGATGCTCCTTCTTCATGAACGGCCAGCGTCTCAGCAGCCGGCCGCCCTTGTCAACGCAAACAGGCTAACGCGGAGCCCCACGCCGCCTGCGCGCCATGGCGAGCGCGGCGGCGTCGAGGGTCGAAGCCGTATCGACCACGGTCGCGTATTCGCCGTGAAGGCGGGCGAGCGCGAGCGCGTGCGCCTCCTCGGCGGTCCAGCGCCCGCCCGCGAGGTCGACTGTGTCGACCGACCAGCAGGCGTCCGCGACGACGAAGGCGCGGTAGCCGAGGCCGCCGGCGTGGCGCGCAGCCGCTTCGACGCCGTCCGCCGTCAGCGCGCCGCAGATCGCCAGCGTCGTCGCGCCGATCGCGTCGAGGGCGGTCTCGAAATCGGGACCGATGAAGGCGCTGGCGGCGGACTTGGCCACCACGTTTTCGCCCTCGCGCGGGGCGGCGCACGGCTTGAACCGGTGTCCGGGCGCGCCTGGCGCATAGGGCGAACCGGACTCGACCGAATCGTGACGGACGTGGACCAGCGGCAGCCCCTCGGCGCGCCAGCGCGCGATCAGCCGGGCGATGTTCGCCTCGGCGCCGGCGTTGTTGCGCGCGCCCTGGCGCGGATCGTCGACCGCCTCCTGGACGGCGACGACGATCAGCGTGGCGTCCGCCGGCAGGCGCATGTCACCCGCGGCGCGGCGCGAGCGCCCAATAATCGAGATCGAGGATGACGTTCGGCTCGTAGCCCTCGCCCTCGCGCAAGGGGAAGTCGACGCAGGGACGGTTCTTGGTCGCGACCGTCCGGACCCGCAGCGCGCCGAGGTCGTCGCGGCCGGGCAAGGGCGCGGTTTCGAGAATCTCGCTCCAGGCGAACACCGTGTCGCCGGCGAACAGGGGCGCGACGTGCCGCCCGCCGTTGATCGCGGCGATGTGGAAGGCGTTGGCGAGGCCGTTGAAGCTGAGCGCGCGGGCGAGCGAGATGACATGGCCGCCGTAGATCAGCCGTCGCCCGAACCGGCCCTGCCCCTCGCTGTGCTGGTTGAAATGCACCTTGGCGGTGTTCTGGTAGAGGCGGGTGGCGATCATGTGCTCGGCCTCCTCGACGGTCACCCCGTCGACGTGGTCGATTTTTTCGCCGGCGGCATAATCCTCGAACAGATGGCGCGAGCCGCCGAGCGCGACGTCGTAGGCCGCCTTGTCGATCCTCGGCGCGGCGCCGCCGAGGTCGGCGACCTCGACCGCCTCGGGCAGCGTCGGCAGGACCGCCGCGGGCGCGGGGGCGTGGTGGTCGCGCTTGCGCACCATCACCCAGCGGACATAGTCGAGCACCGTTCGCCCATGCTGGTTGAAGCCGCGCGAACGCACGTAGACGACGCCGCTCTGCCGGTTCGAGTTCTCCTTGAGGCCGATCACCTCGGAGGTCGCGCTCAGCGTGTCGCCGGGATAGACCGCCTCGAGGAACAGGCAGGCGGCGTAGCCGAGGTTGGCGACGGCGTTGAGCGAGACGTCCGGCACGGTCTTGCCGAACACCACGTGGAAGGCGAGCAGGTCGTCGATCGGGCTTTTCGGGTAGCCGAGGCCTTGCGCGAAGGTGTCGGCGCTCTGGACCGCGAAGCGCGTGCCGTAGAGCGCAGAGTACAGAGAGGCGTCGCCGTCGCGCAGCGTCCGCGGCGTGGCGTGGCGGATGGTGTCGCCGATCCGGAAATCCTCGAAGAAGCGGCCGGCGGCGGTTTTGGATGCGGGAGTCTGGGTCATGGGTCAGAACACGTAGGGATAGATGTAATAGACGATGATCCGTTCGACCAGCATCACGGCGAGCAGCAGGACGATCGGCGACAGGTCGATGCCGCCGGTGTTGGGCAGCATGTTGCGGATCGGCCGCAGGAACGGCTCGGTCAGCGCCAGGAACACGTTCCACGCCGAGCGCACGAAGTCGTTGCGCATGTTGACGACGCCGAAGGCGATCAGCCACGACAGAATGGCGCCCAGGATGACGACCCAGGTGTAGAGGTTCAGGGCGATGAGAATGATGTCGAGAATGGCGCGCATGGGTCCCTCGGGGCGATCGGCGGCCCGCCGCCCGGCATGAACGCCGAACACGGGGCGCCCACCCGTTGACACGGGCGGGGCGCGCAAGTAAAGAGCCGCGCACCGGGGCTGTAGCTCAGTTGGGAGAGCGCTGCAATCGCACTGCAGAGGTCAGGGGTTCGAATCCCCTCAGCTCCACCAGACCGCCGCGTTTCCGCCAACAGGATTGAAGAGCCCAGCCGCGAAAACCAGCCGGCGGCGGCGGTTCGGGCGTTCCCCTGTTACCCCCGACGGGGCCTTCAGCGACGCTTGGCAGGTCCAGCGGCAATTCGTAAACTGACCCCTCCGAGGCGTCGTGCCGGCGTGGAGAGGGGCGTGAATCAGACGCTTGCGCTGGAAATTACCGAGGACGGCGGCGTTTTCCATCATGGCGACGGCTATGACGAAATCGGCGACCAGTTCGATGGGGCGCTCGACCAGCGCGAGGCCGGAGCGATCACGGCCGCCAAATACATCAAGATCCTGAAAGCGCTGGTTGAACGCCACCCGCATTTTATCGACGGTCATGCCCATCTCGGCAATGCCCTGATGGAGGAAGGCAAACCGAAGCTCGCGCTTCAGGCGTGGCTACGCGGCTTCGATCTGGGTGAGCGCGCCCTTCCTGCGGGGTTCGCCGGGCTGATCGAATGGGGCTTTCTGGAGAACCGCCCCTTTCTGCGCGCAGCCCACGGCGCCGCGCTCGGTCATTCCCGGCTTCGCCAACACCGCGAGGCGCTGGCGATCCTGGAAAGGATGCTGGCCTGGAATCCGAACGACAACCAAGGCGTCCGGTATCTGATCGGATCGGAATATCTGCGCGCCGGCGAGACGGAGAAAGCCGAGCGCATCCTCGCCGACGAGGCGGCAGGCTATCCGCCCCTTCATTACGAGCTGGCCTTGCTGCATCTGCGCGCGGGCGGCTTCGTCGCCGCAGCGACCAGCCTTCGCCGGGGTTTCGTCGCCAATGGCTATATCGCCGAGATGCTGTGCGGCAATCCCGATCCGGCCCCGCTCGCGATCTGGCACGGCTCGAATTTCGCCGAGCCAGAGACGGCCCGCGACTATCTGGAACTCGGCGGCGACCTGTGGCGGCGCACGCCGGGCGCCATCGCCTTCCTGCGCTGGCTGCATACCCATCCGAAGGTTCTGGTCGAGCGCGCCGGCATCCTCGAATGGCAGGAGGCCTTGCTGTGGGAGCACGAGGTCGCTCGTCGCAGGGAGATCATGGACCGCGAGGACGCCGCCCGACGCCGGATCGACGCTCGATTGTCAGAGGAGATCGTCCGGAGCCGTAGCGATCGAAATGGCCGGCAGATTTCGCCGTGGGCCTATCAGGCGGCCAGGTTCCCCATCCTCTGACGTCTCCGCTGGCGCAGGCCCCCGTTTCGCGCGCGGTTGACGCACCGCCGCCCATCGCCGACAACACGCGCCTTCCGAGCCGGAGACCCGCGCCATGACAACCCTGCCCGAAACGATGCGCGCCGTCGTCGCGGTCCGTCCCGGCGGCCCCGAGGTGCTGGCGATCGAGACCCGGCCGCTCCCTTCGCCCAAGGCCGGCGAAATCCTGATCCGGGTCGAGGCGGCCGGCGTCAACCGCCCCGACGTCCTGCAACGCATGGGCATGTACGCGCCGCCGCCGGGCGCGAGCGACGTGCTCGGCCTCGAGGCGGCGGGCGTTGTCGTGGCGCGCGGCGACGGCGCGTCGCGCTGGGACATCGGCGCGCAGGTGACGGCGCTCGTGCCCGGCGGCGGCTACGCCGACTATTGCGTCGTCCACGAATCGAACGCGCTGCCCATCCCCGCCGGGCTCGGAACGGTCGAGGCGGGCGCCATTCCGGAAACCTTCTTCACCGTCTGGACCAACGTCTTTGATCGCGGCGCGCTGAAGGCGGGAGAAACCTTCCTCGTCCACGGCGGAACCTCGGGCATCGGCACCACGGCGATCCAGCTCGCCAAGGCGTTTGGCGCGACCGTGATCGCGACCGCGGGCTCGGCCGAAAAAGTCGGCGAATGCCTGCGCCTCGGCGCCGACGTCGGGATCAACTACCGCAGCGAGGATTTTGTCGCGCGCACGCTCGCCGCGACCGGAGGCAAGGGCGCGAACGTCATTCTCGACATGGTCGGCGGCGATTACGTGGCGCGCAACTACGCCGCCGCGGCGGTCGACGGCCGCATCGTCCAGATCGCCTTCCTGCGCGGGCCCAAGGCCCAGATCGACCTCATGCCGCTCATGATGAAGCGCCTCGTCCACACCGGCTCGACGCTGCGCCCGCGGCCGCCGTCGGAGAAGGCGACGATCGCCGAGGCCCTGCTGACGAAAGTCTGGCCGCTGATCGAGGCCGGCCGCTGCAAGCCGGTGATCGATTCGGTGTTTTCGCTCGCCGACGCGGGCCTGGCGCACGCCCGGATGGACGGCGGCGCGCATGTCGGCAAGATCGTTTTGACGCCGTGAGCCCGGTCGAGGCTTGAAAGCCGCTCGCTTTCGCTTAAATCTGGGGCTTGGCGAAGGTCCGGCGCCACCCGGCCCGAGAGGAACGCGACGCTGACACTGACGCCTCAATCGACACGTGCGCCCCATTCGAACGCGACGCGCCGGGCGCACACGCCCGTGGAGCCGGATCCGCTTTCTCAGCTCATCCTCGCCTGTCTCGACGACGCCAAGGCGGACAACGTCGTCTCGATCGACCTGATCGGCAAGACGACGATCGCCGACCGCATGTTCATTGCGTCCGGCCGGTCGAGCACGCATGTCGGCGCGATCGCCGACCGGGTGCTCAGGGCCTGTCGCGACGCCGGCTTCCCGACGCCGAAGGTCGAGGGTATGCCGCTGTGCGACTGGGTGCTGCTGGACGCGCGCGACGCGATCGTCCACATTTTCCGCCCCGACGTCCGCCAGTTCTACAATCTGGAAAAGATCTGGAGCGCCGACCGGCCCGGCGAGGCGAAGGGTTGAGGCGGGGACTGGCGGTCCCATGCGAATCACGCTCCTTTGCGTCGGGCGGCTGAAGGCCGGCCCGGAACGCGAGCTGTTCGATCGCTATTTCACCCGGCTCAAGGGCATGGCCAGGTCGGTCGGCGTGACCGACGTCGATCTGCGGGAGATCGACGAATCACGCGCCCGCCGGCCCGAGGACCGGCGCGAGGAGGAAGCCGCGGCCATCGCGGCGGCCGTAGGGCCGCGCGACGCGCTGGTTCTCCTTGACGAGCGCGGGGCGTCGCCGACGAGCCCGGACTGGGCCGCCGACATCGCGCGCGAGCGCGACGCCGCCCGGAGCGCCTATGTCGTGGTCGTCGGCGGTCCGGACGGTCTGTCGCCCGGCTTACGGGCGCGGGCTCACAAGGTCGTGAGTTTCGGGGCGATGACCTGGCCGCACCAGCTCGTGCGGGTGATGGCGGGCGAGCAGCTCTACCGGGCGCTGTCGATTCTCGCCGGCCATCCCTATCATCGCGCATGATCGCCGCGATTCCGGCCAGATTTGATGATTGTGGACGCGCCATGCGGGTGATGGGAACGAGAGCGTCGCGATACGCGCTGCGCGCCGCGGCGTTCGGGGCGGCGGTCGCGTTCGCCGCGCCCGCGCTCGCCGATTCGGCCGACCCCGCGGCCGCGGAGCGGCAGCGAACGGACAAGGAGACGGAGCTTCGCGGAGTCGAGGACACCATCCGGGCGTCCGAGGAGCAGCGGCGCGGCATCCAGTCTGAAATCGATTCGATACGGACCGATCAGGCGCGCCTGATGGAGGCGCTGATCGCGACCACCGCGCGCGTGCAGGACGCCGAACGCGGGGTCGCCTCGGCCGACCAGCGCCTGTCCGCGCTCAACGGCCGCGCCGCCGCGCTTGTCCGCTCGCTGCAATCCCGGCGCGGCGCGATCGTGGAAATCCTGGCCGCCGTCCAGCGCATGGGCGCGAACCCGCCGCCGGCGATCCTGGTGCGATCGGGCGACATGGCGGAGGCGGTGCGCGCCGCGACCCTCCTCAGCGCCATGACGGTCGATCTGAAGGCCGAGACGGAGCGGCTCGCCCGCGACATCGACGAACTCGCCTCGACCCGCGCCGCGATCGCCGGGGAGCGCGACGCCCACGCGCAGGCGGTCGCCTCGCTGACGACCGAAAAGACCCGGCTCGCGGCGCTGGTCGCGGCGCGCAAGGAGTCCATGTCCTCGGCGGAAGCGGCCCTCGGCTCGCAGCAGAAACGCGCTCAGGACCTCGCCAACCAGGCAGCCACCCTCAAGGACCTGATTGCGCGGATCGACGCCGAGGAGACTCAGCGCAAGAGCCGGGAGCGGGCGGCGCTCGACGCCGAACAGCATGCGGCGCAGGACATCGAGGCGCGGGCGGAAAAGGCGCGCGACATCCAGCCGGTCCGGCTGCGTCCCGAGGTCGCCTTCTCCGGCGTCAAGGGCCGCCTGCCGATGCCGGTGGCCGGAACCATTCTCAAGGACTTCGGCGCGTCCGACGGACTCGGCGGCACGGAACACGGCGTTCTGGTGTCGACGCTGGCCGGAGCGGTGGTCTCGGCGCCGGCGGACGGCTCGGTTCTCTATTCGGGACCCTACAGGAACTATGGCCGACTCTTGATAATCGACGCCGGCGAAGGATATTATGTTCTATTGGCGGGGATGGAGCGCACCTACGTGTCGCGTGGGGAAGCCGTTCTCTCGGGCGAGCCTGTCGGCGTGGTCGGCGACGGGTCGTCGAAGATGGCGGCCGCCGCTGCAGTCGGCGCGGTCAAGCCCGTCCTCTATATAGAGCTGCGAAAAGACGGAACGGCGATCGATCCGGGGCCGTGGTGGGCGAAGACAGACATCGAAAAGGCGCGCGGATGAATCGAAATGCTGGTTTCTTGAGTTTCGGCGTCGTGCTCGGCGCCGCTGTGACGCTGGCCGCGCCGCAGACGCTCGCCTATCTCAGCCCCGCCGCTCAGGCGGCGGCCTCCGACACCTACCGCCAGTTGAATCTGTTCGGCGACGTGTTCGACAAGATCCGCAACGATTATGTCGAGAAGCCCGACGAGTCGAAGCTGATCGAGGCCGCGATCAACGGCATGCTCTCATCCCTCGATCCGCACTCGAGCTATATGGACGCCAAGTCCTACAAGGACATGCAGGTCCAGACGAAGGGCGAGTTCGGCGGCCTCGGCATCGAGGTGACCCAGGAGGACGGCCTGATCAAGGTCGTCACCCCGATCGACGACACGCCCGCGGCCAAGGCCGGGATCCTGTCCGGCGACATCATCACCGCGATCGACGACACGCCGACCCAGGGAATGACCCTCGACCAGGCGGTCGAGAAGATGCGCGGCGCGATCAACTCGCCCGTCAAGCTCAAGATCGTCCGCGGACCGAAGAAGGACGTCAAGGACGTCACCGTCGTTCGCGACCTGATCCGGGTGCAGTCCGTCCGCTCGCACGTCGAGGGCGGCGACGTCGGCTACATCCGCATCACCCAGTTCACCGAACAGACCGGCGACGGCCTGAAGGAGGCGATGGACAAGCTCAAGACCGAGATCCCGGCCGACAAGTTCAAGGGCTACGTCCTCGATCTGCGCAACAATCCCGGCGGGCTGCTCGACCAGTCGATCGCGGTCGTCAATTCCTTCATCGACCGGGGCGAGATCGTCTCGACCCGCGGCAGGACGCCCGACGAGACGCAGAGGTTCGACGCCCGCCCGGGCGGCGACCTCAGCGGCGGCAAGCCGCTGGTGGTGCTGATCAACGGCGGATCGGCGTCGGCGTCCGAGATCGTGTCGGGCGCGCTGCAGGACCACAAGCGCGCGACGCTGATCGGCACGCGCTCGTTCGGCAAGGGTTCGGTGCAGACCATCATGCCGCTCGGGCAGGACGGCGCGCTGCGGCTGACGACGGCGCGCTACTACACGCCGTCGGGCCGCTCGATCCAGGCCAAGGGCATCGAGCCGGACTACAAGGTGCTCGAAGACGTTCCCGCCGACCTCAAGGGCAAGGACGACATGAAGGGCGAGGCGTCCCTCAAGGGCCACCTGGCCAACGGCGAGGAGGACACGTCGGCGTCGCAGGCGTACGTTCCGCCGGAGGAAAAGGACGACAAGCAGTTGAAGGCGGCCATCGGCCTGCTGCACGGCGAGAAGCCGGCCCAGGCCGCGGCGGCCGACACCGGCGCGGCGAAGCCCGCCGTCCAGACCGGCAAGGCCGACGGTTCGCAGGCGCCCGCGCCCGCCGACTCGTCCAAGCCCAACTGACGCCGCCCGTTGCGGACAGGGAGAGAGTGAGCACATGGCGCGAGGGATCTCGTATCTGGTCGTGGGGATCCTCGCCGGCGCTGCGCTGACGGGAATCTCGCACGGCGTCGTCCAGGTGGCGACGGCGAACGGCGCCAGCGGCGTGCCGCTGTTCACCGAGGTGTTCAACAAGGTCCGCACCAATTACGCGGAAAAGCCGGACGACGACAAACTGGTGCGGGGCGCCATCGACGGGATGCTCGCCTCGCTCGACCCGCATTCGACGTATTTCGACCCCAAGGCGCTGCAGGACTTCCAGACCAGCATGAAGGGGGAGGAGTTCGGCGGCCTCGGGCTCGAGGTCATGATGGACGACGGCCTCGTCAAGGTGGTCAGCCCGATCGACGACACGCCGGCCGCCCGCGCCGGCCTGCTCACCGGCGACATGATCACCCGGATCGACGATACGCCGGTCAAGGGGCTGACGTTGAAGGAGGCCGTCGACAGGATGCGCGGCCCGGCGAAATCGAGCGTCCGGCTTCTCGTCCAGCGCGGCTCCGGCAAGGACGCCAGGGAATTCACGATCGTCCGCGAGATCATTCACGTGCAGTCGGTGCGCTCGCATCTCGAGGGCGGCGACATCGGCTATATCCGCATCACCCAGTTCAACCAGGAGGCCTACGACGGCGTGCGCAAGGCCTTCGACCACTTCCGCAGCGATCCGGGCGAGGCGAAGCTGAAGGGCTACATCCTCGATCTGCGCAACAACCCCGGCGGGCTCCTCAACCAAGCGGTGGAAATCACCAACGCCTTCGTCGACGGCGGCGAGATCGTCTCCACCCGCGGCCGCGACGCCGACAACCGGCAGACCTACAGCGCCCGCTCGGGCGTGAACCTGTCGCAGGGCAAGCCGGTCGTGGTGCTGATCAACGGGGGATCGGCGTCGGCCTCGGAAATCGTGTCGGGCGCGCTTCAGGATCTCAAGCGCGCGACGCTGATCGGCTCGCGCTCGTTCGGCAAGGGATCGGTGCAGACCATCCTCCCGCTGGGCGAAGAGGGCGCGCTGAAGCTGACCACCGCCCGCTATTTTACGCCGTCGGGCCGTTCCATTCAGGCCAAGGGCATCGAGCCGGACATTCCGGTGGCCGAGAACATCCCGGACGATCTCAAGGGCAAGGTGTCGAGCCTCGGCGAAGCCTCGCTGGTCGGCCATCTGAAGAACGGCACGGAAGAAGCCAAGGGATCGGACGCTTACGTGCCGCCGGACAAGACCAAGGACACGCAGCTGCAGGCGGCGATCAACCTTCTGCACGGGGCGAAGCCCGAGGCGCTGAAGACGGCGCCGGCCACGGTCACCTCGCAATGAAGCTCGGGCGTCTCGTTCTGGCCGCGGCGCTGGCCCTGGCGGCGCCGGGCGTCGCCGGGGCGGACGAGCCGCACGGCTGCGCCGCGTTCCGCTGGCCGCTCGACCGGGAGCGGGCGGCGCTCGGCGCCGCCGAGAAACCCGTGGTCGCCAATGGCGGCGCCCTCCGCTACGAGGCGGCGTCGACGCTGAAGCTCGCGCCGTTCGCGGACGCGGCGCTGCCTCACCCGCCCGAGCGCGCGCCGAAGGCGCCGGGGTCGTACGCTGGCCACTTCACCCTCGCCGCCCCGGCGAAGCCCGGCCTGTACAAGGTGACCATCGCCGCCAACGGCTGGATCGACGTCGTCGACAACGGCGCGTTCCTGCATCCGAAGGCCTTTTCCGGCGTGCTGGACTGCGAGGGCGCGCGCAAGAGCGTGAAGTTCGACCTGCCCGGCCGCGCGCTCGACCTGCAGCTCAGCGGCGTGACGGCTCCCGACATTGCAGTGATCGTCACCGCGGCGGAGTGACCGCCCCGCTCTGCGCTACGGGGCGGCCGGCGCCGCGCCCGAGGCCTGCGCCGGCGCCGGGTCGCCGCCGGAGCCGGAGATCGGGGCGACGTCGTTCGCCGCCGGATCGGGCGCGGCGACCTTGAACCGCGACAGGGCGTCGGCCGCCGCGGCGCGCCCGGCCGGATCCATTTTCGCCGCCACCTCGTCGCGCTTGCGCGCCGCTTCCGCGTCGCCCTGGGACGCCGCGAGCGAGAACCACACCCACGCCTGACCCAGATCGCGCTCGACGCCGAGGCCGCGGGCGTAGAGCACCGCGAGATTGTACTGGCTGTCGCGCACGCCCATCTGCCCGGCCTTGCGGAACCACTGGGCGGCCTCGGCGTAGTCGGCCTTTTCGTCCGCCGGCTCCGCCTCCATCACGCCGAGATTGTGGGCCGCCCGGGCGTTGCCGGCGCGCGCGGCGGCGGTGTACCAGCGCTTGGCGGCGGCCGGGTCGCGCTGGACCCCCACGCCCTTCTGGTACAACGCGCCGAGCCTGAACGCGGCGGGGGCGAAGCCCGCCGACGCCGCCCGCTCGAACCATGAGGCGGCGGCGGCCTGGTCCTGGCCAAGGCCGCGGCCGTCGAACAGGCGCTGGGCGAGATCGTACTCGGCGGCGGGGGAGCCGGCGAGGACCGCGTCGCGCAACGGCGGCGTGACGCCGGCGGGAAGCGCCGCGGACAGGTCCGGGATCGGCGGGCCGCTGTCGCGTCTGCTCTCGAGGCTCGGGCGGTCGCGACCGATCGAGCCGGTCGGCGCCGTGTCGATGGCGGCAGGCGGCGTCCGCGGCCCTGGCGCGGCCGGTGGAGTGGGCCGCGAGAGCGCGTCGGCCGCCGGCGCTGGCGGCGCGTCCTTGCCGTACCATTGCGGGAGTAACGGGTGGCCGCTCATCATCCGCGCGGCCGCGGCGATCGCCATCGCCAGCGCCGCGGCCAGCAGCAGCGACCGCTTGTGTTCGGCGCAGAAACGCCCGGCGTGGCGCACGTTCCGTTCGACGTTCGGCCAGGACGCGGCGGACTTGGCGTCGGGATGGGCGACGGCCGATTGCGCCGCGCGGCGCGCCGCGGCGATATGCGCCGAAATGGCGGCGTTGGCGCGCCCGCCCGAGGCTTGCCCCTGCACTCCGTCTCCGGCGGCGCTCGCGCGCTCGGGCGCCGCGCCCGGCTCGAGCAGGCGATCCCCGTCGAGACGGGCGGAGGCGGCGTTCGCGACCCGATCCGAGGCGAGGTCGCGCCGGACCGGCGGCCGCGGCGGATCGAACAGGTCGAGCGCGTCGAGCGCCGACGGATCGACGATGCGAATGGTCGGGGTTCGCGCCGGCTCCCGGGGGCGGTCCCGGGCGATCGGCGGCCGATCGGCGGCGGCGCCGGAAAGGCGGTCGACGAGGCGGTCGATGACCTCCTGCACGCCTTGGAGCAGCGTCTCGGCGCGCTGGTCGGCGGCCGCCCGTTCGCGCCGCAAGGCCGCGATCTGGTCGGCGAGGTCCGACGCCGGCGGCTCGTCGCCGCGGCGGAGTTTGTCGAGCACGTCCCTCGCGGCGCGTTCGAGCGCGTCGACTTCGTCGAGACGAACGGACACGAGGTCGAGCCGGCCGTCGATCTCGGCGAGGCGGCCGCCGCCGCCGGCGGCGCCGGCGAATAGGCCTTCGAGTCGCCGGGCGATGGCCTCGGCCAGTTGGTCGGCGGTTTCATCGGCGATCGGCGCGGTCGCGCCGAGGCGGTCGACACCCGCCTGAATCGCCCTCAACTCCTGTTCGATCGCGGCAAGCGAAGCCGCCGGGATTCGGTCGAGTCTTTCGATCACCTGCGACAGCAGCGGAGCGATGTCCGGGCGCTCCCGCTCCCGGCTTTCCGCCGCGTCCGCCCGGGCTGCGAGGTCGCGGACGAGCGCCGGTACGGATTCCCGCTCAGCCGCCGCCAGACTCGCCTCGATCGCCGTCAGCGACGCCTGCAAGCCGGCGAAGCGATCCTCGGGGAGGCTGCCCGCGATGGCTTCGAGCCGCGCGTCGATCGAGGCCAGCGCCGGCTCGACCTCCGCGGTCGCGGCCGGGCGGCGCATGAGCGCGAGCAGCTCCTCCGTCTGCGCGGGGTCGAAGGCGGGAGGCTTCGCCGCCAGACGTTCCACCTGATCGACGAGTCGCGAAATCTGGTCGTCGAGACGGTCCAGCGGAAGGCTGCGCCGCGCGGCGGCGATGAGGAGGTCGTGCACCTCTTCCATCTGGCGCCGGATCGCCTCGACGACCTCCCCGCTCGGGACCGCGCCGGCGAGGGCGTCGATTCTGGCGCCGAGCGATTCGATCCGCCGATCGAGATCGGCCGCGGCCTCCGGCCGGCGGCTGTCGAGGGCGTCCCGCAATTCGAGGGCGATTCTGTTCACCGCCGCGAGCAGCCACTCGTCGCGATCGTCGCGACGCGGGGGCGCGCCGGCGCGCGTGGGCCAGCCCGGCGATTGCGCGAGCCCGTGGCCGGGCGCCGCCGGCGCAAGGCCGGCGAGGCTCCGCCGAACCGCGGCCAGTTCCTCCTCGAGCGCCGCGACGTCGTGGTCGCGCGCCCGCGCCCCGCGCCATTCGCGCCGCAGCGCGTCCAGCTTTCCCGAGAGGTCGCGAAGCCCGAGGCGCAGGTCGCCGGAGGAGGCGGATGCGGCCGCGCCCGTCGGGCCGTCGTCGCCCGCCGGCCCGGCGCCCGCGGGCGGGCGCTGCCCGAGGCCATCGTGCGCGAGATGGGCGTCGAGCGCCCGCCGCCGCGAGGCGATCTCGGAGAGGGCCGACTGAAGGTCGAAGGCCGGGGGCTTGCGACCGTCCCGCGCCGGATCGGGTGGGCTCGCCGCTGCGGTCGGGGCGAGGGTCGGGGTCACGCGCAGAGGCGGCGGGAGCGGCCGATCGGCCTGCGCCGGACCGGGGGCTGTCGCCACGCCGGCTGCGACCTCGCTCACGCCCTGTTCGGGGCTCGGCGCGCGCCGCGTGAGCGGGCCCGCCGTCGCCCGCAGTCGTTCCTGGAGGTCGCGCGCCGACTCTGCGCCGTAAGACGGCGGCTGAACGGCTCGAGCAGGGGTCTCGTCGGTCGCGACGGGCCGCTCGGCCATGGCGGGGCCGACGCGCGCCGGCGGCGCGTCCGGGTCCGCGGCGTGGACGACGATCGCCTGATCGAGCCATTGTTCGATCGACACGCCGGCCCGACTCGCCGCCCGTTCGGCAAGACTTCGCGCGCCGGGGCTGACGCTTGCGATATCCCACGCCGTGCTTCTGCTCATGCCCTCGACCGCCGCAGGCGTTCTTAAACGAGTCCGCGCCGAGCGCGACGTCTCCGGAGTCAATCCTTCGTTTGTTAGGGTGAAGAAACGGTTAAGCGCCCCGGTCTGACGCCGCGGCGGCGCACCGCGGCGGCGGCGACGGCGGTTGCGTGACGCAACTAGGAGTTGCAATTCTCGCGCAGCTGCGTAATGTGGAGTCGTGTCGCGACCTTGCGCGGCATGCGGAAGGCGCGAACGCAGCGGCGCCGACGAAAGGACAGAGTCATGAGCCGTTTGTCGTCCCTCGGTCATTCCCCGATCGCCCTGGCGCGCGCGACGGAAAGGAAGCCGCCCGTCAAGCCCGCCGCGGAACAGGACGAAATGACCATCAGCCAGATGTCCAGGGCCTACGGCGTCAGCCTGCGCACGCTGCGTTTCTACGAGGACCGCGGGCTGATCGCGCCGCGTCGCGAAGGCAACGCGCGTTTCTATCGCCCGGCCGACCGGACCCGGGTGGAGATGATCCTGCGTGGCAAGAAACTCGGTTTCACGCTCGCCGAGATCGGCGACCTGATCGGCGGCGGCAGGGGCGCGACCGACACGCCCGATTTCGAGCAGCGCTTGCAGCCGCAGCAGATCGCCAATCAGATCGGCCACCTCGAGCGGCAGCGCGAAGAGATCGAAAACGCGATCGCGCGCCTGAAGGCGACGCACATGCGCAGGGTCCAGGAGGCCGCCGCCTGACGGGGCGGGCGACCCGGCCCGCCCGCGCCCGCCCGCGAGAAGCCTGTTCGCCGCCGGCCCTGTCATTGCGCGGAGCAACCGCCGGATCGAAGAGCGCGGGAGACCGAAGGCATCCGCGCCGCGGCTCAAGTCCTGCGGCGCGGAATGCTTCCCCCCGGGCTCTGCGAGCCGGAGGTTCGGCTGGCAACGACCGCGCCACGCGAGCCCCGGGGCGTCCCTATCCCATGGGATCGCCGGTCGCGCTACGCCCTGACCCGCGCCGATTCGACGATCCGCGCCGCCTCGGCGACCGCGGCTTCGACGCCGAGCGGCGTCGTGTCGAGCCGCACGGCGTCCTCCGCCGGCCGCAACGGCGCGGCGGTCCGCTCCGAATCGCGGGCGTCGCGCTTCTGGATGTCGGCGAGGATCGCGGCGTAATCGGCCCGCTCGCCGCGCTGCGCCAGTTCCAGCGCCCTGCGCTGCGCGCGCGCCGCGGCGCTCGCGGTGACGAAGATTTTGACGTCGGCGCGCGGGCAAACCACGGTGCCGATGTCGCGGCCGTCGAGCACCGCGCCGCCGGGCCGCGCCGCGAAGGCGCGCTGAGCCTCGAGCAGGGCGTGGCGCACGCCCGGCATCGCCGCGACGATCGAGGCCGCTTCGCCCATCTCGCGGCTGCGCAGCACGACCTCGTCGAAATCGGTGAGGCCGAGGCCCCGCGCCGCCGCGACCGCCGCTGATTCGTCGTAAAGGTCGCGGTCCGCGCCGATCAGCGCCGCCGCCGTCGCGCGGTACAAGAGACCCGTGTCGAGATGCGGCAGGCCGTAGAGCGCGGCGAGGCGGCGGGCGATCGTGCCCTTGCCCGACGCCGCCGGGCCGTCGATGGCGATGATCATCGAAGCGCGCTCAATCTCCAGAAGGGGGCCGACCGCCCGTCGCCGGCTCATAAAACGCCGCCGCGCCCGTGTCGAGCGACGGCTGTCGCGCGACGGCTTGGCGCGGGCGTTCGCCAGGCGCTAAGGTGTGACGATCGACGGGGTCCGGTTTCCGCGGGCGGCCTGGAAAAACAAGCGCTCCCGCGGCCCCGCAGGTCCGTGACCGGGGCGGATGTCGGGGCGTCGCTTGCAGCCGCGCTCGGAACGAGCGCGGCTGCAAGCGGCGCGGGGAAGGGAGGGCGCACATGACTCTGACAGGACCGCAGATCCGCACGATCGTCGCCGCCTACCTCGGCTGGACGCTCGACGCCTTCGACTTCTTCGTGCTGACCTTCGTCATCAAGGACATCGCCAAGGAGTTCGGCGTCGAGGTGTCGGCCGTCGCCTACGCGCTGTTCCTGACGCTGGCGATGCGCTTCATCGGCGCCTTCCTGTTCGGCCGGCTCGGCGACCGGTGGGGCCGGAAGCCCGCGCTGATGCTGGACATATTGTGCTATTCGATCATCGGCGCCGCCGCGGCCTTCTCGCCCAACCTGACGGTTTTCCTCGTCCTGCGGGCGCTGTTCGGCGTGGCGATGGGCGGCGAATGGGGGCTCGGCAGCTCGCTCGCGATGGAGTCGATCCCGCCGCAGACGCGCGGCATGGTGTCGGGCGTCCTGCAATGCGGCTATCCGAGCGGGTTTCTGCTCGCGGCCGTCGCCTACGGCCTCCTCTACGGCCGCACGTTCGGCGATTACACATTCGACTGGCGGGCGATGTTCCTGCTGAGCGTCCTGCCGGCCTTCGTCGTGCTGTTCATCCGCGCGGCCGTGCCGGAGTCGCCGGCCTTCGAAGCGTCGCAAACGCGCGCGAAGCCGAAGCTCTGGGCCACGGTCAGGCAAAACGGCAAGCTCGTGGTCTACATGGTCGTGCTGATGATGGCGTTCAACCTGTTCAGCCACGGCACGCAGGACCTCTATCCGACCTTTCTCCAGAAGCAGCGCCACTTCGACCCGGCGACGGTGAGCTTCATCGCCATCGTCGCCAACCTCGGCGCCATCGCCGGCGGACTGAGCTTCGGCTACTTTTCGGAAAAGATCGGGCGGGTGAACGCGATCACGATCGCGGCGCTGCTCGCCCTGCCGGCGTTGCCGTTCTGGGCCTTTTCGACGACGCCGGCGATGCTCGCCGCCGGCGCCTTCGTCATGCAGATCGCGGTGCAAGGCGCCTGGGGGGTGATCCCCGCGCATCTCAACGAGCTCGCTCCCGGCGCGGCGCGCGCCACCATCCCGGCCTTCGTCTATCAGGCCGGCAACTTCCTCGCCTCCTACAACGGCCCGTTCCAGGCGCGGATCGCCGAGGCCAACGGCGGCGACTACGCCTATGCGCTGGCGCTGGTGGCGGGGATCGTCGCGGTCGCCATCGTCGTCGTGATCCGCTTCAGCCCGGAGCGGCGCGGCGAGCCTCTGACGGCGCATTGAGCGCGCCAGCCGTCGGCCGTCGGGTCGCCGGTCGCGGGGAAGCGCGGCCCGGCCTCGCCGTCACGGCGTCGCCATGCGGACGACGTGACCGCCCGGCCCCGAACGCGGCTTGATCGGAACCGCCGGCAGGTAACGCTCGACCAGGGCGGCGCGGTCCAGGTCTTCGATCTCCGAAAACCCCATCGCCCGCGCCCGCTCGTGCAGGGCGGCGGTGTCGAGAAACGAACGGAACGGCTCACCCTGCGCGGCGACGCGGTCGGCCAGCTCGCCATGGAAAGCCCGCGTTCCAGCCTCCTCGATCGCATCCGGCGGATTGGCGTAGTCGAACACCACCTCCGCGCCGCCGGGGAGCTGCGTCAGCGATCGAAGCGTCGCGGCGATCGCGCCCTCGGTCAGGTAGGGGGTTACGCCGAGCCACAGCACAAAGGTCCGGCGGCTGGGGTCGAGCCCGCCGGCGACGAGCGCCTCGGTCATGTCGCCGTGCTCGAAATCATGCGCCACGAATGCGAGATGCGCCGGCGCGTCGATTCCGGCCGCGGCGAGGCGCGCGCGCTTGTCGCGCTGGGTCGCCGGATGATCGAGCTCGAAAACCCGCAAGCCGTCGCTCGGCTCGACCCGGTAGGCGAACGTGTCCAGTCCGGCGCCGAGGACGAGGACCTGCCGGACGCCGGCTCGAATCGCGCGGCGCGCCGAATCCTCGGCGAAGCGGCTGCGCATGGCCACGAACAGGCGCAGGGCGCGTCGTTCCGGCCGCGCTTTGGCGCGCGCAATCTCCTCGTCCGCGTCCCGGCCGAGAATGCGCAGGGCGAGCGGATCGGCGAACACGATCCCGCCGTCGAGCGCCTGATGCGCCGCCCGGTGTCCCGCCGCCCCGAGCGCCGTGCGGCTCGCTTCACCGTGTTTCATGGGCGCCTAAGGTATGGGAGTCGAGGGCGCGTGTCGAGGCGGATGGGCGCGGTCGCCGGCAGGGCCGTTCCCCGCCGGGGCGGCGGCGCGACACGCCGTCCGGCGTTTTCATTGGCGTGCGCCTCGCGCGACCGATTATGACAGGCCCATGTTCCGCGCCACCCTGCTCACCCTGTTCCCGTCGATGTTCCCCGGGCCGCTCGGCCAGTCGCTGGCCGGCGACGGACTGGCGCGCGGGCTCTGGGCGCTGGAGGCGCGCGATATCCGCGAGCAGGGCCTGGGAAAACATCGCGCCGTCGACGACACGCCGGCGGGCGGCGGGCCGGGCATGGTGATGCGCGCCGACGTGCTCGCCGCGAGCCTCGACGCCGCGGCGCAGCCGGACGATCCGCGCCCGCGCCTGATCATGAGCCCGCGCGGAAAACCGTTTTCGCAAGGACTCGCCCGCGCCTGGGCGGCGGGGCCGGGCCTCGTCATCCTGTGCCCGCGCTTCGAGGGGGTGGACGAGCGGGTGATCGCGGGCCGCGGACTGATCGAGGTTTCGATCGGCGACTACGTGCTGTCGGGGGGCGAGGTCGCGGCGCTGGCGATCCTCGACGCCTGCGTGCGGCTGATCCCCGGCGTGATGGGCAAGGAGGCGTCGGGGGCGGAAGAGAGTTTCGAATCAGGCTTGCTCGAATATCCGCAGTACACCCGCCCGCGGGAGTGGGAGGGGCTTTCGATCCCCGACGTGCTGCTGTCCGGGGACCATGCGAAGATCGCGGCGTGGCGGCGGGCCGAGGCGGAGCGGATCACGCGCGAGCGGCGGCCGGACCTGCTGGCGCCGTTCGCCCGAGGGCCTTGACTCGCCGCAGGGGCATTGCCTCCTGTTCCCGCGCCCGGCGAAACGCCGGCGCGCGGTCGGCGACCGCGCCGACAGAGACGGACACGCGCGCGGCCGACCGGTGACGGCCGAGCGCGCGCGCATCGTTCAGAGACGGGAAATCCGGGCGCATGAACGGCGACCAACCCGCGACCGCGTCAGGACGCGCCGCGCATCCGGCCGCGATCGATCTCCCGCACCCGCATTTCGAGGTCGATCAGGTCTCCGGCCTGCTCAAGGTACGCCGCAGCCCGCTCGTCATCGCTCGGAACGCTCAGGTATTTGAAGATCTGGCGCAGGGCCGTCGTGAGGTCTTGAATGGAACGCATGGTCTGTCTCCGTATTCTGGTTCGAGGGCCAGGCTCCGAAGACGTTTCCGTTACACGATCATCAGCTTTGAACGAGCCATTCTGTTGAGCAGGACCGAGGCGTCTGTTGCGACACTCTCGGGACACTCGAAACATCATGGGTAAAGCGGGCGATTTCGTGGCGACCGCAGGCGTCGGGACCGGCGCCTGATATGCGCCAAGCGCATATCTTGCAATCGGGCTCCGCGTCCTGTGCAACGGAGCGAACGCTGTGTCGGTCCGACGACTCATTATTTCGACGGCGCGACCCCGGCTCGCGCCCCCTCGCCGTGCTTCGCATCGGCATCGCCGGGGACGATTACGGCTGGTGGAAGGGGGCAAGCGACAGCCTCGGCAGGCGTGACGGTCGTGTCTCCCGAGGGCGGGGCGCTTCCGCCGTCATGTGTGGATGGCCCCCGACTTGCAAGAGGCAATTTCAAGCGGATGGACGTACGGCCACTTGCGGTCATGTGTACGGCCTCTGGATT
>NZ_QNRK01000006.1 GCF_003315135.1 Roseiarcus fermentans
GCCGCGTCGTCAGCGTCGCAGCGCGCCGCTCGACCGCGCTCGTATTCACCCCAACGCTCTCGAACCACGACGGATCGAGCCGAACGCCGGGATTGCGGGCCCGGTTGTGGCCGGCCTGAGGTCGTTCCGTCGCCTGATCCATGGGTTTTTTACGCCTTCCCGGAGCGGCAAATTGTCACGGGTGCAGGAAGCCTTCAAGGGACGCCGACGCTCCCGCGGCTTCCTTTGCGGCTCTCTTGCGCGCCCGCTGTCCGGCGGCGTTGGCGTCGCTCCGAATCGGAGGCCACTCGCGGCGAAGGCCGTGATCCAGGTCCGGCATTTCGATAGGCGATCCTTCAGCCATTGTTCTCCGGCGTTCGAAGGCGCAGCAACGCGAGGGTCGGCCGTTTCCGCCTGAAGCCGGGGTATCGGCCTCCCTCCGCGTCGTGGAAACATGGTCTTCGGGCGGATCGGAGCGAAGAGTGCGCCGGTCGTCGTGGTCAGGAAGGCTGAACGCCTGGCGCTCGCCGTCGGCGGGCGCGCATCTGGAACCGCAGGCTCTGGAGGCCGCGAGGGCGAACAGCGGCTGCTCCACGGCGAGGGCGAACCAGATCGGCGACTTGCGCGGACCGGTATCGGCGTATTCGCAGAATCGATGCCCGACGCTGTAGGGTTTGCCCACGGACCGGCCCAGGGTCGGCGATGTCGGGCAAGTGAAATGCCGATCGCCCCAAGCGTGATCGGGGCATCCAACTTCGAGGTGCGGCGCGCGTTGCGGTCGCGCCTTCCGACGATCCTCTCCGTGCCATACCGCAGAAATGGTCTCGTCGACACGCTGGTCTCAAGCCATGACGCTGAGAGTCTGGCTCCCCGAGCAGGACTCGAACCTGCGACCATTCGATTAACAGTCGAATGCTCTACCAGCTGAGCTATCGGGGATCAGCAGGGTTGCCCGTATAGCAGATTTTCTCGCCGCGCCAAGCCGTTTTTCGCACTTGATTCATCCGACGAACCGCTTCCGGCTCTGCAAGGAAATGTCGCGCCGGTGTCGGTTCCTCCCGAAGGATTGCAGGACAAAGGTCAGCCCTTTCGTCCCTTGGCGCCGAGCGAATGCGAAGAAGGCGTCGACAAGACGGCCCATCGGCCGCCTATCCCACGGGATGTGGTCCATGGATCGCGGACGCGCGCGCGGCCGCCGGTGAAGGGATCGCTGATCGGCATGCCGGGCGTAGAGGCCGCAACTTTGGTGATGTGGGAGCATCCGGCGGTCTAGCCGCCTTGATGGGCCGTTTTCGCACTTGCTTCCAGGCGGGCTGCGGGGCCACCTTGGCCGCATGCTCGATCCATTGATCTGTCTGGAACTCCTGACCCCGGCCGAGATGGGCGAGGCCGACCGGATGACGATCGCCGCCGGGACGCCCGGTTCGCTCCTCATGGAAGCGGCGGGGCTCGCAGTGGCGGATGAAGCTGCCCGGCTCGCCCGCACGCGCGGGAAGATCGTCGTGCTCTGCGGCCCCGGCGCCAACGGCGGCGACGGCTTCGTCGCCGCCCGCCGCCTCGGCGAACGCGGATTTCCCGTCACGCTCGGCCTCCTCGGCAGCCGGGAGGCGCTGACGGGCGACGCTGCTGTTGCGGCGGCGCGGTTCGCGGGCGCTATTCTCCCGGCCGTCGCGGTCGATCTCGGCGGCGCGGCCTGCGTCATCGACGCGCTGTTCGGCGCGGGGCTCGCGCGGGACATCGATGGCGAGGCGCGGGCGGTCGTCGAGCGAATCAACCGCCATGCGCGCTCCGGCGGCCGCGTCCTCGCGGTGGACACGCCCTCCGGGGTCGACGGGGCGACCGGAAGCGTCCGGGGCGTCGCGGTCGAGGCGACGGCCAGCGTCACCTTCTTCCGGTTGAAGCCTGGACATCTGCTCGAGCCCGGTCGGTCGCTCTGCGGCGCGATCCGGCTCATCGACATCGGCATTCCGGCGAGCGTGCTGCCGCGCATCGCGCCGAGCGCGTTCGTCAACAGCCCATGCCTGTGGAGCGACGCGCTGCCGCGCCTCGACAGCCGCTCGCACAAGTACGCGCGCGGCGCGGCGCTCGTTCTCTCTGGTCCGGCGCATCAAACGGGCGCGGCGCGGCTCGCGGCCCGCGCGGCGCTCCGGGCCGGCGCGGGGATCGTGACGCTCGCGAGCCCTCTGGACGCCGTCGCCGTCAACGCGGCGCATCTGACCGCCGTGATGGTCGCGCCGTTCTCCGGCGCCGGCGGCTTCGACGCGCTGCTCGCCGACGTCCGCCGCCGCGCCGTGGCGCTCGGTCCTGGCGCGGGCGCCGGGCCGGAGTTGCGAGATCTCGTCGCGGCGGCGCTGACGAGGCCCGCTCAAGGGCGGACGGTCGTTATGGACGCGGACGCCCTCACGAGCTTTGCCGGCGAGGCTGTCGAGCTCGCGGCGCTGATCGGGCGCGGCGGGCATTCCGCCGTCATGACCCCGCATGAAGGCGAGTTCGCCCGGCTGTTCGCCGGCGCCGACGGGATCGACGCAGGCGGCGACAAACTCGCCCGCGCCCGTGCGGCGGCGCAGCTGACCGGCGCCGTCGTCGTGCTGAAAGGCTCGGATACGGTCGTCGCCGCGCCGGACGGACGGGCGGCCATCGGGTGGGACTTGCCGCCGACGCTCGCGACCGCCGGCTCCGGCGACGTGCTGACGGGTTTCGTCACCGGCCTCGCGGCGCAGGGCGTCCCTGCCTTCGAGGCGGCGGCGACCGCGGTCTGGCTGCACGGGGCCGCAGCGCGCGTCTTCGGGCCCGGGCTCGTCTCCGAGGATCTGCCCGAGGCGCTTCCCGGCGTGCTGGCTGCTCTGCGGGCTCAGTAAGCGCCGACGCCGCCGGGCCGTCCTCGCAAACGGTCAGTGCGAGAACAGAACCGGAGCGGTCATGTGGGCCAGGATGTGGCGCGTGCCGGCGCCGTGTCCGAGCAGCGACTGCGTGCCGTGATCAAAAGCGCCGATCGCCAGAATGTCGGCCGCATGGTCGGAGACCGCGCTGAGGAGCGTGTCCATCACCGCGACCTCGTCGACGACGAAGTGCTGGTAGCGCGCCCTTACCCCGCGCGCGGCCAGATTCGCGACGAGCAGATCGGCGAATTCGTCGCGCTGGTCGCTCTTGCGCGCGACCTCGACAACGAGCGCGTCGGCGTCCTTGCCGATCAACGGCAGGACGTCGAAGGCCGCGCGCGCCGCGCCCCGCGACGTGCGCCAGGCGAACAGCGGCCGCTGGCCGACGTCCGGATAGTTTCCGACGAACGGGACGACGAGTACCGGCCGGCCGCTTTCGTAGATCGCCTGCTCCGGCAGTCTTGCCGGGACCGGTTCGGCGTCATGGGTCTGGCCGAGGACGACGAGATCGAAGGTCCGGGCGATCTCGACGAACCGGCGGCCGATTTCGTGATCGCTGCCGCGATTGACGTCGAGAAAGGCCGCGCGGTCGCCCAGTGTAGGCGTCGCGACTTCGAACGCCGAGCGCGCCTCCTCCAGCGCAGCGGCGTAGTGCGGGCTCGGCCAGCTCGGGACGGACCCTACGAACTGAGCCTCGGCCTTTTCGGCGAACAGACCCGTCAGCCGCGCTCCGGTGCGCTGGGCGATCGTGAGCGCGAGCGCGAGCCTGACCGCCGTCCGCGGCTTCGAATCGACGTGAACGAGGATATTGCCAAGACTCATTTCGCTTCCTTCCCAGCTTTGGTTCGACTCTAGCGGAGGCGGGGGGAGGGATCAACGAATCGAGAGGCGGCCGAACGACGCGCGCCCTTCGGTGTGCGGGTCACGACGCGAGCCGGTGGCCGCGGGTCTATCCGCGGCGCCCGCCCGCCCGTATTGTGGCGATGGGAATCGGCGCACGCGGCGGACGATGGCCGCGAAAGGATGGACGCGGACGTGAAGTGGATTCTCGAGGCGGCTGCGGCGCTGGTTGCGCTCGAAGTCGCGCTGGCTGCGCTCGCCGTCCTGGCCGCGTGGGGGATCGAGCGAGCTGCGCCGCCACAAGGCCGCTATCTCGTCGTCGGCGGCGTGAAATTGCACCTCGTCGACCAGGGGCGCGGGCCGCCGGTCGTCCTGATCCATGGCCTCGCCGGCCAGATCGGCCATTTCGCTCACTCGCTCATTCGCCGCCTCACAGACGGGTTCCGCGTCGTCGCGTTCGACCGGCCGGGCTCCGGTTATTCCGCCCCGTCGCCCGGCGGGATCCGGGAGCAGGCCGCGATTCTGGCTCGCGCGATCCGTGCGCTGAAGCTCGGTCAGCCGCTCGTCGTCGGCCATTCTCTCGGCGGCGCGGTGGCGCTTGCGCTGGCGCTCGACCACCCGGATTGCGTGGGCGGCCTTGCGCTGATCGCGCCTGCGACCCATCCGCTGGCCGAAGCGCCGGCGCTGTTCCGGTCGCTCGTCATCCACTCGCGGCTGTTGCGCGGTCTCTACGCCTGGACGGCGGCGGGGCCGGCGGCGCTGATCGCGCGCCCGACGTTCTTCAGGGCCGCCTTCGCGCCGGAGCCGGCGCCGGCCGACTTCGGCACGGCCGGCGGCGGACTCCTCGCGTTGCGGCCCGGCAACCTGTACGTCACCTCGACCGAACTGACGGCAGGTCTTTCCGACGAGGCTGTCGAGACTATGCCCGGCCGCTACGGTTCGCTGACGATCCCGGTCGGAATCCTGTACGGCCGAGACGATCGCATTCTCGACTGGCGGTCGCAGGGCGAGGCGATGACCCGCGAACTCCCGTCGCTCGATTTGGAGCTCGTCGACGGCGGCCACATGCTGCCCGTCACGCAGCCCGACGTCTGCGCCCGCTTCATCCGCCGAATTGCGTCGAAAATGCCGGCCTTATGAGGCCGCCGCCCTGGGAGAGTGGCGCGTTTCGAGGTTGCGAACCGTCAGCGCGAAGCCCCGGTCCTGGACATGGGCGCGCCGAGCAGGACGCCGACAACCTCGCGAAAGAGGTGGAAATCGAACGGTTTCGCGAGCTGGACGACGGCGCCGCAGCCGGGATCCGCCGCGACGTGCCCGGTGGCGAAGGCGAACGGCACGCCGCGCTCCCGGAGACGCTCAGCCAGCGGGTAGCTTGTTCCGGCCCCGAGGCTCACGTCGAGGATGGCGGCGTCGAACGCCTCGTCGAGCAGACGAACCGCATCCTCGAGCGTGAGCGCGGGACCGACGGTCTCATGTCCCAGTTCGTTGAGCCAATCCTCCGCCAACATCGCAATCAACGGCTCGTCATCGACTATTAGAATGCGCGCCATGATCCTTTCTTCCGAGATTGACCTCGACCGGCGCCGGCAAGGCGCTCCATACTGTTTATCATGACAACCCGGCTTCTTGCGCGCCTTTCGGCGGCGGTCGACGACTTGAAGTCCGACCGCGGTCGCCGGAGCGGATGGATTCTCATGACGAGCAGCATCGTTCTGCTCGTCGCCGCCGCCGCTTTGGGAACGGCTATGGCCGTCCGGGTCGACAGCGCGACTTCCTGGATCGAGCACACCTACCAGGTGCGCGGACTGGTCGGGCAAGCGGTCATCGCCCTCCAGAACGCCGAGATCTCCGTCCGCGACGGCCTCCTCGAGGGCCATGGCGCGAGTGGCGCTGCGGGCGCGCGCTCGACGGTGAACGACAATCTGTCGAAGCTGCGGCAACTGGTTTCCGACAACCCCGACCAGATTCGCCGGCTGGACGAGATCGTCCAACTGACCGGCGCTTATCTCAGCGTCCTGGACCGCGCCGCGACCGAGGGGATGTCGGACCCGGCCGCTTTCAACGATTTGCTCGCTAGGGGCGACGCAGAGGGCCCGGCGAGCCGGCTGCGCGATCTGCTCGCGGCGTTCGACGCCGCCGAAGTCGACCTTCTCGCCGCGCGCCAGCAGACGGCGGGTCGGCTGCAGGCGATCCTGTACGGGCTTTTGCTGCTGAGCCTCGTCAGCGCAACCATTGCGACCATCGCGGTCGTGACGACCAGCCGGTCATTCGTCCGGCAGGTCCAGGCGCAATCCGCGGCGCTGATTGCGGAGACGGAAAGCCGCCTCAGGGCCGAGAGCCTCCTGCTTCAGACGCAGAAGCTCGAACTCGTTGGCCAACTCACCGCCGGAATCGCTCACGACTTCAACAATCTCCTGACGATCGTAATCGGCAACCTCGACACGATCCGACGACGGGTCGAGGCGGGTCAGGCGGAGCCCGGCCGCCTCGCGCGACCGGCGGAGACGGCGTTGGAAGGCGCGAGGCGGGCGGCCGCCTTGACGCAGAAGCTGCTTGCGTTCGCCCGTAGGCAGCCCCTTGCGCCCCGACAGCTGGACCTCAACCGGGCGGTCGCCGCCATGTCCGACGTCCTTGTGCGCACGGTCGGCGAGGCGGTCAAGATCGAAACCGTCCTCGGCGCCGGCCTTTGGCCGGCCTTCGCCGATCCGAGCCAGGTCGACAACGCGATCGTCAACCTCGTCGTCAACGCGCGCGACGCGATGCCTGCCGGCGGCCACATCACAATCGAGACCGCGAACTCGTCGCTCGACGAACATTACGTCGCACAGTTCGGCGACGTCGCTCCCGGCCAGTACGTGATGCTGTCGGTGAGCGACACCGGGGTCGGCATCGCGAAGGACGTGCTTCCCCGAATTTTCGAACCGTTCTTCACCACCAAGGAAGTCGGCAAGGGGACCGGGCTGGGGCTCGCCATGATTCACGGCTTCGTCAAGCAGTCGAAAGGACACATCCGCATCTACAGCGAGCCGGGGCAGGGCACCGCGGTGAAAATCTATCTTCCGCGCATGACTGCCGCCGCCCCGCTTGCGACGACCCCGGCGAGCGACGCCCCGCCGGCCGGGGGCGCGCCGCCCGCGAAAGCCGGCGAGGTCGTGCTGCTGGTCGAGGACGACGCCGCCGTAAGCGACTTCGCGCGCGGCGCGCTCGAAGAGCTGGGCTACCGCGTTCTGGCCGCTCGCGACGGCGGGGAGGGGCTCGCCCTGCTGACCGGGCCCGACCGCATCGACGCCCTCTTCACCGACGTCGTGCTTCCCGGCGGCCTCAATGGTCGGGGACTGGCCGACGAGGCCGGCAGGCTCCGCCCGAACCTGCCGACGCTGTTCACCACGGGCTACACCCGCAACGCCATCGTCCACGACGGGCGCCTCGACCCGGACGTGAGGCTGATCACCAAGCCCTACACCCGGGAAGACCTCGCCCGAGCGCTCCGGCGCGCCATCGACGAGGCTTTCCCGAACCCGAGTTAGCCGCTGACGCCCGTCCCGTTGCGTCGCCTGACGGCCGAAAGAAACGCCGCGTAGCTCCAGGTCAGGTTCCGGACGCTCTTTTCATAGCCAGTCCAGGCGTCGAACTGCTCGCTCAGGAGGAGGTTGTCGCTGTGATAGACGACCGCCTGCAGCATCGCATCGCCGGCGGTCCGGAGCGCGGCGATCGCATCGGCGGCGGTTGTCGTCGACTGCACGCCGACCTGCTCGAAGAATTTTGCCGACAGGCTGTCGTAGGGGACAGCCGCGCCCGAGAGGATGGCGTGGGCCAGCCCGTAGTAGAGTTCCGAAAAATTCGCGGTGCAGAGCGCCCACGGATGGTCCGCGCCGGCGTTCAGGCTGTCGCCGTCGTAGGTGTCGCCTGGATAGCGCCCCATCAGCGGTCCGAACCCCTGAGCCGCGTCAGCGGCGTTGATCGGATAGGCGTTCGGACCGCCGGCGTCGGCGAATTCGCTGCGAACCTGAGCCGCTGTCGCCAGAAGCTTCGTGTCGGTGAACGGGATCGCGCCGTAGACGCTCGCGCAGACGATGTCGATGTTGGAGTCGTAGCCCGGCCTGGGGTTCTGCGGCTGGAGAATGGAGACGTAGCAGCTCCCGTTCCAGTGGCCCTCGAGCGCCGACGTCAGCCATGTGATCGCGGCGCCGAGGTTCGAAGGAATGTCGAGGCCGATCGTGTTGGCCTGCACCGCCTCTAGGCAACGCAGTTGCACCGCCCTGGCGAAGAACGAATAGCCCGTCACCTCCTCCCACAGGTTGACGGTCGGCTGCTGATAGACGTCGAGCACGAACCCGACATTGGCGTTCGCCACCGCCAGCGCGACGGCCTGACTCGCCGGATCGAGCTGGCCGTAGAGGCTGAGGATCGCCAGGGTCTGCAGCGCCGGCCCGTCGCTCTGATCCGTCCAGTCGCGCAAGTCGCCTTCGATGGTGAAGCAGGCGTGGGTCGGTTTGCCCGCCTGGATGGCGTTCGACTGGCACAGGCGCGCGAAGGTCACGTAGTCGATCAGCGTCTGCGCGCCGCCGCCGGGCCGGGACGGCGGATTGGCCGCCGCGACCTCGATCGCCGCGATCGCCGCGTCGCGAACCCAGTTGTACACGTAATTCTGCGTGATATAGGCCTGGTTGGCCGGATACGAGGGGGACGCCAGCACGCAGCCCGGCGCCGAGAACCGGCTCGGGTCGCCGGGATCGACGAACACGAACCCGGCTCCTGAAATGTTGCGCAGCATGAGCGGATACATGTGCTGCGCGATGCTCTGGAGATCGACCTCCTTGATCGCGAACTGGCGAAGCGCGTAATCGATCGTCGGCATGGCATTGCCTCGGTTACAGCGTCGATACGAGACTCTTATTATTACACATGCTGCTTCCGAATGGCTGCGCCGACGGAAGATGGCCTCGGTCCGCTCTACTGGCCAGGCGCGGGCGCCTCGACCGGCCGCGCGTGCACACGCCACACCAGGATGCTCAACGCCGCCACCGGAACGCCGATCGCGGCGGTGGCGAGGAAGAACCGGACGTAGCCGAATTCGTCGACCATCACCCCCGAGAGGCCCCCGACGAGCTTGCCGGGCAGCGCATAGAGCGAAGACAGAAGCGCGTACTGGCTCGCCGCGAAACCCGGAGAAACGAGCGACGACATGTAGGCGATCAGCGCCGCGCCGGCGAAGCCGCCGGCGAAGCTCTCGACGCTGACGGCGAGCGTCAGCAGCGGCAGGCTCGCGCCCTTCGACGCGAGCAGAGCCAGCGACAGGTGGGAGGACGAGGCGGCGACGCCTCCGAGGATGAGGGTGGGCATCAGCCCCAGCCGCGCCACCGCCAGGCCGCCGCCGAACGCGCCCGCGATCCCGATCCAGACGCCATAGAGCTTCGACACGGTGGCGATGTCGGATTTGGTGAAGCCGAGGTCGATGTAGAGCGGATTGGCCATCACGCCGGACACGAAGTCGGGCAGCCGGTAGATCGCCACCAGCGCGAGGATGGCGATCAGCGTCGCGCCATAGCGGGTCGCGAGGTCCCGCAGCGGCTCGACGAACGAGACAGCGAAGGACGGGCGTCCCCCCGATATCCGCGGCTTGTCGAGCCGGGGCGACAGCAGGCAGCCGCCGATCCCGACCAGCGTCAGCCCCGCCATGGCGAGATAGGCCGCGCGCCAACTCGCGAAATCGGCGATGTAGAGCGCGCCGGCGCCGGCGCACAGCATCGCCAGGCGATAGCCGAGCTGATAGACCGCCGACATCATGCCCTGGCGTTCGATCGGCGCTGCGTCGATGCGCCAGCCGTCGATGGTCACGTCCTGGCTCGCGGCGGCGAAGGCGGTCAGGAAGGCGAACAGCACATTCCAGCCCAGGGATTGCGCCGGCGCGCCGAAGGCGAGGCCGGCGAGACTCGCCGCCACCATGAGCTGGGCGAGCAACATCCAGCCGCGCCTGCGCCCGAGCCGGGCGGCGAGGAACGGCGGGTCGTATTCGTCGATGAACGGCGCCCAGGCGAACTTGAAGGTGAAGGCGAGCGCCGCATAACTCATGAGCCCGATCGCCGATCGGCTCACCCCGGCTTCGCGCAGCCACGCCGACTGGGTCGAGAAGATCAGGAGGAACGGCAGGCCCGACGAGAAGCCCAGCGCGAGCATCAGCGCGAGCCGGGGATCCCTCAGGAGTTCACGAAGCGGAAGTGATTTTTGAAGCGACGTCATGCGGCGAGCATGGCGCCAAAAGGGTTAACGAGCGATTCCGGCGACGTCGCTTTCCGGCGGCCCTCGATCTTGCGATGCCCGGTGTCGATGCGGTTCGATGTCTGGCGCAGGAGGGAACTGCCCTAGGTGACGAAGACGTCCTCCGACGCCGCTCGATGGGAGGCTGGCCGACTACCCGCCGAGGTACAACTTTCGCACCAGCTCATTCTCACGAAGCTCGGCTGTCGAGCGGCCTTCGAATTCGATCGACCCGTGCACGATGACATAGCCTCGGTCGGCCACGCGGATCGCTTGATGAAAATTCTGCTCGGCCATCAGCACGGTCAGGCCGAGCCGAGCCTTGAGTTCGGCAATGGCGTCGATCACCAGCTTGACCACGATCGGCGCGAGGCCAACGGAAGGTTCGTCGATCAAAAGAATCTTCGGCTCCGCCATCAGCGCGCGGGCGAGCGCCACCATTTGCTGTTCGCCGCCGCTCATGCTGCCGGCAGCCTGGCGTCGGCGTTCGGCGAGACGCGGAAAGAGATCGTAACTCGCCTCGAGGTTACGGCGGATGTGAGGCCGCGCCTGGCGGCGCAGTGCGCCGAGGTAGAGGTTCTCCTCGACGCTGAGCTTGGGCAGGAGATGACGCCCCTCGGGAACGAGGATCACGCCGCGTCCAACGATCTCCTCGGTGGCGAGTCCGACGAGGTCGATGGATTCGCCGTCGATCCTCGCGACGATCGACCCTGCGGAGGGACGCAGCAGCCCCATCACGCATTTCATGAGCGAACTCTTGCCGTTGCCGTTCGTGCCGAGCAGGGCGACGGTCTCGCCGGGTTCCACGGTGAGGGAGACGTCCTGCAGGGCGAGCACGTGCCCGTAGCTGGCCGACAGGCCGGAGATGGCGAGGCTATTCTCCAAGGTAGGCTCTCTGAACCTCGACGTTGGCCAAGACTTGTTCCGGGTCGCCGTCGGCGATCTTGCGCCCCGCGACCAGGACCACGAGCCTCTGCGAGAAGGCGGTGACCGCCCGCATGATGTGCTCGATCATGACGATCGCGACGCCGCGCTCGTTCATCCGCATCATCAGGGCGATGATCTCGTCGACCTCGGAATGGGAGAGGCCCGCCATCGCCTCGTCCACGAACAGGAGCTGCGGCTTAGCGACCGTCGCGCGCGCGAGATCCAGTTTCCGCAAGTCGACCTGGGTCAGATCCTGAGGCATCGCCTCGCGGCGCGCGGCGAGGCCGACGAATTCGAGCGCATCGTCGATCGCGTCTTGGGCGCGCCCTTGCCTTCCCGCGAAGACGAGCGGCACGCGGAGGTTTTCGGCCACCGTTAATCCGCGGAACGGTCGCGGCAACTGAAAGCTGCGCACGAGCCCCGCCCGGACGCGCTGGTGCGGCAAGAGCCGATCGATGCGTCTGTCCTTGAACCAGACAGCTCCGCCGTCATTGCGAAGCGAGCCGCTGGCGCACCCCACCAGCGTGCTTTTCCCGGAGCCGTTGGGGCCAATGAGGCCGACGCGCTCGCCCGCGCCCACCTCGAAGTCGACGCTGTCGAGCGCGACGAATCCGCCGAACCGTTTGGTGAGGCCCTGCGCGTGAAATAGAGGAAGCTCGCTCACGCCGACCTCCGCTTGCCCGTCAGGCCCAGGAGGCCAATCAGCCCCTGCGGGGCGAGCACGACGAATCCGATCAGGAGCAGGCCGACGATGAGCAGATTGACTTCCGACGAGATCGTCACCGTGATGACCTGTTGGGCTGTCCCCAGGAGGAGCGCCCCGAGCACCGGCCCGAACCACATCGTCGTGCCGCCGATGAGCGGCATGGCGATGGAATTCACGGCATAGGTAAGATTGAACGCAGACGACGGTTCGAGAAAGGTCAAATAATAGGGAAGAGGGGCCCCGGCCATGCCCATGAACGCACCGCTCAAGGCGGTTGCGATCAACTTCAGTCGAAGCGTCGGAACGCCCGTCGCCTCCGCTGCGACCTCGTCGTCGCGGATTGCGACAAAGCCGAGCCCGAGACCCGAGGTTTCGATCGCGCGGCTGACCGCCACCACGACGACGGCCAGCGTCAGCATGAGGAAGACCATGTACTGGATGTAGCTGCCGAAGATCGGAACGTGCTTTGGCCGGATGGCGTAGACCCCGGCGGACCCGCCCACGAAATCCCAGTTGGTGATCAGCGTCTGCAGCACGACCGCAAGGGCGAGGGTGGCGATCGCAAAGAAGATCCCGCGCAGACGCAGCGTTAAATACCCTGTCCCAAGGCCGACCAGACCCGCGACGACGCCGCCTGCGAGCATCATGACGGGAAGAGGAACCGGCGCGATTCTGCCGAGCGCCACGCCCGTGTAGGCGCCGAGCGCCAGGAAGGCCGCGACCCCGAAGTTGACGTAGCCGACGTAGCCGCCAAGAATGTTCCAGGCGCACGCCAGCACGACATATTCGAGGACCGTGTAGCCGGCGTAGAAAACATAATCGTTCCCCACGGCCCGCATCGCCGCGAAGAGCGCACAGGCGGCGATGATCGCCAGCCCCAGGAAGCGGAAAAAAGCGCTCATCTAGCGACCAAACAGTCCGGAGGGACGGACGGCCAGCGTCAACAGCAAGAAGCCGAAGGAGACAGCCGGCGCCCAGGATGCGCCAGCGAAGATCGAGGTCAGGTTTTCGATCACGCCGAGCATCACCGCAGCGATCCAGGTTCCGGGCAGGCTGCCCATGCCGCCGAGCACGGCGATCGCAAACACCCGCCCGATGAACTCGCGCCCGATCGCCGGTTCGACCGGCTCGAGCACGAGCAGCAACGCGCCCGCCGCGCCTGCAAGCGCAATCGAGATGGCGAAGGCGATGCGTTTCAGGCGAACCGGGTCGGCGCCCATGAGGCGTATCGCGGTCGCGTCTTGCGCCACGCCCAAAATCGCGCGCCCGATAAACGTGCGACTGAGAAAGAGTTGCGCCGCGGCGAGAATCACCAACGCCCCCAGGAAAGGAATCAGTTGCCGGAGCGGCAATGCGACGGGCCCGATCTTGATCGAGGTCGAGGCATAGGCTGCGGACGTGTAGCGGTAGTCGACGCCGAACAACAGGATGAGGACGACTTCGCCCACGAACATCAGGCCGAAGAAGAAGGCGAGCCCGCGCATCGAATCGTCTCCGCGCCGCTCGAACGCCCGATGGTAGACCTGATGGACTGCGAGGCCGGCCAGATAGAAGACCGGGACGACGAACAGCGCTGCGACAAGCGGATCGAGTCCGAACCGCTGGCCGAGGACGAAGGCGCCATAGGCGCCGAACACGACAAACGCCGGATGTGCGATGTTGGCGATGTCGAGCAAGCCGAACGAGATGGTCGCGCCGGCGGCGACGCCGGCGTAAAATCCGCCGAGGAGAACCCCGGACACGACGGCGTTTGCGAGGAGATCGAAGGAGACCATGGGCTATCGGTCCAGTTGCAATCGCCGCGGCGGCGCCGACATCGGCGACCGCGGCGACCGCGTCACTGGCGCGCCTTGTCGAACGGCGTAATGAGATCGCCGGTCTTCATGTCGGGCGGCCCGACGAGGACCAAATGGTCCGTGCCGGTGAACTCGTTTGCATCCTTGCTCTTGACGTTCTGGAACTGGATCAGGAACGTGCGTGGCTTGGCCCACTCCCCGCCCGGTCCGAACTGGACATCGCCGATGATGGTCTTGAACGTGTTGGCGTGGATGAAGGCGCCGAGCTTGTCGCCCTCGAGAGACTTCGTTCCCTCGACGGCGGCAGCGAGAATCTGCAGGTCGGCGTAGGCCCAGGGCGCGACGTAGTAGCCGATCGGATCGACACCCGCCGCTTTCGCCTTCGCCTGATATTTCGCGAGAAAGTCCATCGATCCCGGGAACTGGAGCTTCGGCGCGGGCAGCCAGTAGGCGAAATTGACGAGCCCGTTGATCTGCGGGCCGAGAATCGTCTCGGCGTCCGTCGTCTGCAGGCCGGTCATCGAGCCGCCGATCATCCGGGCGTTCAGCCCGACCTCGGCGATGGCGCGGGCGACATTGATCGATTGTCCCGGCTGGGTGCCGACCACGACGAGGTCCGGGTTGGTCGCCTGCACCTCGCGGACCAGGGTCGAAAAGTCGGTCATGCTCGGCGGAAAGGTGCGGTCGTAGACGATCTTCATGCCGCGGGCCTCTGCGGCGGCGCGCGTCCCTTCAAGTACGGAGTGGCCGAACTGAATGTCCGGCGTGATGACGGCGATCGTCGACGGCTTGGGAACGAGCTGGTCCGCCACGTCGAAGAACGGCTTGGTCGCGACCTTCGCCGGATCCTCGCCAGTCGGCGCCATGCTGAAGTATTTGTCGTAGTTGAGCTTGGCGTTGTTCGCGAGGCCGAAAAGACCCATCAGCACCATGTCGTGCTGCATGGCGATCGGCAGCGCGGCGGCGATGATCGGCGTCGCATAACCGCTGTTGATGAGATCCACCTTATCGACATCGAGCAGCTTGGTGTAGATCGGCGGCACGTTGGCAGGATTGCTCTGGTCGTCGTAGTAGACGAGTTCGACCGGCCGGCCGAGCAGGCCGCCCTTGGCGTTCTGGTCCTCCGCCCAGATTTTCATGGCGAGCAGCGCTGACTTGCCGCTCCCCGCGAGCGGGCCCGACTGGGCCATGCTGAAACCGATCTTGATCGGATCGGCCGCAAGGGCCGACGTAGCCGCCAGCGCCCCCGCCAAGACCGCGATGGCGCAGCCGCCGAGCCGGCGCAACACGCTTACCTTCTGTCTCATGACGTCCTCCCTATCGATTGCGCCGCGGAAGCGGACTTCGTGTTCTTGGGCTAGCGGCCGTGGGCGTGACCGTGGGCATGGCCATGATGGCCGTGGCCTTCGGCCCGAAGCTTGTCGCGGAAGTCGGCCATCTGTTCGAACAGCGACAGAACATCCGGTTCGGCGTGCTCGCCGCTGAACTCTTCGAAAAGGTTTCTGACGGTGACAACGACGCGCTCCGCGTCGCCCCAATCCGCGTAGCGACCGAGCTGCATGTCGAAGGCCGCGTCGCGCGCGGTCATGCCCTTGTCAAAGCGCTTGCGCGCCTCGTCCTGAACGAACTCCAGGTAGCCCTTCATTTCGCGCACGGGCCCCTTGTCGCAGATCGGCCCGTGTCCAGGAACGACCACGTCGACGTCCATCGCCAGAATGCGATCGCAGGCGCGGACCCAGTTGGACACCGGGCCGGCCCAGGCGATCGGCGTGCCCTGGTTGAAGAGAAGGTCGCCGGTAAAGACGACCCGGTCCTCGGGAACGAGCGCCACGGTGTCGCCGCGGGTGTGCGCAGGCCCAAGCTCGATCAGACGCACGGTTTTGCCGCCGACCTTGAGCTCGAGTTCCCCGCTGAAGGTGCGATCCGGCTTGCGAAGCTCGACGCCGGTGAAATCGAAAGGCTTGAAGAGTTCGGCGAGGAATTCGGCGCCGCGTCCGAGCTGCTTCGCGTTCACCATCATCGAGTGGTAGAGCGCGGGATGCGTGGGATCCATTTCGTCGAAGGTCGCCTGGGTAGCGACGATCTCCGCTCCGTCCACCAGCTGATTGCCGAACGTATGATCGCCGTTATGGTGCGTGTTGAAGAGCGTGTTGATGTGCTCTGAGGCCGGCACGGAGCGGCGCATGTCGGCCAGCATCTCAGCGGTGAGCTTCAGATCGAACAGCGTGTCGACGAGCAGCGTCTGGTCTCCGTCGACGATCAGCCCCGCATTGCTCCAGCCCCAGGACCCGTCCGGCAGGAGATAGGCCCAGACGCCGTTGCCGATGTCCTTGAGCCCTTTTGTATAACTCCACTTCGACATGGGTGTTCCCTCCGGCTGGCGCGAGGAGCGCGTTGGCCCGCCCCTGCGGTTCCGACTTTAGGCGAACTTGATCCGAATGACAAGTATCTTGATCGTTCGTTCAATCAAGATTAGGATGGCGGCTTGGCGACAAGGAGTTTCGATCGACGATGAAGGCCGCGAAAAGCGCGCGCGCCGCCGTGGAGACCGGAACGGCGGGCGCATCGTCGCGCGAGCGCATCTTGCAGGAGGCGGAGCGCGTGTTCGGCGCCAACGGTTTCGACGGCGCCGCCATGCGCCAAGTCGCCGAGGCCGCTGGCGTCCCGGTAGCCTTGGTCAGCTATCACTTCGGGTCGAAGGAAGGGCTGTATCGCGCGGTGTTCGAGCGGCGCGTGCCGACCGTCGTCGAGCAGCGCTTGGCGGGGCTGGCGATTGCGATGAGCGAAGCCGATCTCGACCGGCGCCTCGAGCTGGTCGTCAAGGCGCTGGTGTTCCCGATGCTGCACTTGCGGGCGCACGATCGCGATCCGAGCTTTGGCCGAGTGCTTGCGCACGAGACGATGGATCCGAGTTCGGAGCAGCGGGGGTTTATCCGCGACATGTTCGATCCCGTTGCGCGCGCTGTCGTCGAAGCGCTCGCCTCGGCCCTTCCGGGGCGGACGGAGGAAGACATCTGGTGGGCCTACGAGTTCATGTTGGGCGCGATGGTCTACGTGATGGGCGACGCCGGCCGCATCGAGCGCCTGAGCGGCGGCCTCTGTCGGCCCGACGACGAGGAGGGCGCGGTCCGGCACATGGTCGCGTTCCTGACCGCAGGCGTGCGTCACGGCGCGCCGCCGCCCGCGACGAAATCAAGAAGACCGCTCAAATCAAACAAACCCAAGGGAGGAGAAACCGATGCGACTGGTGACGTTTCAAAAGGGCGACGGCAGACCGAGGGCCGGCGCGCTCGTTGACGGGGACGCCCGCATCGTCGACCTTGCCGAGGCCCATGCCGCCGCGTTCGGAAGCGACGGTCTCGCAAGCGTGCTGGCGATCGTCGAAGGCGGCGATGCGGCGCTCGATCAAGCCAACGAGGCGGTGAAGAAGGCGCCGGCCAGCGCGACTGTCGCGCGCGCTGACGTGCGCCTTCGCGCTCCTATTCAGCCGCCGCCGCAGATGCGGGACTGCTTGTGCTTCGAGCTGCACCTCAAGCAGGCGACGGCAGCCCTGCAGAAGATGGCAGCAAAACAGGGACCCGATCCGGACAAGGCGCTCGCCGAGATTGAGCGACGCGGCCTGCCCGACGCGCCGCCGACGTTTTACAAGCAGCCGATCTACTACAAGGCCAATCGTTTCGCGGTGATCGGGACGGACGAGGACGTGGTCTGGCCGCCCTATTCCAAGTTCCTCGATTTCGAACTCGAGTTCGGCGTCTACATCAAGGGCACGGTCAAGGACGCGCCCAAGGCGGGCGCCCTGAAGCACGTCTTCGGTTACACCATCTTCAACGATGTCTCGGCCCGCGACGCGCAGGCCGCCGAAATGGAAGGTCGGCTCGGCCCGGCGAAGGGCAAGGACTTCGACACCGGCAACCCGATGGGGCCCTGCCTCGTGACGGCGGACGAGATTCCCGATCCCTACAACCTCACCATGATCGCGCGGGTGAACGGCGAGGAATGGGGTCGCGGAAACTCGGGCTCGATGTACTGGAAATTCGAGGATCTGATTTCCTACATCTCGCGCTCGGAGACCCTCCACCCCGGCGAGTTCCTCGGCTCGGGCACGGTCGGCAACGGCTGCGGGCTCGAGCATATGCGCTTCATCAAGCCTGGCGACGTGATCGAGCTCGAGGTCGAACGCATCGGCGTCTTGCGCAATCGCGTCGTCGGGGCCTGAGCGGCCGCGCTCGATTCGACGACACCGAACGGAACGGCGAGGGAAGTATGAACGTTTTCTCGCTCTTTGAGCACGCGGCGACGGCCTGGAAGGACAGGCCAGCCGTCCGTTACGGCGACCGCCGCCAGAGCTATGACGAACTCGCGTCCGCCGCGTCCGCCTTCGCCGCTCGACTCGCGTCGCTCGGCCTCGAGCGGGGCGACCGGGTGGCGCTCTTCATGAGAAACGGCTTCCCGTACCCGGCGGCGTTGCTCGGCGCGTTCCGGGGCGGATTTGTCGCGGTCCCCATCAACGCCAAGCTCCATCCCCGCGAAGCCGCTTACATCGTCGAAGACGCCGAAGCCAAAGCCGTCGTCATCGATGCGGATATGGCGGCGCAATTCGCCGCCGCCGCGACGCGACCCGGCGTGGCGATGATCGTCGCCGGCGATCCTTCGGCGGACAACGCGCTGGAGTCGGCGCTTGCCCGGCGGTCCGACGGGTCCCCGCCGGCGGATTGCGCGCCCGACGACCCGGTCTGGCTTTTCTACACGTCGGGCACGACGGGTCGTCCGAAGGGCGCGGTGCTCAGTCATCGCAATCTGATCGCCATGGCCGTGAATTGCCTCGCCGACATCTGCGCGTTTCGACTCGACGACCGGCTCTTGCACGCGGCGCCGCTGTCGCACGGAAGTGGTATGTATCTGCTTCCGGCGCTGTCCCGCGGCGCTGAGAACATCATCGACGCGGGCGGCGGCTTCGACCCCGATCGCATCCTGCGTTTCATCGCGGACGAGCGCGTGACGGTCCTGCCCTTCCTCGCGCCCACCATGATCGTGCGGCTGCTCGAGGCCGATTCGGACATTCGCCTGCCGACGTTGCGCGCGATGGTCTACGGCGGCGCGCCGATGCATATCGAGCATCTTCGCAGGGCGTTGCGGCGTTTCGGACCGGTGCTGACCCAGCTCTATGGTCAGGGCGAAGCGCCGATGACCATCTCCGTCCTGCCGGCCTGGGCGCACGAAACCGCCGGCGACGAAGCGTTGCAATCCGCAGGCTTCGTTCGCTCCGGCGTCGAGGTCCGCATTCTGGACAGCGTTGGCGACGCGGCGCCTCGCGGGGCCATCGGAGAGATCGCCGTGCGCGGAGACGTGGTGATGCGCGGGTACTGGCGCAATGACGCGGCCAACGCCGCTTCGCTGCGCAACGGGTGGCTTTTGACCGGGGATATCGGCCGCTTCGATGACGGGGGCCGCCTCCACATCCTCGATCGTCGCCACGACACCATCATCAGCGGCGGCACGAACATCTATCCGCGCGAGGTCGAGGAGGTGCTCACCCGCCACCCGGCGGTCAAGGAGGCGATCGTCTTTGGAGTCCCGGATCCGGAATGGGGGGAGAGCGTGGCGTCCGCGATTGTCTTGCGCGAAGACTACGCCGGACTCGACGCCGAGACGCTGATCGCGTTCTGCCGGGATCATCTTGCGAGCTTCAAGAAGCCGAAGCGAATAGAGTTTGTCGCCGAACTTCCGAAGAACGCCTACGGAAAGGTTCTGCGCCGGGATTTGCGCGATCGGTTCGACAAGCAGCGCTGACGCGATCCATTGAGGCGATGCGTGCGAATGCGTCGCCGCCACAGCCGTGTCCGCTTCATATTTGGAGAACGACGGTTCAGGTCCTCTGCCCGAACTCGCGCTGCTCCTGCGCCGCTTTCGCGCGAAATCTCCCGATCGAGGGGTCGACGGCGGATTTCTGCATGACCGCTTTGGCGACTTGGAGTTGCGTTTCAAGCCGGCCGGCGACGGATGCCCGACCTGCGCTCGCCGGTTCGATGCCTATAGCCATGCAGCGCTCTGAGCTCCTGCGGCATGATCTTGCCGGAAGGTGAAGGATCGCCTTTCCCCGATAAGCGCGGTCCGGCCGTCGAAGGCGCGCGCCACGTGTCGCGGGATTTCTCTGAGCGCGCCAAGCAGGGGCTGGCGCCCTCCGCGTATGACAATCCCACGCCCATAGCGGGCGAGGCTGTCGCCGCTCGCGCAGATCCGCCCTACTCTTCTATCGAACAGGCGGTCTTCTCAGGATCCCTGCGATGTCTTCGTGCGGCCGGGGAATAACATGAACCGAGGCCACTTTCCCGACCGCCCTGGCGGCGGCGGCTCCCGCTTCCACCGCTGCCTTCACCGCGCCGACGTCGCCCCGGACGATGATGGCGGTGTAGCCTCCGCCCGGCTGCTGGCGCGTGACGATCTCCACGTTGGCGGCCTTGACCATGGCGTCGGCGGCCTCGGTGGCGGCGACCAGTCCTACGGTCTCAACAAAGCCCAGGGCCTGACCCTCGACAGCCATGACATCACTCCCCCGACCGTTGAGCCAAGATCAAACGCATTTCGTCCCGATGGGCCGGCGAGACCGCGAAACGCCGGAAACCCATGTGATGAAGCCTTGTCGCGAGGATCGGCGAGAATCCGCTGGTAAAGTCGACGCCGACGGTGGTCTTGCGGCTGCTCTGGGGAAGCGTGGCGACAGACTGGAGCCATTCGGTGAGAAACGGGGCCGGCTGCTCGAACGGGTTGTCGCCAAGAAAGCCGTCCGCCGCGTAACGATCGATGGTTCCGTCGGCGTGGACGACTTCGGTCGGAAAGCCGTAGGCGGTGCGGATCGTTTCGGAGACGTCGACCCAGACGGTGTCGCAGTGACGAGCGATCTCGCCGGCCTGCTTGAGGCCGATCGCGTTCTGAATGATCGCTCCCGCCCCGAGACCGACGTCCGCGGTGAGCGAGCGGAAGCTCTCCGCTTCCCGGGCGTCGACGATGTTGCCGATCAGCGCCCTGACATCGCCGTGAGCAGCGGAGCGCGCCGCGTCGGACAGTCCCCTGAGCAACGCCCGGAAAAAAGCCTTCGATCCGAGCGGCATGAAGAGGTTCGCCGGGATCTCGGTCCAGTTTTCGATCAGCCGTCGGGCCCGGTCGGAACTGATGCGCGACAGCCGGACGTGAACGGGCAGGCCCCGTGCGGCCTCGAACAGCGCCGCGCTCGATTCGCGGACGATGGCCGCGATATCGTTCTCGAGTCCGGGGACGCCGGGCTGGTCGCCCAACCGCGAAATGAGGCCGGCGTAGGCGTCGATGGCGCCGTGGGACGTGATGAGGTCGGTGAGCCTGACGACGGCGAGACCGGGGGCGGCCTGGGCCGCCGAATCGATCGCCTCCGCGGCGCCGCGCGGGGCGATCCAGACGGAGCTGCCGGATTCCGCATCGGCGAGACCCAGCAGGCGCTCGAGCGCGGCGCGGCTGGCGCCGCCGGCGCGCAGCCTGAGGGCGCCCGCGTAGATCTTGCCGGAGCCGCCGTCGATGGAAATCTCGTCGCCCTCGCGAAACGTCTCGCCGGAAATCGTGAAGGTTCGACCTGAGAGATCGATGCCGATCGCCTCGCATCCGACGATGCAGGGCTTGTCGAGCGCGCGCGACACGACGGCCGCATGGCTAAGCGCGCCGCCCGTCGCCGTGACGACGCCATGGGCGCTCAACATCCCGCGAATGTCCTTCGGGCTCGTGGTCGGACGAACAAGAATGACGTCCTCACCCTTCGCCGCCGCCTCGGCCGCGCGATCGGAATCGAGAATCGCTGCGCCGTGCGCGTGCCCGGGCGAGGAGCCGAGGCCCTGAGCGAGCAGCTTCGCGGCAACCAGATCCGCTTCCTCAAACGAGGGTCGGGATAGCTTGCGGATCTGCTCGACGGTGATCCGGTTCAGGGCCTCTCGAGCATCGATCACACCTTCCGCCGCCAACTCCGCGGCGATACGAACCGCCGCCGCCGCGGTGCGTTTCGCGGGCCGCACCTGGAGCATGTACAGCCGCCCGGACTCGACGGTGAACTCGATATCGACCGCATCGCGATAGAGCGTCTCGAGGCTGGCGCCGATCTCGATGAGGCCGGTGCGCAGGGTCGAATTCATGCCGTCGGGGTCGGAAAGATCGATCGGGCTATGCGTGCCGGCGACGAGGTCCTCCCCCTGTCGACCAACGAGGTACTCGCCGTACAGCGTCCTGGCGCCGTCATTCGGATTGCGGGTGAAGGCGACGCCCGACCCGGACTCTTCATCGGCGTTTCCGAACACCATCGCCTGGATGGTTACCGCCGTCCCGAGATCATCCGAAATCCCGTGATGCGCGCGATAGGCCTTTGCCCGCGGACTGTCCCAGGACCGGAACACAGCCGCGATCGCCAACTCGAGTTGCCCCATCGGATCGGCTGAGACAGTCTCCCCCTGCTGTTCGGCGTGGGCGAGAATGGCGCGCTCGAGCGCTTCGAAGGTCTGCAGCGACGGGGCTGCAAGCGCATCCCGCACGGCTTCCCGCACGGCTTCGACAAGCTCGGTCGGATCCAGGTTCAGAACCGTGTCGTGGAACATCCGCCAGAAGCGCAGCCAGGTGTCGAGAGCGAAACGAGCGCCGCCGCTCGCTTCAGCGACGGCCAACGCCGAGCGCGCGGTCAGGCCGAGATTAAGGATGGTGTCCATCATGCCGGGCATGCTGACTGCGGCGCCGGAGCGCACGGACACAAGCAGCGGCCGGTCGACGCCTCCAAACGTGCGTCCCGTCGCCGCTTCCAACCGACGCAGCCCATTGGCGACCTCGGTCATCATGTCCTGGCCGAGGCTGCCGCCGTTCGATCGGAAATGACGGAAGCCGTCGGCGCCGATCACGAATGCGGGGGGCGCCGGAACGCCGGCGGACATCATGCGGCTCAGTCCGCTCGCCTTGCCGCCATAGCGCTGCGCATCGGCGACCTCGGGATCGGCCACGTCGCGAACGAAGGACGGCCCTTGGGCCCGCTGCGCCATCTGAGCCGGCTCACACGTCTCGAGGACGGCCGAGGACAGAAAGGATGTCTTCATGGAACTCGAACCAAACGGTGTGAACGGAATCGATGGTGGGGCCGCAGACGTAGTCGCGTTCGCCTCGATCGACACGGGCGACGCCAGAGGCGAATCGACGGACATAGTTCTCGTAACGCGGGATTGTCGGCACGATGTCGCGGATGGCCTTGATCAGGCGTTCAGCGATCTTCAGGATCTTGGCTTCCGCCTTCGCGTCGCCATCGCTTTTCTGCCAGTCGCTCACGGCTTTGATGAACTGGTCGTTCAGCGCCTCGAAGCGCGCGTACCACGCGGGGAGGGCGCCCTCGCGCCGCAGCGGCTCGTAAAGTTCCGCGTAGGATCTGTGCACTTGTGCTGTGCCGTCCGGCACGACCAAGTACTTCCCCTCGAGATTCATCGCCCAGCCCCGCTCGACCGCCGCCGCCAGACATTCAGCCGCGACGTCGGACGCGACTCCGACCGCCGCGGCAATTTCCTCCGCGGTGGCCATCTTCTTCAGGTGCGACCCGTTGAGAACGAGAAACGTTGCGTCTTCCCGCGCCATGGACGTGCAAATCCGGTTTCGTTGCGTGAGGGGTGTTGCAGCGGCGTCGGCGCGCCTCGCAGGAGGCGCGCCGACGAGGCTTACTTCCAGAAGTACTTGGAGCGATTTAGGCTCACATTGTCCGGGAAGGGAAGGTAGCCCTCGCCTGAAAAGATCTTCTGGGGCACGGTCGCCTGGGCGAAACCGCGCTTGACGATGTCATAATAATAGTTCGCGACGCGCTGATCGACTTCCCAGAACTCGTAGTCCTTGCACGCCTTCTCGTACGTTCCCGCCAGCCTGAGGTGGGGAAGAATCATATCTATGTAGTATACATACATACCGTTCGTGATCAGCGTGCGGCGCGGCATTTTCGAGAACTTCGAGTATAGCTTCAATGTCGCCTGCTGGATACCTTCCAGGCGCTTGTCGAGGTCAGCGACCTTAACCGGGTAGACTTCGCCCATCGGCGTGTCCCACTTTTCGCGAACGAACACCGCGCCGCCAACGATGTATTCGATGTAGTTTTTCGGCCGAGTGAAGGTCGTGGAGATGTCGTTCACCCGAATCTCGTCGAGGCCCATCTTTTCGACGTCGATGACAAGGCACAATGAGTAGCAGTGCGGCACTTTTTCGTGATCGCAGACGTCGCTCCAGTCGTACACATCCTCGTTGGTGAAGAGATCACGTATGATCATGATCCTGCCCTCGCCAAGAGGATACGGCCCGGTGTCGCCGAGCCCCAGACGGCAATCGTAGTGGTCGAGGAACGACAGCAGCTCGGCGGAGGCGTTGAAACGGACGAACGCGTCGTGCTTTTCGCTGCCGTACTCGAAATATTCGAGTTCGCCCGACAGCTTCTCGATCACGTCCTGGTCGTGGATCTGGCAGCGATAGCGGTCCTGCGAGTTCAGAATGTAGCCGTCCTGCCGTTTGCCCCAAAGAACCCGCTGCATGAACTTCAGAATCGTGTTGCTCTCGCGGACGAAATCCTGGGGCTGGATCGCCTCGAGAGCAAGGAGTCCGCACCGTCCCATGCCGAAGCCGACCGCGCCGATGCACCAGTCGTGCACGCAATTGACCTTCGTTCCGATTTCACGTCGGGCGCTGGCGCCGATGTCCATGACGCCCTTCGCGCCGATCTCGTCGGTCGTCATCTGCAGGATTTCCGGCCAACGGTAGAATTCCTGCATGAAGGCGAGAATTTCGTATTCCTGCCGAGGAATCATGCCCGAGACGCCTTCGGTCGCCCGCATCACCAGGACGTCCCAGATGTTCCAGGCCAGGTAGTTGTTGAGATCGTTCAGTTCGTCGACCGTGAATTGGTCGCGCAGAACATCCTCCCGGCTGACCTTCTCGAGAACCTTGCTCTTGGCTCGGCTCCGCATGATCTTGTCGCCGAGGATTCCATCCGGGACCGGATCCATTCCCTTGAAGTTGCCTTGATAGACGAGGTCCTGGAAGCGCAGTCCGTTGTCGCCGGCCTCATAGCGTTGCTTGTACGTCGACATGATACGTTCCCTTCGAGATGGATGAGGAAAGGCGGAGGCGGCGTCAGCTGATGAGCGCCACGCGGCCGGTCTCGCGGTCTTCGCAGTGCAGCCGCACTTTCTTGCCGTCCAACGCCTTGATTATCGCCTCGAAGTGGGCGTCGTTGTTGCCGCCGGTCACGTATCGCGAGTCCGAACCGACGAGATAAGCCGTCATGACGCAGGGCATCTGAAATTCGCGGGACAGGATGCCGAGATGCGACTCCGGCACCCCTGACATCGTGATGATGCCGATCGCACCCATGCTCAGCGCCGGCGCGAGAAAGGTGGTCGTGCCGCCCTGAACCAGAAGAATGTGCTCCTTGAGTTTCCCGCTCTGAATCAGACTCAGAACAGATTTTGGATCAGGCAGGAACTTGACCACACCCGACGGCGTCTTCTTGGTCTCGAAGCTGTTGTAGCCTTCAGCAACGTAGCTCATTGAGGTTTCCTCCTTGTTTTCGTTTCCCAGGTTAAGTCTGGCGCCTACGAGGCGGGCGGCGGGTCGCGCGCAACCGCGCAAGCGCCCTCGAGAGTTGGGCGTCGATCGCTTGCCGCGCTCTCGGCGTGGCGGGCGTCGGGGCGGGCGGAGGCGCTTCGCTCAGCGTAGCGGCGAGACCCTCGGCGCGGCTGCGGGTCCTTTGGCGGCGCAGAGCGCCCGCCTCGGTCATCAGCGCCGCTTCACAAGAACAACTCTGAGGGGGCTCGGCCCGGCAGCCGCAATTCGACCGAGCCGGAACGCCACAGGACCGACCGTTCCCGCCCGGGGTTAAATAAGCGATGAGCTCCTGCGGCCAGACGGCGACGAACTCCGCCCCTGCCGCCAGCAGCTCGGCTTCCGGGTGCATCCCCCAGGAGACGCCCACCGCGCGAACGCCGCACTCCACTGCGTGTTTGACGTCCCCGGTCGTGTCGGTGATCAACACGAGGTCGCTCGCCGATGCGACAGCCGGGCTATGCCCTTCGCGATAGGCCGGCGAGCAATCACGGCTCACCAGATACGACTGATCGGCAAGAAATCGCCGGACGACCGCGCGCTTGTCCGGTTCGACGTCCCCGCCGAAGACATGGGAGAAGCAGTGAGCGATCTTCGCGCGCGTCAATAAGCGTCGAATCGTCGATGTCGAGTTCGACGACACGACCGCCAGCGAACACGCTCCGGCAAGCGCATGAATGACATCCACCATGCCGGGCACGAGGTCCGGCGCGTAGTCGGCGTCGAGTTGGGCGAAAAAGTGCTGCGCGACTTGCCGAGCGTGCTCGTCGTCACGGCAACGCCGCCGCAGGCCGGAAAACAGGTTGTCCTCGAGGAGACGGAAGAAGTCCTGCTGGGAGTCGATCCCCAGCTTGAAGGCTGCGTTGGTTCGCGCAAAAATCTTCCAGGAGGCTTCCCGGGTCTGAACCAACGTACCGTCGAGGTCGAACAATACGGCGAGCGGCGGCATTTTGAGTCACCCAGCAACAGGGGCGCGCGTCGCCGGGTTGGCGTTGAGCGCAGTGAGCTGCGGCATCTCGAAGAAGTCCTGAATCTCGCCGTAACCGACGAGGTCTCCGCAGCGCCAGCGTCCCAAGACGTTGAACGACACCATGTTCGGCCAGCACTGCCAGGGAAAGGTGGTGAGGCCCTCGGCGCTGAGCCTCCACTCGCGGTCGGCGCTGTCGACGAGAACGAGGTCGACCGATTGCGCGTATCGCTCCCTGCGTTTCGTTTCCCCGTGCGCGTCCCTTAAGCCGAACACTTTCCCGCGCTCCACGACATATCCGTGCGCGAGACTGAGCGAGCGCCCGTTCGTGTTCGGGTCGAAGCTGAAAATGGCGTGCATCGCGAGATCCGGCGAGAAATGCGCGTGCAGCCAACTCATGTTCGGCGCGCCGCGCTCCGGTCGCGGCCCCCAGCTGTGGTCCATCGTGGAGATGCAGTGGATCGGGTGTCGCTTGCCGCGTACGCTGACCGACCCCGTGAATTCGCCGGTCTGGTCGAAATGGCCGTTGTAAGCCGTTCCCCAGGCGAATTGTCCTCCGGCCTCCGCGGCCACCCTGAGCGCCTTGGACTTCATCGGGTCCATGTCGGGATCGTGAATGTCGAAGGGCGGCATGATCGACCGGTACAGAACGTCGATCGTGGTTCCGGCGCCGTCGTCATAGTTGATCTGCCAGTCCATGTTGGGCTTCAGGCAGCGGATGGACAGGGAGTTGTCGAGCTTGAAATGGCTGAGATCGCGTGGCTCGGGGATTGGCAGAGACGCCCGCAGGTCGCAGAAGTCGGCCTCCCACGGGGCGCGGGCGAAGCCGGAGTTCATGCAGACGGTCGAACTGACGATGCCGAGATTGGTCCGGAACAGAGCGTAGACGCCGACGTTCAATCTGGTGTCTGCGTTATAAAACCCGAAGAAATTCGTTTCCGCCCACGTGGGCTCGCCAAGATCGGCGGCGTGGAAATGCACGTCCTCATCCCGAATCATGGACTCTCTCCCTGTTTCCCCGTTTCCCCGCGAGCGTTCCTTGTGCGCCGCCCTGACGTCGTCGGGAATGCGCAATGATCGAACGGCGGCTCCGCGCCCGCTATAGCTGCGTCGGATAAATCGGACACGGATATTTTATCCTCGGCGGCGAATGACCCGCCCTCGACGCCCCCCTTATGATTGCGCCAATTCAAGCTCGCCGAGCGCGAGGCGTAGCGAACCGGGAGCGAAGCGTCATGGAGTTAGGCAGGGTGGTTGGCACGGTCGTATCGACCATCAAGACCGCCGGCCTCAACAGCTTCAAGCTGCTCCTCGTCGCGCCCTTCAGCGAGCCGCAGGAGCCCAACCCGTCCCGGTTTCCTTACGTCGCGATCGATCTCGCCGGCGCCGGAGAAGGCGAGATCGTTCTCGTGACCACAGGCAGCGCCGCTCGGGCGACGCCCGGCAGCGAACACTCGCCCACCGACGCTGCGATCGTCGCCGTCGTCGATACCGTTCGCCTTGGAGACCGCACCCTCTTCGCCAAAGGTTGACCTGCGCCGAGCGGAAGGCGAACCGGACGCTGGGTCCGCGGACGCCAGCAAAGATCCATCAAAAGGAGACGGATATGGCTGACAATTCTCTCCCCGCCGGCGCCCCGAGGGGCGCTTTGGGGCTGATCGAAACGAAGGGACTCGTCGGCGCCATCGAGGCCGCCGACGCTATGGTCAAGGCCGCAAATGTGCGGCTCATCGGCCGGGAACAGGTCGGCGGCGGCCTCGTCACCGTCATGGTTCGCGGCGACGTCGGAGCGGTCAAGGCCGCCACTGACGCCGGCGCCGCGGCAGCGGGCAAGGTCGGCGAGGTCGTCTCCGTCCACGTTATTCCCCGCCCGCACGAGGACGTCGAAGGCATCCTCGGAAAGCTCTAGCGCTCCCGTCGCGCGTTCCTCCCGTCCGTTGGCTCGAGGTGTTCCGGCATGAGCGTATTGGTGGACGTCGATTCCGATCTGGCCGCGCTGGCCGAGTCCCGCGCGAAAGCGCGCGAGGCTCGCCGCGCCTTCGAGGCCTTCCGCGGAGCGACGCAGCAGGACGTCGACGCGATCGTGCGCGCCATGGCCGCCGCGGGAACGGCGGCGGCCGAAGAACTGGCGCGCCTGGCCGTCGACGAGACCGGCTACGGAGTTTACGAGGACAAGATCCTCAAGAACAAATTCAACACGATCTTCGTCGCCGCCTCGATGCTGCCGATGCGCACGATCGGCGTGCTCTGGGTGGACGAACGCAATCGCATGACCGCCATCGGCTCGCCGATGGGCGTGATCGCCGGGGTCATTCCGGTGACGAATCCAACCTCCACCGTGCTCTTCAAATGCATGGCGGCGGTCAAGGCCGGAAACGCGATCGTTTGCGCGCCGCATCCGAGGGCGGCGCGCTGCTGTTCCCGGGCGGCGGAGGTGATGGCGGTCGCGGCCGAGCGCGCCGGCGCCCCACGGGGCCTCGTGTCCTGTCTATCGAACGTCACCTTACAGGCGACGGCGGAATTGATGCGGCATCCGGACGTCGCGCTGGTGATGGCGACCGGTGGTCCGGGAATGGTCCGGGCTGCGTATTCGAGCGGCAAGCCGACCCTGGCGGTCGGCGCCGGCAACGTACCGGTCTACATCCACCGATCCGTCAGGGACGTGCGTGAAGCCGCGCTCATGGCGATCACGTCCAAGGCCTTCGACAATGGAACGGCCTGCGTCGCCGAGCAATCCATCGTTCTCGACGAACCGATTGCGGACGCGGCGCTCGCCGCGTTCGGGACGCAGGGCGTGCTCTTTCTTGCGCCGCCGGAGCAAGAGCGGCTCGCTGCGATCCTTTTCTCCGAGCGCGGCGAGCTTCGCGCCGAGGCCGTCGGGCTTTCGGCGAAAGAGCTCGCGCGGCGAGTGGGGATCGTCGCGCCCATGGACTGCAAAGTCTTGGGCGCGCAACTCGCCGAGGTGGGGCCGACGCATCCGCTGTCGCGAGAGATTCTCGGCCCTGTCCTATCGTTCTATCGGACCCCGGACCAGGACGCGGGCCTTCGCAAGTGCCGGGACATTCTCGAATTCGGCGGGGAAGGCCATACGCTCGGGCTTCACTGCGAGTCCGACGACGTCATCAGCGCCTTTTCCGCGTTGCCGGCTGGCCGCATCGTCATCAACACCCCGACGCTCTTCGGGGGAATGGGATTCAGTTGCGCGACCGATCCCTCTTTCATGTTGGGCACCGGCACATGGAGCGGCTCGATCGTGTCGGACAACGTGACGCCTCTCCACCTGATCAACATCAAACGGATCGCCCACGAAGCGAGATCCTGGCGCTCGATCTATGCTCCAAACATGGGACTGTGACCGTGCGCCTGGCGTCGGACGGGAGACGAGGCCGATGAGCCAGCCGGAGGCCTGCGCGTTCCTGGCCGATGCATCGGCGCGGCTCCGATCGCCGGCGGCGGGCTGGCTGTCGCCGCTGTCGTTCGGGGTGGATCTTGGGACGGCGACGATCGTCATCACCGCGGTCGACGCCGCCCGCCGCCCGGTCTATTGGAATTTTCTTCCCTGCGAAGCCGTGCGCGACGGCGTGGTGGTCAAGTTCGCCGAAGCCGCCGCCGCCGTGAGGGCGCTTGCGCGCGCCGCGGCTGACGCGCTCGATCTCGAAATCGCCGAAGCCGCGACCGCCTATCCGCCGGGCGTTCCTGAAGCCGAGGCCAGGGCGTGCCGCTACGTGCTCGAGAACGCCGGCGTCACGTGTCGACGACTCGTCGACGAGGTCTCGGCCGCTCAGGCGCTCTTGCGGATCAGCGACGGAGCCGTCGTCGATGTGGGCGGAGGGTCGACCGGCGTCGGCGTCGTGGAGCACGGCGAATTGGTCTCTCTCAGCGATGCGCCCGGCGGGGGGCATCACCTCGACCTGATCCTCGCAGGCGCGCTCGGTCTATCGATCGAAGAGGCGGAGCGGCGCAAGCGGGAGGACGGCGCTGCGGTTTCTGCCATCCTCAAGCCCGGCTTCGAGCGAATCGCGAATTCGATCGGAAGGCAGATCGGGGCGAGAACGGTCAGAGCCGTGCATCTGGTCGGCGGCGCAGTGCGCGTTCCGAACGCGGCGCAAGTCATCAGCCACTACCTGGGCGTCTCCGCCTTTGGCTATCCGCATTCGGAACTCGTCACCCCTTTTGGCATCGCTGTGAGCTAGATCATGGATTTTCAGCTTCGAACCTACGCGTTCATCGACAGCATGCAGCCTCAGGCCGCCGCACACGTCGCCTCGACGTGTCAGGGCGACGTTCCCATCGCGGGAATGGCTGAATTGTTCATCGAGGTGGCGCCCGGCAACGAGATCTTTCGCTGCGCGGATGTCGCGCTGAAGGCTGCCGACGTGCGGCCGGCGCTCCAAATCGTCGAGCGCGAATTTGGCCTGCTGGAGATCCACTCGCGAACGCAGTCCGAGGTGCGGGCCGCCGGCGAAGCGGTGCTGGACTATCTCGGCCTCAAGGAAGAGGACCGTCTCCGACCGAAGATCGCTTCGTCGCAGTTCGTGACCAACGTCAATCCGTACCAGGCGCAGCTCATCAACAAATGGCGCAAAGGCAATCTGCTTTTGCCGCGATCGAGCCTGTTCGTGTTGGAGGCGACGCCCGCAGCCTACGTGACGCTGGCCGGAAACGAAGCCGAAAAGGCCGCCAACATCAGCCTTATCGAAGTGAGAGCGGTCGGGCGGTTTGGTCGCCTGTTCATCTCTGGAACGGAGAGCGAGGTCCAGGCCGCCGCCAAGGCGGCCATCGCCTCGCTCGAGGAGTACGGGGGGCGCGAATGAGCGTTGTCACTGCCGCCGACGTCGAAAAAGCCAGCGGCGTTCTGACCGTTGGACAGAGGGATGTGATCACCCCGCTCGCCGCCGATCGCGCCAAAGAGCTCGGAATCAAGATCGAGCGAAGTTCGCAACCCTCGCCGGCGAAGCCTCCGCCAGTCGACCTTTCGTCGAAACCGCCGCGTCGTGGCGCCGCGCCGGTCGTCTTGAATGCCCCGACGTCCACCCTGTCCGGCGCTCTGTATCGACGCGGCGCGGGCGTGCCCCCGGCGCTTCAGGTCGACAACCTCGACGCGGCGGCGCCCGCCGATCCCCGGCCAGCGGCCGGGGTCATCGGGGCCGGTCATGTCGGAGCCATGACCGCGCTTCGGCTCGCTGAAACGTCGTTGTTCTCGCGCGTCACGCTTGTTGATATCGTGCCCGGCCTCGCCGCGGGCCTTGCGCTGGATATGGGGCACTCCGCCTCGCTGCGCGGCTTTACGACTCGAATCGAGGGAAGCGCCGAGCTGTCTGCGCTTGCGGGCGCGGACTACATCGTCGTCACGGCCGGGCGGCCGAGACAGCCGGGGATGAGCCGGACGGATCTGACCGGGGTGAACGGCTCGATCGTCACGGCCGTCGCGCAAGGAATCCGGCTCTACGCGCCAGACTCAGTCGTGGTTGTGGTGACCAATCCGCTCGAGGAAATGACCCATCTGACGGCGAGGACCACCGGCTTTCCGCCGCAGCGGGTGATTGGCATGGCCGGGGTTCTCGACAGCGCCCGCTTTTGCTCGCTCGTCGCCCTGACGGGGGTCGCGCGTCCCCAGGACGTGTCGGCGATTGCGCTCGGCAGCCATGGCCCCGAGATGGTCATTCCCATGAGCCAGGCGACCGTCAACGGCAGGCCGTTGGAAGAGGCCCTCCCAGCCGACCAGATCGACGCCATCGTCGAGCGCGCCCGCGATTCGGGCGCGGAAGTCGTCAAGCTGCTTCAAAAGGGCAGCGCCTACTTCGCTCCCGCCGAATCCGCCGCCGCAATGGTGATCGACATGGTGCGCGAATCCAGCCGCGTGCAGGCCGCGTGCGTCCAGTCCAGCGGCGCTTACGGGCTCGAGGACACGCGGGTTGGGCTTCCGGTTCGACTCGGCCGTCGCGGCGTCCGGGAGATCGTCGCCCTCGCCCTGACGGCGAGCGAAAGGACGGCGTTGGCCAAGGCGGCCTCGAGCATCGCAGCGCGTGTGCGCGAAATGGGGTGAGGCCATGAAAGCGATCGTCTTCGATGGTCCCGGGCGGATTGCGCTGCGCGACTCGCCGGAGCCGACGCTCGTGGACGCCACGGACGCCCTCGTGCGGGTGACCCTGGCGGGGATCTGCGGAACCGACCTCCATGTCGTGGCGGGCCATTTTCACGGCGTCGAGCCCGGGGCGGTGGTCGGACACGAGTTCGTCGGGGATGTCGTGGCCGTCGGCGCGGGAGTCCGCAACATCAAGGTTGGCGATCATGTCGTCGCCTCCGACTTCTCGGCATGCGGCCGCTGCCGGTCGTGCGACAGGGGCGACCATTGGGAGTGCCCGGAGCGGGCGTTCTTCGGCGCCGGCGCCTCGTTCGGGCCGCCGCTCTCGGGCGCCCAGGCTGAGCTGGTTCGGGCGCCTTTCGCCGATACGACGCTTTCAAAGGTGCCCGCGGGCGTCAGCGACGAAGCGGCGATTCTCGTGAGCGACAACCTCGCCACCGGTTGGGCCGCCATCGAGCGGGGGCGCCTCGAAGCGGGCGAGACCGTCGCCATCATCGGCGGGGGCGCGGTCGGCCAGCTGACGAGCCTCGCAGCGCAGGCCGCGGGCGCCGCCGCGGTGGTGGTGGTCGAGCCGAGCGAGTTGCGACGAGACTTTGCACGCGCCAATGGGGCGCTGGCTGCCGATCCCATGGGCGCTCGCGACCTTCTCGGGAAACTGACCGACGGTGAGGGCGCCGATGTCGTGGTGGAAGCGGTCGGCGCTTCCGCGACACTTTCCAGTGCGTTCGATCTGGTCAGGAAGCGCGGTCGAGTCGTATCGGTCGGCGCTCATGCGGCCGAAGAGTGGCCGCTCCCGCTTGCTCGCTGCTTTGCAAACGAAATCACTCTGACCTTCGCGATCGGAGATTCGATTCGCCTGCGGCCGCGGCTGTTTGCGCTCATCCGGTCGGGCGTTCTCGATCCGACGGTCGTGGTGCAGGAGCGTTTGACCATGGATCAAGTTCTGGTCGGGTATCGAAAATTGAGCGAACGACAGATCCTGAAGGCGGTCATCGACCCCAGACGCTAGGACGGCCGCGATGACGGGGGACGGCGGCTTTTCGCAAGAAGCGCGGCAGAGGGGGCGAGAGTCCCATTCCGCAGGAGCGCAAGTCGCGCCGGCGCCGTGACGCGACCGAGAGGCGAGGTTGCGCGCGCAGCGGAGAGATGCAAAGCTTGACGGCCGCTCGCCGTCGTCGCGTGCAGAACGATGCAGGCGAGAGTCGTCCGGGTGAGGTTCAGGGCGCGATCATCGCCCAGGGAGGAAACGCGATGGCCGCACCGGCCTCCGCGCCTTTTCGGTCGGCGTTCGAAAGTTCGCCGGCGAACATCGGGCACACCTTGCAGGATGTGATTGCCTCCCTGGCGCGCGCCGCGGATCAGGGTCAGGACGCGCTCTTTTCCGAGGCGCGCATTCTTTTTCGCACTGCCCTCGGCGCCGCCGACACGAGGATTCTGACCCGCTCGGCGGGAATGTGGCGCGAATGGAACAGGATCGAAGCCGAAGACGGTTTGGATGAGAACGTCGCCGTCCTTGTCGACAGACTCCAGCCCCGCGACGCGCCCGTTCGATCCGGACGTTTCCTGGTCGCCCCGGTCCGCGGATCGAGCGTCGCCGTCGTCATCGAAATCGGCGAGGCCGCGGAAGCTCCCGCTAGCGATCTGCAATGCCTCTGTCACGTGCTCTACCTCGCGTTGGGATCTTGCGAGAGCGGGCAGGGGAATCCGGACAAGCTCGAGGCGATCAGGGTCTTTCAGCGAGTCGCCAACCAGATCCTGAAGAGCGGCGATCTCAATGACGTGTTCACTCAGATCACGCACGAAGCCAAGGTTCGTCTCTCCGCGGACATTTGTGGCGTCATGCTCAAGGAAGACGACTGGCTCGTCATGCAGCGATGTGTCGGGAATCTCGCCTCGGCGACCGCGTCGCTGCGCATGCGCTCCGGGCAGGGCGTAGCCGGAAGGGTGCTCGAAACCGGAAAGCCGTGCGCAATTGAGGATTATATTCACAGCGAGATCATCAGTCGGGATTTTTTCAGCCTCGCCCGGGCCGAACGCGTCAAATCCGCGCTCGCGGTGCCGTTGCTGTCGCAAAACGAGGTCATCGGCGCTCTGGAGGTCTGGCGCCGGCGGCCTTCGCGGTTTACTCCGCAGCACACCGCCGAGCTCGCGACGCTGGCGAATCTCGCCTCGCTCGCGATCGAGAACGTTCGGCTCGCTCAGGCTCGGGAATCCGCAGCCCGCCGCCTGGAACTCGCTCACAAGGAGCTTCAGGCGCGTTACGACGTCATCCGGATGTCTGCGGATCTGCAGGAAGGATTGACCAGCCTGTTGTTGGCCGGCGCCTCGGCGCCAGAAATCGCCGAGAGGGCCTCTCTCCATCTCTCGCGTCCGGTCCTGCTTCTGGACCGTAGGCTCGACGTCGAGGCCTGTGGCCCGCGGGACTTCGAATTCGAGCCCCTTCTGCGCGACACACGGACGGAGATTTCGAAAGCCGGCGCCGAGGCCCGAGCCATCCTGTGCGGCGCGGCGGCGCTACGGTTTTATTGTCAGCGCATCGTCGCCGGCGCTGAATTTCTCGGCTGGGCGGTGGTGTTCGGCGGCGAGGATCCGGGCGGCTCGGTGCAACTGGCGCTCGGCGAAATCTGTGTGACGGTTGCGCTTCACCGAATGAAAGAGCGAGCGGCCGCACGCGCCCTTTCGGACAGATTGAGCTCCCTCTTGTGGGATATGGTCGAGGCGCCGGAGGACTTGCGCCGCGCCGCGCTTCAGCGGGCGCGCGATTGCGGCGTCGATCTGAGCGGCGACATCTGCGTCATGGTCTGCTCCTTTCAGGAGAGCCCGCGCCGGAACGGCGCTCGCCCGCCGGACCGCGGCGTCCCCGCAAGTTGGAGGCAGATGGTTGGCGAGTTCGCCATGCGACTCCCATCGTCGAACAGGGACGTCAAGCTCAGCACGCTGCGCGGCGACGAGTTGATCCTCGTCGCGGCGATGAGGGGCGGGGCGCAACCGCGGGAACTCGCCGAGGCGATCTGCAAGGATCTGGACCGGGCGATGCCCGGGGTGATCACGTGCGTCGGGGTCAGCCGCAGCCTCAAGTCGCCCGACTTGATACCGTCCGCTTGCAAGGACGCTCAGGCGGCGCTGACCGTGACCCGTCAGGCCAATCAGAATCGCGTGCTGGCGATCGAGGACATTGGCGTCGCGGGGCTACTGCTCAGCATGCGGGATGGCGCCGACTTGCGACAATTTGCGATCGAGAAGATGCGCGGTCTCTTCAACGAAAGCGCTCGGCAACGGGAAGCGCTTCTGGATACGCTTCGGATCTATTTCGCCTCGAATTGCTCTCAGAGCGCAACGGCTAAGCGGTTACGACTGCATCAGAAAACCATCGCCTATCGTCTGGAGAAGATCGAGAAGATCACAGGCCTCGATTTAAATTTACACGAATCAAGAATGTTATTAGACCTGGCTGTCAGGATGAATGATCTCTTGGCTTAGATGGTTGAACGCCCGTTACTTCAGTTCTTACGTCTTAACTATATGTAATCCGGCTATCTCGCACGCCCTCTGGATCGCTTGTCGGCGAACAAAATGGAAGCCGGTGAAGCGCCGGGCAGGCAGCGGGACGGATTGATCAGAACCGGTCCCAACCATGTCTGCGACAAGAAGTCTCCGACAGGACGCGGTTCGCCGACATTGGCGATCGTTCACAATCAGTCTGAAACGGTTGGCTTGGCGGGCCACGACCGACGATGATGAGCACTATGTTTACGCTATAGCCCTATGACGCCTCGCCATCGGAATGCAGCATCACCCATCGCGGCTGCCCTTGATCGGATAAACCTCCAAGATCGATTGGCATTGCCTCACGAGGGGCGGCAGGTAGCTCTGGTCTATCCCAAACTGAAACCAATGCCGCTGGCTCAAATGGTCGGGCGTGATCGACACTTCCATCGTTATATGGCCGAGCGATCCAGCCTTGAGAGTGACCGAGAGGGCCGGTTCGATACACGCGAGCTTTGCTTCGCCACTCAGCTTCTTCAGAAGCTCTTCCGACTCGACCCGCCATCGATCGAGCTCTGAAAGATGAATAATTGAACCGGTCGCAAAGATACTCGCGCCACTTCGGCCGCAGTGCGCCGTCACCCGTAGCCAATTACCGTCCCAATAGTCAGCTGCATCCGGGAACTGCCTTCCATGGACCCAGATTTGCAGCCCTTCAAGTTTTAGGTCCGGCGTGCCGAACTTGGCGGTGGGATCTGTCACCGCGTCATCCCCCTAAATCTTCGCGATCGGGCCCAGCGACCCCGAACAGGCGGCGCTGTGCCTGATTTACTGCAGAAGGCTCAACGGCATCCTCTCGTTTCGCCCGATAATAGGTTTTGTACCGTTCCAATTCGTAGAACAGCGTCCCGTGAATGCCTTGCGCATCCTGCTTCCGGATGGGCCGCTCCCATATTCGGCGAAGAGCGGCCTCAACCTCTTCCTGTCGCGGCAAACTGGCTAAGTCCTCGGCGTATTGTATATCCTGTTGAGGTTCAGGAAACAGGAGCGCGAACTCCTCATCTGTCGCCTGGAAGACGCTGAAAGTACAATTCAGCGCACTATCGACGACCTGAATGTTCTTCATTCCGCCCCCCTGTTGCGGAACCGTGAAGCATTCGATGCCAAGGTCAAGTTCCAGGTCAGCCAGTTTTGTTAGAGTGTCCTGTAGAATTTCATCCCCGAAATATCCGTCCCCGAGGAACTGCACGATCACACAGGCCCTTCCGCCGGTATCTCTCAGTTTTTTGAGAAATCCTCTGTGTGGCTCAATGCGGTCGAGCAACTCCGCTATCTTATCGCCAAACCATTGGTCCCGAGTTTCATGGCGCCGGCTATGTCTCCATCGCGTGTCCCGATATGTGCCCTCCAGGGGCGTGCCTTTTGGCGTCTTCCTTTGCTCTCCGACGCGGTGCGAGAATTTCGCATCCAACCCAAGGGCGGCGCTAATCTCTGCCGGGTCATAGGTCGGATGGACGATGAATAGCTCGACGTCGAACCTCTTCGGCGCGCCAGCCCCAGCGTCAGTTTCCGTATCGTCGGTCAACTCGAACCTCGATTGATAGGCGGCAACGACTATGCCGTCGTGCCCGAGATTCCGCCATCAGTGAACTCGGCTTCGCTGCAACCTGGGCGCCGAAGTTGGTTAGCGCGGCGAAAAGCGAGCCGTGATTTTGGACGGCAAGGGAAAAGCGAGGTCATCCGGCGCTCGCAGCGGATTGGAATGATTGAGCTATTTGGCCATCCGCCGGAAGGCCCGTGCCATACGTTTTGATCAAAACGTCAATCATATCAACGTAGAAACCGCCATCCACGTACGCTGCGAGACGGCCGGGAAGAGGAGGGATGCTGCGGGATAAAGATCGGCCGTTCATCCCGGAGACGCATTGGGCGATCCTGTCGGGATGTCTCGACCGCGCGCCAGCCTGGGCATCTTGCCCGATGACCTTTACATTCCGATCGAGCCTTGGCCTCGGATCGGTCGGCCGGTGAAGCACGACCTGTCGGCGTGGACCGTCACGGACGTCTGGCCCGACTCTGTGCCGATCACCGACGCCGAGCTCGACGTGTTCGAGGCGTGGTTCGGCGATCTTTTCGATGAACTGTTCGGGCCGTGCCAATGATCTGAGGGGACAATCGCCATGACCGTGCCGTTGCGCGCCGCCTTGTATCTGCGCGTCTCGACGGCGCGGCAGGCCGAGCACGATGTCTCGATTCCCGATCAGAAGCGGCAAGGCGAAGCCTATTGCGCCACGCGCGGCTACCAGCTTGTCGAGACGTATGTCGAACCCGGCGCATCAGCCACGAACGACCGCCGCCCCGAGTTCCAGCGCATGATCGAAGCGGGCACCACCAAGCCCGCGCCGTTCGATATCGTCATCGTCCACAGCTTCTCGCGCTTCTTCCGCGACCACTTCGAGCTTGAGTTCTACGTCCGCAGGCTCGCCAAGAACTGCGTCCGGCTCGTCTCCATCACGCAGGAGATGGGCGACGATCCCATGCACGTCATGATGCGGCAGATCATGGCGCTGTTCGATGAGTATCAGTCGAAGGAGAACGCCAAGCACGTCCTCCGCGCCCTGAAGGAAAATGCCCGGCAGGGCTTCTGGAACGGCTCGCTGCCGCCGATCGGCTACCGCGTGGTAGCGGCCGAGCAGCGCGGCGCCAAGGTCAAGAAGAAGCTGGAAATCGACCCGCTGCACGCGGACACGATTCGGCTTACCTATCGGCTCGCCTTGGAGGGCGACGGCACGAACGGCCCGATGGGTGTCAAGAACATTGCCGTCTATCTCAACCAGCATCGCATCTTCACCCGCGACGGCGGGCGCTGGGGCATCGGCCAGGTTCACCGCATCCTGACGCGGCTGACCTATGTCGGCCGTCACGAGTTCAACAAACGCGCCAAGAACAAGGCCCTGAAACCTATCAGCGAGATCGTTACCGTCGAGGTGCCCCAGCTGATCGATCAAGCGACGTTCGATGCCGTGCAGGTGCATCTGCGCGCGCGCAATCCGAAGGTCACGCCGGCGCGCGTTGTCAGCGGTCCCACCCTCCTTACCGGCATCTGCTTCTGCGCCGACTGCGGCGGGGCCATGACGCTCAGGACCGGGAAGGGAGGGCGATATCGCTACTACACTTGCTCGATCAAGGCGCGGGAAGGCGAGACCGGCTGCAATGGCCGGTCGATCCCTATGGAGAAGCTGGACAGCCTCGTGGTCGAGCACATCGCCGACCGTTTGCTCCAACCGGAGCGGCTCGAGGAGATTCTGGCGTCCGTCCTCGACCGCCGGCAGGAACGCGCCGGGCGCCGCCGCGAGCACATCAACGAGCTGAACAAGCGTGCTGCCGAAACTGGCCTGCGGCTCAAGCGGCTCTATGACGCCATCGAGGCCGGCGTCGCCGATCTGGACGACCCGGCGCTGAAGGAGCGCGTTACGAGCCTGAAGGCGATCCGCGACCAGGCGCAAGCCGACGCCGCGCGTGCCGCCGCGATGCTGGAGACGTCGGGCCAGCAGGCGATCACGCCGCAGATGGTACAGAGGTTCGCCAGGACGGCACGCGAGCGGATCAGGATCGACGGCGGCGGCTATCGCCGGGACCATCTCCGCGCGCTCGCCCAGCGTGTCGAGGTCGCCGACCGCGAGGTCCGCATCATCGGCTCGAAAAGCAATCTGCTCCAAACGCTGACCGCTGCGGCCGGCGTAAGGCCGGCTACGCCCGGCGTTCGCAGTTCTGTTCTGAAGTGGCGGAGGGGGCGGGATTCGAACCCGCGATACGGTTTCCCGCATACACACTTTCCAGGCGTGCGCCTTCAACCGCTCGGCCACCCCTCCGGACGCGCGGACGGATGAGGCCGGCGCGAGCGACGCGCATACCACCTCGCCGCGCGCGGACGCAAGCGGCGCGTGGACAAAACTCCGGGCGGCGTCGCTTGCGTCCGTGCGCGGCGCCCTTGCATCGTCGCTCCGGCTGGAGAAATGTGGCCCCATGGCGCGCTTTCTCATCGTCGACGATCATCCGCTGTTTCGCGAAGCGCTTTCGAGCGCGTTGCGCCTCGTCGAGGCCGAGGCCGACATCTACGAGGCCACATCGATCGAGGGCGCTCTCGACGTTCTCGACGCGCACGACGACTTCGAGCTCGCTCTCCTCGACCTGTCGCTCCCGGGCACGACCGGCTTTTCCGGCCTGATCCGGCTGCGCACGTCGCGCCCCAAGCTGCCGATCCTCGTCGTCTCCGGGCACGAGGAGCCTGCGGTCGTGCGCGAGGCGCTGTCGCTCGGCATTGCCGGCTATGTGCCGAAATCGACGTCGAAGAAGCGGCTCGCCGAGGCCATCGCCAAGGCGCTGGCGGGCGACGTCTACGAGCCGGAGCTGTCGCACGCCGCCGCCGTCGAGACGCGCCCGTCGGAGGAGAGCCGCATCCTGCAGCGGCTCCGCGACCTGACCCCGCAGCAGCTCGCCGTGCTCGAACTGGTTCGGGAGGGCCGGCAGAACAAGGCGATCGCGCACGCGCTGAAACTCGCCGAGACGACGGTCAAGGCCCACGTCTCGGAGGTGTTGCGCAAGCTCGGGGTGGTGTCGCGCACCCAAGCGGTGATCGAGGTCGCGAAGGTCGACTTCGAGGCGGTGAAGAAGGCGCAGAAACAGCCGGCCCCGGGGGCGGGCCCAACTTGAAAGGCGGCAGGGCTTTTCAAGCCCTCCCGCCGTCGTTCAAACACCCCCGTGGAATTGGTTTCCGCGCCTGCCCGAAGGGCGGCGGCCGCCCCTCCGGAAGGGCGCCACGGCGGCGGGGGCGGCGCGGACTGGCGCAGAGGCGTTCGCGCTCCTACCTTGGGGCATGATGAAATACGGCGACCTTGAGTCCTTCATCGCCCGGCGCCGGCGGCTGTTCGTGCTGACCGGGGCCGGGTGCAGCGCTCCGTCCGGCATCCCCGACTATCGCGACGCTGAGGGCCGATGGAAGCGCGTCCCCCCGGTCACGTATCAGGCCTTCATGGCGAGCGAGGCGACCCGGCGGCGCTACTGGGGACGAAGCCTCGTCGGCTGGCGGAAATTTCATGCCGCGGCGCCCAACCTGGCCCATCGCGCCCTCGCGCGCCTCGAGCGTCTCGGCGGGAGCGAGGTTCTCCTCACTCAGAACGTGGACGGGCTGCATCAGACCGCCGGCAGCGAGGGCGTGATCGATCTGCACGGCCGGCTCGACCGGGTGCGCTGCATGGGTTGCGGCGCGCGCACCGCCCGCTCGGCGTTCCAGGAGGCGCTCGCGCGTCGCAATCCCGAATGGCCGGCGCTCGAGGCGGCTGAAGCGCCCGACGGCGACGCCGAACTCGACGGGGTGGACTTTTCCAACTTCGTCACGCCGGCCTGCTCGGCGTGCGGGGGCGTGCTGAAGCCCGATGTCGTGTTCTTCGGCGAGAGCGTGCCGCGGGATCGGGTCGAGCGGGCGTACGCCCATCTCGCGGCGGCAGACGCCATGCTCGTGGTCGGGTCGTCGCTGATGGTCTACTCGGGCTATCGCTTCGTGGAACGCGCCGCGGCCAGCGGAAAGCCCATCGCCGTCGTCAACCTCGGCCGCACTCGCGCCGACGCCCTGGCCTCCCTCAAGGTCGAGGCGCCCTGCGAGGAGGCGCTGGCGTTCCTATTGTGAGTCCCTCGGCGGCATTCCGCCGTAGGACATCGGCTTGCAAAGAAAAGGGGCCGACCAGAGACGGACCCCTCCCGCCTCGGGCGCGACCCTTATTCCGAAATGCCCGGCGGCAACCGCTTCCTTCGCGTCGGACGCGCGACCGCCGTGCCCATTGCGATCAGCAGGATGAGGGACGCAATCCAGGTCGCCGGCTCCGGAGCGTTGGTCAGCGGCGCGAGAAGCGCCGCCGTCGCGACGACGCTGAAAACCAGTTTGTGGCGGAACACGAGAAAGCCTCTGCCGAATCGCCCGCGCCGAATGCGCTGTTGGCGAGGGAGGGCAGCAAGTCGGGCGCCATGCCGTGAGGCGAGGAAACGGCTGTGAACGGCGCGTTGTCGCCAGCAAACTTTTGCAAGGCGCGAACAGCGGTTGCGTCTTGCAAAGTCTTTTCCGCGCCGGAAGACGACGCCGGCGCCCGTCGCCGCCCATCGATGAGGCGCGAGCGCACTGCGAGGCGCGCCCTCGGGGCCGCGCCAGGGGCGACCGCGAACGCGCCGCTGCCGGACGGCGGATCCTGAATGTCCTTTGCGCGACCTCGACCCTCGGACGGCCGGCTCGACGCCGGCAAAGCCGGAGAAGGCGTCACCCCCTCGGATCCCCGCGGCGCGTCACAGCACGTGCGCCCCTTCCGCCGAGCGCTTGGCGGCCTTCTGAAACTTCTTGATCACCCGGTCGCGCTTGAGCTTGGAGATGTGGTCGATGAACAGCACGCCGTCGAGGTGGTCGATCTCGTGCTGGAGCACCGTCGCGAGCAGCCCCTCGGCCAGCACCTCGCGCTCTTTGCCGTCGCGGTCGAGCGCGCGGACACGAACCGAGGCCGGGCGCTCGACGTCGGCGTAATATTCGGGGATCGACAGGCAGCCTTCCTCGTAAGTGTTGCGGTCGTCCGATCGCCAAAGGATCTCGGGGTTGACGAACACCTGCGGCGCGGGAGACTCCTGCTTCTGGGCGACGTCGACGACCAGCAGCCGGATCGGTTCGGCGACCTGGATCCCGGCCAGCCCGATTCCGGGCGCCGCGTGCATCGTCTCGATCATATCGTCGATGAGGCGGATGAGCGCATCGTCGACCCGTTCGAGCGGCTTGCTGACGAGGCGGAGCTTTGGATCGGGCAGGGTGATGATGTGGCGAAGCGACATGCGAGACTCGGTTGGGCAATAAGACGGAGGCTTAGACTCAAATTTTGCTCGAACACAACAGCGAGAGCGCAAAGATCAAAAAAATAGTGTAATTTTGGAGGGTTGCCTGTTTTGCGTAGCTGGGCGGGCTGGACGGGCGCAGTCAACTATGTTCTAGTTTTGTTCGAAGCGACGCTCCCGATTCGAACGTGATCAACGCCAACGTCCCCCTCGCCGTCATCGACGGCATGCCCGTCTACCTGTCCGAGGCGCTCTCGGCGGCGCTCGTCGCGCTCGGCCTCATGTTGCTCATGACCCTGATCGCGCTCGGGCGCGCTTCGGCCGCGCGCCGGCGGGAGCGGGAGATTGCGGACGAGCGGCAGGAGGCGATCGAGGTGCGCTTTGCAACGCTCGCCAACGCCAATGCCGAGCTTTCCGGTCGTCTGGGCGGCGTGGCCGATTGGCTCGGCGCCGGAATCGAGAATCAGACCCGGCGCACTGGCGAAAACCTCGGCAAGCTGAACGAGCGGCTCGCGGTGATCGACGCGGCGCAGGCGAGACTGACCGAAATGACGCGCGAGGTCGTGTCGCTGAAGGACATTCTCGCCAACAAGCAGGCGCGCGGCGCCTTCGGTCAGGGACGGATGGAGGCGATCGTGCGCGACGGCCTGCCGGCGGGCGCCTACGACTTCCAATTCACGCTGTCCAACCGCGCGCGCCCCGATTGCGTGATTCGGCTGCCCGGAGACAGCCGCCTGCTCGCGGTCGACGCGAAATTTCCGCTCGAGGGCTTTTCCGCGCTGCGCGCCGCGCGCGATGACGAGGGGCGCAAGGGCGGGCAGGCGCGGGTGCGCGCCGACGTGATGAAACACGTCAAGGACATCGCCGAGCGCTATCTTCTACCCGGCGAGACGCAGGACGTGGCGCTGATGTTCGTGCCGTCGGAGGCGATCTACTCCGATCTCGTCGAATGGTTCGACGACGTGGTGCAGAAGGCGCACCGGTCGCGGGTGCTGATCGTCTCGCCGACGCTGTTGATGATGGCGATCAGCGTCGCGCAGGCGATCCTGCGTGACGCGCGCATGCGCGACGAGTCGCAACGAATCCAGGCCGAGGTCGGCAGGCTCGTCGGCGATGTCCGGCTCCTGACCGAGCGGGCCGCAAAACTCGACGCGCATTTCCGCCAGGCTCAGGAGGACCTTTCGGGAATCGACGCCGCGAGCGCCCGCATCGCCCGGCGCGGCGAGCGGATCGAACAGATGGATTTCTCGCAAGCCGGCGAGTCGGCGGACGTGGTGAAGCTGGCGCGCGGGGCGGAGTAGGGCCGGGTCTCTGCCGACGGCTGGCGCTGACCGTTGGCGTGGCGTAGGTTTGCGAGCCAGGCGCAAGGCGATCGATGGAAGACCGGCGACAGCGGACACGCGAGGGCTATTTGCGAGGGGAGCGCGCAGCGGGAGAGCGCACGCAACGATTAGGCCGGCAGTCGCGTGACCTCGAGCTTTTTCGTGGTCGAGACGGGTCCCCCTCGTCATCCTGGCGGGGTCAGGCGAGAAGAGCCGACGCGCGACCCGGTGCGGCGGAGTGCGCGACATGACGAAACCGGAGGAATCATGAGCAAAGACGTGCGCCTCATCGGTCCCCTCGTCCTCGACGAGGCCGAACTCCCGCTCGACGGCTGGGACGATTCGGTCAGGGGACGGATCAACTGGCGGACGCTGTTCTCGAAGGGCGGCACCCCTACCGACGGGATCACCTGCGGCGTCGCCGATCTCGGTGCGGGCGGCTGGCTCGGCTTGCACCGACACAGCCCCCCGGAAATCTACTATGTCGTCGCCGGAACGGGGGTCGTGACGTTGGACGGCGTCGAGAAGCCGGTCAAGGCGGGCTGTGCGGTGTTCATTCCTGCCATGGTCGAGCACGGAATCCGGCAGACCGGTACGGAACGCCTGCGGTTCTTCTACGGGTTTCCAGTCGATTCGTTCGATTCCGTGGAATACCTGTTCTCCGCCGACCCATCCGTCTGACGCCCGCGAACGAGCGCGTCATCCCATCACGTGATAGCCGCCGTCGACGTAGGAAATGTTGCCCGTCATCGCGCTCGCCGCGTCGCTGACCAGAAACGCGGCCAGCGCGCCGACATCGTCGAGGGAGATTTGGCGGTGCTCGGGCGCGCGTTTGGCGGAGTGGTCCAGCAACTGGTCGAAATGACTGATCCCCGAGGCCGAACGCGTCGCAACCGGCCCCGGCGAGATGGCGTTGACCCGGATTCCCTTGCCGCCGAGTTCCAGCGCCATATAGGCGACCGCGGTTTCCAGGGCGCCCTTGACCGGGCCCATCACCCCGTATTGCTGCACCGCCTTCTGCCCGCCGTAATAGGTAAGCGCCAGCAGGCAGCCGCCCGACGTCATCAGCGGCTCGGCGAGCTTCGCCAGGCGGAGGAACGAATGCACCGAGACCAGCATCGCATGGGCGAAGCCTTCCGCCGAGCAGTCGATGACTCGGCCGTGCAGGTCGTCGGCGCGGGCGTAGCCGATCGAATGGAGCGCGAAATCGAGGCGGCCCCACTTCCGCGCGATCTCCTCGAACACGCTCTCGAGCTGCCCGGGAACCGCAACGTCGCAGGAGCGGGCGATCTGGCACTCGAGCGCGGACGCGAGCGGCAGGACGAATTTCCCGGTTCGCGAGTTCAGATAGGTCATCGCGAGTTCGGCGCCCGCGGCGCGGAAATGCCGCGCGCAGCCGTAGCCGATGCTGCGGTCGTTGGCCACGCCGACGACGAGCCCCTTCTTGCCTGTCAGCATCGCCTCGCCACCCGCCCCTATCCCCGGAATCGTCTCTGTTTTTTTGTTTAGCATCGGGAAGTCGGGCGCGAAATCGCCAAAGCCGGACGCGACGTCCGTGCGACGATTCGCCAGTCGCCGCGCCGGGTTCCCGGGGAAATCGCTCCTCTGTATATTCCGGTTCGGCGAATGGGAGCGATTCATGTCCATGCCTTCTCGCGTCGCGGTCGTAACGGGCGGCGGGCGCGGAATCGGCCGTGCGATGGCGCTGGCGCTCGCCGCAACGGGTTCGAGGGTGATCGTCTCGGCCGCGCGGGAGCCGATCGAGATCGAGGCGGTCGCGGACGAAGCCCAGCGCCGCTTCGGAGAGCGGCGAGTCGAGGCGGTTGCGGCGGACGTGACGCGCGAGGACGACTGCGTCCGGCTCGTGGCGGCGGCGATCGATCGATTCGGTCGGCTCGACGTGCTCGTCAACAACGCCGGCCGCGGCATGCGACACGTGAGCGAGACCTTTCTTACCGAGCCGACTCGGTTCTGGGACGTCGCGCCGGAAGTGTGGCGCATGGTGATCGACACCAATGTCGTCGGGCCGTTTCTCATGGCGCGCGCCGCGGCGCCCGCCATGATCGCGGCCGGATGGGGCCGGATCGTCAATGTCTCGATGAACCGCGACACGATGCGGCGGCGCGGCTTCTCGCCCTATGGACCGTCGAAGGCGGCGCTCGAATCCGAGACCGCTATCTGGGCGCAGGACCTCGACGGGACGGGCGTGACGGTCAACGCCCTGCTGCCGGGCGGGGCGACCCTGACCGGCATGATTCCGGATGGCGTCGCGCAGGAGATCAGGGCGCAATTCCTCGATCCCGCGATCATGGGTCCGCCGCTCCTGTGGCTCGCCTCCGAGCGCTCCGACGGGGTGACGGGCCGGCGCCTCGTCGCGTCCCGCTGGCGCGCGGATTTGCCGGAGGCGGAGGCCGCCGAGATCGCGTCCGACGCGGCGGGATGGGCGGTTTCGTGACGCAGCGCGCACAGCGGCGCCTTGCCATGGCCATCCGCGCGCGATAGCGGTCGCGGCTCGCGTCCGATGGGGAGAAACCATGACGTCGACGGTGGTTGTCACACCCTTCGGGCCCGCGCCGGGGCGCGCATGCGGGTCCTGCACGCTCTGCTGCAAGGTCTATGCGCTGCCGGAGTTCGAAAAGCCGCCAGGCGTCTGGTGCCGGGAATGCGCTCCGGGGAAGGGCTGCAAGATCCACGAACGCCCGCCGGTCGCGTGTCGGCAGTTCTTCTGCTTTTGGATGACCGACGGCACGCTGCCCGAGGCCTGGCGCCCTGACCGCGCGAAATTCGTGCTGTCGATCTTCCCGGCGAACGGCTTCGTCTACGGCCAGGTCGACCCCGGCGCGCCGGCCGCGTGGCGCAAGGAGCCTTACTACGGGGGGCTGAGAGGTCTGGCCCGGACGCTGCTCGCCGAGCGACGGCACGTCATCATGTTTGTCGGCGACGAGGCGACGCTCGTCATGCCGGACGAGGCGATTGCGATCGGCAAGATGACTTCCGCCGACCAGTTCCGCATCGAGCCTGCGTTCGGTCCCGGCGGGCCGACCTGGCGCGCGGTCCGGCTTGACGGCGCGTGAGGATCCTTGTCGTCGGCGCCACCGGCTACATCGGCTCTGCGACCGCGCGAGCGTTGCGCGAGGACGGCCACGCCGTGACCGGGCTGGCGCGGTCGCTCGAGGCGGCCGAACGGCTCGGCGCCGCTGGGTTCGCGGCTGAGCGCGGCGACCTTCGCGATCCGGAGAGCCTCGCAGCCGTCGTGGCGGGGCTCGATCCCGACGTCGTGCTGACGAGCGCCAGCGCCGGCGGCGGTCTCGGCGACGCCGACGCATTCACCGCCGACCGCGACGCCGTGCAGGCGATCGCGGGAGCGATCGAGGGCCGTCGCAAGACCCTGATCTTCACCAGCGGCTCGGCCGTGTTCGGCGTGTTCGCGCGCGGCGAACGGGCGGAGCCCGTCTTCCCCGAGACGGCCACGCTCCCGCTGTCGCGCGCGGCCTTCGCGCCGCCCTCGTCGGGCGCGGCGGAGCGGTTCGTTCACGAGCACCTGGTCGCGATCGCGGCGCGCGTCGAGGCCGAGCGCGCCGCGCTGACTGCGCCGGGCGTGCGCGGGATCGTGATCCGCCCCGGCAACGTATGGGGTATGGGCGGCAGCGTCGACATTCCGAAATTCATCGATTTCACGCGCGCCCGCGGGGCCGCGCCCTATTGGGGTTCCGGCGGGGCGACGCAAGGCTATGTTCACCTCGACGACCTTGTCGATCTCTACCGGCTCGCGCTCGCGCGCGGCGCCTCCGGCGGGATCTATCACGCGGTCTCGGAGGAGGCGGGTCAGAAGGAACTCGGGCTCGCGATCAGCCGTATGCTCGGCTTCGGCGGGCGGGGGGAGAGCGTTTCGCTGGACGAGATGGCCGCGCTCGGCGGCGTGCGCGGCGTGCGTCTGAGTCTCAACAAGCGTCTCTCGGCGGAGCGAACCCGGGAGCACCTCGGCTGGACGCCGCAGCGGCTCGGCGTTCTCGCCGATGTCGAATTCGGCTCATACGCCGCGGGGTGAGAGCGGTCAGGGCGAGCCAGCGCCGTCGCATCCGCGACGAGGCGCCGCATTGAGCTGGCGCCGTTATCCTCCCTTTAGATTTTCGAATAAGGGGAGGATCGTCGGCCGCGACGCGGTCGGCCGCCACGAAAGGAGCAAACGGACGACCGGCCACCAACGACATTCGGCTGTTCTGACGGCGTTGGCGTATATCGTCGTGGGGGCGGCGAGCCTCGCCCTGTCCCGGGCGCTCGGCGGAACGCTGATCGTGTGGCCGCCGGCGGGTCTCGCCGTCGCGGCGGTCGCGCTCGTCGGCCCTTCGGCCGCCTTAGGCGTGGCCGCAGGCGCCTTCCTGCTGCGCGCCGGCGGCGCGGTCATCCTTTCCGATCCGAGCGACCTCCTGCACGCCCAGATGGCGTCCTCATCTGTAGCGCTCGCGGCCGCCGTCCAGGCCCTTTGCGGCGCCTGGCTGTTCCGGCGAGCCCACGCCTTCCCATTCGATCGCGTCGACGCCCGGTCTGTCGGCTTGTTTCTGGCGCTCGGCACGGCCGCAGGCGCCTTGGGCGCCTTGTTCGTCACCGCCTCGTTCCTGGCGCTCGGGCGGCTTGCGCTCGGGGAGCTGCCGTTCGCCCTGGCCCTTCGGGCCTGCCAGGAAGCGCTCGGGATTATCGCGGTAGCGCCCATGGTTGTGATCGGGGTGAGGGCGCCGGAAGGGGAACGCCTGCGCAGAATCGCGCCTGTCGCCTTCGCCGCCCTGCTCGCGCTGACGGCCGCGACCGCCATCCTCGCCATCGATGTCCGCGCCGAGCATCGGGCCCGGTCGGCCGAGATCGACAGGCAGACCGGAGATCTCGCAAGGCGGATCGACAATACGCTCCAGCTGGGAGCGAACGCCGTCGGCGGCGTCGCGGGCCTGTTCGAAACGCCCGCGGAACGGACTCTTGCGGAGTTCGACGCCGTCGCCAAACGGGTTTTCGCGTTCGGCCTCGGAATTCACGCAATCGAGTGGATCCCACGCGTCGCGTCTGCCGACCGGGACGCCTACGAAGCGGCGATGGGCGCGCAGTGGGGGCGGCCGTTTTCGATCGTCGAGCGCGCGAACGGCAAATTGGCGCCGGCAACCGGGCGCGGCGTTTATTTTCCTGTCGGATATGCTTATCCATTGCGGAGCAACGAGGGGGCGCTCGGCTTCGACGTGGCCTCCGACGCGGTGCGGCGGGCGGCGCTGCTCGCGGCCGAGAGCTCGGGTCGGCCCGCCGCCACCGCCCCGGTCCGGCTCGTCCAGAACGAGGCGATGGGCATTCTGCTGGTCTCGCCGGTTTTCGACCCGCGGCAGGGCCCGGAGGCGGCGAGTTTGAAGGGCTTTGCGGTCGGCGTGTTCGACGTGCCGATCGTTCTCGATATCGCCCTCAAGGGTTTGGACCAGAGCCTGGTGAACTACTGGGTCCTCGACAAGACCGACCCCGGCAAGACCGTGATTCTTCACGGCAACGCCGCTGGACGGCCCGAACATTTTCGCCGGAGCGACCTGGTCTCGCGGACCTTCGGTTTCGGCGAGCCGGAGTTGGCCGGCCAGGCCGCGATCGACTTCGCCGGCCGCGAGTGGGTCGTCTGGGTGGCGCCGACCGAGGCCTATCTCGCCGGTCACGTTGGCGCAGGCCTGTTCCTGATTCTGTTCGGAGGTCTGCTCTTGACCGCCGTCGCCTGCGGCGTGGCGCTGATCGAGACAGATCTTCAGCGAGAGCTGGTGGCCGATCGCGAGAAGGAGCTTCGTGACCAGAAGTTCGCGCTCGACCAGCACGCCATCGTCAGCGTCACTGACGCCAAGGGCAGGATCGTCTACGCCAACGACCGTTTCTGCCGGATGTCCGGATATCCGCGCGAGAGATTGCTCGGCAGGCCCCACAGCCTTGTGAGTTCGCACCGGCACGACTCCGCCTTCTACCGGGATCTGTGGCGGACCATCCTGTCGGGCAAGGTCTGGAGCGGGGAAATCTGCAATCGCAGCGCCTCGGGCGAAACGTACTGGCTTCAGTCGTCGATCGTGCCGTTGCGCGATCGCGATGGCCGAATCTCGCGCTTCATCAACATCGCCACCGACATCACCGGCTCCAAGAAGCTCGAGCACGATCTGCGCGGAAGCGAGGAGCGTCTGGCGATCGCGCTCCGCGCCGCGTCGACCGGGCTCTGGGACTACGATCCGGTCTCCGACAAGGCGGTCTATTCCGATACTTGGTACACGATGCTCGGTTATCATCCCGGCGAACTGCCGGCGACCGGCGCGGCATTTCTTTCGATCCTCCATCCCGACGATCTCGCCGAATACCAGAATGCGCTCGAGGCCCACGTATCGGGGACGAGCAGCCTGATCGAGGCCGAGATCCGTCTCCGGCGGAAGGACGGGGGCTGGAGCTGGATCAAGACCGTCGGCAAGGTGGTGGAACGGGGTCCGGACAGCTCGCCCACACGCATCATCGGCGTCCACCGCGACGTGACGTCGGCGCGTCGGGCCCGGGTTGACCTCGCCGCGGCGCGGGATGCGGCGGATCACGCCAACCAGGCGAAGTCCGACTTCCTCGCCGCGATGAGTCACGAGATCCGGACGCCGATGAATGGCGTCATCGGCATGAGCGCGTTGCTCGAGGAGACGAGCCTTACGCCCGAACAGAGGCGCTACGTCCTGACCATCCGGCAGTCGGGCGAAGCGCTGATCGAGCTGATCGGCGACATCCTCGACTTCACCCGCCTCGAGGCGGGCCGCCTCGACATCGAGCGGCGGGAATTCGATCCCGTGACCGTCGTCGAGAACGCGCTCGAACTCCTGGAGCCGGTGGCTGCGCGAAAAGGTCTCAGGATCGAAATGGACATCGCCGGCGAGCGGGTGGGTCGGGCGCTGGGCGATCCCGGCCGGCTACGTCAGATCCTGTTCAACCTTGCCGGAAACGCGGTGAAGTTCACCGCGAATGGCCGGGTGACGATCCGGCTGATCGGCATGAGCCGCGAACGCCTGCGCTTCGAGGTCGAGGACACCGGGATCGGCGTCCCGGCCGAAAGGCGCGAGCGCCTGTTCAAGGAGTTCAGCCAGGGCGATCCTTCGATCACCCGCAAGTACGGCGGCGCCGGCCTCGGGCTGGCGATCAGCAAGCGCCTCGTCGCGGCGATGGGCGGCGAAATCGGCTTCGACAGCCGCGAAGCCTTGGGCAGCACGTTTTGGTTCGAAACGCCCGTCGGGCGCTGCGACGACGGCGATCCGCGACCCGATCCGTCGCCCTGGCTCAGGGCTGCGCTGGCGTGCCGCCTGGAGCGCGGGCGCGACGCGGCGCTCGGCGTCCTGGCCTATTGCGGGTTCGAGATCGCCGATCCCGAGACCGCCGACGTCGTGTTCATCGACGCGGCGGACGTCTCGACCGCGGCGGGCCGCGGCGCAACGAAGATGAAGCTCCTCTTTGGCGCCGGGCGGAGAGAGGCCGACCCGCCCGGAACGGTCGCGCTCGGCGGCGTTCTGACCCCGACCCGCATCCGCCGCGCGCTGGAGGATTGTGGACGCGACCGGGCGTCGCCTGTGCAGACCAGCGCCGACAGGGCGGCGGCGCACCCGACGCTGCGCATCCTGGTCGTGGAGGACACTCTGACGAATCAGGAAGTTCTGGCCGGCCTGCTGCAGCGCCTGGGACACGCCGTCGACATCGCCGGCAACGGCTTCGAGGCGGTCGAGAAGGTCGAATCCGACGATTTCGACCTCGTCTTCATGGATGTCCGCATGCCCGGAATGGACGGTCTCGAGGCGACGCGCCGGATCCGGGCGATGCCGGCGGCCAAGGCGCAGGTTCGCATCGTCGCCATGACGGCGGGGGCGATGACGTTCGAGGAGCAGGCCTGCCGCGACGCCGGCATGGACGACTTCGTCTCGAAACCGTTCAACCGGAAGAAGCTGCTCGACGCGCTCGCCAAGGCTGCCCCGGAGCCTCCCGCGGACCCGTCGGGCTTCCCGTCAGCCGGAGGCCGCGCCGCGTAGCTCCTGGAAGCGCGCCAGCGCAGCCTCGGCGGCTGCGCGCAGGGTCGCCAGGTTCTGCGCCATCGCGCCGTCGTCGCCGGTTTCGGCGGTCGAGGCCGCGGCGGCCGCCTCCGCAGCGCCGAACTGCGCGAGGAGGCCTTTGAGCTGGTGCGCGAGCGCCCGAATCTGCTTTCCATCGTTGGCGGCGGCGGCCGCTTCGAGCTTGCCGAGGCGCTCCTGAATGTCTTCGACGCATCGCCCGAGCAGTCTTGCGAAACTGTCGTCCCCGAGGTCCTCGCGGAGTTCGGCGAGGACCGACTCGTCGACCGCGGGCGCCCGCGCCCCGTCGGTCGGCGCGATCGTCCCCGTGACCGCTTCCAGCGCCGCCTGAAGCTCGGTCTTGCGGACCGGCTTCGTCAGGTAATCGTCGGCTCCCGCGTTCATGGCTTCCTTCCTGTCGCTCTGCTGGGCGAACGCCGTGACGGCCACGATCGGAACGCGCCGAGCGCGGCCGTCGTGACCGCGGATCGCGCGAATGGCTGCCAGACCGTTCACCCGCGGCATCTGGATGTCCATCAAGATCACGTCGTAATCCCCGGCCAGGGCGGCCGCGATCGCTTGCTCTCCATCCTCGACCATATGCGCCGCATGCCCGAGAGTCTGCAACATCGCGCCGATCACGGTGCGGTTCGCCTCGATGTCTTCCGCGACGAGAACGTGCAGCCGGCGCTTCTTCGGGGCGCGCGTCGACGGGGCCTCTCGCCTCGGCTGCTCTTCCTGGGGCGCATGGAGGGAGATCTCGAACCAGAACGTGCTGCCCTTTCCCGGCGTGCTGACGAGTCCCATCCGTCCCTCCATCAGGTCGACCAACTGGCGGCAGATGGCCAGGCCCAGACCCGCGCCGGAGATCGCTTTCCCGTCGACCGTAGGCCCGCGTTCGAACGGCAGGAACAGGCGCTCCTGCAACGCCGGCGCTATTCCGGGGCCGGTGTCCTCGATTTCGCAACGCAAGGTGGTAGCCTCGGCGCCAGGTTCGTTCCTGCACTGGACGCGAACCGTTGCTCCGCCATGCCCGGTATACTTCACCGCGTTTCCCAGCAGATTGAGGAGAATCTGGCTTATTCGTCCTCCATCCCCGACCAGGACGGCCGGAACGGAGTCGTCGATGCAGGCGGTCAGCGATAGGGCGCCGGCGTTCGGTTGCCCCCGTAGGATTTCGATCGCGCTCGCCACGACTCGACGAATATCGAACGGGCGCGCCTCGACACTGAGCTTTCCCGCCTCGAGCCGCGAAAAGTCCAGGAGGTCGTCGATGATGACGAGAAGTTTTTCTCCCGCCTCGGCTATGGTCTCGGCGAACCGCATTTCGGTCGGGCCGAGATCGCGTTCGGTCAACAGGGCCGACATGCCGATGATCGCGTTCATCGGCGTGCGGATCTCGTGACTGATCATAGCAAGGAACTCGGACTTGGCCTTGCTCGCCTCTTCCGCCTTCCGCAGGGCGACGTTCAGGCGCGCCTCTGTGTCGCTGCGTTCGGTGATGTCCCGATAGAGAAACACTGCGCCGCCGTCCGGCATCGGGTAGTGGCGGATTTCGATCGCACGGCCGTCCTTGCGGCGTCGCTCGGCAGTCCAGGGCTTCTCGGAATGGAACGCCTCGACTCTTCTGGCCAGATCGGCATCGATGTCGACGGCGCCGAAATCTCCGCGTTCCGCCTGAAACCGGAGGACGCGTTCGAACGGGACGCCCTCCTGGAACAACTCCGGCGGCGCCTGCAACAGGTCGGCGCACAGTCCGTTCCAGGCGATCAGCATCCGCGCCCTGTCGTAGACCGCGACGCCTTCGCCCATGTTCTGCAGGGTCGTCTGCAGCAGCGAAGTCTGCCGACTGAGCTCGAACGTGCGCCGCTTGAGCTCGGTGATGTCGGACTGCAAACCGACCACGCTCCCGTCGGAGGTCTTGCGCTCCTCGATCCGAAGCCATCGGCCGGTATCGGTCAACTGCTCCAGGGCGGCGGCGGGGTTGCGATGTCCGTCGATGCGGGCGCTGAGCCACGCTTCCTCATTGCCGCGCGCCTCGACGAACTGCCCGCGTTCGAGGCCGGCTCGCAACAGCTGTTCGAAGCTGACGCCCGGACGGATAACGCCGGCGGTCGTCGCATAAATCTGCAGGTAGGCCTGGTTGAACACGATCAGACGATCGTCGGGGTCGAACAGCGCAAAGCCTTGCGGGATCGTCTCGATGGCGAGGCTCAGCCGACGCTCGGCCAGTCGGGCCTGACGCGTGCGTTCCCGGAGCCGCGCGGCGAGGCGGACCAGCATGACGCTGAAGCCCGCGATCAGCAGCGTGATCGCCGTTCCGAAGCTGGCGTAGGCCACGACGGCTGGCCAGCCTTCGGCGAGCGCCGTGCGGGCCGCCACGCCTGCGGTGACGATGAGCGGCAATTCCTCCAGCCGGACGTAGGCAGTGAGCCAAGTCCGGCCCTCTCCGTCCTTCACTTCGAGGAATCCGCTCCGCTTGCCCTCCGTTTCCTCGACGAGGGCGTCGCGGCGCTCGTGGCTCGTCAGCGCCGCTTCGACGTCCGCCGACCGGGCCCGCAAGACGCCGTCGAGGCCGATCAATTCGTCGACGTCCTGGCGCGATCCCCCGACCTTGTTCCAGAATCGCTCGAAATAGTGGGGATCGATCGAGGCCACGAGCACGCCCAGCGTGCCCGCTGACGAGTCCTCCACCCGCCGCGTGAGCTGAATCGACCATTTTCCCGAGACCCGCCCCAGAACCGGCTTGCCGATGAACAGGCCGTCGACCCTGCGGTCGAGTTGCACCCGGATATGCTCGCGATCCGAAAGGTCGGTGTGCTTCGGGTCGGGTCCGAGACTCGATCCGACCGTGCGGCCGTCGGCGCCGATGAAGCTCCACAACACCAGCGTGTCGAGCGGGATGACCTTCTCGTCGACGAGCTCCTTGAGCCGCCCGGGCGTCGGCGACTTGGCGAGTTCGTGGGCGACGAGCTGCATGACGGAATCGAGCAGCCGGATGGTGCGCGTCGCCTGTTCGGCGAACACTGCGGCTGAGGTGTACTCCTCTTTGAAATTGTCCGAGATCGCGTCCGATCGCGCCTTGACGATCAAAACCCCGACGGCGACCCAGACCACGACGACGAGCGCGAGCCCGAACGCCGCGATCCATCGCGTCTCCCTCCACGTCTTCACCAGCTGCGCCACAAAGCGGGCTGCGCTGCGTTCGGCGTCCCGTGGCGCAGGATGACGGCTCGTTCCGGCCCCGAGTCCGGGCGCGGGGTCCGGATCGCAAACGTCAGCCTCCATCGGGTTCGTCGCCGATCCGGGCCCACGCCGCCGGCGGCGGAGGGGCGCAGGGCGAGCGGTCGTCCGCCCGGGGCGCCGGGGAAACGGCGAGAGGGGCCAGGATCCGGTCCGAGTTCAGGGTCAGGCCCGCCAGCGCCGCCTTCTCCACGAAGGTCCCGGAGGACGCCCGGGCGGAGAAGCGCCCGTCGCTGAGGAAAGCCGCGTCGGACCCGAGGTTCGCCAACACGACCTCGGCGGACTCGCTGGAAAGGCCGAGGACCGCCACGTCGAGAGGGCGCGCGCACCCGGGTTTGCGGAACGACTGGAGCGCGTACAATCCCGCGCCGGTTATCGGCCGCCTGCCGGCGAACGCCCATCCCTCGGATTCGAGGAAGGTCCTCACCAGCCGTTCCGCCCGCGGCGCGGACGCCTCGCGCGCGGGCGCGTAGCGCAAAATCTTCGCGCCCACCGAAAGCGCGAGCCAGGGAACGAGGACGAGGACGAGCGCCAGCCGGGTCATCGCGCTTCGAGCCTTCGTTCCGTCGGCAGGGCGAGGGCCGCCGACAGGATGGCCAGGCTCGTGAGGGCGTCGAAAATCGTCGCGCCCGAGGCGCCGTGCACGAAGTGATAGAGGTCGGCCGACCAGGCCATGAGGGTGAGCCGGGTCACGTTCATCGCGACAAGCGCAATGGCGAGCGCCGCGAGACCGAGAACGGCGGGAAGACCGACCCGTTCGCCGCGGACGAGCAGCAGCGCCGCGGCGCCGAGCATCGGCAGCGGAAGAAAATGGGCGGTCGAGCAACCCACGAGGACGACGATGCGGTGTCCCTCCGGCGCGCCCACGACATTGCCGATCCGGACCACGTCGTCGCGCAGGATTGACAGGAAGCGAGCGACGGCGCCGGCGTCGAGCGCCAGCAGGCTTCCGGACACCACCGGCTCGAGCACGGCGCTCCAGGCCTCCCAGGCGCCGAGCGCCGCGAACAGGAGCGCGCCGGACCGCATCGCGCCGCGGGAGCCCAACGCCAGAAGGCACGCCAGCGCTGTGGTGAGAAGCCAGGCGACGAGGCTGCTCGGCCACAGCATGGCCGCCATGGTGAGTGCGACGCCGCCGAGAGCGAAAGCGCCCACGAAGACGCGCTCGCGCGACCAGAGCAGGCGGACCGCGACCCCCGCCACGAGAAGTTCGAACGGACTTATCCCGTAAAAATCGAACGGCGCGTCCGACCCCAAATCCTTGCCGGCTTCCAGCACCCGGAAGACGGAGCCGTTCAGCGCGCCGCCCGCAAGGAGGAGCGACGCGAAACGTCCGTCGAAGGCGAGCGTCGTGTTCATGGCGATACAGGATGCAACGGGCATGCCGCGCGACCGGCGCTGACGAACGTAGGCACGGGGCTCGTACGCCAATCGATCGAAGCCTGCGCTTGCTCAGGCTTTGACCGGGCTCTTCGCCGGCGCAACCGTCGCTCGGTCGGGCGACGGCCGCGGAAGCCGGCGCTCGGCCAGCAATTCGGGCGACGAGCATGAGCTTTCGGCTGCTCGGCGCGACGCCGTCGGCTCTCTCCGCGCTCGCGCGGCGGGGTGGTCTTCACGGTCCGGCGGCGTCACTGGGGCCCGGGTCCGATACGGTCGGGCAAGCCGATCAGAGCGAGCGCAAAGCCCCTCTCCGCGCGATTCGCAAAACGCTTTCGGTTTTGCAAAGCGGATCGAGTGAAACGCGACGTCCAGACGGGGGTTATGATCCAGGAGAGACGCGGACACCACGGCGGCGGCGAACCGCCAATCTCATGGTCGCAGGTCCGGCGCCCTTCGCAACTGAACGCGCCCTCTTGGGCGCACGGGTTCTGCCGTGGGGCGACCGACGGATGTCGGGCCTGCCATCCAGCGACGTTCACTCGCCGATCCAGCAGAAAAGGCGCGACGTCACCGGCTCGTTCACCGCGGCTGCGTTCCGGCCAATTTCGGTTTCCACCCGAGACCGGCCGAGCCTCGCACACCCCGGAGTCTGGCGCGCCGCAGCCCGGCGTGTGGTTGGGCGAAATGCGGGAGCGGTCAAGCCGCCCGGTCGCGCTCGCTCAGGTCGCCGCGAACGAGGCCGCACACCTCGTCGACCACGCTGCGCACAACGCCCGCGTCCTCGCCCTCGGCCATGATCCGCACAAAATTTTCCGTGCCTGACAGTCGGACGAGCAGGCGGCCTCTCGCGCCCAGCCGACGCTCGTGCGCCTGCGTCAGCGCCGCCAGCGCGGCGGCGCTCGGCCGGTGCAGCGTCGGGACGTTCTCCACGATCTGCGGCATGGGCTCGAACCGGCGGCAGACTTCGCTCGCCGGCCGGTCGGTCTGGCGGATGGCCGCCAGAACCTGAAGCGCGGCCACCAGTCCGTCGCCGGTCGTCACGTGGTCCGACAGGATGATGTGGCCGGACGCTTCTCCGCCGAGGTTGTAGCCGTCGGCGCGCATGCGCTCGATCACGTAGCGGTCGCCGACCGCGGTTCGTACGAGCGCCATCTTTCGCTCGGCCAGATGCGTCTCGAGTCCGCCGTTCGACATGACCGTCGCCACGATCCCCGGTTGCGAAAGGCGGCCTTCCTCCTGAAGCTGGTCGGCGATCAGCGCCAGGATCTGGTCGCCGTCGATCACCTGGCCCTTCTCATCGACCACAAGAACGCGGTCGGCGTCGCCGTCGAGCGCGATGCCGATGTCGGCGCGCAGCTCCAGGACCTTGCGCCGCAGCGCCTCGGGCGCCGTCGAACCCACGTCGCGATTGATGTTGAAGCCGTCCGGCTCGACGCCGATGGCGATCACTTCAGCGCCGAGCTCCCAAAGGGCCTCGGGCGCGACCTTGTAGCCGGCGCCGTTGGCGCAGTCGATCACCACCCTGAGGCCCTCGAGCGACATTTCGCGCGGCATCGTCCGCTTGACGAATTCGACGTAGCGCGCCCGCACGCTGTCGATCCGCTTCGCCCGGCCGATGGCGTCGGGGGCCGCCAGCGACGCGGAAGTGAACGAATCCATCACCGCCTCGATCTCCATCTCCTGGGCGTCGGACAGCTTGTAACCGTCCGGGCCGAAGAACTTGATCCCGTTGTCGGCGAAAGGATTGTGTGACGCGGAGATCATCACGCCGAGGTCGGCGCGCATTGCGCGGGTGATCATGGCGACGGCGGGGGAGGGCATCGGGCCGAGTTGCAGCACGTCCATCCCGATCGAAGTGAAGCCGGCGACCAGCGCGGTCTCGATCATGTAGCCCGAGATGCGCGTGTCTTTGCCGATTACGACGCGGCGGTTGACGGCGTTGGTGCGGAACAGGACGCCGGCCGCCTGGCCGACCCGCATGGCGAGGTCGGGCGTGAGAAGAACGTTGGCGCGGCCGCGGACGCCGTCGGTTCCAAAATGCTTGCGGGTCACGGTTTGCTCCTGAATGTTCGAATGGGAAGGTTCAGCGGCCCTTGCCGAGGATCATCACGGAGAAGGTGCGCAGCATGATGCCGAGGTCGGTCGCAAGCCATTTGCCGGGCGCCATCAGGCGCAGGGCGTAGGCGTGGTCGTGAAGCACCTTCAGCCGGACATCCTCGACCGAGCTGTCGTATGGCAAGTACACTTGCGCGAGCCCGGTGATGCCCGGCTTCACGCCATAGGTGCGCTCGGCGTAGAACGGGATCTCCCGCTCGAGCATCGAGAAGAATTGCGGACGCTCCGGTCGCGGCCCGACGACCGACATGTCGCCGCGCAGCACGTCGATGCATTGCGGAAGCTCGTCGAGACGGGTCTTGCGCAGGAAATTGCCGACGCGGGTGATGCGCGGATCGCGCTCGGTCGCCCATACAGCGCCCGACTTCGTTTCGGCGTCCGTGCGCATCGTGCGGAACTTGGTCATGTAGAACAGGCGCGTCCGCGTCGGCGTCCGCAACCCCACCCGAAGCTGGCGGTAGAATACCGGCCCCTTGCTCTCGAGCTTGATCGCGAGGGCGACCGGAACGAACAGCACGGCGAACACGACGAGGACGAGGCCTGCGATCGCGACGTCGAGCGCGCGCTTGCCGAACGCCGCGGTTCCCGTCAGAAGCTCGCCGTCGTCGAGCGCCGGAGTCCGCGGCGCGACCCGCGTCCAGGGCGCGCGATAGCCGCCGAAAAGATAGCGGACGGCGCCGTACCCGGCGGCCGCATAGCCGCTGACCAGATAGGCGATCGCGCGGACCGCAGTCAGCCGGCCGAACGAGGGGACGGCCATGCCGGCGAGGCCGATCGCGTAGAGCGCAAGCTGCGCGGCCAACAGCCATGCGAACGCCGGCGAGGACCGGCCGAGCGCCAGGCTCGAAACCAGCGCTGCGATGAGAACGAAGGGCATCACCGCCCGCAGCGCCTTTCCCGACAGGAAGACGAACGCCAGGCCCGGACGGCGCGGATCGGCCAGCCCGGCCAGCCGCAGGGTCTGCTGCATCGCGCCCGCCCCGAGCCGCTGCCGCCGCCGCAGGTCCTCGGCAGGCCGGTCATGCTCGCATTCGACGATCGCGATCGCCGGATCGTAAACGCCGCGGAAGCCCCGCGCCACGATCCGCATCGGCAGGATGACGTCGTCGTTGATCGTGTCGGGCTCGAGCGGGGTCCAGAGCGCGCGCGGGAACACATAGAAGGCGCCGTGGGCCCCGAACGGCGAATCGAGGGCCGCCTCGTCCCGCTTAACCGCGGTCTGGTAGCGCCAGTAGAATTTTTGGGCGGGGGTTCCGTACGGGACGGAATAGGCGCCGGTCACGAAGCCGACCCGGTCTTCGGCGATCCGCCATGCCGACCTGACGAGCGCGTCTTGCGAGAGTTTCGCCGAGGCGTCGGACAGCGCGACGAGGTCCGTGTCGCAGGCGGCGATCGCAGCGTTGAGCGTCGCGACCTTGCCGCGGTTGGCCTCGTGGACGACGAGTCCGAAATGGGCGCCCCGCGCGCCGAGCCGCTCGATCGCGTCCCGCGCGCGCCCGACCGTCGCGTCCGTGCAGCCGTCGCAGACGATGACGATCCCAAGCCGGTCCTCAGGGTAGTCGAATTCGGCGCAATTGGCGATCTTCGCCTCGATGAAGCGGTCCTCATTGTGCGCGGGGACGATCATCGTCATCGATGGGAGTCTGGACCAGCCCACTCCGGCCGCCTCCCAGCGCGAGCGCTGGCGGCGCGCGAGCGCCTTGAGCGCCAGCGGGTAGCCGAGGTGATGGTAGGCGACGAGGCCGCAGCTCGTAAGGCAGATGGCTTCCGCGATCATGGTTCAGGCTTTCAGGAGGTCGGAGTAGGCGTTGAGCGTGTTGCGCCAGTCGAAGCGGGCGGCGATGAAGACGCGAGGGGAGACCGGCGACGGTTGGCGAAACGTCGCGCTCAGGGCGGCGGCCAGCGCCGCTGCGTTCTCGGGCGGAGCGAGCCGGCCGGTCGCCGGGCAGACCGCCGAGGCGAGGTCGCCGACGTCGGTCGCGACCACCGGCACGCCGCAGGCCTGAGCCTCGAGCACGGCGAGCGGCAGGCCCTCGGCGCGCGAGGGCTGGCAGAGAACGTCGAAAGCCGGAAGGATCTGCGCGACGTCATCGCGGTGGCCGAGGAAGCGGACCCGCTCGGCGACGCCGAGGCTCCGGGCGAGCTGTTCGAGGTCGGCGCGGCGCGAGCCGTCGCCGACAATGCACAGGACCGGCTCCGGCGTCACCGACGCCGCGGCCTCGATCAGAAGGTCGTGGCCCTTGACCTGCTCGAGCCGTCCGACCGCCCCGACTACGAAGGCGCTCTCGCTCAAACCCAGACGGCGCCTGGCCTCGGCGCGGTCGACGTCGCAACGGTCGAGCGCGACGCCGTTGGCGATGATCTCGACGGTTCGGCCCGGATAGACGCGCTTGAGCGGCTCCCGCATTCTCTCGGCCACCCCGACGACACGGGGGCGGAGAATCGCGGCGGCGCGCCGCATGAGACGAACGCGCCTCGGGTCGTCGAACTGCCAGACGTCGTGCTCGACATGAACCAGACGGCGGACGCCCGCGAGCCTCGCCGCCGCTCCGCCATAGAGCATCGGACCGGCGTGATGCGTGAACGCCGTGTCGATCCCGCGCTCGCGTAACAGCGCTGCGAGACGGAGAACGAGGCCGGCGTCCAGTCCCGGCCGTTTCGCCATCGCGGCGAGAGCTGCGGCGCTTTCGCCGAGCCGAGGCCAGGCGGCGGCGAGCGCGTCCGCCTCGCCCTCGAGGCTGACGATGAGATGGTCGCCGGGCAATTGACGCGAAAGCTCGAGGACGAGAACCTCGAGTCCGCCCGGGGCCATCCTCTGAACGATATGCGCGACGCGATGTCCCATGGTCTCCGTCCGCTGCCGGGGCCGGCCGTCATCGGCGGGCCCGTGCGTGGATCCAAGGGGCAACCTCCGTGCCACCGCATCGCCAAAAAACGCCGGCGTCCGTCCCGCACCGCGCGCCGGCGCGTCGCAACCCGCAATTCCGCCTCGATTCGCGCAGGTTTCAGGGCGGCCGGACGCGTGGTCGCCGACGGCGTGCCGAACCGCCTGACGGCAAGGGCCGCGGGCGCCGACGAACGCGAAGGAAGTCCGGCGCCGGACCGCGATTGCAAAGTGAGAATGCTGTAGAGCGCCCACATTCTTCCCGCCGCGCATAACGCTTCGCGTATTGCAATGGGCGGCGCAGGAGCCCGGCGGGCGCGCCGAAATCCGCCCGGTCGACGCTCACGGCGGCATGGCATGAGCGTTGCTCCGACGGGAGCGGATCACAAGGGGATGGATGACCATGCGACTGATAAAGATCGACCAGGATATGGACGCGGCTTCGATGACCGCCATGAGGCCGTTGTTCGAAGAACTGGCCGACAGTCGGAGCGACGTCTGCTTTGATCTGAGCGGCGTCGACTTCCTGGACTCATCCGGCGTCGGCGGGATCGTCTTCGTCTTCAAGCGGCTGCGCGAGCGCTCACTCAAAGTTTCTCTTGTCAATGCGGCTGGGCAGCCGGCGCGTCTGTTGCGACAGTTGAAGCTCGAGTTTATGGTTGGGCCGAGTCCCCAAGCCGCATTGTAGGGACACGGAGGCCGCCGCCGGGCCCAATGCACAAATTTGTTGTGATCTTCGTGTCTTGCCTCGGCCTCTCGGGATGCTTTTTCAGTGAAGGGCCCTGGCCCTCGGAGGGCGCCGGCGGCTTCGCCGAATACCTTCCCATTCAGGACAAGCAGCTTCAAGACCTCAGCGACCGTCTCGATGCGCTGCGCCAGCGGGGGGCGCCGAAATACGACGCGGCGGCCTATGCCGATGCGAGCCTGCTCCTGACGCGTTGCCGGCGCGAGATGGCGGCCGGACTGACTGCGGACGCGAGTGCGGACATCGCCCGTCTGGAGCGGCAGATCGACGCGCTCGAGGCGGCGGTGAGACGCAAGCGTCCGGACACGGACCGGACCCTGTCATGAAGATTGTCGCGACCCTTCTCGCGCTCGCTTTGTTCCTGGCCTTGGCCGTGGTCCGGGCCGGCGCTCAGCCGAGCGATGGGGCGCTGCGCATCGGCGACGTGCTGACCATTGGCCTGCCCGGCGAGGCCGCCCTGAACAAAGACTTTCCGGTGGATCGGAAAGGCGCCATCACCCTGCCGGAAGCCGGCGCCCTCAGGGTGGCGGGTCACTCGCTCGACGCCGCGACCGTGATGATCCGCGACGCGCTGGCGCACGCCTACCGCGACCTCGACAAACTGTCCGTCACGCTGAAGGAGCGGAGGTTGCCGCTCACCGTGCTCGGCTACGTCAAGAATCCCGGCGACGTCGTGCTCGCCGGCGACGCCAACGTCCAGACGGCGCTCGTCGCGGCGGGCGGCGTCAGCCAGGGGGCGCAGCTCGACCGGATGACGGTCACCCACGCCGACGGCAAGCGCGAGCAGTTCGACTACAAGAAATACCTCGATACCGGCGACGCGAACGCGCTGCCGCGGCTCGCGCCGCTCGACGTCATTTTCGTCCCGGCGTCGCCCTTGACCGGCAACGTGCAGATCGACTTCGACGGCCGAACGCTCGCAGCCACCGGGGACGGCGGGGAGGAGCGCTCCGCCATCAGGATCTTCGGCGAAGTGAACACGCCCGCAACCTTCGCCTACCGGAAGGGCGCTTCGGTCATCGACATGATCATGCGCGCGGGCGGCGTGACGCGGTACTCGGCGCCCGAGCAGATCCGGATCCTGAACAAGACCAAACCGGTCATCTTCAACCTGCAGGCCTATCTCGACACCGGCGACACGGCGCTCCTGCCGGACGTGGAGCCCGGCGCGACGATCTACGTGCCGAAGTCGGTCGAGGAGATCAGAAGCGGCAAACTGACGGTCTACGTGATGGGCGAGGTCGCCAAACCCGGCGCGTTCGAGACTCGCGACGGCGCTTCGTTCATCGACATCCTCGCCAACGCCGGCGGCCCGACGCGCTACGCCGACACCCGGCAGATCCACATCATCCACGGGGACGGAAAGATCACCAACGTCGACCTCGTCAAATACGCCGATGGTTCGGGGGGACAGTTGCCCTCGGTCAAGCCCGGCGACGCCATCTTCGTTCCTGAAAAGAACGAGAGCGCCGATCAGCCTTCGTGGCTCAAGATCGCCCCCACCCGCGCGGTGCAGGTTCTCGGCGCGCTCTACAAGCCCGGCCGTTACGAATGGTCGGACGAGATGTCGCTGTTCGACCTGCTGTCCAACGCCGGCGGCCCGACGGCGCACGCCGACATTTCCCACATCCAGATCCTGCGCAAGGACGGAGACAAGGCCGCGCCGGTCCTGTTCGACCTGGATACGTTCCTCAAGGGCGGGGGGTCGCTGCAGAACGTGCCGAAGATTCACGCGGGCTACGTCGTCATGGTTCCGGAACTTCCACAGGATACTGCCGACAACAAGGCGCAGTGGATGCGGCAGGGGCCGGAGCGGTCGATCTACGTGATGGGCCAGGTCGGCATTCCCGGACGCTACGCCTTCAACACGGGACTCGGGTTCCTCGATATCCTCACCGCCGCCAACGGGCCGACCGCGGGCGCCGACGTTCGCAACATCCGCGTCGCTCATCGCGGGGAGAAAGGCTCGCGCGTTTCCCGAGTCAATCTCAGCGCCTATTTCGCCACGGGCGACGAGAAGCTGCTCCCCAAGGTCCGGCCCGGCGACGTCATCTTCGTTCCGGACCAGAGCAAGAACTACCTCGACGAGCCGCCGTCGGAGGTGGTTCGCGTGCTCGGCGCAGTCGGCAAACCCGGCCGCTATCCATACAGCGACGAAATGTCGATCCTCGACCTGCTTGCCGAAGCCGGCGGGCCGACTGCGGACGCGCTGCAGGATCGCATCATTGTCGTCAACCTGTCCTCCACGCAGTCGCAGGCGCACGTGTTCGACCTGCTCGCCTTCGCCAAGACGGGCGACATCCGCCGCGTGCCCGTCGTCCGGGCGGGGGACGTCGTCTACATCCCCAACCACGGCCAGGACGAATGGCAGCAGATTACCGGGGCGATCGGGAACATGGTCTCGGCGGCGTCGCTGGCCGGCATCGCGGCTTCCCTCAGTCACTCCTCCGGCCATTGAGGCGGATATGATCATGGAAAGGCGAGACGACCCCTCGCGCTCCGCCGCCCGGGCACAGGGCGCAGCCGCCCGCGCAGGACGCGTGATGCGGCTGACTGCGCGCTCGGCCTACGGGGCCGTGGCCCTGGCCGGAACGTCGTTTCGCGCGTGGCGCCGCCCGCGCGCGTTGGCCGCGATCGAAGACGTCGCGTTTCCCGACATCCAGCTCCGGGCGAGCGCCAAATACGTCGAGGCGATCTATCAGGCCTCGATCGGGGCCGGCGCCCGCGTGGTTGCGGTGATCGGAGTCGAGGCCGGGGATGGCGCCTCGGCGTGCGCCCGCGCGCTCGCGGAGCGGAGCGCTCTCGCGCCGTCGCGCACTCTGCTCGTGGACGCGAGCGAAGGCTCGAGCCCGTCGCCGCCGACGTGGGAGCCGGAGCCGGAGAACATCGGCTGGTTCAAGCTTTCCGACGGAGAGACGGATACGTTCCGGCTGCGGTCGCCCGACGTGCTGCGCCGTCTCTGGGCCGAGGCCCACAAGGACTGGGAAACCGTGATCATCGATTGCGCGCCGGCGATCGAGGATCGCGACTATCTCGCGCCCGGAAAACTCACGGCGCGCAGCGCCGACGCGGTGATCCTGGTCTGCCTCGGCGGCAAGACCACCAGGGAGTCGATCGAGGCCGCGAAAGCGGCGCTCGGCGCGGCCAACATCCTCGGCTTGGTGGTCAATGGCCGCGATCAGCCGACGGTCGGGGCCGAGGTCGCTCGCGAGGCCGGGCGCGGCGCGCGGTTCTTCCCGAAATTGTCGCGGTGGTTGGGCGATCGCGCCCGCCGATCGAAGGTTCTCGATGTCCCTGCCTAGCGCGACGGCGCCGAACCTGCGGTCGACGGCCATGGCCGTTCCCGCCGGCGCGATCCGCCTGCTCGTCGATTCCAGCGGCATCGGCGGCATCGAACGCCACATCGCGGTGCTGACTGCGGCGCTGCGGCGGCGCGGCTACGACGCCCGAATCCTCCTGCTCGACGACCACGGCGACCACCCGTGGCTCGAGCAGCTCGCAGCGGAGGGACTCCCTTTCGACGTCAACCGCGGAGGTGTGAACGGCCTGTTTCAGCGGCTGAGAGCGGAACGGGCCGGACTCCTCCACACCCATGGTTACAAGGCGGGCGTTCTCGGCCGCCCGATCGCGCGCCTGCTCGGCGTGCCGGTCGTCTCGACCTTCCACTCCGGAGAGACAGGGCGGTTTCCCGTCAACGTCTATCAGCGGCTGGACGAATGGACCGGCCTCCTTGCGACCCGCATCAGCGTCAGCCCCGCGATCGCCGGGCGGCTGCCGTTCTCCTCGCGGCTCATCGCCAACTTCGTCGCGACGTCCGACCGCCCGCCGACCGGTCCGCTTCCGCCTGCGGTCGGTTTCGTCGGCAGGCTGAGCCACGAAAAGGGTCCCGACCTCTTTTGCCTCGCAGCGTCCGCCTCTCCGCCGGACGTCCGCTGGCTGGTCTTCGGGGACGGTCCGATGCGCGGCGAGCTTCAACGCCAGTACGGGGCGCGGGTCGAATTCCGCGGCATGGTGTCGAACATCGCGGAGGCTTGGCCCGAGATCGGTCTGCTGCTCATGCCCTCCCGCGCCGAGGGCCTGCCGATGGCGGCGCTGGAAGCGCTGGCTGCGGGCGTTCCGGTCGCATCGGCCCGGGTCGGCGCGATGCCCGACGTGATCCGCCCCGGCGAGAACGGCTGGCTGTTCGACGCCGGCGATCTCGAAGCCGTCGGGACGATCGTTCGCGCCTGGGCGGGCGAACGCGACGCGCGCGCGGAGGCATGGCGGCTCTCGGCCTGGCGCGTGGCGCACGACCGTTTCGGAGTCGAGACGGGGCTCGACCGCACGCTCGACGCCTACGCCGCCGCCGGGTTCAAGGCGTCTCCCCCTTCTCGACAATGACGAACGTCCAGTCGTCTGCCGGCCGGGGTCCGAGCGCCGTCTCGGTCGCCTGACGAAGGGTTTCGCCGACAAGGGCGAGCGGATCGGCGCGTCCTCCGAGAAGCGCCGACATGAACCACGGCGGCGGATCGCCCCCCGCCGCCACGTCCGCCGGGTCGAGCCCGTCGGTGAACAGCGCAAGACGATCGCCGGGCTCGAGGTCGATGCGCTCCGCCTCGTGCGGTTCGGGCGGCAGGACGCCGAGCAGCACATTGACGACGGTCGTGCGGCGGACCGCGGCGCCGACGACGAGCGGCGGCGGATGACCGGCCGACGCGACCAGCGCGCCATGGGCGTCCAGGTCGACGACCAGGACGGTGGCGAGCGCCCGTTCGAGCGTCGGATCGGTCCATGCGACGCGCGCGAGTTCGGTCAGGAACGCCCCGGCGTCGATCGCGCCGAGGCAGTGGTGCAGCGTCCGAACGATCGCTGCGTAGGCGACAGCCCACGCGCGGGCCGCGACCCCGTGTCCCATCACATCGACGAGGACGATCCGGTCGCCGTCGCCCATCGGCAGGTGAAGGACGAGGTCGCCGCCGCCGGCTTCCGCGGTTCCGCCCGCGCTCGCCGCCCGGTATCCGTTCATCCTCTCCGGCAGGCGGCCGGTGAGGAAGCCGTCCACGTGGCGAGCGAATCGTCGCGCCAGGCGAGCGTCCCTGACCGTGGCGCGCGAGAGCGCGAGCGCGACGGCGTCGCGCAGCGCCTGCGGACGAACCGGTTTCGAAAGGTAGAATTCCGCCCCGAGCCGCAGCGCCGAGTCCCGCGTGGCGGTCGAGGTGTCGGAGCTGATCAGAACCACCGGAAGGGCGCCGCCGTCGAGCGCGGCGATCTCGTCCGGGAGCGCCACGCCGAGGCCGTCGCCGAGATGGACGTCGGCCAGCACAACGTCGATGGTCTGCTCCCGGAGCGCCGATTTGGCCTCTTCCATCGAGGAACTTGCGATCACGCGATAATCGCGCTGCAGGGTCTCGGTATAGGCCTCGAGCAGGGCCGGGGTGTCTTCGACGACCAGCGCCGTCGCCCGACGCCGGCGGAGGCTTCGCCAGCCCGTGAACCGATTGGGGACGCCGCCCTGATAGGCGTTGCGGTCGAGCGCGGCGCGCGCCAAGGCGAGCCCGCGCCCGGTCGCGGCGAGCGGATCGGAGGCGCGCTCGGATCCGATGCGCCGCTCGCTTTCGCAGAACGGGCCGCCGTCGTCGGTGATCGCTACGACCAGATCGACGCCCTCGATGTCGACCCGGACCCCCAGCGTTCGCGGGGCCGGACTTCCGTGCAGCACGGCGTTGGCGACGATCTCGCTCACCACGAGTTGCAGATCGTCGACGATCTCCACGGGAAGGCGCAGGTCCTGAAGGCGCCGCGCCATGGCGCGGCGAAGCCAGGATCCATCCGCGAGGGTCGCCGGCCGTTCGGTCTCGAAGACGTTCATGGCTTCCTCAGGCCGCCTTCGTGCACGCCGCCAGAAGGTCGGACGCTGCGGCGCGCGCGGTGCGCGGCATCGGCCACCTCATGAACGAGCGAAGATGAGCGCGCGCCGCGCCCCAATAATCGCCGAGCGCGCGCGCCTGCTCGCCTTCCGCCGTGTCGATCCGCGCCGTGGCCTGCCGCAGCGCCTGCCGCGCCCGCTTGTCCGTTCGGTTGCTGTAAGGCTCGACGATGGCGCGCATGGCTGCGATCCGGGCGTCCTTGTTCGATGTGACGCTCGTGGGCCGCATCAGGTAGGTAGTCGTCGTCGCCGAAGAGCAGGCGACCGGGCCCCGCGCCGCAAGACGGAGCCAGAGCTCCCAATCCTCCGCAGAACGCGACGCGGCTGCGAACCCGTTCGCGTTTTGCAACGCCTGGCGCGACGCGACGACGGTCGAGGTCCCGACGACGTTGACTGCGAGGAGCTCGAGTTCCGCGTCCGTGACGACCTTGAAGTCGCTCGTCTCGCGGTCGACGTAAGGCGGTCGCCAGTAGTCGAAGCACGTCCGGCGCACATCTCCGTGAGGGCCGACGTGGAGATAATCGGTGAAGCTGAAGGCGACATCGGGGCGCCCCTCGTGGAACGCGAGCGCGCGCTCGAGCTTCATCGGCCACCAGGCGTCGTCGGCGTCGAGGAACGCGACGATCGGCGCACGCGCTTGAAATATCGCGAGATTCCTCGTGTGGCTGGGACCTCTTCGCTCGCTGTGGAGCGGAACGACGCGCGGGTCGCGCGACGCTTCCGCCGCCAGCCATTCGGCCGTCCCGTCGGTCGAGGCGTCATCGATGACCAGGATTTCGATGTCCTCGACACCCTGCATGCGCACGCTCGCGACCGCATGCGGCAGCAGGTCGAGGGTGTTGTAGGTCGGGATGATGACCGAGCATCTCGGGTCCGCGTTCATGACTTCGCTCCTTGGCGCCGCGCTTGCTGTCGTTACGGCGAGTGCATGAGTCTTGCCAAAGGCGCAGGGTAGAGAAATCGACATGAAGACGATTGGCTACGTGCTGGGAGACTTTCCAGTTCTCTCCGAGACTTTTGTCGGCAATGAGATCCGCGCCATGGCCAAGCGCGGCCACGAAGTCGTTCCGATCGTCATGCGGCTGCGCGAGGGGCCGGCTCAGACCGCCGACAGAATCCTGGCGCGCGACGCCCGGACGCTGTCGTCCGTGTCGGCCGGGGCGGCGCTCGGAGCCCTCGCCCGGCCGGGCAGAAATCCGGCCTCGGCGCTCGGGTATCTCCTCAGCCAGAAGCGGCAGCCCCGCAAGTCGCTGCTTTGGAACGCAATGAAGATCGCCGCGATCGCGCGGGAGGCGGGATGCGACCATCTGCATGCGCATTTCGCCGGGGGCGCCGCCGCCCACGCGATCGTCGCGGCGCGCTGGATCGGCATTTCCGTCTCGTTCGTCTGCCATGGCCACGACGTGTATGCGGAGCCCGAGGACCTGCCGATCAAGCTCGGGGCCGCGGACGCGGTCGTCGCGGTTTGCAAGGACATGGAATCGGATTTGCGCCGGCTCGCGCCGAGCTCCAAGGTCACCACGATCCATTGTGGGACGGACCCGGAGGTCTTCCGGCCGGTTCACGATGTCGATCCGCTGCCGCGGCTGCTCTTCGTCGGACGGCTGATCCCGTGCAAGGGCGTCGACGACCTCCTGTCCGCCCTGGCGATCCAGGGTACGGCCGCGGTCGACATCGTCGGCGACGGTCCCCTCATGAACGCGCTCCGGGAGCGCGCGCAGGCGCTCGGCGTCGCGGAGCGCGTCAACTTTCTCGGCGCCCGCCCGCGCGAGTGGCTGGTCGAAAACGGCCCGAGATATTTCGGGCTCGTGGCGCCCTTCAAGCAGGGGCCGGACGGAACGAAGGACACCGGCCCGCTGGTGATCAAGGAAGCGATGGCGATGGGGCTTCCGGTCGTGGCCACCCGCCAGATGGGCATCAAGGAAATGATCTCGCCGGAGACCGGCTTCTTCGCCGATCCGGCCGATCCGTCGTCGCTCGCCGAGGCGATCGGCCGGCTGCTGCGTCTGTCGCCCATCGAGCGCTCCGCCATGGGGCGACGGGGTCGCGAGCGGGTGATCGAGCGCTTCTCGCTCGACGCATCCTCTCGTGCGCTCTCGCAAGTCTTCGAGGCGGCCTGATGTTGCGCATGCTCACCGCGCTGCGCGCGTTCTGGCTGTTCGGCGCGAGCATCCTTCTGACCAAGGGCATGGCCCTGGTCACGATTCCGCTCGTCACCGGCCGCCTCGCGCCGTCGGACTACGGCCGCCTCGAGCTCGTGACGAGCGTGGTCGAGGCCTTCGCCATCGTCATGACGCTCGGGCTCGCCGAAAGCCTGTTCCGGTTCGCCGCGCCCGAGCCGGCCGAGCGCCGGCGCGAGATCGCGGCCGGGCTGACGGGAATGGCGCTGCTGCTCGCGGCGGTCGTCGGCGCGCTGCTTCAGCTCGGCGTGTGGGCGCTCGCCCCGCGCCTCGGACTGGGCTTCGTCCAGACGCCGCTGGCGATCGGCATGGCCGCGGCGACGATCGCAGGGCTGATCGAACTGCCGCTGGCGTGGCTCCGCCTGCGCGGACACGCCGGCGCCTTCCTCGGTTTCACGGTCGCCAGAACCCTGCTTCAGGTCGCGACCATGGCGGTCACGCTGAACCTCGGCTACGGCGTCGTCGGCCTCCTGGCCGGAAACGCCTCGATCGACGCGCTGATCGCGGCGACGCTGCTGACGCTGCAGATTCGGGAATGCGGCGTGCGGCTCGACCGCGAGACCTTCGAGCGGGCGGGGCGCTACGGCCTGCCGCTGATCGGCGGGGCGCTGTCGATGTTCGCCCTGGGATCCTGCGACCGGTGGTTCCTCGCCGGGGCGGTTCCGTCCGCCACGCTCGGCTTTTACGGCCTGGCGGTCAAGCTGTCGCTGATCACGCCCCTGGCCATTCAACCGTTCGGGCTGTGGTGGTACGCGCGGCGGATCGCCATCCTGCGGCAACCGGGCGGACTCGAGGCGAGCGCGCGCGGCGTGGCGATCGGGATGACGCTGCTGGCCGTCGGCGCGATCGGCTCCTGCGTCGTCGCGCCGCTCATGGTCAATGGCATGCTGCCGCATGCCTATCGCGCGGCGCTGCCCTTCGTGCCGTGGCTCGTCCTGGCCTCGGTGCTCAACGAATCCTGTAGCCTCGTCAACGTCGGCGCCTACGCCGGCAACCATGGGCTTCGCGTGCTCGCGGTCAACGCCTCGGGCGCGGCGGTCGCGCTCACCGGCTATGCGCTGCTGATCCAGCCGTTCGGGGTCTGGGGCGCGATCGCAGCCACCATCGCCGGCCACAGCGCGCGCCTCGGACTCTATCTGGCGTCGGGTCGCCGCGATGCGCCGATCCGCTATCCGCTTGGGCTCGCAGCCGCGCTCGCCGGCCTCGTCGTGTTTCTCGTCGCCGGCGTGAAGCTGGCGCCCGACGCCCTGATCCTGTGCGCGACGATCTCGCTCGGACTGGTGGCCTTCGCCGTGATCGCCTGGCGCTCGGGACGCGGCGCCCTCGCGCTGTTCGGGAGCCAGCCGGCATGACCGCGGCGACCCTTTCGCCCACCGCGCCGCTCGTCCGGCCGGCCAGGCATGTCGTCCTCGCGCTCATTCTCGCGGCGCTCGCGATGGCGCCGACGCTCGCGCCGTTGCCGCCGGCGATCAGGCCGCTCGCCCCGCTCGCGATCGCGGTTCTCCCGTTCGCGGGCCTGATCGCCTTCTCCAATCCGTTTGCGCTCTGCCTCGCCTTCGTCATCTTCTCCTTCTTCCGGATTCACGAAGCCTTCCCTGCGCTCGGCCCGCTTCACATTCCGCAGCTGATCGCGATCCCGACGCTGATGGTCCTGTGCTGGCATGTGTTGGTGAAGCGCAGCATCGAGCTGTACTGGAGCCGACTGTTGACCATTTTCGCGATATTCTTTGTATTCGTGACGTTGGGTCTGCCGTTTGCGGTGAGCAGGCCGGAAGCAGTCGGCTTTTATACGGCGAACTACTGGAAGGTCGCGATCATGACGCTCGCGATCGCCTGGCTCACACGCCGCCCGCGCGACTTCGCCATCGCCTCGCACGCCTTCGTTGTCGCCGGCGTGCTCATCGCCGGCGTCGCCATCTACAACAGGACGCATGGCATCGGCCTCGTCGAGGGAACGCGCGTGACCATCGGCCGCGACATCCAGTCCCTGCTCGGCGATCCGAATGACCTGTCGCTGGTCCTCCTGTTCCCGCTGAGCTTCGCCGTCTCACTCTTCGCGCGCCGGACGAGCTGGCTGAGCGCGCTGTTCGGCATGGCCGCCTCGGTCGCGATCGTCGTTGCGATCATCGACACGCAAAGCCGCGGCGGGCTCCTCGGACTGATGACCGTGTTCGCCGTCTACGGCGCGCGGATGATCAAGTCGAAGGCTCTGCTGATCACGATCGCCGTCGTCGCGGCGATGGCGCTGTTCGCGGCGGCCGGGATCTCGGGCCGCCAGTCCGGAGGATCCGCAGAAACGGACAACGGCATCGACGAATCCTCGATGGGCCGGATCTACGCTTGGCATGCGGCCTGGAACATGGCGCTGGCGCGCCCGCTGAACGGCGTCGGCTTGAACAATTTCGTGATCAACTACTTCTTCTACAGCCCGCATTGGGATGGCCACAATCACGCGGTGCATTCGACCTGGTTCGATGTGCTCGGCACGACCGGCTTTCCGGGGATCATCGCGTTCGTCGCCATGGTGGTCACGGTGATACGGATGTCTTTCCTCGCCCTGCGCAAGCTCGAGAGCGTGAAAGCGCCGATGCCGGCGCGCGCCATGGGGCACGCCGTGCTCGCGGGCGTCGCGGGCTTCTGCGTCTCGGGGACATTCCTCACCCAGGGGTTCACCTGGTCGATCTACGTTCTGGTCGCGCTGGGGACGGCGATCGCCGAGTACGCGAGGCGACTGCCGGATTCGCCGCAAGGCGCGAAGGTGGAGGCCTCGCGAGGTCCCGCCGTCTGCCTACCGGGTCCGGCGCGCGGGACCGTGCCCGCGTCCCGGGCTATGGGCGCGGGCCGCGGCGCCCTCGCCATGGCCGATGGCCTTGCAAGGTGAAGCGGGTGAAGCACGTGAGGTTTCCGGAACCGGACCGGCTCAGGGGCGTGGCGATTCTCTTCGTCGTCGCCATCCATGCGTTCTCCTATCTGAGAATCCCGACCGGAGGCGCCTGGCCGGCGGTCTGGTTCGTCGTGCATCAGACCGCGGTTCCGGCGTTCTTCCTCGCCGACGGCTGGCTGTACGGAAAGCGGCGTCGCCAGGCGATGTCCTCGGCCGCCGAGATCGCGTTCCTGTCGGCCTCGGCGCGCAGGCTCCTCGCGCCCTGGCTCGTGTTCTCGCTTGTTTATCTCGCCTTGCGCCTCGTCACGCAGGCGCTCGGCGTCGCGGGGGGCGCGCCGGTGCAGGTCAACAGCGCGGGCGCCCTGGTTATGGCGATCTGGCATGGGGCCGCCGCCGAGGGGCTCTACTTTCTTCCTGCGCTCATGATCGTCCGGCTGGTCACGCCGCGTCTCCACCGCCTCGCGGCCGGCTCGCCGATCCGGGCGACAGGCCTCGCGATCCTTCTCATGGTCGGCTGGCGGGTGTTTCTCGAGCCGCGTCTGCCGGTTCCCGCGGTCGGCGTCGATCCGCTGCTGGCGGGTGCGACCGGGCTCTGTTTCGCCGCGGTCGGCTGGGCGCTCGCCGAGGCGCCGGCGCGTTTCTCGCTGCCGGCCGCGATCGTTCCTGCCGTGCTGCTGGCCGCCGCCGGCGTCGCGACGGAGGGGCGCGCGGCGGCCATGGGCTTCCAGACCAGCGCCGTGCTCGTCCTCTGGGCGCTTGCGGTCGCCATGCCCGCGCGCCTCGCGCAGCCGCCGGAGTGGCTCGGCCGGCGCACGATGGAAATCTATCTCCTGCACGCGCCGTTCCTCATCAAGGTGGTCTGCGTCGCGGCGGCGCTGCTGCCGCCGGCCCTCGGCCTGCCGGTCGCTGTGGCCGGTTCGACGGCGGGCGCGCTCGCGCTCGCGGCCGGACTCGATCGGTTCGGGCTCGGCTGGCTCTGGGACGCCTCGCCGGGCAGGGCGCCGGCGCGGTCGGAAGCCGCCGCGGCCAAAGCCGTTGGACGTAGCGCCGCATCGTGACGGGCGCTGTCTCGGCGCGATCTTGAATGACGGGCGCGCTGGCTCCGGCGCGAAACGGAAGGGACAGGACTCGCGGGGCGACGCGGGCTCTTCGCGTTTCGGGAAGCCTCCTCGCCCGCCGGCGATGACAGCAGCCGTCGCCAATTCGCAAGGCGCGACGCCCGCGCATCGCAACGCGCGAATTCGAACCGAGGCCAGCCCCGACTGGCCCGGCTTCGCGGTATTTTCGGGCGCTTTCGCATGGCACGGCGGTTGCGGGACCCAGTCCAACGGAATGACCAGGGATCTCGAGACGATGTGTGGGATATTTGCAGCGGTTAGCGACAAGCCTGTCGCCCACATCCTGCTCGAGGGGCTGAAGCGACTGGAATATCGCGGCTACGACTCGGCGGGCATCGCGATGCTCGACGATCACAAGCTGAAGCGGGTGTGCGCCGTCGGCAAGGTCACGGAGCTCGAGAGCCGGATGGACTCCGAGGCGTTCCCCGGCTGCATCGGCATCGCCCATACGCGCTGGGCGACGCACGGCTCGCCGAGCGAAGCCAATTCGCATCCGCACATGGCCGACGGCGTCGCCGTCGTCCATAACGGGATCGTCGAGAACCACGGCGAGTTGCGCCGGCGGCTGAAGCGGCAGGGTTGCAGTTTCCTGAGCGAGACCGACAGCGAGGTCATTCCCTGGCTGATCTCGCGGGCGGTCGCCGGCGGCGCCGGCGCGGCGAACGCGGTCCGTTCGCTCAGCGACGATCTCGAGGGTTCGTACGCGGTCGCGGTGCTGACGGAGGCCGACGGCGACGTGCTGCACGCCAAGCGCCACGGGAGCCCGCTGGTCGCCGCGCTCGGGCCGCTGGGCGGCTATCTCTCCTCCGACATTTCCGCGCTCGCCGGCTTCGCCGACGAAGCGATCGTGCTCGACGACGGCGACCAGGTCGAGCTGCGCCGCGACGCCATCGCCGTGTTCGACAAGAGCGGCCGCGCCGTAACCCGTCCGCGCATGACGGTCGAGGCGGTCGGGAACGACTTCGACAAGGGCGGCTATCCGCATTACATGCTGAAGGAAATCCACGATCAGCCCGGGGTCGCCCGCGCCATCGAGAGTCGATACGACGCCGGCGACTTCATCGCCGAACAGGTCACGCTCGACTTCAACCGGATCGACCGCATCCGCATGATCGCCTGCGGCACCTCCTACTACGCCTGCCAGGTCGCCAGGCGATGGTTCGCGGAAGTCGCCGGGCTCTCGGCCGACGTCGAGTTGGCCTCGGAGCATCGCTACGAGCCCGTCGTCGCCGACGGACTGAGAGAGGCGGCGATCCTGGTCTCCCAGTCCGGCGAGACCGCCGACACCCTGGCGTCGCTGGACAAGCTCAAGGGGCTGCGGGTTCCGACGGTCGGCATCGTCAACCAGCAGGGCTCGACGCTGGCGCGCGAGGCCGACTTCTTCCTGCCCCTGCTCGCCGGCAAGGAGATCGGGGTGGCCTCTACCAAGGCCTTCCTGGCCCAGCTCCTGGTTCTGGCGCGGCTCGTCGCTCACGCCGCCGACCAGCGCGGCCATCGCGCCGCGGCCAAGCGGCTGAGGACCGCCCTGGTCGCCGCGCCGAAGGCGATCGAAGCCGCGCTGCACAACGAGTCGGCGATCGTAGCGGTCGCGGAGTCGCTGGCCAAGGCGCAGAGCGCGCTGTTCGTCGGCCGCGGAGCGCTCTATCCGCTGGCGATGGAAGGCGCGCTGAAGCTCAAGGAGATCTCCTACATCCATGCCGAGGGTTTCGCCGCCGGCGAACTGAAGCACGGCCCGATCGCGCTCGTCGACGACAAGACGCCGATCGTCGCGCTCGCGCCGTCGGGCGATCTCTTTCCGAAGCTCGCCTCGAACCTCCGCGAGATCGCGGCCCGCAACGGCAGGATCATCCTCCTCGGCGACCGCAAGGCGCTGCTGGCGCTCTCCGACATCGCCAGCGCCTCGCTGACGCTGCCGAGCTGCGACGAGCTGATCCAGCCGATCGTGGCCGCGGTTCCCCTGCAGTTCCTGGCCTACTATGTCGCAGTCGCCCGCGGCCTCGACATCGACCGCCCCCGCAACCTCGCAAAATCGGTGACTGTGGAATGAGCACGACGTTCGCCCTGCGGCGCTGGGTCAAACAGCGCAACAACCCCGTGTCCGACATGATCTATCGGACCGTACTCGCCACCCGGGACTTCTCCATGCCGGTCATCCCGGGTCTGCATCATGCGCTCTACGCGGGCATGGTGGCGACGCGATCCGCCTGGCTCGGCGCGAAACGCATCCTCTGGTGGACGCCGCTGTTCCAGACGCGGCTGACGAAGCCCGCGACGCGGCTCTACCTCGAGGCCATCCCGCTGGTTCTGGGCCCGGTGCGGATCACCATCGGCGACCATTGCCACATCCTGGGCGCGGTCACGATCACCGGCCGCGCCAACGGGCCGAAGCCGCCGGAATTCATCATGGGCAGGAACTGCGGCATCGGATGGCAGACGACCCTCGCCGTCGGCCGGACGATCCGGCTCGGCGACAACGTCCGCATCTCGGGACGCGCCTTTCTCGCCGGCTACCCCGGCCATCCGATCGACGCGAAGGCCAGGGCGGCCGGGCTGCCCGACACCGAGGACCAGATCGGCGACATCGTTCTCGAGGACGACGTGTGGCTCGGCACCGGCGCCACCGTCTCGGCCGGCGTGACCATCGGCAAGGGAACGATCGTGGCCGCGGGCAGCGTCGTCACCAAGGACCTTCCGCCGGGCGTCCTCGCCGCCGGCGTTCCCGCCAAAGTCATCCGCAAGCTCGAGGAGTAGCTCGCAATGTCGCGCGCCATCGTCGCGTTCGCCGAAGACTGGGGCGGACTGCCGAGCTCGACGCAGCACATCGTCGGCCGCCTCGCGCGCGATCGGGACGTGCTGTGGATCAACTCGATCGGCATGCGCCGCCCGCGGTTCGATCGCCGCGACCTGTCGCGCGCCGCAGCCAAGGTCCGGGGCCTCGTTGGGCCGCGCCAGCCCGGGGGCGAGCCCGCGGTCGACAGGCCGGAAAGGCTGACGGTCGTCAGCCCGATCGCCCTGTCATGGCCAGGCAGCCGTCTCGCGGCGAGCTTCAACCGCATCGCGCTCGGCGGCCAGGTGCGACGCAAAATGGCCGAGCGCGGCCTGAGGCGACCGATCCTGTGGACCTCCCTGCCGACCGCTGCTCCGCTGCTCGGCGCACTCGGAGAAGGCCCTGTCGTCTATTATGTGGGCGACGACTTCGCCGCCCTTCCCGGCGTCGATCACGAGCCGGTCAGCGCCATGGAGCGCGACCTTGTGGCGCGCGCCGACCTCGTCCTCGCCGCGAGCGAAGCGCTCGTTGCGAAATTCCCCGCGGATCGAACCGTGTTCCTGCCGCACGGCGTCGACCTCGATCGGTTTTCCACCCCCGCGCCGCGCGCCGCCGACCTGCCCCGCTCGGGGCGGATCGCAGGCTACTACGGCTCGATCGCCGAGTGGATCGACGTCGAGAGCCTCGCGCGCACGGCCGCGGCCATGCCCGACTGGACGTTCGTCCTGATCGGAGACGCCAAGGTCGACGTCTCCGCGCTCGAGGCCCTGCCCAACGTTCGCCTGCTCGGGTCGCGCCCGAACTCCATGCTGCCGTCCTACAGCCAGCATTGGGACGTGTCGCTGCTGCCGTATCGCGACTCGGCCATGATCCGCGCCGGCAATCCGCTGAAATTGCGCGAATATCTCGCCGCGGGGACGCCGATTGCGGCCATCGACTACAATTACCCGTCGCTGGCTCCCTACGCGAATTTCATTCGCTCCGCCGCCGATCCGGCGCGCTTTGGCGACGCGATCCGCCTCGCCGCCGGCGACAGGGGCGACTCCGTCCGCCGCCGGGCGCGGGTGGCCGACGAAGGCTGGGATGCGCGGGCCCGCGAGGTCGGCGCCTTGATGGAGGCCCTGTGAGAGCCGTGACAGCGGCGTTGGCGCTCGGCGTCTGGGTCGCGCTCGCCTGTGCGCCGGCCCGCGCGGAAAACTGGGCGCCCGCCGGAGGCGAGCCGCCGATCGACGTCCGCCCCGCCGCGCCGATCGTGGCGGAGCCCGGCGAAGCGCTCGTCGTCCGCGGCGAGGTCCTCGGCGAAGCGCCCGCCGGCCTCGTCCTTCGCGTCGAGGACGGGCATTCGACCGGCTACCCGAGTCGCGTCAACGAGGAGCGGCTGTTCCCGCCGGGTCCGTTCGCCTGGCGCTACCCGCTGTCCGGACAGAAGACGTCCAACGGATACCGTGTCCTCGACGCCCGCGACATTCGCCGGCTCATGCTGTTCGAGCCGAACAGGACCGGCCGCGTCAAGATCGATACGTTCGCCGTCGAGCCAGCTGCGAAACTGCCGGAGGGGGCGGTCGGCTACAGCCTCGGCGCCGCCGACGCGCCGCTGATCGGCGGGCTCGTGCGGATGACGCCGGACGACCCGCGCATCGCCGGCCGCCATCCGGTCGCGGTCCGACGACCCTCGCCCGATCCGGTCATCGCCAACGGGATCGTCGACGTGGAGCGCCTTCGCCTCGCCTGGCCCCAGGGCCATGCCCGCGTCTCGCTGTGGCTCGAGGACCCGGGCGAATGGGAGACCCTGCCGCACCCGCTTCAGCGCCGGGTGCGCGTGAACGGCCAGGACGTGGTCTACGATCAACTCACTCCCCAGCAATGGATCGACCGGCGCTATCTGGCCGGCCGGGACCGCGAGGCCGACGCCGGGGACGACGCCTGGACGGCATTTGGGCGCGCCCGCGGCGGGCTCGTCTCGACCGACGTCGACGTCGGCAGCGACGGCGTCGAAATCGAACTCGCCGGCGACGGCGCGGCGTCGACGTTCCTGTCCGCGGTCGTCATCGAACCCGCCGGACGAACGTCCGCGCTCGAAGCGGTTCAGGCCGCGCGCCGCCAATGGATGATCGAGACCTTTCCGGTCATGCCGACGCGATCGGCCGAGCCCGCGCCGGTCTTCGACGGCGCGGGCTCCGGCGCGCCGTTGCGGGTGGCGGTCGCGCCCGGGACTGGCGTGAGGGTCGCCTTCGCGGTCGGCGGGCCGGGCGTCCACGGCCGCCCGGCCGTGTCGATCCGAACGCCGGAACTCGGCGGAGACACGCTGAACCTCGATCTCTACGCCGCCCAGCGGCGGCTCGACCGCACCGGCGCCGACTCGAACCTTCTGGTTCGGACCGACCGGCTGCTGCGCGGCGATCCCGGCTCCCTCGCCATTTCCGCCGCCGAACCCCGACGCTACGTGGCCTGGGCGAGCGCGCCGAAGGACGCGAAGCCGGGCCTTTACCGCGGCGCGATCACGCTCGATGCCGGCAAGACAGTCGCCGTGCCGATCGAGGTCGAGGTGCTGCCGGTCGATCTTCCGGAACCCGCGAGCCCGGCAGGGTTCTATCTCGAGGAGGCGCCGCACCTGACCTGGTTCGCGGCGACCCGCGCCGACCGAGGACGGCAACTCGGCTGCGACCTCGCCACGCTCGCCCGTTTCGGCGTCCTCGGCGACGCGCCGGGCCTCGCGCCCCCCAATCGCGAAGGTCTGGCGACGTTTCTCGACGATACGCGCCGCGCGGACACCGCTGGCGTCGCCTCGCCGTGGCTCGCCTACCAGGCGTTCACGCGCATGCTCTGGGGCGAGGGCGGCGACGCCGCCGCTGAAGATCTCAAGACCGCGATGGCGGCGCTGAAGGCCGCGGGCCTGCCCGCGCCGGTGTGGGGACTTTTCGACGAGCCGAGCAATTTCGGCGGCGGCGCGGTTGCGGCGGCTGCGACCTCCGCCCGGCTTCACGCGATCTCGCCGGAGGTCCGGCTCGGCGGCCAGTTCAACAACCCGGCCGACCGGAAGTATCTCGACGTCGTCGATGTCGCGATCGTCAATCCGGGCTTCGGGATCGACGTCGGGACCATCGCGCAGCTCGAGGCCTCCGGCCGCGAAGCCTGGCTGTACAACACCGGGGCGCCGCGTTTCACAGCCGGCGTCTGGCTTTGGCGCACCGGCGCCTCGCGCTATGTCCAGTGGCACGCCCGGATGCCGACAGCCGATCCTTACGACCCGACCGATGGTCGCGAGGGCGACGTGCAGGTCTTCCCGCCGATGCCCGAGGTTTGCGCGCTGAACCAGGACATCGACGACGCGCTGATCGAGATGGCCGAAGGGCTGGTGGACCAGCGCTGGCTGCAGTGGCTCGCCGGCCGGCCGGAGCCGCAGGCGAAGGCGCTGCTGGCCGGGATCGTGCGCGACATGCCGGTCGACTGGGCCTCTGCGTCGAGCGACGGCGCCGCCCGCGCCGGCTCGATTCGCGATTCGATCATGTCCCTGGCACGTCGTTTGAAGTAAATACGCCGGAACCTCCGGAGCCGGCGATGGTCGCGGTCAGAATTGTCGTGGTGCGAATACATCGTCGGGTCCTGCAAACTTCGCGGACTGCAGGCCATGGCGTTTTGCGAATCGTCCTCGGCCTCGCCGCCTGTCAGGCCCTCGCCGGCTGCGTGACGGACCGGACCGCTGCGGCCGACCTCTCCGCCGCTGCGGACAGCCGCGCGTCCGCCGCCGCCCCGGACGCGCCGGCCCTGGCGCTGGACGAACACACGAGAGAGATGGTGGCCAAGGCCCGCGCGCTGGCCTTCGCCGACCCCGGCGCGACCACGCGGCCGGTGCAGGTCGACCTCGCCATGCTCGCGATGCAATCGAACCCGACCGCCACCCACAGGCTCGACGGCCCGTCCTCACCTGGCGCGGCGTCGGACGCCCTGCCGCCGGAAGAGGTGATGAGGCGTCTCCGCCAGCTTTCCGGCAACCCCGGCGCCCCCGCGGGGAGCCTGCAGGACGACCGGTCGCGGGACATTCTCGCGCGCCTTCAGGCGCTGTCGCATCGACCGCCGCAGGCGCCGGCGGCCGAGGCGCAGCAGCCGGTCGCCGCGCCCGCGAGGGCCGTGTCTCCGGAAGCCATCATGCGCCGGATGAGGGAACTCAGCGGCGGCGCGCCGGACGCCCCGGCGCAGGCGGACGGCGGGAAACTTCCGGAGAAGCGGCAGCCGCCGACGGCCGCGGACGCGGACGCGTTCGGGGGGCTCGCCGCCGTCGTCCCGGCCCCCGACATGGCCCGCACGCCGGCCGTCGAGCGGGCGATCCACAACGCCGCGGGAGCCGCTCAATGAGCCGCACGCTTTCCGAACTCATCCCGATGGCGATCAGCGCCGCCTGGCGGCGCAGGTATCTGATCGCCATCCCGATCGTCGTCATGCCCATTCTGGGCGCGGTCGCCGCCGTGGTGGCGCCGAGGTCCTACGAATCGCGCATGACGATCCTGGTCCAGGAGCCGGCGAAGCTCAATCCGCTGATGACGGACATCGCCATCGGAGCGGACCTCAAGGACCGGATGCCTTCGCTTCAGGCGCTCCTGACCAGCCGGTTCGTCCTGGTCGACGTGTTGAAGGACATGGGCCAGATCAAGCCGTCGGCCGACGCGAACACGGTGAACGTCCAGGTCGGCAATCTGAGCAGGGCGCTGACGTCGAACCTGATCGGTAACGAACTGATCGAGCTGAAGGTTCGCGGCCCGCACCCGGACGGGCTCGGCAAGACGCTCGCGGCTGTCGGCAAGCGCTTCATCGAGCGCGTCGTCCAGCCCGCCAGCGGCTCGGTGGACAGCAGCGAGAGCTTCCTCCGCAGGCAGCTCGACCAGAGTGCGGAAGAGCTGAGGAACGCCGAGGATAAGGTCTCCGAGTTCAGGCGCCAGAACGCGGAAAAATTGCCCGCCCTGTACGGGGCGAACATCCAGCGGCTCGCCGGCATGCAGCAGAATCTCGAGCAAAAGCGGATCGAACTCTCGACCGCCGACGCCGCCTTCGAAGACCTGAGCAAGCGCGTCGCGACGCTCAATCCGGTCGTCGGCCGTCTGGAAGAGGCGATCGTGCAGACATCGAGCGAACTCGCGGCGCTGCGCGCCCGTTACACCGACGAGCATTCCGAGGTGCAGGCCGCCGATCGCAAGCTCGCCCGCCTGCAGCAGGAACGCGCCGCATTGCTCGCCATCCAGAGGCCGGAAAAGGGCGCCGACATGCAGCAGCTCTGGAATCTCGCCGCTGGCGTCGCGACGACGGGCGACAGGGTCAACGCGCCGCTTCTGTTGGAGCAGATGAAGGCGATCCAGGAGGCGGACACGAGGCGGGCCGCGCTGCGCAGGGAGGTGGAGGAACTCCAGGCGTCGGTCGAACAGCTGCGCGGCAGCATCACGGAATTCGGCCCGATCGAGCAGCAGCAGGAGGAGCTCGAGCGAGGCGTGGCGTCCGCCCGCGAACAGCACGACATGCTCGCCAAGCGCTACGACATCGCGCGCCTCGCGGGTTCGCTCTCCCGCGACCAGGGGCAGGAATGGGTCAAGATCATCGACGCCCCGGCGGACCCGACCGCTCCCGTCACCCCGCCGGGGATCCTGTTCGTGATCGGCGGGCTCGTCGGCGGCGTCGTCTTCGGCGCCGGGCTCGCGACCGTCTTCGAGGTGCTCGATCCCCGGCTGCGCCGGGTGAAGGACTTCGAGGAGGCGTCGGGACTGCCGGTGCTGGCGTTCGTGCCGAGGATCGAGCCGGCGTCGCCCTGACGCCGCCCCGGATCCCTACTTCGGGAGTTCGCCGGTCCGCCAGCCTTCGACCCGGCGGTAGATGGTCGAGGGGCTGACCTGAAGGGCTGCGGCGGCGCGCGGAATCGACCCTCCGCAAGCATCGATCGCGCCCTCGATCGCGCAGCGAATCACGTCCTCGAGCGGTCGGATCTCAGCCGCCGCGAGCGGGGTCGCCGGAGGCGGCGCCTGGGGAGGCGCCTGGACCGCCTGCGGCGCCGGCGCAGGCGGGGTCGCATGGCGGCTCCACATCGTCTTTGGCAGCATGTCCAGGGTCACGACGTCGCCGTCGTTCAGCACGACCATCGAACGGATCACGTTCTGGAGCTGCCGGACATTGCCGGGCCAGGGGTAGGCGAGCATGACCGCTTCGGCCTCGGGCGAGAACGCCCTCAGCGCCTTCCCGTCTTCCTTGGCGAAGAGCTCGAGGAAGTGCCGCGAGAGAAGCAGGACGTCGCCGTCGCGCTCGCGAAGCGGCGGCAGTTCGAGCGGGACCACATGCAGGCGATAGAAGAGGTCCTCGCGGAAGCGGCCAGCCATGACCTCCGCCTGCGGGTCCCGGTTGGTCGCGCATACGATCCGCACGTCGGCGCGCCGCAAGTTGTCCTCGCCCACGCGCTGGACGGTCTTCTCCTGCAGGAAGCGCAGGAGCTTCGTCTGCATGCCGAGATCCATTTCCCCGATTTCGTCCAGGAAAAGGGTGCCGCCGTCCGCCAGAAGCGCAGCGCCCTTGCGGTCGCTCGAGGCGCCCGTGAAGGCGCCCTTGACGTGGCCGAAGATCTCGCTCTCCATCAGGTCCTTGGGAATGGCGGCGCAATTGACCGGGACGAACGGTCCGTCCTTCCGCTTGCTGAGCTTGTGCAGGGCCTCGGCGCACAATTCCTTGCCGACGCCCGATTCGCCGGTGATGAACACGGTCGCGTTGGTCGGGGCGGCGCTCCGCAGGATGCGATAGACGACCTGCATCGCGAGCGACTGTCCGATCAGCCGTCCCGGGGGACCCTCGCCGCTCTGTTCGACGACTTCCTCGAGACGATCGCTCAGGCGTCGGTGCTCGAGCGCGTTCCTCACCGTCACGACCAGCCGGTCCTTCGAGAACGGCTTGACGATGAAGTCGAAAGCGCCCTCGCGCATGGCCTCGACGGCGAGCTTGACCGACCCCTCGGCGGTGATCACGATCACGTCCGCCGGCGCGCCCATCGCGCGGATACGGTGCAGGATTTCCAGGCCGTTCATGTCCGGGAGGTGGACGTCGAGCACCGCCACGGCGACCGGGCGCCGTTCCAGATAGGCGAGCGCCTCCGCGCCGTTGCTGACAGTGTGGACGAAAACCGGTTCGCGGCTCAGAAACGCAGAGTAGCTCGCTGCGAGCGCGGGGACGTCTTCGACGATGAGAACGGTCGGCTGATGCGCGTTCAATGGCCCGTCCTGCTTCACCCGGTCGGCGCAGTCCCCGGCGTCCGGCCGTTCCTTCCCCAATGGCCGCCGACCCGACGAGGTCCTGCTCGAACAATCGATTACCGCGATCGCGGCCGACAAACAATCGTGACCTGCGTCGTTGTCTGCGCAACCAGCGGCGGCCCGAAGGGACGTGGCGTTCGGGCGCCGGGAGGGCGCCGCGCCGACGGCTGGACGCAGTTCTGTCCAGCCGGTATTGACGGCCGTCCGCCCCAAGTCCGCGAAAAACCCTGAACCAGAAGGAGTGAGAGATCATGCGCCCCCTTCTTCTCGCCGCCGGGCTGGTCGCCGTCGTGGCCGCGCCGTCCCTGGCCGATCCCGCGCTCACTGTCGCGCCCTCCGTCATGCGCAGGGCGGCGAACCCGTATTCCCCGATCGTCCAGACCGTTCCGGTAAACGCCGAGGTCGACATTCAGAGCTGCGGCGGCGCCTGGTGCTACGGCTCCTGGCGCGGTCTCTATGGTTTCTTCCCGGCCTTCGCCGTGGCGCAGGGAGCGCTTCCGCCGACGGTCGGCTTTGCGCCCCCGCCGTCATCGTTCGTCGTCACGGCGCCGGTGGTGGTCGCGCCGCCCCCGCCGGTCGTGCGCTGGGGCGGTCCGTACGTCGGGGTCGGCTGGGGCTGGAGCCGCTGGTGAGGGCCCCTCTACCGCTGCGCGGGCGTCCTGCCTATATGACGGCTGATCCCGATTTCCATGAGGAGACGAACGCGTGAGCGAAGCCCGCGAAGGCGACAAGATTCCGGTCACGGTCCTCACCGGCTACCTCGGCGCCGGCAAGACGACGCTGCTCAACCGCATCCTCAGCGAGCCGCACGGCAAGCGCTACGCCGTGGTGGTCAACGAGTTCGGCGAGATCGGCATCGACAACGAACTCGTTGTCGGCGCGGACGAGGAAGTGTTCGAGATGAACAACGGCTGCATCTGCTGCACCGTGCGCGGCGACCTGATCCGCATCATCGAGGGGCTGATGCGGCGCAAGGGCAAGTTCGACGCGATCATCGTCGAGACGACCGGCCTCGCCGACCCGGCGCCGGTGGCGCAGACGTTTTTCGTCGACGAGGACGTGCAGAAGGTCGCGCGGCTCGACGCGGTCGTCACCGTCGCCGACGCCAGGTGGCTCGCCCACCGGCTGCGCGACGCGCCGGAGGCCAAGAACCAGATCGCCTTCGCCGACGTCATCGTCATCAACAAGATCGACCTCGTCAGCCCCGCCGAACTGCGCGAGGTCGAGGCGCGCATCCGGGCGATCAACCCCTACGCCACACTGCACCGCGCGCAGAACTGCGATGTCGCGCTCGCCGACGTGCTGGAGAGGCGCGCCTTCGACCTCGACCGCATCCTCGACATCGAACCGGACTTCCTCGTCGCCGAGGACCATGACCATGACCATGATCACGGCCACGCGCACGAGCATCACGGTCTGAAGCACTACCACGACGAGGACATGCAGTCGGTGTCGATCCGGCTCGACGGCGACGTCGATCCGGCGAAGTTCATGCCCTGGATCAACCGCGTCACCCAGGAGCAGGGGCCGAACATCCTGCGCTGCAAGGGCATCGTGGCGATGAAGAACGATCCCAAGCGCTTCGTCTTCCAGGGCGTGCACATGATGCTCGACGGCGACTCGCAGCGGGCGTGGCGGGCGGACGAGAAGCGCGAGTCCAAAGTCGTGTTCATCGGCCGCAATCTCGAGGAGGAGGCCATTCGCGCCGGCTTCCTCGCCTGCGCGGCGTGACCGCCGGAGAGTTCGCGATGACCGACGGCCAGGCCACGACCTCGCTCGCGCAGCACGTGCGCGCCTTCGACGCGGGCGGCGAGGCCGTCGCCGCGGCGTTTCTCGGCGACCAGCCGGCGCTCGCGCTCGCCGACGGCGTCGTGCGCCTCGGCGAGCCGGATGATGCGAAGCGGATCGCCGTCCATCCCGGGGCGGCCATTCTGGTTACGGTGTGCGACGGAGCAACGCTCGCCACCGGCGGCGACGACGGGCGGGTGGTCGCGGTCGGCGCCGACGGCGTCGCCCGGCAGATCGCCGACGAAAAGGGCCGCTGGATCGACGCGCTCGCGCTGCGCGGCGAGAGCGTCGCCTGGAGCGCGGGCAAGGCCGTCATGGCCCGGGACGAAGCGGGCGTGGTGAGGACGTGGGCCGCGCCGTCGAGCGTGCGCGGCCTCGCCTTCCAGCCGAAGGGCTACCGTCTGGCCGCGACCCATTACAACGGCGCGACGCTCTGGTTTCCCAAGGTCGAGGGCGCGCCGCAGACGCTCGAGTGGAAGGGCGCGCATCTCGACGCGACCTTCTCGCCCGACGGCCGGTTCCTCGTCACCTCCATGCAGGAGAACGCGTTGCACGGCTGGCGGCTCGTCGATTCGCGCAACATGCGGATGACCGGCTATCCAGGCAAGACGCGCTCGCTCGCCTGGTCGCACGACGGAAACTGGCTCGCCACCTCGGGCGCGGAGGCGTCGGTGGTCTGGCCGTTCAAGGACAAGGACGGCCCGATGGGCAAGGCGCCGCGGGAATGCGGCGTGCGCGAGGCGCGCGTGACCCGGGTCGCTTTCCACCCAAGAGCGCTGGTGCTCGCCATCGGCTACGCCGACGGGATGGTGCTGCTCTGCCGGCTCGCCGACGCAGCGGAAATTCTGGTGCGCCGTCCGGGCGGAGGTCCGGTCGGCGCGCTGTGCTGGGACGCGCGCGGCGCGCGCCTGTTGTTCGGCCTCGAGTCCGGCGAGGCTGGTCTACTGGACCTTCCGGGCTGACACATTCAAGAAGAGCTGGGGATTTATTCATGTCGCTCGATTCGTCACCGCTGCTCGCGCCGTTCCGTCTCGGCGATCTCGAGCTGAAGAACCGCGTCGTCATGGCGCCGCTGACCCGCAACCGCGCTACGCCCGGCACGGACGCGCCGCGCGAGCTCAACGCCCGCTACTACGTGCAGCGCGCCAGCGCCGGCCTCCTCGTCAGCGAGGGCTCGCAGGTCAGCCGCGAAGGGCAGGGGTACCTGTGGACGCCGGGCGTCTATACCGAGGCCCAGGTCGAGGGCTGGCGCAAGGTGACCGGCGCCGTTCACGCGGCCGGCGGCCGCATCTTCATCCAGCTCTGGCACGTCGGCCGCGTGTCGCACGTCTCGCTGCAGGAGGGCGGCAAGGCGCCGGTCGCGCCGTCTGCGATCATCGCCCGGACCAAGACCTTCATCGAGGGCGGCTTCGCCGAGACGTCCATGCCTCGCGCGCTCGAGACGGAGGAGGTCAAGCGCGTCGTCGCCGATTTCGGCCGCGCCGCCGCCAACGCCAAGGCCGCGGGCTTCGACGGCGTCGAGATTCACGGCGCCAACGGCTATCTGGTCGACCAGTTCCTGCGCGACGGCTCGAACAAGCGCGAGGACATCTACGGCGGCAGCATCGAGAACCGCATCCGCTTCGCCCTCGAAGTCGTCGACGCGATCGCCCGGGTCTGGCCGTCGTCGCGCATCGGCATCCGCATGGCGCCGGTGAGTCCGGCCAACGACATCGCGGATTCGAATCCGCAGGCGCTGTTCGGCGCGCTCGTGGAAAAACTGAGCGAGCGGAAGATCGGCTACATCCACGTCGTCGAGGGCCAGATCCAGGGGCCGCGCGACTACGCGTCGTTCGACTACGCCGCGCTCCGGCGCGCCTTCTCGGGCGCCTACATCGCCAACAACGGCTACGACCGCGACAGCGCGATCGAAGCCGTGCGCGACGGCCGCGCCGACCTCGTCGCCTTCGGCCGCTGGTTCATCTCGAACCCGGACCTCGTCGAGCGCCTGCGCCGCGGCGCGGAGCTGAACGCATTCGACCGCGCCACCTTCTACGGCGGCGGCGAAGCCGGTTACACCGACTACCCGACGTTCGCCGCAGCGGTCGAGCCCGCGTAAGACGAGGACAGGCCGGCGCGGACTGTTGGTTCGCGCTGGCGGTCCCGCCCCGGCGCAAGCCGGGGCCGCCGATCAGACTGAAGCGAGCAGCTGGGACGGCCGGCGCGTCAGTCGTCGTCGGCGCCTTCGTAGTCGAAGTCCCTGAAGTCGGCATGCGCGGCGCCGCCCGACGTGTCGAACGCGAACATGCCGACGAAGGCGCCGGTGAAGGAGCGATGCTCTCCGCCGCCCGCCTCGTCCGAGAGGAGAGAAGCGTCGAGCGCCGGGCCGATATCGCGCCAGACCCCATCGGAGAGCGCGTAGGCGAATTGCAGCCGGGCGTGATCGACGGAGACGGCGAGCCTGATCGGCCCTTCCCCGACAGCGACCGAAGCCGGCAATGGAAATGTCAGGCGACCCTCCGGATAGTCGCCGGCGCAGCTCAGAATCGTCAGCGACCGGCCCGCTGTCTCGCTCCAGCCGACGGCGAGGGCATGAAACTTGTATCGGTTGTAGTAGGCGGTCAGTCCGGCGGCCTGCTGAAAGGTCCGCGGCTCGAAATCGAGTTCGACCTCGGCGCGATAGACGAAGTGCTCCTGGCGGCGGGCGACCAGCGCCTGCTCGAACCAGGAGCCGATCGATTCCCGGCCGATCAGGCGAAGCCAACCGGGTCGCGCCGCGAGCGAAAAAATCCGCTCGGGATGCGGCGTTCGAAGCCACTGGAAATCCGGGGGAAGACGATCGGGAGACAACACGCTCCGCTCCCGCGCCCGCGCCGGCGCCGCCGGCGTCGCGAACGGCGGCGGAACGGCGACGGAGGGAACCTGGCCGCCGTCGGCGAGATAAAGCCAGTCGTCATCGCCCCACACGCATTTCTGGATGGCCGTCTCGCGCCCGAGCGGCGATCGACTCTGGCCGGGAAGCGGCCGCGAGCAGAGGTGGGTGTGATAGACCTGCCCGTCCGGCGTCTCGACGATCTGCCCGTGCCCCGCGCGCTGAAGCGGCGCGGCGGGCGCGTCCTTCGATGTGATCAGATGGACGTTGGGGTGGAGTTCGTACGGACCGTCGAGGCGGCGCGAACGCGCCATCGTGACCGCGTGGTCGTAGCCGGTCCCGCCTTCGGCGGTCGTCAGATAGTACCAGCCCTTGCGCTTGTGGAGATGCGGACCTTCGACCAGACCATGCGGGCTGCCGGTGAAAATGGTCTTGGCCTCGCCGATGAGCCGACCGGCCTGCGCGTCCCATTCCTGCAACGCGATGCCGAAAAAGGCCGGATGCCGCAGACGCGCGCCGGCCGGATCGCGATGGTTCCAGAGCATGTTGACGAACCACTTGAGGCCGTCGTCGTCGTGAAACAACGAGGGGTCGAAGCCGCTCGAATTGACATAAGCGCGCTCCGACCAGGGCCCTTCGATCGCGGGCGCGGTGACGATGTAGTTGTGCGCGTCCTTGAAATTGCCGTCGAGCCGTTTGACGTCGGTGTAGACGAGCCAGAACTTTCCGTCCGCATGGGAGAGGCAAGGCGCCCAGACGCCGCAGGAATCCGGCTCGCCCCGGAGATCGAGCAGCGAGGCGCGATCGAGCGGCCGCCCGACCAGCCGCCAGGTCACGAGGTCGCGCGAGTGGTGGATCTGCACGCCCGGATACCACTCGAAAGTGGAGGTCGCGATGTAGTAGTCCTCGCCGACCCGGCAGATCGACGGGTCCGGGTTGAAGCCAGGCAGGATCGGGTTGCGGATCGTCGCGCTCACCGCGCGGCCCATATCATGCCGCGGCGGAAAATCTCGCGCATCTCGGGCGTCTCGAATTCCGCCGCGACATGTCCGAGCGAGCTGTAGAAGACGCGTCCCTCGCCATGCCTGCGCTTCCACACCACCGGCATGACGACGCCCTTGATCCAGGGCGCGTGCTCGCCCGAGAACGTCGTGGTGGCGAGCACCTCGTTCGAAGGATCGACGTGCATGTAATATTGCTCGGACCGATAGGGGAAGCTCGCGATCCCCTGCATGATGGGGTCGTCGGGCCGGGTGACGTCGACGCGATAGTCGATGACGCCGCCGGGATGGGCGACCCACTGGCCGCCGCACATGAACTGGTAGTCGACGCTGTCGCGGAAGGCGTCGCCCATGCCGCCGTGGTATCCCGCGAGCCCGACGCCGCCGCGCACCGCCGCGGTCAGGTTCTCGACCTCTTCCTTCTCGATCTTCGACATCGTGACGATCGGCACGATCAGGCTCATCTCGGCGATGCCCGGATCGGCGAAGGCCTCGGTCGTATTCTCGACATAGACCTTGAACCCGCTCTCCTGCAGCATGCCGGCGACGATCTCGGCGCCTTTCTCGGGCTCGTGTCCGCTCCAGCCGCCCCAGACGATCAGCGCTTCCCGCATGTGGCTTTCCTTCCTTGATTGGGCGCGCGCAAGGCCCGGCCTCGACGGCCGGTCCGGCCGCGCTTCAGTCCAGTTCGCCCGTCGTCAGCGACGCAGGCATGGGCGCCGGCCGCTCCGGGCGCGAGGCGATCGGGACCGACGCGCCCGTATCCGACGACGTCTGGAACGCCTGCATCACTTCGAGAACATGGAACGCGAGGTCGCCGCTCGCGCGGTGCGGCCGGCCGGTCCGGATCGCCTGCGCCATGTCGGCGAGACCCAGAATGCGGTGGTTGCCGTCCGCATAGGCGTGCCGGGTCGGGACCTCGCGCCAGTCTTCCGAAGCGCTGGCGAACTCGACCCGCCCGCCGAAATAATTGGGGTCGGGGACGATCAGCGTCCCGGCCTCCCCGTAGAGCTCGATCGGAACGTGCCGGTGGCGCGCGACGTCGAAGCTCATCGTCATCGAGACCGCCGCCCCGCTGGCGAAGGTGAGCACGCCGGTCACGTGCGTCGCAATCTCGACCGGCAGGCGCGCGCCCTTGAGCGGCTCGCTCGAGACGACCCGTTCGGCGCGCGTGCGGGTCGCGACGCCGGCGACGCTCGCCACAGGTCCGAGCAGGTTGACGAGATCGGTGACGTAGTAAGGGCCCATGTCGAGCATCGGGCCGCCGCCCTCGAGATAGTAGAAGCCGGGGTTCGGATGCCAGCGTTCGTGGCCCGGGCACATGAAGAACGCCGTCCCGCCGACCGGCCGGCCGATGAGCCCTTCATCCAGGCACTGGCGCGCGGTCTGGTGGGCGCCGCCGAGAAACGTGTCCGGCGCGCACCCGAGGCGCAGACCGCTCGTCCTGGCCGCTTCGAGCAGCCGTCGGGCTTCGTCGAGCGCCACGCCGAGCGGCTTCTCCGAATGGACGTGCTTGCCCGCTGCGATCGCTCTGAGGCCGACCTCCACATGCGCCTTCGGCACAGTCAGATTGAGGATGACCTCGATCGCCGGATCGGCCAGAACGTCCTCGACCGTCCGCGCCGGGACGCCGAACTCGGCCGACCGCGCCTCCGCGGCCGCCGGAACGGCGTCGGCGAGGGCGGCGATGTCGAGGATCGGAAAGGCCTTGGCCGCCTTGAGATAGGCGGCGCTGATGTTGCCGCAGCCGATGACGCCGACGCTCACTCTGGTCATGCCGATCCTCCCGCCTGCGCTGCCCCGATCCCCCGGGCGGGCGGGGCGGGCCCCGTCGTCCCCCACGGGGCGCCATAGAGGTCGCGTAGCGTCATCGCCGCCGCGCCCTGAACCCAGATCCGATCGCTCCACTCGCGCACCACGATGTCGGAGACGTCGGCCAGGCTCGCGGGCAGCGAGGCCGCGACCGCCGCCCGGAGCGGATGGATGAAACAGTCGCTCGCCGTCATCGCGCGCCCCGACACGATCACCTTTGGGGGCGCGAACAGCGTGATGAGATTGGCGATGGCGAAGCCGAGCGATTCGCCGGCCCTGGCGAGCACCCGCGCGCAATCCCCGTCGCCGGCTTCGGCGCGCCGGATGAGCGCGGCCATGGCGCGGTCGGGCCGCGCCGGAACGTCGCCGGCGACCCCTTTGAGAAAGGGCTCGGCGTCGGCGAGCACCGCCGTCTCGGACGCCACGTCCGCGAGGCGGCCGCCGCCTTCGCCGGGCGCACGCAGCATGAAGTCGCCGAGGTCGGGGCTGAGGCCGTTCGCGCCGCGAAAGAGTTCGCCGTTGTGCAGGATCCCGAGACCGAGGCTCCGCTCGACATTGACCACGAGGAAGTCGTTGAGGCCGCGCGCCTGGCCGAACCAGTGTTCCGCGAGCGCCGCGAGATTGACGTCGCTGTCGATCGAAGCCGGCGTCCCGAGCCGCGCCGCGAGGTCGGCGCCGAAGGGGACGTCGCGCTCCTGGAGGACCGGGCTCTGCCGGCAGATCCCCGCGGCGCGCTCGACGACGCCGGGCAGGCCGACGCAAATCCCCGACACGCCCGAGAGTTCGAGACCGGCGTCGCTGACGCATCGACGGACGCCGTCCTCGACCAGATCGGCGATGACCGTCGCCGTCTGCCGGTCGATGCGCACCGGAAGGGCGAGCGAGTGAAGAATCTCGCCGCAGAAGTTGGCGACCGCCACCGTGATCTGGTCGGAAGCGAGCTTCACCCCGACGACATGAGCCGCCTCCGGGTTCAGCCTGAGCATGACGCGCGGCCGGCCGCGTCCCAGATCGCGCACGGCGCCGACATGCTCGGGAATGATCAGGCGGTCGTCGAGCAGCGCCGCCGTGATCGCCGAGACGGTCGTCGGGCTGAGGGCGGTGAATTCGGTGATTTCGACCCGGGACACCGGTCCGAAGCGGCGGATCGCGTCCATCACATGGAAGCGGTTGATCGCGCGCATGAGTTCAGGATCGGCGGTCTTCATCGCGAAGCGGGCGTTCCCTCGAATTACTTGGTAACCGGAATTAATTCCTCGGCTCCTTCCCTGTCAACGGCTCACTTCACGGCGAGACGGCGATGCAACCGGCCGTTCCGCGAAAATCCGGAGCCCGATCGCTTGACAGGCGCAGGGAGACGAGACAGATTTAGTTTGCATCTCGGACAAAAGCTGGAAGCCGAGTTTTACAATTTTCGGGAGGAACTTATGACCTTGCGCAAGTCCCTGTTCGTGGCCGCGTGCATCGCCGCATTCAGCGCCCCCGCATTCGCCGACACCAACGTCACCGTCCTCCATGTCAGCGAAAACCCGGCGCAAAGAGGGCTCTGGGAAAAGATCGCGGCCGATTACAACGCGTCCCACAAGGGCGTGAACGTGCAGATGAAGTACCTCGAGAACGAGGCCTTCAAGGCCAAGCTGCCGACGATGCTGCAGTCCGACTCGCGCCCGGACCTGTTCTACAGCTGGGCCGGCGGCGTCATGCAGGCGCAAGACAAGGCCGGCTTCCTGAAGGACATCACCGCCGACGTCGCGACGGTCGACCAGACCCTGTCGCCGACCGCGGTCGACGCCTTCAAGGTCGACGGCAAGGTCGTCGGCGTGCCGTTCGAGCAGGGCGAGGTCGTCTTCTACTACAACAAGAAGCTATTTGAAAAAGCCGGCGTCAAGGCCGAAGACATCAAGAGCTGGGACGATTTTCTCGCTGCGGTCAAGAAGCTCAAGGCCGCCGGGATCACTCCGATCGCAGTCGGGGCCGGCGAGAAGTGGCCGATGCACTTCTATTATTCCTACCTCGTGATGCGCCTCGGCGGCGAGCATGCGCTGACCGACGCGAAGGCGGGCAAGGACGGCGGTTTCAAGAGCCCGGCTTTCGTCGACGCCGGCAAGCGCCTGCGCGAACTCGCCGCGCTCGAGCCCTTCCAGCCCGGCTACCTCCAGACCTCGCACGCCCAGTCCTCCGGGATCTTCGGCGACGGCAAGGCGGCCATGGACCTCATGGGCCAGTGGCTGCTCGGCATGCAGGCGCCGAATTCGGCGAGCGGCAAGGGCCTGCCGGAAGAGGACATCGGCATTTTGTCCTTCCCCGTCGTTGCGGGCGGCAAAGGCAAGGCGACCGACACGCTCGGCGGAATCAACGGCTGGCTGGTCAGCAAGTCCGCGCCCCCGGAAGCCGTCGATTTCCTGAAGTTCTTCAGCCAGGAAAAATACGCCAAGGAGGCCGCGGCGAGCGCCGCCTACATTCCAGTCGTCAAGGGGGCCGACGCCTCGTTCACCAATCCGCTGTTCAAGCGCCTCGCAAGCGACCTCGCGGCGACGACCTATCATCAGAACTTTTTCGACCAGGACCTCGGCCCCTCGGTCGGGCGCGTGATCAACGACGTGTCGGTGGCGGTGGCGGCCGGCGAGATGACGCCCGAAGCCGCAGCCGCCGCGATTCAGGAAGCGGCCGACCAGCAATAGTCGTGCGCGGACGAAGCGCAGTCGCGGGCCCCGCCGCATGCCGGCGGGACCGTCTTTCCCTCCCATCCGGGGTCGTTCGTGTCGGCGGCTGATCCGGCCTATGTCGAGCCCGTCCGCCGCATGTCGGCGAACGGCTGGACGACGCTGGTGGTCTTCCTGCCGCCGGCGCTGCTGATCTTCACCGTCTTCGTCGCCCTTCCGATGACGGAAGCGGCCTGGTACGGCTTCTTCAACTGGAACGGCTACGGCCGGCCGGAAAAGTTCGTCGGGCTCAAGAACTATCAGCAGCTGTTCGGCAACGCGACCTTCCTGCGGTCTCTGGTCAACAACGGACTCATCATCGCGGTCTCCCTTCTGGTCCAGCTCCCGCTGGCGCTCGGGATCGCCATGATGGTGGCGGGCCGCATCGTCGGCGCCGCCTGGTTCCGGATGATCTTCTTCCTGCCCTATATCCTTGCCGACGTGGCGGCCGGGCTGATCTGGCGCTTCATGTTCGACGGCGGCTTCGGGCTGCCGTCCCTGGTCACCGGCGCGCTCGGGATCGCCCCCTACTACCTGCTCGCCGACAAGACCTGGGCGTTCAGCGCGGTGCTGATCGTCACCCTGTGGAAGTACTTCGGCTTCCATATGATGCTCTACGTCGCCGGACTCCAGAGCATCGACAAGTCGCTCCTCGAAGCGGCGGAGATGGATGGCGCGAGCGCCTTTCAGCGCTTCTGGCACATCACCCTGCCGCTGCTCGGACCGATGATCCGGCTGTCGATCTTCTTTTCGGTCGTCGGCGCGCTGCAACTCTTCGACGTCATCGTGCCGCTGACCGGGGGCGGACCGTTCGAGACGACGAACACGATGGTGTCCTTCCTCTACTACTTCGGCATTACCCGCATGCGCGTCGGCTTCGGCTCGGCGGTCGGCGTGGTCCTGTTCATCATCTGCGTCACCTTCGCGTTCGGCTACCGACGGATTTTCATGCGCGATGACTGAAGCAAGCCCGATCGCCCCGCCGCTCGGCGCGACCCTGGATACGCCCGCCGGAGACCGGCGCCCGCTCGCCGGGATCGTCCTGTTCGCGGCGTTGATCGTCATCGCCGGCGCGGTGCTGGCGCCGATCGCAGCCACCGCGCTCAACGGATTCAAGGCGCTCGGCGACCTGCAAACCCATCCGTTCAACCTGCCGCAGTCCTGGATCTGGGCGAACTACTGGGACATCCTCGCCAGCGTCCGCTACTGGCAGGTGCTCGGAAACTCGCTGCTCATCGCGCTGCTGACCGTGGCGCTGACGCTGGCGCTGTCGTCCATGGCCGCCTTCGCCTTCGCGCATCTCAAGTTCTTCGGCGACCGGTTTCTCCTGAGCTATCTTCAGCTCGGGCTGCTGTTTCCTCTCGCCACCGCGATCTTGCCGCTCTTCATCACGGTCCGCGATCTCGGGCTGCTCGACTCCTATCTCGGCGTGGTGCTGCCGCAGGTCGCCTTCTCCCTCGCCATGGGCGTGCTGCTGCTGCGCAATGCCTTCCGGCAGTTGCCGGCGGAACTTCTCGACGCGGCGATGATGGACGGCTGTGGATACTTCCGCTATTTCTTCTTCATCACCTTGCCGCTCTCGGGTCCGATCCTGTCGACGGTCGCGGTCATTTCCTTCGTCGCCAGCTGGAACGGCTATTTGCTGCCGCTCGTCGTCTTCAACAGCGAATCCCGCTATCCTTGGACGCTCGGCCTCATGGCCTATCAGGGTCAGTATTCGACCTCGTGGCAACTCGTGCTCGCCTTCATCACCCTGACGATTCTGCCGGCGATTCTGATGTTCCTGGTGGCGCAGCGCTATATCGTGGCGGGCCTGACCGCGGGTGCGGTCAAGGGATGATGTCGACCCCGCCAAGGCGCCGGGATCGTCGGTTTCGAAGGCCGGCGCCGCGCGCGTTCCCGAGCGCTGCGGGCAGCCTTCCGAAGCGCGCCGTCCGCGCCTGCGGCCCCGATCCGCTTTCGACGCCGGCGGATATGGCCTCCGAGCAGGGTAGGGGGACCAGCCGAAGGATGGCCGACGGCGCCGGCCGGGCTGAGGCCCGGCGGATGCGCGGCTCGCGCAAGCAAGCGCGCAAGAGCGTGATCGCGCAGGCGTGCGTCACGGGGCGCGCGATTCCGTTTTCGGCCTTGTCCGCCTGGGGCGCGCCGCCTGGCGAGGGCGGTTTCCGCGCCGCGGCGCGGCAACGCCGGCCCGGCCGCTTGCCACGGCGGCGCAAAAGTCCGACTCTCGGCGCCCTGCGGAAAGGGCGGCCTCGGGCGCGATGAACACGGCCTATATCGGAGTGGACGTCGGCACGGGCAGCGCCCGCGCCGGCGCGTTCGACGCCGGCGGCCGGTTGTTGGCCACCGCCAGGCGGCCGGTCGCGCTCTGGCGCGAACCCGGCGACGTCGTCGAGCAGTCCACGGCCGACATCTGGCGCGCCACGACCGAGGCGGTGCGCGAGGCCGTGGCGACCAGCGGCCTTCCGCCCGACGCCTTCGCCGGCGTCGGCTTCGCCGCCACCTGCTCGCTCGTCGCGCTCGACGCCCGGCTTGCGCCGCTGTCGATCAACCGGGCGGACGCCCCCGGCCGCGACGTCATGGCCTGGATGGACCACCGCGCGGCCGAGGACGCGGAGCGCATCAACGCCGGCGGGCACGAGGTTCTGGCTTATGTCGGCGGCGCGCTGTCGCCCGAGATGCAGATCCCCAAGCTCGCCTGGCTCAATCGCAGGAAGCCGGAGACCTTCGCCAGGGCGGCGCACTTCCTTTCGCTCACCGACTATCTGTCCTTCCGCGCGACGGGGACGCTCGCGCGCTCGCTCTGCTCGGTCGCTTGCAAGTTCGGCTATCTGGCGCACGAACGGCGCTGGCCGAAAGCGTTCCTCGACAGCGTCGGCCTCGGCGCGCTCGCGGCCGACGGCTTCGCCCGGCTCGGCGCCGAGATCGTCGATCCCGGAACGGCCCTCGGGCGCGGACTCGCCGCCGAAGCCGCCGCCGCCATGGGGCTCGCGGAAGGCGCGCCGGTCGGAGCGGGGCTCGTTGACGCCCATGCCGGCGCGCTCGCCTCGCTCGGGGCGCGCGAGGGCGGGGCGCCCGGCGATCCGCGCCGGCGGCTCGCCCTGATCCTCGGCACGTCGTGCGGCTGCCTCGCGGTGTCGGACGAGCCGCGTTTCGTCGAGTCCCTGTGGGGACCGCACTGGTCCGCGCTGACTCCGGGCCAGTGGCTGCTCGACGGCGGACAGTCGGCTTTCGGCGCGGCGATCGACCGGATCGTCCGCATGCACCCGATGTCCCATGAGGGTCTGGCCGGCGGCCTCGCCGCGCTCGAGCGGCGGCTGGCCCAGCGGACGGGCGGGCTCGCGCAGGCGGCCCTCCTCGCCGCCGACCTCCACGTTCTGCCCTCGTTCATCGGCGAGCGGGCGCCGGTCGCCGACTCTTCCGCGCGCGGCGGCGTGGTTGGGCTCGATCTGAGCGAGGACGCGGCGAGTCTCGAGGCGCTCTATGTCGCCGGCGTTTGCGGACTCGCCTACGGCGTCGCCGATATCGTCGCGGCCTTCGGGCGCGCCGGTTTCGTCTTCGACGCGATCGTGGCGAGCGGCGGCGCGGCGGCGAGCCCGCTCGTGCGCCGGATCGTCGCCGACGCTTGCGGGATCACGGTCGCCTCGCCCGAGACGCCCGAACCCGTGCTGCTCGGCTCGGCGATGATCGCCGCTGCGGCCTCGGGGCGCGAAACCGTGACCTCGGCGATGGCGTCGATGTCGGCGCTCGGCGCGCGGGTCGAGCCCGCGGGCGGCGCGATCGCCGCGTTTCACGCCCGCAAGCGCCGCGCCTTCGCCATACTGACGCGGGCGGAACGCGCGGCGCGGGCGGTCATGCGCGAAGCCCGCTGGCCGGAGGTCGTCATCTTCGATTGCGACGGCGTCCTCGTCGACAGCGAACTCATCGCCCTCGGCGTCACCCGCCGCATGCTCGGCGAGGCCGGCCTCAGTCTGAGCGACGAGGAGACGCGCGAACGCTTTCTCGGCATGCGCCAGGACGGCGCGCTCGAGCGAATCCAGGGCGAACGCGGCGTGCCGTTGCCGAAGGGGTTTTCCGCCGCGCTCGCGCGCGAGATTCTCGCGACCTTCGAGCGCGAGCTGAAAGGCGTCGACGGCGTGCGTCAGGCGGTCGGCGGGCTCGACGCCCGTGTCTGCGTCGCCTCCTCGAGCGCGCCGCTGCGCCTCCGCTTCGCCTTGCGCGTGACCGACTACGAATCGCTGTTTGCGCCGAATATCTTTTCCTCCACGGAAGTTCAGCGCGGCAAGCCCTGGCCCGACCTGTTCCTGTTCGCCGCGCGCGCCATGCGGGCCGCGCCACATGACTGCCTCGTGATCGAGGACAGCGTCGCCGGCGTGACCGCGGCGCGCGCCGCAGGGATGACCGTCTTCGGCTTCGCCGGGGCGAGCCACTTCTCCAAGCCGGCTCAGGCCGAGGAATTGACGGCCGCAGGGGCGGCGCTCATCTTCGCCGACATGGCGCGGCTGCCGCAGCTCGTCGAGGAATGGCGCGCGCGCGGCGCGGCGCGGGAGCACGAATGGCGCGAAAAACCGATCACGACGGACTGAGACTCGACGAGGCCGCGCGTGCGGGCTGGCTCTACTACGTCGCCGGCAACACTCAGGACGAGATCGCCCGCAAGCTCGGCATCTCGCGCCAGGCCGCGCAGCGCCTCGTGTCGCTCGCCATCAGCGAGCGGCTGATCAAGGTGCGCCTCGATCATCCGATCGCCCGCTGCATGGAGCTCGCCGCCGCGCTCAAGCTTCGCTACGACCTGCGCTACTGCGACATCGCTCCGACCGACCCGGACTCGACCTCCTCGACGCTCGGCATCGCCCAGGCGGCGGCGACCGAGTTCGAGCGCTGGCTGCGGCGGACGGAGCCCGCGATCATCGGCATCGGCACCGGCCGCACCATGCGCGCCGTCGCGGACCAGTTGCCGGCGATGGAGTGCCCGCAGCACAGGCTGGTCGCGCTCGTCGGCACCACCAAGGTCGACGGCTCCTCGTCGTTCTTCGACGTGATCATCCGGCTTTCCGATACGGTGCGCGCGCCCCACTATCCCATGCCGCTGCCGGTGGTCGCCCGATCGGTCGAGGAGCGCGAACTGCTCACGAGCCTCGCCTCGGTGAAGAGCCTGTTCGACATGGTCGCGCGCACCGACGTCATCTTCGTCGGCGTCGGCTCGATCAGCGATTCGGCCCCGCTCGTGCAGGACGGCATCATCACCCGGCAGGAGGCCGAGGCGATGCGCAACGCCGGCGCGGTGGGCGAGATCACCGGCTGGGCGTTCGACGGCGCGGGCCGGGTCCTGACCGAGGGCTTCAACCTGCGCGTCGCCGGCGCGCCGCTGCGCAAGGCCGGCAATCGCCTGGTGATCGGCGTCGCCATGGGCCCGTCCCGGCGGGCGCCCCTGCGGGCGGCTCTCATGGGAGGATTGATTTCCGGGCTCGTCACGGATGAAAGCACCGCGGAACACTTGCTGCAGCGCTAGGCGCCTGCCGGCGACTTGGGCGCCCGCAAAAGGACAAACTCTCGTCGTTTCAATATGTTATAACTCGCCTGGCGTGTTGGTGGCGGAAACTGCCTTTCGGTTGTGCAGCGCAGCGACGATTTCCCGTTGACTTGGCGGCGTCTGTATGGTGAGTATTCGCCCGCTACCTAAGCAATTGCCCACCACACGTGGCGTTGCTCACTGGAGGATTACGTTCATGAAGGTTCTCGTGAAGGCCCTGCTGGGCGCCGTCGCGCTTACAAGCTTCGCGCTGCCCGCATATGCCGAGACCACGCTGACCATCGCCACCGTCAACAACGGCGATATGATCCGCATGCAGAAGATGACGGACGATTTCACCAAGGCCAATCCGGATATCAAGCTCAACTGGGTGACGCTCGAGGAGAACGTGCTGCGCCAGAAGGTGACGACCGACATCGCCACCAAGGGCGGCCAGTTCGACGTCCTGACCATCGGCACCTACGAGACCCCGATCTGGGCGAAGAAGGGCTGGCTCGTGCCGCTCGACAAGCTCGGCGCCGACTACGACGTCGACGACCTGCTGCCGCCGATCCGCGCCGGGCTCTCGCTCGACGGCAAGCTCTACGCGGCGCCGTTCTACGGCGAGAGCTCTTTCGTCATGTATCGCAAGGATCTGATGGAGAAGGCCGGGCTCACCATGCCGGAGAAGCCCACCTGGACCTTCATCAAGGAAGCCGCCGACAAGATGACCGACAAGGCCGCAGGGGTCTACGGCATCTGCCTGCGCGGCAAGCCGGGCTGGGGCGAGAACATGGCGTTCCTCACGGCGACCGCCAATTCGTTCGGCGCGCGCTGGTTCGACGAGAAGTGGGAGCCGCAGTTCAACACGCCGGAATGGAAGGCGACGCTCGACTATTACGTGCCGCTGATGAAGGCCGACGGGCCCCCCGGCGCCTCGTCGAACGGCTTCAACGAGAACCTCGCGCTGTTCAACGCCGGCAAGTGCGGCATGTGGATCGACGCGACGGTCGCCGCGGGCTTCGTGACCGACCCCAAGCAGTCGACGGTCGCCGACAAGGTCGGCTTCGCGCTCGCTCCCGACAACGGCCTCGGCAAGCGCGGCAACTGGCTCTGGGCGTGGTCCCTGGCCGTGCCGGCCGGCTCGCACAAGACCGAGGCGGCCGAGAAGTTCATCGCCTGGGCGACCAGCAAGCACTACACCGACCTCGTGGCCGAGAAGGACGGCTGGGCGCGCGTCCCGCCGGGCACCCGCACCTCGCTCTACAAGAACGCCGACTACGACAAGGCGGCGCCGTTCGCGGCTTTGACGATCGAATCGATCGAGTCGGCCGACCCGCTCCACCCGACCGTGAAGCCGGTTCCCTATACGGGCGTGCAGTTCGTCGCGATCCCCGAATTCCAGGGGATGGGCGAGACCGTCGGCCAGGACTTCTCGGCCGCGCTCGCCGGCACGATGACCGTCGACGACGCGCTCGCCAAGGCCCAGGCGAGCACGACCGCCACGATGAAGAAGGCCGGCTACATCAAGTAGCCTCGATCCGGACCGCCTCGCGGCCAGTTTGTCCGCGAGGCGTCCTCGAGACGTCCTCCCCTTCCCTCCCCGATTGGGGAGGGCCTTTCGACCGGCGCGACATCCGCCGGGACGACGAATCGTCCGCCTCGCAGACGGGCTCTCCGAGCCTTTGACACCGTATCCCAACCCGGGAACGGCCGCCGACACCAACCGCGGGAGGCCTTTCAAGGATGGCGACCCAACAGACTTCCGCCGCAGCCCGGGTGCTCGTGGCGCCCTCGGTCATCCTGCTGTTCCTGTGGATGATCGTGCCGCTGGCGATGACGCTCTATTTCTCGAGCCTGCGTTACAGCCTGCTCGACGCCGAGAACATCGGTTTCGTCGGCTTTCAGAACTACGCCGCCTTTCTCTCCGACCCGGACTTTCTCTCCGCGCTGGTGAACACGCTGGTTCTCGTGGGCTCCGTGCTGGTGATCAGCGTCGGCGGCGGAATCCTCGTCGCGCTGCTGATGGACCAGCCGGTGTTCGGGCAGAACGCGCTCCGCCTGATGGTGATCGCGCCCTTCTTCGTCATGCCGACGGTGAGCGCGCTCGTCTGGAAGAACCTGCTGATGAACCCCGACTCGGGGCTGTTCGCCTGGATCGCCCGGTCGCTCGGCATGGAGCCCGTCGTCTGGTTCACCAACCATCCGATGATGTCGGTTGTCATCGTCGTCTCGTGGGAGTGGCTGCCGTTCGCGAGCCTGATCCTGCTCACCGCGCTGCAGTCGCTCGACGAGGAGCAGAAGGAGGCGGCGCAACTCGACGGCGCCGGCGCCCTCCCGTACTTCTTCTATATCGTGTTGCCGCATATCGCCCGCGCCATCACAGTCGTGATCCTGATCGAGACGATCTTCCTGCTCAGCGTGTTCGCAGAAATCTACGTGACGACGGGGGGCGGGCCGGGCGTAGCCACCACCAACATCCCCTTCCTCGTCTACAAGGAGGCGCTGCTCAACTTCGATGTCGGCGCGGCGTCCGCCGGCGGTATCGTCGCCGTCATTCTCGCCAACATCGTCGCGATCTTCCTGATGCGGATCGTCGGCCGGAACCTGGAGGGCTGACAAGATGGCCATGAAGCAATCCCCGGCCAAGCGGGTCGGCGTCACCGTCGCCGCATGGCTCGTCGCCTTCCTGATCTTCTTCCCGATCCTGTGGACCTTCCTCACCAGCTTCAAGAGCGAGCTCGACGCCATCGCGATGCCGCCGAAGTTCCTGTTCTTCAACTGGACGCTGGAAAACTACGCCGAGGTCCAGGAGCGCTCGAACTACCTGAAATACGCCTTCAATTCGATCGTGCTGTCGGTCGGCGCCAACTTCGTCGGGCTCCTCATCGCGGTGCCCGCCGCCTGGGCGATGGCGTTTGCGCCCGGCAAACGCACCAAGGACCTCCTGATGTGGATGCTGTCGACCAAGATGATGCCGGCGGTCGGCGTGCTCGTTCCGATCTACCTGCTGTTCCGCGACCTGGGGCTGCTCGACAGCCTGTGGGGCATCGGCTTCGTCCTGATGCTCCTGAACCTGCCGATCATCATCTGGATGCTCTACACCTACTTCAAGGAGATCCCGGTCGACATCCTCGAGGCGGCGCGCATGGACGGGGCGTCGCTGCTCAACGAAATCCTCTACGTGCTCACGCCGATGGCCGTACCCGGCATCGCCTCGACGATGCTGCTCGCGATCATCCTGTCGTGGAACGAGGCGTTCTGGACGCTCAACCTCGCGACCTCCAACGCCGCTCCCCTCACCGCCTTCATCGCCTCTTATTCGGCGCCGGAAGGGTTCTTCTGGGCGAAGCTGTCGGCGGCTTCGACCCTCGCCATCGCGCCGATTCTCGTTCTCGGCTGGTTCTCGCAGAAGCAGCTCGTGCGCGGCCTGACCTTCGGCGCGGTCAAATAAGCCGGCAACAGGGAGACATGCGACCATGGGCAGCATTCAACTGAAGTCGGTTCGCAAGGCCTTCGGCGGCGTCAGCGTGATCAACGGCGTCGATCTCGATATCAAGAACGGCGAGTTCGCCGTGTTCGTGGGCCCATCCGGCTGCGGCAAGTCCACGCTGCTCAGGCTCATCGCCGGGCTCGAGGACGTGACCTCGGGCGAGGTGCTGATCGACGGGAAGGCCGTCACCGACGTCGGCCCCGCGCAGCGGGGCCTCGCGATGGTGTTCCAGTCCTACGCGCTCTATCCGCACATGAGCGTGCGCAACAACATCGCCTTCGCCCTTAAGATGGCGGGCGAGAAGACCGACGTGATCGAGCGGAAGGTGGCCAAGGCGGCGGCGACGCTGAACCTCACCGACTATCTCGACCGCAAGCCGCGCCAGCTGTCCGGCGGCCAACGCCAGCGCGTCGCGATCGGCCGCGCCATCGTGCGCGAGCCGAAAGCGTTCCTGTTCGACGAACCGCTGTCCAACCTCGACGCGTCGCTCAGGGTTCAGATGCGGGTCGAGATCGGCGAGCTGCACAACGACCTCAAGACGACCATGATCTACGTCACCCACGATCAGGTCGAGGCGATGACGATGGCCGACAAGATCGTGGTGCTCGACAAGGGATCGGTGGCGCAGGTCGGCACGCCGCTCGAACTCTACAACCGGCCGAACGGCCTGTTCGTGGCGGGCTTCATCGGCTCGCCCAAGATGAACTTCATCAAAGGGCCGTCGTCGGAAAGGCGCGGCGCGGCGATCCTCGGCATCCGCCCCGAGCACGTCGCCGTCTCGACCACCGCGGGCGAGTGGCCGGCGACGGTGCGGCTCGCCGAACACCTCGGCTCCGACACCTTCGTTCACGCCGAGGGCGACGGCATCGGCCCGCTGACGCTCAGGCTCGAAGGGGAAGCGCCGCTGAAGCCGGACCAGAGGATTTTCGTCACGCCGCGCGAAGCCAACATCCACAAGTTCGACACCAACGGCCGGCGCATCGACTGATCGCCGCCGCCGGCTCGGGCCCTGGGCTTCAAGAATCAGTGGACAAAAACTCATGAGCGTCAAACTCACCCTCGCCGCTTCGGCGAACCTGCCGGCCGGCGTCGCCGCGCCGAGATACCGTCGCGCGGATCTGAAGCCGGGCATCCTCCATATCGGCGTGGGCAACTTCCACCGCGCCCATCAGGCGGTCTATCTCGACGACCTGTTCAACGCCGGCCACGACCACGACTGGGCGCTCGTCGGCGCGGGAGTCCGCGAACCCGACGTCGACATGCGGGCGAAGCTTCAGGCGCAGGACTGGCTGACGACCGTGGTCGAGCAGGAGGCGGACGCCGCCACGGTGCGCGTCACCGGCGCGATGATCGACTTCGTGACGCCGTTCGACGTCGAGGCGAACCTCGCCGCGCTGGCCCGGCCGGAGATCCGCATCGTGTCGCTGACGGTGACGGAGGGCGGCTACTACATCTCGCCCGCGACCCAGCGCTTCGACCCGGCGCATCCGGAGATCGTCTATGACGCGGCCCACCCCGACACGCCCAAGACGGCCTTCGGGCTGATCGCGGCGGGCCTGAAGCGCCGGCGGGCCGCGGGCCTCGCGCCCTTCACGGTCATGTCCTGCGACAACATCCCCGGCAACGGGCATGTGACGGAAAGCGCGGTCGCGGGTCTGGCCGAGCTTTCCGACCCGGAATTCGCGCGCTGGATCCGGGCGAACGTCGCCTTTCCCAACTCCATGGTCGACCGCATCACGCCGGCCACGACCGATCGCGAGCGCGCGATCCTGCGCGATTCCTACGGCGTCGACGACGCCTGGCCGGTGTTCTGCGAGACGTTCCGGCAATGGGTGATCGAGGACAAGTTCCCCGCCGGCCGACCGGCGCTGGAGAAGGTCGGCGTCACCTTCACCGGCGACGTCGCGCCCTACGAATTGATGAAGATCCGCATCCTCAACGGCGGCCATGCCGCGATCGCCTATCCGGCCGGCCTTCTCGACATCCACTTCGTCCACGAGGCGATGGAGGATGCGCAGATCGCGGCTTTCCTCGAGACGCTGACGAAGCGCGAGATCATCCCGGTCGTGCCGCCGCCGCCGCAAGTCGACCTCGAGGCCTATCGCCAGAAGGTCGCCGAGCGCTTCGCCAACCCCAAGATCGGCGACACCATCAGCCGCCTCTGCCTCGATGGATCGAACCGGCAGCCGAAGTTCATCCTGCCGACGGCGCGCGACCGCATCGCGGCCGGCGCCAGCGTCGAGGGACTGGCGCTCGTCTCGGCGCTGTGGTGCCGCTACGCTTACGGCGAATCGGAGAGCGGCAAGGTCATCCCGCCCAACGATCCGGCCTGGGATCGCCTGCAGGCGGCGGCGAGACCCGCCCGCGACGACCCCCGCGCCTTCCTCGCGATGGGCGATATCTTCGGCGACCTGGCGGACAATCCCGTCTACGTCGCGGCGTTCTCGGACGCGCTCGGCGCCTTGTGGGCGAATGGCGTGCGCGCGACCCTCGCGGGTTACCTCGAACGCGGGGCTTGAGCCTTCGCGTCGTTTCATGCCGGTCGAGCCGACCGAGTGTCGGGAAAGGGCGAGATGTACCTCGATCGCTTCAACCTCAAGGGGCGGGTCGCCGTCGTCACCGGCGGCGCCCAGGGAATCGGGCTCGCGTGCGTGGAGGCGCTCTGCGAGGCGGGGGCCCGCGTCATCATCGCAGACCGGAACCGGCGGACGGCGGACGACGCCCGCGCGGCGATGACCGTCAAGGGCTATTTGGTCGACGTCGTCGAAATGGACGTGACCGACCCGGGCCAGGTCGAGGCGGCCGCCGCCGGAATCCTGTCGGACTTCGGCAGGATCGACGTGCTGGTCTGCAACGCCGGCGTCGCCAGGCCGGACACCGCTTCCGAGGACGTCGGCGACCGCGACTGGCTCGATGTCGTCAACGTCAATCTCAACGGCGTCTTCTGGTGCTGCCGGGCCTTCGGCCGTCCCATGCTGGCGGCGGGGCGCGGCTCGATCGTCAACATCGGCTCGATGTCCGGGATCATCGCCAACAAGCCGCAGGCGCAGGCCAACTACAACGCCTCCAAGGCCGCCGTGCACCACCTGACGAAGTCGCTCGCCGCGGAATGGGGCGCGCGCGGCGTGCGGGTGAACGCGGTCGCGCCGACCTACGTCAATACGCCGCTCACCGCCTTGGCGAAGGCGAACAAGGCGATGTACGACGTCTGGATCGAGAACACGCCGATCGGGCGCGTGGGCGAGCCGGACGAGATCGCCGCGGTGGTTCTGTTCCTGGCCTCCGACGCGGCCAGCCTGATGACCGGTTCGATCGTGGTGGCGGACGGCGGCTACACGTGCTGGTAGAGGGAAGGGACTCATGGACCTCGGATTGAAGGGCAAGGTCGCGGTCGTGACCGGCGGCAGCGTCGGCATCGGCCTGGCGATCGCGGAAGGGCTCGCCGCCGAAGGCGTTGTCGTTGTCTTGGCCGCCCGCGACTTCGAGCGCGTTCGCGACGAGGCGGCCCGCATTGCGGCGACCTATCGTGTTCGCGCAGACGCCGTAGCCTGCGATGTCAGTACACGCGAGGGGACAGACACCCTTATCGAGACCGTAAAAATGTCGCACGGCGGGCCCGACATTCTGATCAACAACGCCGGCGCCGGCTCGAACGAGACGGTGGCCGAGGCGCCCGACGACAAGTGGCAGGCCTATTGGGACCTCCACGTCATGGCGGCGGTGCGGCTCGGGCGCGGCCTCGCGCCCCTGATGAAGGCGCGCGGCGGCGGCGTCATTCTGCACAACGCCTCGATCTGCGCCGTCCAGCCGCTGTGGTACGAGCCGATCTACAACACGACCAAGGCGGCGCTGATGATGTTTTCGAAGTGCCTGTCCGCCGAGCTCGTCGGCGACAACATCCGCGTCAACTGCGTCAACCCCGGCCTCGTCCTGACGCCCGACTGGATCAAGACCGCAAAGCAACTCACCGCCGGCACCGGCGGCGACTGGCAAGGTTATCTCGACGGAGTCGCGCGCGAGTTCGCGCCGATCAAACGCTTCGCCACGCCGGCGGAACTCGCGAACTTCTTCGTTTTCCTGTGCTCGGAGCGCGCCAGCTATTCGGTCGGCTCGACCTACTTTGTCGATGGCGGCTGGCTGAGAACCGTCTGACGACGGCCACCCGATCAGATCCCCGACGAGGCGCCCTGAGCAGTCTCGCCGGGGAGGCGGATCTGGTTGATGACGCCCACGACGCCCGGCACGTGGCGGACGTCCGACTCGGCGCATTGCCTTTGATAGGGCAGGTCGACCTGACCCGACATCGTAACCCAGCCGTCCTTGACCTCGACGGCGACCCGGTGACGGGGCACCGCGACGTCCCAATGCAGCGCATTCAACACCTGGGTGCGGACGTCTTCGCGATACGAACCCATCTTGTTCTTCCTCCTCCCGGACCTTCCGCGCCGAGATTTGCCTCACCAGCCTCCGGCGCGGCGATCGCCTCGACGAAGTCAAGGCGATAGCGGCCCAGTTGAGCGGAAGTGAGGCCGGGAGGAAACGAAATCAGGCGCTTCGGGCGGGCCGGTTCACATCTGGGGCGGCGAGCCTTCCGGCGCCTCGCGGAGCGCCCGCTCGTCGACGCTCATGGCGTTGCCGCGCCAGACGAAACTGTCCCCGCGCCAACCTTCGGCCCACAGCAGCGGCAGAAGGAGATCGCGTGCGATCCAGGCGGGCGGGCTCAGCCAGCCGAGCGGCCAGCCCGCGACGAAGGCGAGCAGGGCTTCGAGCGCATACCAGAAGACGGCTGCGAGAAACGCGCTCACCCAGGGGCTCGAGCCGAACTCCGGCGCCGCGAAAGCCGCCGCGACGATCAACACCAGGCTGGTGGTGAGGATTTCTGGCGCGAAATGGGCCGGGAACGTCGCGCGCCGCAGCCGCGCCCAGCGCAACTGACGGCCCCACACGTCTTTCAGCTTGCGGGCTCCGAGCGGTTGCTGGAACGGTTCGTTGACGAGGTGGGCGCTCAGGCCTTGCCTGTGGACCAGTTTGGTCGAGGCCGCGTCCTCGGCGATTTCCGCGCCGAGCGCCTCGATGCCGCCGCCGGCTTCGAGAATGTCGCGCCGCCAGAGCATCGTCTTGCCCTGCGCGAAGCCGAACCCGGCGGCCTCGGCCGCATATTGCCAGCGCGCCTCGTAGGTGTTGAGGAACGCGCACTCGATCTCCGCGCCGAACGTCTCGGGCATCGAGCCGATCGGGGGGGCGCAGACGATTCCGGTTCCGGCGGTCCAGCGCGCCAGAAGCCGCTGGATGTAGTCGCGCGGCATCAGGACGTTGGAGTCGGCCATGACGAGCCATTCGTGGCGCGCCGCCTTGAAGCCCTTGACCACATTGTTGAGCTTGGGGTTGGCGCTGACCCGGTCGTCGCCGATCAGGAGTCGGGCCGGACGGTCGGGACGCGCCGCGATCGCGCCGCGAACGAGCGGCTCGATCGGGTCGTCGGCATTGGCGAGGCAGAAAACGATTTCGTAGTTGGGGTAGTCGAGATCGAAAATCGAGCGCAGCGTCTCGCGCGAGAACGTCTCCATTCCGCACAGCGGCTGGACGATGGACACCGGCGGCGCGACTTCGGGCGGCGGCAGATGCGCGCCGCGTCGCGTGCAACGACGCAGCGCCAAAGTCACGCTCACGCCGTGAACGACGCCCGCCGAAACGCAGATTCCGGCCGCAAGTGCGCTGATCGTCATTATGCCATTGTACTCAATTGGCGAATCCGCGCCAGCAGTATTGCCCGCGCTCCACGACGCTTCTATGAAGGCTCATGAGTCCGGCTCCGATCGTCCGCTTCGCCCCTTCTCCCACCGGGCGCATCCACATCGGAAACGCCCGCACGGCCCTGCTGAACTGGCTGTTCGCCCGCCGCAACGGCGGCGTTTTCGTGCTCCGCTTCGACGACACCGACTTCGAACGCTCCAAGACCGAATACGCCGATTCGATCGAACAGGACCTCGCCTGGCTCGGCGTCGAACCCGATCTCGTCCGGCGACAGTCCGAACGGATGGCGTTCTACGACGATGCGGCTGCAAAACTCAAGGCTCTGGGGCGACTCTATCCGGCCTGGGAGACGCCGGAGGAACTCGACCGTCGGCGAAAGCGCCAGCAGGCGCTCGGGCGCCCGCCGGTCTACGACCGCGCCGCGCTTCGCCTGACCGACGACGATCGCGCCGCGCTCGAGGCCGCAGGCCGGAAGCCTCACTGGCGCTTTCGCCTCGATCCCGGAACAGTCCGCTGGACCGATCTGGTGCGCGGGCCGAGCCACATCGACTGCGGCTCGCTGTCCGACCCGGTCCTGCGCCGCGAGAACGGCGCCTACCTCTACACTTTGCCCTCGGTTGTGGACGACATCGAACTCGGCGTCACCCACGTGATTCGCGGCGAGGATCACGTCACCAACACCGCCGTGCAGATCCAGTTGTTCGAGGCGCTCGCCGGAAGGGCCCCCGAGTTCGGCCATCACAACCTTCTGACCGACGCGGCCGGCGAGGGCCTCTCCAAACGCACCGGCGCCCTGTCGATCGCCTCGTTGCGCGAGAAGGGAGTCGAGCCGCTCGCGGTCGCGGCGCTGGCGGTGCTGGTCGGCTCGGCGGAAGCGGTGCGGCCGGTCGCCTCGCTCGACGAACTGGCCGGCCTCGTCGATCTCGGCAATCTGTCGCGCGGCGCCGCCCGCTTCGACGAGGCCGAGCTCGACGCGCTCTCGGCGCGGACGCTGCATGCCGCGCCCTACGCGGCGGTCGCCGACCGGCTCGCCGCCATCGGCGTCGCGGGGTCGAACGCCGAGGCTTTCTGGCAGGCGGTGCGCGGCAACGTCGCCCGGCTCGCCGACGCGGCCGACTGGCTCGGCGTGGTCGAGGGCGCCGTGGCCCCGGTCGTCGAGGACCCCGCCTTCCTCGCCCTCGCCGCCGACCGTCTGCCCGCCGGCGACTGGGACCGGACGACCTGGGCCGAATGGACGAACGTCTTGAAGGCGGAGACCGGGCGCAAGGGCCGGGACCTCTATCATCCGCTGCGGCTGGCGCTGACCGGGCGCGAATCGGGCCCGGAACTGGCGGCGCTGCTTCCGCTGATCGGCCGGGCTAGAGCGACGGCCCGACTACGCGCACCTTCGTCTTGACGCCGTCCGGGCCGGTTTGGGTCACGGTCTGGCCCTGCGTCTCACTGTAGAACGCGCCGCCGGAGCGCCCCGTTCCGCCCGCAATGCCCGAGGTCTCGCGGCTGACCGTCGCCGCCGCGGCGCTGAGGGCTGCATTCTCGCCGTTGGCGTTGAGGCGCTGTCCGGCGTCGGTCAGGCTCTGACTGTCGGACGGAGCGCCCGCCGCCCCGGAGTCGACGGCTGGATTCGCATCGAGCGTTGCGGGCGCGGGCTTGCCGCCCTTGCTCAGCTTCGCCTTGGCGTCGACGGAGGCCTTCGAGACGATCGGGCGGGAGAGTTCGATCGACTTCTCGGGGGTCACCAGGATGTCCTTCGCCTCGTGGCCGTATTTCGCCTCGGCCGCGGCCAGCGCCTGCGCCCAGCTCTCCCCCTTGCGCCGGCACGAGCAGGTGGGATCGAAGGTCTGCTGAAACTTCAGCGCGTTGGGCATGTCGACGTAGCGCTGGCCGGCGAGCGACACGGCCTGCTCGATCGTGCCGCCGAACGGGAAGGAATAAAGCTGGACGTCGGCGTTGGGGCAGAGCGACCGGCACACGTCCTCGAGACGGCCGCCCGCGCCGGAGTAGGAGACCGGGAAGAAGCTGCCGTCGCAGGTGCGCACGCACACGGCGTACGAACCCGCCGAGACGTTGGCTGTCTTCTTTTCCTTGTCGATCGACTTCTCGATCGTTTGTTGCTGCTGGTCCGGCGACAGGGTTTCCGGATTGATGGGCTGATAAGGGTCTTGAGGCTTGGCCCCGCCGCCGAACAACGCCTCGAAGAAGTTGCGCGGCTGCTGGGGCGCGTCCGCGCATTCGGAATTGTAGCGCGCGACGAGCGCCCCGCGGCCGCCGCCCGCGCGGCCCTCGAGATCGGAGACGCTCGCCTGCAGGCGGGCGATCTGGCCCTTGATCTCGCCGCACTGGGGCGGAGGCTCCGAGCCGAAGAACAGGAATTTTTGGTTGCTGCAGCCGATCGAGTTGGCATAGGCGTTGGTGCGGGCGAGTTCGGCCCGCTGGCGCGACGCCGCGGCGGAGGCCTGACCGTCGCCGCGCGCCGAAGCAATCGCCGCCCTCAGGCGCGCGCATTCCGTGCTCTCGGCATAGGCGGTCGTCGCAGTGAGAAGCCCCGCCGCCGTCGCGAACGCCGCGATGGCCAGCCGAACCGCTGAAGACTTGCGCGAGCCGCGCGCGTTCTGATGTTCTGCCATCGCTTTACCGTCTAGAACCCCAGCCCGGCGCGCACGGGTCGTCGTTTTCGCTCGTGCCCGGGCGCGCGAAGCCCGGCCCTTAGACCCCGAGATCGCGGCGCTAACATGGCGAATGCCGCGAGCGCCGCGGGGCTCGACGCGCTACCCCGCCACCCTGGAGAAATCCGCGACCGCATGGACCGCGTCGCGCAGCTCGCCGAGCAGCCTCAGGCGGTTGAGCCTGAGCCCGGAATCCTCGGCGTTGACCGTCACGTCGAGGAAGAAGGCGTCCACGGGAGCGCGCAGGCTCGCCAGCGCCCGCATCGCGCCCTCGAAATCCTCGCGGCCGACCCGCTCCCGCGCCGCGGCCCCGGCGGCGGCCAGGGTGTCGGCGAGGTCCCGCTCGGCCGGCAGGACGAGCTTGGCCGGGTCGTGCGGGCCCGCGAAGGCGCCGACGCCGTCACGTCTCTCCTCGGCGCGCAAGATGTTGGCGGCGCGGCGGTATCCGGCGAGCAGGTTCTGGCCGTCCTCGGTTTCCAGCAGGCGGCCGAGCGCCTCGACCCGCCAGACGACCATCAGGAGGTCGTCCTGGCCGGGAAGGGCGTAGACGGCGTCGATCAGGTCGTGCCGCGCCCCCTTGTCGCGCAGGTAGACTTTGAGCCGATCGGCGAAGAAGTCGACGAGGCTGCGGGTGACGGCGGCCAGTTTGGCGTCGTTGGGCGGTTCGGCGCGGCGCGCGGCGCGCGAAACGGCGCCGACGATCTCGTCGAGCTCCGGCCCTTTCGGAAATCCGCGCTTGCCGAGCGACTGGACGACGGCGCCGGCTTCGTCCTCGCGCGCGAACTCGACGTCGAGCAGCGCGCCCCAGACGGCTGCGGTCAGGGGGCCGGCGAGCGGCAGCCGCAGCCCGTTTTCCAGCACGATGCGGATGACGCCGAGGGCGGCGCGCCTGAGCGCGTACGGGTCCTTGCTGCCGGTCGGCTTCTCGTCGATGGCCCAAAAGGAGCCGAGCGTATCGAGCTTGTCGGCCAGCGCGACGGCGATCGACACCGGAGAGGTCGGAAACCGGTCGCCCGGGCCCTGCGGCTTGTAATGCTCCTCGATCGCGTCGGCGACGCTCGCCTCCTCGCCCTGACGGGTGGCGTAATAGCGGCCCATCAGACCCTGCAGCTCGGGGAACTCGCCGACCATTTCGGTGACGAGATCGGCCTTGGCGAGGCGCGCGGCGCGCGCGGCGAGTTCGATGTCGGCGCCGACCCTCGGGGCGAGCTCGCGGGCGAGCGCCTCGATGCGCTCGATACGCTCGGCCTGGGTTCCGAGCTTCTCGTGGAAGACGATTCCCAGCGCCTCGAGCTTGGCGAGGCGCTGGTCGAGCGGCCTTTCGGCCTTGTCCTTGTAGTCCGGCAGGTCGTGGAGGTCGGTCAGCCAGAAGTGGCGGGCGTCCGACAGGCGGGCGCGCACCACGCGGGCGTTGCCGGCGGCGATCGCCGCACCGCCGTCGCTGGCGACCAGATTGGCGACGAGGAGGAACCGATTGGCGAGCGTTCCGTCCGCCCGTTTCAGCACGAAGCACTTCTGGTTGGCGCGGATGGTCGCGCGGATGACCTCGGGCGGAATGTCGAGGAACTCTTCCTCGAACTGGCCCATGAGCACGACCGGCCATTCGACCAGGCCCGCGACTTCCTCGAGCAGGGCCTCGTCCTCGATCAGCTCGAGCCCCTGGGCGAAAGCGAGGTTCCGGGCGTCCGCCGCGATGATCGCCTTGCGCCGGTCGGCGTCGAGCACGACCTTGCCCTTCTGGAGCGCATCGACGTAGTCGTCGTAACGACGAACTGCGATCGGCGCCGGCGCCATAAAGCGGTGGCCCCAGGTGAATTCTCCGGATTCGATCCCGTCGACGGCGAACGGCACGACCTCGGCGGCGTCATGCTGGGCGCCGAGGGTGCAGAGAATGCCGCGCAGCGGGCGCACCCAGCGCAGGGCGTCGGGCCTCGTCGAGGCCTTGCCCCAGCGCATCGACTTCGGCCACGGGAAGGCGCGCACCACGGCCGGCACGATCTCGGCCACCGCTTCGGCGGTCGAGCGGCCCGGCTTCTCGATCACGGCGACGTAAAACGCGCCCTTCTTCGGGTCGTTCTCGATGGTCGCGTCCTCGATGCGGGACAGGCCGGCGCTCTTCAGGAATCCCTGGATCGCCGCGTCGGGCGCGCCGACGCGCGGGCCTTTTCGCTCCTCGCGCAGGGTGGGCTGGGCCCCGGGAAGCCCGACCACGTGCAGCGCGAGTCGCCGCGGCGTCACGAACGCCTGCGCGCCCTCGTAAGTCAGGCTGCGCTCGACGAGCGCGTTGGTGATCAGCCGCTTGAGGTCGTCGGCCGCCTGCCGCTGCATGCGGGCGGGGATTTCTTCGGAGAACAGTTCGAGAAGCAGGTCGGGCATGGGGATCGGGCCTGTTGAGCGCTCATCGTCGCGATCGGGCGACGAGCAGCACGGCTAATCTTTGTTTCGCATCCGGCGCTAGGGCGTCGACGAAGCCGATCGTCTCTCGTGCGAGCGTCACGAACTGCTGGGCTTCAGCGCGGGTGAAGCGGCCGGCGGCGCCTCTGTCGAACTCGGGGTGCGGGTCGATGCTGTAGTCGGCCCAGTGTCTCGCCTCTTGCAGGCGTTTGAAGTTGTCGCCGAGCGGCGAACCGAACTCGACGTGCCCGAGCAACGCATTGCGGGCGTGCCCGTGGTCGATCGCGCGGTAAACGGACCTGAAGCTGTCCGAGGCCGGCTTAGAACGCGCAATCCGCTCGGCGCACAGAGCGGCAAGTCGTGCGAACAATGCGTAGTATGAAGTCGAGACCGAACGTCTCAAGTTCGCGCCCGCCCGTGGAAAATCGACACTCGCGAGCAAGTCGGCGGTCGCCAGCATGTTATCCGCCAATGTTGTCACGCAGGATCGCTCCTAATCTTCCGGCAGAGGCTCGAATTCGTCCTCGTCATCAAAGGACCTGTCGATGTCGAGCGCATCAAAATAGAGGTAGGGGAAACGCGGATTGCCGAGATCGGTCAGAGTCTCCCGAAGTCTTCGTGTCAACTGGCTCTGTCTTCGAGCATCAGGAATATCCTTTTCCGACGTCATCGACACGGAGATCGAATAGGCCGGCTCATCGGCGTGATCGAGATAAGGGGTTACGCGCACACTGGAGATTCGCTCCGCGCCGAGGCTGTCCTCGATGATCCGCTTCAGCTCGGCTACGGTCTCGACTTGGTCGGTCATCGCCATCTCCTAAGCCCCCCCTCCCGCCGTCTTGAGCCAGGCCGCCCCGCAGGCCTTGGCGAGGTCGCGCACGCGCAGAATGTAGCTCTGGCGCTCCGTCACCGAGATCACCCCGCGCGCGTCGAGCAGGTTGAAGGCGTGGCTCGCCTTGATGCACTGGTCGTAGGCGGGCAGGGCCATGAGATGCCGGTCGCCGTCGGCGCCGCGCTCGAGCAGCGACCGGCATTCGCTCTCCGCGTCCTTGAAATGCTGGAATAGGATCGCGGTGTCGGCGTGCTCGAAGTTGAAGCGGGAATATTCCTGCTCCGCCTGCTTGAAGACGTCGCCGTAGCTGACCTTGTCGTCGCCGTCGCGGCCGTTGAAATTGATGTCGTAGATGCTGTCGACGCCCTGCACGTACATGGCGAGGCGCTCGAGTCCGTAGGTCAGTTCGCCCGCGACCGGCGCGCATTCGAACCCCGCCACCTGCTGGAAATAGGTGAACTGGGACACTTCCATCCCGTCGCACCAGCATTCCCAACCCAAGCCCCAGGCGCCGAGCGTCGGGGATTCCCAGTCGTCCTCGACGAAGCGCACGTCGTGGACGTGCATATCGATCCCGATCGCGCGCAGCGACTCGAGATAGAGGTCCTGCAGGTTCTCGGGCGAAGGCTTCAGGATCGCCTGAAACTGATAATAATGCTGGAGTCGATTGGGGTTCTCGCCGTAGCGCCCGTCCTTCGGTCGGCGCGAGGGCTGCACGTAGGCCGCGTTCCACGGCCGCGGCCCGAGCGAACGCAGCGTGGTCGCCGGATGGAAGGTGCCGGCGCCGACTTCCATGTCGTAGGGCTGCAGGATGACGCAGCCCTGCCGCGCCCAGAAGGTCTGCAGCGTCAGGATCAGACCCTGGAAGGATTGTGTCGGATCGAGAGCGGGATCGGCGGGCGTCATGTCCGGCGGGCCTTGTGGAAAGGGAAGGCGGCGGAACCTAGTGACCCGGGGCGGCGGGGTCAATGATCGACCCGTGCAGCCGGGCGGCGCATCCGTGCGGCGTCGCAGGCGCGACGGCGCGATCCAGCGTTGATGCGCAGGCGCTCGCGGCCCCGCGTCGCGACCCGGCGGGCTCGAGGCCGCTCGCGAAGATGACGCAGGCGCCCGCATTGCGCCGCCCGCGCGCTGCCGCTAAAGCCGGACCACGTTTACGAAAAGGCATGTGTCCATGCGTCCTTCCAAACGCGCCGCCGACGAGATGCGCAAAGTCAGCTTCGAGCGCGGGGTCGCCCGCTATGCGGAAGGCTCGTGCCTGGTGCGGTTCGGCGACACCCAGGTGTTGTGCGCGGCCTCGCTCGAGGACAAGCCGCCGCCGTGGCTGCGTGGCCAGGGGAGGGGCTGGGTGACGGCCGAATACGCCATGCTGCCGCGCGCCACCCTGACCCGCAGCCGGCGCGAATCGTCCACCGGCCGCGTGTCCGGCCGCACCCAGGAGATCCAGCGGCTGATCGGACGGTCCCTGCGCGCGGTGGTGGACCTGCCCAAGCTCGGCGAGCGGCAGATCACCATCGACTGCGACGTGCTCCAGGCCGACGGCGGCACCCGCACCGCCTCGATCACCGGCGCCTGGATCGCGTTGCGCGACTGCGTCCAGTGGATGGTGCAGCGCTCCATTCTCAAGGACAGCGTGATCAAGGACCACGTCGCCGCGGTGTCCTGCGGCATCGTCGCCGGAGAAGCGGCGCTCGACCTCGACTACGCCGAGGATTCGAACGCCGAGACCGACGCCAACTTCGTCATGACCGGCAGGGGCGGCCTCGTCGAGGTGCAGGGCTCGGCGGAGGGCGCGCCGTTCAGCGAGGCGGAGCTCTTGAAGATGCTGGCGCTGGCGCGTGGCGGGATCGACACTCTGGTGGCGATGCAGAAGGCGGCGATCGGGTAGCGCGCCGCTGGCGCTGTCGTCCGCCCAAAGACAGACGCGGTCCGGCCGCGGGCTGCGCCCTCAAGTCCCGCCGAACGACCGCCCCAGCCACTCCGCCAGAATCCCGGCCGGAACCGGCCAGGACGTGTCGAGCATCATGGCGTGGGGGATGTCGTCGACGATGTGGGTGTCGGCGCCCCAGACGATCGCCGTCGTGCGCACGTCGATCGACGGGACGAAACAGTCGCTCCGGCCGCCGATCACCAGCGCCGGCAGGCGCGGGCGCCCCATCACGGTGAGCCACTGCGGCGCCATCAGCTCCGCGTTGGCGAGCAGGGATTCGCGCTGGAACAGCGGCAGGTAGCGCAGCGCGACGTCGATCGGAAAGTCCTGGGAGAAGAGCCCCCTTCGGATCGCGTCGAAATCCGCCGCCTCCATTCCGCCGGTCTGGACGCGGCCGAGCGCCCGCAACAGGCTCGGGTGGAACACCGACATGGTCAGGAACGATCCGCCGAGGCCCGAGAGGCTCGTAGGCGCGAGCAACGCCAGTCCGGCCGCCTTGTGCGTGCGCACGAAACGCTGGGCGACGATCCCGCCCATCGAATGGCCGATCACCACCGGCGGGCGATCGCATTCGGCCGCAGCCTCGGCGACGTCGGCGACGTAGTCGGCGATCGTGAAACTGTCGAGCTGCTTGCGGCCGTCGCTTTGCCCATGACCGCGCAGCGACACGGCGAGGCAATTCCAGCCCGCTTCGGCGAAGAAGGGCAGAAAATGCTCGGCCCATACCCAGCCGCCGCAAAACGAGCCGTGCACGAACAGCAGCGGCGGTCGCTGCGAAGGTTTGCCAGCCCTGAAGATTTCGAGCGCCATGCTCCAGATGTACGGGAAGGCGGCCGGAGTCTCCAGTGACGATTCGACGCACGTGGCCGGACTGAACGCCCGTGCGCTCACCAGGCCCGGCGATAGATCTCGAGCGCGTCCGCCTCGGTCACGGCGCGCGGATTGTTCGGCAGCAGCCGGGTCTGTTTCATCGCGTCGCGCGCCAGCGCCGGCAGGACGTCCTCGGGGACGCCGGCGTCGCGCAGGCGCAGCGGCAGACCGCACGTCCGCGACAGGTTTTCCAGCGCGTCGCAGAAGGCTTCGGCGCGCGCCTGGCCCTCGAGGCGCGCGAGGTCCGGGAAGGCGACGGGCGCGATCTCGACATAGGCGCCCGGCGCCGTCTTGCAGTTGAAGCGCAGCACGTGCGCCAGCACCAGCGCGTTCGACAGGCCGTGCGGGATGTGGAAGTGGCCGCCGAGCGGATAGGCGAGCGCGTGCACCGCGGCGACCGGCGAATTGGCGAACGCCTGTCCGGCGAGCATGGAGCCGAGCAGCATCGCCGAGCGCGCCGCGATGTCCGAGCCGTTGTGCACGGCGGTCTCGATCGCCCCGCCGAGCAGGGCGAGCGCCTCTTTCGCGAGCGCGCGCGAGATCGGGTTGGCGTTGGCGCTCTTCGAGGCGTAGGCCTCGATGGCGTGCACCATCGCGTCGATGCCGGTCGCGGCGGTGACGTGCGGCGGCAGCCCGAGCGTCAACTCGGGGTCGAGCAGGGCGACGTCGGGCAGGATGACCGGCGAGACCACGCCCATCTTTTCATTCTCGCCCGTGGTGACGATCGAGATCGGCGTCACCTCCGAGCCGGTGCCTGCGGTGGTGGGCACGAGGATCATCGGCAGCCTCGGCCCTTTCGCATTGCCGACGCCGAACGCGTCCGCGAGCGTCTCGCGACCGGGGGCGAGCAGCGCGACGAGCTTGGCGGTGTCCAGCGACGATCCGCCGCCGAAGCCGATCACGCCGGTCGCGCCGGACTGAACGGCCGACTCGACGGCTTTCAGGATCATCGCCGCCGGCGGGTCCGCGGCGACGTCGGAGAACACGTCGGCCTCGACGCCCGCTTCGGAAAGCAGGCTCATGACGCGTTCGACCAGGCCGGTCGCGATCATGCCGGGGTCGGTGACGACGAGGACGCGGGGCCCGAGCCGCTCCTTCGCCAGCGCGCCGATCCTGACGATCGCTCCGGGCCCGAACTGGATGCTGGCGCTGGTGTTGAAGGCGAACGCGTTCATGGGTTCCCTCTCCGTTTCTTTGTCAGTGTCCGAAGATCCAGGCCATGGCCGTTATCAGAGCGCCGGCGCCGCTCAATGTCCAGAGCAGCGCCTCCAGATGGTCGACCCGCAGGCCCCGGGTCTTCGGCCGGCCGGCCGGACCGCGGTCGACGGCGACGATGTCGACGCCCGGCGAGGTCGCCAGCTCCAGCTTGTAGGCGATGAGCCAGACGAGGATGACGCCGAGCGCCCACATCGCGAGACACCACGCCCACAGGGGCGGCATGCCGAGCAGCCACGCGTCGAGGCCGCCGCCGGCGTCGCCCAGGGCGAAATTGCCGAACACCAGCCCCGGGCCCACCCCGAGGAACGCCCAGGCCAGCGCCGCCGACCAGGCCATCGACCGCACGCCGCGGGCGGCCGGTCTCGACGCCCCGAGGCCCGCGAAAAGCTCGTTCAGCGTCGCTGCGCGCTGGTTCGCGCGCCGCAGCGGCGTGATCGCCGAGATCACGAGCATCGTTGCGACATTCGCCGCGAGCCCCCAGCCCGCGGAGTGGATCGTCCAGGGCCAGCGGCCCCAGGGCAGATGCAGGCCGACGAAATCCATCACCGCGAGGCCGAAGCTGTCGGTCAACGCCGCCGTCGCGAGACCGATGGCGGCGCCGACCAGAGCGGCCGGCGGCGAAATCCAGCGCAGCCAGCACAGGCCGGCGAGCGCCGGCAGCATTTGCGCGGCGAACGGAAGCGCGAGCGCGCCGAGCGACACCGCGGCTGCCGGCGCGCGGGTCGCGAGCAGGACGCTGGCCAGCATCAGGACGCCGACGCAGATGCGCCCGATCAGATTCGCGGTCCGCCCGTCCAGTTCCGGCATGAAGTCGGGGACGAAGATGTCGCGCACCAGGCCCCGCGCCGCGGTGATCACGCTGGCCGCGGCGAGGGCCTGAAAGCCTGCAACCAGCGCGAAATAGATCGCCGCCATGAACCACGGCGAACCGGCGCCGAGGCGGACGAGCAGGTCGCCGACCGCGTCCCCGGACGACGCGATCATCCCGCAGGCGCCGACGAGCACGAGGCCGAAGACGCACAGGCCGCCGAAGAAGGCGGCGAGGACCCAGGTCTGGCCGGCCGCGATGGCGCGGTCGTCGCGCGCCGACAGCAGCAGTTGGGTCGCGATCGGACTCGCCTGCACGCCCGCCAGCGCCAGCGCCGTCGACAGCACCAGCGCCGAGGTCCAGCCGCCGGCGTCGTCGGCGCCGGCCACGAAGCGGACGACGCCGGACACGCGGAAGAGATGCGCGTTCGCCGGGTCGTGGGCGAGCTTAGCCAACGCCGCGTTGATCGCCGAAAAGCCGCCGCCGAGGTCGTTGGCGGCGATCGCGAGGCCGACGATTCCGGCCCCCAGCAGCACGCATTGCAACGCCCCGAGCGCGCCGGCCGCGTAGAAGCCGCCGACGATCACGTAGGAGAAGGTCATCAGGCTGAGGAGCCAGGTGGCCGGCTCGGGCGCGATGCCGCCGCCGGAGAGATCCGCCATCAGGCGGCCGAGCACGCTGAGCTGGACGGCGGCGAAGGCCACCGCGAACAGCGTCGCGAGGCCCCCCGACAGCCACGCGAAGCCGCGCGAGCGATAGTAGAAGGCGAGCAGTTGCGCCTGGCTGCGCGCGCCGAAACGGCGCCCGGCCTGCCACTGCCGCTTGAAGGTGGCGACGCCCAGGAGCGCCATCGGAATGGTCGCGAGCGCGAGCCCGGCGCCGGAAAATCCGGCGCGCGCCACGTCGTCCGGCAGGCCCAGCGTGATCCAGGCCGACAGGCTCATCGCCGCGAGCGCCAGGGCGACGATCCACGCCGGAAGCTCGCCCGTCGCCGACAGGAAGCGGCGCGTTCCGGCCTCGCGCAGCGCGCATTGGCGCGCCCAGAACGAGGTCGCCGCCACATAGACCGTTCCGAAGGCGATCAGCCAGATCTGCGCCGCCGTGAGGGTCATCGGCGCCCACCGCGCCCGGATCGTCCGCGAATCTGCGAGAACGCGCTTCTCACTCCGAACCGCGTCGCCAGATAGACGAAGCCGCTGGCGATCAGCGCCACGATCAGCGTCAGGCCGGTCCAGACGGTCGTGTCTCGGAGGCTGCTCGCGAGCCAGGACACGGTGAAGACCAGCACCACCAGGGCGACCGCGGCGAGCCCCAGGCCGGCCTCGGCGCGCGAGAACGTCCGGCCGAACCGGGCGTTGACGATCAGGTGACCGACGAATCCGGCCACCGCCGCGGCGACGCCGACCAGCGACAGCGGATAGGCCTCGCGCGTCACGCCCTCCATCAGGAAGCCGATGGCGATCGCGCCGAACACGCCCCAATTGGCGAAGACGGCGATCCCGTGCTCGACGTATCGGTCAGTGTCCAAGGAAGGGCCTCATCGCGCGGGATGCGTGGGGCGGGGGCAAGGGTCTCACCGGCCCGCGGGCTCCCCGCCGCCGTCCGCTTCGCCCGTCCGCGAGTAGACGATCTTCGACAGATTCTGCAGCGGCTGCGTGCGGTGGATCTCGGCCGAAGACAGGCCGATCTCGCCGAGCAGGGTGTCGACGAACGGCGCCTGCGCCCGGTATCGCAGCGCGGAGCTGACGACCTCCTCGGCGAGGTTGCCGTCCCTGGGGCCATGCGGCGCGCTCTCGCCGCCCGCGCCGCCGCCGTTGGCCGGGCCCGGGCTCGACAGCCCCGGCAGGCCCTCGACGTGGAGGATCTTGATGCCTTCGATCCGCTCCATCGGCTTGACGCTCTCGCGGATGATGCTCGGCAGCACTTCGACCAGCTTCTGGTGCAGCGCGCTTCTGCGGCTCGCGTCGGAGCGCAGGTTCTCCGCCTCGTTGACGGCGCGTCGGGCTTCCGACTCGACCGCCGAGCGCTCCTTCAGCGCCGCGACGGTGATCCGGTCGGCGTCGGCGCGATCGGACGCCGCGGCCTTGTCCGCCTGGGCCAGCAGCGTGATTCTGACCGCCTCGACCTCGGCCTGGCGCCTGGCGCCGATCAGGTCGATCTCGCGTCTCCGGTTGGCCACTTCCGTCTCGCGCGCGGTCTCGACGCGCTCCTGCGCCTCGAGCAGCGCCCTGCGCGCGTCCTCCGCCGCGGCCTGAATGCGCGACCGCTCCTGCGATTTTTCCGCAACCGCGATTTCGCGCGCCTGCTCCGCCAGCTCCCGGGCCTCGAGGCGCCCGATCTCCAGCGCTTCGAGCGTGCGCTCCATGGCGATGCGGGTGCGTTCGACCTCCTCGCGCTCCTGGATCTTCGCGGCCTCGATGTCGCGTTCGCTGGCGGCGCGTTCGCGCTCGACTTCGGCGGCCTGCTGGGCGCGCCGGCGGGCGATCTCGCTCTCCTGGGCGAGCCGCGCGTATTCCGTCTCCCGGCCGATCTCGAGCGACATCTTCTCCGCCTCGAGGTTCTTGTTGCGGATCGCGATCAGCGTGTCCTGCTCGATGTCGTTGCGCTTCTTCTTGCGCGATTCGATCTCCTCGGTCAGGCGGGTCAGACCCTCGGCGTCGAAGGCGTTGGCCGGGTTGAACAGCTTCATGTCGGCCTGATCGAGCGAGACGAGCGAGACCGCCTCGAGCTCCAGCCCGTTCTGGCCGAGGTTCTTGACCACCTCCGCCTTGACGCCGGCGATGAACCGGTCGCGGCGCTCGTGCATTTCCTCGAGCGTCATCGAGGCGGCGACCGACCCCATCGCGTCGACGAAGCGTCCCTGCACCAGCTCGCGCAGCTTCTCCGGCTCCATGGTGCGCCGCCCGAGCGTGCGCGCGGCGGTCGCGACGTCGGCGGCGTTCGGCACCACCCGGAGGTAGAACTCGACTTCGAGCTCGATGCGCATGCGGTCCTTGGTGATCAGCGCCTTCTCGCGCGCCCGCGTGACCTGCAGGCGAAGGGTGTTCATGCCCACCTCGGTCAGGTCGTGGACGATCGGCAGGATGAACGCGCCGCCGCCCATGATGACCTTTTCCCCGCCGAGCCCCGTCCTGACGAACGACACGTCCTTGGTCGACCGGCGATAGAGCCAGTGCATGAGATAGGCGAGGATGGCGATGACGATCGCCGCGAGGATGATGACCGCAATGATATCGGCGCCGTTCATTGTCCGTAGGCTCCTGATTCAATTCTTTGGCTGAAGGCGGCGGGCGCCGTCTTCAGCGCGCTGCGACCCGATCGTTGTCCGCGCTCGCCATCGCGGTCGCGAGCACCGCGAGGCCGAAGGCGATCAGGTTGACGAATTCGGCGAGGTTGTAGGCGAGGCTCAGCCGGCCGTCGTCGACCGCGCTGGTGAAGCTGACGATGAAGCTGCCGAGCGGATAGATCGCCCAGCCGACGGTGGCGACGATGCGCAGCCAGAAATATCCCCGCCGCAGGGCGTCGCCGCCGCCCGTCGCGACCGCCTCGTCCATCTGGCCGAAGTACAGCTCGCCGAGAATGTACAGCCAGAACGCGACGCCGATCAGGAAGGCGAGGGTCGGGGCCATCAGCTTCGCGTCGCCGAGGTAGCGGACGAGCACCATCAGGATCGAGACGACCGCGAGTCGCCAGAACAAGGCCTGCGAGACCTTGCCGCCCCGTCCCGCCAGGAAGAACAGCGTCAGGACCTGGACGGGCATCGAGATGATCCATCCGGCGTAGGGATAGGCGACGGACACGCTCTTGGCGGCGACCCAGGCCGCGCGGGAGTCGTACGCCTGGCAGGCGCCGACCAGCATCGCGATCGCGGCGAGGCCGACGACCAGCTTCCAGCCGCGCTCGACCCAGCTCACGCCGAGCAGCAGGAAGACAGTCGCGCCGGCGAGCGCATAGAGGAGCGCGGAATAGCTGGCGCCGGTCAGATCCTGCGGATCGATCATCGTCGTCACCGGCGCCGCTCCCGAAGGTCGTTGGCTGTGGTCATGGCTTCCTCAAATCTGGGTTCGGATGTGCGGGGAGCGCGCGTAGAGCGCCACCATCGGCAGGATCAGCAGACCGAAGATGAACTGCTGCCACTCGAATTTCAGGCCGATGCCGACGAGGAACGAGGTCAGCACCTGCAGCACCAGGACGCCGATCACCGTGAAGCCGTATCCCCCGGTCCCACCGAGCAGCGACGTCCCGCCGACCACGACCGCGGCGAGCGTCATGAACAGGTACTGGGAGCCCACGCCGATGAAGCCGCCGCCGCTCCAGCCGAGCAGCAGGCAGCCGGTGAAGGCGGAAAACAGGCCGCTGAGGCCGAAAGCGGAGATCCAGTAGGCGCGCTCGGAGATGAAGAGGCGCTCGGCCGAAGTGCGGTTGACGCCGAGCGCGTAGAGAAACCGGCCGTAGACGGTGCTGCGCAGGCCGATGACGAGGATCAGCGACGCCAGGCCCCAGATCGCGATCACCGGCGGGAACGGCAGCCCGAAGGTCGAGCCGGCCATCGAGGACAGGTTGGTCAGCCAGTCGGGCACGGTTCCGAACACGTTGCCGCTGTAGGCCGAGCCGATCGAGGTGACGATCTGGGTCGCGCCGGAGACGACGAAGCCGGCGCCGAGCGTGACGATCAGCGCCTGACCTTGCAGCCTCAGGCTCAGGACGCCGTTGACGACCCCGATCAGGCCGCCCGCGAGCAGGATCAGACAGAAGGCGAGCCAGGCCGGCACGCCGAGACTGATCAGGTAAAGCAGCCCGACGTTGGCCGCGCCGATCACGTAGGGGATCGACAGGTCGAGGCCGCCGAGCAGCGCAACCAGGGTCTGCCCGATCGAGGCGAGGCCGAGGAAGGACGCAAACAGCAGCATCGACTTGATGTTGGTCGCCGAGGCGAAGCCCTCGATGTTCATCGAGCCGACCGAAAACAGCCCGGCCAGCACCATGAGTCCGATGAAGGCGCTGCGGTTCTCCGCCATGAAGCGGCCGACGCTCATGGTCAGGATGATGATCAGGAGCAGGATCAGCGCCGAGATCACGGTCCAGACGTTGAAGAAGCCGTCGATCGTCAGCGAAAGCGCGACAAAGACGCCGACGAGCGCGAGGAAGCCGAGGAGCAGCCCGCGATATCGGCGCCAGGCCCTGCGAAGCTCGCTCGCCCCCTGTTCGCCGGCGGCGCCGGCGCTGAACTGGAGCACGTAGAACCGCCAAATCCAGGCCGACAGGGCGAAGGTCGCGATGGAATAGAGGATGACCTCTTGCGTCGGCAGGCTCTGATAGACGCCGACGCCCGCGCTGACCGCGGTCAGCGCAATCGCGATCAGGAGACCGATGACGCGCGAGAGCAGGCTGCCGGCCGGCGGCGTCGTGAGCGAAGCGGTCATGGCCGGGCGCTCCCGTGGCCGACGCCGCCGGCGTAGCCGTGCGTCGCGAGATAGACCGCGAGCAAGGCGAGGCCGGTCACGACGATGTAGACGATCGGGCCCAGGCCGCGGCGGCGCGCGCCGACGATCAGGGTTCGCGCGATCAGGGGCACGGTCAGCAGCAGGACGCCGACGAAGGCCCAGAGCCGGCTGTCGCGCCCGGACTCGGCGGCGGCGCCGCGCAGCGCCTGGATCTCGAGGAACCCGGCGGCCGTCCCGGTCGCCGCCGCGCTCGGGACGTCGCCGGTGTAGGTCGAAAACAGGATCACGCCGAGCGCCACGATCGCGAGCACGACGAAATAGAGCAGGGCCGAGAAGTTTCCGATCGTCCGCTGGATCACCGGCAGCGTCAGGGTGAGGAGCAGCGAGGCGACGAGAATCGCGCCGTAGCACAGGTCGGTGACGAAGCTCTGGATGCCGCCGAACGAAAACGTCGAGAGCACGTAAGTGATGAGATAGAGATCGACCGCGCCGATCAGCGAGCCGGCGAGGCTCGCCCGGCCGCCGCCGAGGGAAGCGCCGCCGAGCACCAGCGCGGTGACCGCGAGGAGCGTGTAGGTGGTGCCCTGGCCCGGGTCGCCGGAGCCGATCAGCGCGGTGAAGCAGATCGCCGACAGGCCGGCGAAGGCGCCCGAGATGAGATGCGCGCCGATGCGCACGATGGTGATCGGAATGCCGCTGGTGTAGGCCGCGCGCTCGTCCGACCCCATCAGGCGCAGATGGGTGAAGAACGCGGTGCGGGTCATCAGCAGCCACGCGAGGCTGGCCAGAACGAGGATCGCCATGACCGGCGAGAACACCGACGTTCCCGCGCCCCACGACGCCATCCAGTCCGGCGCGACGCCCCCCGGCCGCGGCAGGATGACGAGGTTGATGCCCGACAGCGCCAGGAAGCCGGACAGCGAAACGATGATCGGCTGAACGCGGACGAAGATCACGATCAGCGCCATCACGAGCTGGTAGGCCATGCCGACCGCGACGGCGTAGAGGAAGACCACGAACGGCGACCCGATCACATCCGCGGCGACGAGCTGGATCAGCGTCACGTTGATGAAACTGATCAGCGGGCCGATCGCGAGGTCGACGGTGCCGCGGCCGGCGACGACGGTCGCCATCAGCGCGTAGGTGGCGAGAATCAGCGGCGCGGCCACGATCACGGCGCTGCCCAGTCCCGAGTTGGTGACCAGCACCGGCGAGCGCAGCACCGCGATGACCAGCAGCACGAACAAGAGCGTCATCGGCATCAGGAGATGCGGGCTCGTGCGCGCGCCGGCGAAATGCGCCGGCGCCGCGACGGTCTCGGCCGCGGGTGCGGTCACGGGCCCGTCCTCCGGACAATTTCCCCACGGGCGCCGAATTCGACGATTCGGATCGCCCGCCGCGGTTCGGCGGCCGGCGTGCGCGAGACCGCGACCGGCGTCGGCGCAGGGAAGGGCCGGGCGTCCGCCGCCGGCGACAGCCCGCGCGGTTCGGCCGGGGCGGCCGCCTGCCGCAATCCGGCGCCGTCGGTCTGCCCGAACATGGCGTTGAGGATGGCGTGGCCCTCGACCGCGGCGCCGGCGAAGGCGTCGAACGGGCGGCCGGCGCGAAACACGATCACGCGGGTCGCGAAGCCGATGAACTCCTCGAGTTCGCTCGACATGTAGACGACCGACTTGCCCGATTCGGCGAAGGCGCGCAGCTGCCGGTAGAGCTCGGCCTTGGCGCCGACATCGATGCCGCGCGCCGGGTCGTTGAGCACGATGATGTCGGGGCGCAGGGCGAAGCCCCGGCCGATCAGGACCTTCTGCTGGTTGCCGCCGCTGAGCGAGGTGATCTTGTCGTCGCGTTCGCCGAACTTGAGCGCGAGGCTAGCGGCCTCGCGGGCGAACACGGCGCCGAGCGAAGGCCAGTCGATGAAGCCGAGCACGCCCGCCCGCTTCTTCTCGCGATAGAGCGGGATCGTCATGTTCTCGAAGATCGACAGCGACGCGAACACGCCCTCGCGCTTGCGGTCGCCGGAGACGTAGACGATCCGCTCCTTCACTGCGACCTTTAGCGAGTCGACGCGGTGAAAGCCGCCGCTGCGCGAGAGAACCGAAATCTCGCCGCCGGGCGGCGCCTGGACGCCGGCGAGATGGCGCACGAATTCGCTCTGGCCCTGGCCGTCGAGGCCGGCGACGCCGACGATCTCGCCGCGATAGAGCTCGAAGTCGAACGGCGCGGAGCCCGCGGCGTTGACGAGCCGATCCGCCTTCAGCACGACTTCGCGCCGCTCCGGTTGCGGCGCATGGCGCTCGGGGTGCGTCTCCTCCTGCGCTTCGCCGGTCATCAGCGCGATCAGGTTCTTTTCGGTGAGCTGCTCCTTCTCCAGGATGCCGACGTCGCGGCCGTCGCGCATGACGGTGGCGCGGTCGGAAATCGAGATCAGCTCGGCGATCCGGTGGGTGACGATCAGCACGGTCGCGCCCGCGCCCCTGAGTTCCCGGATCTTGGCGAACAGCCGCTGGGTCGAGTCGAAATCGAGCGCCGCCGACGATTCGTCGAGGATCAGCACTTTCGGCCGCGACAGGAGCGCGCGTCCGATGGTGATCCACTGCTTGAGCGCGAGCGGCAGCGTGCCGACGTTGGCGAACGGGTCGACCGGCTGACCCGCCAGCTCTTCCATGATCGCCGCCGCGTTGCGGACCTTGTGCTCGAACGGAACCGAGGACGAGAACAGGTTGTCGACGCCCATGTAGAGGTTGTCGACGACCGAGCTCTCCTCGGCGACGAGCACCTCCTGATAGACCGTGGCGATGCCGATGGCGCGCGATTCGGCGGGCGTCGAGGGGGCCTCGCCGAGCACGGAGACGCTGCCGCTGTCGATTGGCAGGACGCCGGAGATCACCTTGGCGAGCGTGCTCTTGCCGCAGCCGTTGCCGCCGATGATGGCGTGGATCTCGCCGGCGCGCGCCGAGAAGCTGCAACCGTCGAGCGCGCGCGTCGGCCCGAAATATTTCCGGACGTTGCTCACGGACACGACGACTGGCGAGGCGGCGGCTTCGGTCATTTTCGAAAGTGGATCCCGGCTTCCCGGCGGAAGGGGCCGCCCCGCTGGAGACGGCCCCCGCGGCTCACGGGTGCTTGAAGGCCGTCGGGTCCGAAGGCCTCAGGAAGAACTGATTGAGATAGGCCGGATCCTGACCCCACTTGGCCGGGCCGACCTCCCACCAGGACGAGGTCTGGGCGTCGCATTTGTCGTCGAGCTTCGCCTTGACGTCGTCCATCGTCAGCACGATCGGGTCGACGAGGATCGACTGGACCTTCGGGCCCTGGCCTTCGAGGGTGCGCATCATGATGTCGAAGATCAGCTCGATCTCGTCTCCGGGCGGCCAGACCTGATAGGCGGCGGAGATGATCTTGGGGTCCTTGCGCCACGAGCACAAAGCGCCGAGTTCGCCGCCGACGGCGATCTTGACGTCCTTGCGTCCGGACTGGGCGATGGCGCGCAGGACGCCCATCTCGGCCGCCGACTGCACGACGATGCCGTCGAGCTGGCCCGGGTGGGTGGCGAGCCACTTCTGCACTTCGCCCTGCGCTACCTGGTCGGTCCAGTTGCCGGCGATCGAGCCGACGATCTTGATCCCGGGCGCGGTGGCGAGGCCCGCCTTGACGCCGCGGTCCTGGCTGTCGGAGGCCGACGTTCCGGGAATGCCCTCGACCACGAGGACGTTGCCCTTGCCTTTCAGTTCGTCCGCCATCGCCTTGCCGATCTCGTAGCCGGCGAGCTGATAGTTGACCGACGAATTGACCGAATAGGGCGAGGTCAGGTAGCCGGTGAAGGAAAACACCGGAACGCCCTTGTCGAAGGCGTATTTGACGCTCTGGTTGAGCGCGGTCGGGTTCGAGCAGCACACGAAGATCGCGTCGACGCCCTGGTCGACCAGCTGGCGCATCTGCTGGATCTGGGTCGAATCGTTGAGGTTCGACTGGGTGATGACGACGTCCTTGACGAGGCCGAGCGCCTTCCACTTGGGAACGACCTCCTTCAGGAGGTGGTCCATGGCGTTGGCGCGCCAGGTGTTGCCGGCGTAGGAGCTGGCGTAGCCGATCGTCCACGGCGGCGGGCGCTTGGCGGCGAAATCGCGATAGGCGCTCGGGCCGGTCGGCTGCGCCGGATCGAGCATCGACTTGTCGTAGAGCCGCTTGACGACGTCGGGCGGCAATTCGTCGAGGCCCGCGGCCATGGCCGCCTGCGCGACGAGGCTCGCGGCGCCGGCCAGGAGCAGCGCTTTCATTGCTTTCATTGGTGTTTCCTCCCTTGGTGGTTCAGGTCGAGGCGCGGCCGCTCTCCGCCGCGCCCGTCAGTCGTAGAAGGCGCTCGGCGCCTTGCGGAAGGTCCGCCACAGATCGGGATCGTGGCCGGCGACCACGAGAGCGTTGGAGTCGGCTGCGATCTTGCGCAGCTTGGCGACCGAATGGACGGCGTCGACCGACGAGGTGACGAGGCCCGGCAGCGCCTTGTTCTCCCAGTGGTCCATCGTGTACGCGGCGTCGATGGCGAGCAGGATCGGCCCGCTGTTGGGCAGGGTGACCAGGAACGACTGATGTCCGGGCGAGTGGCCCGGCGTGAAGATCATGCGGATGACGCCGTCGCCGAACAGGTCGAAATGATCGGTGTAGTCGCCGCCGAGGAACTTCCAGGTCAGGTTCGGGCGGTCGAAATCGGCGCGGATGTAGGCCGCGGCGGAAAACCAGTCGGGGTCGAAGGCGTACTCGTACTCGAGCCGCTGGACGATGTGCTCGGCGCGGGGAAACCGTCCGACCGCGCCGGTGTGGTCGAGATGGAGGTGCGACTGGACGACGTAGCGCACGTCCTCCGGCCTCACGCCGACCGAACGGCACTGGTCGACGCAATTGTCGCGCGGGTCCATCACCGGATCGTAGGCGTCGACGACGGCGCCCCAGTGCGCGCGCTTGTCGAGCGCCGCCTCGACCGCGTTGCCGCCGTCGATCACGACGTTGCCCTTGGGGTGCTTGATCAGGAACCACGGCACGGGGATCTCGAAATCCTCCTCGCCCTGGTTCATCTTGATGTACTTGGTCTTGGTGCGCAGCGTCCCGGTCTGGAACATGTAGAGCTGGACGTCGGAGCGCACGCCGCGGCCGCCGCCGCCGCGCCCGACCGACAGCGTGGGTCGCGGCGCGAGATGGCTCAGCCGTCCGCCGGCGACCGACCGGCTGTCGGTCTCGATCTTCTGACCCCGCGCATCGAACTCGACGATCTTCATTTCGCGTTCCAGTTGCCGTTCGAAACGATCCCGGGCCTCATCCCGTTCTCTCCCGGATGATCCGCAGCGCTTCCCTGAGATAGACGCGAAACACCGGATAGTTTTCGCTCATCGGGAAATGCCCGATGTCTTCCATCTCGATGTAGATCCCGCCGGGTATCCCGGCCGCCGTCTTTTCCGTCGCATCCGGCGGGGTGAGATAGTCGTACGTGCCGGTCATCATCACGACCGGGCAGCGCCGGGTGTCGATCTTCGCGAGCGAGTCGCGCAGGTCGTGATCGACCGAGTAGAAGTAGAGATCGCCGCGGAAGGCTTCCGACCCTTGCGTATAGTAGTGCCAGGTCAGCCAGCGGTCGCGGTCGGGGCTCTGCGGCGCCATCAGGTCCCACACCCCGCTCGCGCACACCTGCGCGGCGTTGGCGTGGGGATGGCGCCAGACGTCGAGAAAGAATCCCGGCGCGTGGGCGGCGGCCTCGACCGGGATCACGGCGCGAAACCGGTCCGGCTTTCTCAGCGCGAGCTGCAGCGCGACGTTGCCGCCGAACGACGAGCCCATGAAGATCGGGTTCTTGAGCTCCAGCGCGTCGCAGAAGGCGACGATGAAGTTGACGTAGTGATCGGCCGTCAGCCGATACTCCTCCTTCCACCATTCCTTGTTGAGCGGAGGGTCGGACTTGCCGTGGCGGGCGAGGTCGTACGCAATGACGTTGTAATGGCGGGTGATCTCCTCGTCCTCGAGCAGATCGCGCCATTGATGGTTGTGACAGCCGGCGGTGTGCTGGCAGACCAGCGGCACGCCCTGGCCGTTCTGCAGGTAGAAAACCTTGTACTCGCAGCCGTCGACGTCGATCGTGACGTAGCGGCCGATGACGGGGGAATGTTTAGCCACGTTCGCCTCCGTGGAGTGGTCCGGTCGCGATCGACGGGCGCGTCATACCGGAACCCCCACTTTGCGCAGCAGCTCGAACTGGAGCGTGAAGTTGCGCAGGTTCTGCATCAGCACCAGCGTGTTGCCTTCGATGCGCAGGTCCCGGCGAAAGCTCGCGGCCCAGATGCCGTGGAACATCGGCCTCGGCACGGCGCGCGCGAATTCCCGCCAGGTCTGCGCGCTGGCGCGCAGCGCGAAGTCCCACGGGTCCATCGGCTGGGGGGCGATGTTGATGCGGTGGACCTTGCCGTCGACCATTTCGACGATCGCCTTCGCATCGCTCATGTCGAACAGGTAGGTGCAGGTGAAGTAGCGCGCCATCGCCCCGATCGTCGGGTCGGCGTCGGAGGCTTCGGCGTAGCGGATGGCCCAGTCGCGGATGTCCATGCGCACGCTCACGCGTTGGCGAAGACGGCGGGACAGGGCCGATCAGAAGCAGGCGCCATGGTTCCTCCCAGCCTCGGTCGTCCATTTAGCTGGACAACGTTTCCTATTCTGGATAGGATCTAACCATAAAGAAGAATGGCAGACAAGTGAAATGTCAGAGCCGGAGCAGGGGAAGGGGAACGCCGGGGCGGCCGCGAGGGAAGGTCCCGCGCGCGTGCCCGCGGTCGAGCGGGCCTCGCAGATCATGGACCTCGTCGCGAGGGCGCCTCAGGGTCTGAGCGCGTCGGAAATCGCGCGGCGAATGGGGATCGCCAAGAGCAGCGCCCACAGCCTGTGCGGCACGCTGTCTCACCTCAACCTTCTGACCCGCCGCTCCGACCAGAGCTTCCATCTCGGGCCGCACATCATGCGCTGGGCCAACGCGTTTTCCGAGCGCTCGGACGTCGCGGCCGAATTCGTGACGATCTGGGACGAAGGGACGCAGTTCCCCGGCGCCACGATCACGCTCTCGGTGCTCGAGGGGACGGAGGTCGTCTACATCGCGGCGCGCAATTCGCACGTCCTGCCGGGTTTCGAGTTCCGCGCCGGCATGCGCCTGCCGGCGGCGTTCACCGCGACGGGGAAGGCTTTCCTGAGCGCCATGACCGATCCGGAGGTGCGGCGCCTGTTCGCTTACGGTTTTCCGGCGCCGCTGACCGAGCGGAGCCCGAAGACCGTCGATCACCTCCTCAAGGACATCGCGGCTTGCCGCAAGCGCGGCTATTCGATCGACGACGAGGGGGTCAAGGAAGGGATGGTCTGCTTCGGCTACCCGGTGCTGAACTCGCGCAACCGTCCGATCGCAGGCCTCGCCGTGAGCTTGCCGAAGCGCGACTTCGACGACCGGGAGATCGGCGCCATCGTCTCCAACGTTCGGGAAATCGCGCAAAAAATCTCCATTCGCCTCGGGGCGCAGGTCTGAACGGCGGCGCGAACGCGGCGCGCGCGACGCGGCGTCGCACGGGGCGGATTGCCGGTTGCGGGCGCGCGCGGATGGGTTAGACCGGAGGCCCGCAAAGGTTGAAGGATGCTCGGCGACATGCGGACAAGGATTGCGCTCGCCTCGCGCCGCGCTCTCCGGGCGCGCGCCCGGGCCCGGCTGCGGACAAGCCCATGACCGGCGCAGCGCTCGAAGGCCTGCGCGTCCTCGAACTCGCGCGCGTGCTCGCCGGGCCCTGGATCGGCCAGACGCTCGCCGATCTCGGCGCCGAGGTCATCAAGGTCGAGAGCCCCGACGGCGACGAGACGCGGCAATGGGGACCGCCGTTCCTCGAGGTCGAGGGCGAACGGAGCGCGGCCTATTTCTACGCCTGCAACCGGGGTAAACGCTCGATCGTCGCCGATTTCGCCACCGAAGAGGGCCGCGCGCTGGTGCGCCGGCTCGCCGCGCAATCGGACGTGCTGATCGAGAACTTCAAGGTCGGGGGCCTGAAGAAATACGGCCTCGACTACGAGCAGCTCAGCCCGCTCAACCCGCGGCTGGTCTATTGCTCGGTCACCGGCTTCGGCCAGACCGGCCCGTATGCGCCTCGCGCCGGCTATGATTTCCTGATCCAGGGCATGACCGGCTACATGGACGTGACCGGCGATCCGGCCGGCCCGCCGCAGAAGGTCGGGGTCGCGATCACCGATCTGTTCGCCGGCCTCTACGGCGTCGTGGCGATCGAGGCGGCGCTCTTGCAGCGCGAGCGCAGCGGCCGCGGCCAGCACGTCGACATCGCGCTGTTCGACTGCCTCGGCGCCGCGCTCGCCAATCAGGCGCTCAACTACCTCGCGTCCGGCGTCCCGCCGCGCCGGATGGGCAACGCCCATCCCAACATCGCCCCCTATCAGACGTTTCCGGTCGCCGACGGCCATGTGATCGTCGCGGTCGGCAACGACGGGCAGTTCGCGCGGCTATGCGCGACCCTCGGCCTCGCCGGCGTCGCCGACGACGCGCTGTTTGCGAGCAATGCGGCGCGCGTCGCCAACCGCGCCGCGCTCGAAGCGCTGATTGCGGAAAGGACCTCGCGCTGGACGCGCGCCGCCCTGCTCGCCGCGCTCGGCGCCGCGACCGTGCCGGCGGGTCCGATCAACACGGTCGCCGACCTGTTTTCCGACCCGCAGTTCGTCGCGCGCGACATGGCGATCCGCCCCGCGGGGACGCCCGGCGTGCGCACGCCGATCGTGATGAGCGACAGCGCGCTCCGCCTCGACCGCCGCGCGCCGAATCTCGGCGAGCACGGCGCCGAGATTCTCGCGGAGCTGGAGGCCGCTCCCCCGCCTCCGGCCAGCCCCGCCGATACCGAGCAAGGATGATCCCGATGGCCGACAGGCAGGACGAAACTTCCAACGCGCAGTGGCTGGAACGCCGCCGGGCCGCCGTCGCCCGCGGCATCGGCCACAGCACCACCGTGTTCACCGAGCGCGCCGAGAACGCCGAGCTGTGGGATGTCGAAGGCAAGCGCTACATCGACTTCGCCGGCGGCATCGCGGTGCTCAACACCGGCCACCGGCATCCCAAGGTGATGGCCGCGGTCAAGGCGCAGATGGAGCGGTTCACCCACACCTGCTTTCAGGTGACGCTCTATGATTCCTATGTGGAGCTGTGCGAGCGGCTGAACGCGATGGTCCCGATCTCCGGCCCAGTCAAGTCGGCGCTGTTTTCCACCGGCGCGGAAGCGACCGAGAACGCGGTCAAGATCGCCCGCGCCGCGACCGGGCGGTCCGGCGTCATCGCCTTCACCGGCGGGTTCCACGGCCGAACCCTCGTCGCCACGGCGATGACCGGCAAGGTCGCTCCCTACAAGAAGGGATTTGGGGCGTCGCCGGCGGAGGTGTTTCACGTCCCCTTTCCCGCCCCGCAATTCGGCGTGACGGCGGAAGACTCCCTGAAGCACCTGCGGTTCCTGTTCAAGGCCGACATCGATCCGGAGCGCGTCGCCGCGATCGTGATCGAGCCGGTGCAGGGCGAGGGCGGCTTCCACATGGCCCCGCCCGAGCTGATGTCGGGCCTGAGGCGCGTCTGCGACGAGCACGGCATCGTTCTCGTCGCCGACGAGGTGCAGACGGGTTTCGGCCGCACCGGAAAGATGTTCGCGATGGAGCATTACGACGTCGAGCCGGATCTGATGTGCGTGGCGAAGAGTCTGGCCGGCGGCTTTCCGCTGTCGGGGGTCGTCGGCCGCGCCGCGCTGATGGACGCCTCCGAACCGGGCGGCCTGGGGGGCACCTACGCCGGCAATCCGCTCGCCTGCGCCGCCGCCCTCGCGGTGCTCGACGTGTTCGAGGAAGAGGGTCTGGTCGAGCGGGCGAACGCGCTCGGCGCGAGGCTGAAGGCGCGGCTCGAGGCCTTGGCGCGGTCCAACACGGCGCTGCCGATCGCCGCGATCCGCGGACCGGGCGCGATGGTCGCCTTCGACATCGTCAGGCAGCGCGGCTCGGACGAACCCGACGCCGCGGCGACCAAGCACGTGGTCGCGCGCGCGACCGAACTCGGGCTGATCCTGCTGTCGTGCGGGGTCAACGCGAATACGATCCGTATCCTCACTCCGCTGACCGCGCCCGACGTCATCGTCGACGAGGGCCTGGACCGGCTCGAGGCCGCCTTGCAGGCGTGAGACCGCGCAACGGGCGCGGGACGCCGAGCCCAAAGCGAGCTCATGCCGAGGCGAGCGCCGTCTTCGCGGCGCTCGCCCGCGCGGCTTTGCCGGCGAGCAGGCCGGGAACGAGCGCTTCGGCGGCGCGCGCGCCGGAAATCGCCACCGCCTCGACCCCGGGCCCGTGAGTCGCGGCGCCGGCGACGACGAGTCCGCGGATCGGGCTCTTCGCGCCGCGGAGGCGGGCTGCGCGCTCGACGCCGTAGATCGCGCCCGTGCTCGAACGGTCGTAGCGCGCATAGGTCACCGGGCTCGCCTCGGAGCGGTGAACGATGTGCTTGCCGAGATCCGGCAGCACGGTTTCGGCGGCTGCGATCATCGCATCGGCGATCTCGCGCTTGCGTTCGCTGTAGGCGTTGGAGCGGCGCCAGGCCTTCTCGTCCCCGCCCGGCGGGGCGGGGAACCACGCGCGCGCCTCCTCGTGGGTGAGGAGTTTGATCAACGCGACCGTCGCGTGGCCCGCCGGCGCCGCGGACGGGTCGACCTTGGACAGGATCTCGACGCCGATCCCGTTCGCGCCGTGCACGTGGATCGCCGGCCGGCCGTCGGGCACGAAGTCGACGCCGAGGTGCACCATGAAAGCCGAAGGCGCGGGCGCCGCCTCGGCGACGCGGCGGCGGAACGAGGCCGGGAGCAGCCTCGGGTCGACGAGGTCTTCGAACGTCCGCTTGAAGTCGGCGTTGCTGACGACGGCGCGCGCCAGAACGGTTTCGCCGCCCGCGAGCCGCAACCCGGTCGCGCGGTCGCCGTCGACCAGGATCTTTTCGACCGGCGTTTTCAGACGCACCGTCCCGCCGCGCCGCTCGATCGCGGCGACGAGCGCGTCGGCGAGCTTGTCCGAGCCGCCTGCCGGGTACCAGCCGCCGTGGAAATAATAGCCGAACAGCGGGACGAACTCCGCGCAGGTGAGCCGCTCGCGCCCGTCGCTGACGTAGCCGGTGAGGGCGAGGATCACCTCTTTGGCTTCAGGACTCAGCCCGTGTGTCGCCACCAGCTCGTCGAACGGCCGATCCATCCATTCGATCATCAGCGGGTGGCGCTTGGGCAGAGCCAGCACGGCGTCGACGGAGTCCGGCATGCCGGGGACGCCGCCGGTCGTCTCGCCGGACGCCGTCATGCCGTCGAAGATGGCGCGAATGTCGTCGAGGAGCGCAACGATGCCGGCGGCGTCGGCGGGAAATTCCGCGCCGAGCTGACGGGCGTATTCGCGCCAGTCGCGCGCCGGCTCGATGCGACGGTCGCCGAACACGTAGCTGTGGTCGACCCGTCGCCATGCGATGGCGTCGGCGACGCCGAGCCGCCGCAGGAGGCTGCCGAGCGCGCCGCCGGGATGCAGGCCGGAAAAGTCGTGTGGGCCGGCGTCGAAGCGGTAGAGACAGGCCTTGCCGCCGTGGCGCTCCTTGCGCAGGAAAGTGTGACAGAATCCGCCGGCGACGGCGTGGGCCTCGTAGACGGCGACCTGGAGGCCTGCGTCGGCGAGCAGCGCCGCGGCCGTGAGGCCGCCGATCCCCGCGCCGACGACGGCGACGTCGAGGCCGCTGCGGCGTTCGAAAACCGGCGCCGGCCAGCGAAATTCGCCCGCCCTGGCGATCCGCCAGCCGACTGCGAGGCGGATCACCCGGCCGGGGCCGAATATGGAGACGAGCGCGCCGAAAGCGAACAGACCCGTCGTCACCCACGCCGGCCAGCCGAAGTGAAAGGCGATCGCGTCGACGAGGAACAGCAAGCCCCAGAACGCGGACAGGATCTGGTTCACGAGGCGGAAGATCGGGCTCTCCGCCTCCGCCGCAAAGGCGGCGCGCGCATAGTCCGCGGTCCAGGGGCGCCCGAGGGCGACGCTGAGCAGCGCCAACCCGCCGAGCCCGGCGAACGAAACGGCGACGGCGTCGCTTGCGGACGCGACCGCGCCGGCGCGCAGGGCGAGTCCGAGGGCGCCGAACAGCACGACTCCGCCCGCCTCGAGGGCGCGGAACTGCCGGCGCACGGCCCGCCATGCGGTCGGCGCGAGCGAGACCGCCAGTCCGGCGAGCGAGGCGGGCCCGGCGCCCAGGACGGGGACGAGGATCCAGAACAGCGCGAAGGCGCTCAGCCCCAGATTGGCGGCGAGAAACGTGCGCATCAGCGGACGCTCACGGCAGGCCGATCGTCCGGCGGGGCGAGCGGGTTGGTCGTGCTCATCGATATGGTCTCGTGATATGGCGTTGCGCCGGACAGCATCATGCCGACGATCGGGACCTCATGCCGCTTCGCTTACGCGACTGGATCGGGCGAATTCGCGATCGGTCGCGTCGTCCCGTTCACGAAGCGCCAACGGCGGCCGGACCGATTCTGCCGGACTATCGCCTCGCCAGCGGCATCGCGATCGGGGTCGCCGCTCTTTTTGTGGTTCTGAGCCCGGTCGGCACAGATCGGCTGTCGACGCCGGTTCGGCTGGGCTATTGGCTCGGGATCATGCTCGGCGGCTCCGCGATCGGCGTCGCGCTGGCGCGCTGGCTCTACCGGGCGCCGGCGATCGAGCGACACCCCGTCCTCGGCGCCCTCGTGGCGGGCGTCATCCTGACGCCGCCGATCTCGATTCTGGTGGCGGCGGCGAATCGATTCGCGTTCGGCCTTTCGCTGGTGAGCGCGGCCCATTGGCTCACCCTCCTTCCGGCGGTGTTCGGGCTGAGCTGCGGGCTGTCGTTGGTCAACATCTGGGCGTCGAGGGGCCGGAGGGCGTCGATGGACGGCGCGCCGGCGCGCCAGCCGGCGCGCGAGGACGCTTCGCCGCCGCCGCCGCCGGCGTGCGCTCCGGGCGCCGACGAGGGCGAGGCGATGTTCCGCTCCCGCCTGCCGTACATTGTCAGGACCGCGGATCTCTGGGCGCTCGAGGCCGAAGACCACTATCTGCGCGTCCACAGCAGCGCCGGGAGAACGCTGATCCTGATGCGGCTCTCCGACGCCATGGCGGCGCTGGCGCGGCTCGACGGGGCCCAGACCCATCGCTCCTGGTGGGTCGCCCGGTCGGCGGCGACGCCGATCGAGACGAACCAGGGCCGCGCCGTCCTGGCGCTGCCCGACGGGACCCGGGCGCCCGTCAGCCGCAGCTTCTACCGGGATCTCAAGGCGCGCGGGTGGTTGTAGGGCGGCGATCCTGTTTTGCCCGAGCGGGCGCGCTCACGGATAGGCGTGCGAAAAAATGTCCATCGCCTCGAACCCGGCGAGGTCGAGGCGCGCGCGCTCGGGAAGATAGGCGAAGGCGGCGCGGGCGAGGGCGTCGCGGCCTTCGCGGACCAGCATGGCGTCGAGCTTTTCCCGCAAGGCGTGGAGATGGAGGACGTCGGAAGCGGCGTAGGCGAGTTGCGCTTCGGTGAGCGCGTCGGCGCCCCAGTCGGACGATTGCTGCTGCTTGGAGATCTCGGCGCCGAGAAGCTCCTTCACCAGGTCCTTGAGCCCGTGCCGATCGGTGTAGGTGCGGGCGAGTTTCGAGGCGATCTTGGTGCAATAGACCGGGCCGGCCATCACGCCGAAGGCGTCGCACAGGACCGCGATGTCGAACCGGCCGAAGTGGAACAGTTTGACCACGTTCGGGTCCGCCAGTAGCCTTTCGAGGTTCGGGGCGCGGGTCTGGCCGCGGGCGATCTGCACGATCTCGGCGTCGCCATCGCCGCGCGACAGCTGCACGACGCACAGCCGGTCGCGGCCGACCGCGAGGCCGAGGGTCTCGGTGTCGATCGCGACGGCGTCGCCGAAATTCCAGTCGTCGGGCAGGTCGGCGTGGTGGAGGCGGACGGTCACGGGCGTTCTCGTTCTCGAAGGCGGAGGCCAAATGGGTCGCGAAAGCGTTAAGGGCGGTTCTCGTCCGCCGTCAACCGGGACGGCGCCCCCGACCGCCGCGCTGCTGCCCTTCCACATCGTCACCGGGTTTCTCGGCGCGGGCAAGACGACCCTGATCAACCGCCTGCTGCGCGCGCCGGACCTCGCCGACGCGCTGGTGATGGTCAACGAGTGGGGCGAGATCGGACTCGACCATCTCCTCTACGAGCGCCTGTCGGGCGACGCGATCCTGGTCAGCGGCGGCTGCGTCTGCTGCGCGCTGCGCGGCGATCTCGTCGACGCGCTGCGCGACGCGCTCGCCCGCCGCGACGACGGGCGGCTGCCGCCCTTTCGCCGCATCGTGCTCGAGACGACCGGGCTCGCCGAGCCTGCGCCGATCGTCCACGCCCTGTTCGCCGATCCCGACCTCGCCGCCCGCCTGTCGCTCGCCGGCGTGACGACCGTCGTCGACGCGGTCAACGGCGCGGCCACGGCGGCCCGGGCCGAGAGCGCGCGCCAGATCGCCTTCGCCGACCGGCTCGTTCTGGCCAAGACCGACCTTGTTCCGGCAGCCCTGCGGGCGGCGCGCGTTGCGGAGGCGTCGGCCACGCTCCGACGCCTCAACCCGATCGCGCCGATCCTCGACGGGGCGGCGGGGGAACTCGCGCCGGCCGACTTTCTGGCGCCGATCTCCGCGCCGCCGTCGGCCGCGCCGCCGTCCGCCTCAGCGGGGCCGGGGCATCGGGTGCAGACCTTCGTCTTCCGCAGCGAGGCGGCGATCGACCCCGCGGCCTTCGCCCAATTCCTGTCGGCGCTCGGCGCCCTGCTCGGCCCGCGTCTTCTCAGATTCAAGGGCCTGTTCGCGCTCGCCGACCGGCCCGAAACGCCGATCCTGGTCGACGGCGTGCAGCATGTCTTTCACCCGCCGAGACAGCTGCCCGCCTGGCCGAATGCCGACCGTTCGACGCGCGCCGTGCTGATCGTCGAGGGCGTCGGGCCGCGGGAAGCGGACACGCTGTGGGCGGCGTTGACCCGCGTCCCGCGCCTCGATGCGCCCGACCTCGCCGCGCTGACCGACAACCCGCTCGCGCCACGGCCCGGCGGCCTGCTGGGCTGACCCCGCGCGAGGATCAGGTATCGTCGGGCGCGACCGGGGCGCACAGCACATAGCCGACGCCGCGGACCGAGCGGACGAGCGAAGGCGCGCCGGGCGTGTCGATCTTCTTGCGCAGGCGCGCGACCAAGGTGTCGATCGACCGATCGAAAGGGTCCCACGCCCGGCCCTTCAGCGCGGCCGTCAGGGCGGCGCGCGACAGGGCCCGGCCGGGCCGGCGGAGAAGCGCGACCAGCAGGTCGTATTCGAACGACGTGAGGTCCACCCGCCGGCCGGCGGCGTGGCGGAGGTCGCGGGTGGCGGTGTCGAGGGTCCAGGCGGCGAACAGGAAGCGGCCGTCGCCGGGAAGCAGCGCGGCGGCCGCCTCGGGCTCGACCACCTCGAATTTTCCGAGCCGCAACGCGGCCTCGATCGCCGCCCGATCCGGACGGGACTCGCCGAGCACGAAGATTTGCATGGTCATCCCTCCTGCCGCACGGGGCGGAACGCGAATCAGGCGCCGTCTTGATTTCGTGGGTATCGTCGTTCCCGAGTCAAGAAGCCTTGAAGGAACGCCGCCGCGGGGATCGCCAGACCTCAGCAAAACAGTCCAAGAAAACCTGTCTCCGCGCATGGAAGACAAGGCAAGAATCGCGGCGCGGCGCCGGACGGAATCAAAATAAACTGGATGGCTCCGCAACTGTTATTTTCTTTCCTGCCCCGGAGGCGACGACAGGAGCGCCGGCGATGCCGCGGGACCGCCCCGCCGAGCGCTCGGCGAAGCGAATTGGCCGCATGATTTCATTTGAGAAGCTCATGGCGGCGGCAAATTCCTGTATGAAGCCGAAGCTCCGTTCCGGCGTCGGGAGTCGCAGCGACCATGGCCGCCACCAGCATTCCGATCGATGTCGTCCGCGCCTTCGTCGCGGTGGTCGAGGCGCGCGGATTCACCCGCGCCGCCGAGGAACTCGGACGGTCGCAGCCGACCGTCAGCCTGCAGGTGAAGCGGCTCGAGGAGCTCGTCGAGGCGCCGCTGTTCGAGAAGGCGGCGCGCTTCGAATTGACGGCGGTCGGTTCCGTCTGCTTCGAACACGGCCGGCGCCTCGTCCGGTTGCACGACGCGATGCTGGACGAGGTCGGGAGGCGCAAGGCGCCGGACGCGCGTCTGCGGATCGGCCTGCCGGGCGAGATCGCCGAGCGGCTCACGCCGCAACTCGACCGCCTGCGTCGGGTGGCCGGGGGCGCGGCCGGCTTCGAGGTCGTGACCGGCGACGCGGACGGCCTCTCGCTCGCCATCCGCGAGAACCGTCTCGACATCGCGCTCGCGCTCGGCGTCGAGCGCGCTGAAGCCGCGGTCGCCTCGTGGCGCGCGCCGCTCGGCTGGTTCTCCGTCCGCGGAACCCGCGCGCCGCCGCCGCCGAAGGTCGCGAGGCTGGTCCTCCCGCCCCGGGGCTCGGCGTTGCACGAAGCGGCCGCGGGCGCCATGCACGGCGCGGAGCGTCCGTTCGAGATCGTCTGCGCGTGCGCCGACGCCGCCGTCCGCGTCGCCGCCGTCTCCTCCGGGCTCGGGGTCGCGCCGATGATCGACGGGTTTGCGCCGCAGGGGCTCGAGCGCGTCGGCGGCCTGCCTCCGCTTCCGCCGCTGGTCGTTTCGCTGCTCGGGCGAACGGAAGCGCTCGCGGCGGCGGGACGGCGGTGGGCGTCGGAGGCGATGGCGGCGTTCGACGCCGGCTGAGGCGCCGCGGCGCAATTTGTCACAATTCGGCACGCGGTCGGCGGCGTCGCCCATGGCACAATCTCTCCCGCCCGGAAACGGTCGAGCGGAGGCCGCGATGCGAAAGCCGGGAAGATCGAGGCGATACGCCGACGCCCGGCGGCGCGCCGGCGGCGACGAGCGCGAGCTTCAACTGCTTCGGGAATTCAACCGCTGCGGCTCGGTCTCCGCGCTCGCCGGCGCGATCGCCGCGCGCCTCGGACGCGAACACCGCCCCGAAACGTTGATCGCCGACGCGGGGCTCGGCCCGAAAGGCGAACGCCGCTGACGACAGCGAGCGCCGTCGGTCACGCTTCGACCGCGGTCTCGCGGCGCAGCCTCTCGGCGAGCCACTCGAGTTCGCTGTCGTGGACGCCGATCGCGGCGAGATGATCCCGGGTCTCGGTGACGTAGGCCGCGTTGTCGCCGGACTGGCCCCGACCGGCGCGGACGACGGCGAGCATGGTCTCCCGATCGAGGCGCCCCGCGTATTGCCCGTGCAGCCGGTCGGCGACATAGGTCAGCGCCTGCACCCGCTCGCCGCTCTCCAGCGTCACCGGGACCACCCGTTCGAGATAGACCGCGGTCACCTGCTCGCGCTCGCGCAGGTAGCGGATCGTCGCCTCGCGCAAAGTCGCCGCGACCTCGAAGGCGACGCCGGCGCAGGCGCCCCCGCGGTCGAGGCCGAGCACCAGGCCCGGCTTCTCGGGCGTGCCGCGATAGACGTGCGAATAGATGCAGAGGCTTCTTCGCCAGCCGCGCACGGTCGCCTTGCGCCGGGAGGCAAAGGCGAAACCAGGACGCCACATCAGCGATCCGTAGCCGAACACCCAGAGTTCGCCGTGCGGCGCAGGCGCCGCTCCCGCCTCGCGTCCGCCGCGCCGTCCGGCTTCGTCTGATGGCTCGGCGTCTGGGCCGGAAAATCTTGCGCCCTGGCGGGACGGCGATGGCATGGGTGGTCTCCGCCCCGATTGCTGCCTCATCCGTCGCGGATCCGCAACCCGCTCGACGGGGTGAGCGCGCGGAGCGTCCCGGTCGCCGGCGACGGCCGGGGTCCGAGGCTCATCCGCGCCGCCGCCCGAGCGACGATGTCGGCGATCGCGTCCGCCGGGACCGGCTTGATCAGCGTCACGTCGAACAGGTCCTTCGAGCCGCGCCGGTCCTCCTCGGTCGCGTCCACGCCGAGCGTAGGCGAGCCGTCGTCGCGCGCGACAAGATGCGACAATTTGCCGCCTTGATGAGTATGCATCGTAGACACTTGCCGACCGACACGCTCCAAGCGTCGACGCTTGCTCCGCGAGGCTGTTCAAGCCGCTGGGGTTTCACGCGTTTCAGCACAGGTCGCCGCAACCGGCGAAGGTTTCGCGATCGGCCGGGTTGCCGAGTTACCACGAGCGCGTGAGGCAAAAATTACGTAACAGTACGTATTTGCCGGTGAATCGATAGCGCGCAGTCTCAGGCGTTGGATGCGCATGGTTCAGTTTCATCTCTACAACAGGATTAACAAGAATCCGGAATCGGAACTGACAGATATAGAGGTCGTAAGACATGGGATGGACTTACTCGTCGACGTTCATTGTTGACGGAAGCGGCGCGATAGGGGGGGAAGGCGCCGCGACCCTTGCTGAAGATTGCGGTCCGCGACTCTCGCAAGACGCACGTCGACAGAAACCCGGAGCAGCCAACGCTGGAGCGTCCGCCCGGATCAGAGGCCGCGTCGCAGCGGGGGCCCCTCGTTCTGTTCGCCGGGCAGAATCGCTGTTCAGCGCCAAATCCGAAAGCGTCCGGATGGGCTTCGCGAGATTCGTCGCGAATCCGGCCGAGTCTCATGCCCAGGCGTTTCCCGGGAGGTGGAGGTCATGACGATGTTGAGCAGACAGGGGAGGAGCGCGAGGACTGCATACGCCCTTCCGAAGGAACCCAGCCTCGATCTCCATGCGCGCGTCGTCAATGCGTTGCACTGGAGTCTGGCTATTCCGCGAAACAAGATCGACGTCGAGGTGGAGAGCGACTGGGTGACGCTGCGCGGCGTCGTCACCAAAACCTACGAAAAATCTTGCGCGGAGGCGCTCGCCCAAAGGGTGCCGGGCGTCGCCGGGGTGCGCAACGAAATCGAGGTTCGACCCGAGACAAGCTCTTGACCGGCATCGTCTTGCCAGACGGTCCGCGTCGCAGTGATCTCCGTCGGGAGGCGTGCAATGACCGCCGACGACCAGACCCGATATGGCCGCTTGCGCGCCATGTGCGAGTTCATGACGAATGTGGCGTCTGCGATGGAATACAGCGGCGGGCTGAACCAGGTCTCGAGAAACCGCCTCCAGGAATCCATCAAGCCGGTCCGGGAGGCGCGAGAGTGGATGTGGGACATCGGACAAATGATGATCCCTTCCCAGCCTTTGCCCGCCGGCCTGCACGAGGCGCTCGAAATCACGGAGAGCCGCGCCCTCGACGCCTTGCCGAAGCTCAAGGCTGCATTGGACGAAGCCTGCGAGGAGTTCCTCCGCGCCGCGCGCAGGCCGGTCGCGCCGAGGGGCGGCGGGATGAGCGCGGTCGCCGACGAGGCGCAGTGATCGCCGCCGGATGGACGAGAGAAGCCGATCCGGTTCGAGAAGGCCCTCCGAGACCCAGGCGCCCCGTCGTCGGTCCCGCGCGCCTCTCCTACGTGTTTCCACGGATTGTCCCGGGCGCCGATCCGGACGAAGTGTCGTCGAGCGACCCGAGGCGGAAGTCGCGGCCCCAGGATATCGCGGAGTCGAAATATGGATTTTGTTCGAGCGCTATCGAATCGAAGGTCTGTCCCATTGCCATTTGATAGCGCCTTTCCAGCCGGCGCCGTCCAGGGGCCGGACAGGATTGCGGACGGCGAGCGGCGCACGACGCTCGACAGCCGGCCCTTGCTCGGCGACAGGGCGCCGGATCCCGCCCCGGCGGATCGCTGGAGCGTGCGACGGCAAGCGGAGGCCGACATGCGGGCGGCGATGAAGACCGGCGATCTCGACGGGGTCCGCACGGCGCTGAAGAGAATTGCGCCCGGAGTCCTCGCCTGAACGGAACGGCCATTCCGGGGTTCGAGCGGCGTGCGGTCCGCGCGACGCCGCGGATGCGAACCGGACGAATGCGAGCGCGGGGCGCAGGGCTCACTTCTCGATGCAGTAGCCGAGGAAGCGTTTGGAATCGATCGGATCGAACCCGAGTCTGCGCTTCAGCTTCTTGCGCAGCTTGCTGATATGGCTTTCGATTACGTTCTCGTCGACGTTCTCGTCGAACAGACCGTATACGGCGTTGAAGATCTGCGCCTTGGTGACGCGCCGCCCGCGCGATTGCAGGAGGAATTCGAGGATGCGCCGCTCGCGCCGCGGCAGCGGAAAAGGCTCGCCGTCGATCTCGGGATCGCGCCCGTCGAAATGGACCCTGAGCGCGCCGAGAGCGACGTGACCCTTCTCGCCGTGGATGCGCCGGTTGATGGCCGCGACCCGGGCGAGGATTTCGCGGACATGCACGGGCTTGCGCACCACGTCGTCGACGCCGGCGGCGAACAGGCCGAGCGTGTCGTCGAGCGAATGGCGCTCGTTGAGGCAGAGAACCGGGGCGCTCGACCGTTCACGGATCAAGCGCGACAGGATCTCCCGCTCCCCGCACTCGCCGATCAGGAACGCTTCGACCGCGTGCATGTCGGTGTCGTTCGTCTTGTCGATCCACTCGCGGAACTCTGCGGGTTCGATCCCCGTCGACGATACGCCCTCGCGATCCAGTCCGGTGGCGTAGCCGCCTGAAACAATATTGCGGTCGTCGATAATCATGTACATCGCTCAGCTCCGAAGGCTGGTCTGAAACCGCAAATTCCTCTCCATGCAGACACGCACGCTTGCCGCCCCAGTCCGGGGCGTCCTCATTCCGCTTTCCTACGTTTGAGCGCGAAGCTTGCTGTGGACTCCACTGCAATTTGTCCTGAAAACGGACGATGACCAAAACCATACTTGAGGCGGTTGGGCCGGCGGGGTCGCCGCCCATGCCTGGAAAGCATGGTTTCATGTAGAATGGCAATAGTTAACACTGTGCTAATTTGTGTCGGGAGCCCTGCGGCCCCGCGTTCGGGCGCGGCAATGGCGGTGACGCCGGACAAGAGCCCGGTGGTTGAGGGACCGTCGCGCGTAACTCCCAAGCCGGCAGCGAACAGCGCCGTCATCGCGAGCGACCCCCGGGTCGAAGAGCCCGGGGGGAAGCGATCCAGGGCCGCTGGGCCGCTGTTGCGCCCTCTGATCGTCCCGCCGCCCTTCGTTGCGAGCAGAAGACGGAGCGATTTTTCCGCAGGAGGCAAGCGGCGGCATGGGTTGCTTCGTCGCTTCGCTCCTCGCAATGACGGGGTTGGGAGTAACCTTCGCGCCGCTTCGCGCCTCGAGACGACGAAAAGCGCCGTCCTCCCGCTCACGCCGGCAAGGACAGGAAATCTCGCGGGTTGGCTGTCGCGAGGCGGCCCGGCGTCAATGCGCGGCCAGCGCGTCCGACCTGTCGCCGCGGGAATCCAGCACGCTGTACAGGCCGCGCGCTTCGGGCGGCGGACCGCGCCTCTCCCCGAGCGCCTCGATCTTCACGGCGAGCCATCGCTGGCCCTGGGTGAAGGTCAGGACGTCGCCTGCGCGCAGCGACCGGCTCGGCTTGTCGATCGGGGAGCGAGAGGGGCCGCGCGCGAGACGGACGCCGCCTTCCTCGATAATTCGCGCGGCGAGGCTGCGCGTCTTGAAAAATCGTGCGCGCCAGAGCCAGATGTCGGCGCGGCAGGTCTCGGCGGCTTCGTTCAAGCGGAGGGCCCTGATGCTGAGGAAACGGGGCGGCGAGGTCGGCGGCGGCGACCCTTGCGCGTCGGGGCGGGAGACGGCGCGGCGCGCGCCTCGGCGGCGGCGGGGCCAGCCGCCAGCGCCGCCGGCCGGGGAAGCAACGGGCGGCGACGCCACAGGCTCGTCTCGCCCGGCTCGGCCGCCTTCACCCGCACGAAGCCGAGCGCCCGCAGGATCGCGTCGGCCTGGGCCGGCTTCCATCCGACCGCGGCGACGAGGGCGGGGGCCGCCTCGACGAGGTCGGGCCGCGCGGACGGCGCGGCGCGCGCCAGGGCGTCGAATCGCTCCAGCGACTGAACCGGGATCGCGAAGCCGGCCACGGCGGCGAGGCCGCGCAGGCTCAGCGCCTCCGGCGGCGGGACGGGATGCGGCAGAACGCTCACGGCGTCATGGGGCGGGCGCCAGCGCGGCGCGGCGAGCTCGGCGAACACCGCTCCGAGCGCCTTGGCTTCCTCGGTCAGGAGCCCCGGCAGGAAGAGGGCGTAGGCGCCGAACCGCACCCCGAAACTCTTCAGGATCCGCCGCTCGCCGCGGCTCAGCGCGCGGATGTGCTCCTCGGCCGCCCGCCGGTCGAGGACCCCCGATTGCTCGACGAGCTGGTAGGCGACGCCGCGGGCGAGGCCCCTCAGGCGCCCGTCGGCGATCGCTTCGATCAAATGCTTCAGCGGCGCCAGGTGCCGGCTCGCCTCGGCGGCGACGTAGGCTTCGAGCCGGCGCGCCGCGCGTTCGCGCGCCGCGTCCTGGCCGAACTCGCCGATCAGCCGCACGCGCGGCTTGAACGGTCTGCCGCCGACGATTTCGCCGGCCGCAAGTCCGCGCCACGCCACCACGCCGCCGTCCCCGAGCGCAAACGCCTCGTCGCCCTCGCCGGCCAATTCGCCGAGCCGCCGCGCGACCTCGGGCGCGACCGCCCGCTCGACCGCGCCGCGCAGCGCCCGGGCTTCGAGCGCCGTATCGGCGCGCGCCGGCTCGAAGTGGACGCCGGTCAGCCGCCCCACGACGTGACCTTCGACCGTCACCTCCCCGTCGGCCGCGATGCCGCCGAGCACGGGGCCGGCATGCTGGTGCAGCGAGCGAAGCAGCGTGCTGGTGCGCCGGTCGACGAAACGCTGCATCAGCGACTGATGCAGGGTGTCGCTGAGCCGGTCCTCGAGCGCGCGGGCGCTGCCCTGCCACGCCTGAGGATCGGCCAGCCAGTCGGACCGGTTGGCGATGTAGGCGAGGGTGCGCACGCGGGCGAGGCGGGTCTGAAGCGCGTCGATGTCGCCATCGGTTCGATCGAGCGCGGCGAACTGGCCGTGCATCCAGTCCTCGGGCACCCGCCGGTCGCCCTGGGTCAGGTGCTCGAACAGGCCGCCGATCAGCCTCGTGTGTTCGTCCTGCGTCGTCTTGCGGAAGTCCGGCGTCTGGCACGCCTCCCACAGCCGCCTGAGGTTGGCGCGGTCGCGCACGCGCCGGCTCACCAGCTCGTCGGCGGAGAGCTGGCGCAGCGTGACTTCGTCCTGCGCTTCTTCGGAAAGGCGCAGCCCGTGCGTCGGGGGCGAATCGGCGAGCGAGCGCATGAGGCTCTGCAGCGAGGCGAAGTCGAGCGCCGGATTGCGCCATTCGGCCGACGGCACGGGGGGAAAGACGTGGCCCTCGACGGCGCCGACGATCTCGGGATCGAGGTCGGGAGCGTCGCCCGTCACGCCGAACGAGCCGTCGCGGCGGAAGCGGCCGGCGCGCCCCGCGATCTGGCCGATCTCCTGGGCGTAGAGGCTGCGGGTGCGCCGCCCGTCGAACTTCCTCAGGCCGGCGAAGGCGACGTGGTCGACCTCCATGTTGAGGCCCATGCCGATCGCGTCGGTGGCGACCAGAAAGTCGACCTCGCCCGACTGGAACAGCCCGACCTGCGCGTTGCGCGTCCTGGGCGAGAGCGAGCCCATCACCACCGCCGCTCCGCCGCGATGGCGGCGGATCAGTTCGGCGATGGCGTAAACCGCGTCGGCGGAGAAGGCGACGACCGCGCTGCGGCGGGGCAGGCGGGTGAGCTTCTTCGGCCCGGCGTAGCTGAGGGTCGAAAGACGTTCGCGAAACTGGATCTCGGCGCCGGGGCAGAGCCTGCGGACCAGCGGGGCCATGGTCGCCGCGCCCATCAGCATCGTCTCGTGCGCGCCGCGCGCGTGCAGCAGGCGATGGGTGAAGACATGCCCGCGCTCGGGATCGGCGCAAAGCTGGATCTCGTCGACGGCGAGAAAGTCGACCTTGCGGTCGAGCGGCATCGCCTCGACCGTGCAGACGAAATATTGGGGATGGGCGGGGACGATCTTCTCCTCGCCGGTGATCAATGCGACGCATCGGGCGCCGCGCGTCTTGACGATGCGGTCGTAGATCTCGCGCGCAAGTAGCCGCAACGGCAGGCCGATCATGCCCGACGAGTGGGCCAACATGCGCTCGACCGCGAGGTGGGTCTTGCCGGTGTTGGTCGGACCGAGAACGGCGACCAGACGCGAGCGCAGTGGCGAGTCGTTCATGACTGAGAATGTGGATGACGACAGGACGTTCCGCAAGTTCTTGTATCTGTCACATCTTCCGCATCCGTCAGGGAGGAGTCGGATCGAGCCGGGGGCCTTGTGGCGGCCGCCGAACGGCGCCACCTTCCGGGAAGTCTCGGGGAGGAGGGCGCGCATGCCATTCGGTCAGATCGAAGGGACGGACATTCTCGCGCTCGATCCGCGGTTCAAGCGGCTGTTCGCCGGTTACGTCCGGGTCGAGCGGCTGTGGACCGGCGCGGTCTGGAGCGAGGGGCCGGCCTGGTTCCCGGCCGGGCGCTATCTCGTCTGGTCGGACATCCCGAACAACCGCATGCTGCGCTGGTGCGAGGAGTCCGGCCAGGTGTCGGTGTTCCGGGCGCCGGCGAACAATTCCAACGGCAACACGATCGACAACCAGGGGCGCCTCGTCACCTGCGAGCACCTGACGCGCCGGGTGACGCGAACCGAGGTCGACGGCTCGATCGTGGTCGTCGCCGATCGTTGGCGGGGCAAGCGGCTGAATTCCCCCAACGACGTCGTGGTGAAATCCGATGATTCGATCTGGTTCAGCGATCCGTCCTATGGCATCGACAGCGACAACGAAGGCGACCGCGCCGAGCCGGAAATCGACGGCTGCCATGTCTATCGTGTCGACGCCAGCGGCGAGGTCGAACGGGTCGTCGACGGCATGACGAGGCCGAACGGCCTCGCCTTCTCGCCCGACGAACGCTTCCTCTACGTCGCCGACACCGGCGCGACGCACAAGGAGAATGGGCCGAGGCATATCCGGCGGTTCGCCGTGGCGGCCGACGGCCGGAGCCTGAGCGGGGGCGAAGTGTTCGCCGAATCGACGGCCGGCCTGTTCGACGGGTTCCGCGTCGACCGCGACGGGCGACTCTGGACCAGCGCCGGCGACGGCGTCCATTGCTACGATCCGGACGGGACCCTGATCGGCAAGATCCTGATCCCGGAAGCGGTCGCCAACGTCGCTTTCGGCGGCGCGAAGCGCAATCGCCTGTTCGTTTGCGGCACGAGTTCGCTCTATTCGGTCATGCTCATGACGAATGGCAGCCGGCTCGGCTGAGACGCGCGAACGGGCTTGCCCCCGACCGCGCGCCCCATGTAGATCGTTCGACAGCCGCCGCGCGGCGGAAACCCGCGCGGCCGAGAGGATTCAGGAACGAAAGGGAGTGACAATGGGGGCGACGATCACGTTCAAGCGTCCGGACGGCCGCGACGCGCAAGGCTATCTCGCCAATTCCAAGCGCGGCGACGCGCCGGGTCTGGTGGTCATCCAGGAATGGTGGGGTCTTTCGGAGCAGATCAAGGCGATCGTCGACCGCTTCGCGCTCGCCGGCTTCGACGCGCTGGCGCCCGATCTCTACAACGGCGTCGTCGTCCCCTATCACGACGCCGAGGCGGCCGGGAAAGCGATGCAGGCGCTCGACTTCAAGGACGCGACGACCCAGACCGTGCGCGGCGCGGCGCAATACCTGAAGCAGAACGGCTCCAAGGTCGGCATCACCGGGTTCTGCATGGGCGGCGCGATCGCGGTCTTCGCCGCGGCGCACATCCGGGAATTCGTGGCCGCGGTCGCCTTCTACGGCCTGCCGCCGGCGGAGCTGGTCAAGCCCGCCGACGTGAAGATCCCCCTTCAGGGGCATTTCGCCAATCGCGACGACTACGTGACCCCCGCCGCGGTCGAGGCGTTCGAAACCGGCCTCAAGGCGGCCGGCAAGGACTACGAGTTCTTCCGCTACGACGCCGATCACGCCTTCGCCAACGAGCAGCGCATGGCGGTGCACGACCGCCGCGCCGCGGAGCTCGCCTGGAGTCGGGCGATCGAGTTCTTCCACAAGCACCACTTCGCCTGACCGGGAGGCGAGCGGGCGCGCCTCGACCTCCGCGGCGAGGCCGCTCGCGTCGCCGCGGGGCTCGAAGGGCCGCGTCGACGCCCGCGACCGCGGGGCTCGGCGCGCGCGGTGTCGGGAGACGCGGGCGGGGCGTCAGGAGACGGCTTTTCGGCGGGGTCCGAGCTGACTCATGCGCCGGAGCTGGGCCGCCCCGGCGTGTTTGGGCAGTTTCTCGGCGATGCCGTAGGTCCGCTCGCGCCGGTCGAGTTCGCCCATGACCTCGCCGGGCGTCACGCCGGATTCCGCCCAGATGACGGCGAGGTGGTAGAGCATGTCGGCGCTCTCGAGGACGACGGACTCGCGGTTCATCTGGACGGCGTCGAGACCGACCTCGATCGCCTCCTCGACCAGCTTCTTGGCCATCTTCTGCACGCCGTCGCGGAACAGCTTCGAGGTGCGCGACACCGACGGATTGCGGTCGCGCGCTTCCAGCACAGCGGCGAACAGCCTGTCCAGCGAGTCAGCCATGATCCATCGCCCACCTCAGTCGATTCGGAATGTGACGTCGAGCGGCCGACAGTGCGCGGCCAACGTTGACGCACGATGACAAGTCGCCGCCGTCCTCGAAGATTTCGCGGCGGGGACGAAAAATCCTGTGGATGAGCGGCGGCTTCAACCCGCCAGGGCCTCGAACAGGGGCCGGCCGTCGATCCCGCCGACGAGCGGATCGATCAGGTTCTCCGGGTGCGGCATCAGCCCGAGCACGTTGAACCGGCTGTTGAACACGCCGGCGATGTTGCGTTGCGATCCGTTCGGATTGGCCGCTTGGTCGACGCGGCCCGATGCGTCGCAATAGCGGAACGCGATCTGGCCGGCGTCTTCGATCGCTTCGATCGTCGCGTCGTCGGCTTCGAAATTGCCTTCGCCGTGCGCGATGGCGAACCGCGCCACCTGGCCTTCGGCGTAGCCACGGGTGAACGGCGTGCCGGCGTTCTCGACCCGCACATGCTGCATCCGGCACAGGAAGCGGCGGTTGGCGTTGCGCATCAGGACGCCGGGCAGGAGCCCCGCCTCGCACAGGATCTGGAAGCCGTTGCAGATGCCGAGCACCAGTCCGCCGCGCTCGGCGTGACGGGCGACCGCGCGCATGGCCGGCGACCGCGCCGCGATTGCGCCGCAGCGCAGATAGTCGCCGTAGGAGAAGCCGCCGGGCAGGACGACGAGGTCGGTTCCCGGCGGCAGGTCGGGCTCGGCGTGCCACACGATCGCAGGCGCGGCGCCGGAGGCGGCCCGCAGCGCCCGGGCCGCGTCCTGTTCGCGATTGGAGCCGGGAAAGAGAATGACCGCGGACTTCATCGGGCTCAGGCGATCTCGACCGAGTAGTTCTCGACGATGGTGTTGGCGAGAAGGCGCTCGCACGCCTCGTTCAGCGTCTTGCGGGCGCTGTCGCGGTCCTCGCCGTCGATCTCGACGTCGAACACCTTGCCCTGCCGGACGGACCCGATCCCGGCGATCGAAAGCGACCGCAACGCGCCTTCGATCGCCTTGCCTTGCGGATCGAGCACCCCGGTCTTCAGCGTGACGACGACGCGAGCTTTCACCTCTGGTTCTCCGAATGTGTCAGGCGGCGTTGGACGCCGGTCCCATGGTCAGCAGCGCATACAGCGCCGCGGGGTCGCGGGTCGAACGCAGCTGCGCGGCGACGGCGCCGTTGCGCAGCAGGCGGGCGATCGAGGCCAGCGCCTTGAGGTGATCGGCGCCGGCGGACTCGGGGGCGACCAGCATGAAGATCAGGTCCACCTGCAGCCCGTCGGGCGCTTCGAAGTCGATCGGGCGTTCGAGCCGGGCGAAGACGCCGAACAGCCGCTCGCACTTGGCGAGCTTGCCGTGCGGAATGGCGACGCCGTCGCCGACGCCGGTCGAGCCCAGCCGCTCCCGCTGCAGGAGCGCGTCGAAGATTTCGCGGGACGGCAGACCCGACACGGCGGCGGCGCGCTCGCTCATCTCCTGGAGCGCCTGCTTCTTGCCGTTCACCCGCAAGGCGGGGAGGACGGCGTCCGGTTTGATGAGTTCGGATAGCGACATGTCCGTCCTAGAGCTTCGGCGACCGTCCCTGTCCCCATGGATCGCCGTCAGTGCGGGTCGAGCCAACCGATCGCTCCATCCCTGCGCCGATAAACGATGTTCACCCGCCCGCTGCCGGCATGGGCGAAGACGACGACCGGCGCGCCGGTCAGGTCGAGTTCGGCGACCGCCGATGCGACCGACATGGCCTTCAACGCCTCCGTCCCCTCCGCGACCACGGCGGGTTTGAAACCCTCGGCGGGCTCGACGTCGTCGGTCGGCTGCTCGACCACGTAGTTCGACACGGTAACCGGGCTTTGCGTCTGGCCGACGACATCCGCGCCGCCGGAGCGGCCCTTGATTCGCTGCTTGTAACGGCGAAGCCGCCCCTCGATCTTGTCGGCGGCGTTCTCGAAACACGGATAGGGCTCATGAGCGTGGCCTTCGGCGTGAAGACTCACGCCCGAACTCAGCCGCAGGCTGCAGTCGGATCGGTAACCCGACCCTTCGCGGGCGATCACCACGTGGCCGCTGACCGAGCCGGTGAAGTAGCGGGAGACCATTCCTTCGACTTTGCTCATGACATGCTGACGCAAAGATTCCCCGATGTCGAGGTTCTTACCGGATACTCTCAGTGTCATCGATTGCTGGCCTTGTGATCCCGGCGAGTTCGTGTGGTCTTCATCGCCGCTCGTTTCCCGCGCCTCGCGGCGCGCCTTCGGTTCAGCCCCGCTGCGGGCTCGTCCACCGCCCGGCCCCTCCGGAAATTAGCGTTAGGAGTCTGTCGCCGCCGTGTCAATCGCTGGCGCAAACCGTTGTTTTGGAGAAACAATCCACGCTCACGCCTCGGCCGGAAAGGAATCGCCGCGCGCCCGCGGCGACCCGACCGGCGACATTTTCATCTTGCGGCGCTCGACGGAGGACGGGATCCTCAGGCTGTCGCGGTATTTCGCCACCGTGCGGCGGGCCACCACGATGTCGACCTTGCGCAGCCGCTCGACGATGCTGTCGTCGCTGAGGACGTCGCCGGGGTCCTCCTCGTCGATCATCTGGCGGATGCGCTGCCGCACCGCTTCGGCCGAATGGGACTCGCCCGAATCGGCGGAGGCGATCGCGGCGGTGAAGAAATACTTCATCTCGAACAGGCCCCGCGGCGTCTGGATGAACTTGTGCGCGGTCGCGCGCGACACGGTCGATTCATGCACGCCGATCGCCTCGCCGATCATCTTCAGGTTCAAGGGTCTCAGCGCGGAGACCCCCTCGACCAGAAAGGCGTCTTGCCGCCGCACGATCTCGCTCGCCACATTGAGAATGGTGCGGGCGCGCTGCTCGAGGCTTTTCGTCAGCCAGTTGGCCGACTGGAGTTGCGTCGAGACGTACTGCTTGTCTTCCTCGCGCGCCGCGCCGCGCCGGATCACGGCCGCATAGGTCTCGTTGACCAGGACGCGCGGCAGCGCCTGACTGTTGAGTTCGACTCGCCAGCTCCGGTCGGGCGCGGCGAACACATAGACGTCGGGAATGGCGGGCGCGCCGGGCAGGTCGCCGAACGCCCGGCCGGGCTTGGGCTCGAGGCGCCGGATCTCCGCGATCATGTCGGCGAGGTCCTCGTCGTCGACGCCGCACACCCTGCGCAGCAGGGCGAAGTCGCGGCGCGCAAGCGCCGGCAGATTGGCGATCATCGCCTGCATCGCCGGGTCGAAACGGTCGCGCTCGCGCAACTGCAGTTCGAGGCATTCCGCCAGGGTGCGGGCGAAGACGCCGGTCGGCTCCAGCGTCTGCATCTTGACCAGCACGGCCGCGACGGTGGGCCCGGTCGTCCCGAGCCGCTCGGCGATGTCATCGAGCGAGCCGATAAAATAGCCGGCCTGATCGAGTCCGTCGATCAGGGCCCGGCCGATCATCCGATCGACCGGGTCGATGAGAACGACGCCGGCCTGGCGCTCGAGATGCTCCTGCAGGGAAGCCGTCTCCGAGACATAGGCCTCGAGATCGGGCGCATCGCCCGAATTCGGTCCGCCGCCTCCGACCCCGGCCCACGAACCCGCCGAGAGCGCGTCCGCGGACGTGGGTCCGGCCGACGGCGCGGTCAGGTCGGCGTCGAACGCGTTTTCGATTTCGGTGCCCAGTTTGGCCGCCATCGCGCCGGGATCGGTGTCGAGCGAGTCGGACGCCCAGTCGCCGGGCTCGGCCGGACCTTCGCCGGCCGGCGCTTCCGCCGCGCCCTCGAGGCGCTCGGTCTCGCGCGTGTCATGGTCTTCGGCGCGTTCGAGAAGCGGATTGCTCGCCAGTTCGTTTTCGATGAAGGCGGCGAGCTCCATATTCGGCATCTGCAACAGCTTGATCGCCTGAAGCAGTTGCGGCGTCAGAACCATCGTCTGACCCTGCCGCATCGTCAGTTTGGCCGAAAGCGCCATCGAACCCCTGCCGCCGTTGCGCTGCCGTCGCCCGCGCGCCTCGACACGCGGCGCGGTTCTTGCATTTGTCAGACTGAGCTATAGCACGCGGTGGGCCTTCGCCCAGATAAACATTATGCGACAAATCGACAACGTAGAGGGAGGGAGCAGAGGAGCCGCGCGGGCCTGAGCGCGGCGACCTGAAAACCATATAAAGACTTGCTTATATGTTTATTGCGCTATGCGGCTTCCGCTGATATGGGAACGCCGGACCACAACCGGGACATGGACGCAATGACCAAAGCCGCCGACTACACCGTCGCCGACATCGGCCTTGCCGCCTTCGGGCGCAAGGAAATCGCCATCGCCGAGACCGAAATGCCGGGCCTGATGGCGACCCGCGCCGAATACGCCGCCTCGCAGCCGCTGAAGGGCGCGCGCGTCGCGGGCTCGCTCCACATGACCATCCAGACCGCCGTCCTGATCGAGACGCTGAAGGCGCTCGGCACCGACGTCCGCTGGGCCTCGTGCAACATCTATTCGACCCAGGACCACGCCGCCGCCGCGATCGCCGCCAGCGGCACCCCGGTGTTCGCCGTCAAGGGCGAGAGCCTCAAGGACTACTGGGACTATACCCACCGCATCTTCGAGTGGGCCGACGGCGGCGCGCCGAACATGATCCTCGACGACGGCGGCGACGCGACGGCGCTGATTCATCTCGGCCTGCGCGCCGAGCAGGGCGACACGGCCTTCCTCGATCACGCGACCAACGAGGAAGAGGAGGTGCTGTTCGCCGCGATCAAGGCGCGGCTCGCGAGCAGCCCCGGTTGGTACAAGAAGAACGCCGAGGCGATCCGCGGCGTGACCGAGGAGACGACGACGGGCGTCCACCGGCTCTATCTGATGGCCAAGGAGGGCAAGCTCCTGTGGCCGGCGATCAACGTCAACGACAGCGTCACCAAGTCGAAATTCGACAATCTCTACGGCTGCCGCGAATCGCTGGTCGACGGCATCCGCCGCGGCACCGACGTGATGATGGCCGGCAAGGTGGCGATGGTCGCGGGCTTCGGCGACGTCGGCAAGGGCTCGGCGGCTTCGCTGCGCAACGCCGGCTGCCGCGTCATGGTGTCGGAGGTCGATCCGATCTGCGCGCTCCAGGCGGCGATGGAAGGCTACGAGGTCGTGACGATGGAGGACGCGGCGCCCCGCGCCGACATCTTCGTCACCGCCACCGGCAACGTCGACGTCATCACGCTCGACCACATGCGCGCGATGCACGACCGGGCGATCGTGTGCAACATCGGCCACTTCGACTCGGAGATCCAGGTCGCCTCCCTGCGCAACTACAAGTGGAACAACATCAAGCCGCAGGTCGACGAGATCGAGTTCCCCGACGGCAAGAAGATCATCCTTCTGTCCGAGGGGCGGCTCGTCAATCTCGGCAACGCGACCGGCCACCCGTCGTTCGTGATGTCGGCCTCGTTCACCAATCAGACGCTGGCCCAGATCGAGCTCTTCACCAAGCCCGGCCAGTACGACAAGCAGGTCTATACGCTGCCCAAGCACCTGGACGAAAAGGTCGCCTCGCTCCACCTCGCCAAGGTCGGGGCCAAGCTGACCAAGATGTCGGACGAGCAGGCCAAGTACCTCGGCCTGTCGAAGACCGGCCCGTTCAAGCCGGAGACGTATCGGTACTGAGGGCGTAAAGGCCCACAACGGGGTTGCAGGACGGCCGGCGGTCGGTGCGAGGGAACGCGTCCGCCGCCGGTTTCCCGGCGGCGGCGCTTCCCGCGTCGCGGACAGGCCCGCATCGCGACTCCTGTCGTCGAAGCCGCGCCAAAGCGCCCTTGGCGTCTGCGACCCCTGATCGGCCACCTTCCGGCGCCAAGACGACGAGCGCGCCGCGCTCGCCGACGCGGTTCGCCAGCGCCGCGATGAAATCGACTCCGGGGCCGACGCCGTCGACGTCGAAAAGCCCCGCCCCGCGCCCCGGCCGGCTCACGAGGCGGTCGGAGATCCGCCCCCGGCGGCGCCGGGCGAGTCCTCTTGCCGATGGCTGATGAAGACGCCCCCCGGCATCCTGATGTCCTCGCGCGTTTTCGGGATGGCAGCGCAGGTCGCACATTCACATAAAGTTAATGTCGATTTTGACGCTATTTCTGTAAGTTAATTCCGGAAGAATGTTTGGCGCGACCATCCCCGGCCGAAAGCAACGATGTCTTGCAAAGCGCCCTTGTGCGTTGTACTCTATCTGTTCCCACCGAAAGGCGCTCCATGGCCGCTTTTCCAGACATCGTCGCCGTCGGCTCCTCCGCCCGACCGCGCGGATCCGACCTGTGCCGGCCGGCCCGCAGGATGGCCGCCGTTCCGCCGCTTGTCGCCGGGCCGATCAAGCCGGGCGCTGCGTGCGCCGGCAACGCCCGAGCCGGCCGCAAGCGCTGCGATCGCGGCGCTCAACGGGAGGGCGCCTGTCCCGGGCGGCGGGACGCCGCCCCACCCGGGCGCGCCCTGTCCGGCTCATCGCGAACACCCACCCCCGGGAGTCGCCATGCGCCCGTAACTCCCAAGCCGGCAGCGAACAGCGCCGTCATCGCGAGCGAAGCGAAGCGATCCAGTGCCGCTGGGCCGCTGTCGCGCCCTCTGGTCGCCCGCCGCCCTTCGTTGCGAGCAGAAGACGGGGCTATTTTTTCCGCGGGAAGCAAGCGGCGGCATGGATTGCTTCGTCCCCCCGGGCTCTTCGACCCGGGGGTTGCTCCTCGCAATGACGGGGTTGGGAGTGACATGCGCCCGGAAATTTCGCTGCAAAGCCTTGAAAACGTTCGATTCGCGCCCGGATCAAAGCGCCTCGGGTTCGCCCTCCGCCCGCATCCTGCGGGTTGACCCGAGCTTCGCCCGATGGCCCGAGCGCCCACATCCCCTTTCCTGCAACTCGACCTGTTCGGCGCGCGGCCGAAGTCCGCCGGGCCTTGCGCCGCGATATCGCCGCAGCCGGGTCCGCGCGACCTCCCGGACGAAGTCCTGATCGCCGCCATTCCCGAGGCGACGCTCGCGGACGCCCCCGCGCTGGCGCAGGAAGCCGGCAGACGGAGGCTGGCCGCAGCCGCGCCGGCGCTCGCGGCCTTGTGCAACCGCTTCGTCGGCTACGGCGCCGAGGCTCGCGTGCCCGAGCAGGCCGCTGCGCTCGAGGCGCTCGGCGCCCTCGGCGGCCCCGAGGCGTCGCGGGCCGTCCTCCAGGCGATTGCGAAGAGGGTTGTTCAAGGGCCGACTCTGGCGGTCGCGGCCTCCGTCGCCGCGCAACTCGGCGTCGTCTTTCCGGCCGACGTCGCGCTCGCGCTGCTGCGCCATCCCGATCCTGCCGTGCGCGCGCCCGCCTGCGCGTGCGTTCGCGCAGGGTTGGAAGTCGTGGCGACCTTGATTGCGATGATGGACGACCCGGACGCCGAAGCTGCGGCCGCGGCTGCGTGCGCGCTGGGACGAATGCAGCGAACGGAGCCGCTTCGGCGTTTGAAACGCCTCCTGCGGGAACGCCCGTCGCGTCGCGTGGTCGAAGCGTTGGCCGGGATTGCGGACGACGAGGCCGTCGTTCTGCTCGCGCGCGCCGCGCGCGCCCGTCCGGACCTGACGCCCTTGGTCCTCGCCGCCCTCGACGAGATCGAAACCCCCAGATCGGCATCGGTCGCCGCGGCGCTGCGAAAAGCCGAAGGCCGGTCGGAATGAGTCCGTCCTCCGCTTCCACGCGCGGCGCCCTGCTCGGTCCCGTCGTTGCGCAGGCGCGCCTCCCACCCGCCCGCCCGGCGCCGGCCCGGCTCGCCGCCCCAGAGCAGCCGGGCGACGCAGCCCGCCGACGGGGCGTCTTTATCGCCCCGGACGCGGCTGCCGGACGCCGTGTCGACCTCGTGTCTAGCGAAACCGGCGCTGACTCCGACCACGTCGCGCGCCGAGACGGGCTCCCCTCCGGCGAGGAGCCGCTGTGCGCGCCGGACGCCGACGCTCTTGCCGCGGCTTGGCTGTGCCGCGGTGGCGGCGCATGCCTGCGACGCCATGCTGTCCTCCAGGGAAACGGGCCCCGTCAAGGCGCGGGCGGCCGAACGGCTCCGGGGGGAGTTCAGGTCGAGCCGCCGCCGGGCGGTCTTCGCCGTCCGGCAATCGAAGCAACGCGCGGGCTCGCGCCGGGCGTCGGGCGCTCACGGGGCGGAGTCTTCCAAAACCTCGCGGATTTTGTCGGCGAGCTGGTCGGCCGTATAGGGCTTCTTCAGCCAGGCGCCCTTCTTCAGGCCGAGGCGCGCGATCGCCGGCTCCGCGTAGCCAGACGTGAACAGGATCTTGAGATCGGCGCGCACCGCGAGCGCCGCCTCGGCGAGTTCGAGCCCGGTCATCCCGCCGGGCATGACCATGTCGGTAAAGATCAGCGCGATGTCGGACCGCGTGGCCACCTCCGCCATCGCGGCGGCGCCGTGGTCGGCTTCGATGATCTGATAGCCGAGCCCCCTGAGCCGTCGACCCAGAACTCGGCGCAGGCGCGGATCGTCCTCGACCAGAAGGATCGTCTCGGATCCCGCCTGCAGGATCGCCGGCTGGACGTCCGCCCCCGTCGCCGCCGCGTCCGCGCCGCCGGCCTCGGCCAGCGGCAGATACAGGCGCACGCTCGTGCCGCGTCCGACTTCGCTATAGATCTGAATGTGCCCGCCCGATTGCTTGACGAAGCCGTAGACCATGCTCAGGCCGAGCCCGGTCCCGGCCCCGGTCGGCTTGGTGGTGAAGAACGGCTCGAAGGCGCGCCGCCGGACTTCCTCCGACATGCCCGAGCCGCTGTCGGATATCGTGACCAGGCCATATCGGCCGGTGCGGACCTCGGGGTACGACTGGGCGTAGTCGGCGTCGAGTCGCACCGGCGCGACTTCGATGGTGAGCGCGCCGCCCCGGCGCATGGCGTCGCGGGCGTTGAGAGCGAGGTTGAGCAGCGCGTTCTGCAACTGGGCGCTGTCGACCATCGCAATCAGCGCATCCGGGGGGACATGGATCCGCAGTTCGATCGTCTCGCCGAGCGTCCGGCGCAGCAGCGCCGAAAAGCTCGTCAGCAGCGCGCAGACGTCGGTCGGCTCGGCATGGAGCGGCTGGCGGCGGCCGAAGGCGAGGAGCTGCCCGGCGAGTCTCGCGCCGTCGCGCGCCGCCCCGTGCGCTTCGCTCGCCAGCTCGCGCAGGTCGGGATCGGTCAGGTGCGGGGCGAGCAGTTCGAGGTTGGCGATCACCGCGGTCAGGATGTTGTTGAAGTCGTGCGCCACCCCGCCGGTGAGCTGGCCGACCGCCTCCATCTTCTGCGACTGCCGGAGCTCCTCCTCCATCTTCTGGCGGCTGGTCAGGTCGCGCACGAAGCCGGTGAACATGCGCCGGTGCTTCGAGCGCGCTTCGCCGACCGACAGTTCGATCGGAAACACCACCCCATCCTTGGTGACCGCCTTGACCAGCCGGCCATAGCCGATGATCCGCTTCTCGCCGGTGCGCAGATAATTGTCGAGGTAGCCGTCGTGTTCGGCGGCGTAAGGGTTCGGCATCAGGATCTTGACGTTCTCGCCGATCACCTCGTCGCGCCGGTAGCCGAACAGCGCCGCCGCGGCGGCGCTGAACGACTGGATGATCCCGCGCTCGTCGATGATGACCATGGCTTCCGGAACCGTGTCGAGGATCGAGCGCAGCAGCGCCTCGCGATCCGACAGGTCCTCCTGCGCCCGCCTCAGCCCGGTGACGTCGATGTTGTTCTGGAGAATGGACTGCAGTTCGCCGTCTTCGGACTTGCGCGCCACGCACAGCGTCCGGATCGACAGCGCCCAGCCGGACTTCGTGTGGTGGACGACCTCGCCTTCCCAATTGCCGCGCTCGCGCAACGACCGCAAGATCTCTTCGCGCGAGACCGGGTAATCCGTTCTCAGGAGGCGGTACAGGGTCTGTCCCATCGCCTCGTCGCGTTTCCAGCCATAGAGCCGCTCGCAGCCCGAGCTCCAGTACAGGATCGTGCCGCCCGGCTCCTGAACGATGATGTTGGCGAGATCGAGAATTTTCGCGAGAGACGTCGCGTCGGCGGTCAAACCAGAACTCCGTGGACAAAAGGCCCGCCGCGGCGGACAGGTTTGGCGCGAGTTCAATTGCGGCGTGCAAGGGTCGACGCAGGTCGCCACGCGCAAAGCCACTGCGCGGTTACAAGATTCAATATGGCGAGGAGGATCGATCCGTCAAGTCATGACGATTGTTAACAAATGAATCCGCTTGAAATTTTATTCACATCTGAGTAATGACAAAGAAATACTATGGTTATTTCGTGATTTTGCTCTGTTTGTGCAACTGCATGTCTCGAACGTCGGTCGGTACAACGCCGCAACACGCCGGCCCCCGGTTCGATGCTCGCCGGAGCGGCCGATATCGACAGGGAACGCGTCACCGTAGCGGCAAGGGCGAGCGCCGAGGCGCCGGCGTCGAAATCCAGGGCCGTGAAAAAACCCGTCGGCTCGCGATGGCGATGCGGTCGGCCCGTTTCGGCGGACCCCGGCGCGGCGCGCGTCGGCTGCGCGCGGCGCCGGGGTTCTCGCAACGGGGGAGCGAACTAGGCGCGGGAAACTTTCCGCAGCAGGCCCTCCAGCACAGCCGCCACGGCGACCTGAATCGAGGATTCGATCAGCGGACGAACGCTCACCCCATCGGGTACGACGCGATCGAAGACGGTATCCAGTTCTTTCTCGAAGCGGTCAGCCAGCCTCGCGGCGCCAATCGCGACTTGCGCCTGGGCGATGTCGACGAACTGCCGCCGTTTCGCTTCGGCTCGTTGCCGGAAGACGCTGGCCGCGGAATCGACGATCGAACTCGCCGACTGCCGTAGCGGCGACGCAAGAGCGGCGACGTTTTCACCCCCCGACCGTTTGCGCAGCGCCGACAGCGTCCAGAGCCCGATCCCCAGTGCGATGACCGCGGTGGGAACCGGATGCCGTCTGACCGCATCGTCCAATGCGCCCGGCCACGAGCGCTCGCCGATCCCCAGGCGCGACGCCGCCTCGGAAGCCATCTGCGACGGCGTGAGCCGGCTGCTCAGCGCATCGATCGTTGCGCCGATCTGGGCTCGCAATCGATTTGCGTCCGCCTCGTATTCGCGCGATGTCGCGACCTTCACGTCCACGCTACAGTCCTCCGAACAGCGACGAGACTTGCGACACGGTCTTTGCGGGGATCAGGCGCGACGGTTTCAGCCCGCCGAGGCCCGAACGCAGCAGGAGCAGGCTGACCACGATCGCAACCAGCGCGACAAGGACAAACGCCAGGTCGAGAGGGACGCCGAGACGCAACAGCGACAGGCTGGCCCCGACCAGGACGAGACCGAGGCTCAACACAAGCAGGACGGCCCCGACAGCGACCGCCGCAACGCTGGACGGAATCCCGCGGGCCCGCTCGTCGATTTCCACACGGGCCAGCGCAAGCTCGACGCGCATCAACGCCTGAACCTGGCGCAGAAGGTCGAGGAGCAGTTCGGGCGTCGACCGCATCGGTCAGCTCATCTTGCCGATCAGCAAGCCGATCAGCGCGGCGATCGCGACCGCGGCCCACGGGTTCTTCTTGATCCGGGACTCGACGTCGCCCTCGATGGCGACGAACTTGTCTTGCGCCTGAGCGGCGGACTGGGACAGGCTGTCGCCGGCCGCTCCCATCGCGCCCACCACCTGATCGCGGCCGGCGGAAATCTGATTCTGTGCGAGATCGGAGACCTTCTGCGCCAGCTTGCTGATCTCATCGCGCAGGCTGGACAGATCGATCGCGGAAATCGCGTCGGCGCCGTCGCCGACGGCTTCCTTAGCGCTTCCCAGAGCCGACCGGGCCTTGCCAGCCACGTCGTCGACGACGCCCTGAGCGGTCGTCGTTCGGTCGCCGACGGCCTGGCCAAACATCTTTTCGCCCTGACCCGCCACGGAACGAACATTCCCTTCCAGACTGTCTCTATTCATTCTCACGTCTCCTCTTCCGGCTTGCGCCACCGTCGAGCAACCCTTGAGCGTGAAAATTGTTCCTGTGTCGGGAAAAGAATTCCGCCGCTCGTCGTCCGCGAGCCGCTTGCGGCGGGCGCGCAGCGGCAAGTCAAATCGAATTTCTCCGAGAGAGCGACGCGTTGTTCCTGGTCGCAACAACGCGCATACTTCGGAAATGGAGACGGTTCAGGCCCCCGACCAGAACCGCATCGCCAGTGCGCGGTTCGTCCAGACCGTCCCAGATTGCCTGAGTTGAAACCGGCGCTCGCCGCGATCCTCGCCCATCCCGACTGTCGCGTCGAATTCCGGTCGCCGCGAACGGCATTGAACGCAGGGGCTTTCGAAGCTAGCGTGACGCGGCAATCCGTCGGCTTCCGGCGAGACTTCGCCGCCGACGCCGAGTGCGCCCTGTCGGCGCGGAAATTGCGTGCGCGGGGGCAAGTCGCGTGATTCGCTGTGTTCGCATCTGGACCGCCGAGGACGGAGATTCGCATTTCCAGGACGGCCACGTCGACCTGTCGCGGGGCGAGAGGGGCGACAGTCTCAGCGCCGTTCTGGGCGCCGCGGGCGTTTCGTTCCGCGAGACCAAGGCCGGCGGCGCTTTCGCCTGGCATGACGCCCCGGTCCGCCAGCTCGTGCTGACGCTGAGCGGAACGCTCGAGTTCGTGACCCGGAGCGGCGGCCGCTTCACCATCCGCCCGGGCGATGTCCTGCTCGCCGAAGACACCGCGGGAACGGGCCACTTCTGGCGGCTGGTCGACGACCAGTCCTGGCGGCGCGCCTATGTGATCCTGGCGCCGGACGCAAGAGTCCCGTTCGTCGCCGCGGCGCCCGCGACCTGACCCTGCGCGGGGGACCGCGATCGCCTTCGACGGCGTGCGGACGCGCCGGATCGGCCCGGTTCGCGGGCGAGTCTCGTCCGATTGAGTCCATCGAGACGTGCGCGTGTCGCCTGAATTCGGATGGCGCGCGCGGCGGCCGGCATTCGCAAGGAAGCCGACCGACCCGACGCTGAAAGAGGGGCCTGACGCTCGGCTTCATGACGGAAGTCGGGTCGTCGACGCCAGGAAGAGGATGCAGGGGGGAGTAGGCGGTAAGGCGATCGGGTGGCGAATGGCGAATTGCCGCCGGGCGTTGGGCCGATGGACTCGCCGACCGCCCACTTCGCCTACTTCTCCAGCACCACCGTCCTGCATTCCGGCGGGAGTTGCGCCAAGGTGAGCGGCGGGCGGGGTTTTCCGGGGGCCGGGTGCAGCGCTTCGCGGGTGAACCACCAGGCGAGCGACTTGTCGCAGCCGTCGCCCGGGGGAACCGGGTCCTGCGGCGCGCAGGCGGAATCGTCCGCCGGGCACTTGATACGGATGTGGAAGTGGTAGTTGTGGCCCCAAAACGGGCGCACCTTGGTCATCCAGGGCTCGCCGGCGTGGGTTTCGCACAGCGCCTTCTTGATCGCGGGGTTGACGAAGATGCGCTCGACCTCGGGCTCCTCGGCCGCCGCCCTGATGACGCCGGCCTGCGCCTCCGACCAGTGCGATCGGTCGACCGCGAGGCCGTCCTCCCGCACCATGTCGACCGCCGACATCGCCTCGCGCTCCTCGCGCGACAGCGTGCGGTCGGGCATCGGGGTCAGCCAGACGTCGGCGTCGAGGCCGATCTGATGCGAGGCGTGGCCGGTCAGCATCGGCCCGCCGCGCGGCTGCGAGATGTCGCCGACCAGAATGCCGTTCCAGACGCCCTCCGCCTTGGCCTTGCGCGAGAACCGCTCGAGGAAGGCGATCATCGCCGGATGGCCCCACATCCGGTTGCGCGAGAGGCGAACGACCTGCCACGACTGGCCGTCCACCGGCAGCGCCTTGGCCCCGGCGAGGCAGCCGCGCGAATAGAAGCCGATCGATCGGGTCTGGACCTCGAGCGGCGTCATCGCGCGGCCAAAAACCTGCTTGGCCGGCAGTTTCGGGTCCGCCGGGTCGGCGAGCGGGGGCAGGGGTTTCGGGTCGAGCGTTCCCCTGTCCTGAGCCAGCGCGGGCGTGGCGATCGAAGCGGCCGCGATCGCCACGAGCAGGGCCGTTTTTCGCATCGGGAACCCTCCAACAAATTCGATGGCGGCACTATGGTCGTCGGGGCGTCAACGGGCGGTTAACCATGACCCGTCGGGCCGCCGGGCGAACCGTCGCATGTCCGGCGCGGGCGCTTTTGCCGTTGACCGCGGGCGCCTTCACGGTTTTGTAAGCGGGACTTGAAAATGTCTTTCGACCCCGTCGAGGGATTGTTGAGGATGCGTTCATGCGCGGTCCGTTTCTGTCGCACAACCGCGCCGCGGTCGCCTGCCTCGGGCTCATGCTGATGCTCGCGAGCTGCGCCGCGCCCCCGCCTGCGGCGCCCCCCGGGCCGGCTCCGGCCGGAAGTTCCGGCGTCACGACGATCGACGGCGCCGCCGTTCAGTTCGCCGCCTTCCAGAACTCGGCCTTTCCCTACCGCGGGCAGATCCCCAATTACCAGGAGACCGGCAAGAGCCGACCGTTCCTCGACGTCGACGACAACGGCCGGCTCGGCCATTCGAGCCCCCGCGGCGGCCTTTTGTGGGAGGACCAGACCTACAACGACCGCACGGTGCTGCTCGCCGCGCCACAAAATTTCGATCCCAACGCGCCTGCAACCATCGTCGTCTTCTTTCACGGCAACATGGCGACGCTCGAGCGCGACGTGATCGCGCGCCAGCAGATCGTCCGGCAGCTCGCCGATTCCGGGTTGAACGCCGTGCTGGTCGCGCCCCAGCTCGCCCACGACGCGCCCGATTCGAGCGCCGGGAAGTTCTGGTCGCCGGGCGGGTTCGCCGCCTTTCTCAACGAGGCCGAGGGCAAGCTCGGCGACTTCTATCCGGCCGCGCGCGGCGCCTTCCGGCGGATGCCGGTGGTGATCGTCGCCTACAGCGGCGGCTACCTGCCGGCGGCCTATTCCCTCTCCGTCGGGGGCGACGGGGGCCGGGTGCGCGGGCTGGTGCTGCTCGACGCGCTCTACGGCGAAAAGGACAAGTTCGTCGGCTGGGTCGAGGGTCCGGGGCGCAACGCCTTCTTCGTCAGCGCCTATTCGACCTCCTCACGCGACGGCAACCTTGCGGTCGAGGCGCAGCTTCAGCAGGCCGGGCTCACGGTGCAGAACGACCTGCCGGCGTCGCTCGGGCCGGGCGCGATCGCCTTCGTCGACGCAGGAAGCATCGACCACAACGACTTCGTCACCTCCGCCTGGGGCGGCGCTCCGTTGCGCGACATCTTTTCCCGCATGCGCTAGGTCTTTCGGGCCAGCCGGCCGATCCGGCGGGCGGGCTGGATCGCCGGACCCGAATTGATCGGGCCCAGGCGTCCGATTCGGGCCTCGGCGCCCGAGGGCGCTCAACCGGCGATCAGCCGATCTGGAAACTGCTCGCGCTGAGTTTCGACTTGGCCACGCCCGCGAGGTCAATCGAGCCGTCGGCGCCGAGGGACAGCAGGCTGCCGCCCGAACCGTCGCTCGTCAGCGCGTTGAACGCCGCCGCGCCGGTCGCATAGCCGCCCGTCCCGTTCAAGAGGTCGATCACGCCCCCGTGCAGGTCGTTCGCGACGCCGGCGATCTTGAGGGAGCCGACGTTCCCGTTGATCTTGAACACGGTCGACGCGCCGCCGTCGGTCAGCGAATCGCTCAGGCCGGCGTACACGACGTCGCCGGTCCCCTTGATCGTCACTCCCGTCCCGCTGCCGTTGTGGATCGTGTCGCCGCTCCCGGTGATCGTGTCGCCGGTCCCGCTCGCCACCGTGACGGCGTCGCCCGTGGCGGCCGAGATCGCGCCGTTCGATCCACCGACCGTGACCGCCGTATTGGCGATCAGGTCGAGCGTTCCGCCGGCGGTGAACAGGATCGGCACGCCGACCGACGCGCCGGCCTGCATGGCGACGACGCCGCCGGCGATCTCGACCTCGCCGGGCGCCGACGAGCCCGAGACGCCGCTGGCGACGCCGGCCGAGAGGATCACCGTTCCGCCGGACGCCGCCTCGATCAGTCCACCCTGGGCGGTATGGACAGCGGACATGATCTTCAGGGTCGCGCCGTTCTCGGCTTCGAGCGTTCCGCCGCCGTCGTTGATCACGTCGCCGCCCGTGTTGATCGTCAGCGTCACGCCGGTGCCCGAGGCCGTGACGGAACCCTTGTTCACGAACGTGAGATCGTTCGACGTCTTTATGCCTTGATCGCCGATCTGCCCGGACGCGGTCGCCAGGATGGAGCTCGCGTTGGTGAACGTCGCCGGCCCCTTGCCGTCGCTGGTGATGTCGGCCCCCGCGCCTTTCAGGCCGATCGTGCCGCTTGCGCCGCCCGAAATCGTGTAGGCGCCGCTGATCGCAAGGTCGCTGCCGGCGTAGACGGCGACGAGCCCGGCGTTGCTCATCGAGCCCACGCCCCCGTCCGCGCCGAGATCGACCACGCCGGTCGTCGCACCGGACGCACTCGACGAACCCGTGCCGGCGAGGATGTCGCCGCTGTTGGAGACGTTGGAGACGAGCGCCAGGGTCGCGCCGCTTTCGGCGTCGAGCTTGCCGGCCGAACTGTTGGTTATGGTCTTTGCGCCGGTGTTGATCGTCAGCGTGTTGCCCGATCCGGTCGCGAAGGTCGTGCCGGCGTTGACGAACGTCAGGTCGTTGACGCCGAGGACGCCCTGGTCGCCAATCTGGCCAGAATAGGCGCCTGGCGAACCGAGCGACGGCTCGAGCGCGATCGTGCCGGCGTTGGTGAACGTCGTCGCGCCCGTCCCATCGCTGGTGATGGCGGCGCCGGCGCCCTTCAGGGCGATGCCGCCGGAGCCGGCGGCGGTGAGATTGCCGCTGATCGCCAGATGGGCGCCGCTGTCGACGAGGACGGCGCCGGTCGTCGTTCCGTTTCCGGTATCGGTGAGCGTTTCGGTGGCGCCGGCCTTGCCGAGATCGAGAGTCGCCCCCGACTCGGCCGTCATGACGCCTTCGTTCGTGAACGTGCTCGCGCTGATCTGCAGCGCCGCGCCGCCCGCCTGACTCGCCTGGACCCTGCCGCTCGCCTGATTGTCGAACCTTCCGAGCGTGATCGTTCCGCCGCCGGTTATGGTGTTGTTGACGTTGATCAGGCCGTCGCCGGACGTGCCGGGAGCGTTCAGGATCGAGCCGGTGGTGTGAATCAGGCTCTGGCCGGCGTTGGCGGCCTGCCCCAGGTCGACCGTTCCGCCTCCGTTCAGCGTGACCGGTCCCGACGTGTCGTCGATGTAGAGATCACCGTTGGTTCCCGCGCCCTTGCCGGAGGGAGCCGTGCCGATCGCGAGCGTTCCGGCGTTGTCGAACGTTCCGCCGATCTGTAGCGCGGAACCGACGATGACGCCGATCTTTCCGAGGTTCCCGCTCGCGACGCTCGATGTATCTTCCGAATTCAGGACCGTTCCGTGGACGGCGATCAACGTCGACGCCTGGCTGGTTCCGATCGCGAGTTCGGAGTTGGCGCTGGTTGCGACGCTGTTGATGGTGACGTTCGCGTTGAGCGTCACGATTGCGGCCCCGCTGGCGCCGCCGATGGAGGCGTCCTGGGGGGTGATCGGCGTCGAGCCGGCGCTCCAGTCCGTGGCGGTCTCCCATCCGCCGAGGCCGGCGGTGAAGACGTCCTGCTTCAGCGAGATCTTCCAGCCGAGCGCCTCGAGGACGTCGAGTTCGGTCTGGGTGAGGGTGAGGGTCTCGCCGGTCCCGGTCGCGCCGAACAGCTGGGTCTGGGTCCAGTCGGCGGTGTCGCCCTTGTTGGCCTGGGTCCCGTTGGAATTGTATTGATTGTTGTACGAAAGGGTGGGCTCGCCCTGGGCGGCGTCGTTCTGGTCGGACAGGGTCGCGCCGCCATTGGAGGAGAAGTAGGTCGTTTGCCCGTCGCGGCCGTTGCTGTAGTCGGTCTTGCCCGCCGCCGTGTAGCGGAAAAGATCCATCACGCTCCAGCTGTCGTTCGAACTGCTGGGCGTCGTGGGGGCCGTGCCGCCGAGACCGCCGATGCGGCCGAGGCCGCCCTCCGACAGTTCGTGGGTGAGCCCGTTGACGACGTCCTGCCCGAAGGTCCAGGAATAGAAGCTGTTCAGCGTCACGCTGAGGTCAGGGCCGCCCGTGGTCGAGGTCAGGCCGAGCATCCGCCCATAGGCATAAGGAACGTACCAGCTTGCGCCATTGGACGGGTCCGTGGCTGGCAGGACATCGCCCGGCGCGTATTTCTTGAGCGCCGCCTGCAACGTCGCGTAACTGACGCTGAAGCCGCCGCTGTTGTTGCCCAGGGCGACATGGTTGTTTCCGCTGTTCGCCTCTTGGAAGGTGACGACGATCGTGTCGGGCGCGGTCTTGCCCGATGGCGCGATCAGGCTCTCGATCTGGTCCTCGGCGGCCACGATGCAGGCTTCGAAGCTCGCCGTGCAACTCGCCGTGTAGGTGTTGTCGAACACGATCCCGCTCCCGGCCGTGCTCACGACCTGCGTCGTATTGCCGGAGGACAACGTGACGACGGAGGACGACTGGACGACCGCGGACGAAGCTTTCGACGCACTGGCCGAAGACAATGGGGAGCTGGACGCATTCGATGCGTCGTCGTCGCTCGCTTTCGTCGCCGCCTCTTGGCCCCCGCTGGAAGCCCCGGGTCCGGCGGCGGCTTCCCCATGTCGCCCCGCCAGCCAATCCGCAACGGGACCGGAATGCATCACGTCCATGCTGAACGGGTCGAGACTGGCGAACGGATCGTTGGTCTGATCGAATGGATTGACGTCGGACGCGTTGTCGCCGCTTTGATCGACATCGCCCAGGTAACGGGTGAAAATATGCGCGACCATGGCTTTCCCCTGACACGGCGCGGTCCTGCCCACCCCGGATAGGCTGCGCGCTTCCCCAGCGTTAGTTTACCATGTACACCAACGCTGGTACATTGCCATTTTCGTGCGTCTGGCGCTGTCCTTCGCCTCCGGTGTTTCGGAGGACGCGGCGCGAGGAGGGGGGCGCATGATCGGCCCCGGGGTCCGCCTTCCTCAGCGAGGCCCGGGGCAAGCCCGGCGACTTCTATCCGGCCGCGCGCGGCCGTATCGTCGCCTACTGCGGCGGCCTTCGTCAGCCGGCGCCGGGCGCCGCCGTCCGGGAGCCAAGACATCCGGCGACGCCGAGGGCGGCAAAGCCGATCCCGAACAGCGCCCAGGTCGAGAGCTCGGGCGCGGCGGGCGGATCGGTGGCGATGAAGTCTGGGCGGCTCCGCCCGCGGCATTGTCGTAGTATCCCAAAATCTGGCCTGAATTGTTGATTCTTGTCAGAACAGTGTCGTACGCGCCGGGGATGTCGATGGTGGTGTCATTGCCATTCCACTCAAGAAAGCCATGATATGCACAATAGCCGACGACTTGGCTTCGATCGTTGATTCCCAAAGGAATCTTCCAGGTTATAGGTGTAAAAGAGCCATCTTTGTTCAAGATGAAACCCGATCCGCCCCGGTTGCCGACACTCAAACCGACATATTGATCAAAGTTAGTGAGATCGGCAAACTCACTAAAGCATGAACATGGAATGAGTAAACAGTGTGTATTGTCCCAATGAATAGAGAGCGTAAGTATTGGTGCCCGCCTGCCCGACGATCTGGCCCCGATTGTTGATCGAGATCGGGTCGAAGGAGGAGGTGTCTGGTCTGTCAGGTCGACAAAATGACCGCCCGTCTCGAGAAACCCTTGGGTGATTCAAGCGGCCGTCACGTAAGTCCCGACGATCTGGCCGAGATCGTTGACGCCCGCGAGCGAGGTGCTCATGGCGTGGGGCGCGTCGAGGGCGACAGTCCTGCCGTGCCAATAGAGATACCCGTGGGAAACGCCGTTCGCGTCGTCGTAAGTTCCGACGATCTGGTCGAGGTCGTTGAACCCTGAAGCGGCGCCAGGCAGCTTGAGTGGGGCGAAGCGGGAGCCGGCCTCGGTCGACGTCGACGGGGTCGCCGCGATCAGTCCGACAAGAGACGCCAGAGGGAAAAGAACAGTCGGACGCATGGCGCACCTCCCGTCAATGACTTCAGAAACGAATTCTGACCAGTAAGAACTGGAAAAGGGCGCGCGAAACGCGCGCAGCCAAAGGACCAGATCCGGCGAGGTATGCCAAGTGTCCAGGTTGAGCAGAGAGAAGATATGCCGAGCGAAGGTTGCTGTTACAAAGGATTAGCGCTCGCAAACCTATGCTGACAGCTCTTTCCAGCAATTATAACCTGACTACACTGCAAACAACGATGTAGCCAATCGCGCATGTCATTCAGGGAGGAAGTCCCCGTCGAGATCTGACCCCGCGTACGCCTGCCCGCCACGTGGCGACCGCTCGGAAAAAACGAAACCGGCCCTGCTCCCTGTGCCGGGAGCGAGGCCGGGAGGAAAACGCCCGATGTGGCGTCAGACGATCTCGGGGAGGCGGACGCCCTTCTCGACGCGCTTCGACAGGCCGCGCTCGAGCAGGCTCGGGACATAGGCGCCGACGCCGGGCGGCAGGTCCTGAAGCGACAGGAAGCGCCCGTCCTTCAGGCGCAGGCCGTCGCGATAGAGGCCGGTTTCACGCTGGGCGAACACGGTCTCGACCTCGGGGCCGATGCCGTAGGTCTTCTGCATAGCCGCCGGAACGTCGGTCAGCACCACCCTGGTGTCGCACTGAACGCAAACCGGAACCCTCGGATCGCCGGGGGCGGCGAAACCGACCGAACCGCTGGGGAAACGGGTTGAGACGTACAGTTCGCCCTCGCGCGCGGGGCGGGAGCCATACATTTCCAACGAATAGTCGCACATGACGCTCACTCCGTGCTCATGCGCCCGCCCAGCATCTTCCACTTCGGGAAAGTTCGTTGTTCTCGTGCTTTAAAAAGCATGCTGAACCGGCAATAGGGCTTAATTGCGTTTGCGCGGCGGCTTCGGCGGGGACGCCGCGGTCTCCGGGGCCGCTCGGGCGGCGGTCGCATTCGCCCGTCCGCTTTCGCTCTCCGCCCAGCTCGAGGCTGCGGCGACGCCAGCCCAGGGCCAGTGCGCAGCCGTTGAAATGCGGCGGGATACTCGGAAATCCGCAAAATTGTCGCAAAATGGCAATCAACATGCTTGTTACGTAACGTTGGGGAAGTTATGTAATCGTCGTGAGCGCACGCCGTCGACATTTGCCGCGGCGCCCGCGTTGGGGGGACGAGAGACTGTGGAGGCTTTGATGAAGACGATTATGGTGACGGCTGCCGCGCTTTTGGCGGTCTCGGGAGCGGCGGCGAACGCTGCGACGGTCCGAGAAACGTTCACATTCGATGACGCGAGCAACACGGTGGCGTCGGGGTGGTTCACCTACGATTCGTCCAAGAGCGGCGTATTGGGCTATGGCGACCTCGAAGGCTTCTCGTTGAGCGTGCTAGGGTCGACCTACGACCTCTCGTTCGTTCAGGGGCTGACCGATCCTTCCGACTACGTGTACTTCGGCTACGACACGGCATCCATGACCTTTGTACCGGCTTCGATCTCTGGCTACGCAGGAGCTTACAGCGGAATTCTCGCCGGCCTCGGCTACTCACCGAATACCGGCTTCTTCTTCGACCCGCTTGTCGGAGAGGCGGATCCGGCGGGAACCGGAGCCGATGGGGTGTTCGGCAACTACGTCAACGCCACTCAAGCGAACGCCACCGCGCTCAGCGTTTCCGTCGTCCCCGAGCTCTCGACCTGGGCGATGATGGGAGCAGGCTTCGCCGCGCTCGCCTTCGTAGGCTACCGCAGGAGCCGCCCGGCGGGCGTGATCGCGTAAGACGCGCCGCAAGGCGAACGTCCGGGGCCGCTCTTCGGGGCGGCCTTTTTTCGTGCGTCGGTCGGATCGGCCGGCGGGAGTTGCGCAATCGGTGACAGCCTGCGCACGGACGCGGGCGTCAGGCCCGGCTTCGGCCTTGCTCCCCGCGCCGAGCCTTGGGGCCGCATCCGACCCTCCGACGGTGGGGGCCGCGGCCCCGGCGCTCCGCCGGCTGCAGAACGTATTGGACTTGTCGTCATCCCCCCTTAAGGTGCACTCGGCGACGACGCGGTTGTCTGCGAAGGGGGTTGGTTTCTTGCATCTCGATCCGCTGATCCTGTCGCGGCTCCAGTTCGCCTGGGTCGTGGCGTGGCATTTCCTGATGCCGGCCTTCACCGTCGGCCTCGCTTCCTTCATCGCCCTGATGGAGGGGCTGCACCTCGTCACCAAGAATCCCGTCTACCTGCGTGTTTCGGTGTTCTGGACCAAGATCTTCGCGATCTCATTCGGCATGGGCGTGGTGTCGGGCGTCACCATGCCGTTTCAGTTCGGCACCAACTGGAGCCGCTACTCCGACGCCGTCGCCGACATCGTCGCGCCGCTGCTCGGCTACGAGGGCCTGACCGCCTTCTTTCTCGAGGCCGGCTTCCTCGGGGTGCTGCTGTTCGGGCGAAAGCTTCTGCCGCCCTGGGCGCATTTCTTTTCCGCGCTGATGGTGGCGCTGGGAACGCTCGCCTCGACCTTCTGGATCCTGTCCAACAACAGCTGGATGCAGACGCCGGCGGGCTACGCGATGGTCGACGGGCGGTTCGAGCCGAGGGACTGGCTCGAGATCGTCTTCAACCCGTCGTTCCCCTACCGGCTCGCCCACGTGGTGACTGCGGTCTACATCACCACCGGCTTCGTCGTCGTCGGCGTCGCGTCCTGGTGGCTCTTGCGCCGGCGCTTCTACGAGGAAGCGCGCGTCATGCTGTCGATGACGCTGTGGCTGCTCACCGTCCTCGTGCCGCTTCAAGCGATGATCGGCGACCAGCACGGCCTCGACACGGTAAAATACCAGCCGGCCAAGCTCGCCGGCATCGAGGCGATCTGGGAGGGCGGCCGGCGGCTGCCCTGGGTGGTGTTCGCCATCCCCGACGACGCGGCCGAGAAGAACCTGTACGAGGTGTCGATTCCCGACCTCGGCAGCGTGATCCTCACCCATGACGTGAACGGCGAGGTGCACGGCCTGAAAGACTTTCCGCCTCAGGATCGCCCCCCGGTCGCCTTTCCCTTCTTCGGCTTCCGCATCATGCTGCTGTGCTGGGGGGTGATGATGCTGGTGGTGGTCCTGAGCTGGTGGCTGAGGATCAGGGACCGGCTCTACGACGCGGACTGGTACCATCGGCTCTGCACGCTCGCCGCCCCGGTCGGCTTCGTCGCCGTGATCGCCGGGTGGGTGACGACCGAGGTCGGCCGGCAGCCGTGGACGGTCTACGGCCAGCTGCGCACCGCCGATTCGGTGTCGCCGTCGCTAACCGGCGTGGACGTCGGGATTTCGCTGCTCGGCTACACCGTCGTTTACGTCGTGATGTTCTCGGCCGGCATCGCCATGATGATGCGCGTCTTCAGGGACGGGCCGGTCGCGGCGGATATGCCGGGCATCATCGCCAGCGGCCGGCCCGAGGGCCCGGTCCGGGCCATGCCGCAAGCCGGATCGGAGGGCTGACCCGATGAGCGCCCTTGTTCTCGACCTCGTCCCGATTTGGACGGCGGTGCTCGCCGTCGGCGTCTTTCTCTACGTGCTGCTCGACGGCTTCGACCTCGGCGTCGGCATTCTCTACGGCTTCGCGCCCGACCTCCGCTCGCGCAACCTGGCGATGAACTCGATCGCTCCCGTCTGGGACGGCAACGAGACCTGGCTGATCCTCGGCGGCGTCGCGCTGATGGCCGCCTTTCCGCTCGCCTTCGCCATCATCCTGCCGGCGCTGTATTTCCCGATCATCCTGATGCTGCTCGCGCTGGTGTTCCGCGGCGTCGCGTTCGAGTTCCGCTTTCGCGACGCCGAGCATCGCGGCTTCTGGGATCACGCTTTCTGCTGGGGCTCGGCGCTGGCCACGTTCGCGCAAGGGGTGGTGCTGGGCGCCTTCGTCCAGGGGTTCGCGGTCGACGGCCGCCATTTCTCCGGCGGTTCGTTCGACTGCTTCACGCCGTTCTCGCTGCTCACCGGCGTCGCCCTGATGTTCGGCTACGCGCTGCTCGGCGCGGGGTGGCTGGTGCTCAAGACGACCGGACCGCTTCAGGACATGGCGCGCCGGCTCGGCCGCTACGCCTTCGTCGGCGTGCTGATCGCCGTCGTCGCGGTCAGCGTGTGGACGCCGACCATGGATCCCCACATCCTGGCGCGCTGGTTCACGTGGCCGAACATGGCGTATCTCGCGCCGGTGCCGGTCGTGACCGCGCTCGTGGCGCTCGCCGAGTGGCGGGCGCTCAACGACCGTTCGGAGGCCGCGCCGTTTCTTTGGGCGGTCGTCCTGTTCGCAATGTCCTATCTCGGCCTCGCGATCAGCCTGTTCCCGATGATCGTGCCGTACAAGTACACGATTTGGCAGGCCGCCTCGTCCGAATCGACGCAGGCCTTCCTGCTGGTCGGGGTGCTGATTCTCCTGCCGGTCGTCCTCCTCTACACCGCCTGGTCGTACTGGGTGTTCCGCGGCAAGGTGCGGGCGGACATCGGCTATCACTGACGAGGGCTTCTCCCGCCCCGGGGGACAGTCGCCAAGGAGCTCTACCCGCATGCCTTCCGCGCCCGACAGCCTGGTCATCCTGTTGCACGGCGTCGGCTCCGACGGCGCCGACATGATCCCGATCGGCGAGGCGCTCGCCGGCTTCCTGCCCGGCGCCCGCTTCGTGGCGCCCGACGCGCCCTTTTCCTTCGACGGCGGCGGCATGGGCCGGCAATGGTTTTCGATCGTCGGCGTCGACGCCGACAATCGGGCGGCGCGGGTCGCGGCGGCGCGGGCGGGGTTCGACCGCGTCGTCGCCCATGAGATCGCGCGGGCGGGCTTCGGCGACCGCCTCGGCCGGGTCGCCCTGTTCGGCTTCTCGCAGGGCGCGATCCTGTCGCTCGACGCGCTGGTCGATGGCCGCTGGCCGGTCGGCGCGGTCGTGGCCGCGTCCGGACGGCTGGTCGGGCCAGTCGGGCCGAATCCCGCGCGCGTCCCCACGCTCCTGCTCCACGGCGAGGGCGACGACGTGATTCCGGCCGCCGAGACGGTCCGCGCCGAGCGCATCCTCGGCGCCGCCGGCCTTCCGGTCGAGGCGCACGTCTTTCCCGGCCTCGGGCACTCGGTGTCGCCGAAAGGTCTGCAGACCGCCCGCGCGTTCCTGTCGCGCGCGCTGGCGCCGACGGCCGCGTGACCGGGCGGGCCGGCCGCTCCCCTATTGTCGCCGCCATCCGGGCGCCCTACGGTCGCAGAGGAACGCGCCCGCGAAGGGGCGCGGTTTTTTTGGGGGGAGGCGCCATGGATCCGGCTCTCCGGCGGCAGACGCTCGCCGACACGCTTCGGCGCAGCGCGTGGCGCGCTCCGGAGCGGCTCGGACTGGCCTGCGGCGCGATCCGCTGGAGCTACCGCGAACTCCACGCGCGTTGCGAGCGGCTGGCGGCGGGGCTCGCGGGCCGCGGCATCGGGCGGGGCGACCGCGTCGCGGTGCGTTATGCGCTGATGCGCCTCGGCGCGGTGATGGTTCCGATCAACTTCATGCTGCAGCCGGACGACGTCGCCTTCGTCCTGAACCATTCCGGCGCGCGCCTGCTCGCCTGCGACGGTGGCATGGCCGAGGTGGCGGCGAAGGCGGCCGCGGCCGCGCCGACAGTCGCCGAATTGCTGTGGCTACCGTCCGAGGACGGAACGGCGCCCGCCGAAGGCATGACCAATGCGCTCGCCCTGATCGAGGCGGGCGGCGAACCGCCCGGCGACGGGCCCGACAGCTTCGACGTGGCGCAGATCGTCTACACCAGCGGCGCCGACTCGCGGCCCAAGGGCGTGCGGCTCACCCACGACGCGATCCTCTGGCAATACGTGAGCTGCATGGTCGACGCCGCCATCTGCGGCGACGACGTGACCGTGCACGCGCTGCCGCTCTACCATTGCGCGCAACTCGACGTGTTCCTCGGGCCCTCGATCCACGCCGGCGGGGTCAACATCGTCACGGCGAAGCCCGTCCCCGACACCATCGTCCGACTGATCGAGACCGAGCGCGCGACCTCGTTCTTCGCGCCGCCGACGGTCTGGATCTCGATGTTGCGTGCGCCGGGCTTCGACGCGGCGGACCTGTCGAGCCTGACGAAAGGCTACTACGCCGCCTCGATCATGCCGGTCGAGGTGATGCGCGAGATGGCGCGGCGGATGCCGAACGTCCGCCTGTGCAACCTCTACGGCCAGACCGAGATCGCCCCGCTCGCGACCCTGCTGGGACCCGAGGACCAGCTGCGCAAGCCCGGCTCCTGCGGACGGCCCGCGCTCAACGTCGCGACCCGCGTGGTCGACGACTCCCTGCACGACGTGAAGCCCGGCGAGATCGGCGAGATCGTCTACCGCTCGCCCGATCTGATGACCGGCTATGACAACGACGAAGCGCGCACCGCCGAGGCCTTTCGCGGCGGCTGGTTCCACTCCGGCGATCTCGCGACCATCGACGAGGAGGGCTACATCAGCGTCGTCGACCGCAAGAAGGACATGATCAAGACTGGCGGCGAGAACGTCGCGAGCCGCGAGGTCGAGGAGGCGATCTACCGGCTCGGCGGCGTGTCCGAGGTCGCGGTGATCGACGTGCCGCATCCGCGCTGGGTCGAGGCGGTGGTGGCGGTGGTCGCGCCGAAGGACGGCGCCGCGCTCGATCCCGATCGCGTGCTCGAGCACGCGCACAAGGCGCCTGCCGGCTTCACGGTCCCCAAGCGCGTGGTGATCGCGCAGACGCTGCCGAAGAACCCGAGCGGGAAGAGTCTCAACAGTTGCGCGAGGAGCATCTCGCAGAGTTCGGGTAAGCGAGCGCCGTCGGAGCGGCGTTCGAGATCGAGAGCAGGAGAGGCGGAATGGGCAAGCGGGTCGCGGATGTCATCGTCGAGATTCTGCAGGAGGCGGGCGTCAAGCGCTGCTGGGGCGTGCCGGGCGACACGCTGAATTACGTCACCGACGCCATCCGCCGCAGCCCGATCGAATGGGTGCACGTGCGGCACGAAGAGGTCGGTGGATTCGCGGCCGGCGCCGATTCGATGATCACCGGCGATCTTGTCGCCTGCGCGGGATCGTGCGGACCGGGCAGCCTGCATTTCGTAAACGGACTGTTCGAGTCGCACCGCAACCGGGCGCCGGTCGTGCTGATCGCGAGCCAGGTCACGCGCGACGAACTCGGCTTCGACTTTCCCCAGGAGGTCGATTTCATGCCGATCTACAAACAGTGCAGCGTCTTCTGCGAGGAAATCCGCACGCCCGCGCAGGCGCGGCGCAAGACCGCGATGGCGGCGCAGGCGGCGCTGATGAAGCGCGGCGTGGCGGTGCTGATCCTGCCGGTCGACGTGTCGCAGGCCGAGGCGCCGGACGAGCCCGGCTTCGCCGTTCACGTCTCGCGTCCGGTCATCCGCCCGTCCGATGACGAACTCGACCGCATCGCCGAGATTCTGAATGGCGGGAAGCGTGTCGCGATCTACGGCGGCTCGGGATGCGAGGACGCCCACGACGCGCTCGTCGCGCTGGCCGACCGTCTCAAGGCCCCGGTCGCGCACACCTCGCGGGCCAAGGACTTCGTCGAATACGACAACCCGTTCAACGTCGGCATGACCGGCCTGCTCGGCAACGCGGGCGGCTGTCACACCGTGGCGACGTGCGACACGCTGCTGCTGCTCGGCTGCGACTTCGCCTGGCGCCAGTTCTATCCCGATCAGGCCCGGATCGTGCAAGTCGACATCGACCCGACCCACATCGGCCGCCGCCATCCGGTCGAGGTCGGCGTCGTCGGCGACGTGAAGGCGACGCTCGACGCCCTCCTCTCCCGAATCGCGGCGCGGCAGGACAGGGCCTTCCTCGACGAGTGCCTCGATCGGCACGCCAGGGCGATGCAGGCGCTCGACGAGCGCGAGACGATCGGGCGCGGCGGGAAGATCCACCCGCAATACCTCGCCCGCCTGATCGACCGGCACGCCGCCGACGACGCCATCTTCACCGCCGACGGCGGCACCGCGACCGTCTGGGTCCTGCGCCACACCCGCGCCACCGGCAAGCGGCGCACCATCATCAGTCTGACGCACGGGACGATGGCCAACGCGATGCCGCAGGCGCTCGGCGCCAAGAAGGCGGCGCCGGACCGGCAGGTGATCTCGCTCAGCGGCGACGGCGGCCTGACGATGCTGCTGGGCGACCTGATTACGGCCGTCCAGGAGAAAATCCCGATCAAGATCGCCGTGGTCAACAACGGCAAGCTCGGCTTCGTCGAGCTGGAGATGAAGGGCGACGGACTGCTCGACGCCTATACGAACCTCGACAACCCGGACTTCGCCCGGGTCGCCGGGGCGATCGGTTTTCAGGCGCAGCGGGTGGAGAAGGCCGAGGACCTGGAGGCGGCGGTCAGCGCCTGGATCGCCGCCCCTGGCCCGGCGCTGATCGACGTCGTCACGGACCCGATGGAGCTCGTGATGCCGCCGAAATTCGAGGCCGATCAGGTGTTCGGCATGGCGCTCTATTCCGTCAAGGCCGTGCTCGCCGGCCGCGGCAAGGACGTGTGGGAGCTCGCGACCGACGCGGTGTGAGCGAGGGGGCGGGAGGCGGGCGCTGGCGGCGGCGCGAGTCGTGCGCCTGTCGCTCCGGGGTCTCGCCTCAGTCTCCGCCCCTCACTCCACCGGCCGCTCGTCGGAAATAATCTTCCCGTCGTTCGGCAGCGCGCCGGGCGCGACCAGCCGCACTTCGCCGCGCAGCTTGGTCAGCGCCTGCAGCGTCGCCGCGACGGCGGCGGCGAGCGCGTCGCTGGCGGCAGGCGTCTCGGCATGCAGGGTCATCGCGTCCTGTTCGCCCGTCCTCGTCACGACGAGGCGGACCGCGCCGAGTCCGGCGTGGCGCTTTCCCGCCTCGACCACCTGGCCCGGATGGACGAACAGGCCCCTGACCTTGGTCGACTGGTCGGCGCGCCCCATCCAGCCCCTGAGCCGTCCGGGCGCCGCCCATTGCGAGAGGTCGCCGGTCGCGAAGCGCAGCAGCGAATAGTCGCCGACGAGCCGCGTCGCCACCACCTCGCCGACCTTGCCGGCCGGGGCGGGGTCGTCGGTCCCCGGCGTCACGATTTCCACGATCAGGTCGTCGTTGACGGCGAGGCCCGGCATCAGGTTTCCGTTCGTGTCGTCGGTCTCCCAGGCGATCGCGCCGAGATCGGCGGTGGCGTAAGCCTGCCGGGTGCGAATTCCGGCGCCTTCCAGCTCGGCGCGCAGCGTCGGCGGCAGCGCCGCGCTGGAGACGAGCGCCTTTGTCAGCGACGAGACGTCCGCCCTCAGCGTCCGCGCCTTGTCGAGCACGATCTTGAGGAAGTCGGGCGGCCCGGCGTAGACGCTCGGCCTGAGATGCGCGATCGCGGCGATCAGTTGCTCGGTGTTGCCGGGCCCGGCCGGGATGACCGGGCAGCCGAGCGCCATGGCGCCGCTTTCGAGGATTCTTCCGCCCGGCGTCAGGTGATAGGAGAAGCAGTTGACGACGATGTCGCCGCGCGCGACGCCGGCGGCGGCGAAGGCTCTCGCCGCGCCCCACGGGTCGGCGCCCGCCTGCTCCGGCTCGTAGATGCCGCCGGGCGAAGCGAACAGGCGCAGGAAGGCGTCGGTCGGCGCGGCGGCCAGCGCGCCGAACGGCGGCGCGGCGCGCTGCATGTCGGCGAGCGCGGATTTGCGCAGCACCGGAATCGCCGCCAGGTCGGCCGGCGCGCGCAGCGAAGAAATGTCGACGTCGCCGATCTGGCGGGCGAGCGCGGGACTCCTGCCGTGCAACGCGCCGAGCCGGTCGCGCAAGCGCTCGAAACGGGCGACGTCGCTCATGGGCAATCCTCTCACGCCAGCCAGCGCTTGCGGCGCTTGTAGCTCTTCACCGTCTTGAACGAGCGCCGGTTCTCGCCGGCGACGCCGAGATAGAACTCGCGCACGTCCTCGTTGGTCCGGAGCGCCTCGGCCGCGCCGTCGAGCACCACCCGGCCGGTCTCGAGTATATAGCCGAAGCTGGCGTAGCGCAGCGCGATGTTGGTGTTCTGTTCGGCGAGCAGGAAGGAGACGCCCTCGCGCTCGTTGAGCCTCCTCACGATGGCGAAAATCTCCTCGACCACCTGCGGCGCGAGCCCCATCGACGGCTCGTCGAGCAGAATGAGCTTCGGCTTCGACATCATCGCCCGGCCGATGGCGCACATCTGCTGCTCGCCGCCCGACGCATATCCGGCCTGGGTTTGCCGGCGCTCCTTCAGGCGCGGGAAGAGCGCGTAGATCGCCTCGAGGTCGCGCCGGATCGCCGTGCGGCCATCGCGGCGGGTGAAGGCGCCGGTGAGCAGGTTCTCCTCGATCGTCAGGTGGGCGAAACAGTGCCGGCCCTCCATCACCTGGATGGCGCCGCGGCGCACGAGATCGTTGGCCGACAGCCGCTCGACCCGCTCGCCCTCGAACAGAATCGCGCCCTTGGTCACCTCGCCGCGCTCGGCCCGCAGGAGGTTCGAGATCGCCTTCAGCGTCGTGGTCTTGCCGGCGCCGTTGGCGCCGAGCAGCGCCACGATGCCGCCTTGCGGCACGGTGAGCGACACGCCCTTCAGGACGAGCGCGATGGAATTGTAGATCACCTCGATGTTCTGCACCTCGAGGATCGGGGTGGGGGAGGGGAACGGTGCGGTCTTGGTCACGGCGAAGGGCGCCCTTCGTGGGTGCGCGCCAGCGAGGGCGGTTCGCGGGCGCCTTCCCTTCCCCAGCTTGCTGGGGAAGGTGGCCCGTCAGGGCCGGATGGGGTGCGGAAAGCAGGCCTCCATTGGCGACAAGCAGACGGCGATGGTTGAGCAATCCGCCCAGCGTCGATGAAGCGCACCTTCCCCAACATTCGTTGGGGAAGGGTAGAATCCGAGGTCCGGTCGTGGGCGCTCACTTGTTGTCGCAGACCTCGCTGCGAACCGGCCAGGCGTTCTTCTGGGCGTAGTTCGCCGCCGCCTCGTCGAGCAGCGGCCGGACTCTCGCCGTGTCGGGGCCGATCGGGTCGCTGGCCTTCACCCATTTCGCGCCGTCCCATTGCTGGACGAAGGTCGCCGAATGGCTGTTATGGTCGAGGCAGGTGGTCTTCAACGGCCCGGCGAAGTTTTCAAGGCCGAGCGCCTTGAACCGCGCCGCGTCGAGGTCGAGATTTTCCAGCCCGCGGCGCACGTCTTCGCCGGTGACCGCCTTCTTGCCGGTGATTGCTTGCGCCCGCGCGATCGCCTCGGCGATCAGCACCGAATTGTAGACGCCGCGGTTGTAGAGCACCGAGCCGACTTCGTCCTTCGGCGTCTGGCTCTGGCCGGTCCCGATCACCAGCTTCTGGATGTCGGCCAGCGCCGGGAAATTCGCGCCGGTCGCGTGCCAGTTGAGCTCCCGGAAGCCCTTGGCGCCGTCGCCGGCCGCGGCCACGTCCGCGTCGTTCGGCCACCAGATCGAGATGAACTTGTCCATCGGGAACTCGGCCTTGACCGCTTCCTTGATCGCCGTCGGATTCATCGCGCCCCAGCCGTACATGACCAAAAGGTCGGGCTTGTCGCGGCGGATGTCGAGCCACTTCGACGACTGGTTCTGCATGTCGGCGGCGGCCACCGGATAGAGCTTCAGGCTGAACCCGATCTCCTTGGCCAGCGTCTGGAACAGCGGGATCGGCTCCTTGCCGAAGCCGGCGTCGAAATAGAGGTAGCCGACGGTCTTGCCTTTGAGCCCTTCGATCGAGCCGCCGCCGGCGCTCTTCAGGATCTCGCTGAGACCGTCCCAATAGGTCGCGGGCGGGTTGAACACCCAGGGGAAGACGTCGCCCTTGGCCGAGGCCGAGAGTCCGTAGGCCATCGACAGGATCGGAATCTTGTCGACCGCGGCCTTCGGGATTAGCGACAGGGTGATGCCGGTCGACCACGGATTGACCAGCACCGGGTTCTTCGGCTTCACCGAGTCGTAGCACTCGAGGCCCTTCTTTGTGTCGTAACCGGTCTCGCATTCGTCGACGACGAGCTTGACGCCGCCGATGCCGCCGTCGCGCGCGTTGAGCATGGCGAGATAGTCGTGCATGCCGTCGGCGATCGGCGTTCCCGAGCCCGCGAACGGGCCGGTTCGATAGGTGAACAGCGGGACGTAGATCGAGTCGTCGGCCAGCGCCGCGCCCGCCGGCAGGGCGAGGCCGAGGGCGATCCCGCCGACGAGGCTCTTCAACAGGCTTCTCTTCATTCGCGTCTCCTCCGCTTTGTCATGGTTTTGTGCGCGCTCATCAGTATGGGAACGGCCAGACGCGCAGCTTCTGCTTCGCCGTTCGCCACAACCGCGCGAGCCCGTGCGGCTCGGCGATCAGGAAGACGACGATCAGGATTCCGGTGATCATGGTCGTCAGCTGATCGACCCGGGCGGCCTCGATCGGCAGGCCGACCATCGGCGGCAGCGCCCGGAGCGCGATCGGCATCAGGTGCATGACCGTCGCGCCGAAGAAGGCGCCCACGATCGAGCCGAGGCCGCCGATGATGACGATGAACAAGATCTCGAACGACAGGTCGATGTTGAACGCCGCGGGTTCGGCGGCGCCGAGCCACAGGAACACCATCAGCGCGCCGGCGACGCCGACGATGAACGACGACACCGCGAAGGCGAGGAGCTTTGCGTTGAGCAGGCGGATGCCGATCAGCTGCGCCGCAATGTCCATGTCGCGCACCGCCATCCACATCCGCCCGATCCGGCCGTGCACGATGTTGGAGGCGATCCAGGCGAGCGCCGCGACGATGGTGAGCGCCACGAGGTAGCGGGTCGTCGGCGTCGCGTTCGGGCCGGTGACGAAAACGCCGAACAGCGTCGCGTTCGGGACTTCGATCGCGCCGGAATCATTGTCGTTGACCAGCCACGGCACGCGGGAAAAACACCATTCGAGGAAGAACTGCGCCGCCAGCGTCGCCACCGCCAGGTAGAAGCCCTTGATGCGCAGGCTCGGCAGGCCGAACGCGACGCCGACCGCCGCCGAGACGAAGCCGCTCGTGACGATCCAGACGAGGATGTTCACCTGCGGGAACGCGGTCTCGAGCTTGTAGCAGGCGTAGGCCCCGACCCCCATGAAGGCGCCCGTGCCGAGCGACAGGAGGTCGGTGTAGCCGGTGAGCAGGTTGAGCCCGATCCCGGCGAGCGACAGGATCAGGAACGGGATCATCATGGTGTTCAGGAAGAACGGGCCGCCGAACGCCGGAATGATGACGAAGGCGACGAAAAGGATCAGCGCGACGCCGAAGCGGTCCTGGCGGATCGGGAAGATCGCCATGTCCGCGGCATAGGTCGTCTTGTACTGGCCGGCTTCGCGGTAGAACACGAGGATTCTCCTGCCTATGCCGTCATTGCGAGGCGAAGCCGAAGCAATCCAGCGGTCCGCGCAGCGGGTGGATTGCTTCGCTTCGCTCGCAATGACGGATGGGTATTGGCTCAGATCCGCTCAATGATCTTCTCCCCGAACAGGCCCTGGGGGCGGAACAACAGAAAGACGAGGGCGATGATGTAGGCGAGCCAGCTCTCGATGCCGCCGCCCAGCAGCGGACCCCAGTAGAATTCGCCGAGCTTCTCGCCGACGCCGATGATCAGCCCGCCGACGATCGCGCCCGGCACCGAGGTCAGGCCGCCGAGGATCAGCACCGGCAGCGCCTTCAGCGACACCACCTGCAGCGCGAACGACACGTCCGAGCGCGCGCCCCAGAAGATCCCGGTGGCGAGCGCGACGACGCCGGCGGTGAACCAGACGATGACCCAGATCTGGTCGAGCGAGACGCCGACCGAAAGCGCCGCCTGATGGTCGTCGGCGACGGCGCGCAAAGCCCGGCCGATGCGCGTCTTCTGGAAGAACACGGCGAGGCCCGCGACCATGACAATCGCGATCGCGGCCGCCGCGATGTCCAGCTTCTGCAACTGCACCCTGCCGCCGAACAGGGCGAGGTTGATCGCGCCGCTCGGCAGAAACAGCTCCTTGGTGATCATCGACTTGGGATTGCCGCCGAACACGAGCTCGCCGAAGCCGATGAGAAAATAGGTGACGCCCAGCGTCGCCATCAGCAGGATGATGTCGGGCTGGTTGACCAGCGGCCGCAACACCAGCCGCTCGACGCCGACCGCGAGGCCGTACATGACCGCGATCGTCAGGCCGAGGGCGATCCACGCCGGCACGCCCTTTTCCGCGAGGCCGACCAGCGTCAGCGCCGCGAACACCATCATGATCCCTTGCGCGAAGTTGAACACGCCCGAGGCCTTGTAGATGAGCACGAAGCCGAGCGCGATCAGCGCATAGAGGACGCCGGCGACGAAGCCCTCCCACACCGTCTGCGCCAGCAGGTCGGGGGCCGAGATCATCTGCGCGACGGGGTCGACGAAGACGGCGTGGAGGAGGTCCATGGTCAGCGCCCGGGTCGGGTGGCGCGCGCCGCGCGCGCCCCTTCTCCGCAAAGCGGGGAAGGTGGCCCGAAGGGCCGGATGGGGTGGGGGCCGCCGGCCCGATGCGTGTCGGATTGCACGGCCCTTGCCGCGAACCTGCTCGGGCCGAGACCTGCTTTCCGGACCCCATCCGGCCCTTCGGGCCACCTTCCCCAGCAAGAGCTGGGGAAGGGGTCGCGTCGCGCCTTGCGCGAATGCGGCAGCCCCGAGAAGTGGAAGGAGAGCGCGACCCCGACCTCGGGCATGCTCGTCGCATTCATCCTCAACGCCCCACGCCCAGATACGCCGCGATCACCCTCGGATCCGTCTTGACGTCGTCGGGGACGCCGTCGGCGATCTTGCGCCCGTATTCGAGCACGAGGACGCGGTCGGAGAGGTCCATCACCACGCCGATGTCGTGCTCGATCAGGGCGACGGTCAGCCCGCGCAGGCGCCTGGCCTCGACGATGAAGCGGCTCATGTCCTCCTTCTCCTCGAGGTTCATGCCCGCCATCGGCTCGTCGAGCAGCAGCAGCGTCGGCTCCATCGCCAGCGCCCGGCCGAGTTCGACCCGCTTCTGCAAGCCGTAGGGCAGGGCGCCGACCGGCGTTTTCCGGATGTGCTCGATCTCGAGGAAGTCGATGATCTCCTCGCACACGCGCCGGTGCGCGATCTCCTCGGCCAGCGCGGGGCCGTGGCGCAGCGCCTGCCAGACGAGGCCGCGCCGCATCTTGAGGCTGCGCCCGGTCATGATGTTGTCGAGCGTCGTCATCCCCTTGAACAGGGCGACGTTCTGGAACGTGCGGGCGATTCCCTGCACCGCCGCCTCGTGCGGCTTCATCCGGGCGCGGGTGCGCCCCCGGTAGGTGATCCGGCCCTCTTGCGGGTGATAGAAGCCGTTGACCACGTTGAGCATCGACGTCTTGCCGGCGCCGTTCGGGCCGATGATGGCGCGGATCTCGCCGCGCCGGATGTCGAACGACACGTCGCTGATCGCGCGCACGCCGCCGAACGACAGCGACACGGCGTCGACGGCGAGCAGGATATCGTCATACGCCTCGATCATGCCGCGCGCGCCTGCGCGCCCTTCGGGTGGAGAAGGACATCGACGATGCGCGCGGTCCCGCTGAGCTTGCCCTTGCGGCCGTCCTCGTAGGTGATCTCGGCCGCGATCGAGGCTTCGGTCGCGCCGGCGTAGAGGCCGTCGATCAGCGGCGCGTAGCGCTCGGCGATGAAGCGGCGGCGCACCTTCTGCGTCCGGGTCAGCTCGCCGTCGTCGGCGTCGAGCTCCTTGGGCAGGATCAGGAAGCGCCGGATCTGCGCGCCGGCCATCATCGGCTCGCGGCTCAGCGCCAGGTTCACCGCGTCGACATGCGCCTCGATCATCGCGGCGACACGCGGATGGGCGGCGAGCTCCTGGTACGAGGCGTAGGCGATGGCGTTGCGCTCGGCCCAGTTTCCGACCGAGGCGAGCTCGATGTTGATCATCGCGGCGACGAAGTCGCGCCCGTCGCCGATCGCCACCGCCTCGCGGATGTTGGGGAAGAACTTCAGCTTGTTCTCGATGTATTTCGGCGCGAACAACTGCCCGCCGGCGAGCCGGCCGACGTCCCTGGCCCGGTCGACGATCTTGAGCTGGCCGTCCGGCTCGAAGAAGCCGGCGTCGCCCGTCCTGACCCAGCCGTCCTCGGTCAGCGCCTCGGCGGTCTTGTCGGGCTCGCGGAAGTAGCCGACGAACTGCCCCGGCGACTTGAACTGCACTTCGCCGTCGGGCGCGATGCGCAGCTCGACATGCGGCGCGGGCGGCCCGACCGCGTCCGAGCGCACCGCCCCGTCGGCCTGCGCGGTGACGTAGAGAAACGCCTCGGTCTGGCCGTAGAGCTGCTTCAGGTTGAGCCCGATCGAGCGATAGAAGGCGAACAGATCCGAGCCGATCGCCTCGCCCGCGGTATAGGCGACGCGGATGCGCGAGAAGCCGAGCGCGTTCTTGAGCGGCGCGTAGATGACGAGGTCGCCGAAGGCGTAGGCGAGCCGTGCGAAAACCGGGACGTTTTCGCCGTTGGCGATTGCTTCGCCCCAACGCTTCGCCACGTCCATGAAACGGCGGTAGAGCCACTTCTTGACCGCGCCTGCGTCCTCCATTCGGATCTGCACCCGGGTCAACAGCGCTTCGAACACACGGGGCGGGGCGAAGTGGAAAGTCGGGCCGATCTCGCGCAGGTCGTTCTCCGCGGTGTCGGCGCTTTCCGGGCAGGCCATGCAGAAGCCCGCGACGTAGCCTTGCGCGTAGTTGAGGTAGTGGTCGCCGACCCAGGCGAGCGGCAGATAGGCCAGCACCTCGTCGCGGTCGGTGAGTCGATCGAAGGCGACGGTGTCGCGCGCCGCGGCGATGCAGCGCTCGGCCGTCAGCACCACGCCCTTCGAGCGCCCCGTGGTGCCGGAGGTATAGAGAATGACCGAGGGGTCCGAGCCCCGGCCTTCGTCGATGCGCCGGTCGAGGTCGGATGCAATTGCGCCGTCCCGGAGCGCCGCGCGGCCTTTTGCCATCACGGCTTCGAGCGGGGCGAGACCGGGCTCGTCGGCGCCGTCGAGGCCGCGCGGCTCGTCGTAGAGAATGCGCCGGACGCCGGGCAGGCGATCGCGGGTCGACAGAATCTTGTCGACCTGTTCCTGATCCTGCGCGACGACGACGGAGGCTCGCGAATGGTCGAGCAGCGTCGCGAGTTCGTCGGCGACGGCGTCGGCGTAGAAGGGCGCCGGGATCGCGCCGACCATCTGCGCCGCCGTGATCGACCAGTAGAGTCTCGGTCGGTTGGCGCCGACGATCGCCAGCGTCTCGCCGCGCTCGAGCCCGAGCGCGAGGAGCCCAGCCGCCAGCGCGCGCGTCTCGTCGTAGACTTGCGCCCAGGTCCACGTCTGCCAGAGGCCGAGATCCTTGTGCCGGAAGGCCGCGCGGCCGCCGCGCGCGGAGGCATGCCCCCGCAGGAGCTTTGCGAACGTATCGCCCGCAACGCCTCGTTCGCGCGCCGACCCCAAGCCGCTCCTCCCGTGCCCGCCCGGCGACGCTTGTGTCGCTCTTCCTCGGCTGGCGGCGGAGTATCGACAGCGCGCTCCCGTTTTCAACAGCCCTACGTTCGTCGGGGGGGTAGCGAGGCGATTCGCTCGCGCGGGGCGTCGCTCGTCCGTGTTGCGCTGCACAATTGTGAGGCGCCGAACGCAGCCGTCTTGGCGAGAGCCCGTGGGGTCGGCGGCCGCTGGGCGCGCGGTCGGGGAACTTTCCGCGCCAAAATCCGCAACACGGCGCCGTCCGATGCCGCTCCGGCGAAGCATTCGAGCAGGTTCGCCGCGGGAAGATCCGATTTTTCCGCTGGTCAAGATGAATTCGAATTGAGCAGAACGCGAGTTTCGGCGCCGGATGTTTGCGCACGACAGAAACGTGACGCTGTGGCAGATTTCTCCCAGCAAACAGCGATCGGACTCTTCCGTCTGGAACGGGGCGGACAAAGGAGCTTGCTGTGACTGTCATCATGCCTCCCGGAGCGATATCCGGGTCCGCGAACTTCATCCGTCGGCGCAGGCCGTCGCCCGACATCGCCCTCAAGGGGCTCTATGAGATCTCCAAGATCCTGAACGGGGCGGCGCGCCTCGACCAGATGCTCGGCAACGTGATCAACGTGCTCACGAGCTTCCTCGACATGCGGCTCGGGATGATCGTGATCCTCGACGGCGACGGCGAGCCTGAGATCATCGCTACCGCCGGCTGGGCGAGCGAAGCAAACGGCAAACCGATCGAGACCCTGCCGAGCGCCGTCATCGACCGCCTCGTGGCGACGGCGACCCCGGTGGTCGCGGAGGACGTCGCCCACGATCCGCTGTTCGCGCGCGCCGCCGGGCTGATCGCGCGCCGCATCGGCGCCAGATCGACCTTCCTCGGCGTTCCGATCAAGTCCGACGAGAAGGTGATCGGCACGCTGTCGATCATGCGCGCCTGGGACGAGGAGAACGCCGGCGGCTTCGACGCCGACCTGAGCTTCCTCAGGATGGTGGCCAACCTCGTCGGCCAGACGGTGCGGCTGCACCGCATGCTGGCGGCCGAGCGCAAGCGGTTCCTCGACGAGCGGCGCACGCTGGAGAAGGCGCTCGCCGAGCAACTGGCGGAGACCCGGGCGCCGCTGCCGAAACTCAGCGGCATCGTCGGCGAGAGCCCGGCGATCCGCAAGGTCATGGAGACGATCGCGGTGGTCGCCAGGACCAACACGACCGTGCTCCTGCGCGGCGAGAGCGGCACCGGCAAGGAATTGTTCGCCCGCGCCATCCACGAACTGTCGCCGCGCAAGGCGAAGGCGTTCATCAAGCTCAATTGCGCGGCGCTGCCCGAAAGCGTGCTCGAATCGGAGCTGTTCGGCCACGAGAAGGGCTCGTTCACCGGCGCCGTCGGCCAGCGCGCCGGGCGTTTCGAACTCGCCCACGGCGGCACCCTGCTGCTCGACGAGATCGGCGAGATTTCGGCCTCCTTCCAGGCGAAACTCCTGCGCGTGCTGCAGGAGGGCGAGTTCGAGCGCGTCGGCGGCAACCGCACCCTGAAGGTCGACGTGCGCCTGATCTGCGCGACCAACAAGAACCTCGAGCAGGCGGTGGCGAAGGGCGAGTTCCGCGCCGATCTCTACTATCGGATCAACGTGATCCCGATCCTGCTGCCGCCTCTGCGCGAGCGGCCGGGCGACATCGGGCTGCTCGCGCGCTCCTTCGTCGAGCGGTTCAACGCCGAGAACGGGCGCAAGGTGTCGATCAACCAGAGCGGCATGGACCTGCTCAAGCGCTGCTCGTTCCCGGGCAACGTCCGCGAGCTGGAAAACTGCGTCCGCCGCGCCGCGACGCTGGCGCGCGGCGACGTGGTCGGCCGGGAGGACCTGTCCTGCACCGCCGGCGAGTGCCTGTCGTCGCAACTGTGGACCGGCGGCCGGCACGGGCCGGTCGATCCGATCGCCGAGCTCGCCAGCGGGCGCACGATCGCGGCCCCCGCCTACGAGCGGCCGCGGCCCGCCGCCGCTCCGCCGCCTGCGCCGACGCCGGCTCCGGCGCCCGACGATGAGGACGATTTTCCCGACGAGACGGCCGCCCGGGCCTGCGAGCACGCCGATTCCGGCGACTGTCCGGCGATCGCCTCGCGGCTCACCGAGAAGGAGCGCCTGCTCGACGCCATGGAGCGCGCCGGCTGGGTCCAGGCCAAGGCCGCCCGCATCCTCAACATCACCCCGCGCCAGATCGGCTACGCCTTGAGGAAATACCGGATCGAGATGAAGCATTTCTGAGCGACTGGCGAGGAGACGAAGAGTGACCGGGCGCCGGCGTTTCTTGTCGCCGCGCTCGGCGCGCGGCGAGCGGCCGCGTCGACAACGACGCCCCGGCATCCGCCCCGGTTACAGCGAAGAGAGGTGACTGCCGAGCGGGGCGTGGCAGCGGCCGGCGCGGTCTTCAACAGGAGGGCGCGCGGCCCGCGCGTCCGCGCGGCGGGGCGCCGCCCGCCCCCTCCCAGGGCGTCCCCTGTCCCGTTCCTCGCGCACAACCGCCGCAGGCGTTGCGAACGGAAGTAGAATACTCGCTATTCGCTGCTCGCTCCCGCCGCCAACTTGACCGGCAGCCAGTCGGCGAAGGCGCGCGCAAGCGCATCGACGCGGCGCTCGAGCGCTGGCTGCTCCAACTGGCCCAACGACAGGTCGGCCTTCGAGGCGGTGTAGGGGAGCGTCGCGGTGAGGCTCGCGGTCTTCGCCTCCGCGCCGCCGCCGCTCAAAGTCGCCTCGCCCGTCATCCCGTCGATCGCGCCGCCCCCGGCGCCGACCATGCCGAGGACGACCGAGGAGATCCGAACTGCGAGCGTCGCGCCGCCGGGATCGCCGGGCGCCATCTCGGCCTCGAACGCATGGGCGATCCGGCCGGGCAGGGCGGACTGGACCCAGGCCGCGACCGGGCTCGCGTTCAGCGCCGCCAGCGCCGACGTATCGACGGTGACGGCGGCGATCTTGACGGCTGGACGAGCCTCGGGCTGAACCGCCGCCGGTTTCGGCGCGTCGCAGGCCGCGAGCGCGCAGGCGAGCGCGGCGGCGATCGCGAGCGCGCTCCGTCGGGTCGGGGAACTGGCCAACGCCATGGTCATCGCCGATCGCGCGTCGGGCGTCGCCCCGCATGGCGCCGGACGAGGGGCGAGGCGCCTGCGCACGGTGACCGGCCTCAGGCGCCGTCGCCGGCCGATTCGCGCCGGTCCGCGCCCGGGTCGATGTCGTTGCGATTGCGCATGTGGTTGGCGAAGGCCGCGAGTTTCGCCCCGAACTCGGCGCGGGCGACGGGGTCGACGATGGTCTGGTCGAGCGCCGCGCCCGCGCATTTGAGCCACATGTCGCGCTCATCGGTTGCGATCGGCACGTGCAGATGGCGGGCGCGCATGAACGGCGGCCCGTAAAGCTCGGGATAGAGCGGCGGCCCGCCGACGAAACCGCTCAGAAAAGCGACCAGCCTGCGCTTCAGGTCGTCGAGGTCCGCCGGGTGCAGGTCCCAGATGCGCGCGACCGCCGGATCGCTCTCCATCGCTTCATAGAAGCGCGCGACGAAGCCTTCGAGCGCAGCCGCGCCGCCGATGCGGAGGTAGAGGGAGGGGCTGGGGGTCTCGGCGTTCAAGGGGGCGCTCGTCTGCTTTTCGTGCGGCCGGGACTTCAGCGCACGGATCGCGTCGTCCGTCAACGGTGCGCGTTCACCACGAAGGACACGAAGGGCCACGAAGCCTTCGTGGTTCTTGGTGTCCTTTGTGTTGAATCTCCCGGCCGCCCCCGATCAGCGCCCCTCGCGACAGCAACGGCCCCGACGCCGTCAGGCGGAGCGGGGCCTTGGGTCGACTTTGCGAACCCTTCTGAGATGCTGCAGATGCTCTTGTCGGCGATTTTACGCTTGGCCTTCGCGTTCGTCGTCGATCCTGATTGTCATCGATGTTGAAAGCGCTCTTTGCTCTGGCATATGGAGCTCCGAAACGCCTCGACTTCAGCGACGCCGAAGTCGGCTCTTCATGCCCGGTGGAGTCAAGCTCACCCCACTTTCTGCCGTGCTCTTCAGCCCCGGCTCAGGATCGTCGCCTCTCCGGACCAAAGCCCTCGCGACGACTTGATGACAGTCTTCTCCTCTTCACGATGACTGTCAAATGAATTTTGAGCACACTGCGAACCTGTGTTCCGGCGCGATGGCGCGTGGCCGGCGTCGCCTCCCTGCCGACTTCGACAGCCGCGCATCCCGCTCGTGGCGAGAAGGCCCGCGCGCCTCTTCCGAACAGCCGGCCTCGCCGTCTGCGCGGCGGCTCGGGGCCGTCCCGCAGGCGCCCGTTCAGGGAGAGTCGGGCTGTCGCTTTTCCCGGGACGGCCGCTCCTTCTCGACGACCGGCGCGGCGGGCGTCTCGGCGACCGTCGGCGGGGCGGCCGCGGCTTCGGGCGTCGACGCGGGGGCCTTTTCGTCGCCTGGCGGGCGCGCGGCGGCGGGTTCGACCGGACGGGCCGGGCCGACCCCGAGCGTCGGCCAGCCGAGCCAGGTCGAAAGCGGCGCCGGATCAGCGATCAGGGCTTTCGGCGCCAGCGGCGACAGGCCGTGCAGGAGGACGGGCAGCCCGAGCCAATTCGACAGCGGCGTGGCCGGGTCCTGACTTCTGGGCCGCGCCCCGAGCGGGCCGCTGTCCTCCTGCGCCCCCAGATCCTTCGACGGCCCATGGCTGTCGAGAATGCGCGCCGCCTTGGCCCCCTGGCCGAACGGCGGGTCGACCGAGACGGTGACGCGACCCGGGTCGAACGAGGCCTGCACCTCGCCGAAACCGCTGGAAGACAGCTCGTCGATCGCCGCTTTGGCCCGCCCGGCGTCCGCATAGGTTCGCTTCTCGATCGCCATTCTTTCACTCCGAATGTCTCGACAGGCGCTACGGCCGCGGGGCTTTCGCCCGCGGCGCCGAACCGTGATCGACGCCGACCGTGACGGCGCCCGTGGGTTGCGAGATTGCCGGCCGATTACGCAAAAGGTGTGGCGATCACGGGCGGCGAAGCGGGCCGGATTACGCTCATGCGGCGGCGATCGGGATCGCCGAGCCCATCCGGACTTTGCCGCCGAAGCCCGCCCCCGGCCCTCGTTTGCGCCCGGATCGCCGCGCCGATCGACGTCGATTGTGAACGCCCTGAACCCACGCGCGAGATCGACCGAGCCGTTGCGAAAGCAATCGCCTCCCTCGATGCCGTCGAAGCGCCAATGGAACGATGTCAATCGTCCGGTCGTTTGTTGACAGTCACAATTATGATTTGAATGACAATGCCTTTTTTAGCATTTCAGAGAGAACTTGGGAACGATTTGACGCGATTTTGACGCATTTCAGGTGAGACAATCTCTCCATATTCTGACCGACGTCTGACCGCAACGCGGCGAATTCGGGGAGGACGGCGATGACCCCATGCGACCTGCGATGTCCTGCCGTCCACGTCCTGGCCGCTTGCGCGGCGATGGCCGTTGCGCAGGCGTGGGTCGGGCCGGCGCGCGCCCAGAATATTGTCGAGGTCCACGGCGCGCCCGGCCAGACGGGGCCGGACGGAGCGGCGCCGGGCGCGTCCGGCGGCTCCGGCGGAGCGGGAGAGCCGGCGACCGCGCTCAATGCCGAGGGCGGGTACGACACCAATTACGCGGAGGCTTACGGCGGCGCTGGCGGCATGGGCGGCGCCGGCGCCGCCGGCGGCAACGCCGGGGCCGGAGGGGCTGGCGGGGCGGCGGTCTCGTCGGCGCAGGCCGGGCCGATCGACGGGGCGGATGCGGGCGCTTATTCGGTAGGCGGGTCCGGCGGCGCCGCCGGACCCGCGGGCGCGGGCGGGGCGGGCGCCGCCGGGGGCGCCGGCGGCGCGGTCCACGCCACGAGCTCGGTGTCGGGCGGCTTCGACGTCTACAGCCAGGCCACGGGCATTGGAGGCGCCGGCGGCGCGGCGGCCTTCAAGGGCGGCGCCGGCGGCGCCGGCGGCGGCGGGAGCGTCTCGGCGACGGGCTCTTCGTCCTCCGGCGGCTTCCTCGACGGCGTCGCCGCCCTGACCGGCGGCGACGGCGGCGCGGGCGCGTTGGGCGCCGACGGGGGCGCGGGCGCGGCGGTGTCGCTCGACAATGTCGTGTCCGGGTCGACGACCGGCGGCGAGCAATTCAGCCAGACCGCGGCCGGCGGCGCCGGCGGCTCGACCACCGGCGGCGCCTCGGCGGGACACGCCGGCGCGGGCGGCGCGGCCTCGTCGACGATCACCGTGACGGGGGGAACCCAGAGCGGGATCAGCGCCTCGACCGTGGCGCAGGGCGGCAATGGCGGCTCCACCGACGGCGGCGCCGCGTTGGCGGGAGCGGCCGGCTCGGCACAGGCGACGACCGTATTGACCGGCGTCGGCATCTCTGCCTTCGGAGGAAGCGCCGCGACCGGCGGGAACGGCGGCGGCGTGGAGTCGGGCACGGCGCTGGACGGCGGGCAGGCGGCGGCTTCCGCCGTGGTCCACACGTCGATTGACAATTCCCTTTACGGAACCTCGGCGGATGTGACCGCTCAGGGAGGAAACGGCGGCGCGTCGCACGACGGATCGGGCGGCGCAGGCGGAAACGCTTCGGCGAACGCCGTGTCGACGACGACCGGTTCGAACGACGTCTACTACACCTACGCATTTTCATCCGCGGTCGGCGGGTCGGGCGGCGCGGCGGCCGGCGCGGGCGTCGGCGGCGCGGGCGGGACGGCGACGGCGACGGCGGCCGGCGCCGTGATCAACGGCCAGGCGGCCTATCGGGCCAGCGTCCAGGGCGGCGACGGCGGCGCGGGCGGCTATGGCGCGGCCGGCGGCGCGGGCGCGTCGGAGAGCCTCACGAACGCCGTGACGGGAACGACATCGGGATCGCTGTCGCTCACGCAGACCGCCGGCGGCGGGGCCGGCGGATCGACCTTCGGCGGCGCGCCCTCGGGCGTCGCCGGCGCGGGCGGAGCCGCGTCCTCGAGCCTCGCGGTGAATGACGGACGATCGTCGGCTCTGACCGTCACGATCACCGCCACCGGCGGCGCCGGCGGCTCGACGAACACCGGCGCCGCCGGCGCCGGCGGCCTGGCGAGCGCCATCCTCGACGCCGCGTCGACGACGGCCTCGCAGGTCGCCGGCACGGCGACGGCCGTCGCCGGCGACGCGGGGTTCAAGGTTTCGGGCCACAGCTGGGGCCTCGGCGGCGACGCAGACGCGTCGGCGTCCGTGTCGGCGAACGGCGGCGCCGGGCAAGCGACCGCCAGCGCCACGGGTGGCTACACGCGGACCGCCGGCGCAGGAAGCGCCGCGGCGCAAGCGACGCTGACCGACGCCGGTTCCGGCGCCGCATCCGCCCTGAGCACGGTTCAGGCGTGGGGCGGATCGGCGACGGCCGAGGGCGAGTCCCCGGCGGCCGGCGCCGCGACATCCGCCGCCGTCGCCGGCGTCGCGTCCGGACCGGTCGATCTCCGTCCCATCGTCGCCGGCCGGGCCGCGTCGGCGATCAGTCTCTCGCCGGGCGCCGGATCGGCCGACGGCTTCGGCGCGATGTCGGCGGGCTACGGCGGCTCCGGCAAGACCCTCGGCTATTCCGTCTCGGGCGATTTCGACTTCGTCAGCAAGGACCAGGTCTTTCACCTGACCGGCCTCGACCTCACGCTTCTGACGAACGACGTTTCAGGGACCGGTTTCGATAGCCTGACGTTGCAGGTCGACGTCGGCGGCGACGTCTACACGTACGATTTTTCCCGGCTGAGCGAGGCGCAGGCGTTCTTCGCCTCGAACGGTCTTCGGCTCGCGGGCGGAGGGCAGGCGTTCGTCGACGTCTCGCTCGTCCTGACCGGCAGCAAGCTAAACCAGGGCTTCGGCTTTGCCTATGAGGTCGCCCCGCTCGGAACCTACACCCTGATCCCGGAGCCCCCGACATGGGCCATGATCGTGATCGGGTCGGTCGGTCTGGGCTGGGGCAATCGCTTCCGCGCCCGAAAGCGGCCGCCCGCGCGCGAACGGGCCGCCGGCTATCTGTCGCCCTGCGCGGCCTCGATCGGCGCCGGGGGCGCGTCCATCGGCGCCAGGATTTCCGGCGCGGGCTGCGACGGCGGCGCTTCGGCGTAGGCCGGCGCGGGCGCCGGGGCGGCGGCTTCCTGGACCTGCGGCGGCGGCGGCGGCTCGGGCTGCGGATCGAGGGCGCGAACGTTCGGCTCGCGCAGGAACTTCGCCCATTGCTCCTGCGTGCCGTAGAAGGCGTCCTTGTCGACCTTGACGCCGATTCCCGGCACGTAGGCGTCCGACTGGTATTGCCAGAACCGCCAGATGCGGCCGCCGTATTTCACCGACGGGTGGTACTTGGTCGAGCGCACCCAGATCGGATAATCGGAGAACGCGCCGTCGGCGAGGATCGCCTGGTAGAAGTCGACCGTGGTGTAGATCACCGGCCGCTTGCCGTAGTGGCGCTCCATTTCGTTGAGCATGACCTGCATGTCGCCGATCGCCTCGGCCTGGGTGAGATGGCGTTTGCAGGTCTTGGAGGTCGGGGTCGCCTCGACGTCGAGCACCGGCGGCAGGGCGTCCGGATCGGCCGGCGCGTTCTGCTCGAACCACCTCATCTCCTCCATCGGCGGCCGGCACCAGTAGACGAAATGGTAGGCGCCGCGCGGCACGCCCGCGGCCTTGGCGCCTTCCCAGTTGGCCTGGAAGCGCTCGTCGGCGTGATCGCCGCCCTCGGTCGCCTTGATCCAGGCGAATTTCACGCCGCTGTCGGCGACCTTGTTCCAGTCGATCTCGCCCTGGAATTTCGAGACGTCGATGCCGTGGACCGGATAATCATGCGGCTGCGGACCGTCGAGGACCGCCACGTCGACCGGCCCGGTTCCGCCGCCGCAGCCGGAAAGCAGTCCCGCCAGCGCCAGCACGGCCCCCGCAATTCCTCGTGAAACCAACGTCCTGGCGTCCAGCGTCATCGACCCGTGTCCTATCCGCCCGGGTCTCGCCCGCGACCGGCGAACCCTCGACTTTCAAGCGGGTAAACTAGAACGATCTTGGTAACGCTCCGGTAAACGCTGCTCGCAGGCGGCGCGGGCGCTTGACCCGGCCGGTCCGCGATAGCAAGAAGCGGCTTTCCCTTAAGCGACAGGACTTGTCAATGCGGATCGCAGGCGCGCTGACCGCGCTCATACTCGCTGCAAACTGCGCCGCGGCGGCCGAATGCGGGCCGGACAGGCTCGGTGTCGAGCGCATCGTCAAGGTCGGAACGCAGGGGGGCCTCGAGGTCGGCCTCAAGACCTACCGGCAGACGATTCCGCTCGGCGACCACGAGGTGATCCTGACCTTCGACGACGGCCCGGACGCGGCGAGCACGCCGAAAATCCTCGACGCGCTCGCGGCCGAGTGCGTCAAGGCGACGTTCTTCGAGATCGGCCGCAACGCCGAAGCGCTGCCCGGGCTGGCCCGGCGCGAGGTTCTCGACGGGCACACGGTCGCCTTCCACACCTGGTCGCATCCGCAGCCGACGCTGCGCTACCTGCCTGGCGGCGACGCCGCGGCGCGCCAGGACATCCTCAGGGGCATGATCGCGGTCGAGAAGGCGGCCTACGGGCGCGACGTCGCCGGCGCCGAGCCGCGCGACCTCGCGCCCGAGGCGCCGTTCTTCCGCTATCCCGGCTTCGCCGACACGCCCGAACTCAACGCATGGCTCGCCGCCAACGACGTCGGCGTGTTCGGCGTCGACCTGTGGGCGTCCGACTGGATCAAGATGACGCCGGACGAGGAGCTGAAGCTGGTGATGGGCCGGCTGGCCAGGACCCATCACAAGGGGATGCTGCTCCTGCACGACAACCATCCCTGGACCGCGGCGATGGTGCCGATGCTGCTCGCGCGGCTGAAGGCGGAGGGCTACAGAATCGTGCATATGACGGGCGGGGGAGCGGGCAGCGGCCCGACCGAACCGGCGCCCCCCGGCTGGACGTCGGAGACCGAGCGCGTCGTCGGGGCGCTGAAACCCCGGCTGGAAAGGGCGGCGGGCAAGCCGGTCGCGAGCGGCCCGATCCCGGTGAAGCCCGCGCCGACGGATAATGGCCTCTAGCCGGCCGGGTCCGCGCGCCGGTCCCCCCGTCAGCTTGCCGCCGCCGGCGGTCGCCCGGGGCGGTCGAGCCGCGCCAGGAGGTCGGCGTCGTCACGCGCCGCGCCGGGGGTCGTTGCAAACCAGCGCCGGAACCCGGTGCTGAAAGCGCCGATCTCGCTATAGCCGAGGAGCCAGGCGATCTGGCACAGACTGAGCTGCTCGTTCTTGAGGTACGCGAGCGCGAGCGAACGGCGCAACGTGTCCCTGACCTCTGAAAACGAGGTTCCCTCTTCCGACAGACGGCGGATCAGCGACCGGGTCCCGATGTTGAGCGCGCGCGCGACCTCGTCGATCGACGCGCCGCCGTGCGGTAGCTTGCGATGAACCTCGGTCTCGACGGCTGCGCGGAACGATTCTTTCGCTCCGCCGAGCCGGGTCATCGCCTTGTCCGCATAGCCGCAAAGGAGCTCCAGCAAGGCCGGGTCGCCTTCGAGCGTGGGCGTGTCCAGCGTGGCGCGGTCGAACACGAGCCGGTCCGCCTCGCCGCCGAACGCGACCGGGCAGCGAAAAAAACGCTCGAAAGGATCAATCGGTCCGCTTCGGGCGTGCGAAACCGTCACGCAGGAAGGGCTCACCTGCGGCCCGGCGACGTCGCGCATGTATTTGACGAACGCTGTCATGTGATATTCGACGGTGTGCCGGAGACTCGGTCTCGGCGCCCCGACGTAGTGGAAGACGACCGTGCCGGGGCCCTCCGCGGGAAGCGCCGCTTCCAAGACGCGGCCGGCGTTCGCGATCGGGATGTAGCGCGCGTAAAGCGCGATCGCGGACCCGAGGGTCGCCGACGCCTTCAGCATGTAGAAGATCAGTCCGGTCTCGCGAAAGACCGACTCTTCGGTGAGCCGGAGACCGAACAGAGGCTCGTCCGTCGCCTCGGCGGCCAATTCGATGAGCGCGTTCTCGGCCCGCGCCGACAGGCGTCGGTCAGTGTCCGACACATCCTCCAGACAGAGCCCCGCCCGGCGAAGTACGGCGTTCGGGTCGACGCCGCGCGCCGAAAGGGCCGCCACCACACGCCGCGCAGAGACGCCGATCGACGTCGGCGACGCCCTCTTTGTCATTGTCGACGCATGGTCCCCGGCCGGTCGAACGTGTCGGGGGAGAGTAACGCGCGGCGCCGAACTGGCAAGAAGTATTCATTTTGCGGCGGAACGGATCGAAGGCGACTGCAACCTGCCGCCAGGCGGCCTCGCTCCGCCACGTCCCGTCCGTTCCGCTTCGCCGGGGAGGAAAGCGGCGCGGGCGCCGCTTACGACAGGGCAAGCCGGATCGCTCCGGGTCGTCGGCGCGGCCGCCGCGGTGGAAGGTCGCCGTGCGGTGAGCCCTCAATCCGACATGTTGCTGCGGAACGGTTGACCCTCGTGACGAGGCGAGGGGTTCGCGCGCGCGGGAGGCGTAGCGATGGCCAGACTGCCGGCCGACGAGGACTATGCGCGGGCTCTGCTGTCGATTTTCAAGGCGCGGAAAATCCGCGCGCGCCAGACGCTGCGCCTGAGCGAGGCGAGGGCCGCCTTTCTGTTCCAGAACATGGGCCGTCTCGCCGATTTCGACGCAGCGCTGCAGTACGCAACCAGCCAGGGCTGGCTCGCGCTCGCGCTCGACATGATCCGCCTGACGGCGCCCGGCGCCGACGAAATGCAGACCGTCGGCGGATTCTCGTGAGGCGTCCCGGCCGAATCCGGTCACGGGTTCGGCGCCCGATAGATCAGGCGACAATGTCCCGCGCAATAGGCGCGACCCCTCGCGACCGGAAGACCGCAATAGGCGAAATCATCCTGCCCGGGGTCGCCGAGCGGCCACCGGCACTCGGTTTCGCCGATCTCGGCAAGTCCGATCCGGCGCATCTCCTCGACCACCGCGTGCGCGAACGCCGATCGACCGGCCCTCCGTTTTTCCCTCGCGACAGCCGGAACGCGGTCTCGGGGCCGGGGGACGGAGTCTTCGCGCGCCTGCGGCCGCGGCTTGCGGGCCGGGGGCGGCGCCCGGCCCCAGCAGAGCGCCGGCGCCGGCGCCGGGGCGTCTTCTCCGCCCAGCCCCGAGCGCGCGCCGTTGAGCTTGATCCCGATGCGATTGGCCTTGCCGATCACAGCGCTGCGCGAAGGCGCGCCGAGCGCCGCCGCGATCCATGCGGCGCTTCGCCCTTCGAGCGCGAATTTCCTGAGCGTCTCGACGGTCTGCTCTGTCCACATCCTCGCACCCCCTCGCCTGCGCGCGCGCCCGCTGGCAATGGCGGACGCCGACGCTCTGTTGGAATAGTCGCAGGTGGATCGTACGCAGAAGTTGTCTTCAACCCTGTTCAGCAATGCAGTCGATTTGTCTCGAAACATTTCGAAAAAAAGCTGCGAAATAAAAACGAAGTCCAGCGCGACAATAGCCTGGTAGGAAAACGCCCATTTTTGCCTGATCGGTTTCAGACCGAATCTACGCGAAAGGCTGCTCACCCGCTTCGCGAGGCGTCGTTTCGAACGCCGCACCTCTCAAGTTAACACAACTTTAGGTTTTATCAAGGTCGATCTACAACCGCGCCTGCCGCGGGCGGACTCGTTGCGGCGTCGCCTCGCCATCGATCATGGCGCGGCGACGAGGCGCGGGTAGTCGGCCTCGGCCAATGTGCGCCTGAGCCGGGTCAACTGCTCGGCGAACGGGATGAAGAGTTGCAGGTAGACGTACACCTGGTCGCGCGAGGGCGGACTGGCGCCGGAGGGATGGCCCTGCTCGGTTCGCGTGACCCGGAGGATGGACTGCAGGGTGGTCAAGGCCTCCATGGCGTCGCTCGCCTCCTGCCCGGGCAATAGCGAGAGAACCGGCTTGACGGCTTCCCCGAACCGCATGACCCTGGCGCGAATGTTCGAACCGTCGCCGACGCGGGTGAAGTGCTTGCCGTGGGTCCGGCTGTCCCTGGCGGTCTCGAGCAAGCGCAGGAACTCGGCTTCCGCCGCGACGCCGAGCAACACGCACGCCGAGAGCAGACAACCCGCGTAGAAGGCGGTGACGGCTTCCCTGAGATAGACGACGGCGTCGGGGGAGAGATCGATCGCCTCGGAATGAAGCGCCTTCATAAACTCGAATTTGTTGTGAAATCGATAGAGGCCGTGCTGCAGGGCGCATTCGCCAAAACGACTGAGCCGCAGCCAGGGCCAGCCCGGGTTGGCGGCGTTCAGTCCGAACGTCACGACGCCCTGACGGAACAGGTCCCAGACGATCTCCAGGATGAGTTCGCCGTCTTCCTGGCGCAGTCGGACAGGCCCCGGGTCGACCCCGTGCTGTCGGGAGTCGCTTCCGTCCTTTCGGGACAACGCCAGCGCGGCCTGCTCGAGAATCCTCTCGAACCTGTCCACGCCGTTGTCGCGCGCGTTCAGCAGGAGATCGATGACGATTTCCCGCAACTCCTCGTAGCTATGCTCGTGCGCCAGCGACGTCATGGTGCTCTCCCGCTTCGAGATTGACGAGACCGGTTGATGACCGCTCCCCTGGTCGTCGGCCTGACCCGGGCGCGGCGCCCGGAAGGGCGACGCCGGGGGGCGGCCCTGCCCTCCGCCGCGCTCTCCGCGCCGCTCGGGAACCGTCGTCGGTCAGCGAAGCCGAAGCAGCCGCGCCCCGGGGCGTTCGTTGAAGTCCCGACGCAGACGCGCGGCCTGCCTGGCGAAGGGGATGAACAGGGTAAGATGGAGGTAGACCTGGTCGCGCGACGGGGGGCGCGCGCCGAGCGGCTTGCCCGATTCGTCCCGCGCCGCCCGGATCACCGACTGGATCGCTTCCAGGTTGGCGTCCAGGTCCTCGGTCGCGGCCTCCGGCAAGCCGGCGCGGATCTCGGCCATCGCGGTCCTGAATTGCGCGATTTTCGCTGCGAGCGTCTGCCCGTCGCCAATGCGCCGGAAACGCCCGCCCCAGGCCGCGCTGGCTTTCGCGGCGGCGAGCAGTCTCAGGAACTCGCCCTCGGCGGCCAAGGCGAGCAGGACGGCGGCCGAGAGCAGGCAATCCATGTAGAAGGCCGCCGCCGCCTCCCTGAGGTAGACGAGAGCGTCATGAGAGACGCCGCCCGCCTCGAGAGGCAGGGTTTTCGCAAGCCTCCGGTCCGAGCAATCGGGATCGGGACCTCGCCCCGGCGCAGGACGGGCGCGGCTGCGCCTGAGGCCGGGCCAGCCGGACGTCGGCGCGTCGGGACAGAAGGTCGCGATCCCCCGGCGGGCGAGATCCCAGCCCGTTTCGAGCGCCCGCTCCGAATCGCCCGGCGGCAGCCGTGTGGCGGGGTGGAGCGAAAACGGGTTGGGCGCCGTGTCGAGCCCCGCCCGCCGCTCCAGTTCGCGCGCCGTCTTTTCCAGGAGCGTGTCGAAGGTCTTCACGCCGCGATCGCCCGCGTCCAGCACGACGTCCAAGACGATTTCGCCCAAGTCGTCGCAACCGCGACCCCGTCCGTTCGCGTCCATTTCGAATGCCTCCGCTCGCGAGGCTGCGATTCCCGCATCGGTCGCCCCGCCGGCAGGGTCCGGGGTTCGCCTTACGCCGGGCTGGTTTCCGCAGCGGTCGCCGACGACGCGGGAGGCGAGACACGGGCGGCGAGAGGGGCGGCGCCTTCGAAGCCTCGAGGATCGGGCAAGCCTGACAGCGGACGGTGGAGCCGCTGGAAGTGGACGCGCATCCGGCTTTAACGGAATTCAAACGGGTCGTGCGGCACATCCGGTCTGGATGAAATAAAATTCAAAAACGGCTCGGCGGGGGCGGCCAGACAGGGGGCCAGCTTGAAGCGTGACGACCTTCTCGAAGCGATCGATCTTCTCGATCAGCTCGCGCATGTGACGTTCATGGCGACCCGGGGGACGATCCACGAGGTCAGGGCGCGCGAAATCAGCGATCGAATCGGAAAGTTCAGCCAGCGGGTGGGAGCGGACGGCGCCGGCCGGATGATGGAGAGGGCGAGCGAACCGGACGCCGTCGAGTTTCCGTGGAAGCTGTGACGTCGGCGCGGCCCCGCCTCGGACATCGACCTTCCGTTTTCCGACGCGGCCCCCGTCCCGACGGCTTCGGCCAGCGCCGCCTCGCCGGGAAGCCGCTCACAAACGCGCGCGGCTTTGGAAACGATGGTGCGGTCAAGAGGACTCGAACCTCCACTCCGGTTAAAGAACTAGCACCTCAAGCTAGCGCGTCTACCAATTCCGCCATGACCGCACGGAAGCCCCGCGCCACGCGGCGCGAAGCGGAGGCGCGTCGTCTAGCAAAACGCTTGCGCCGTGACAAGCGCGACAACGCCGCGAGAAACAACGAACTGGCGCGGTCGGGGGCGACGATGCCGGCGCGGAACGCCGCCGCCGCGCCCGCCCGGCGAGCCGAGACGCGCCCTTCCGCGAGCGCGGCCGGCGCGATCGGCGACCGCGCCGGCGGCGACGTTCGCAATCGGCCGCGAGGACCGCGCTAGTCCAGCGTCGCCCCGAGCCGGTCGAGCAGGAAGGCCGTGCCGCGCTCGCGCGAGCCGTCGTCGTCGTAGCCGTCGAGGAACGCGCCCTGTTCCGTGACCTTCAGGGTCGCGCGGCCGGGGCCTTGCGCGGAAAGCTCCATCGTGGCGAGCGAGACGGAGATCTTCGCGTCGTTGAGCCACATCACGTAGCTGTAGACGATGCGCGCTTCGGGAATGATGTCGTGGTAGACGGCGTCGAAGGCGGAGACGACGCCGTTCTTCCAGCGGCCCGACGCGCGCTCGCTTCCGCCGACGCGGAAGTCCATGCTGCGCTCGAGCGCGTCCCACTCGCTGGCCGACCCGCCGAACCATCTGGACTTCGCGTCCGGGTCGGACAGCGCCCGCCAGACGCGCGCGACCGGCGCGGCGTACGTGCGCTCGACGGTGAAGACGCCGTAAGCGACGGAGCGCCTGGCCTCGAGGCGCAGGAGTTCGTCGGACAGATTGTCGAGCGTCTGCGCCCAGCCCTTGGGAGCGCCTTCCGCCATCCAGGCCGCCTCGGGGTCGAGGACCGTGTAGCTCTGCGTCACGTCGAGCCGCGTCCCGCCGGGCGTTTCGGAGAAATCGATCTCCGTGAAGGCGCGAAACAGGGCGCGGCCGTTCGGCTCCTCGACCGTAAAGTCGATCGCCAGCCGGCCGAACGGCGACGCTTCCCTGACGACGCCGCGCGCCCAGTGCTCTTCGCCCGCGGGCGAGCGCATCAGCACTTCGAACGGGCCGCCGACGACGAGTTCGACCCTGGCTTCGGGAATGGTGAAGCCGGCCGGAGCGAACCAGCGTTTCACGGCCTCCGCGCTGCTGAAGGCGGCGAAGGCCCGCTGGCGCGAGGCGTGGACGGTGCGCGATATTCGAACCGGCGCCGGCCTTGGCGCGGCAGTCTCATCCATGGGGTTCTCCTTCGTCGGTCAGGGTCGAAAGGTAGGCGCCCAGCCGGTCGAGGCGGTGTTCCCATTCGGTCCGCCTGTCGTTGATCCATCGTTCGGCGCGGCTCAGCGCTTCGGGCTCGACCCGGCACATCCGCACCCGGCCCGACTTTTCCGAGCGAACGAGCCCCGCCGCCTCCAGCACCGAGAGGTGCTGCATCACCGCCGGGAGCGACATCGCGAGCGGCTTCGCCAGCGCGCCGACCGAGACCGGTTCGCGCGCCAGCCGTTCGAGGATCGTGCGCCGGGTCGGATCGGCGAGGGCGTGAAAAGCTCGGTCGAGCGCGTCCTGATTGTTAAGCACATGCTTAACTATCACGGCGCCAATCACGGCGCCAGCGCTCCGGGGCGAAAAAACTTTTCACCACCAAGGACACCAAGGGACACGAAGGCTTCGGGTATCTTCGTGTCTTTCGTGGTGAATCACGCCCGTCGGGCGGAGAACTTCGTCTTCAGCGCCGCGACCACGCTCGGGGGCGCGAACGCGGAGGCGTCGCCGCCCATCGAGGCGATCTGGCGGACGAGCGTGGCGGTGATCGGGCGCACCGGCGAGGAGGCCGGCACGAAGATGGTGCGCAGATCCGGCGCCATGGCCCGGTTCATGCCGGCCATCTGCATTTCGTAGTTGAAGTCGGTCGAGTCGCGCAGGCCCCGCACGATCAGGGTCGCGCCCGCGTCGCGCGCCGCGTCCACCGCCAGCCCGGAAAAGCTGATCACGTCGAGCGCGCAGCTCGAACCGTCCACAATGGGACCCGCCGCCTCGCGGATCAGCGCCAGCCGTTCCTCCACGGAGAACAGGCCGACCTTGTTCGGGTTGGAGCCGACCCCGACCACCAGGCGGTCGCAGAGCCAGGCGGCCTGCTCGATGACGTCGAGATGCCCGTTGGTCATCGGGTCGAAGGAGCCGGAGAAGAAGCCGATGTGGGTCATGGGCCCAAGACGTAGCCTGCCGCCGGCCGGGCCACAAGCGCGCCCGGAGCGCTCGCGGTTGTTTGCGCGCCCGGCGCGGTTCGGGGCAAGGTGGCGCTCCCAAAGGGAGGAGACCGACCATGAACGCCGACGATTTGCGCGCGCTGCAGGCGCCGCTGAAAGACGCCTACCGCGCCGACGCCGACGCCGCGCGCGTCACCCTGAAGGCGAGGGGCGAACTCGACTCCGATGCGATCGCCTGCAAGGTCGAGACCGGCCGCGCGCTGGCGGCGGCGGGGCTTCATCCCGCGACCGGAGGCAGCGGGCTCGAACTGTGCTCCGGCGACATGCTGCTCGAGGCGCTGGTCGCCTGCGCCGGCGTCACCCTGAAGGCGGTGGCGACGGCGCTGGCGATCCCGCTGCGCTCGGGCCGGGTTCTCGCCGAAGGCGACCTCGACTTCCGCGGCACGCTCGGGGTCGCCAGGGACGCGGCCGTCGGATTCACCGACATCCGCCTGACTTTCGAACTCGACACCGACGCGCAGCAGGACCAGCTCGACACCCTGCTCAAACTCACTGAGCGCTATTGCGTCGTGCTGCAGACGCTCCGGCGCCCGCCGGCGATCGAGGCGAACATATCAAGAGCCTGAGCGGGGCCGGGCGCGCCCTCCGCCGCCGCAGACATGTGAGCGGCGGCGGCGCGCAGGGCTTGTCGATCGCCCGGAGAACGCGTATGACTCTGGGAAAAGCTTTTCCCACGCTGTATGACGGGAAGGAAGCTTTGCGAAGGGACGAAAAAGTCACCATTTCAGGGAGGGAATACACATGTTCACTCGGAAAACCTGGGCCGTTCTTGCGGCCGCGCTTATCGGATCGACGGCGCTGTCCGGCGTCGCCTCGGCCGACACCGCCACGATGTGGGTGAGGGCGAGCGGAACCAATGCGGCCGCCCATCTCGTCGATCTGTGGAACGCCACCCATCCCGACAAGATCGAGCTCACCACCATCCCGGACAACCAGATGGTGACCAAGCTCGCGACCGGCGTCCAGGCCCGCGAGGTCCCCGACCTGGTGTCGTTCGACCTCATCTACATGCCCGATTTCATGAAGGCGGGTTTTCTCGTCGACCTGACGGCCGACCTCAAGGCCGATCCCAACTACGCCTCCGTCGCCCAAGCCTACAAGGACATCGCGACCTACGAGGGCAAGATCTACGGCGCGGGCTTCACGCCGGACGTGTCGATCCTGGTCTGGAACAAGGACCTGTTCAAGAAGGCTGGACTCGATCCTGAAAAGCCGCCGCGCACGATCGGCGAGATCCACGAGGACGCCAAGAAAGTGCGCGCGCTCGGCGGCGACGTCTATGGCTTCTATTTTTCCGGGGCCTGCCCCGGCTGCAACATCTTTACCTCGTCGCCGATGATGGTGGCGGCAGGATCGAAAATTCTGCCCGCCAACGGTAACGACGACGCCTTGACTGGCGAGGGCGTCAAGGACGTGCTCGAAGCGTTCAAGGCGATGTGGAACGAGGGCCTGATCCCGAAGAACGCCCAGGCCGACAACGGCGCCAATTTCACCAGCGAGTTCATGACGGGCAAGATCGGCGTCCAGGGAACTGGCGGCTTTCTCCTTTCCGAACTGAAGAAGAATGCGCCGAACCTCGATTTCGGCGTGACCTTCCTGCCCGGCGCGAAAGAGGGTCAGGCGTCTTCCTTCGTCGGCGGCGATGTCGTCGCGATACCGGCCGGCTCGAAGCATCTCGATCTCGCCAAGAAATTCATCGCCTGGGAGCTGACCGACGAGGCGCAGCTCGAGGGGCTGGCCAAGAACAACATTCTCCCGTCTCGTCCCGCGCTCGCCGACAACAAGTATTTCGCCGCCGACCCGCGCGTCGTGACGACGGCGAAGGCGCTCGGCATCGGCTACGTGCCGTGGGTCTATCATTTCGCCGATATGGTGAACTCGGATTCGAGCCCCTGGATCAACATGTTCCAGCGCGCCATCTTCGACGGCGACGTGGACGGGGCGATCGCCGAAGCGCGCCAGAAGATGAAAGAGATCGCCGGTGAATAAGGCTCACCCCGGAGCCTCGACATGGCGCGTTCGCGATCAAGAGGACAGGCGCAGGGCTGGCTCTTTCTGGCGCCCGCGCTCCTGTTCGTCGCCCTTTTCGTGATTGCGCCGCTCGGGCAGCTCGCGGCGACGTCGATGACGGACCGTTCGCTGCTCGGTGGCGGGCGGTTCATCGGCTTCGCCAATTACGTGAAGATCTGGCACGATTCCGGATTCTGGCGCGCGCTGTTGTTCACCGTCAAATACACCCTCGTCCTGACGCCGATCCTGATGGGGCTCGGCTTTGCGCTGGCGCTGCTTGTCTCGGACAACACGCCGCTCAAGCGCTTGACGCGCACGATTGTCTTCCTTCCGGTCGTCATCGGCCTGTCGAGTTCGAGCCTCCTGTGGTTCTGGCTGTTCGACGAGCGAGTCGGCCTGTTCAACCGGCTGCTGGTCGATTTGCATGTGATCCGCGAGCCGATGGTATGGTTCGTCAGCGCCGACCTCGCCTTCTGGGCCGTCGTGATCGCGATCACATGGAAGGTCGTCGGCTTCGGCATGGTGCTGTTCGTTTCGGGGATCCAGGCGATTCATTCCGACATTCTGGAGGCCGCCCTGGTCGACGGCGCCGGCTATTGGGCGCGCGTGCGGTTGATCATCCTGCCGCTCTGTCGTCGCGTGCTTCTGCTGACGACGCTGGTCAGCGCCATCGGCTCGATGCTCGCCTTCGACCAGTTCTACATCATGACGTCCGGCGGTCCGCGCGGGCAGACTTTCACCGCCGTCTACTCGATCTATCAGAGCTCGTTCGTCTCGTTCCGGCTCGGCTATGGCGCCGCGCTGTCGATCGTGCTGATGCTGATCATTCTCGTCCTTTCGGCTGTGCAGATCGCGCTGACGGCGCGGGGGGCGGAGCCATGACTGCGGCCGTCGTCGCCACGGGCGCGCGCGCCTTGCCAGCCCGGCGCAAACGCCTCGCCCCGTCGGCGCTCCTGGCCTCCGCCGCCTGCGTCGGAGTCATCGCCGTCATGGGCGCGCCGCTCGCGCTGTCGTTCCTCGCCTCGATCAAGACGCCCGCCGACGCTTCCGCGATCCCGCCCCATTATCTTCCGCAGGCCCTGAGCGCGGACAACTACTTCAAGGTCATCGGCTACGAGGCCGGGCTTGCGACCTATGTCGCCAATTCCGGCCTCGTCGCGCTGATGACGATCGTCGCCTGCATCGCGCTCGCCGCGCCCGCCGGCTACGGCCTCGCCCGCTTCGACATGCGCGGCAAGGAGGTCGCGTTCCTTCTTCTGCTCGCGCCGATCATGATCCCTTACCAGGCCCTGCTGACGCCCCTCTATCTCGACTTCGCCAAGGTCGGGCTGGTCAATACCCGCGTCGGCCTGGCGATCGTCCACACCATCTTGCAGTTGCCGTTTTCGATCTACCTCATGCGCAACAGCTTCGAGGCGATCCCGCGCGAGATCGAGGAAGCCGCGATGCTCGACGGCTGTTCGTCCTTGAGCCGCCTGATCCATATCTTTTTGCCGCTCGCGCTGCCGGCGATCGTCACGGTGGCGCTGTTCGCCTTCATCAATTCCTGGAACGAGTTTCTGGCCGCGCTGATCTTCATGAACCGCGAATCCTCCTTCACTGTGCCGATCCTTCTGGTCAGCGTGCAGATCGGCCATCACGGCGCGGTCGACTGGGGCGCCCTGCAGGCCAGCATCATGATCGCGATCCTGCCCTGTCTCGCGGTCTACCTGGCGCTGCAGCGCTACTACATCTCCGGCCTGCTGTCGGGCGGGGTGAAATGAACGATCGGCTCGGCGACGACCCGGAGCTCGACGAGGAGGCTCGTGCGCCGGGCGCGCGAACGATCCGAGACGTCGCGCGGCTGGCCGGCGTTTCGATCGGCACGGCGTCCAAGGCGCTCAACGCCAATGGGCGACTGAGCGCAAAGACCCGGGCCAAGGTGCTCAAGGTCGCCGAGGAGCTCGACTATCGGCCCAACAACCTGGCCCAGAGCCTGCATCGCGCGCGCTCGATGACCGTCGGGATTCTGTCAAACGACAACTACGGCCGGTTCACGTTCCCGATCGTCGCGGCGCTCGAGAGACGCCTGTTCGACAGCGGGATCGCCGTCTTCATGTGCAACGCCACCGACGATCCGGCGCGCGAGCGGCGCCACATCGATCAACTGCTGCGCAAGCGTGTCGACGGCCTCATCGTCACCGCGCGCCGCGCCGACCGCAGAGAGCCGATCGAGCCTGCCGCGCGCGGCCTGCCGGTGGTCTACGTGTTCGCGCGGGTCGACAATCCGGATGCGCTCTGTCTTCTCCCCGACGACGAAGGCGGAGCCAGGCTAGCCGTCGAACACCTCGCCCGGCTCGGCCGCAAGCGGATCGCTCATATCACCGGTCCGGAGCATTTCGAGGCGGTTCGGCTGCGCGAGAAGGGTTTTCGCGCGGCGCTGGCTTCCGCCGGCCTCGCCGCGCCGCCTGGCGCCTGCCGGTCCGGCCGCTGGTCGGAAGAATGGGGGCGCGAGGCGGTTCGCGATCTTTTCGCGAGACCCGCCGCGGCGCCCGACGCGCTTTTCTGCGGCAACGATCAGATCGCGCGGGGCGCGCTCGACGCGCTCAACGAGATTGGCCTCTCCGTCCCTGGCGACGTCGCGGTGGTCGGCTTCGACAACTGGGAGGTGATGACGTCTGGCGCCCGGCCGCCGCTCACCAGCGTCGACATGAACCTCGACGCGCTCGGAACGGCGGCGGGCGATGCGCTCCTTCAGATGATGGCCGGCTCGAAGCTCTGCGGCGTCAGCCGGCTGCCGTGTTCGCTCGTGGTGCGGGCGTCCTGCGGCGCCATTCTCTAGGGCCGGGTCGCTGACCCGGCCAGGCGCGGTCAGCGACCGCGCCCGACAGGGACGAGGCGCCAGGTGAGGCAACTACGAAGAGGAGAACGACCATGAGCCCATCGCGCTATGCGCCGATTCCTTTCGCCGACGTGAGGATCACCGGCCCGTTCTGGCGCGAACGGCTCGACACGGTGCTCGAGCGCACGATCCCGAGCCAGCACGCCAAGCTCGCCGAGGTCGGCATTCTCGCGTCGCTCGCGCTGCCGAAGCCGGTTCCGCCGCTGACGATTCCCCGCAACAGCCACAACTTCACCATGCAGGTCTTCTGGGATTCGGATGTCGGCAAGTGGATCGAGGCGGCGAGCTACGCGCTCGCCCACCGGCGCGACCCCGATATCGAGGCCAAGATCGACGCCATCGTCGACGACCTGGAGAAGGCGCAGTCGTCCGACGGCTATCTCAACTGCTGGTACAACGAGCGCGAGCCCGAGAACCGATGGACGAACCTTCGCGACAATCACGAACTCTACAACGCCGGCCACCTGCTCGAAGGCGCGGTCGCCTACGTCCGCGCGACCGGCAAGCGCAAGCTGCTCGACCTGATGGAGCGCTATGTCGACCACATCGCCGCGACCTTCGGGACGGGGCCGGGTCAGAAGCGCGGCTATTGCGGCCATCAGGAGATCGAGCTGGCGCTCGTCAAGCTTTATCGCCTCACCGGCGACAAGCGGCGACTCGCGCTCGCCTCCTACTTCATCGACGAGCGCGGGCGCGAGCCGCACTACTTCACCGCTGAGGCGCTCGCGCGCGGCGACGATCCGGCCGACTACTGGGCCAAGACCTACGAGTACAATCAGTCGCATAGTCCGGTGCGCGAGCAGACCAGGATGGTCGGGCACGCGGTGCGCGGCATGTATATGGCCTCGGCGATGGCCGACCTCGCCTTCGAACTCCATGACGAGGGCCTGAAGCGCGCCTGCGAGGCGCTGTGGCGCGACGTCACGACGGCGCAAATGTATGTCACGGGCGGGCTCGGGCCCGACGCGTCGAACGAGGGCTTCACCGAGCCCTACGACCTGCCCAACGAGACCGCCTACGCCGAAACCTGCGCCTCCGTCGCGCTCGTCTTCTGGGCGCAGCGCATGCTCCATCTCGATCTCGACGGCCGCTACGCCGACGTGATGGAGCTTGCGCTGTTCAACGGCGCGCTGACCGGACTGTCGCGCGAGGGCGCTCATTACTTCTACGCGAACCCGCTCGAGAGCCGCGGCCAGCATCGGCGCTGGGCCTGGCATGTCTGCCCCTGTTGCACGATGAACGTGTCGCGCCTCGTCGCCTCTGTCGCGGGATACGCGCTGTCGGAGAGCGAGACGGGCGTCGCCTTTCATCTCTACGGCGGCTTCGAGACGACGGCGACGATCGGCGGCGTCAGCGTCGCGCTGCGCGAGACCAGCGACTACCCGTGGGCCGGCGACGTGGAGATCGCGATCGACCCGGAAAAGCCGGTCGCGTTCGACCTCAAGCTGCGCGTGCCGGGCTGGGCGGGCGCGGCGACGGCGACGGTCAACGGCGATGACGCCGCGCTTCTTGTCGAGCGCGGCTACGCGACCGTCCGCCGGCGCTGGAGCGCGGGCGACGTCGTGGCCCTGCGACTGCCGATGCCGCCCGAGCGGCTCTACGCGCACCCGAGCGTCCGCATGGACGTCGGACGCGTGGCGCTTCGGCGCGGCCCGCTGATCTATTGCGTCGAGGAGCCCGATAACCCGGGCGGAGCGATCCAGAGCCTGACCCTGCCGCGCGCCGCGGATCTCGCGGCGGAATGGCGCCCGGACCTGATCGGCGGCGCGGTCGCCCTGACCGCCGCGGCCCGCAGGCTGACGCCGGGCGATGCCGAAGGCGCGCTCTATACGGCCACGCCGCCGCGGGCAGAACCCGCGACCCTGACGGCGATCCCCTACTACCTCTGGGCGAACCGCGCTCCCGGATCGATGCAGGTCTGGATCTGCGAAGATCTCGAGTGAGGCTCGAGCCGACCCTCTGCATCGCGCGCATAGCCGTTGACAGCGCGTCCGCGTCATGATGGCCTCTCAACAGACTGCGCCGCGTATTCGTCGGACGCGAGCGAGAAACAGGGGAGGATAGCCATGAGCGCGACCTGCGCGGGCGCCAACGGTTTGGACCGGCGGGCGCTGGTTGGCGGCGCCGGGGTTGCGGCGGCGTTGGCGGGCGCAGGCGCGGCGCTCGCCCAGGACACGGTCCGGCCGGACGAGCTCGCGGTCCGCCCCGCCGCCAAGCGTTCCGCCGCCGATCCGCTTTCGCCCGCCGTCGCCGCGCTCGCCTTGCTCGCTCTCACCGGCGCTGCGCTGGCGGCGGACGGCCAGCCCTGCTCGAAAGTCACCGCCGAACACCTCGCCATTCCCGGGCTCGCGATCACCGGCGCGACCATGCAGGAGGCCGGCGACGGCCTGCCGCGCGCCTGCGTCCTGACGGGCAAGGTCAACGACCGCACCGGCGCCGACGGCCGGCATTACGCCATCGACTTCGAGCTGCGCCTGCCGGCGGACTGGAACGGCCGCTTCCTCGATCAAGGCAACGGCGGCGCCGACGGCGAGGTGAAGCCCGCGGTCGGCGGCGCCGCTGAGGGCGTCGCCGCGGGCGCCGTTCCGGCGCTGGCGCGCGGCTTCGCGGTGCTGTCCTCGGACGGCGGCCATTCCGGCGCCGATCCGGCGAACGCTGCGCGTGGGCTGGCCGCCGGCGTCGCCTTCGGTCTCGATCCCCAGGCGCGGCGCGATTACGGCTATGCCGCGGATATGACGCTCGCCCCGATCGCCAAGGCGATCCTCGCCGCGCATTACGGCCGGAAGCCGGACTTTTCCTACTATGGCGGCTGTTCCAACGGCGGCCGCCACGGCATGGTCGCGGCGGCGCGGATGCCCGAGCAATATGACGGGTTCCTGGTCGGCAATCCCGGCTTCGACCTTCCGCGCGCCGCCCTCCAGCACGCCTGGGACGCGCAGGCTTTCGTGAAGGCCGATCCCGACATCCGCAAGTCCATCACCAAGGACGACGCGGCGCTGATCTCGCGAACAATCACCGCGGCCTGCGACAAGCTCGACGGGATCGAGGACCGGATCACCGCCAATCTCGTGGCCTGCCAGAAGGCGTTCCGCTTCGACAGTCTCGCGTGCAAGGACGGCGAGAGCGCCGGCTGCCTGCCCAAGGCCAAGGTCGAGGCGCTGACAATGAGCTTCGCCGGGCCGCACAATACCAAGGGCGACGCGCTCTACAGCGACTGGCCGGTCGACGGCGGCGTCGGCACGGGCAACTGGCGGATGTGGAAGATCGAGAGCCCGATTCCGCCGTGGAACTTCTACCCGATCATCGCCACCATGGGCGCGGCCTCGCTGCAATATGTCTTCACCACCCCGCCGACCGAGATCGGCGGATCCAACGACGCGCTGATGAAGGGGCTCCTGGCCTTCGACTTCGACAAGGACGCGCCAAAAATCTTCGCCAGGACCGACGCCTATCCGGACTCGGCGATGGACTTCATGACCCCGCCGGGCGTCGACGATCCGAAGCTCGAACAGTTCCGCGCGCTCGACCGCAAGATGGTCGTCACCCACGGTCAGGCCGATCCGGTGTTCTCGATCAACGACACGATCCGCTGGTGGGAGAAGCTCGACGCCAACACGGGCGGCAAGGCGGCCGACAACGTGCGCCTCTTCGCCGTGCCGGGCATGACCCATTGCGACGGCGGCGTGGCGCTCGACAATTTCGACGCGCTGACCGCGCTGACCGACTGGGTCGAGAAAGGCAGGGCCCCCGACCGGATCGTCGCCTCCGTCAATCCGGCGAACAAGGAGACGCCGGCCTCCTGGAGCCCGAGCCGCACGCGCCCGCTCTGCCCCTGGCCGGCCTACGCCCGCTACGCCAGCGGCGATCCGGAGAGCGAGGCGTCCTTCGCCTGCGCCAAGCCGTGAGGATCGCCGGCCCGGCGTAAGAGAGGGAGCGCGTTCAGACGATTTGCGCCCGATCCCTTCGGGCGATGGCGATCACCGTTGCAAATCCGAGGGTCGCGGCCAGTCCGCCGATCAGGAACACGACGCCGTAACCGAAACGGTCGGCGAGCAGCCCTGTCGCCGGCGCGGTGAGCCCATAGGCCAGGTCCTGGAACGCGGCGAAGCCGCCGATCGCGGTGCCGCGCAGGTGCGGCGGGACGCGCCGGACCGCTTCCACGCCCATCGCCGGAAAGATCAGGGAACAGCCGAGCCCGGTCAGAAACGCGCCGGAAAACGCGACGACCGGAGCGCTCGCTGTCCAGACAAGATATTGCCCGACCGCCTCGATAGCCATCGAGGCAAGGGCCACCGGGACGCCGCCGATCCGGTCGGGCAGATGACCGAACGCAACGCGCATCAGCACGAAGGCGAGGCCGAAGCAGGTCAGGCCGAAACCGGCGTGGGACCAGCCGCGGTGCAGGAACAGGAGCGGCATGAAGGCGCCGATCGCGGCGAAGCCGACGCCCTGAAGGCCGACAACCAGACCCGGATCCCAGATCCGTCCGATGATGCGCCAGAAGGACGGGCGCTCGCCGCCCGCGGGGACGACGGCCGGGACCGGCAGCGCCATCAGGAGGCCGATCAGCGGGACGAGCACAGCTGCGCCCATGACGCCGGCGAAACCCGCCTGGTCGAAGAGGGCGAGGCCGACGGGGCCGCCGACCGCGAAGGCGCCGTACATGCCGATGCCGACCAGCGCGATCACCCGGCCCGAGGCCTGCGGGCCCATGATGCCGAAGCCCCACGACAGCAGCCCGACCAACGTCAGGCTTTCGCCAAGTCCCAGCAGCAGTCGTCCGACCATCAGAACGCCGTACGCTAATGAGGCCGACGCGCCCGGCCAACTCGCTGCGAGGCAGACAAGCGCTGCGAACGCGTAGACGACCAGTCCCCGGACCATGCAGTATTTGCCGCCGCGATGATCGGACATTCGCCCGGCCAGGCCGCGCGTCAGAATGGTGGACGCAAACGGCGCGCCGACGGCCAGCCCCGCGAGCGCGTTGCTGAAGCCAAGTCGCGTTGAGACAAAGACCGACGTCACCGGAAGCGACATCGCGACGCAGAGAAAGGAGAGGAAAAGCGCCAGCGTGAGCCAGACAACAAGGCGCAAGGCGCGGTCCCCGTGGACAGGCGCGGTCGGAGTGGAAGAGCACGTCAACGGGCAACCCTTTCTAAGGAGGCCCTGCCGGCAAAAATGGAGGAATCGCGCTGCAAACCGCAACACGACCCGTCGATCCCGCGACAGGGGCGTGCGTTGGTTGACGTAAACGCTTACGGCGAACAATCCGGAGCCAACCGGACGAGTCCACGCGCTCGTGCGTCTATCTTGCGAGGATCAGCCCCGCAACCGTTTTTTTTGCGCTCCCTACCAACGGGGCTTGTCGTAAGCGGTCGGATAATGGACGGGGTCGGCGAAGCGTTTCTTGACTTCCGCCTCGAATTGCGTCGGGTCGGTGACGCCTCTGTTGTAGACGGTCTCCCGGCAATAGGTGAGCGGCATCATGCAGCCCGGCGGCCCGCCGCCGCCCATCGCGTGCGCCGGCTGAACGCCCGCCCCACGAGCAAAACCGCGCAAACGATTCGGCGCCGGGTCGCGTTCGTCATTGTGGTCCTCGTTCGCAAACGCCCGCCCAGACTTGATACGGGGAGCGCGTGCGGTTTGGATCTTCCTCCAGGCGTCATCCCGCTTTCGCAGGGATGCGGGCTGAGTTTCAGCGCTCCCCCTTCACCGGATCGCGATCTCGATCAGCGACGGACCCTCGCGCCGGACCGCTTCGGCCACCGCCGCCGCGATCGCGTCGCGGTCGTCGGCGCGCGCCGACGGCACGCCCATCGAGGCCGCGAGCGAGGGGAAGTCGATCGCCGGGCCGGCGATGTCCATGCCGACGAACCGGCCGGCGACCGCATTGGCGTAGCCGAGGCTCCTGGCCACATTCTGCAGCACGCCGTAGCGGCGGTTGTTGAACACGAAGAACACCACCTTCGCCCGGTAGCGCGCGGCGCTCCACAGCGCCTGGGGCGAGTACATCGCGCCGCCGTCGCCGGCGAACGAGGCGACGAGGCCGGCGCCGGCGAGCGAGGCCCCGACGGCGGCCGGCATGTTGCAGCCGAGCACGCCGCCGCGGGAGAAGAAATAGCGGCCGGGCCGGGTGCTGAGCAGGTCCTGCACCTTGCCGAAGGTGGCGGCCGAATCGTTCGAAATCAGCGTGTCCGCAGGCAGGGCGTCGAGCGCCGCCAGCACCGCGGCGTCCGGGGTCAGCGGCGTCCCGCGGTCGGCGAGGATGTCTTCACGCGCCGCCTCGTGCGCGGCGCGCATGCGCGCGCGCCTCCGCGCGAGCCTGGCTTCGACCGCGCCCCGATCGACGAGCGCCTCGAGCCGCTTCGCCGCGGCGAACAGCGTCGCGCCGATGTCGCCGAGCAAGGCCATGTCGGCGGCGTGCTCGCGGCCGAAGGCTTCCGGGTTGTCGGCGACGTGCAGCACCGCGACGCCCTCCGGCACCGGTTCGGCGGCGCGATAGGGATAGGCGACGAACGCCCGGCCACCGACCAGCACGATCGCCTCAGCGGCCTCGAAATGCTCGCGCATGACCGCGAAGTCGGGTTTCAGCACCCCGGCCCAGCAGGGATGGTCCGAGGGAAAGGCGGCGCGCGAGGTCAGTTGCGTGCCCCAGACCGGAAATCCGCCCGCCGCGGCGAAGGCGACGAGGCCCGGACTGACGGAAGCAGGGAGGTCGTCGCCGAGCACGATCAGAACGCGGTCCGGGTCGAGGCCGGCGAGTCGTTCGGCGAGCAGCGCCGCCTCGGGCGAAGGGCCGGGCCGCGGCGCCGCGGAGGCCGGCGGCGTGCGTCCGCTCACCGGCTCGTCGAGAACGTCCATCGGCAGCGACAGGAACACCGGCCCTTGCGGCGGCGTGCGGGCGATGGCGAAGGCGCGCCGCAGCGCCTGACCGACGTCGTCGCCGCGCCGCACCTCCTTCGCCCATTTGCACACCGGCGTCGCGAGCGCCACGAGATCGCCGGAGAGCCAGGGCTCGGTCATCAGGTGCCGCGTGTCCTGCTGGCCCGCGGTGACCACGAGCGGCGTCTCGCTCGCCTTCGAGGCGACGAGAACGCCCATGGCGTTGCCCAGGCCCCCCATGGCGTGCAGGTTGACGAAGCCCGCCCGACCCGAGGCCAGCGCCCAGCCGTCCGCCATGGCGACGGCGGTCGCCTCCTGCAGGCCGAGGACGTAGACGATGTCGGGCGCCTCGACCAGCGCGTCCATCAGCGGCATCTCGGTCGAGCCGGGATTGCCGAACACGTGGGTGATCCCTTCGTCGCGAAGAATGTCGAGCAGAACGTCGCGGGCGCGGCGAGCCATTGTGCAACCTCGGGCTGGAGAGGGATCACGGGGGAGAAGGCGGGGCGGGCGTCGCGGGCGGGCCGGGCGATCGGGCGCGCCTTCACGCGGGCAGCGCCGCGGCGGGCAACTCGACGCGATGCGGGTCGGTCAGAATTCCGGCCTCGGACATTCGGCCGAGGATTTCCACGTCGAGCCGTCGCCACGCCCGCGCCGGGGGACGCTCCAGAGTTCCGTTCATGCTCGCCTCCGCGGCCGGAGTCTACACCTGGCCGCCGCTGAACACCAACCGCCGGCGCGCGCGGGCTGGGGGTCTTGTGATCGTGGCCCGGATCCCGGCGAGACCTCCATCACCGGCCCTCCCGAGTCCGGTCGTCGACGCCTCATCGACCCGACAGTCGCCGTTCGCGATCGCCGCGTCGTCGCTCCCGCAACCAATCGGCAACCACAATCGGCGACGATTTCGAATCCTCCTTGTCAATCCGTCGCCGTCGTCGCAGTGAAATAAAGAATTCGTCATGTCATTCACAAGCCGAAAAACAGTGGAGTAACCGATATGCCGCGAATGTACGCCGCCAGACACATACTTATACTTGTTAGCGTTGTCGGCGTAAGTCCGGCATTCGCGGCTGATAGACCAATTACATTTGTTGATGCTCCTCCAGCCGTATCCATCGTCCCTCATTCCGGTCTGTTTCTCGGTGTCGGGGCCAGTGCAAACTCGGTCAACTTCAACAATCAGAATGTATATGGTAGAGGAACTTCGGACACCCCGGCTGACTACAATGCGTTCGGAGTCCTTCAGCCGCCAATCGTCGGAACGGCGGCCGGCGGTACGGGGCTCACATTGAGCAACAGTTCGGCATTGGCGCCGGTCATACAGGGCGGCTACTTCACCCACATCAATGACACCCCGTGGATGGGCGGCGTCAAGATGTCCTACACTTATCTCGGAATCAGCTCCTCCAACAATGACTTGCTGATTCCGCAATCAGGAGGGTTCTTGCAGGGCGGTGTGTATACGCCTTTTACAGGAAATTATGTCGTCCAGAGCTATCGACAGACCGTTAACAGCCAGTTTTCACTGATTCCGTTCCTTGGTCATTCGTTCGAGAAGAGCTTTGTCTATCTTGGAGCAGGCCCGACGCTGGCGCAGACGCGGACCCAAATCGAACGGATAACGGGATTTGCCGATGTGGTCGGCGTGCCGACGAGCATCACGGGAATCGGCCAGGGCAGCAACTATTCGTTCAGCCAATGGCTTTGGGGCGTCAGCGCGACAGTCGGCGCAACCTATTTTCTCGACAGGAATTGGTTTGTCGACGTGAATTATGTCGCTTCGATCACTCAGAGCAAGACAAGCAATTGGGGCGGACCGTGGAGCGACACGCCGTCTTCGGGCAGTACGCGAACGGGAACCAACATGGGGACCAGCTCCGGGGGCGTGGTCACGCAGCAGGGGAATCGCACTTGGAATTCGGCGGCCCTTGTGAGCCGGATTTTGCGTTTTGAGTGAGATGGATTCTACCGGGTGGCGGATGATACGCGGCTCGGGAGAATGTGTTGGATCGCTTTATCGAATGCTGGGACGGTCTGGACGACCCGCGCACTGGCAATGCGGCGCTGCACGACTTT
>NZ_QNRK01000007.1:0-153966 GCF_003315135.1 Roseiarcus fermentans
TGGAACCCGGTCACCAACCTGAACTTCGACCTCGAGTTGATGTATCAGAGCACGAACCAGACCAAGCCCTCGGGCTTCCTCGGCACCGTCTACAACGTCGGCGGCGCCGGCGGCGCGGTCTTCGCCCCGGGCGCCTGGGAAGGCAACTCGAGCGGCTTCGCCGGCCGTCTCCGCATCACTCGTTACTTCTGATCGCAACCCGATCGGTTGAAACGCCGAACCCCGGAGCGCAAGCTCCGGGGTTTTTCGCGTCGCCGCCCCGGGAACGCGCGCAGGGGCGCCGGGACGGCCGCTGACCGCGCGCGCGCGCCCGGCGCGGCGACGGGAGCGAACCTCGAAGCGCGCATCCGCCAGCCGCCGCCGTCCAGGGCGATGGCCAATCGGCGCCGGAAGAGCTAGCCTTCAGGCTTTCCTTCGTCACCGGAGCGTCCATGGCCGAGACAAGGGTCCCATCGCCGGCTCGTCCCGCCGCCGCGCCCCCGAGCTTTCACCTGCTCGCCAAGCCGAGCGGCTCGACCTGCAACATCGATTGCGCCTACTGCTTCTTTCTGTCGAAGGAGGCGCTCTATCCCGACGACCGGCATCGGATGTCGGAGGCGACGCTCGAGACCTACATCCGGCAACTGCTCGAAGCGCATCGCACGCCCGAGGTGACCGTCGCCTGGCAGGGCGGCGAGCCGACCCTGATGAAGCTCGCGTTCTTCGAGAAGGCCGTCGCCCTCGTCGAGACATACCGCAAGCCCGGGCAGCGGATTCAGCAGACCTTCCAGACCAACGGCCTTCTGCTCGATGACGCCTGGTGCGCCTTCTTCAAGAGGCGCGGCTTCGTCGTCGGCCTCAGCGTCGACGGGCCGCAGGCGCTTCACGACGCCTATCGGCGCGACCGGAGAGGGCAGGGCACTTTCGACCTGGTGATGCGCGCTCAGCGGCTTCTGGCGAAACACGGCGTCGAGTTCAACATCCTGTGCACCGTCAATGCGGCCAACCAGACGCGCGGCCGGGAGGTCTATCGCTTCTTTCGCGACGACCTCGCGGCGAAGTGGATCCAGTTCATTCCGATCGTCGAGCGCGCGACCGCCGAGACGCTCGCCATCGCCAATCAGGGGTGGAGCGACAAGGGGGGCGGCAAGCGCCTGCTGTACACCCAGACCGGCGACCTCGTGACCGACCGCTCGGTCGGGCCCGAGGCGTACGGGCGGTTCCTGATCGACGTGTTCGAGGAATGGGTGCGGCGCGACGTCGGAAAGGTGTTCGTGCAGCTGTTCGACGTGACGCTCGAGGCCTGGTTCGGCCGCCACCTCCTCTGCATCCATGCGCCGACCTGCGGCTTGGGGCCGGCGCTCGAGCACAACGGCGACGTCTACACCTGCGATCACTTCGTCGAGCCCGGGCAGCGGCTCGGCAACATCGCCGACACGCCGCTGGCAAAACTCGTCGCCTCGCCGCAGATGCGCCGCTTCGGCGACGCCAAGCGCGATACGCTGACGAGCCAATGCCGGTCGTGCGCCGTGCGCAATCTTTGCAACGGCGGCTGCCCCAAGGACCGGTTCGCGCTGTCGAAGGACGGCGAGCCGGGTCACAACTATCTTTGTCCCGGGCTGGAGCTGTTCTTCACCCACACGCGCACGCTGATGGCGGTGATGGGGCGCCTCTACCAGCGCGGCCGCCCGCCCGCCGACGTCATGCTCTGGGTGGCGAACGAGGACGCCAAGCGCGATCCTCGCGCCCCGTGCCCGTGCGGAAGCGGGCGGGCGTTCGAGTTCTGCCACGGCGACAAGGCGAAGGCGGCGGCGTCGGCCTGAGCCGGGCCCATCAGCGCCGCTGCCGCCCGTCCGCGCCGGCCGCCGGCGCATCCTCGCCGATCGCCTGGGTTTCCCGGATGTCGCGCTCGAGGAAGAAATTGAGGAAGGTGCGGATCAGGGCGATCGCCGCCAGCCGGCCGATGTCGTCCCAGCTCGGCGCGCGCGCCGAGACGATGATGTCGTTGGCGAGCTGGAACGTCAGCCCGGCCATCAGCCAGCGCGCGTAGCGCAGATAGCCGTCGCGCAGCTCGCGGCCGGTCGGCGAGGGCGAGAACGCCGAGCGCACGCAGGTCACAAACATTTCCAGCGTGCCGACGACGATGATCGCCACCGCCATCACGTCGATCGCCACGATCGCGCCGTCGGTGAAAAGCGAAATCCAGTCCTTCACGACGCGCTCCCCGGGCCCACGCCTCGCCGCCCCGCTCACGCCCCCGGCGAGGACGAGGGGCGGCGTCGACCCGAGGTCGGCGCCGCCCCGTCACGACCCTGCGCCTCGCGCCGGCGACAGGCGAAGCGTCAGTGCCCGGCGCTGCTGTGCGCTTCCTGCAGCGTTCGCATCACCGCGTCGAGGTTGAACGAAGCCGGCTTCTGCCGCGGCGGGAACGCTTCGAAATCCTTGATCTGGCCCGCCACCACCGCCTGCATCCCATACAAGATGTAGGCGTGCGAAATGACCCAGTCCCAGTAGGTGTTCGAGTTCTCGTCCGCCCGCTCGAACGGATCGCGGCGCAAATTGAACATCTTCGGCGCCCGGAGTTTCACGAACGGCTCGAACCAGCACATCAACTGCTTGGCGCGCTGCTCCATCAGCACGACCTTCCAGTCCTTCATCCGGATGCTGAGGATGTCGCCGTCGTCGCTCATGTAGAAAAAGAAGTTCCTGGGGCTCTCCTTCGCTTCGCCGCTGAGATACGGCAACATGTCGAGACCGTCGATGTGAACCTTGTAGGTCCTGTCGCCGACCGTGTAGCCGTCGTGGAGCTTCGTGGCGATGTCCGTTTCGCCCGCGGCCGCCAGCAGCGTCGGCAGCCAGTCCTGATGGCTGACGATGCCGTTGAGCACCGTGCCCGCCTTGAATTTCGCCGGCCAGCGCACGAAGGCCGGGACTCGCCAGCCGCCTTCCCAGTTGGTGTTCTTCTCGGAGCGGAACGGCGTGATGCCTGCGTCCGGCCACGAGTTGTAGTGCGGACCGTTGTCGGTCGAATACATCACGATGGTGTCGTCAGCGATGCCGAGCTCGTCGAGTTTGGCGAGCATCCGGCCGATGTGCTCGTCGTGCGCGACCATCACGTCGTTGTAGTCGCCCTGGCCGTTGCTCTTGCCCTTGTGCTTGGCGGCGGGATGCGTGCGGAAATGCATGCCAGTCGTGTTGTACCAGAGGAAGAACGGCTGGCCGGACTTCACCGTCTCGTCGATGAACGTGAGCGCGCGGTCCGTCACTTCGTCGTCGATCGTCTCCATCCGCTTCCTGGTCAGCGGCCCGGTGTCCTCGATCGTCTGTCCGCCCTGGCCGTCCGCCTTGCAGTGCAGGACGCCGCGCGGGCCGAAATGCTTCTTGAACTCCGGGTCCTTGGGGTAGTCCGGGTCCTCCGGCTCCTCTTCGGCGTTGAGGTGATAGAGGTTGCCGAAGAACTCGTCGAAGCCGTGCACGGTCGGCAAGTACTGGTCCTTGTCGCCGAGATGGTTCTTGCCGAATTGTCCGGTCGCGTAGCCGAGCGGCTTCAGGAGCTCGGCGATCGTCGGGTCTTCGGCGCTCAGGCCGACGTCCGCCCCGGGCATGCCGACCTTGGTCAGGCCGGTGCGAATCGGGTTCTGCCCGGTGATGAACGCCGCGCGGCCCGCGGTGCAGCTCTGCTGCCCGTAATAGTCGGTGAAGGCGACGCCCTCGTTGGCGATGCGGTCGATGTTGGGGGTGCGGTATCCCATCTGCCCGCGGCTGTTGTAGCTGATGTTCCACCAGCCGATGTCGTCGCCCCAGAGAATGAGGATGTTCGGTTTCTTCTCAGGCATCTCGCTCTCCTGCCAAGGATCTTGGTTCTCGCTCGCGAGTCGAACCCGCGTCGGACGCGTTCGTGTTCCTATCCGAACGGTCCGATGTCAAATTGCATGCTGGCGATCGCCGCGACCCCCGTCGCCAGCAGCAGCAGCGCCGTGATCAGGGTCAGCGACACGGGAAACGCCGTCTCGCCGTGGATCAGCCCCTCGTCGCGCATCGACTGGCGCAGGCGGCGCAGGCCGAGCATGAACTGGACGTGATAAGCGATCCCCAGGGCCAGCATCAAAACGCCGAGCCAGACCAGCGCCATGCCGAAATGACGCGGCGCGCCGGCGTGGGTGACCAGATTCTGATCGCGCAGCTTCTGGAAGAACTGGAAGATCGTGAAGCCGAAGCCGATCAGCGACAGCGCGGTGCGGATCACCGCCATCAGCGTGCGGTCCTCGGCGAGGCGGGTGCGCTGGAACGCCATGCCGGTCCGGCGCGCCGCAAGCTCGGTGTTGACGTCCAGCTTGAGTTCCGGTCCCGCCATCCTCATCCTCCCGCAAGCGTTTTCCCCCTTTTCCCTTGCGACCGCCGCCCGCGGCGGCCGCAACGGAGCACGACAGGCCCGCGCCGGCAAGTCCGGTCGGGCGCGTCCCGGTCACGGGCCCGCTTGCGGCGGCCGGTTTCGCGCGCCCTTCAGCGGCAGGCGCGCGGCGCGACCCAGCGCCGCGCGATCCGGCCGATCGGGCCGCGCAGCAGGGCGTAGGGCGCGAAGGCCAGCAGAACCGCGACGATCGCAGCCTCCGCCGGAAAGAACTGACCGAGCACGGCGACCTGATAGACGATGTCCATGACGACGCCGAGTATGAGAATTCTCGACGTCGACAGGGCGCCTTCCCACAGCAGCGCGCCGCGTCGCTCCGCGCCGGACAGGACCGCGGACAGGTAAGGCGTGCGGTCGAGCCGCGCGTCGGCGACGCCGTCGCTGAACGCCGCGATCGCCGCCATGGTCGGCTGGAGGACGAACCGGAACGTCATCGGCCCGCCGGGCCGGGCTGCGAGGCTGCGCCAGATGCGAACGAGCACGTCCGTCGAAACGCCGTACCAGACGAGGCCTGCGACCGCGAGACCGACGATCAGGGCGACCGCCGCCCGGGCGAGAAGGATCTGCGTCTTCGACGGAGCCTCGGGCAACCTGTCGCCCTCCCTGCGCTGCGCAGTGTCCCGACTGCGCCTTCGACGGACGGCGCCGCACGCTTTCGAGACGTCCCGAGGGCGCGCCTCAGTTCGTCTTGCAACCCAGCCGTCGTTGCTGGCGGGCGATGTCGTTCACCCGCCTCTGGTCCCTGTACGTCAGTTTGCCGTAGGGACGGAAACACTTCTGGCCGAACACCCTGAGCGCGCGCTCGTCCTTGAAACACATGCCGCGCCGGGCGTAGATCGCAGTGCGATTGTACCACAGGCTGTCGCAGGTCGGCGCCGATCGCGCCGCAGCGGGCGACGGGCCGACATCCGCAGCGATCGCCGCGAGACAGACCAGAAGAAGCCATCTCTTCATATCGGATCAACCCCCGTGGAATCCCTGCGCCGCCCCGGCTCCGCGACTGGCGGCCCCGTCGGGCTCGCTTCGGCCGACGGCCGGCGCAAAGCGCCGGCCGTCCCGGATTCTCGTCGCGATGCTACGTCATGCGGATCGGCGGGGCTAGGGGCGGCGGCAAGCCGCCCTCGCGCGACCGCCCCGACCACTTTCGGCTTGCGCGCCCGTCGCCGCGGGCCGATGATCGACGGGAAGCCTGCGCGGAAGCGTGCGGCGAGACGCGTCCGGTCCGGGCAGCTGGCCTTTGCGCCCAGATCTCCCTGTCGCATGGTCTTGGCCGTTGGCGCAGGCGACCACAGTCGGCTCCGGGAGACGTTGAGATTCTGCGGCGATGATGCGGCAATACGAATTGGTGGAAAGGGTCCGCCGCTACAATCCCAACGCCGACGAAGACCTGCTCAATCGCGCCTACGTCTTCGCCATGAAGGCGCACGGCACGCAGAAGCGGGCCTCCGGCGATCCCTATTTCTCGCATCCGCTCGAAGTCGCGGCGATCCTGACCGATCTCAAGCTCGACGACGCCACGATCGTCGCGGCGATGCTGCACGACACGATCGAGGACACCGAGACCTCGCGCGAGGACATCGACAAGGCGTTCGGCGAGGAGATCGGCGGGCTGGTCGACGGCCTGACCAAGCTCGGCAAGCTCGACTTCGTCACCAAGCACGCCCAGCAGGCGGAGAATTTTCGCAAGCTCCTGCTCGCCATCGCCGACGACGCGCGCGTGCTCATGGTCAAGCTCGCCGACCGGCTGCACAACATGCGCACCCTTCAGTACATGCCGGAGGCCAAGCGCGCCCGCATCGCCCAGGACACGCTCGACATCTACGCGCCGCTCGCCGGCCGCATGGGCATGCAGTCCATGCGCACCGAGCTCGAGGACCTGTCGTTCCGCTGCCTGATGCCGGAAGCCTACAAGCTGATCGTCACCCGCCTCGAGGCGCTCAAAGGCAAGAACGGCGCGCTGATCGCCCGCATCGCCGCCGAGCTCACCGACCAGTTCGTCCGGCGTGGCATCAAGGTCGAGGTCAAGGGCCGGCAGAAGGCGCCGTATTCGATCTGGAAGAAGATGGAGCGCCGCTCGATCGCGTTCGAGCAGCTCAGCGACATCTACGGTTTTCGCATCCTGGTCGACACCGTCGCCGACTGCTACGCCGCCGTCGGCGTCGCCCACACCACCTGGCCGGCCGTGCCCGGCCGGTTCAAGGACTATGTCTCGACGCCCAAGCAGAACGACTACCGCTCGATCCACACCACCGTCATCGGCCCGGGCAGCCAGCGCGTCGAATTGCAGATCCGCACCCACGAGATGCATCAGATCGCCGAATACGGCATCGCTGCGCACGCGATCTACAAGGACGGCCGCCCCGACACGCCGGGGGTGAGCGAGAGCCGCGCCTACCGGGGGTTGCGGCAGACGATCGAAGCGCTGGCGAGCGACGATTCGGAAAAATTCCTCGAGCACACCAAGCTCGAGCTGTTCCACGACCAGGTGTTCTGCTTCACCCCCAAGGGCCGGCTGATCGCGCTGCCGCGCGGGGCGACGGCGATCGACTTCGCCTACGCCGTTCACACCGACATCGGCAATTCGGCGGTCGGCTGCAAGATCAACGGCCGGATCGCGCCGCTGATCTCGATTTTGCAGAACGGCGACGAGGTCCAGATCTCGCGCTCGGACCGCGCCACGCCGCCGGCCGCGTGGGACAGCGTGGTCCTCACCGGGCGGGCGCGCGCCGCCATCCGCCGCGCCACCCGCGAGGCGGCCAAGCAGCAGTTCGGCGGGCTCGGACGACAGATCATTGAACGCGCCTTCGAGCGCGCCGGCAAGAAGTTTTCCGAATCGAAGCTCAAGGCCGCGCTGCCGCGGCTCGCCCGCGCTTCCGTCGACGACGTGCTGGTCGGCGTCGGGCGCGGCGAGATCTATTCCAGCGACGTCGTGCGCGCCGTCCATCCGGACTTCAAGGACGAGCGCAAGGCCGGGCCGGCGGTGCCGCAGAACGAGACCGGCTGGTTCGAACTGCCGAAGGCGGCCAACCTCGTCTTCCGCGTGCCGGGGAAGTCGGCGCCGGGCGACGCGCCCTCGCCGCTCCGGGGCCTCGACCCCGACACCGCCGTGCGCTTCTCGCCCAAGGGCGGCGCCGTGCCCGGCGAGCGCATCATCGGCATCCGCGGGCCCGAGGGGATCACCGTCTACCCGATCCACTCGCCGGCGCTCGCCGACTTCAACGACGAGCCGGACCGGTGGCTCGACGTCCGCTGGGATCTCGAGGCGGCGGACAAGGCGGTCTATTCGACCCAGATCGTGATCACCATGCTGAACGAGCCGGGCGCGCTCGGCGTGATCGCGACGACGGTGGGCGAATACGGGGCCAACATCGACCAGATCGCCTCGGCGCCGAGCGGGCCGGACTTCCGCGACCTGCGCATCGACCTGCAGGTGCGCGACATCCAGCACCTCAACGCCATCCTCGCCGAACTGAAGGGCAAGAGCGTGGTCCACAAGGTGGAAAGGCTGAGCGGGTAGATGCCTCTCGTCTTCGCCTACGGCTCGAACATGGACACGACCGCCATGGCGCGCCGCTGCCCGCGCTCGACCCCCGTCGGCCTCGCCCGTCTCGAGCGCCACCGCCTCGCGATCATGCGCGAGGGCTGGCTGACCGTGGTGCGCGCCCCGCGCGGCGCGGTTCACGGTCTCCTGTGGGACCTCGCGCTCGCCGACCTCAGCGCCCTCGACCGCTACGAGGGGCTGCACGCGGGCCTCTACGCCAAGGTGGTCCAGCCGGTGGTCACGGGCGCGGGGGCGAAGCGGGCGATCGTTTATGTCGGGGCCGACGCCGGGCCGGGCGTCGCCAAGTCGGACTACCTGGCCGCGGTCCTCGCCGCCGCCCGCGCCGCCGGCCTGCCGGCCGAGGGCGTCGCGGCGCTGGAGGCGCTGGGGCAGGGGGGATCGCCGGAGCCCGCCGTGCGCCGCCCGCTGCCCCGCGCGCCGCTTTCGACCCTGGACTGACCCTCTTGGGTCGTCCATCCCCGGCGAGGCCGGGGATGGGAGGCCGCGCGCCGTCGGCGCCTAGAGCGAGCGCGCGAGACGCGCGGCGCCGCGCGGGCCCTTGATCACCAGGTCGCCGTTGACCAGGTCCCAGGTCGGACTGCCGAGCAGGGTCGACAGGAAGCCGATTTCGATCTGCATCACGTCCTTGCCGCACTGCTTCTTGGTCAGCGCGAACGGGCCGACCATCAGGTGCTGGTCCTTGACCGGATAGAGCGTCGCCGACCAGGAGTTGCAGCCGGTGAAGCCGGAGCCGCGCAAGGTGCCGTCGATCTTCAGGCTGGCGTCGAGCCCGGCAGGCACCGGCTTGCCGTTGAGCTCCTTCAGCGACCACGTCTGATCGAGCGGAAAGTTCTTCTGCAGCGGCGGCAGCGGCTTCGGCTTCTCGTCCTCCTCGTCGACCGGCCCCTTCGGCGCGGCCAGCGCCGGAACGGCGAAGCTCAAGGCGAGTGCGGCGGCGAGCGCGGCCGCCAAAAAAGACTTCAGCATGCGTTCATCACCCCATCGATCGGAGGCCTCAGCCTCCCGGTTCGGCGCTATATCGGGCGGCCCTCGGCCGCGCAATCCGCGCCATGGCCGACGAGGTTGTGTTTTTGATGGCGCCGCCCCGCCCTTGACGAATCCTGTTCCCGTCCCATCTCAAGCGTGCGGGGTCCATGACGGAACCGCAAGCGGAAAGCGCCGCCGATCGGGGCGATTTTCCGCCATGTCGCTCAATGAGGATGTGACCGATGCTCAACTATGATCTTTCCCCGTTCTACCGCTCCACCGTCGGCTTCGACCGGCTGCTCTCGATGCTCGACAAGGCCGTCGGCGCCGAGCAGAACGCTCCCACTTATCCGCCCTACAACATCGAGCGGACCGGCGAAAACGCCTACCGGATCACCCTCGCGGTGGCCGGCTTCGCCGACAAGGAGCTCTCGGTCGAAAGCCGCGAGAACACCCTGACCGTGCGCGGCTCGAAGGAGACGGGCGTCAAGGACGAGAAGCGCGATATGCTCTACCAGGGCATCGCCGCGCGTGCGTTCGAGCGCCGCTTCCAGCTCGCCGACCACGTGGTCGTGACGGGCGCCGCGAGCGAGAACGGGCTGCTTCACATCGACCTCGTCCGCGAGGTGCCGGAGGCCCAGAAGCCCCGGACGATCGCGATCAACGGCGCCGCCAAGCCGGCGCGGACGATCGAGGCCGCGCCCGAGAAGCAGGCTGCGTAATTCGAACGCGCGAGCGTTCGAGGAGGGGCGCCCGGACGGGCGCCCTTTTTTTGGTGACGCGGTCGCGGACGCGTCCGTCGCGATCGGCGATCGCGGCTACAGAGCTGGCGCGACGCCGAGCGTCGAATTGCCTCCGTTCTCTTTTCGGTTCTCCTTGTCAAACGAGTCGTGAAGTCCGGCGATGTCCCACCGAGGGAGCGCTGGGCGCCCTGACGTTCGGGCCCTCGCCCGCCTGACGGAAACGGACTATGCTTCTCGTCATGACTCGCTTGCTCGACGAAGCCGTGGCCGTAGCCGCTCGCTTGCCGGAAGATCAGCAGGACGAACTCGCGCGCGTTCTGTTGCAACTCGCAGGGCACGAACCCCCGCCATACATTCTGACGCCGGACGAAGACGCCGACATCGACGCTTCGACGGCGGCCGAGGCGAACGGCGCGTTCGCCACAGACGACGACATGCGCGCGATCGGCGCCAAATACGGCCGGTGAAGATACGGTATACCCGGCCGGCCTCGCGACAGCCCGAGCGAGCAGCGTCGAGGTCGTGGGCCACGGCATCCGCCACACGTCGCGCTGACCGCGGGACGAATAGCCCCGCTGCAAAAAATAAACTTGATCTCTGCTCCACCGCGCGGCGCGCGGATTTAACCGTTGAGCGAAATTCTATATCCTCGACAAAATCCATTTGGGACCACCCGCACATGCCATTACACATTCGGGCGGCAAAGAACGACGATTTTCCTGTTCTGGCGCAACTGAGCGAGCCAGTACAAAAACTTCATGCAGCATTGTATCCAGTAGATTTCAAGAGAGACGTTGATGCGGTGAACGTCGCATCCTTTTTCGAACGCGTGGCGGCGAGGCCGGAAAGCGCGATCGCCATTGCTGAACAGGACGGCGTTCCGGTCGGCTACATTTGGTTCGATATATCGTCCCGCCCCGAAAATGCGTTCAAGCCTCCTCAGTCATTTGTTTATATCCATCACGTCTCAGTCGCCCCCGACGCTCGACGCAGAGGCGTCGCCTCCGCAATGCTCGCCTATGCCAAGGAAAAAGCTCATGCGGCCGGGGTCGATGAAATTCGGCTCGACACGTGGATCGCCAATGTCGAAGCTCGCCAATTTTTCGAAGCTCACGGCTTCGCGCCCTTCATCGTAATGCTTCGGCGACCCGCCTTCACCCCGTAATCTCGATCTGTCGAGAGCCGCCGATTTTCCGCCTGAAAGATTCCTGCGCCAGCCTCGTCACCGCGAGGGGCGGAGCGGCGATCCAGGGGGCGGGCCGATGTCTGCCGCATGCGGGCGCCGCCTCTCTTCCACCCCGGCGCAGGCGGCCCCTGGATCGCCGCGTCGCCTTCGGCTCCTCGCGAGGACGGCGGACTGCGCTGTCGCGCCGGACCGCTTGCCCCTCCCGGACCCGCCGGACGGCGAGTCGCGCGCTCTAAGCGGGCGCCGCCGCGAGCCCGACCAGCCGCTCGATCTCCTCCGGCGCCGTCTCGAACGAGGTCACCAGCCGCACCAGCGTCTCCCCGGCGCGCGGCGCGCGCTCCGGCGCGAGCGACCGGGTGGTCCACTCGTAAAACTTCGCGCCGGCCTCCCGCCACGCCGCGGCGGTCGCGTCGGGCGCGACGGCGAAGACTTCGTTCGCCTGCGTCGGCCAGGCGATGCGGACTCCTGGCGCGGTCGAGAGCCCCCGGCTCAACCGCGCCGCCGCGCCGTTGGCGCGCTCCGCAAGCTGAAGCCACAGGTCCCCTTTCAGATAGGCCTCCATCTGGGCGCCGAGGAGGCGGCCCTTGGACAGCGTGTGGCCGCCGCGCTTGCGCAAATAGGCGAAGCTCTCCGCCAGCGTCGGATCGAAGAACACCACGGCTTCGCAGGCGAGCGCGCCGTTCTTGGTCGCCCCGAACGACAGCGCCTCGATCCCGGCGCGCCAGGTGAGGTCGGCGGGCGACCGGCCGCTCGAGACGAGCGCGTTGGCGAACCGGGCGCCGTCCATGTGCGTCCTCACGCCCGCGGCGCGCGCGATCGCGCATAAGTCCGCGATCTCGTCGGCGCGGTAGATCGTTCCGGCCTCGGTCGCCTGCGACAGCGACAGCGCCCCCGGCTGGGGCGACTTGACGAGACCGCGGGGAAAGCGCGCCAGCGTCTCGCGCAGCGCGTCGGGCGTCAGCTTGCCGGCCTCGCCCGCAACCCCCACGAGCTTCGCGCCGCCGGTGAACAGTTCCGGCGCGCCGCATTCGTCGTCGTGGATATGCGCCTCCTCGTGGCAGAACACCGCCTCCCACGGCCGCGCCAGCGCCGACAGCGCCAGCGCGTTGGCGGCCGTTCCGGTCGCGACCAGGAAGGCCGCGACCTTCGTCTCGAACACTTCGCTCAAGGCGGCCGCCGCGCGCGCGCTGAAGTCGTCGGCGCCGTAAGCCGGCGCGTTGACCCGCGACGACGCCGCGATCGCCTCGAGAATTTCCGGCGCGACGCCCGCCCCGTTGTCGCTCGCGAACTGCATGTCGAAACACCCCTTGCTCTGGTCTTCCGTCCCGTTTGCCAAAAGTTTCGGCGCCTTGGCAAATCGACGGCGCCTCCGTGGCCGGCGCCCGCGAAAGCGCCCGAATTGCGCTTGTGTCCGGGGTCCGTTTCTGGCAAGGTCCTAAATTAGGACAGTTTTGCTGACCATTTGCGTGTCGAGGCTGTGGGGCCGGGGCGCGCGCCAATTCGCGGGGCCACGGCGTTGTCGTATCGAACGACGAAAACGGATAGAAAAAAATCCGACGCGTGACGCCGTTACGGCCGCGCGCCGCGCAGCCCTCGCAAGCCCACGAAACGCCTTCAAAATTTGGAACGACAGTTGCATAACAGCGGCGACTGTGCCCCCGGGGAGCAGAAAGATGAACGCCAGATCCGTTGAGACGCCGATCGAGAGCCGCGCGGCGACGCAGGCGCTCCACATCGTCGGCGCCGACCCGCTGACCCCCCGCGCCCAGGGCCTGTACGACCCCGCCAACGAGCACGATTCCTGCGGCGTCGGCTTCGTCGCCGACATGAAGAACCGCAGGTCGCACGCCATCCTCGAGAAGGGCCTGCAGATCCTGGCCAACCTCGACCATCGCGGCGCGGTCGGGGCGGACCCGATGCTCGGCGACGGCTGCGGCGTGCTGACCCAGATCCCGCACGCGTTCTTCGCGGCGGAATGCGAGAAGCTCGGCTTCACTTTGCCCGAGCCCGGCCATTACGCGATCGGCCAGTTCTTCATGCCGCGCGACGCCGCCGCGCGCGCCCAGGTGCGCGAGACGGTCGACTTCACCGTCGCCGGCGAAGGCCAGACGGTGCTCGGCTGGCGCGACGTTCCGGTCGACAATTCGGTGATCGGCGAGCGCGTCAAGGCGGTCGAGCCGGTGATGCAGCAGATCTTCGTCGGCCGCTCGCCCAAGCTCGCCTCCGAGGACGACTTCGAGCGCCGCCTGTTCATCATCCGCAAGGTGGTCTCGAACCGGCTGTACGACACCAAGGACCTCAAGCTCGCCGAGTACTATCCGGTGTCGTTCTCGGCCCGCACGATCACCTACAAGGGCATGGTTCTGGTCGGCCAGCTCGCGCCCTATTATCGCGACCTTCAGGACCCGCGCTACGAGACCGCGCTGGCGCTGGTGCACCAGCGCTTCGCCACCAACACCTTCCCGTCCTGGCGGCGCGCGCATCCGTATCGGATGGTCGCCCACAACGGCGAGATCAACACGCTGCGCGGCAACGTCAACTGGATGGCGGCGCGGCAGGCGAGCGTCGATTCGGATCTGTTCGGCAACGACATCCAGAAGCTGTGGCCGGTCTCGTACGAGGGGCAGTCGGACACCGCCTGCTTCGACAACGCGCTCGAATTCCTCATGCGCGGCGGCTATTCGCTGAGCCACGCGATGATGATGCTGATCCCGGAGGCCTGGGCGGGCAACCCGCTCATGGACGAGGAGCGGCGCGCCTTCTACGAGTATCACGCCGCGCTCATGGAGCCTTGGGACGGGCCGGCGGCCGTGACCTTCACCGATGGGCGGCAGATCGGCGCGACCCTCGACCGCAACGGCCTGAGGCCGGCGCGCTACTACGTCACCACCGACGACCTCGTCGTGCTGGCGTCCGAGATGGGCGTCCTTCCGGTGCCCGAGGAGACCATCGTCTCCAAGTGGCGCCTGCAACCCGGCAAGATGCTGCTCGTCGACCTGGTCGAGCACCGCATCGTGTCCGACGCCGAGATCAAGCAGACGCTTTCGCGCGCCCACCCTTACGCCGAGTGGCTGAAGAAGACGCAGATCGTGCTCGAGGACCTGAACCCGGTCGAGCCGCGCGCGCCCCGCACCGACGTCAGCCTGCTCGATCGCCAGCAGGCGTTCGGCTATTCGCAGGAGGACCTGTCGTTCCTGCTGTCGCCGATGGCGGCGACCGGCCAGGAGGCGATCGGCTCGATGGGCACCGACACGCCGATTTCGGCGCTGTCGTCGCGGTCCAAGCTGCTCTACACCTATTTCAAGCAGAATTTCGCCCAGGTGACCAACCCGCCGATCGATCCGATCCGCGAGGAGCTGGTGATGAGCCTCGTCTCGTTCATCGGGCCGCGGCCGAACCTGCTCGACCTCGAGGGCACGGCGCGCCACAAGCGGCTCGAGGTGCGCCAGCCGATCCTGACCAACGAGGACCTCGAGAAGATCCGCTGCATCGGTCAGATGGAGGATTCGTTCGACACCAAGACGCTCGACATCACCTATGCGGCGCAGCGCGGCGCCGACGGGATGCGCGGGGCGCTGACGCGGCTGTGCGAACGCGCCGAAGCCGCCGTCCACGGACGCTACAACATCATCGTGCTCTCCGACCGGATGGTCGGGGCCGACCGGATTCCGATCCCGGCGCTGTTGGCGACGGCCGCGGTCCATCATCACCTGATCCGCAAGGGCCTGCGCACCTCGGTCGGCCTCGTGGTCGAGACCGGCGAAGCGCGCGAGATCCATCACTTCGCTTGCCTCGCCGGTTACGGGGCGGAGGCGATCAACCCCTATCTCGCCTTCGAGACCCTGACGGCGATGGCGAAGGACCTGCCGGAGCCGATCAGCGGCTACGAGGTGGTCAAGCGCTTCATCAAGTCGGTCGACAAGGGCTTGCTCAAGGTCATGTCCAAGATGGGCATCTCGACCTATCAGTCCTATTGCGGCGCGCAGATCTTCGACGCCGTCGGCCTGTCGAAGGCGTTCGTCAACGAGTTCTTCTTCGGCACCGCGACCGTGATCGAGGGCGCCGGCCTGCAGGAGGTGGCCGAGGAGACGGTGCGGCGGCACAGGGACGCCTTCGGCGACTCGCCGGTGCTGCGCTCGTCGCTCGATGTCGGCGGCGAATACGCCTACCGGGTGCGCGGCGAAGCGCACAGCTGGACGCCGGAGACGGTGTCGCTGCTGCAGCACGCCGTGCGCGGCAACGCGCGCGACCGCTACGACGCCTTCGCCAGGACGCTCAACGAGCAGAGCGCGCATCTCCTCACCATTCGCGGCCTGTTCCGGATCAAGGGGGCCGAGGAGGACGGGCGCGGCGCGGTCGCGCTCGACGAGGTCGAGCCCGCGTCCGAGATCGTCAAGCGCTTCGCCACCGGCGCGATGTCGTTCGGCTCGATCTCGCGCGAGGCGCACACCACGCTCGCGATCGCGATGAACCGGATCGGCGGCAAGTCGAACACCGGCGAAGGCGGCGAGGAGCCCGACCGCTTCAAGCCGATGGCCAACGGCGATTCGATGCGCAGCGCGATCAAGCAGGTCGCGTCCGGGCGGTTCGGGGTGACGGCCGAATATCTCGCCAATTCCGACATGATGCAGATCAAGATGGCGCAGGGCGCGAAGCCCGGCGAGGGCGGCCAGCTGCCCGGCCACAAGGTCGACGCCGTGATCGCCAAGGTGCGCCATTCGACGCAGGGGGTCGGGTTGATTTCCCCGCCGCCGCACCACGACATCTATTCGATCGAGGACCTGAAGCAGCTCGTCTACGACCTCAAGAACGTCAACCCGGACGCCGACGTGTCCGTCAAGCTCGTCAGCGAGGTCGGGGTCGGCACGGTGGCGGCGGGCGTCGCCAAGTGCAAGGCCGACCACGTCACCATCTCGGGCTTCGAGGGCGGGACCGGCGCGTCGCCGCTGACCTCGATCAAGCACGCCGGCAGCCCGTGGGAGATCGGCCTCGCCGAAACCCACCAGACGCTGGTGATGAACGGCCTGCGCTCGCGCATCGTGGTGCAGGTCGACGGCGGCCTGCGCACCGGCCGCGACGTGGTGGTCGGCGCGCTGCTCGGCGCCGACGAGTTCGGCTTCGCCACCGCGCCCTTGATCGCGGCCGGCTGCATCATGATGCGCAAGTGCCACCTCAACACCTGCCCGGTCGGCGTCGCGACGCAGGATCCGGTGCTGCGCAAGCGCTTCGTCGGCAAGCCGGAGCACGTCATCAACTACTTCTTCTTCGTCGCCGAGGAGGTGCGCCGGCTGATGGCCGCGCTCGGCTACCGGACATTCGACGAGATGATCGGCCAGCGGCAGATGCTCGACAAGGCGGAGCTGGTCGCCCACGCCAAGGCCGAAGGGCTCGACTTCTCGCGGCTGTTCCTGAAGCCGGAGCCGTGGCCGGGCGACACGATCTACCAGAGCGCGATTCAGGACCACGAGATCGACCACGTTCTCGACCGGCGCCTGATCCGGGACGCCGAGGACGCGATCGAGCGCGGCAAGCACGTGCGGCTCGACCTCGCCATCCGCAACTCGGACCGCTCGACCGGCGCGATGCTCTCCGGCGCGATCGCCAAGCGCTACGGCCACGCCGGCCTGCGCGACGGGGCGATTCACGTCAAGTTCAAGGGCACGGCCGGCCAGAGCTTCGGCGCCTTCCTCGCCAGGGGCGTGACGCTGGAGCTCGAAGGCGAGGCCAACGACTATGTCGGCAAGGGCCTGTCGGGCGGGCGCATCGTCGTCTATCCGCCGCAGGAGGCGAAGCGGCTGGTGCCCGAGGAATCGATCATCGTCGGCAACACCGTGCTCTACGGCGCGATCGCCGGCGAGTGCTACTTCCGCGGCGTGGCGGGCGAGCGCTTCGGCGTGCGCAACTCCGGCGCGATCGCCGTCGTCGAGGGCGTCGGCGACCACGGCTGCGAATACATGACCGGCGGCGTCGTCGTCGTGATCGGGACGACCGGGCGCAACTTCGCCGCCGGCATGTCCGGCGGCATCGCCTACGTGCTCGACGAGGACGACAGCTTCGCCCAGCGCTGCAATCTGTCGATGGTCGAACTCGAGCCGGTCGCGGCCGAAGAGGAGGTGATGCTGAACCACCTGCATTCCGGCGGCGATCTGGCCTCGCACGGACGGGTCGACGTGATGAGCGACATGAGCCGGTTCGACGGCGAACGGCTGCATCAGCTGATCGTCAACCACGCGCGGGCGACCGGGTCGCTGCGGGCGCGGCACGTGCTTGAGAACTGGGACGTCTACCTGCCGAAGTTCCGCAAGGTCATGCCGGTCGAGTACCGGCGCGCGCTGGCGGAGCTGGCGGCGCGGAACGAGCACATGCTGGCGGCGGGCGAGTGAGGATCAATCCCGCTGCGGCGAGCGCGTCGGGCTCCGCACGGCCGAACGCGGCCTGCGGAGCGACCCGGCTCGTCGTGGCCTGAGTGGCTCACAAGGCGGAGAAAAGGCGATGAACACTCGACCGTCCGAAGCGGTCCTCGTCGTCCATTTCTGTGCGGCGAAAGTCGATCGGGTGGATGACGTCGAGGGCGTCCGCGTCGGCTATGACGACGGCGGCCTTATCGTCGATGTGGCTGTACCGGCCAGGAACGCGCCGGCGCTGCTCGACTTCGGGCGCCACGATGGCGGCGCGTTTCCCGCCAGAGTGACCTACGATGCGACGGCGGATGCGATCGCCGTCGATCTGGATACGTCGCCGTACGCGGACTCGGACGAGGTCGCGCCGGGTTTGATCGTCGACCGCGACGTCGACGGCCTCGTTCGCGGTCTGGAGATATTGAATGCGTCGCGTCTGTTGTCTGCGGAAGCGATGTCGGGGGTTCGCAAGCGCGCGATCCTGTTGTGATGTCGCGTCTCGCCCGTGAGGGCGGTCGACCTTGCATCGCGGGTCGAGATGGGAGATGGGATCGCGCATTGCGAGGCGGGGCGCCGGCTTGAACTCGGGAGCGGGGAAGAACAGGGTATGGGCAAGGTGACGGGTTTTCTCGAGATCGACCGCGCGGACCGGCGCTACGCGCCCGCCTCCGATCGCATTCGCAACTACCGCGAGTTCGTCATTCCGCTGAGCGAGGAGGCGACCCGCAACCAGGCGGCGCGCTGCATGAACTGCGGCATCCCGTATTGTCATAACGGCTGCCCGGTCAACAACCAGATCCCGGACTGGAACGACCTCGCCTATCGCGGCGACTGGGAGGAGGCGGCGCGCAACCTGCTCTCGACCAACAATTTTCCCGAATTCACCGGCCGCGTGTGCCCGGCGCCGTGCGAGGCCTCGTGCACGCTCAACATCCAGGACACGCCGGTGACGATCAAGACGATCGAATGCGCGATCATCGACCGGGCGTTCGCGGAAGGCTGGATCAGGCCCGAGCCGCCGGCCCAGAAATCGGGCAAGTCGGTCGCCGTCGTCGGTTCCGGTCCCGCCGGCCTCGCCTGCGCCCAGCAGCTCGCCCGCGCCGGCCATGACGTCCACGTCTATGAGAAGAACGCCAAGGCCGGCGGCCTGCTCCGCTACGGCATTCCGGATTTCAAGCTGGAGAAGCGCCACATCGACCGGCGCATCGAGCAGATGGAGGGCGAGGGCGTCACTTTCCATTACAACGCCCATGTCGGCGAGAGCGTGAGCGCGCGGGAGCTGGCGGACCGCCACGACGCCCTCGCGCTCGCGGGCGGCGCGGAAGCCTCGCGCGACCTGCCGGTCCCGGGCCGCGACCTCGCCGGGGTGCACTTCGCGATGGATTTCCTGCCGCAGCAGAACCGCCGCGTCTCGGGCGAGCCGGTGACCAGCAACCAGCCGATTCTCGCCGGCGGCAAGCACGTCGTGGTGATTGGCGGCGGCGACACCGGCTCCGACTGCATCGGCACCTCGATCCGGCAGGGCGCCGTCCGGGTGACCCAGCTCGAGATCCTGCCGATGCCGCCCAAGCACGAGGACAAGATGCTGACGTGGCCGGACTGGCCGCTCAAGCTCAGGACCTCGTCGAGCCACGAGGAGGGCGCCGAGCGCGAATTCGCGGTGATGACCAGCGCCTTCGAGGGCGAGAACGGCGTCGTCACCGGCCTGAAATGCATCCGCGTCGACGACAAGATGAAGCCGGTTCCGGGCACGGAGTTTACCCTCAAGGCCGATCTCGTGCTGCTGGCGATGGGCTTCGTCTCCCCGGTCAAGGAGGGTCTGCTGGCCGAGCTCGGCGTCGCGCTCGACAGGCGCGGCAATGTCGAAGCCAACACCCTCGGCTACGCCACGTCGCTGCCCAAAGTGTTCGCCTGCGGCGACATGCGCCGCGGCCAGTCGCTCGTCGTCTGGGCGATCCGCGAGGGCCGCCAGTGCGCCGCGGCGATCGATCAGGCGCTGATGGGCGCGACGGCGCTGCCGCGGTAGCGCGCGCCGGAAGATATTCGACGCGGGCGCGCGGCTTTCCCGTCAGAGGATCGCGCGCCGGGCGTGCTGTCGCGTCAATTCACACACGCATTATGAGACAAAACCGCCCGCGCTTGTCAGTCGAGCGACGGTCGCGGTAGATTCCGCTTATGACCGATTACGAGACCGATCTCCACGAATGGACGAAGGCGCAGGCCGACGCCCTGCGCCGTCGCGCCTCGAACGAGCTCGACTGGGACAATCTGGCGGAGGAAATCGAAACCTTGGGGAGAAGCGACCGCCATCAGATCGAATCCCGCCTGGAAAACTTGATCTTGCATCTCCTGAAGTGGCGCTATCAGCCCGAGAGCCAATGCGGCAGCTGGCGCGGATCGATATTCGAGGCGCGACATCGGCTCGAACGGCTCCTCGCCGACAGTCCGTCATTGCGATCCTATCCCGCAGAATACCTGGCGCGGGCCTATCCCTATGCGCGGACAAAGGCTCTCGAAGAAACCGGCCTCCTGCGCTTGCCCGACGATTGTCCGTGGACGGTCGACGAGATTCTTTCGCCCGATTTCCTTCCCTGAACGGAAGTCGCCGCCGAGCCTATTCCGCCGCGGTCGCCGCCTCCACCGTCGCCGGCCGCCCCTCCTCGCCCGGCACGAAGGCGATGCGGCGCTTGTGGAAGGCGTTGAGGGTCGAGCGGTGGCCGATCGACACCAGCGTGGTGTCGGGCAGGGTCGCGGCGATGGCGCGGTAGAGGTCGGCTTCGCTGGTTTCGTCGAGCGATGCGGTCGCCTCGTCGAGGAACAGCCAGTCGGGTCTCGCCAGCAGGGCGCGCGCCACCGCCAGCCGCTGCTGCTCGCCCCCCGACATGCGCATCTGCCAGTTGTCGTGGTCGTCGAGCCGGTCCTGGAAGCGGGGCAGGCCGACCTTGACCAGCGCCTCGCACAATTGCTGGTCGGTGTAGGCCGAGGCCGCGGCCGGGTAGGCGAGGGCGTCGCGCAGGGCGCCGATGGGGATGTAGGGGCGCTGCGGCAGCAGCATCAGTTTGGCGTAGGCCGGCTGCCGGATCGCGCCGGCGCCGAACTGCCAGATGCCGGAGATGGCGCGGAAGAGCGTCGACTTGCCGACCCCGGAGGGCCCGGTGACGAGCGTCGATTCCTGCGGGATCAGCGCGAGATCGCCGACATGGGCGAGCTTGCGCCCGTCCGGCAGCGCGAGGTCGACGCCGGGGAGGGCGAGGATGGGGCCGTCGCCGGGTTCGGCCCGGATGCGCGGCTCGCGCTTGTCCTGTTCGCGCGCCTGCGCGAAGGCGTCCTCGAACGAGGTCAGACGGCGGATCGCCGCGCTGAAGTCGGCGAGGCCGATGTAACGGTCGACGAAGAAGTTCATCGAGCCGTTGACGGCTCCGAAGGCGTCGGCCGATTGGCTGAAGCGGCCGAAGTCGACGATCTTCAGGTAGTAGAACGGGGCGACGACGACATAGGGGATGATGACGGAGATCTGGCTGTAAAACTGGTTGAAGGCGATCAGCCAGGTTCGCACCTGAATGATGCGCTGGATGGTGTGGAACACGTCCTCGAACACGGTCCCGGCGCGGGCGATCTCCCGGTCCTCGCCCTTGAGCAGCGCGATCTGCTCGCTGTACTCGCGGATGCGGGCGAGATCGAAGCGGAAATTCGCCTCGACCGCCTGCTGGCGGAAGTAGAGGCGCGAGAGACTCCGGCCGATGAGATGAGTGATCCCGGTCGCCACCGCCGCGTAGAGGGTGGCGACCCAGAACAGGAAGCCGGGAATCTTGACGCCGAGGATCGGCGCGTCGAGCGCGTTCGAAATCCCCCACAAAATGATCGAGAACGAGACCAGATTCGTCGCCGACGAGATCAACTGGATCGTGTAGTTGTAGATGCCGGCGTTGCCGGAATTGATGCCGGTGCCGCTGCCGTTGATGAAGCCGCCGACGTCCTGCGAGATGCGCTGGTCGGGGTTGTCGGCCTCGCCGGCGTTGAGGGCGAGCTTGTAATGCATCGACTGCAGCAGCCAGCGCGAGGTGAAGGACGCGGTCATCCAGCGCCGCCATTGCAGCACGAAGTTCGAGGCGACGAAGAACTCGACGAGGCCGGCGAGAATGGCGATGAAGGCGAGCGGCACGAAGACGTAGACGAGCTGAAACCAGAAGGCGGCGCGGTGGGCTTCGTCGGCGACCTGGATCGCGTTGCCGAAATCGCGCTGGAAGAAGTTGAACCGCAGGGCGAGGGCGACCTGGAACTGGTTGACCAGGATCAGGAACCAGATGTTGATGCGGGCGTAGACGTCCTGCCGGACGATTGTGCGGGGAAGCGGCCAGGGGCGGATTGAGATCGGCGTGCGGGCTTCGAAGAACGGGTCGGCGATGCTCGTCATCCGCCGGACCATGCCGAAATGCGAGACGGCGAAGATCGCGAGCACGAAGATGGCGGTCGCGAGCGGCAGGTAGGTAGGCAGCTGGTATTCCTCGTACGCCTTCGGCCAGTAGCCCAGGAGCGCGACGATGTCGGCGAGGCCGAAAACCACCGTCTCGACCACGAACAGTTCGGAGAGAATGGTCAGGAAGGTCGACAGCCGCCAGCGGGGCAGGGAGGCGACAGCGGCCAGCGCCGAGACGACGCCGATCAGGATCGTCATGCCGCTCTCCTCCCAGGCGCCGACCGTGAGCGCGATGACGGCGAAGACGGCGAGGCTCAGCATGCGCATGGGGCGGTGTGACCTTTGCGGCGGACGACAGACGGGAACGCGGGCGATAGCAGAGGCGGGCGGGCAAAAGAAGGGCGGCCGGATTTCGGCGCGGTGAAATGATGGAAAGGTTTGCCCGTGCGCCTGAGGCGCGAGGGGGCGGCCGGCCGCGCGAGGCTCCGCGCATCTCCGTGGTGAGCCCGTCGTTTCGCGAGACCTTCTTCCCGGTTGTGCGCCGCGCCCCGAGGCGCTACGTGGCGGGGCGCATGTCGACGCGAACCCGTTGCGGTGCGGACAAGGGGAATGGATCGAAAGAGAGCCGGCAAGCGCAGGGGGAAGGCGGTCCTGGTCCAGTACGGCGCGCTGCCCTATCGGTTCACCGCCGATGCGGCGCTCGAGATCCTCGTCGTCACGACGCGCCAGACCCGACGCTGGATCATCCCCAAGGGCTGGCCGATCAAGGGCCTGAGGCCGGCGAAGGCCGCCGCGCGGGAAGCGTTCGAAGAGGCCGGCGTGACCGGCCGGATCGGCGTCCGGCCGCTCGGGCGCTTCGGCTACGACAAGGCGCTCGACGAATCGGGCCGGCTCGCAGCCTGCGAGGTCACGGTCTATCCGCTGCTGGTGCGGAGCCAGAGCGAGACCTGGCCGGAATTCGATCAGCGGATGACGCAGTGGGTCGAGCCGAGCGAGGCCGCGGCCATGGTCAACGAGCCGGAACTCAAGGCGCTGATCGCGGTCTTCGCCAAGCGCGTCGCGGCGGCGGCGAGCAAGCTCGCGTTCTGACGCGCGCGGCGCGCCTGGCCGAAATCGTGTGCATTCCGGCAGCAGCAGGCCGGGAAGGGGTCCGTCACCCCGTGCCCGGGCCGCTGTCCTCGGCGATCCGGGTCTGCATCAGCTCGCCGGCCGCCTCCAGCACCGGGTAGGCGGCGCCGGCGACGAGGTGATCGTTCAGCCGCTTGATGTCGCGCAAGAGGTCGAGCGGCGCTGCCCGAGGTCCGACGTCGCCGCTTCGCAGCTCGGCGAAATGGCTCCTGACGGCTTCCGCCTCCCGGCGCCGGAACTCCGCCTTCTGTTGCGACAGAACCCTCGCGGCGCGCCGGTCGCCTGTCGTGAACACCGATGCAGCCGAGCGGAGGTTGGCGCGCACCGCGGCGAGGGCGTCCTGCACCGCGCGCTCGTTCTCTGGCGCGAGCGCGACGCCGCGCTTGAGAAGCCTGGCGACGAAGCCCGAGATATTGCGCTCGACGACGTCGCCGGCGGCCTCGAGGTTGAGACAGAAGGTCAGGACGGCCTCGATCCGCCGGTGCTCTTCGTCGGTCAGGCTCTCGGGGTCGAGGCGGGTCAGGTAGCGCTTGATCTCGCCGTTCAGGGCGTCGAGGATGTCGTCCTGCCGCCGGGCCCGCGCCATCGCCTCCCGGTCGCCGTCTCGAAGCGCGTCGGCCGCCGCCTCGATCATCGAGTCGAGCATGTCGACCATGCGCAGGGCCTCTCTTGCCGCATGCCCGAGCGCCAGCGACGGAGTCTCGAGCGCCGCCTCGTCGAGATAGAGCGGACGCGAGGGGTCGGCCGGACTGACGCGCGCCGGCATCAGGCGCTCGAGGAGACGAGCCAGAGGCCCGAGCAGAGGCAGGAAGGCGAGCGCGACGACGAGGTTGAACGCCGTATGGAAGTCGGCGACCGCGCGGGAGAAGCTCGGCTCGATCTGGACGAGCTGAATTCCAATAGGCGTCAGCAGCGGCAGCGCGACGGCCGCGCCGGCGAGCCGGGTGACCACGTTGCCGACGACCACGCGCCGTCCCGCCGCGTCGCCGCCGCGCGCGCCTTCGAGCAGCGGATTGAGCGCCGTGCCGATGTTGGCGCCGATCATCAGCGCCAGCGCCGCGTCCAGGGGCACGACGCCCTTCTCCGTGAACGACATCACCAGCAGCGCGACCGCGACGCTGGAATGGGCCGCCCACGCGAGCAGCGCGCCGAACGCCACCGAGATCAGACGATCGGTCGCGATCCCCCCCATGAGGACGCGCAGGCTCGGGAGGTCCTCGTAGGGAGTCACGATGTCGAGGAGGCGGCTGAGCGCGATCAGCATCAGCCCGAGCCCGATCGCGACCCTGCCGACGTCTCGCGTCCGGCCGCTGGCTGTTCGGAACATCGCCACACCGGCGACCAGAAGCAGCGGCGACAGGCGCGACACGTCGAACGACAGGACTTGAACGATCAGGGTCGTCCCGACGTTGGCGCCGAGCATGGCCGCGAGCGCGGGAACGAGCCCGACGAAGCCGGCGCTGGCGAAGGAGGCGATCATCAGGCCGGTCGCGGTGCTGCTCTGCAGGACCGCGGTCACGCCGAGCCCGGCGGCGGCGGCGCGGATCCGGCCGCCGAGCGCATTTGCGAGGAACCGCCGCAGATCCGGGCCCAACGCGCGCTGCACGCCGCTCTGGACCATGTGCACGCCCCACAGCAGCAGGGCGACCGCCCCGGCGAGGTCGAGCAGGCTCAGCGTCGCATCCATCGCACCCTCCGTCGTCCGGGTCGAGCGATCGGCGTTCGGGAGGAGCGCCGGGCGTCGGCGACAATCGCCAAAATCGGCGGAGAGTTCCAGACTCGCGGCGGCGCGGCGGCGAAATCGTTCGTGCGCTCACGCCGGCGCCGGGCGGCCCGACCTCCTTCCCGGGCTCGAGGTCCGGGAAGGAGGAATGCGCAGGCGCGTTACGCCGCCTTCTTCTGCCGCAGGCTGTCGTAAAACGCGGTCTCGAAACCGACGTAGCCGGTGAACGACACCGGATCGCCGAACGGCAGGATCTGCGTCGCCCAGAAGCCGCCGAAGCCGTTCTTGCGGTCGATCCAGTAGAACAGGTTGGCCAGCCCCGCCCAGCCGAGCGCGCCGGCGGGCCGCCCGGTCGGCGCCTCGTCATCGTTGACCATGAAGGTCAGCGCCCACGACTTGGACAGGCCGGGGAAGAACTCGGCGTCGTTCGACAGCGACGGGATCACGCCGGGCAGCATGGTCACCTTGAGGTCGCCGAGGTGGTTTTGCTCCGCCATCCGCACCGTCTCGGGCTTGAGCACGCGGCCGTGTTCGCCGGCGCCGTCGTTCAGCCACATGCGGATGAAGCGCATGTAGTCGCCGACCGTGCTGTAGAGCCCGTGTCCGCCCATGTGCAGCTCCGGCGGCGAGGGGAGCTCGAAGCCCATCGGCGCGAGCGAGCCGTCGGCGTTGCGGGCGTGCACGTCGGCGAGCCGCGCGCGCAGGCCGTCGGTGAGCTCGAACGACATGTCCCGGATCCCGAGCGGCTGGAAGATGCGCGTCTCGAACACCTCGCCCAGCCGCTTGCCGGAGACCGCCTCGATGATCTGGCCGACCCAGTCGATGTTGCTGCCGTATTCCCACTTCTCGCCGGGGTCGAACAGCAGCGGCGTCATCAGCGCCTTCTTCGAGGCCGTGATGACGCTCGGCTGGCCCTTCTCCTGGGCGAGGCGATTGTAGTTCGCGTTGAAGAAGTCGTAGCCCATGCCGGCGGTATGGGTGAGCAGCATGCGGGTGGTGATGTCGCGTTTCGGGGCGCGCAGGCGCGGCTCGCCGTCCGCCTCGAAGCCCTCGATGACCTTCAGTTCGCCGATCTCGGGCGCGTAGCGGCTCGCCGGCGCGTCGAGGTCGAGCTTGCCGTCCTCGACGAGTTGCAGCGCCGCCGTGCCGGTGATCGCCTTGGTGGTCGAGAAGATCGCGAACACGGTGTCGGTCGTCATGTCGGCGTCGCGATCGAGCCGCCGCTTGCCGAACGCGCCCTCGTAGATGGTGCGCTCCCGGTCCGTCGCCATGGCGACGACGCCGGGCACGCGCGGGCTCCCCGTGACGACGCCGCTCAGAATGGCGTCGGCGGCCGATTTGAAGTCTTGCATGTGCGTTCCCTCCTTGTTGCTTCCTCTGTCCCCGGCCCGCCGCCGTTCCGACGGCGGACCCTTCCTGTCCCGCGTCCGCGCCGCGCTCAGCGCATGGCGAAACCCGGGTAGCCGGACGCCGCCGCTGCGTCGCACCGCTGCTTGTAGGCGCCGACGCCGCCGATGTAGGAGAGCAGACGCCGGGGCTTGCCCTCGACGTTCGAGCCCATGTACCAGGAGTTGGTCCTGACCACGAGCGTCTGCGAGGCGATCGCCTCGTGGTGCGCGACCCAGGCGTCCTCGGCCTCCCGCGTCGCCTCGCAGACCGCGAGGCCGTTCTCGCGCATGTGACCGATGCAGTCGCTGATCCACTCGGCCTGCTGCTGCAGGCAGGTGGTCATGTTGCACAGCGCCGCGGAGGGGGCGAGCGGCGTCGCGGTGGTGAACAGATTCGGATAGCCGTGCACCTGCAGGCCCATGGTCGTGCGGATGTCGCGGCTCCAGTCCTCCTTCAGCGACCGGCCGTCGCGCCCGCGGATGTCGATCCGCGTCAGCGCCCCCGTGCCGGCGTCGAAGCCGGTGGCGAAGATCAGCACGTCGAAGCCGTATTCCGTCCCGTCCTTCAGCCTGAGCCCGGTCGGCGTCACGCGCGCGATCGGGTTGTCCTTCACGCTCACCACTGCGACGTTATCCCGGTGGAACGCCTCGAGGAAGCCGACCTCGAGCGGCACGCGATGCGTGCCGAAGCCGTAATCCTTCGGGATCAGGATGTCGCACAGGCGCGGGTCCTTCAGCCGCTCGCGCATCTTCTCGCGCACGAATTCCGAGATTTCCTCGCTGACCGCCGGATCGAAGAACATCTCTCCGAACGAGGCGAGCCAGAGCTTCAGCGAGCCGTCCGCGTGGACGTCTTCCAGGATCTGGCGCCGCCGCTCCGGCGTCGTGTCCGCCCAGGCCTGCTCGAAGTCGTATTCGAATCCCGTGAACGTGGTCGGCAGCCGCTTCTGGAACCATTCGAACTTGGCCTTGTAGGCAGCCTGCTCCTCGGGCGTGTATTTTGGGTTCTTCATCGGCAGCACGTATTGCGGCGTGCGCACGAACACCGTCATCGCGCCGACCGTGTCGGCGATGGTCTGGATGACCTGGATGCCGGTCGCGCCGTTGCCGACCATGCCGACCCGCTTGCCGGCGAGGTCGACCGGCGCCTTCGGCCACTTCGCGGTGAACAGGATCTGGCCCGCGAAGCTGTCCTGCCCCGGGAAGACCGACGTCAGCGGCGCCGACAGCATGCCGCAGCAGGTGATCAGGAACCGCGCGTCGATCGTCTCGCCCTTGTCGGTCGTGATCGTCCAGCGGCCGGCGTCCTCGTCCCAGCGGGCGCTCGCAATCGTCGTGTTGAAGACGATGTCCTTGCGCAGGTCGAGCGTGTCGGCGACGTAGTGCAGCCAGCGTTCGATCTCCGGCTGGCCGGGGAATTTCTCGCTCCAGCTCCAGCCCTTGTAGAGGTCCTCGTCGAACAGGTACTGGTAGATGTAGCCTTCCGAATCGAACCGGGCGCCGGGATAGCGGTTCCAGTACCAGGTGCCGCCGACGTCTGAGGCGCTGTCGAACGCCTTCACCGCAAGGCCCTGCTTGCGCAGCAGGTGCAGTTCGTAGAGGCCCGCCACCCCGGCGCCGATCACGGCCGCATCGAGAGTCCAGGTCGCCTTCGGCCCGCCGGCCGCCGTCGCGAGCGTCGCAGTCTCCGCCATCGTTTCCTCTCCTTCTGTTCCCTGACTTGTCTTGTCGGCGCCGGGTTCGGAACGACCGGCGCGGTCCGGCAGCATCGAGGGTGGGCGATCATCGGGTCTTGAACGAAAGCGGCGCGCGGCGTCGTACGATCTTGCTGCGCCGGGCCGCGGCCGGGACGGTCATGAGGTCCTCGCCTTGCGGGAGTCCGCGGGCGTCACGCCCATGGCCCGGCGGAACAGCCGGGTCATGGGGCTCTGGTCGAAAAAAGCCGCACGCGGCCGCGACCGCCTTGAGCGGAACGGCCGGATTTTCGAGCAGGCCTCGCGCGCGTTCGATGCGCCTGCGCACAACGTAGGCGTAAGCTGGGCAGCCGAACTCCTCCCGGAATTTGCGCGCGAAATGGAATGCGCTGAGCCTGACGACGCCGGCGAGTTCGTCGAGCGACAGCGCCCGCTCGAGGTGTTCGTCGACGTAATTCGCGAGCGTTTTCGCCTGCACGTGGCTGAAACCCCCGCAGCGGCCCTCGTCCCGGAAGACGCTCCAGCGCCAGTGCGACTGGGCCGCGTGGGTGAGCAGCGACACGACGCCCGGACCGACCCGCTCGTTGCGCCAGTCGCCGGCGCAGCGGCGGTTCATCTGCGTCGTCCCGTCGCAATAGGCGACGATCATGTCGTCGCACAGGCCGGGAATGGGCGCGTCCAGCCCGGTGTAGCGCCAGCGGCGAACCCGGACGCCAGCCGAGGCGCGCGCTGTCGACGGTCGACACGCCGTGGACCCACGCGGGCAGATCGTCCGGAGTGATCAGTCCGGTCATCTGTTTCCTCCCGATCGCCTGCGGTTTTCCGCATGGCTCATCGTCTGGTCCGCCCCGCTCCGAAGCGATGATCGTGCGTAGACGGAGGTGATCGTGCGTAGACGGAAGGGTCAGGCTTCGCCGACCGAGAGCGTAAAATAAACTGGCAAGACTCCGGCGGCCGGGTCTTTCAACTTTAGGCTAGGATAGCGTAGTCGGGGGGTAAATCAAGGCAATCAGAAAGAGATGCCGGTCCGTGTGGGTAACTCCCAAGCCGGTAGCCAACAGCGCCGTCATCGCGAGCGAAGCGAAGCGATCCAGGGCCGCTGGGCCGCTGTCGCGCCCTCTGGTCGTCCCGCCGCCCTTCGTTGCGAGCAGAAGACGGAGCGAATTTTTCCGCAGGAAGCAAGCGGCGGCATGGATTGCTTCGTCGCTTTGCTCCTCGCAATGACGGGGTTGGGAGTTACCCGCGTCGTGAGACCAGGCGCAACCGCGCTCTTTCCGCTGGCGCCCGCGGCGCGACAGCGCCGGACCGGCCGGAGCCGTTCCCGCGCGCTTCCTCAGTCGCCGGTCGGCGACCAGGGGTCGACGACGGCGACCGGCATGGCGCGGAAGTCGGCGACGTTGCGCGTCATCAGCGTGAGCTTGTGAACGATCGCCGTCGCGGCGATCAGCGTGTCGACGAGCGGACGCGGGTCCGGAACCTGAAGCGCCGCGCAACACTCGGCCACGGTCTCGTCGATCGGAAGCACCCGCCCGCGAAAGGCCTTCGCCAGCCGCTCGCTTTTCCAGCGGCGCAGGACCGCGCCTTGACGCGGATCGCGGCGTTCGAGACGCCGGACCCCGACCTCGATTTCGAGAAGGGTTGCAGCGGACAGGAACAAGGCGTCGGCTTCGAGGCCGCCGATAAAGTCCCGCGACCCGTCCCGGCAGACGCTCCGGGCGCCGCATCTCCGAGACTACATTCGTGTCGAGAAGGTAGGTCACGACAAGTCGATGTCGCGGACCCGCTCGATCTTGCGCTCGGGCAGGTCCAACTCGATGTCCTCGGCGCCGGGCATCGCCAACAGATCGAGAATGTTTTGCCGCTTGCCGGCGAGGCGTCGGTAGTCGTCGTAGGTCATGAGCACGTTGGCCGGTTCGCCGCGCTCGGTGATGATGACGGGACCGTTCTTCGCCTCGCGCTTGGCGCGGGAAAAATCCTGATTGGCCTCGCGGCTGGTCATCGTCGTCATCGGGCGGCCTCGGCGCATTCCCTTTGAAGGTATGTAGCTACAAGGAAGCGGTGGTCAAGCCGGGACGCTTTCCATGACGCTCGGCCCTACACGCGTGGCTGCCTTCGCCTCGCGCTCGCAGGCGATTTACAGTGCCCTGTCGATGATATAATTGGAACTCATCGAGTTGGCGGAGACCAGCAGGACGAAGGCGTCGCAACCGCGAAGGTTGCGCTCGATCTTCGGGTCCGATTTCGTACCGCCAAGCATCAGGCGGTCGTCCCATATCGTGAATTCGCCGCTCTTCACCGCCGGCCGCAGGAACTTCATGACAAAGCTCAGCCACTGAACCTCCTCGCCGCGCGGCTTTTCCGGCTCGTCGAGATGGGCGTAGCTGATGAAGATGAGCGGCTTGGCCGAAGACATAGGACGCGCCTCCGTTCGTAGAACCAGCGGGTGCGTGACGGACGTCAACAGGTAGGGCGGCCAGAGCGCGCGATTGCAGCCAGAGACGGCGGCTGGAACAATTCCTTGCGGTCTAACGGCGGGCGTGATATTCTGAAAATTGAGATTATTGATAATGTAAGTTTTCTTTATCAGAATAAGACAGCGAAGCGCCTCTTCGGACGCGGCATCGCGGCAAACGCGCGTTCCCTGAGCGGCTCTGGGCGCGAGGCGCTTCGCGGAACGAGATGGCCATGTCGGAGCGCGAGAGGCGGTGCGCGATTTTGTGACGTAACAGCCAAGGTGGACGCCGAAGAACGCCGTCATCGCGAGCGAAGCGCGGCGATCCAGGGGCCGCTGGGCTACTGTTGCAGCTCGTGGACCGCCAGGCCGTCCTTCGGGCTTCGTTGCGAGCAGAAGACGGAGCAATCCTTGCAAAATGCACGCAAACAGCGCCGTGGATTGCTTCCTCGCTTTGCTCCTCGCAATGACGGGGTTGGGAGTGACTTTGTGACAGCTTTTGGCGCCCAAACGTCTGAAAACATGGCGCCGGCGCCAGACCTGCCGGCGCAGATGAAGGCAAGCGCTCTTGCCACGTCCGCGAACGGCGAGGCGCGCGAAGGAGGTCGTAACGCTTTGATCGTCTTGGCGAGGATGACGGTGTGCGCGGACCGGCGGCGCCCTCGTTCGGGAGCAGTTCGCCGAAGGCGGCCCGCCTCGAACATCGCGCCCAACAAAAAGGGCGGCCGAAGCCGCCCTTTCCATTCTCGTTGGCGAGAGGCGTTGGACTCAGAAGTCCATGCCGCCCATGCCGCCCATGCCGCCGCCGCCGCCCATCGGCATCGCCGGCTTGTCCTTCGGCACTTCGGCGACCATCGCCTCGGTGGTGATCAAGAGGCCGGCGACCGAGGCCGCGTCCTGGAGCGCCGTGCGCACGACCTTGGCCGGATCGACGATGCCGGCTTCGATCATGTCGACGTACTTCTCGGTCTGGGCGTCGAAGCCGAAGGTCTCCGACTTGTTCTCGGTGATCTTGCCGACCACGATCGAGCCCTCGACGCCCGAGTTCTCGACGATCTGGCGGATCGGCGCCTCGAGCGCGCGCAGCACGATCTTGATGCCGGCCTCTTCGTCGGGATTGTCGCTCTTGAGCTTGGCGACCGCGAGCTTGGCGCGCAGCAGCGCGACGCCGCCGCCCGGGACGATGCCTTCCTCGACCGCCGCGCGGGTGGCGTTGAGGGCGTCGTCGACGCGGTCCTTCTTCTCCTTGACCTCGACCTCGGTCGCGCCGCCGACACGGATCACCGCGACGCCGCCGGCGAGCTTGGCCAGACGCTCCTGCAGCTTCTCACGGTCGTAGTCCGAGGTGGTGTCCTCGATCTGCGCCTTGATCTGCCCGACCCGCGCCTCGATGTCCTTCTTGGCCCCGGCGCCGTTGATGATCGTGGTGTTTTCCTTCTCGATGCGGATGCGCTTGGCCTTGCCGAGCATCTGCAGCGTGACGTTCTCGAGCTTGATGCCGAGGTCCTCGGCGATCATGGTGCCGCCGGTGAGAATGGCGATGTCCTCGAGCATCGCCTTGCGGCGGTCGCCGAAGCCCGGCGCCTTGACCGCCGCGACCTTCAGGCCGCCGCGCAGCTTGTTGACCACGAGGGTGGCGAGCGCCTCGCCCTCGATGTCCTCGGCGATGATGACGAGCGGCTTGCCGGTCTGCACGACCGCCTCGAGCACCGGCAGCATCGGCTGGAGCGACGACAGCTTCTTCTCATGGATGAGGATCAGGGCGTCCTCGAGCTCCGCGATCATCTTCTCGGCGTTGGTGATGAAGTACGGCGACAGGTAGCCGCGGTCGAACTGCATGCCCTCGACCACGTCGAGCTCGGTCTCGAGGCTCTTGGCCTCCTCGACCGTGATGACGCCCTCGTTGCCGACCTTCTGCATCGCGTCGGCGATCATCTGGCCGATCGACTTGTCGCCGTTGGCCGAAATGGTGCCGACCTGCGCGACTTCCGCCGAGTCCTTGATTTTCTTCGCGCGCTTGGCGATGTCCTTGACCGCTTCCGCGACCGCGAGATCGACGCCGCGCTTCAGGTCCATCGGGTTCATGCCGGCCGCGACCGCCTTCGCGCCTTCGCGCACGATCGCCTGGGCGAGCACGGTCGCCGTCGTGGTGCCGTCGCCGGCGGTGTCATTGGTCTTCGAGGCGACCTCGCGCACCATCTGCGCGCCCATGTTCTCGAACTTGTCCTCGAGCTCGATCTCCTTGGCGACGGTGACGCCGTCCTTGGTGATCCGCGGCGCGCCGAACGACTTGTCGAGCACGACGTTGCGGCCCTTGGGGCCCAGCGTCACCTTGACGGCGTTGGCGAGAATGTCGACGCCGCGCAGCATGCGCTCGCGGGCGTCGGAGGAAAAGCGTACGTCTTTGGCAGCCATCGAATGATTTTCCCTGGATTTCGGTTTGATTGAAGAGCGAACGGCGAGTGGCGAATGGGCGGAGGAACGGCGAGACTGCGAAGTCTATTCGCTACTCGCTGCTCCCCATTCGCCAGAGCGTCACGCGATCACGCCCATGATGTCGGACTCCTTCATGATCAGGAGCTCCTGGCCGTCGATCTTGACTTCGGTGCCGCTCCATTTGCCGAACAGCACCTTGTCGCCGGCCTTGACGTCGAGGGCGACCAGCTTGCCGCTCTCGTCGCGGGCGCCGGGGCCGACGGCGATGATTTCGCCCTCTTGCGGCTTCTCCTTGGCGGAGTCCGGAATGATGATGCCGCCCTTCGTCTTTTCCTCGCTGTCGAGGCGACGGACGACGACGCGGTCATGCAGGGGACGGAATTTCATGAGTTCGCTTTCCTCTCGCGAAAACGCCCATTTTCTGGGCGCAAAATGCAGTTAGCACTCACAAGGACTGAGTGCTAACGGGCCTCAGATAAGGCCGGCGCCCGATCGCGTCAAGAGCCCGTTGATCGCTCTTTGTCGCGATTGGGAACGCAGAGCCTTCCAGAACGTTGACAGGCATCTGGGTTGATTTTCGACGCCGCCGAGGGGCGGCGCCATAGCGGCGGGAGACGGCCTTGTCCATGAGTTCTTTTCGCTTTTTGGGAATAGCTGCTTACGCAGTTTTGGCCAGTTCGGTGGGGGCGCCCGCGCAAGCGGCGACTCATCCGCACGGCGGACACCCGGCCCACGGCGGGGGAATGCACATGGCCCACGGCGGGGCGATGCATATGGCGCACCGCGGCGGGATTCACATGGCGCGCGCGGTGGGCTTTCACGGCAATTACGCCCACGGCCACTATGGCTGGCGTGGCGGCTACGCCTACGGGCGCCGCTACGGCTGGCGGACCGGCTACGCCTATGTCGGGACGGTCGGCGGCTACGCGCCCTATCCCTACGCCGCGGGCGGCTACTACGCTGGCGGGTATGGCTATCATCATCACCACGGCTGCTGGTGGTACCGGCACTACGATCCCTACGCCATCCCGTCCTGGTGCGGCGTCTATTCCGGACCGAGTTATGTCTATTCCGGCCCGACCTACAGCTATTCCTATGGCTACTCCGTTCCCTATGCCTATCGCTACCGCGTCAATGAGGGCGGCTGGCGCGATCACGGCCATTACGCCGCCATGGGCGGCTGGCGCGGCGGATGGCATGGCGGCCCTCATCCGGGCGGCCCTCATCCGGGCGGCGCGCACTGGGCGGGAATGCAGGGCGGCGGCCGTCCGCATGGCATGCCGCACGGATTCGCCGTCGCCCACGCCGGCGGCCACATCGGCGGCATGGGCGGCCATTCGCACGTTCCTATGAACCACTGACGCCGTTCGCTTGCGAACGGCGCGTGCGCAACCGGGGGCGTCGACCGTGCCTGCGCGGCGGCGGGCGCACGCTTCCAGCGCGCCCCGCGCCTGCCGCCTCGCTCCTTTCCCGAGGCGCCCGCCGAGTTCTCGGCAGAAGGAAGGAACCTCCGATCGATTCGCGGGTTGCTCGCACAAGGCGCGCCCGCTTCGAGCGCCGCGCCGGGACCATCATCGAACGAAAGGGAGATCGCCATGTCTTGCAGAGGCATCTCGGCCATCGCATTCGGCGTCGCCGCCCTCGCCTTATGTCCGCTTCAGGCCGCCTATGCGGATTCCGCGCCGCCGGCCGGCGCGTCCACGCCATCGCTCAGCGAACCGGCGCCCACGCCGGGCTGGGTGGAAGGCAGTCCGTCGTCGAGCGAAAGCGCGACGACCGCCATCCATCAGCGCCCGCGCGTCCACGTCCGTCACCTCGGCTATCGCGACGAGCATAGACGGGCGCGCGGAAACAACGTGTTGGCCGACGCGGCCAACGGCGTGGTGGGCGGCGTCGCCGACCTCGGGTCCGTCGCCGCCTATCCGATCTACTGTTTTCCGAACTATGGCCGCTGCTCGGTACGCGTGCCCTACCGCTACTGAGCGAGCGTCCACCCCGGACAAGGCCAGGCGGTGACCGGGCGGCGCCGGCGCCCGGCCCGTATGCGCCGCCCTTGCGCCCCGCGGCGAGGCGTATCCGACCGGAGAGGTGGAAGACGCGGGCGGGGCCAAGCGTGGCAAAGTCAGAACGCATCGGCGCGCGTGAGGGTTTGCGCGCGGGCCGCGGACGCGTCAGGGGAGCCACTTCGTCTCGAGCGCCTCGAGCGCTCCTGTGTCCTTCATCTTGCGCAACCAGCGGTCGACGGCGGCCTCGAGCGCTGGATCGGGCGGCATCCAATAAGCTTTTTGCGCAACCTCGAACGGCGTCTCGGGGTGGATGGCGCACAGCGTCCCCGGATGCAGCGTCTGCTGGAGCCGGGTTTCCGACGCGTCGGTGATCATCACGTCGGCGCCGCCGGCGGCGAGCGTGTCGAAGATCGAGGCGTTGTCGGGCTGGACCACGATCTCGGCCTGATGAAGTCGGGCCCGGTCGAAGCGCTCGTTGGTCCCGCCGGGATTGACGATCACCCGCACGCCCGGTCGGTCGATGTCGGACAGCGTCTGATATTTCGACCGGTCGGCGCATCGGGCGATCGGGGTCTTGCCGTCACGAAGATAGGGGTCGGAGAAGACGCCGATCGCCTGCCGCTCGGGGGTGATCGAAACGCCGCCCATCGCGATGTCGAAGGCGCCGCTCTGAAGGTCGTGGGCGAGGTTCGGCCAAGTGGTGGGAACGAAGGCGACCTGGACGCCGAGCGCCTCGCCGAGCGCGCGCGCCATCTCGACGTCGAAGCCGGAGCGGTCGCCCGCCTTGTCGAGAAACGTGTAGGGCTTGTAGTCGCCGGTCGTGCCGACCCGGATCACGCTGGCGGCGACGATGGCGTCCAGCCGGGAGGAGTCCGCCGCCGCCGGAACAGCCGCGGCGGCGAGAGCGATCGCGATCGCGATCCTTTGCGCAAGGCGCATCGCTCTTGCGGCGCGCCGTTACGCCGCCCGCAGAAGCCGCTCGACCTCGGAGACCAGTTCGCGCAGGTGGAACGGCTTCGACAGGATTCGCGCGTCCTTCGGGGCGTTGTTGTCCGGGTTGAGCGCCACCGCGGCGAAGCCGGTGATGAACATGACCTTGATCTCAGGGTCGAGTTCGGTCGCGCGCCGCGCGAGCTCGATCCCGTCCATCTCCGGCATGACGATGTCGGTGAGCAAGAGCTCGAACGGCTCCTCGCGCAGTCTGTTGTAGGCGGACATGCCGTTGTCGAACGATGCGACCGCATAACCGGCGTTCTGCAGCGCCTTGACGAGGAAGCGACGCATGTCATTGTCGTCCTCGGCCAGCAGAATCTTGGCGGAAATCTCGACCGGCGTTTGCATATGGGTCCCCTGCTTCGGCTTGCACCTTGCGGCGCCCCGGGTAAAAATTCCTTGAAAAGGGGCGAGGGTTTCTGGCGCCTCCGCCGGTGGCTCGCAAATATGTTAAAAGGGATGCGCGCGCCAAGAGCAAGCGCGTCCTTCGCCACGGAGCACCGATGAACGACCTGGAGAGGGCTGAACTGGCTGAATTCGATCCTCCCGCGGAGACGATCGAACCGGAACGTCTGACCTCGCCGCTCGTCTTCAGCTCGCCGCACTCGGGCCAGCGCTATCCCGACCGTTTCCTCGAGGCCTCGCGCCTCGATCCCCTGACCCTGCGAAGGTCGGAGGATTCCTTCGTCGACGAGCTGTTCTTGCCCTGCGTGGCGCTCGGGGCGCCGATGCTGCGGGCGGTGTTTCCGCGCGCCTACCTCGACGTCAACCGCGAACCTTACGAACTGGACCCGAAAGTGTTCGACGGGCCGGTGCCCGATTACGCCAACACCCGCTCACTCAGGGTCGCCGTCGGCCTCGGCACCATCCCGCGCGTCGTCGGCGACGCCCAGCCGATCTACAAGCAGCCGCTGCCGGTCGGCGTCGGGCTGGCGCGGATCGAGGTTCTCTACCGCCCGTACCATGCGCGGCTCGAGGCGCTCGTCGCCCGCGCCCGCAAGCGGTTCGGGCGGGCGCTGCTGATCGATTGCCATTCCATGCCGAGCAACGCCGCCGACGTCGGCGGCTGGGACATCGTGCTCGGCGACAGGTTCGGCGCGAGCGCCGCTTCGATCGTGATCGAGACGCTGGAGACGAGCCTGCGCGACTCGGGCTACAGGGTCCGGCGCAACAAACCCTTCGCAGGCGGCTACATCACCGAGCATTTCGGCGCTCCCGCCGAGGGAGTCCACGCCGTGCAGATCGAGATCGCCCGGGCGATCTACATGGATGAGCGGAGAATCGTTAGGAACGAACGCTGGAGCCGGCTGTCCCACGACCTTTTCGCGGCCGCCCGGGCGCTCGACAGCGAGTTCAGCGGCGCCCGATCCGCGCGCCTCGCGGCCGAATGATCGCGCCGCGGCGCACAAAACCAGCGGTCGGAGGGGGCTCCTCAGCCGTCCCGGCGGGGGGCTGCACAAAAAAGGAGGCCGCCATGTTGCCACGGCGGCCTTCAGTCTAGGGAGGAAACGCCCAAGGAGGGCATATGCGGCAGATCATGCCGCACCGCAACAATATCGGCGGCTCAGACCGCTCTTGCAAGTGTTTTCTTCCTCCTTTACGCGGGGCGCTGTGGAAGGCGTTCCCGGCGAACCGGCCGGTCAGAGCGGACCTGGTCGTCGATTCGCGAAGAATGCGCTCAAATTCAGAGCGTTACTCGCCTGATTGGTGGTTATGGGCGGTTGAGCTCATTTAAGAGGGGATATCAGACATGCGCAAACAGCATGCCTCTGGCCGCTGCGTCCGGGGCGGATCATGACCGCGGTGGATTTCGCCAGCTTCGTCGAGCGCCTGGCGCAGGTTTCCGGCGACGTGATTCTGCCGTTTTTTCGCAGCGCGATCGGGGCGGAAGACAAATCCCGCGGCGGCGTCTTCGATCCGGTGACGGAAGCCGATCGCGGCGCCGAGGCGGCGATGCGGCGCCTGATCGGCCAGACCTTTCCGGCGCACGGCGTCATCGGCGAGGAATACGGCGTCGACCGCCCGGACGCCGAATACGTTTGGGTGCTCGACCCGATCGACGGCACCAAGAGCTTCATCTCCGGCATGCCGACCTGGGGGACCCTGATCGGGCTCATGCACAACGGCCGGCCGGTCTACGGCATGATGGCGCAACCCTTCACCCGCGAGCGCTTCACCGGCGACGGCAAGCGCGCCCGCCTGCGCACCCTCGCCGTCAGCCGCGGCGATGCGCCGCCGTCCGACTGGACGACCCGCGCGTTGCGGACCCGCCCCTGCGCCTCGATCGCCGAGGCCACCCTCTCGACCACCCATCCGGCGCTGATCCGCGACCCGGCCGACCGCGCGGCCTTCCATCGGGTCGAGGCGCAAGCGCGGCTCTCCCGCTATGGCGGCGACTGCTACGGCTATTGCGCGCTCGCCGCCGGTTTCATCGACGTCGTCATCGAAACCAACCTGAAGCCGCATGACGTCGTGGCGCTGGTGCCGATCGTCGAGGGCGCGGGCGGAATCATGACGACCTGGGAGGGTGACGAGGCCTCGAAGGGGGGGCGGATCGTCGCCGCTGGCGACCGGCGCGTCTACGAAGAGGCGCGCGCCCTGCTGACGTCGGTCTGACGGGCCGCCGAAGTCGAGGGGCGGGGCCCGCGTCAGCGACAGCCCTTCGATAGACGTCGACCAGCCTGCACGGGCGGGAATCAGGCGGATTTCGGGGTCTTGCCCGTGCCGGTCTTGCCGGTCTTGCCCGCGGCTTTCACGGCGGCGGCGGGCGCATAGGCATGCGGGCCGCACCAGCCGGGCAGGTAGTCGGCCTCGCCGAGCCTCGCGAGCGCCTGCGCCTCGGCGACGGAGGCCTCGAAGTCCGTCTTGATGGTCTTGGCCTTGATCCGCGCCCGCAGGTAATCGGCCCAGAGGAATTCGGCGAACGGCGCCGAGTCCTTGGCGAATCCGCCGCTGTTGCGCAATGCGCCAGCGAGCGAACGATAAGGGTCGTCCTCCATCCCGGCCACGGTCTTGGGCAGATCGGCGAAGGGACGCCTGACCCCCTTGGCGTCATAGGGGTGCGTCCAGCCCTGGAAGCTCATCATGTTCCAGAAGAGGTCGTCCGGCAGGCGTCCGAGATCGGCGACCAGAGTGACGAACACGCTCTCGACCCCCTCCTCGTGCAAGGCGAGGGCGAGATGATGGTGGTCGATGAGATAGCGCCGGCCCCCCGGTCCGATGACGGTCGGAACCATGTGCTGGCCGAGGAACTTCGCCAGATCGGTCGATGTGTTCGTCTTCCAGGCGTCGCGCTTGCGGCGCACCTCCTCCATCCCGACCGTCATCTGCGTCGGCCGCAGGCTGAGGATCGGGGTGGGGTGCAGGACCGGATCTCGGGCGTTGACGGACAAGGTCGACTCCTTCGTGCGCAACGTCGCAGACCTGTCATGTTTGCGCGGCGCAGTCGAGCGGTTTCGCCTTCCGCCGCCGATCGGGAGGGCCCGCGGCGCCTGCGTCAATTGACCCTCCTGTCAAATCATGATTTGTCCGCCGCGAATTCCAGACCCGCGGCCTTCTTCATGCGAGACCACCCGGCGATGCGCCCTGAACGCTACAACATGCGCGAAGCGGAAGCGAAATGGCGCAAGGCCTGGTCCGAGGCGGGCGTCTTCAGGACGCTGAACGCCGATCCGCGGCCGAAGTACTACGTCCTGGAAATGTTCCCTTATCCGTCCGGCCGCATCCATATGGGGCACGTGCGCAATTACGCGATGGGGGACGTGGTGGCGCGGTTCCGACGCGCCCGCGGCTTCAACGTCCTGCATCCGATGGGCTGGGACGCCTTCGGCATGCCGGCGGAAAACGCCGCCATGAAGAACAACACCCATCCGGCGGCCTGGACCTACGCCAACATCGATTCGATGCGGGCGCAATTGCAGTCGATGGGCCTGTCGCTCGACTGGTCGCGCGAGATCGCCACCTGCGATCCGAGCTACTACCGCCACCAGCAGAAGCTGTTCCTCGACTTCCTCGCGGCGGGGCTCGTCGCGCGCAAGAAGTCGAAGGTCAACTGGGACCCGGTCGACCACACCGTGCTCGCCAACGAGCAGGTGATTGACGGACGCGGCTGGCGCTCGGGCGCGGTGGTCGAGCAGCGCGAACTGACGCAGTGGTTCCTCAGGATCACCGATTTTTCCGAGGACCTGCTGTCCAGCCTCGACCGGCTCGAGCGCTGGCCGGAAAAGGTGCGCCTGATGCAGCGCAACTGGATCGGCCGCTCCGAGGGGCTGATGGTCCGGTTCGTCATCGATCCGGCGTCGGTCGGCGCGCTCGAGGGCGAGCCGGGAACGAACGAGCTCGAGATCTACACCACCCGCCCCGACACCCTGTTCGGGGCGAAGTTCATGGCGATCGCCCCAGATCACCCGCTGGCGGCCGCAGCCGCGCGCCACGATCCGAAGCTTCAGGCCTTCATCGAGGAGTGCCGAAGAGTCGGAACCTCGGTCGCGGCGATCGAGACCGCGGAGAAGAAGGGTTACGACATCGGCCTGAGGGTCTTCCATCCCTTCGATCCCGAGTGGCGCTTGCCCGTCTATGTCGCCAACTTCATCCTGATGGACTACGGCACCGGCGCCATCTTCGGCTGCCCGGCGCACGACCAGCGCGACCTCGACTTCGTCAACGTCTACGGTCTCGGCGCGACGCCGGTCGTCTGTCCGCCGGACGTCGATCCGGCGACCTTCACCGTCAACACGGTCGCCTACGACGGCGACGGCGTGATGATCAACTCGCGCTTCCTCGACGGCATGACGATCGAGGCGGCCAAGGAGGAGGTCGCGCGCCGGCTCGAGGCGGTCACGATCGGCAACGCGCCGCAGGCCCGGCGCCAGGTGAACTTCAAACTGCGCGACTGGGGAATCTCGCGCCAGCGCTATTGGGGTTGCCCGATCCCGGTGATCCATTGCGAGGACTGCGGCGTCGTGCCCGTTCCCGAGACGGACCTGCCGGTGCGGCTGCCAGAGGACGTGACCTTCGATCAGCCCGGCAACCCGCTCGACCGCCATCCGACCTGGAAGCACGTCGCCTGTCCGCGCTGCGGCAAACCGGCGCGGCGCGAGACCGACACGATGGACACCTTCGTCGACTCGTCCTGGTATTTCGTCCGCTTCACCGATCCGACCAACGAGACCGCTCCGACCGACCCGGCGGTGGCGAACCACTGGCTGCCGGTCGATCAGTACATCGGCGGCATCGAACACGCGATCCTGCATCTGCTCTACTCGCGCTTCTTCACCCGCGCGATGCGCAAGTGCGGTCACGTCGGGATCGACGAGCCGTTCGCCGGTCTCTTCACTCAGGGGATGGTGGTGCACGAGACCTACCGCGACGGCTGCGGGCAGTGGGTGGCGCCGAATGAGGTCCAGATCGACGCTGAGGGCGGCGCGCGGCGCGCGATCATGATCGACACCGGCGAGCCGGTCGAGATCGGCCCGGTCGAGAAGATGTCGAAGTCGAAGCACAACACCGTCGACCCGGACGAGATCATCGAGACCTACGGCGCGGACACCGCGCGCTGGTTCATGCTGTCCGATTCGCCCCCCGAGCGCGACGTGATCTGGACCGAGGCCGGCGTTCAGGGCGCCTACAAGCAGACGCAGCGGCTGTGGCGGCTCGTGTGCGAGATCGAGCGCGTCGTCGGGCCCGAGCGCCCGGCCCGTCCGCAGGCGTTCGGCGAGGAGGCGAAGCGCATCCGGCAGGTCGCCCACGCGGCGCTGGCCCGGATCGAGGACGAAATCGAGAAGCTGCGCTTCAACGTCTGCATCGCCCAGATCTACGAATTCGCCAATGCGCTGTCCTCCGCCGTCGGCGCGATCGACGCCGCGCCGGTCGCCGACGATCTGGCTTATGCCTTCGCCGAAGCCGGCGACATTCTGGTCCATTGTTTTGCGCCGATGATGCCGCACCTGGCCGAGGAGTGCTGGGAGGTTCTCGGCCATGACGGCTTCGTGTCCGGCTCGCCGTGGCCCGAAGCCGATCGCGGGCTGATCGTCTCCGACAGCGTGACCTATGTCGTCCAGGTCAACGGCAAGAAGCGCGGCGAACTGACGCTTCCGCGCGAGGCCGGCAATCCGGCGATCGAAAGTTCCGCCCTCGCTCTCGACGCGGTCGCCCGCGCGATGGATAACAAGCCCGTCCGCAAGGTGATTATCGTTCCGAACAGGATCGTCAATGTCGTGGTCTAGGGTTGCGTCGTCGCTCGCCGCGCTCGCGCTCGCGTCGGGGCTGGCCGGCTGTTTCCAGCCGCTCTACGGCGAATCGGCGCATCCCGGGCTGGTCGAGGACCTGCGCGCGATCGAGGTCGCGCCGATTCCCGCCCGCATCGGCCATTATCTCGGCGAGGACCTGATCGCCGACCTCAACGGCACGGGCCAGACGGCGGCGACGCCGAAATATCGCCTGACGGTGGCCGTTTCCACCGGCACGCAAACGCCGACGGTCAATTCCGAGATCAATGTCGCCACATCCGCCACGATGACGGGGGACGCGACCTATTCGCTGACCAAGGTCGACGGCGGCGCGGAGGTGGTGAAGGGCGCGGCCAGCGCCGCGGCGGCCTACGACCGCACGACTCAGCGTTACGCCGACCTGCGCGCGGCGCGCGACGCGGAGATCCGCCTCGCCCGCGCGCTGTCGCAGGAGATCTCGCTGCGCCTCGCCTCCGCCCTCGCCGCCAAGACGCCGTAGCGCCTTGCGCCGGCTTCGCGTTCCGCACTAGCCTCGCGACCGATGGCGCTTTTTCTCCTGCAGCGGTTGGCGGTGCTCGCGGCGACTCTGGTCGTCGCGTCGCTGGTGGTGTTCGCCGTGATGGAAATCCTGCCGGGCGACGCGGCCGAGACGATGCTCGGGCCGACCGCGACGCCGGAGGCGGTCGCGGCGCTGTCGCACAAGCTCGGCCTCGACCTCCCGCTGTCGGTCCGCTACGCGCGGTGGATCGCCGGACTGGCGCGCGGCGATCTCGGCGTCTCGGCCGCCTACGGCTCGGCGATCGCGCCCCTGATCGGGGCGAGCCTGCTCGTCAGTCTTCCGCTCGCCGCCATGGCGATGGCGCTGGCGGCGGCGATCGCGCTCGCCGCCGGAGTCTACGCCGCCGACCGGCGCGGGCGCGCGGGCGACGCGGCGGTCATGGGCCTGACCCAGATCGGCCTCGCGGTGCCGAATTTCTGGCTCGCGATCCTGATGGTGATCGTGTTCGCGGTCACGCTGCGCCTGGTTCCCGCCGGCGGCTTCCCCGGCTGGGGCGATCCCGCCCGGGCGGTCGCCGCCCTGATCCTGCCGGCGATCGCGCTCGGCGTGGCGCAGGCGGCGATTCTCACCCGCGTCACGCGGTCGGCGCTGCTCGAGGCCCTGAACGAGGACTACATGCGCACCGCGCGCGCCAAGGGCTTGTCCCGCCGCGCTGCGCTCTGGCGCCACGCCCTCCCGAACGCGCTCGTTCCGGTGCTGACGATCATGGGCCTGCAGTTCGCCAACCTGATCGCCGGCGCGATCGTGGTCGAGAACGTGTTCGTCCTGCCGGGCCTCGGCCGCCTGATGCTGCAGTCGATCTCGAACCGCGACACGCTGGTGGTGGAGGACGGCGTGATGCTGATCGCGGTTCTGGTGATCGGGCTCAACTTCCTCGTCGACGTCGCCTGCGCGGCGATCGACCCGCGGCTGAGGCAGCGCGCCGCATGAGGGTCCTGTTGCGCGGGAACTTCAGTCTGTGGCTCGGGGCGGTCCTGACCGGCGCCCTGCTGCTGATGGCGGCGGTTTCCCTCGTCTGGACGCCGTACCCGCCCGCGGCGATCGACATTCCCCACAAGCTCGCGCCGCCGTCGCTCGCGCACTGGTTCGGCGCCGACGCCCTCGGCCGCGACGTGGCCTCGCAGATTCTCGCCGGGTCGCGCGTCTCGATCCTGGTCGGGGTCGTGGCGGTCGGGATCGGGCTCCTGTTCGGCGTCGCGCTCGGGCTGTTCGCCGCGTTCCGGAAGGGCGTCGCCGAGGACGCGATCATGAAGGCCTGCGACTTCGTGTTCGCCTTTCCGGCGCTCTTGTCGGCGATCATGCTGACCTCGGCCTTCGGCCCCGGCGTGGTCAACGCGATCGTCGCGATCGGCGTCGCCAACGTGCCGATCATCGCCAAACTCACCCGCGCCACCGCCAATTCGGCGCTCGCGCGCGAGTACGCGCTCGCCGCGCGCGCGTCGGGGCGCGGGCCTGTGGCGATCGCCTTCGACCACGTGCTGCCCAACATCGCGCCCGCCCTGATCGTCCAGGCGACGATCCAGTTCGCGATCGCGATCCTCGCCGAGGCGGCGCTCTCTTATCTCGGGCTCGGCGCGCAGCCGCCGCAGCCGTCGTGGGGCCGGATGCTGTCGGACGCGCAGACCGTGCTCTACAACGCGCCGCGCCTGGCGATCTATCCGGGCGCGGCGATCGCGCTCAGCGTGCTCGGCCTCAACCTGCTCGGCGACGGCCTGCGCGACGCCCTCGACCCGAAGCTCAGGGCGCGCCGGTCGTGACGCTGCTCGCGGTCGAGGACCTGACTGTCGACCTGCCGGCGGCGGACCGCGCGGTCCGCCTCGTCGACGGCGCGACCTTCCGCCTGCGCGCGGGCGAGAGCCTCGGCGTGGTCGGCGAATCGGGCTCCGGCAAGACGATGACCGCGCTGGCGCTGATGGGGCTTCAGCCGCCGCTGGCGCGGGTCGGCGGCTCGATCCGCTTCGAAGGCCGCGAGCTCGTCGGCCTCGACGAAGACGCGATGCGGCGGATCCGCGGCGATCGGATCGCGATGATCTTTCAGGAGCCGATGACGGCGCTGAACCCGCTCGTCCGGGTCGGCGCGCAGGTCGCCGAGCCGCTCGTCCTGCATCGCGGCATGAGCCGCAGGGCGGCGGGGGCGGAAGCGGCGCGGCTGCTCGCGCACGTCCGCCTCGCCGATCCGGAGCGGGCGGCGCGGGCCTATCCGTTCGAGCTCTCGGGCGGCGAGCGGCAGCGGGCGATGATCGCCATGGCGATCGGCTGCTCTCCGCGCCTCGTCATCGCCGACGAACCGACCACTGCGCTCGACGTCACCGTCCAGGCGCGCATTCTGGCGCTGCTCGACGGTCTGCGCGCCGAATCGGGGATGGCGCTGATCCTCGTCAGCCACGATCTCGCGGTGGTGGCCGGCCATTGCGACCGCGTCGCCGTCATGTACGGCGGGCTGATCCTCGAGAGCGGGCCGACCGACGTCGTGCTGCGCCGCTCGCGCAACCCCTATACGCGGGCGCTGCTCGAGGCGCGGCCCGAACCCGGCGCGCCGCGCGGCGCGCGGCTGAAGACGATCCCCGGCTCGCCGCCCCACCACCGCGACGTCGGCCCCGGCTGCCCGTTCGCCGGCCGCTGCGCCCTGACCCTCGACGTCTGCCGCAGCGCGCGCCCGCCGGCGATCGCCTTCGCCGCCGGCCACGTGTCGCGCTGCTTCCGGGCGGCAGAACTCGAGGACGCGGCGTGAGCGCGGCCCCGCTGCTCGACGTCGCCGACGTCCACAAGGCCTACCGGCTGCCGCGGCCGCGGCCGTTCGCGGCGCACGGCTTCAAGCCCGCGCTGAGCGGCGTCAGCTTCGCGGTGATCGCCGGACGGTCGTTCGGCGTCGTCGGCGAATCGGGATCGGGCAAGTCGACGCTCGCCCGCATCGCGCTCGCCCTCGACCGGCCCGACGCGGGGGCGGTCCGGCTCGAGGGGCGGTCGCTGTTCGACCTCGGGCGCCGCGATCTGCGCGCCCAGCGGGCGCACATGCAGATGATCTTCCAGGACCCCTTTGGCTCGCTCGATCCGCGCATGCGGGTGGAGCGGATCATCGCCGAGCCGCTGGCGGCGCAGGGGGGCGTGTCGCGGGCGGAGCGGCGCGCCCGCGTCGCCGCCCAGCTTCAGGCGGTGGGCCTGAGGCCCGGCGACGCCCAGAACTATCCGCACGAGTTTTCCGGCGGGCAGCGGCAGCGGATCGCCATCGCCCGCGCCCTGATCACCCGGCCGAAGCTGGTGATCGCCGACGAGCCGGTGTCGGCGCTCGACGTGTCGGTGCAGGCGCAGGCCTTGAACCTGATGACCGACCTGATGCGCGACGCGGGCGTCACCTTCCTGCTGATCAGCCACGACCTCGCCGTGGTCGCCCACATCTGCGAAACCACGGCGGTGATGTTCCGCGGAAAGATCGTCGAGGCCGGGCCGACGGCGGCGCTGTTTGCGTCGCCCGCGCACCCCTACACCCGCGAACTGGTCGACGCGACGCCGCGGCTCGACCGCGCGCCCAAAGCCGCCGCGCCGCTGTCCGCCCCGCCCGCGCCCGCGAGCGGCCGGGGCTGCCCCTACGCCCCGCGCTGCCCGCAGGCGCGGCCGCGCTGCGGCGAGGACGCCCCGGCGCTGACCGAGGCGGGCGAGGGGCGGCGCGTCGCCTGCTGGTTTCCGCTCGGCTGAACGGGCTGCGTCCGAGCCGGTTTTCAGCCTTTTCAGGGGTTTGCGACGGAATTTCCGGGCGACTGTCACTCCCGGGGCGAGCGAAACGATCCCTTGCCCGTCATCGCGAGGAGCGAAGCGACGCGGCGATCCAGGGGGGGCACGGCGAATATGGCGACCTGACGCGCACCGCCGCTCCTCAGCGTCCGTGGATGCGGCTCTGGATCGCCACGTCGCCCTTCGGGCTCCTCGCGATGACGGGCAACGGCGCCCTCGTAGGGAGAGACCGGCGACGACTTCCGGTTCCGCGCTCTCCCGGCCTCTTTCCTTGCGGAAGACGGTCGCCGAGGCGCTTGGTCGGTCCGCAGCGCTCGCGTCCCGGGTCCGCTCTTCGCGACCCTGGACCGCCAGGGGGAGGAGACCGGCACATCGGCTCCGGAAACGAGAGTTTTCAGGACCTTGCGGCCCGTTTTGGTTCCGCACGTAACTCCCAAGCCGGCAGCGAACAGCGCCGTCATCGCGAGCGAAGCGAAGCGATCCAGGGCCGCTGGGCTGCTGTTGCGCCCTCTGATCGTCCCGCCGCCCTTCGTTGCGAGCAGAAGACGGAGCGATTTTTTCCGCAGGAGGCAAGCGGCGGCATGGGTTGCTTCGTCGCTTCGCTCCTCGCAATGACGGGGTTGGCAGTTACTTCCGCACGCGCCGCCGCTCGAAGCCGTGACGGCGGTCGAACTCGCGCGCGATCCCGGCCACGGGGCCGATCGCCGCGAGGGTCTCCCCCGCCATCGCGCCGAAGCCGACCGGGAGCGTTTCGCCGAGCCGGCGCGTGGGCGCCGGGATGAACCAGCGGTCGCCCCGGCGCCCGGCCTTTTCGGGGCGTGGGCGCGGCGGAGGGCGCCCGTGGGAGAGCGACGGAGTTCGGACAAGGGCGGCCTCGTTGCTGCCTTGTAAGAACAAATATAGAACAAACCAGCGAGGCCGGCAAGGACTTGTCGAACGCGAGCTCTTCAGATCGACCGGGCGAGCGTCACCGAGAAGCCCCCGAAAACGGTGGGCGTCGCGCCGACGATCGTCCGGGGTGAAGCCGACGCCTTCACAAGACTTCCACGCGGGCTCGGAGACCCGGAGCGGCGGCGAGGCGGCGGTCGCGGGTGACGAGGGGCGCGTCGAGCGCCTCGGCGAGCGCGACATAGGCGGCGTCATAAGCGGTCAGATTGGCGCGTAACGCCCAAACGCGGGGAAGGAGCGCGTCATGCGGCCAGCGTGCGAGACGCAGCGCGCCGAGGTCGTCCAGCGCTTCGCGACCGCGGCCTGCCGGCATCTGTCCTCCACGGACGTAGCGACGCAGGACCTGCGCGATCTCGAGATCGACGAGATGGGGAGCGTGCAGGGCTTCTCCGGCGGAGAACAGTCGCTCCTCGACCGCCGACGCGGCCGGCGTGCGCAGGAGGAACTCCAGGAGCGCGGACGCGTCGACGACGATCACCGGCCGTCGCGCTCCTCGCGCACGGCTTGCGCGGGCTCAGGCGTCGGCGACACCGGCGCGCGCTCGGCGAGGCGCGCGCGCAACTCGTTGATCGTCGGCCGCTCGGCCGCCTCGGCGATCTCGGTCAGGAGATAGTCGGACAACGACTTGCCGGCGATCGCGGCGCGCGCCTTGAGCTTTCGATGCAGGATTTCCGGAACGTTGCGGATCTGGATCATCGTCGACATGCGAAAAAGATGGTCGCATGCGACCTGCAAGTCAATTGTCACCGCTGGCCGTCTTGCGCCGGCGGACCATGACCACGTTCACTGGACCAAGTCCGGGAGAGTCAGCCCCGGCGCCGCCCCAGGAACGGCGCCATGCCGTCGCGCGCGAGCCGGTCGGCGCGCTCGTTGAGTTCGTCGCCGGCGTGCCCCTTGACCCACAGCCAGTCGACGTCGTGGCGCTGGGCCGCGTCGTCGAGGCGGCGCCAGAGGTCCTCGTTCTTGACCGGCTTCTTGTCGGCCGTGCGCCAGCCGTTGCGCTTCCAGCCCTTGAGCCAGCCGGTGACGCCGCCGCGCAGATACTGCGAATCGGTGTGCAGGCTCACCGGGCACGGACGCTTGAGCGACTCGAGCGCCGCGATCGCCGCCATCAGCTCCATGCGGTTGTTGGTGGTGAGCTGTTCGCCGCCCTTCAGCTCCTTCTCGTGCTCGCCCCAGCGCAGCACCGCGCCCCAGCCGCCCGGGCCCGGGTTGCCCGAGCAGGCGCCGTCGGTCCAGATCGCCACCCGTTCCGTCACCGGACGAGGCCGTAGTCGGCGGCCGAGCGCACGCGCTGGTGGAAGCGCAGCTTGTCGCGATATTCGAGCGGGTTCTTCGGCGCGACCTTGGCGCCGGCGGGCACGTTCAGCCAGTCGACCAGCCGCGTCAGCAGGAACCGCAGCGCGGCGCCGCGCGCGAGCAGCGGCAGCGCCGCGACCTCGTCGTCGCCCAGCCGGCGCACCCGCTCGTAGGCCGAGATCAGCGCCTGGCCCTTCGACACGTTGAAGGCATTGTCCGGCTCGAAGCACCAGGCGCTCAGACAAATGGCGAGGTCGTAGGCGAAGGCGTCGTTGCAGGCGAAATAGAAGTCGATCAGCCCGGACAGTCTTTCGGCGAGAAAGAACACGTTGTCGTTGAACAGGTCGGCGTGGATGACGCCGCCCGGCAGGCGGTTCGGCCAGCGCGCCGCGAGGAAGGCGAGTTCGGTCGCGGCCTCGTCCCGCAAGCCCGGCGCCACCGAATCGGCTTGCGCCTCGGCGGCGTGGAACAGCGGCGGCCAGCCGGCGAGCGACAGCGCGTTTTCCCGCCGCAGGGAAAAGTCCGCGCCCGCCAGGTGCATCCGCGCCATCGCCTCGCCGACGCCGGCGCAGTGCCGGACATTGGGCCGGCGGATCCACAGGCCGTCGAGAAAGGTGACGATCGCGGCGGGACGGCCCGCGAGCGTTCCCAGCGCCTCGCCCGCCCGGTTGCGCACCGGCTGCGGGCAGGTCACGCCGCGCCGGGACAGATGCTCCATCAACCCGACGAAGAACGGCAGGTCCGCCGCCGCGACGCGCTTCTCGTACAACGTCAGGATGAATTGGCCCTTCGTCGTGCGCAGAAGAAAATTGGAGTTCTCGACGCCCTCCGCGATGCCCTTGAACGAGACGACCGAGCCGACGTCGTAGAGGGCGAGAAATTCGGTCAGCGCCTCGTCCGAAACCTCAGTGTAAACGGCCATGCGGAGCTTTTGCAGGTGCGAAGGGAAGACTCGGACCGCTTAGCGGGGCGGGCAAAGCGCGTCAATCCGCCCCTGGCCGGCGAGCGGCCCGCGTCTTGGCAAAGCGGGGGAATCGTCTATGACTGCGGCGCTCTGTCGTGGCGCAAGGTGTTGACAATGCGTATCGTGATGGTCGGCGCAGGCTATGTTGGACTGGTGTCGGGAACCTGCCTCGCCGATTTCGGACACGAGGTGGTCTGCGTCGACAAAGAAGAAGAGAAGATCGCCAAACTTCGTCTCGGCGCCGTTCCGATTTACGAGCCCGGCCTCGGCGAGCTGCTTCTCGCCAACCAGGCCTCGGGACGGCTCTCTTTCTCCACCAGCCTGAAGGACGCCGTCGAGGGAGCCGACGCGGTGTTCATCGCGGTCGGGACGCCGTCGCTGGCGGAAGTCGGCTCGGCCGACATGCGCTACGTGTACGATGCGGCGCGCGCGATCGCCGAGGTGATCGAGGGCTTCACCGTCGTCGTCATCAAGTCGACGGTGCCGGTCGGGTCGGGCGACGAGGTGGAGAAAATCCTCGCCGCGCGTCTGCCGAAGGACAGGTTCGCCGTCGTCTCGAACCCGGAGTTCCTGCGCGAAGGCGCGGCGATCGAGGACTTCAAGCATCCCGACCGGGTGATCGTCGGCGTCGAGGACGACCGGGGGCGCTCCGTGATGCACGCAATCTATCGGCCGATCGAGCGGAACGCCGGGCCGATCCTCTACACCACCCGGCGCAGCGCGGAAATGATCAAGTACGCCGCCAACGTGTTTCTCGCCATGAAGGTGACCTTCATCAACGAGATCGCCGATCTGTGCGAACAGGTGGACGCCGACGTGCTCGACGTGTCGCGCGGCATCGGCCTCGACGACCGCATCGGGGCCAAGTTCCTCAATCCCGGGCCGGGCTTCGGCGGCTCCTGCTTTCCCAAGGACACGCTTGCGCTGACCAAGCTCGCCATCGAGGCCAAGGCGCCGATCCGGCTGGTCGAGACGCTGGTCGACGTCAACGAGAAGCGCAAGATCGCGATGGCGCGCAAGATCGAGCGCGCCTGCGGGGGCTCGGTCGCCGGCAAGCGGATCGCGGTGCTCGGGCTGACCTACAAGCCGAAGACCGACGACATGCGCGACGCGCCGAGCCTCGTGATCGTTCCGGAATTGCAGGCCGCGGGCGCGCACATTGTCGCATACGATCCCGAGGGGGTGAAGGCCGCGCGCGCCCTGCTTTCGGGGGTCGAGTTCGCCGACAATGCCTATGCATGCCTCGCCGGGGCGGACGCGGCCGTCGTGATCACCGAATGGGACGAGTTCCGCGCCCTCGACCTGCAAAAGGTCAAGGCGGCGCTCGGCAAGCCCGTGGTGATCGACCTGCGCAATATTTACCCGATTAAAACAATGCGGGCGCTAGGCTTCCGGTATGTCTGCGTCGGCAGGGGGTTGGCCGGGGAGGGAGGTTGAGCCGCTTTTCGCGCTCAGGACGCCCGCGCGCCGGAGCCTCTCCCCGGCTCACGAATATGTGAATGGCCCGGCGAACGAGAATAGGTGAGCCCATTTACACGCTCCTGGCCAGTTCGTGCCGCTTCGCGCGCGCTGGTCCGCGAGTCCCGCTGAAACAGGAGATATCATGAGAATAGCCGTTTACGGTCTCGGATATGTCGGTCTGACGGGAGCCATCTGCCTCGCGAGCGAGGGGCACGACATCGTCGGCGTCGACGTCAGCGAGCACAAGATCCGCCAGATCATGTCCGGCGTCTCCCCGATTCGGGAGCCGGGCCTCGATCAGATGCTCGCCGAAGCCATGGCGAGCAGGCGCTTGCGATGCACGAGCAATCCTCTCGAACCGGCGCGGGACTGCGACATGGCGATCGTGTGCGTGGGAACCCCCAGCGCCGCCGACGGCTCGCACAACATGCGCGACATCGCCGAAGTCACGCGGCAACTCGCCGACGGCGTGCGCGCGGCCGGCCGGAAGGAAAAATTTACGGTCGTCTACCGGAGTACGATCCGCCCCGGCACGGTCGAAGGCCTGATCCTGCCGATCTTCGCCTCCGCGCTCGGCGATGCGCGCGATGCGATCGAGGTGGTCTACAATCCGGAGTTCATGCGGGAGGCTTCCGCGGTCAAGGACTTCTTCAATCCGCCCAAGATCGTCATCGGCACCGCTGACGGCGCTCCGTCGGCGCGCGTCGAGGCGTTGAACAGGAACCTGTCCGCCCAGACGTTCACGGTCAAGTATCGCGAAGCGGAATTGACCAAGTTCGTCGACAACAGTTTCCACGCCCTAAAAGTGGCTTATGCGAACGAAATCGGGCGCATTTGCGTCAAGCTGGACATCGACGCCAAGGTCGTCCACAAGATTTTCGTCTCGGACACCAAACTGAACATCTCGCCCTACTATCTCCGGCCGGGCGGGCCGTTCGGCGGATCCTGCCTCCCCAAGGACGTGCGCGCGCTGCAATACATCGCCAACGATATCGGCGCAAACACCCATGTCATCGACTCGCTGATGCGGTCGAACGACGCGCACAAGCATTTCCTGTTTAGCCGGGCGGTCAAGGCGCTGCCGGAGGGCGCGAGCGTGCTGATGCTGGGGCTCGCGTTCAAGTCGGACACCGACGACCTGCGCGAAAGCCCCAACATCGATCTCGCCCGGAAGCTGCTTCAGGGGGGGTATGCCCTGTCGATTTTCGACCCGTCGCTCAGGCCGGAACATCTGTTGGGGCAGAATCTCGGCTACGCCTACACACACCTGCCCCGCCTGAACGACCTCCTGATCGACAAGGCGACCGCGGAAAGCCGTCCCTTCGATCTCGTCGTCGACACGAACGGCTCCGCGGACAGATTGTCGCTCAATTGCGCCACTGTCCTCGACTTTTACGCTTTGTAACGCCGGGAGGCCGTGGGTGAAGCCGAACACGCCTGGCCTGTCCGTCGCGGCGTCGAATCTCGAGCCTCGTTCGCGCGCGCGCGGAGGCGCCGCGACGGACACCGCCGCACGAGGGGGGGAAGCGGGTTTGAAGACGCAACAGGGGCTGTCGCCCGAAGCCCGTGACGGCGCCGCGCTGCTCGGGCGGAAGATCCTCGTCATCGTCGAGAACCTGCCCGTCCCATTCGACCGGCGGGTGTGGCAGGAATCTCTGGCGCTGGTCGCCGCCGGCGCCCAGGTCTCCGTCATCTGCCCGAAGGGCAAGGGCTACGAAGCGGACGAGGAGACGATCGAGGGGGTTCATATCTATCGCCACGACCTTCCGGCCGAAGGCGACTCGCCGGCCGGATATCTGAGCGAATACGCCGCGGCGCTGTTTCACGAGATGCGCCTCGCCTGGCGCGCCTATTTCCAGCGCGGATTCGACGTCATTCACGGCTGCAATCCGCCCGATCTGATCTTCCTCGTCGCGCTGCCGTTCAAGCTGCTGGGCAAGAAGTACCTGTTCGATCACCACGACATCAATCCGGAGCTGTTCGAGGCGAAATTCAACAAGCGCGGGTTCTTCTGGAGGCTGCTCGTGCTGTTCGAGCGCCTGACCTTCGCCAGCGCCGACATCGTCATCTCGACCAACGAGAGCTATCGCAAGATCGCGATCGAGCGCGGCGGCAAGCATCCCGACAAGGTCTTCGTGGTGCGCAGCGGGCCCGACCTGCGCCGTGTCCGCATCATGCCGGTCGATCCGAAGTGGAAGAACGGCCGGACCTTTCTCGTCGGGTTCGTCGGGGTGATCGGCGACCAGGAAGGCATCGACCTCCTCCTCGCCTCGGCGCAGCGCATCGTGTTCGATCTCGGCCGCGACGACGTCCAGTTCGTTCTGGTCGGCGACGGCCCGAGCCGAAAGCGGATGCAGGAAAAGTCGGACGCGATGGGCCTCTCCGATTGCGTGACTTTCCTCGGGCGCGTGCCCGACGACGAATTGTTCTCGGTGCTGTCGACCGCCGACGTCTGCGTCAACCCGGACCGCGTCAATCCGATGAACAACCTCTCCACCATGAACAAGATTCTCGAGTACATGGCGATGAAGAAGCCGATCGTCCAGTTCGACGTCGACGAGGGGCGCGTGTCGGCGGGAGAGGCGTCGCTCTACGCCAAGCCGAACGACCCGATCGATTTCGCCGACAAGATCCTGGCGCTGCTCGCCGACCCGCTGCTGCGGGCGACAGCGGGCGAGATCGGCCGCCGCCGGATCGAGAGCGAACTCTCTTGGGAGCGCCAGACCACGAAGCTGACCGCCGCCTACACCGCCCTGTTCGCGGGCTAGGCAATCCGCGCCGGCCGTCGCGCGAACGCCGGCGACAGGCCGAGCGGCGCCGGCGGCGCGCCGCCGAGAAGGGCTATGACATCGCGCTGTCGCATGTGATTTTTCCCGTACTCGACTTCGAATCCCGGCTGGCACGACTTTCCGAGTCGAGTCATAACCGCTAGCCGAGCCGATCCAACGGCCGGTGGAAATCGGGGGTGAAGTGGAAAACGATCGCCCCCTTGTTCTCGGTTCGACCGAGATGCCGTACACTCGGAACGCTTTCTTCATTCTGGCGACCTTCATTCTGGCGACGCGCGGCGCCGGTATGCCGGCGGGATGGCGGTGGGCGCGAAGCGATTCGGCTCTTCCCCCGAAAGACCGTCGCGGACGCGACGCGGACCATTGACGCGGGCCCGGCGGTGGCCGGGGCTCGGCCCAGCGAAGTTACAGGAGCGGAACGATGCAACTCGGCATGATCGGATTGGGACGCATGGGCGCGAACATGGTCGAACGCCTGATGAAGGCGGGCCATGAACTGGTGGTCTACGACGCGCACGCGGATGCGGTGAAGGACCTCGCCTCGCGCGGCGCGCACGGCGCGGCCAGCCTGAAGGAACTCGTGGCCGGGCTGGAAAAGCCGCGGGCCGTCTGGCTCATGGTTCCGGCGGCGGTCGTCGATCCGGTGCTCGCCAGTCTCGTCCCGCTCCTCGAGCCCGGCGACACCGTGATCGACGGCGGCAACTCCTATTATCACGACGACATCCGCCGCGCCTCGGAGCTCGGGGGGAAGGGCCTGCACTACGTCGACGTCGGGGTTTCCGGCGGCGTCTGGGGCAAGGAGCGCGGCTATTGTCACATGATCGGCGGGGAGACGGCGATCGTGACCCGTCTCGATCCGATCTTCCGCGCGCTCGCGCCCGGCGTCGCCGCCGCGCCGCGAACCCCGGGCGCGACGGGCGAGCCCGATCAGGCGGAGCAGGGGTATCTCCACTGCGGCCCGAACGGCGCCGGACACTTCGTCAAGATGGTCCACAACGGCATCGAATACGGCCTGATGGCGGCCTACGCCGAAGGGTTCAACGTGCTGCGCCACGCCAACGTCGGGATGAAGGACCAGGTAGCGGACGCCGAGACGACGCCGCTGCGCCATCCGGACCTCTACAAGTTCGACATCGACGTGGCGCGCGTGGCCGAGGTGTGGCGGCGGGGCAGCGTCGTCGGCTCGTGGCTCCTCGACCTGACGGCGTCGGCCTTGCGCGGCGACCCGTCGCTCGGCCATTTCGCCGGCCGCGTCTCCGATTCGGGCGAGGGCCGCTGGACGCTTCAGGCGGCGATCGACGAGGGCGTGCCGGCGCCGGTGCTGAGCGCCGCCCTGTTCGGCCGGTTCGAATCGCGCGGCGCGGCCGAATACGCCGACAAGCTGATGTCGGCGATGCGCTTCGAGTTCGGCGGCCACCACGAGAAGCCGGAGGGGGCGTGAATGACCGAGCCGCAATCGGACGCCATCGTCTTCTTCGGCGCGACCGGCGATCTCGCCAAGAAGCAGATCTTCCCCGCCCTGCTCGGGCTCGTCCGCGACGAGGGGGTCGACGTGCCCATCGTCGGGGTCGCCAAGGCCGGGTGGGGGCTCGAGCAACTGAAGGCCCGCGCGACGGAAAGCCTCAATGAGCACGGCGGCGCCGACCCGGCGGCGCTCGCCAGGCTCCTGTCTCTGCTCCGATACGTCGACGGCGACTACAACGACCCGAACACCTTCGCGCAGCTCGGGCAGGCGCTCGCCGGGGCGAAGCGTCCGCTGCACTATCTCGCGATCCCGCCCTCGCTGTTCGGCGTCGTCGTCTCCGCGCTCGCCAAGGCGGGCCTCGCCGAGAACGCCCGGCTCGTGGTCGAAAAACCGTTCGGACACGATCGCGGGTCGGCGGCGGCGCTGAACCGCATCCTCAGCGCGCACTTTCCCGAAGAGGCGATTTTCCGCATCGACCACTACCTCGGCAAGGAGCCGGTGCAGAATATCGTCTATACCCGCTTCGCCAATGCGATTTTCGAGCCGCTGTGGAACCGGCAGTCCGTGCGCTCGATCCAGATCACCATGGCCGAGTCGTTCGGCGTGCAGGACCGCGGCGCGTTCTACGACGCCACCGGGGCGCTGCGCGACGTGGTGCAGAACCACATGCTCCAGGTGCTCGCCAACCTGATGATGGACCCGCCGACCGGAGAAGACCACGAGGCCTCGCGCGACCAGAAGGCTGCGCTGCTCAAGGCGGTGCGCCCGCTCGACGCCGGGTCGATCGTGCGCGGCCAGTATCGCGGCTATCGCTCCGTCCCCGGGGTGAAGCCCGATTCCGGCGTCGAGACCTACGTCGCCGTCAAGCTTTTCGTCGACAGCTGGCGCTGGTCGGGCGTGCCGATCTACATTCGCGCCGGCAAATGCCTGCCGGTGACGGCCGCCGAGGTGCTGGTCGACTTTCAGACGCCGCCGCGACCGGTCTTCGCGGAAGCCGATCCGGCCGTCGGCCATATGCGCTTCCGGCTGAGCCCGGACGTCTCCGTCGCGCTCGGCCTCAAGGTCAAGCGCCCCGGCGAGAAAATGACCGGCGAGCCGGTCGAACTGGCGCTCCGCGAGCAGGCCGCCGCCGACATGCCGCCCTATCAGCGGTTGCTCGGCGACGCGATGCGCGGCGACGGCGAATTGTTCAGCCGCGAGGACATCGTCGACGCGCAATGGCGCGTCGTCGAGCCGATCCTCGCCAACCCGCCGCCGGTGATCGAATACGAGCCGGGAACGTGGGGTCCGGAGGCCGCCGAGGCGCTGCTGGGCGCGGACGGACCGTGGCGAGATCCGGTCCCCTCCGGCGCCGACGGCTCCCGATAGGCAGGCAGGAGGAACGCGCCATGCCGACATCGCTCGTCATCACGGCCCCCGACGGCTCGGTCGCCGACGCGATCGTCTATCCCGACGCCGGGGCGTTCGTCGCCGGCGCCGCGGACTTCGTCGCCCGGGAGGCTGCCGAGGCGATCGCGCGCCGAGGACGGTTTTCCATCGCCCTGTCCGGGGGAAACACGCCCAAGCCGATCTATGCGCGCCTCGCGGCGGCGCCGGGCCTCGACTGGGGCCGCATCCTCGTCGCCTTCGGCGACGAGCGCTGCGTTCCGCCCGACGACCCGCGCTCGAACTACGGCATGGCGCGCGCCGCGCTCCTCGACCATGTCCCGATCCCGCCGGAGAACGTGCTCAGGATGCGCGGAGAGGACCCGCCGCGGGCGGCGGCCGCCGCCTATGCCGAGGAACTGGCCAGGGCCCTCGGCCCGGACGGCCGGCTCGACCTTGCGCTCCTCGGTCTCGGCGACAACGGCCACACCGCCTCGCTCTTTCCCGGCCTCGCGGCGCTCGAGGAGACCGAGCGCACCGTCGTCGCCGCCTATGTCGAGGTGGTCGGCATGTGGCGGCTGACGCTGACGCCGCCGGCGATCAACGCCGCGCGGCGGGTCGCCTTCATCGTCGCCGGCGCGGACAAGGCCGAGGTGCTGGCGCGCGTGCTGCAGGGGCCTCGCGATCCCGAGGTCCTGCCGGCGCAGGCGATCCGGCCGGTCGATTCGCGCGCGCTGTGGCTTCTCGACGCGGCGGCGGCGGCGAAGCTGACGGCGGCGTAGGCGGCGCGCGCAGCCGGCGCGCCGCGCTCACGGTCCGGCCTCCCAGAATCGTTCGATCTGTTCCAGCGACCGGCCCCGCGTCTCCGGCACCCGGAAATAGACCCAGACGAAGCCGAGTGCGCAGAACAGCGCGAACAGCCAGAAGGTCAGCGCGTCGCCGATGCGCGTGACGAGCGTGAGAAAGAACTCGCTGACCAGGAAGGCGGCGCCCCAGTTGACCGCGGTCGCGACCGCCACCGCGCGTCCGCGCACGACGCCGGGATAGATCTCGTTGATCACCGTCCAGGTGACCGGGCCGAGCGAGAAGGCGAACGAGATGATGAACACGACCAGCGCCGCCAGCGTCACGAGCCCCGTGGCCCCGCGCTCGCCCGGACCCATGGCGCGCAATTGCAGGAAGGCGAAGCCGACCGCCGTGAGGCTGACGCCCATGCCGACGAGGCCGGCGAGCAGCAACGGCCGGCGGCCGATCCGGTCGATGAAGGCGATGGCGATGAAGGTCGCCAGAACGTTGACGGCGCCGATCGCCCAGGTGGTGGCGTCGGTCTGCGCGGCCGGCGTGGTGAAGCCGGCCTCGGCGAAAATGCGGTCGGAATAATAGATGATCGCGTTGATGCCGGTGATCTGTTGCAGGATCGCGAGGCCGAGGCCGACCTGGAGCGGCTTGCGCCAACGGCGGGCGAACACGTCGCCCCAGGACGCCGTCTGATCCTCCGTCCGGAGCGCGGCTTCCATCGCCTTCAGCCGCGCCTCGACGTCGACGCCCGGCCTGAGTTTCGTCAGGGTGCGGCGCGCGTCGTCGACCCGCCCCGTCTTGAGCAGCCAGCGCGGCGATTCGGCGGCCGGAAGGACCGCGAGCAGCAGCATGACGCCGGGCGCCGCCGACAACCCCAGCATCCATCGCCATCCCTGCGCGCCGGCGAGCGCCTCGTCGACGAAATAGGCGAGGAAGATGCCGACGGTGATGGCGAGCTGGTAGGAGGAGATGAACCGGCCGCGCTGCTCGGCCGGCGCGAGTTCGGCCGCGTAGAGCGGCGCGGCGACCGCCGCCACGCCGACGCCGAACCCGACCAGCAATCGTCCGGCGAGGAGAACGGGAACGTTCGGCGCAAAGGCCTCGACCGCAGCGCCGGCGACGAACAGGACCGCAGCGGCGATCAGCGCCGACTTCCGGCCGAAATGGTCGGCGGTCCAGCCGCCCGCGAGCGAGCCGAACAACGCCCCGAGCGTCACCCAGCTGGTCACGATCTCGAGCGCGAGCGAGCGAAGGGTGAACTCCTTCTGGATGCCGAGCAGGGCGCCCGAGATCACGCCCTGATCGTAGCCGAACAGGCCGCCGGCGAGAATGACGACCAGGATGACGCTGATCGTCCAGATCAGCGGCAGCCGGCCGGCGACGGGATCGCCCGGCTCGCCGATCGCGCCGGAGCTCGAGGCGAGGGGTGGCCGCCTGTCCGCCATTCCTGTTCCTCCCGGCTAGCCCGCGTCCGCCGATCCGAACACGGCGCTGTCTGCGCTCGGGCTCCGCCCGCCGCCGCTCTTACCTTTACGCCCGGTCTCGGCGGCGATCCAGCCGCCGGCGCGGGGCTGCGGCTCCTGGCGCCGGAGCGGAAGTCCGTCAGCAAACCGACTGGATCGTCCGCGGTCAGACCGGGTCGCGTACGTCGCGCGGCAGCGGGAAGGCCATCGACTCGCTCGTCGTCGTGATCGTCTCGAGGGTCACCTCGTAGCGCTCCTTGAGCGCCTCGACGATGCGCTCGACGAGCGTCTCGGGCGCAGAAGCGCCCGCGGTGACGGCGACCGAGCGGACGTTGGCGAGCGCCGCCCAGTCGACGGCGCGCTCGTCGGCGACGAGCTGGGCCACGCAGCCTTCCCGCTCGGCGACCTCGCGCAGTCGCTGCGAATTGGACGAATTGGCGGCGCCGACCACGATCGCCGCCTCGACGAGACGGGCCGCAGCCTTCACCGCCTCCTGACGATTGGTGGTCGCGTAGCAGATGTCCTCGTTGGGAGGGACGTGGATGTCGGGAAAGCGCGCCCTCAGCGCCGCCACGATCTCGCGCGTGTCGTCGACCGAGAGCGTCGTCTGGGTCACGTAGGCGATCGGCTGGCCGTCCTCGCGCTGGAGGCGCTCGACCTCCTCGATCGAGCTCACCAGCGTCACCGCGCCCTGCGGCAGCTGACCCATCGTGCCGACCACTTCGGGGTGGCCGGCGTGGCCGATCAGAACGATCCGGCGCCCGCGCTTGAAATGCGCCAGCGCCTCGCGATGGACTTTGGTCACCAGCGGGCAGGTGGCGTCGATGGTGCGCAAGTTGCGCCGCCCGGCTTCCTCCGGCACCGACCTCGCCACCCCGTGGGCGGAGAACACGACCGGATGCGGGCCGGGCGGGGCCTCGGCGAGCTCGTTGATGAAGACGACGCCCTTGGCCTTCAGCGAATCGACGACGAACTTGTTGTGGACGATCTCGTGCCGAACGTACACTGGTGTGCCGTAAATTCTAAGCGCGCGCTCGACGGTCTCGATCGCCCGCACCACGCCGGCGCAGAAGCCGCGCGGGGCGCAAAGGACGACACGGAGGGGCGGTTTGCTGGTCGCGGGCTCGGACATGTCCGACCCATGAAAGGGAGACGCCGGCCTGTCAAGCCGGTGCGACAACGTCGCCCAGTGGGCGCCGGGCTCGGCGGCTGTCACCGCCCCGCCGCGGCGACCGGACGCAACGCCAGCCGTTCAGCGCCCCGCGGCCGGTTCGCAGGAGGTCCATGAGCAGGCGGCCCGGGAGTCCCCGCCGGCGTTGTGCGCCGCCGCCAGCGCCGCGCCGCTCGGCGCCGGGTCGAAGAGGCTGACGAGGTAGAGCGACAGCGACGCCGCGATCGCCGCGACGACGGCTCGGGCCAAGGGCGCCAGGCTGCGGTCGTCGGCCAGATAGACGCGGTAAAATTCCGCGTGCTCCTCGATCCAGCTCATGGCGGGCGCTCCAGGCAGGGCCTAGTGCGCCATCGCCATTCCGCCGCCGAGCTTGACGCTGCGCAGCGACAGCGCGAGCGGGACCAGGGCCAGCGAAACGATCATCAGCACCCAGAAGACGTCGATGTAGGCGAGATAGGCGGCCTGGGTCTCGACCTGTCCGGCGATCCAGGCGAAAGCCTGCTCATGAGCGTGGCCCGGCGCGCTGCCCTGCGCGACGAAGGCGTCGGTCGCGCGCCGCATCGCCTCCTGGAGTTGCGGGCTCGACGGCGCGACGTGCTCGACGAGCCGGCTCTGGTGCATCTGGCTCCGGTGCGCGAGGATGTTGGCGGCGAACGACACGCCGATCGAGCCGCCGGTGTTGCGCGACGCGTTGATCAGGGCGGAGGCCATGTCGGTCCTCGCCGCGGGAATCCCGTCGTAGGACGCGGTCATGATCGGCAGGAAGATCAGCGGCAGCCCGGCGCCGAGCAGGTTGCGGGAATTGGCGAAGAACCAGAAGCCCGCGTCGGCGTAGGTCGAGGTCAGCCGCAGCATCGACAGCGCGGTGAGCAGCGCCCCGGCCACGATGAGATATTTCGGCTGGATGCGGTTCGACAGGGCGCCGACGACCACCATCATCGCCATGGTCACGACGCCGCCCGGCGACAAGACGAGGCCGGCCCAGGTCGCCGTGTAGCCATAAAGCTGCTGAACCATCTGCGGCATGAACTGGGTGGTCGCGTACATGACCGCTCCGGTCGCCCCCATCACGAGGAAACACGCGCCGAAGTGCCGGCTCGCCACCATGCGGACATCGATCATCGGGTCGCGGCGGGTCATCTCCCATGGGATCATCAGCGCGAAGGCGGTCGCGCAGATCGCGACCACGGTGATGATGAAGGTCGAGCCGAACCAGTCGTCTTCGAGGCCGCGGTCGAGCGCGATCTCGAGCGAGCCGAGAAAGGTCGCGACCAGGACGAAGCCGACGCCGTCGAACCGGCTTTCCCGGCGTGCGCGCTTGCGCTCGGCGACCGCGCCCGCGGGCTCGCGCAGCACGGCCGCGATCAGGGCCATCGTGACGAGCCCGACCGGGCCGTTGATCTGAAAGCACCACCGCCAGGAGATGGTGTCGGCGAGCCAGCCGCCGAGCGTCGGCCCGACGATCGGGGCGACGACCACGGCCACGCCGAACAGTGCGAACGCCTGCCCGCGCTTCTCGGGCGGGAAGGAGTCGGCCAGGATCGACTGCGACACCGGCACCATGCCGCCGCCGGCGAGGCCCTGCATCAGCCGGAACACGAGCAGCGACTGCAGGCTCCAGGCCTCGGCGCACAGCGCCGAACTGATCGTGAACAGCGCCAGGCACGCGAGGAAGAAGGTTCTGCGGCCGAGCGCGCGGGCGAGATAGGGGCTCGCGGTCAGGCTGACGGCGTTGGCGACGAGGTAGGTCGTCACCACCCAGGTCGCCTCGTCCGCGCCCACCCCCATGTCGCCGGCGATATAGGGCAGCACGACGTTGGCGACCGTCGTGTCGAGAACCTCCATGAACACCGCGAGCGACACCAGGATGGCGATCAGCCACGGGTTGACGTGGCCGGCGCCCGCCCGGCCGTCGTCGACGACCGCCGCCGCGGCGCTCAACGCAGGCCCCCGAACCGGACCGCCGCGGCTGTCAGGCGTTCGATCAGCGACGGCGCCGGGTCGGTCCGCACGGTCGGCGTGACCGACATGCCGAGGCCGAGCGTCAGGTCGGCGGGCAGATCGTCGACCGTCACCTTGACCGGAACGCGCTGCACGATCTTGACGTAGTTGCCGGTGGCGTTCTCCGCCGGCAGCAGCGAAAAGGCCGTGCCGGAGCCGGGCTGGACGCTGTCGACATGGCCGTGCAGGGACCTGCCCGGGTAGGCGTCGATCGCGATCTCGACCGGCTGCCCGGGGCGCATGGCGGCGAGCTGCGTCTCCTTGAAATTCGCCGCGACCCAGATCCCGTCGGGCACGATCATCGCCAGCGCCGCGCCCGGCTGGGCGAGCTGCCCGACCGCCGCGCTCAAGGCGACGACGCGCCCGGGCTGCGCCGCCGTGACGGTGGTGTAGGAGAGGTTCAGCCGGGCCTGGTCGAGCTGGGCCCGTCCTTGCGCGAGGCTCGCCTCGGCCGTGGCGCGCTGGGCGTTCAGCGTGTCGACCTGGCGCTGCGCGAGTTTCAGCGTCGCCTCGGCCGCCTCGACGCCGGCCTGCTGCTGGCCGAACTGCGACGACGACTGCTGCGCGTTCATGACCGCGCCGGATCCGGATTTCGCGAGTTGCTGGTATCGGTCCGCCTGCTGCCCGGCGAACACCAGGGCGGCCTGCGCCTGAGCGACCTGCGCCTGAGCCGCGTCGATCTGCGCCCGCTGCGCCGAAAGCTGCGCGTCGACGGTCCTGACGCCGGCTTCCGCCGCCGCGACCTGCGCCTCGGCGAGGGCGACCGCGTTGCGATAGTCGCGCTCGTCGAGGCGGGCGATCGGGTCGCCGGCCATCACGTGCTGGTTGTCGGAGACCGGGACCTCGACGACGTAGCCCGCGACCTTGGGCGCGATCGCGAACTGCCGGGCGGCGAAGAAGGCGTCGTCGGTCGACTGGAACCGTCCGGAATGGTCGAGATAGAGGACGCCGGCTGACCCGGCGAACGCCGCCGCGAACAGCCCGCCGACAACCAGCGTCCACCTCCGCCCGCGCCGGCCGGTCGCGGCGGCGGGGGGCTCCTGCGGCGCAGCCGGAACGGCGAGAGGCTCGGTTCGACGCCCGGGCCGGTCGTCGCCCGGCGACTCTTCGCGCCGCGGCGCCTCGAGCGCGGCGTCCGCCGCCGGACCGTCCAGGGCCCGTCCGGTCGCGCCCCCGGCCGCGGGGGCTTCCGTCCGCTGCGCCGGCCGGAGGGTATTGAGCGCCATCCCGACGCTCCGGTCGCGGTCGCCATCGTTCCTCATCGCCGTCGTCCCTCGCGAAAGGCTTCCGCTCGTGAAGCTAGAATGAAACGAAACCGTTTCGTTTCGCTTTACTTGGGCCAGCGAAGGCGCTATGTCAAGGGCATTGGGACGCTGCGGAGGCGCCCTTGGCGGGGTGGAGAGGGTTGCGGCGGTGGCTCATGAGCGAGGCGGGGTCCGGTCCGGCCGGCCGCGCCGCGAACTGGCCGGCGAGGTCGAGGAGCGGATTCTGGAGGCGGCCGCGAAAGTGTTTCTCGGCCGCGGCTACGACGGCGCGAGCATCGACGAGATCGCCGTGGAGGCGCGCGCCGGGAAGCCGACCATCTATGCCCGCTATCCCGGCAAGGAGGCGCTGTTCGGCGCGGTCGTGGCGCAGAAGATCCGCCAGAATGCGAGCTTCGACTCGGCGGCGGCGGGCGGGTCTTCCTCCGAGGATCGCCTGAAGTCCCTGGCGACCGCGCTGCTGGAGCGCGCGCTCGGGTCCGAGGCGATCGCGCTCGTGCGGGTGGCCGTCGCGGAGTCGCGCCGCTTCCCCGACCTCGCGAGCGGCGTCGGACGGATGGCGCTCGAGCGCGGCCACGAAACGATCGCCAAACTGCTCGGCGATTTCGCGCGCTCGGACGAAATGGCCGCCCTCGAGGCGTTCGCGCCGGATCATCTGGCCGCAACGGCGCGCCGGTTCACCGAAATGGTCGTTCTGCCGATTGTCATGCGCGCCCTGTTCGGCGAGAACCCGGAGCGGTTGCGCGCCGAGGTCGACCCGCACATCGCGGAAACGGTGGCGTTCTTCCTCGCCGCCTGCCGCGCGAGCGGGCGCGCCGCGGGCGCGCCGTCCGTCGTTCCCGCCGGTTCGTGAGCGGAAGGCGAAGCCGCCGTCGGGCGGGCAGGGACACGAGCAACCGAGGCGTTGATCGGCCAATGAAGCGGTCGTGATCGCCGACTGGCATTTAGGGCAGATGCGCCGCGGGCGCCCTGGGGCCTGCCTTGCGCCTCGTCAGCATCGGGGCGAACCCTCGGCGATCGTCACCGGGACGCCGGGTCGCCATTCCGCCCGGCGGCGTGGGCCTGTTCCCGGTCGAGCGGGCCGAGCGGCGGCGCCAGCGAAAGCCGCTCGCTCCGATGTTCACGCCATCCAGCGTCAACGTTCCGGCGCCGCATTTCCACCCCGCGGCAGGAGCACCAGATCGGCCGCCTCCTCGGCGTCTCTGAGGAGCGTCTTGCGCGGCGCGCCCATCTGCGCACGCATGGTCAGACCGCGGGCGAGGTCGGTGACCTGGCTCGCGCGCACGGCGACGGGAAAGTCAGACGGGATTTCTCCCGCGCTGATCCCGTCGCAGAAACGGCGTTCCACGAGCGCTACGCCGGCGGCTACGGCGTCCGTCAGGAACTGCCTCACCTCAGCGTCGTCTACGAGGGGGGCGACGCACACCATGAGACATCCTGGGGCGGATCCTTCCTCGGTCGCAGCTTCTACGGCGTGCCTCAGGAAGCTGGCCAGCGAGTCGCGAAGAGTCGGCGGCGAGAAGAGCGCCTTCGCAGCGCGAGCGCCCTTTGCCTCTGCATACGCCTTGAGGACGCGCACGAATATCGTCCGCTTGTCCCCGAAGACGGAATACAGGCTTGGCCGTCCCACACCCATGCCTGCGACGAGATCGTCGATCGTCACGCCGTCGTAGCCTTTCGCCCGGAACACCCGGGTCGCCTTTCCCAGCGCATCCCTCTCGTCGAAGCTCCGTGGGCGTCCACGGGGCCTCTCAGATTTTTGAAACATTTGGTTGCAAACTCCTTGACCGGCAGCCTCAAGCTAATTTATAACCGAACAGTTGGAAAATGGCAAGACGGCCCTACCTCGCGGGGCTCGTTGGGCCTTGCCCTTCCGCACGGAGTTGACGCCCATGGAACATTCGATCGCACTCGTCACTGGCGCAACCTCCGGGCTCGGTTATGCGGCAGCGCGCTCTCTTGCCGAAGTGGGCTGGCGCGAGATCATCGTCACCGGACGCAGCCTGGCGCGGGCCAAGGAAGCGGCCGCTCGACTCGCAGCGGAAACCAAAAGACAAATCTTCACGCCGCTGGAGCTGGAGTTGGACACGCCAGCGAGCGTCCAGTCCGCGGCCGCCGAGCTCGTCAAGCGCGGTCAGCCGATCGATTTCCTGCTGCTCAATGCAGGGCTGGTTCCATTCAAGAAGCGCGTACTCACGGCTTCTGGCGTCGAGGCGTCTCAGGCCCCCCTGATCGGCCATCATCAACTGACTGTCGGGTTGCTCCACGCCAACCTGCTGAGCCCCAACGCGCGGATTGTTATCGCCGGCGCGGAACCTGCCCGCGGCGGCGTACCCATGTTCAAGTACACCGACCTGCCAGCCTTCGCGGCCAAATACTGCCAGGGCGACCGAACCGCGGCTGTTGAAGCGCTGATTCGCAACGGGCCGCACGTGAAGTACGCGCCCAACAATGCGTATGCCGACGCGAAGCTCGTCGTCGCTTGGTGGGTCGCGGCGCTGGCCCGCCGGCTGCCCTCCGGCATGGCCGCGTACGCCGTCTCGCCCGGTGGGGCGACCGACACCAAGGTGGTGCGAAGCGCAGGCCCGGTGCTGAAGTATCTGTTTATCCCAATCGTGAACCTCATTCCCGGCATGAATCAGACGCCGGAGACCGCGGCCCGTCGGTACCTCCAGGCGTCGGAGTTCGGAACCGACGTCTCAGGGCAATTCTTCGCCTCGGCGCAAGGGAAGGTCTCAGGCCCCATTGAGGCGCAGCGCCACCCACACCTCCACGATCGCGCCAACCAGGAAGCCGCGTGGCAGGCCGTCGTCAAGGTCTCCGGCGTCGACGTGTCCAGCCCGGCATCGACTTTGAGCGCGGCGTCCTGAAGGAGCGCCGGTCGCGGCGCCGGCCGCCTCGATTTCGGCTGCGGGCTAAATCATTGAGTTTGGAATTCATGGTCTTGATCAACATCTTCATCCAAGTCGGCGCGGTGACGCCGCAGGGACCAACGGCCCTGACTCCGCGAGTCGCGACGGCCAACAAGGCGAGGGCCAGACCATGCCTGTGATCAATCTCATCGCCGTCGGGCTTCCGATCGCACTCGGCGTCGTGATGATCGGGACTGGCGCGGTCAACTTCGCCGGTCCTTCCTTGGCGCGTGAGAACTTCGCGCTCTGGGGTTATCCCGCCGGCTTTCACCGGGTGGCGGGCAGCCTCGGAGTCGTGGTCGGTTTACTGGCAATGATCCCGGCGACGGCCCGGGTTGGAGCGATTGGGAGCCCCATTTTCATGCTGGCCGCAGTCGCGACCCTGATTCGCAGTCGCGACTGGGGGCGCCTACCCGTCGCTGCGGTCCTGACGGCGGCATGCATCGCGGCGATAGCGATCCATGGGTAGTCGGACCTCATGGGAAAAACTGGAACCCAGGTCGCGCCAGAACCCCGCTGCTCCGCCCAGGAGGCGATGACCGCCCTCTCCGCTCCGAAGCGATGGGCTCGTCCACCGCGCCCAGCGGCATTGTGAAATAATTAGTATAAAAATCCCGTGGCCGCCGGCGTCATAATGTAACCAAATAGTTCAAAAAAGTCGGCGGCGCGAGCGGCACGGAGCTCGCGACGGCGAAGATGCTCCTCGACGGCGGCGCGCGGGTCCTGGTGACGGGTCGCTCGCAGGCCGGCCTGGAATCGGCGCCGAAGGAGCTTGGGACGGGCGCCATCGTGGTTTCGAGCGACGCGGTAACTCAACCCCGTCATTGCGAGGAGCGAAGCGACGAAGCAACCCATGCCGCCGCTTGCCTCCTGCGGAAAAAATCGCTCCGTCTTCTGGTCGCAACGAAGGGCGGCGGGACGATCAGAGGGCGCAACAGCGGCCCAGCGGCCCTGGATCGCTTCCCCCGGGCTCTTCGACCCGGGGGTCGCTCGCGATGACGGCGCCGTTCGCTGCCGGCTTGGGAGTTACGCGACGCGCGGTCGTTGACGGACATCGCTGAAAGGCGCCGAAACGGCGAGGAGAGCGTTGCGCCGCCGTCTCGCTAGACACAGGGTGTCCTCGACTGTCACGCGGATTGGACAGTCATTGAGGCGGAACGCCGTCGGACGGGCAGGGACCCCGAGAAAAGCGGTCGGAAGGTCGTCTTGCCAGAGGCCGGGAATCCTCTACTGTCACGAATATTGGACAGAAATTTCGGATTGTCGGTAATTCATCGCCATGGCGGAATCGTTTGACGAGTTGGTTCGATCCGTCGCCCGTTCGGCGCGGGCGGAGGCGATGTTCGACGCAGACATGCGCTATCTCGCGGCGAGCCCGAGATGGCGCTCGGATCACCGGCTGTCGGAACCCCTGATCGGCCGGAGCTTCTACGACGTCTCGCCCGACGTCGGCGACGGCTGGAGGGCGGTCCATCGCCGCTGTCTGGCGGGCGCCGTCGAGCGCTGCGAGGGCGAACGCGTCCGAGGACCCGATGGCGGTCTGCGGCGGGTGGCGTGGGAGGTTCGCCCCTGGCGACGGGGCGCGGGCGCGATCGGCGGGATCGTCATCGCCAGCGAGGACGTCGAGGCGCGGGCGAGGCCGGCCGAGCCGCGGGAGGCCGGCCTCGACGCGGACGCGCGAAGGGCGGTCGGGGCGCGGATCGCCAGCGTCCGCTTTCGTCTCGACCGGACCGAGCGGGACTTCGCCAGACTGCTCGGCGTTTCCCGGGCGGCGGTGAGCGCGTGGGAGAGCGGCAGGGGCGTCGGTCTGGACGACCTGCGCCGGATCGCCGAGCGAACCGACACGTCGTTCGAGTGGCTGGCGGAGGGCCTGTCGCGGCGGCCGGGCGCGGCGCGACCGGAAGCGGACGCTGCGGCGCCCGGCGCGACCGGGCAGGCGGACGCGAACGGCGACGGACGAATCGGGCCGCAGCGGCTCATCATCGGCGGGGATCTGCCGAAGGCGATTACATCGGCGTGGAAAGTGCGTCGCGAAGGCGCCCTCGACGCGGCCGTGGGCGTCCCGCAAGCCGATCAGGATCGCCCCTCGGCCCTGTTCCTCGGTCTTCCGGGCGCCACGATCGTATCGGGGGCGAGAGCGCCGGGTTACGGCGTGGAAAAGAGCCCCGATCGCAGCGCCCGGGCGGAGTTGATGTTGAACCTCGCGCTCGACGGCCGGTGCCGGGTCGAGCAGTGCGGGAGGGAATTCGAGGGCGGCGACGACAGCGCGGTGTTCACGTCGAGCTTCGATGGGGGGCGCTATTGTTACCGGGAAGGCGGGCGATATCTCTCCCTCGCTGTTCCGGCGACGCCGTTGCTGGCGCGCGTTCCGGACGCCGAGCAGCGTCTGATGCGGCCGATCGCGGCGTGCAGTGCGCCGCTGCGGCTTCTGTCGAGCTACGTTTCCGGCGTGATGAAACGGGAAGGCGGACTCGATCGCCAGACCGCCGGTTCGGTCGCGGACCATATCGCCGACCTCTGCGCGCTCATGCTCGGCGCGCGGGGAGACGAGCGGGCGTTGGCGGAAGCGCGCGGCTTGCGGGCGGCGCAGCGGTCGGCGATCCAGGAGGCGATCGACGACGGGGCGGCGTCGTGCGGCTTCTCGGCGCAGACGGTCGCCGGGCGGCTCGGCGTGACCCCGCGCTACGTGCACTTCCTCCTCGAGGAGGCCGGGGCGGGGTTCGGCAGCCTCGTCACCGCGCGCCGGCTCGCCCTTGTTCGGGCGCGGCTCGCCGACCCGCAATTCGCGGGCCTGTCGGTCCCCGAGATCGCGGTCGCCTGCGGATTCGGCGATTTGCAGAAGTTCCAGCTGCAGTTCGTCGCGCGATTCGGCGAGCAACCCGGGGCTTTTCGCGCGCGACGGACGGCGTGAGGCGGCCGCGTCTTGCGGTCGGTGCGGCGTCAGTCCGGGAGACGCTCTTGCGCCGAAGGTCTCGGAGCAGGGGCCCTGGAGTCGATGGCGGTCGCCCGCGACGACGGAGCGACGCCGCCGACCCGGTTGCGCCGCCGAAGCGGCGACCTCGTCGCAAACCTTGCGGAAGTCCATGAAAACCTTCGTTCTATCGTTTGGGAAGGGCTGCGAACGGACGTTGAGCCGTTGACAGCGAGCAGGTCGCGCAGCCGAAATTGCGGTCGCCGCGCCAGGCGCCCCTAGCCCCGGCGCGCCCGACCCGATATGGCTTCCGGCCCTCCAGCGCCGGGACCGCGCCCCCTGACCCTTACCATCGCCCGCGACAAGGCCCGGCCGGTGTTCACCGAAGGGTCGCTGATGCGCCACGTCGCGGTGATGACCGCGACCGGGGCGATCGGGCTCATGGCGATCTTCGCCGTCGATCTTCTGTCGCTGTTCTGGGTGTCCCGCCTCGGCGACCAGGCCTTCAAGGCGGCGGTCGGCTACGCCGGGCTCGCGGGCTTCTTCGCCATGTCGGTCAACATCGGCCTGACCATCGCCGCGTCCGCCACCGTCTCGCGGGCGATCGGGGCCGGCGACCGGGCGCGCGGCCGCCGCCTCGCCGCCTCGTCGCTGGTGGTCACCGCGCTGGTCGCCGCCCTGGTCTCGGCGACGATGCTCGCGTACCGCGACTGGGCCCTGATCCACGTCGTGCACGCGCGCGGCGAGCCGCTCGCGGTGGCGTCGAAATTCCTCGCCATCACCCTTCCCGCCAACGTGCCGATGGCGCTCGGCATGACGCTGGGCGGGCTTCTGCGCGCGGTCGGCGACGCGCGCCGGGCGATGTACGTCACGCTGTCCGGGGCGATCGTCACCGCCATCCTCGATCCGGCGCTGATCTTCGGGCTCGACCTCGGCGTCTACGGCGCCGCCTGGGCGACCGTCGCCTCGCGGCTGAGCTTCCTCGTCGTGGGCTTCCACGGCGCGGTCGTGGTGCACGACGTCGTCGCCCGGCCGAGCCTGCGCGCCGCTCGGCGCGACTTCGGCCCGATCATGGCGATCGGCTTCCCCGCCATCATGGCCAATCTCGCCACCCCCGTCGGCTCCGCCTACACGGTGCGGGTGTTTTCCGAGTTCGGCGCGGCGGCGGTCGCGGCGGCGGCGATCATCGACCGGGTGACGCCGGTCGCCTTCGGCGTCATCTTCGCGCTCACCGGCTCGGTCGGGCCGATCATCGGCCAGAACTACGGCGCGAGGCTGATGGGCCGGGTGCAGCGGACGCTCAGCGATGCGTTCGTGCTGTCGGTCGGCTACGTGTTCCTCGCCTGGGCCGTGCTGGCGCTGGCCGCGCCGCTGATCGTCGCCGCCTTCGACGCCAAGGGCGAGAGCGCCGATTACGTGACCTTCTACTGCCGCTGGGGCGTCTCCGCCTGGGTGTTCCTGGCCTGTCTCTTCGTCGCCAACACGGCGTTCAACAACCTCGGCTTTCCGCTCATGACGATGGGGTTCAACTGGGCGAGGGCGACGCTCGGCACGATTCCGTTCGTGACGCTCGGCGTCCGATATGGTGGAGTGAAGGGGGGGCTGGTCGGCGTCGCGCTCGGCTGCGCGCTGTTCGGCGCCCTCGCGGTGGCGACGGCCTACTGGACGACGGCGCGGCTCGCGGCGCGCCTCGGCGACGGAGGAACGAGACGATGACGCTCAACGACATTCTGCGGCGCGCGCAGGGCGGCCAGGCCGTCGTGAACCTGGCGGGTCGGCACGGCCTGACGCCCGAGCAGGCCGAGGCGGCGACCTCGGCCATGCTCCCGGCCTTCGCCGTGGCGTTCGACCGCCTCAGGAGCCGTCCCGAGGCGTTCGGCGCGCTGCTCACCGAGGTGGCCGGCGGCGGCCACGAAGCGTCGTTCGCTCGAGGCCTCGGCGACGCGCCTGCGGACAGCGCGGCTGCGCGGGTGTTCGGGCCGCCCGAGGACGTGGCCAAGGTGGTCGACCAGGTCGCCGCGGCCTCGGGCGTGGCGCCGGCGACGATCGCCGCGATGCTGCCCGAGGTCGCCTCGATCCTGCTCGGCGGGCTCTCCCAGGCGATGGCGGACCAGGGACTTTCGGGCGCGCTCGGCGATCTCGCCGCCGCGGCCTCCGCGCCCGGCGGCCTCGCCGCGGCGCTCGGCCACGCCGACGACTCGGGCGGCCTGTTGAAGACGCTCGGCTCGATCTTCGGCGGCTCGCACCGGCCCGCCAGTCCCGAGCAGGCTGCGCTCGTGGCGAGCGTCGCGGCGCTCGGGGCCATGTTCGTGGCCGGCGTCCAGGCCTCGCAGGCCAGCCAAGCGAGCCTCGCCGCGATCGCCCAGACCCTCAACCCGCCGCCGTCGATCTGAGGGCGCCTCGGAACGGGAATCGCGCCTCAATTGCATTATGGCCCCCGCACGACTATCTAGCGGCGGCACGCCGGCGCGCCGGTCGAAGGGGCGAATTCCTGCATGGCTCGCGATGTCGTCGATGGAGAAATAGTCGAATCGCGCGACGCGCTCGCGGCCTGGTTCGAAGCCGGGTGCAAGCGCGACGCGACGCTCAGGGTCGGCACCGAGCACGAGAAGATCCTGTTCTACCGGGCCGGTCACGCGCCCGTGCCCTACGCCGGCGAGCGGGGGGTGGCGGCGCTGCTCGAGGGCATGAACGCCCGTCTCGGCTGGGAGCGGATCGAGGACGGCGGCCACCTCATCGGCCTGTTCGACCAGGCGGCGGCGGCGGCGATTTCGCTCGAGCCAGGCGGGCAGTTCGAACTGTCGGGAGCGCCAATGGAGACGGCGCACGAGACGGCCGCGGAGCTTGCGCGCCACGTCGAGGTCTGGCGTTCGGTCGCCGATCCGCTCGGGCTCTCGGCGCTGTCGCTCGGCATGAGTCCGAAATGGACGATCGCAGAGACGCCGGTGATGCCGAAGAGCCGTTACGGCATCATGCAGCGCTACATGCCCAAGGTCGGGACGCGCGGCCTCGACATGATGTTCCGCACCGCGACCGTCCAGACCAATTTCGACTTCCGCGACGAGAAGGACATGGTGATCAAGCTGAGAGTCGCGCTCGCGCTCCAGCCGGCGATCACCGCGCTGTTCGCCAATTCGCCGTTCACCGACGGCCGGCTCAACGGCTTCCTCTCGGCGCGGTCCGAGATCTGGCGCGACACCGACCCGGACCGCACCGGCACGATGCCGTTCGCCTTCGAGCCCGGCATGGGCTTCGAGCGCTATGTCGACTACGCCCTCGACGTGCCGCTCTATTTCCTCAAGCGCGGCTCGACCTACCATGACGTCGCCGGCGCGAGCTTCCGCGATCTCCTGAACGGCAGGCTCGCCGCCGCGCCCGGCGAGCGGGCGACGATCGCCGACTGGGCGAACCACTTGTCGACGATCTTTCCGGAAGTGCGGCTCAAGCGCTATCTCGAGATGCGCGGCGCCGACGTCGGACCGCCGGCCCGTGTGGTCGCGATGACAGCGCTGACCAGCGGGCTCTTCTACGATTCCGGCGCGCTCGCCGCCGCGGCCGCGCTCGTCGAGGGCTGGACGGCCGAGGACCGGCAGACGCTTCGCGACGAGGTTCCGCGGCTCGGCTTCGCCGCGACGATCCGCGGACGGCGGCTGCGCGACGTCGCGGTCGACATGGTGGCGATCGCGCGCGGCGGCCTGGCGGCGCGGGCGAACCGGAACGCCGAGGGCGAGGATGAGCGCGTGTGGCTGCAGCCGCTCGAGGCCATCGCCGACAGCGGGCGGTCGGCAGCGGAAGCCTGGATCGACCGCTTCAACGGGCCCTGGGGCGGCTCGGTCGAGCCGGCCTTCGAGGAAGCGCTGTTCGAATAGACGCCCTGGCCGGCGTCAGCGGGCGGCGTTTTCGCCGCTGGTCTTGAGAAAGCCGATGCCGCGGTTCAGAGCGTCGGAGGCGGCGCGGCCGATGTCGCCGACGCCCGCCAGCAGCGGCGGCTGAATGTAACGGACAGGCTTCTGCACGCTGCGTTCGGGGAACTCGGAGCCCGCCTTGATGTAGCCTCGGATTCGGGCGCAACTCTGTCCGGGCGCCCCGCATTCCGCAGCGCCGACGCCGGCGTCCGGATCCGGGGCGAGGCCGCCGGCCTGCGCCGGGTTGGCGGCCAGAAGCCCCAGAAGCGCAGCGATCGAAGCGATTGCGCCTATCGACGACGGTTCGACCCTCTGCCGCATTCCGACTCGCTTCCCGTTCACGGCCGTCGAGATGAGCCGACATCGTGGCGGCAAAATGGCGCCACCGCAAAACCCCTCTCGCCATAACCGCGCGCGGACTTCGCCGGCGGCGCTCCCGGAGCCGCGCTCGGCGACTGGCCGGGCGCGCGTTCAGCGGAACGGCGGCGAGTAGAGCAGCCCGCCCTGGGTCCAGAGCCGGTTCAGGCCGCGGTCGAAGCCGATTTTGGTCGACTTGCCGAGGTTGCGTTCGAAGATCTCGCCGTAGTTTCCGACCTTTTTTACGATGTTGTAGGCGAATTTCGGGTCGAGGCCGATCGCCTCGCCCAAGCTCGGATCGACGCCGAGGAAGCGCCGGATCGCCGGGTCGTCGCTGGTCAGGAAGCTGTCGACGTTCTGGCTGTCCATGCCCCATTCCTCCGCCTGGATCGTGGCGTAGACGGTCCAGGTGACGATCTGCAGCCACTGGTCGTCGCCCCAGCGGATGGCGGGGGCGAGCGGCTCCTTCGACAGCCGCTCGGGCAGGACCACCCAGTCGTCCGGGTTGGGCAGCGCCGCGCGGCGGAGGCCGAGGTCGGAGCCGTCCTGAGTCAGCGCGTCGACGCGGCCGGAGACCAGCGCCTGAGTGAAGGTGTTGGTGTCCTCGATCACCACGGGCTTGTAGGTCTTGCCCGCCTTCTTGAAGAAGTCGGCGATGTTGGCTTCGCTCGTCGTGCCGCTCTGCACGCCGATCGTCGCGCCGTCGAGGTCGGCGGCCTTGGTCACCCCGAGCGACTTCTTCACCAGGATGGCCTGCCCGTCGTAGAACACGACCGGGCCGAAATTGAAATTCAGCTTGAACGCGCGAAGAATCGTCTCGGTCACGCCGGAGAGCAGGATGTCGAACTGTCCCGCCTGAAGGGCGGGCAGGCGTTGCTGCGGCGAGGCGTTGGTGAACTCGATCTTGTCGGGATCGTTGAACAGGGTGACGGCGAGGGCGCGGCCGAAATCGACGAAGAACCCCCGCCACCTGCCGCTGGCGTCGGGGGCGAAGAAGCCTTGCTGGCTGCCGACGCCGGCGCGAATGACGCCGCGCTGCCGGATCTGGTCGACCGTCGGCCCGGCCTCGGCCGGGGCCGCGGCGCCGAAGCCGACGCCGAGCGCGAGAATCGCCAGCGCGACGCCGGCGGCCCGGCCGATGGAAGTTCTCGTCGCCATAATTGTCCTCTCGTCCGGTCGGGCGTCGCGGCGCCTCCGCCAACGACCCTAGACCGAGCCCGACGGGCAGGAAAGCCTGCCACACATCCCGTTCGGCCGAGGAAACCCCGCGAGCCTGCGACGGCGCCTCGACCGCCGCGCTCGGCTCGCGCCGCGCGCGCGGGCCGGAGACGTCTGGACTTCCCCGCCATTCCCGCCCAATCTTCGGCGCAAGGATCCACACGAAAAGCCCAAGGCCCATGATTCCCAACGCGGCAAAACCGTTCGACTTCGACCTCGGCGAGACCGCCGACATGATTCGCGACAGCGCGCGGGATTTCTCCGACAACGAGATCGTGCCGCGCGCCGCCGCGATCGACCGCGACAACCTGTTCCCGCGCGACCTGTGGCCGAAGATGGGGGCGCTCGGCCTGCACGGCGTCACGGCGCCGGAGGAATACGGCGGCCTCGGCCTCGGCTACCTGCATCACTGCGTGGCGATGGAGGAAGTGTCGCGCGCATCGGGGTCGGTCGGCCTCTCCTACGGCGCCCATTCGAACCTGTGCGTCAACCAGATCGTGCGCAACGGCACGCCCGCGCAGAAGACCCGCTACCTGCCGAAGCTCATCTCCGGCGAGCATGTCGGGGCGCTGGCGATGTCCGAGCCCAACGCCGGCTCGGACGTGGTGTCGATGACCGCAAGGGCCGAGAAGAATGGCGACCGCTGGGTTATAAACGGTACTAAAATGTGGATTACCAACGGCCCTGTCGCCGAGACGCTGGTCGTCTACGCCAAGACCGATCCGGCCGCCGGACCGCGCGGCATCACCGCCTTCCTGGTCGAGCGCGGGTTCGCCGGCTTCTCCAGCGGCCAGAAGCTCGACAAGCTCGGCATGCGCGGCTCGGACACCTCGGAACTGGTGTTCACCGACTGCGAGGTCCCGGAGGAGAATGTGCTGGGCGAGGTCGGCAAGGGCGTGCGGGTGCTGATGAGCGGGCTCGACTACGAGCGCGTCGTGCTGTCGGCCGGTCCGCTCGGGCTGATGGCCGCAGCCCTCGACGTGGTTCTCCCCTATATCCACGAGCGAAAGCAGTTCGGCCAGCCGATCGGCTCGTTCCAGCTCGTCCAGGGCAAGCTCGCCGACATGCACGTCGCCCTGATGGCCTCGCGCGCCTATGTCTACGCCGTGGCGAAGGCGTGCGACCGCGGCCAGACCACGCGCGAGGACGCCGCCGGCGCGATTCTCTACGCGGCCGAGCGCGCCACGGCGGTCGCCCTCGACGCGATTCAGATTCTCGGCGGCAACGGCTACACCAACGACTATCCCGTGGCCCGCCTGTTGCGCGACGCAAAACTCTACGAGATCGGCGCCGGCACGAGCGAGATCCGCCGCATGCTGATCGGACGCGAGCTGTTCGAGAAGACGGCGTAAGACGGGGCCTGCGCCCCCGCTCGCCTTCGCCTGCTAAAAGGTTCGCCACACGGCCAGCGCCGCGCCGCGCTCGGTGTTGGTCTTCACCGCGAGCGACGTCCAGAAATAGCCGACCTGCAGCGACCATCGGTCCCAGAGCGGCATGACCAGGCTCGCCTGCAAGACGTTCTGCCGCCACGCCGGAAACGACCGGTCGGTCGCGGCCGTCGAGACCACGAGAAAGTCCTGCAGCATCAGGATGAAGCCCGGCGCGGGCTTGAGGCCGATCGTCACGTCGGTATGCCATTCGTCGGGCGGCCCGGCGCTGCGGAAGCGGAAGCCGGACTCGAGATTGAAGAATCCCGGCGCGGGGCCGAGCGAAAAGCCGTAACCGGCGAGCATCCGCGGCTCCACGGCCCCGCCGGTGTTCCCCGCCTGCGCCGGCGAAGCCGGATTGTACGCGCCCGGCAGGAACAGGGTGGCCTGTCCCGAAAACACCCAGTCGCCGAGCGAGGCGAACTTGGCGCGCAGGCCGAGTTCCGAATAGTCGGGCCCCACGTAGAGGCTCGATTGCGGGCGGCTCAGCGCATAGCGCTCGATGGCCATCTGGCCGAAGACCGTCCATGTGTCGTTGAGCCCGTATTCGGCGTAGGTCTGAAGGTCGGCCCGGTTCTGCTTGACGGCCGGATTGCCGCCCCAGGGGGCGCCGTCTCCGGTCCAGCCCCAGAGCGCGTCGATCATCAGCCCCTGGCCCTGCGGCTGGGTCCAGGCGCCCGCCAGCGCCGGGGAGCAGGCGAACACGCTCGGCGCCAGGGCGCAGATCATCCGTCCGAAGCGTCCCGCCCGCCGGGCGAAACTGTCCACGAGGCGCCTCTGCCGCCGAGGCCGTCATGCGTGAGAAGCGGAGCATCCGCCTGCGGCCGCAATCGACGCCGGCCGCATACACCATGAAAGCGCGGCGGTTTACGCTGCGTCAAGCAAAAAGATGACGCCGTCAACGAAACCGGCGCCGTCGGGCGCCGAGATGACCGCGCAACGGCCGGGCGCGGACTTCGGAACGGGCGGAGGGACGGCCGTCGCGGCGGCCGTGCGGTCAGACCCGATGCGGGTCGGCGGCCGCGAGCGTGCCGAGACGCAGATCGCCGACCGGGGCGAGACGGGTCGGATCGAACACGGCGCCGCCGTGGCTGGCCAGCGCCGAGGCCAGATCCGAGGCGACCGATCCGGCTCCGCTTCCTCGCGGCGCAATCGAGATCGAGGCCGCCTCGTCGACCGGAGCGATCGCCGCGAGCGTTTTCGCCAGCCCGACGGCGCCCGGTGTGGAGGCGGGCGGCGGATTGTTGACGACCAGGGTCTTGGCCGCCGACGTGTAGGAGACGCCGCCGATCGTGTCGGTCGCGGTGATCGTCAGGGTCGCGGAGGGCGTTCCGCCGCCCCGATAGTGCGACGTCAGCGTGAGTCCGCTGTCGACTTCGGCCGCGGTCAGGGTGAGGGAACTCCCGCTGAACCGGGCGCCGTCGAGGCTGTCGGTGATGGTCTCGTAGCGGGGAAGTCCGGCGATGGTCACCGTCGTCGCGGTCGCCGAAGCGGGCGCCGTCACGTGGACGCCGAGCGCGACCTTGCCGCCGCCGCCGGAGACCGTCAGCGGGGATTTGGCGATCGAGAGCGTCGGCGCGGCCGGCGTCGTGGCGGACTGGAGGGTGAAGGTGACCGCGTTGGAGGTTCCCTTGCCCGCGCTGTTGGCGTCGGTCGCGGTCAGGACGTTGGCGCCCGCATTGGCGAGCGTGACGGCGGCCGACCAGGCGCCGTTGGCGGCGACCGTGGCCGAGCCGATCGACTTGGTCCCGTCGAGGATGGTCACCGTCGATCCGGCGTCGGCGACGTCGACCGTGCCTGCGATGGTCTGCGCCGCCGACGTCGTGGTGACGCCCTTGGTGACGATGGCGACCGTCGGAACCGTTCCCGCCGGCGGCGAGGAGGAGAAGCCCTGGGTGTCGATGCCGTCGAAGGCCTGGTCGGGATTGGCGATATAGTAGCCGAAGCCGGCGGCCTTGTCCTTGGCCACGACGTCGGCGACCTGGGCGGCGCCCGAGACGAACTCGATGTCGATCACCGGCTTGCCGGCCGCCGTCACGTTCTTGAGGTATCCCGCCACCTCGCTGGTGCCGTCCGCCGGCTGCGCCGTCGTCGGGCTCTGGTAGTACAGGGATTCTTCGATCGCGCCGCTGATCGTGTTGACCAGCGTGCTGTTGGCGAGCATGTCGTATGCGCCCGAGGAATTGATCCAGATCTGAAAATTCGGATCCTTGGAATGCGCGTAATTCGCCACCTCCTGGATCAGGGTGATCATTGCGCCTTCCGCGGACGCCAGAGTTCCCCCCGGCGCGTTCTGGATCGACCAGGCCGTTTCGGCCTGGTTGACGACGTCGAAGAAAGCCCCCTGATAGCCGCCGTCGATCATGGTCTGGACGTAGGTTTCGGCGACACTCAGCCACGCCGGGGTCCAGTAGGCCGCCTGATAGACCCCGGACGTCACCTGCGGCCCGAGCGCGGAACTCGGCAGGCTAGAAAAATACGGCCGGTAGCTCTCCGCCATCCCGATGCTGAAATAGCCGAGCAGCGATCCGCCGCCCGATTCCATCTGCGCGACCTGGGCGTTGGTGAAGAGACCGCCGTTGGCGCCGCCGTAAATATCGATGAGCTTCACGCCGACAGGCGCGGAGGCGACCTGAGCCGGGTCGATGTCGTTATAAACCACAACTCCGTTGACTGGCGTAGACATTCACTCTGTTCCTCTTCGACGTGCGCGCTGTGCGCCTGTGTGAGGGCGTCCGGGGGGCGCGGTGGACACGCGTCGAGAAGTCCGGAATTGCGCCCGGCGCGGTCTCTTGAACCGCCTCCGGCTGAAGTCAGGAACGCGGAGGCGTGCGTTCTGCTTTCACCTCGCAAATATTATTTCAGATTAAATCAATTGAAACGATTGTTTACCGCGTCATCTCGTCACAGGGAACACGTGTGTAGTCCGGATTTGCAGTGAATTGGGAATGTTATGGAAGGATTGCCGACGTTAGACTGAATTCAAGCCTTGCTTGAATTCAATTTTGAACGAATCTAATGGCTTGTGATGTGAACAAACCTGTCATCCGGAGCGTTGGTTTTCGCAGCCGGGAGCGCGAGCCCGGACCTCCGCCGCGCCTTGGGAATGACGGGCGGTCGTCAAAACCCGAGGTGGGGCGATGACGCTTCCCGCCGTCCTCGCGAGGAGCCCGAAGGGCGACGCGGCGATCCAGGGGCCGCCTGCGCCGACGTTGCAGCGCGGCGACGCCCGGCATACGGCAGGCCATGGCCGCGCGCCCCTGGATCGCCACGTCCCCCCGGATCCAAGTCCAGGGGTCGTTCCTCGCGATGACGAGCCACGTCGCTTCGCTCCTCGCGAGGACCGCGGCTCGGGTGTTACTGAGGAATGTGAGGATGTCTCCGAAGCCGCCGGGAAAGCAGCAAAAACGAACTTGGCCGCAGGCTCGACGCCGCCGATGATTCCATCAGCGATCTGGCGGAACGTCTTATCAAGAAGGCCGGCAATCGATCCCCTCGGCGGGCCAACGCGGCGGCCACGCCTTCATGGACCCGAGGCCCCTGCGCGCGGTCGCGCCGATCTCCAACGAGAACACGAGCATTCCGGCGGGCGGGCGCGATGGTTTCAGCGCCCTCTCCCCGAGATCGACCAACGCGGCCTCGATCCGGCCTCGGAGGCGCGCGTGCGTCCAGCCCCAGATCAAATTCCGCCGGCTCGCAGAGGCCCTCGAGCCGGGCGGCGATATTGACCCCCTGGCGGAGACCGGCGTCGCCGTCAACCGTGGGCGGCGGACGGGGAAACGTCGCCGCCCGCCGGCGCGCTACGCCGCCTTCTTCGCGGCGGCGTTGCCGTAGAACGTCTCGCCCTTTTCCGCCATCTCGACCAGCCGTTCCGGCGGGGCGAAGCGGGGGCCGTAGACCGCGGCGAGCGCGCGGGCGCGCTCGACGAAGGCCTTTGGCCCCATGCCGTCGATGAACGACAGCGTGCCGCCGGTGAAGGGCGCGTAGCCGAAGCCGAGGATCGAGCCGACGTCGGCCTCGCGCGGGTCGGTGACGACGCCTTCGAACAGGCAGCGGGCGGCCTCGAGCGCGGGCGGGAACAGGAAGCGGTCCTTGAGGTCCTGGACGCTGATCGTATCGGGATCGAGCGTCTTGCCGGCGATCGCCGCAAGCCCCGGCCACAGGCTCTTCTGTTGCCCCTGGGCGGGATAGTCGTAAAAACCCTTGCCGTTCTTGCGCCCGAACCTCTGCTCCTTCACCACCATCGTCTCGATCAGCCGCTTCTGCGAAGCGTCGATCGCGCCGGCGCCGAGGTCGGCTTCGGTCGCCGAAAGAATCTTCCAGGCGAGATCGACGCCGGTCTCGTCGGTCAGCGCCAGCGGCCCGACCGGCAGGCCGGCCATCTTGGCGACGTTCTCGATCATCGCCGGCGGCACGCCCTCCATCAGCATCAAATGGGCTTCGAGCATGTAGTTGATGACGCAGCGGTTGACGTAGAAGCCGCGGCAGTCGTTGACCACGATCGGCGTCTTCTTGATCGCGCGGACGAAGTCCATCGCGACGCCGAGCGCCTTGTCGCCGGTTTTCTCGCCCATGATGATCTCGACCAGCATCATCTTCTCGACCGGCGAGAAGAAATGCACGCCGATGAACTGGTCGGGCCGGAGCGACGTCTCGGCGAGCGAGGTGATCGGCAGGGTCGAGGTGTTGCTGGCGAACACGACGTCGGGGCCGAGCACCGCCTGCGCCTTCTTCGTCGCCTCGGCCTTGACGCCGCGCTCCTCGAACACCGCCTCGACCACGAAGTCGCAGCCTTTCAGCGCCTCGTAGTCGGGGGTCGCGTGGATGCGGGCGAGCAGGGCCTCCTTGTCGGCCGCCTTGGCGCGCCCCTTGGCGATCTGGCCGCTGATCACCTTGTCGGAATAGGCCTTGCCCTTGTCGGCCGCGGCCTGGTCGCGGTCGATCAGCACCACCTCGAGCCCGGCGTTGGCGGAGACGTAGGCGATGCCCGCGCCCATCAGGCCCGCGCCGAGGATGCCGATCTTCTTGAGATGGCTCGCCGGCGTGTTGGCCGGACGGCGCACGCCCTTGTTGAGTTCGCCCATCGACAGGAACAGCGAGCGAATCATCGCCGCCGCCTCTTTCGACAGGAGAATATTGGTGAAATATTTGCTTTCCACCGCGAGCGCGAGGTCCATCGGCAGTTGCAGGCCCTCGAACACGCTCGACAGGATCGCCTTGGCGGCCGGGTAGTTGTCGTAGGTCTCGCGGCGGTAGATCGCGTTGGCCGGAGGCCAGGTCATCATGCCTACGGGCGAGAACACCTTTCCGGACGGCGGCTTGAACTTCGGATCGTCCCACGGCGCCTTGGCGTTGGGATTGGCCTTGACCCAATCCTTCGCGCGCTGGACGATCTCGCCGGCCGGCGCGACCTCGTGGATAAGCCCCATTTTCTTCGCCGCGGCCGGCTTGATCTGGTCGCCCTTGAACAGCATCTGCAGCGCGTCCGGCGTCGGCAGGAGCCGCGCCACGCGCTGCGTGCCGCCGCCGCCTGGAAACAGGCCGACCTTGATCTCCGGCAGGCCGACCCGGGTCTTCTCGCTGTCGGAGGCGATGCGATGGTGGCAGGCGAGCGCCAGTTCGAAGCCGCCGCCCATGCAGACCCCGTCAATCGCCATCGCGACCGGCTTGCCGCAGGTCTCGAGCCGCCGGTAGACGAGGTTCAATTGCTTGGTCACCTCGACCAGGGCGCGCATCGCCGCTTCCTTGCCCTCGGTCTTTGCGCGGCGGGCGTATTCGGCGCCAGCGGTCTGGAGGAAGGCGAGGTCGGCGCCGCCGACCCCCTTGGCGAGGGCGATGACGGCGCCCTTGACCGCGGCGTCGCTGGAAATCCTGTCGACGATCTGGCCGATCTCGGCCATGACGTCGGGATTGATGACGTTCATCGAGCGGCCGGGCATGTCCCAGGTGACGAGCGCAATGCCGTCGGCGTCGGTCTCGAAACGAAAATTCTCGAGTTTCATGGGGTCAGTCTCCGTCTCGCGCTCAGACGCGTTCGATGATGGTGGCGGTGCCCATGCCGCCGCCGATGCACAGGGTGACGAGGGCGGTGCTCCGTCCGGTGCGCTCGAGCTCGTCGAGCGCCGTGCCGAGGATCATCGCGCCGGTCGCGCCGAGCGGATGGCCGAGCGCGATGGCGCCGCCGTTGACGTTGACCTTGTTTGGGTCGACGTCGAAGGCCTGGATGAAGCGCAGCACCACCGCCGCGAACGCCTCGTTCACCTCGAACAGGTCGATGTCGTTGATCGACATGCCGGAGCGCGCCAGCACCTTCTTCGTCACGTCGACCGGGCCGGTCAGCATCATCGCCGGCTCCGAGCCGATGTTGGCGAAGGCGCGAATTCTGGCCCGCGGCTTCAGGCCTGCGCGCTCGCCCGCCTCGCGCGAGCCGAGCAGCACCGCCGCCGCGCCGTCGACGATGCCGGACGAATTGCCGGCGTGGTGGACGTGGATGATCCGCTCGACCTCCGGATGCGCCTGAATGGCGACGGCGTTGAAGCCGCCCTGCTCGCCGGGAATGACGAACGAGGGCTTGAGCGAAGCCAGCGACTGCATGTCGGTCTGCGGGCGCATGTGCTCGTCGTGGTCGAGCAGCGGCAGGCCGTTGACGTCCTTGACCGGAGCGATCGAGCCCTTGAACCGGCCGGCGATCCAGGCCGCCGCCGCGCGCTTCTGCGACTGGACGGCGTAGGCGTCGACGTCGTCGCGCGAGAAGCCGTATTTCGTCGCGATCAGGTCGGCGGAGACGCCCTGCGGCATGAAATAGGCCGGGATGGCGATCGACGGATCGGCCGGCCAGGCGCCGCCGGAGGCGCCGAGGCCGACGCGGCTCATCGATTCGACGCCGCCGCCGATGGTCAGGTCGTGCTGGCCGCTCATCACCTGGGCCGCGGCGAAATTCACCGAATCGAGCCCCGAGGCGCAGAAGCGGTTGATCTGCACCCCCGGCACGGTGTCGCCGAAGCCCGCGGCCAGCGCGCCCATGCGGGCGATGTCGCCGCCGGCCTCGCCCACCGGATCGACGCAGCCCATGACGACGTCGTCGACCTGGGTCGGTTCGAGCTGGTTGCGGTCCTTGATCGCCTTGAGGGCGGTCGCGGCCAGCCGCAGGGTCGAGGCGGTGTGAAGCGCCCCGTCCGGCTTGCCGCGGCCGCGCGGCGTGCGCACGTGATCGAAAATGAAGGCGTCCGTCATCCTGTTTCTCCCTGCGGCGCTTTCGGCCGCTCTTGAATGGTTAGGTTTCGTGATCGGGATGCTGTCGCGACCCGACGCAGGCGTCGGGTCCGAAAAGGCCGGCGATGTCGCGGGCGGGCAGGGCGGCGACGGCGTCGACCCAGGCGAGTTTCGACTCGACGCCGTACTGCATCCGCGGCGGCACGTCCGAAGGCTGGTCGAGGCTGCCGAGCGTGATCGAGATGCGGTCGCGCCCGACGACGCGGTAGGTGAGCGGCGTGCCGCAGTCGGCGCAGAAGCCGCGCTCGGCGACCGCGGAACTGGCGAAGGCCTTCGGCGTCCCGCGCGTCCAGACGAGGTCGCCGGCGGCGACGCCGGCGAAAGCCATGAACGGGCCTCCGCCGGCCTTCTGGCACATGCGGCAGTGGCAGACGTTCTCGCCCGTTGGCTTCGCCGTCAGGCGGTAGCGCACCGCGCCGCACTGGCAGCCGCCGGTCGGGCCGGCCTGCGCCTCTCCGCTCATGCCTCCTCCTCGTCCGTCCGTGTTCGCCTTAAAAAGCGTCCTCGGGCAAAGCCATCACGGTCGCGGCGCCGGCCGAGAGGCGCGCCAGATGCGCCCCGGTTTCCGGCAACATACGCTCGCAGAAGAACCTGGCGAGCGTCAATTTCGCGTCCAGCGCCGGGCTGCTCTCGCCCTTCGCCTGGCGCGCCAGCACCGCCTTGACCACCCGCGCCCACATATAGCCGAGCGCGGTCAGGCCGAAGAGATGCATGGTGTCGGTCGAGGCGGCGCCGGCGTTGTTGGGATCGGCGGCGCCGTTCTTCATCAGCCACATCGCCGCCTGCTGAAGATGGCCGAGCGCCGTCTGGACGGGGGCGAGATAGGGGGCGAGGGCGGCGTCGTCCTTGTTGGCGGCGAGGAACTGGCCGATCTCGGCGAAAAACGCCATCACGGCGCGGCCGCCGTCCTTGGGCATCTTGCGGCCGACCAGATCGAGCGCCTGCACGCCGTTGGCGCCCTCGTAGATCATGGCGATGCGGGCGTCGCGGACGAACTGCTCCATGCCGGCCTGGGCGATGTAGCCGTGGCCGCCGAACACCTGTTGCGCCTTGACGGCGTTGGCGAAGCCCATGTCGGTGAACACGCCCTTGATGACCGGGGTCAACAGGCTCAGCCGGTCGTCGGCGGCCTGGCGGACCTTCGGGTCGGGCGCGGTCAGCGCCTCCTCCTGGGTCAGCGCCACCGAGACGAGCAGGGCGCGCGCCGCCTCGTTGAACGCCCGGATCTCGAGCAGCATGCGGCGCACGTCGGGGTGGACCAGCAGCAGGTCGGCGGGCTTGCCCGGCTCCTCCGGCCCTTTCAGGGAGCGCCCCTGACGGCGCTCCTTCGCGTAAGCGGCGGCGTTCTGATAGGCGACCTCGGAAATCGCGAGGCCCTGGATGGCGACGCCGAGGCGGGCGCCGTTCATCATCACGAACATCGCCGGCAGGCCGCGATGTTCCTCGCCGATCAGCCATCCCCTGGCGCCGTCGTAGTTGAGCACGGCGGTCGCATTGCCGTGGATCCCCATCTTGTGCTCGAGCGAGCCGCACACGACGCCGTTGCGCTCGCCCGGCGCGCCGTTGGCGTCAGGCAGGAACTTCGGCACGACGAACAGCGAGATGCCCTTGACGCCCGCCGGCGCGCCTTCGATCCGGGCGAGGACGAGATGGACGATGTTGTCGGCGAGGTCGTGCTCGCCGGCGGAAATGAAGATCTTCTGTCCGGTGATGGCGTAGGAGCCGTCGGGCTGCGGAACCGCCTTGGTCTTGATCAGCCCGAGGTCCGTGCCGCAATGCGGCTCGGTCAGATTCATCGTGCCGGTCCACTCGCCGGTGGTCATCTTCGGCAGATAGAGGTCCTTCAAGGCGTCGCTGGCGTGCGCCGCCATCGCCGCGACCGCCCCGTTGGTGAGGCCGGGGTACATGGCGAAGGCGAGGTTGGCCGACATCTCGTACTCGCTGAACAGCGCGGCGAGAAAATGCGGCATGCCGTGGCCGCCGTACTTCGGATCGCCGGAGAGACCGACCCAGCCGCCCGCGACCAGCGCCTTGTAGGCCTCCTTGAACCCTTTGGGCGTGGTGACGCTGCCGTCCGCGTGGCGCACGCAGCCTTCGACGTCGCCGACCCGGTTCAGGGGCTGCACGACCTCCTCGACGAATTTCGCGCCCTCGACCAGGACGTGTTCGACCACGTCGATCGGCGCTTCCGCGAAGCCGGGCGCGTTGGCGTAGCGGGCGTAGTCGAAGACGTCGTTCAGAAGGAAAACGGTGTCGCTCACCGGCGCTTTGTAAGTCGGCATAAGCTCCTCGGGACATGTCGTGACCGGGCGGTCGATGCGCCGCCGCTCGACCGTTCATATATGAACTATTTCGGCGAAAAGCAAGCCGTTTCCGCAACCCGACGTCCACGCCGGCCGGGCAGCGGTCAGTTATCGTTGAAAACGTTACGAATCAGACGCGAGGTCAGCGCCGTTCCTGCTCGCGCCGCATCGAGGCGGCCGGGCCGGAATAGGCCTCCTGGCGATCGACGCTCCAGTAGCGCAGCTCGTCCAGCGGGATCGGCTCTCCCGTCACCGCACAGCGCACGTAGGCGCCCGGGCGGAGGATGCGGAAATCGCCGTCCAGATATTCGATCCTGGCCTCGCCCGCCTCGGCGGGCCGTCGCTCGAACTTGTTCATGGTCGCAGGTCTTTCGATCGGACGGGCTTATGACACGGCTCGACCGGCCAGGGAAAGCGCAAAAGGGTCTCGATACCCCGCCGGCGCGCTGGACAGGGCGGCGCGGCTCTGATAATGGGCTCGCCACTGGACGGACCTCCGCAAGGGCAGGCCTCCTGCGAGCTTTTTTCGCCAATTCACAGGGTGTTCGGGGCTCAGCCTCAAAATACAGGATAGGCCGTGCAAGTACTCGTCCGCGACAACAACGTCGATCAGGCCCTCAAAGCGCTCAAGAAAAAAATGCAGCGCGAGGGGATCTTCCGGGAGATGAAGCTTCGCGGCCATTACGAGAAGCCGTCCGAGAAACGGGCGCGCGAAAAGGCGGAAGCGGTGCGCCGGGCGCGCAAGCTCGCACGCAAGAAGCTTCAGCGCGAAGGCCTGCTGCCGGTCAAGGCGAAGCCGGCCCCGGGCGCCGCCCGGCCGGCGAATTGATGGCCGATTCGCCGCGGCGGTCGCGCCGAGGATTGCACGAGGGTTCGACCCCGCCCGGACGCGGCGGGGTTTTTGTTTTTTTCAGCTTTGCGATGCAAGAGAAACATCCGCGTCGGCGTTCGGGACGCGGCGGAGTGGCATGATGACAATGGGTCTCGGAACCGCCGCCAGGGCGGCTTTGATCGCAGCGACCGCGCTCGCGCTCGCCGCCTGCAGCGAGTCCATGGGCGGCGTGAACGCGTCCAGCAAGGTGGCGGAAGTCGAGGCCGGGCCGAAAGCGCAGGAGTCCAACGCCGGCAACATCGACTCGCTGACCGAGGTCATCCAGCGCAATCCGCGCGACCCCGTAGCCTACAACACCCGCGGCGTGGTCTACGCCAAGCTCGGCCGCTATTCGAACGCGGTCGACGATTTCTCCCACGCCATCGAGCTCGACCCGCATTTCTCCGGGGCCTACACCAACCGCGCGCTCGCCTATCGCCAGCAGAAGCAGGACGATCTGGCGATGCAGGACTTCAGCCAGGCGATCGCCGCCAATCCCAACGCCGCCGCGGCCTATCTCGGGCGCGGCAACCTCGAGCGGGCGCACGACAATTACGACGCCGCGCTCGCCGACCTCAATCAGGCGATCCGGCTGAACCCGGAAGGCGCGCAGGCCTATCACGCGCGCGGCCTGATCTATCAGCGCCAGGGCAATCAGGCGCTGGCGATCACCGATTTCAACAACGCCATCGACCGCGACCCGTTCGCCGGCGCGCCCTACATGGCGCGCGGACAGAGCTTCCTCTCGACCGGGCAGTGGCAGAAGGCGGTGGACGACTTCGACGCCGCGCTCAACGTCGACGACCACAATTCCGACGCCTGGGCCGGCCTCGGGACGGCCTACGAGAAGCTCGGCAACCGGGCCAAGGCCGCGGAAGCCTACCGCAGCGCCGCCTCGCTCAATCCGGGGAACGCCGAAGCCAGGGCCGGGCTCGCGCGCGTCGGCGCGGGGTGACGAAGCCGGCCGGTCGCCTCGCGGCGCTTCCGATCGGTTCGGACGGTTCGTCGCAGACCCGGCCGCGCGCGATTTCGAGCAGGCAAAAGACGCCGTGACTGCGCACGCCGAGGCTTGAAGGAACGAGCGCCCGGGGCGGCCAGCCCTGCGGGTCCGTGTGCGGACGCCCGCATTCCGCCGGACACCGCGCCTTGGCGGTAAGCGACGCGGGCAACGTCATGCGTGACCTGATTGGGCCGGAGATACTCGCTCCGCTGCGTACCGAACAAATGGCCATATTCAAAGCGCCGCCGCCGCGGCGACCAAGGTGACCTTGGCGTCAGGAATCTGCGCTTCCAGCTCCTTTTCCAGGGATCGGTTGATCGCGTCGATCTCGCCGATGCGCCGGTCCGCGGAAAAGCCGACCCCGATCTCGATATACTTGATCACACCGGAGCGCCGGGTGCGCACGTGATGGATCGCGTCGATACGGTCGAAGTAGGAGAGGAGCACGCGGTTGACCAGCGCGAGCTGCGAGGGATCGAGCATTCGGTCCATGAGGTCGGGCAAGGCGCCGGCAATCAGCTGGTAGGCTGTCCAGAGCATCATCTGGACCACGACCGCCGAACCCACGAGGTCCGCGACCCGCCCGCTGATCTGGCCGGCGAAGATCGCCGAGACAAGGATGGCGAGCGTCGCCGAAGCTGAAGACACCACCTTCAGCAATCTCGTCCTGACCTGCCCGTCGATGAGGATGGAGGCGCCGAAGCGGCGGGCGCGCAGATAGGTCGTCAACATCCAGGCGTTCTGTGTCGTGTTGACCGCGCCGGTGGCGGCGGCGACCGCGAACCCGAGGGGGTTGGCCTGCGCCGGCTGCAGCATCGAGAGGACGCCGAGGGCGAAAATCCAGATGCTGGAGAGCACGAGCGCCATGCCGATCAGACAATTGAGGAAGCTTTCGATCTTGCCGGATCCGTACTGGTAGCTGGGCAGCCGCCCGCGGTGGATACGTCGCATCACGAAATAGGCAAACAGTTCCAGCAGGGTGAGAAGGCAAGCGCGCATTGCGTCCGCCAGCAGCGTCAGAGACCCCGACCAGATCGCGATGACCAGGATCGGCGTCGAGAGCAGCACGTCCGTCCCGACCCCGAGCGACATTGCGCGCTCGCGACCCCGATAGGCTTCCAACATCGGCGAGGCCGTGAACCAGCGGCGAGGGTTGCTAATCCGAAAGCCGGCGCCCATGGGAGTTTGCCAATCAGGATTTCGGGTCCGGACCCCCGGCTGACGTCGAGCCCGCGCCGGCGCAGAGGATGTGAAACACGGTTTGAGCGGTCAACAGGATCGCTTAGAAGTTCAGCGGAGCGAAAAAGCAGTAGGCGGCCGATTGAGAGCCGTCGAGAAATTGGCGATAGAAGATCCAGTATTCGCCGTCCTGACTCGGCTGCGCAAATTTGACGTCGAGCGGCGCGTGATAGCCTTCGACGACATATTCGCCGCGCACGTTGAACGTGACCTGTTCTGGCCGGAGGTGATGTGCCTCCGCGACCCCGCAGCACGCCGACTTTATCCAGCCCGGGACGTCCTTGCCGTTCGCCCATTGATCATGGGCGACGGCCGGAGCGGCGCTCAACAGGAAAGCTGTGGCGATGCATAGACGCATGCGGCGACCTCCACTTGGAATGGACCTTCTCGCTAAACGCGTACTTTCCGAGCCAGTTTTGGGCGAAACAATCTCATCAGAACGTTGTCTCGTGTCAGCAGCATCAAGTCCGCCACGCTCCAGATCAGGTAGCAAACGAGCATCACCAAGGAGATGAACGCAAAGGAGCGTTCATCGCGCGCCCTCGAGGACAAAATATCGGCAGAGGTCGCGATCAGGGCGGGAGCACGACTGATCAATACGATGATGCGGCATAGCGCGCTGGCGTCAATCTTGCGCCCCGTTGACGAGCGTTTGCCCCTGGGGCTGAATGCGCTGCCGAACTTGCCAGCGGCGTGCAGCAGTCCCGAAGTGGCGGCGAGGACGGGATTGCCGAGCAGATACAAGCCGGCGCCAAGCGCGATCGCGCCGAAAGCCGAGAAAAGATCTCCGATCTGCGTCAATTTCGTATCGGGAGGGTAGCCGTTCGACCACGCCCGATGGTAAGCTTCCCCACTCCCAAAGAAGATTGCTGTCGCTATTGTGAGGGCGACAGCGGCCGGACTTCCCGCCACATATCGCATTCCGATCGACAGGACGTTCTCGACATTGTCCGTGGATTCCCACCAGCCAAGATAGGTCACCAACAACCCGGACCCGAAGCCGAGCGCGTCGCCCAGGTTATACAGTCCGCCAGGCCCACTCAATCGGCCGAGGATCGCCGCCCGCCACCGACTTCGGCGCCGCGCCACCGGCGCGCCCACCGGCTCCGGTTTGCTCATCGGGGTTCCCTCCGGAGATCCGGCCTAACGCCGCTTGAGATATCGAGCGGCTGCTTCTGCCGCCGAGTCGGACATTTGCCGCACTTGACGGGTGTATCGTGCGCTCCCGCAACCAGGACGTGCTATGTCGGTTCGCGAAATAGACGGACAAATTGCGCAACTATCAGGCCGCACTCCGCGGGCGGCGGAGAAGTTCACGGCCGCGTTCAGCGTCAGCCGGGCCTGCGGAAAGGATTGCGCCGCAGGTCGTTTGACGGAGATACTCCGAACATTCTCTTGTAGAGTCCGGCGAAACGGCCTGGATTGGTGAAGCCGTATTGATAGGCGATGTCGGTGACCGTGCGTCCACATTCGCCGAAAACTAAAATTCTTTGCACGGCCTCAAGCCTGGCTTTCCGAATCGCCGCCGCCGGCGTCATGTCGCGGAACTGGCGGAACCCGAGTTGCAAGCTGCGCACGCTGCAGCCGGCCGCATCCGCGACTTCGTGCAGCGCGATGGGTTGTCCGGCGCGAGCCTGAATGTATTCCTCTGCACGGCGAATAATCCGGGGCACGGGACATTGGCCGGGTCGGGCCAACTGCATCGAGTAGTTGTTCGGCTGGGATCTGAGCAATGTGTAAAGCAAAAGGTCCGTGAACGACCGGCAAGCCATGTCGTTGGCTGCGAAAGAATTCGGCGATGCAAGTTCTTCGGCCAAGAGCCAGATCAGACGCCGAATGCCCTGACCCGGGCCGGATTCCCAATCGATAAACGGATCGAAGACGATGTCGTCCTTCCCTGGTTCGCCCAACAGCGCGGCCAGCCGCTCCTTGAGGCTCGGCGCCGGAATCCAGATCGCCATCCGCACGTGATCGTCCGTGGCGGAGAGACGCGTCCCGGGCAGCCCTCGGTAGATCAGACCGGTTGTCCTGTCGGAGTCGCCGTCTCGTCTGGCGCCGGGGGCGACGTAGGCCAGGGCCCCCTGGCTCACGGACGTCAGGCAGTAATCCGGAAGCCCGGGATCGCCGATCGACATCGCGGTCGAATACCGGTCCTTGACGTAGGCGACGTCGAGAACGCCGAGACCGCTGGCGCCGCGCGTTGAAAGAACCTGCTCCTGCTCCCTGCCGTTCGGGACTCGGCCTGTCAGCCGGTAGGTCAGGCGTCTGAATTGAGGCTTCATGAAGTAGGGTTGAAGCTGTGGCCAATAGACGCCGCTTTCCAGCTCCGAGAGGTTACGAAAGTGGGTAAGTCTGATTCTTTCTGGCTGGTTTTCGCTGGATTGCGGGAAGACGACATCTGCCACCATGCACGGGTCCCTTCGATCTCTACAAGGCGACTTAGACGGCCGCCGATCGGGAATATGCACGCCCCGCTGATTAATAGCACGTTGATCGCTGGAAAGCTGTGATTGAGAATCACACAACTCGCACGCTTCCTCGGCCAGGTCGTAGCAGCAGGTGTCGCTATGACCTTCGTAGGCGGCCATGAGCACGCGTCTACGCCTCCCCGTGAGGCCGCTTCCTCACCAGAACGAGGCGCCCATTCCCCGATGGATGCCGCCCGCAAAACGTCGAGTCCGGCCGTTGGATCGTTCGGGGCATCCGCGCGCATCGGGCGGACTGCGCCGGCTCGGGCCTCGGTCCGGACGTCGGCATTCCGGCCCGTTCCCGCCGACCGCCTCGCGCGACAAATCCCTGCCCGCCGCCCGGGCATGTTCTACATTTGTTCCGTCAAGCCAACCGCGAGGTCGCCTTGTCCGCTCCCTTCCGTCACCCGTCGAGCCCGGAGTCCGCCCGCGCCCGGCGGCAGGCCCGGCGGGTCGGCGCGGCAACGGCGCTCGGCCGGTTTTTTTGCGCTGGGCGCCGCCCGCAAGTCCTTGAAAAGTCCAACTTCGCACGGGGAATACCGAGGAAATCCAAATGTCCTGAGTCCGCCTTTCCGCCGTCTGGGGCGGAAGCCCGCGGCGCCGCGGCGGAAGGCGGCGGCCAATCCCAATCCGCGCGATTGGGCGCTGATCAGCGGAAAGATCGCAGGTCCGAACCGGCGCTTCGAGACCCACCGCCTTCCACGCCAGCACGACGAGGCGGCGAGGGAGACGATGACCGGATCGGGCGCGACGCTCGCCCGGAAAACTTCGCGCAAGGCCTGGAAACATGGAATCCGCGCCCGGGACCGAGACGACCCTGGAGGCTCCGGGCCCCTGTCTCGGAACCGTCGTCGAGCGCCGCAGCCGGCGCCCTTGCCTAGTCGTCCATCGGCGGTTCGGTCTTGAGGAACTCTTCGAGCCAGTGGATGTCGTACTGGCCGTTCTGGACGTCCGGGTTGCGGACCAGGGCGCGAAACAGCGGCAGCGTGGTGTTGATGCCGTCGACGATGAATTCGTCGAGGGCGCGCCTGAGCCGCATCAGCGCCTCGGTCCGGGTGCGGCCGTGGACGATCAGCTTGCCGACCAGGGAGTCGTAGTAGGGCGGGATCACGTAGCCCTGATAGGCGGACGAATCGACCCGCACTCCGAGCCCTCCCGGCGGATGGAAGTAGGTGATCCGCCCCGGCGAGGGCAGGAAGGTCCGGGCGTGCTCCGCATTGACGCGGCACTCGATCGCGGCGCCGAGCACGCGCACCTCGTCCTGGGTGATCGACAGCGGCGAGCCGGCCGCGATCTTGATCTGCTCGTTGACGATGTCGATGCCGGTGATCATCTCGGTGACCGGATGCTCGACCTGCACCCGGGTGTTCATCTCGATGAAGTAGAACTGGCCGCTCTCGTAGAGGAACTCGATCGTGCCGGCGCCGACATAGCCGAGCTCCGCGACGGCGCGCGCGCAGATCCCGCCGATCTCGTCGCGCTGCTCGGCGTTCAGCGCCGGCGAGGGGCCTTCTTCCCAGACCTTCTGGTGGCGGCGCTGCAGCGAGCAGTCGCGCTCGCCGAGATGGACGGCGCCGCCCTTGCCGTCGCCGAGCACCTGGATCTCGATGTGGCGCGGCTTGGCGAGATATTTTTCCAGGTAGACTTGATCGTTGCCGAAGGCCGTCTTGGCTTCGATGCGGGCGTTCTCGAGGGCGTTGGCCAGTTCGTCCGAATTGTTGGCGACCTTCATGCCGCGGCCGCCGCCGCCCGCCGCCGCCTTGACGATCACCGGATAGCCGATCTCGTCGGCGATCCTGAGCGCCTCGGCCGGGTCGTCGATGGCGCCTTCGGAGCCGGGGACGCAAGGAATGCCGAGCCGCGCCGCGGTGCGCTTGGCCTCGATCTTGTCGCCCATCAGGCGGATGTGGTCCGCCTTGGGGCCGATGAACGCGATCTCGTGTTCTTCCAGGATGTCGGCGAAGCGGGCGTTTTCGGACAGGAAGCCGTAGCCGGGGTGAACCGCGTCCGCGCCGGTGATCTCGCAGGCGGCGACGATGGCGGGGATGTTGAGATAGCTGTCCTTGGCCGGAGGCGGCCCGATGCAGACGCTCTCGTCGGCGAGCTTGACGTGCATCGCCTCCTTGTCGGCGGTCGAGTAGACGGCGACCGTCGAGATGCCGAGCTCCTTGGCGGCGCGCATCACGCGAAGCGCGATCTCGCCCCGGTTGGCGATGAGAATCTTGTCGAACATCGAACCCTATCCGATCACTCGATGACGACCAGCGGCTGGCCGTATTCGACCGGGGAGCCGTCCGATACGAGGATGCTGACGATCTTGCCGCCGCGGTGGGCGACGATGTCGTTGAATGTCTTCATCGCCTCGACGAGCAGAAGCTTGTCGCCGGCCTTCACGATCTCGCCCACCTCGACGAAGGGCTTCGCCTCGGGGCTCGGCCGCAGGTAGGCGGTGCCGACCATCGGCGATTTGACGGCGGCGTCGCCATGGTCGGCTTCGGCCGGTTCGGCGGCGCCTGCCGTCTGGGAAGGGAAGGTGAAGGACGCGGCCGCGACCGGGGCGGCGGCGGCCGGAACCGCGACCGCCGGCACGACCGGGACGCGCTCGCGCGCAAGGCGAACCCGAACCTCGCCGAGGTCGATCTCGACCTCGCTCAGATCGTATTTCGAAGCGATTTTCGCCAGTTGGTCGATTGTTGAGATATCCACAAGGCTCTGCTCAGGCTCGTCGGATCGCGTGCCGGACGGCTTCTTCATGATTGCGCTGCTCGTTGGGGAAAGTGCGACATCGTCGAGGTTCGCCGTCCCTATATCGCGCCGTTTCCGGCAAAGGAAGAGCGGCGGCGACGCTCACGCGCGCCGCGCCCAGATCGCGACGTCGTGGAACGCCACCCCGCCGAACGGCGCCACGCTGTCGTCGCCGACGAGGGCGTTGATCCCCCAGCCGTCGAGGAAGGCCGACGGCGGCCAGATCCCCTCGCTGACCATCACGCCGGGGCTGGCGCCGGCGAACAGCCGCGCGTGCAGGCGGGTGCGGCCGCGGTCGTTGCCGATCTCGATCAGGTCGCCGTCGCCGACCCCCAGTCCGGCCGCATCCTCCGGATTGACGAGCAGTTCCGGCCGCCGCTCGCGCAGGCGCGAGGTCGCGGTCTCGGTGAAGGAGGAATTGAGGAAATTGCGCGCCGGCGAGGTCGCGAGCTTGAACGGGCGGCGGTCGTCGGGCGCTTCGTTGACCGCCCAGTGGTCCGGCAGGCGCGGCATGTCGCGCCACGCGCCGCGCAGGCCGTCGTTGGCGAGCGGCGTGCGCGTCCAGTCCGGCTTGAACCGGAATTTCCCGTCCGGAAAGCCGAAGCCGTTGAGGAAATGCGCGTCTTCGAACGGCGGCTGGCAGTCGAGCCAGCGCTCCGTTTCCAGCCGCGCGAGATCGCCGTAGCCGGATTGGCGCAGCGTCCAGTCGATGATCTCGCGCGGGCTCATGGCGAAGGCGGGATGCCTGGCGCCGAGGCGGTCGGCGAGCGCGCACACGACCTCGTGGTTCGAACGGCAGCCGGGCGGGGGCTCGATCGCCTTCGGCGCGAATTGCAGATGCTGATTGCCCCCGGCGGTGTAGAGGTCGTCGTGCTCCAGAAACATCGTCGCCGGCAGCACCACGTCGGCGTAGCGCGCGGTGTCGGTCATGAACTGCTCGTGGACGCACACGAACAGGTCGTCGCGGGAAAAACCCCGCCGGACCTTGCCCTGATTCGGCGCGACGGCGAGCGGATTGGTGTTCTGGATCAGCATCGCTTCGACCGGGGGCCCGTGCTTGAGCGCCTCCGGTTCGCCGGTGAGGACGGCGCCGACGAGCGACTGGTCGAGGCGGCGCACGCGCGAATCGCGCACGTCGAGCCCTTCGATCATCGTCTTCTTCAGCGTGAAGATTCCGCTGTTGCTGTGGAACGCGCCGCCGCCCTCGTGCGCCCAGGCGCCGGTGACCGCGGGGATGCACAACGCCGCGTGCATGTTGGCCGCGCCGTTGCGCTGGCGCGAAAACCCGTAGCCGAGGCGGAAGAAAGTGCGCTTCGTGCGGCCGACCAGCGCCGCGAAGGCCTCGATCTCGGCGACGTCGAGGCCGGTGATCGCCGCCGCCCAGGCGGGGTCGCGGGTCGAAAGATGCGCCTCGAGTTCGCCGGGCGCGTCGGTGAAGCGGGCGAGGTAGTCGCGGTCGGCGTAACCGTCGCGAAAGCAGACGTGCATGACGGCGCAGGCGAGCGCGCCGTCCGTCCCGGGCCGGACTTTCAGCGCGAGGTCGGCCTGGCGCATGGTCTCGGTCTCGTAGACGTCGACGGCGACGATCTTCGCGCCGCGTTCCTTGCGGGCGCGGACGGCGTGGGTCATGACGTTGACCTGCGTCGCCACCGCGTTCGTGCCCCAGATCACGACGCAGTCCGACTTCGCCATCTCGCGCGGATCGGCGCCGGCCAGTTTGCCGGCGCCCGCCACCCAGCCGGGCCAGGCGACGCCGACGCAGATCGTGCCGTAGAAGCGCGAGTAGCGCTTGGCGTGGGTCAGGCGCTCGATCCCGTCGCGCATCACGAGACCCATGGTGCCGGCGTAGAAGTATGGCCAGACGCTTTCCGGCCCGCGCCGCCGCTCCGTGGCGAGAAACGCCTCCGCCACGCGGTCGAGCGCCTCGTCCCAGCCGATCGCAGCGAACTGCCCCGAGCCCTTCGGCCCGACCCGCAGCAGCGGCTGCGTCAGGCGGTCGGGATGGTGGATGCGCTCGGCGTAGCGGGCGACCTTTGCGCAGATCACGCCGGACGTGTAGGTCTGCTCCGGCGCGCCGCGAATCCGCCCGATCCGCGCGCCTCCCACGACCTCGACATCGAGCGCGCACACCGATGGGCAGTCGTGCGGGCAGACAGAAGGTTTCTGGACGATTTCCGTCGACCTGTTCACGCGCGCCTCGCGATGCGCCCGCCGCGCCGTTTGCGCCGCGGCTCCACCGCATTCACTGGATTGCAACCGGAAGTCGAGTTAGGTTGCATCGTGGCGGGACTGATTCGACGAGAAATGCGGGTTCTCCTCGCTGGGACGGCGCTGGCGGCGGCGCTTCCGTTTCCCGCCGGGGCGGACAGGGCGGCGGGCGCAGAAATTCATTATGCGCCGGAAGAGAATCTGGAGCTAGTGGACGCCCGGGTGATCGGCGCCGCGGCGCTCACGATCGACATGGCCGCCTATGTCCTGTCCGACCCGCGGGTGATCGAGGCGCTGATCGACGCCGCGGAACGCGACGTCGCCGTGCGCCTCTACTTCGACAAATCGCAATTCTCGCAGCACGGGCTCAGGGTCGACGCCCCGATCGAGGCGCTGCTCGCCCATCCCAACGTCGCTGCGAAGGTGAAGGGGCAGGGGGTGCTGATGCATCTCAAGGCCTATGCCGTGGACGGCAAGCTCCTGCGCACCGGCTCCGACAATTTTTCGAAGCCCGGCCTTTCCGAGCAGGACAACGATCTGGTGCTGATCTCCGACCCGGCGACGGTCAGCGCCTTCGAGCGGGATTTCGAAGAGATCTGGTCGCGCGCGCAAAACATCGACGCGCTCGACACGCCGGAACAGGGCCGCGCGCCGTAGCGGGGCTGCCACAAGGCCGGTTCGCCCCGGCCTGCGCTCAGCCGCCCGCGCCGGTCGGCTGGATCAGGTCCCATTTGCCGCCCCAGGGGTCGGAAAAGACGGCCACCGTCCCGTAAGGCTCGCGGCGCGGAGTTTCCAGAAAGCGGACGCCGCGCGCGCTCCAGGCGCGATGGTCCCGGTCGAAGTCGTCGGTGTGAACGAAGATGCCGACGCGTCCCCCCGTCTGGTCGCCCACGCGCGCCCGCTGCCGGTCGTCGCCCGGAACGGCGAGCAGGATGGCGGCGCCCGCGCCGCCGGGCGGCGCGACCACCACCCAGCGCTTGTCGCCGCCGAGCGGCGTGTCCTCGACCACCGCGAAGCCGAGCGCGTCGCGAAAGAACGCGAGGCCTTCCGCATAGCTCGGGACGAGGACGGTGACGGCGGCGATGGTCTGGGGCATGGGGTCCAGCGTGGAGGGCGGCCAGAGCATCCCGGCGCGGCGAGCGGATGTCCAGCCCCGAACGTCGCATGGCGCCCACGCTTCCGAACGGACAGAGCAAACTGTCACCGAAATAGCCGGTCGGCCGACGCCAACTAAGGCCCCTCCTCCGAGGAGCCTGCTTCCCGCAACACCTCCGCCGCCATCGCCCGCGTCACCCGCCGTCCCCGCGCCAGCGCCTCGTGGTCGAGCGCCGCGACAATGCGGCGCGCCGCCGCCAGCGAGCGTTCGATGCGCAGCGCGATGAAGGCGACGACGCGCGGCTCGACCGTGAGCTGGCGGTCGCTGAACAGCTTGAACAGGACCGCTTCGGTCAGGTCGAAGTCCGGCGCCCCGAGCCCGACCAGCGGGGCGAGGCGCAGGCGCGACAGGAGGTCGGGCGTGCGCAGCGCCCAGGCGGAGGGCTCCGTGCGGGCGGTGAGCAACGCAAAACTCTGATTCTGCAGGACGGCGTTGAGGATGTGGAACAGGCGGTCCTCGCGCGCGCCGATCCGGTCCGCGTCCTCGATCAGGATCGCCGCGGCGTCGGCGCAGGCGGCGACGTCGGCATCCGCGAGCGTCTCGCCGTGGACGACGGTCGCGCCGGCCCTTTCCGCCCATAGGTGCCCGAGATGGCTCTTCCCCGATCCCTCGGGGCCGAGCAGCAAGAGCATGCGGCTCGCCCAGTCCGGCCAGCGCGCGACGGCCGCGAGCGCCTCGCGGTTCGCCGGGGCGGCGAGAAAATCCTCGGCCGCGAAGCTCGGCCGATGCGGCCAGTCGAGCGTGAGCTGGCGGGGCAGGCCGGTCATGTCCGCTCTTCGGCCGCGCGGCCGAGGTAGAATGGGCTCGCGCGGTAGAGGCCGATCAGGTGCCGGACGATCACCCCGATCACCGCCGCCGCCGGGACGGCGACGACGAGGCCGACGAAGCCGAACAATTGCCCGAACGCCAGCAGCGCGAACATCAGCCAGACCGGGTGGAGGCCGACCGAGCCGCCGACGAGATTCGGCGAGATCACGTTGCCTTCGAGAAACTGGCCGCTGACCATGACGGCGAGCGCCAAGAAGAACAGTTTCAGGCTCGGCCAGCCCTGAACCAGAGACACCGCGATCGACAGGACGAGCGCGACCAGCGAACCGACATAGGGGATGAAACTCAGGAACCCGGCGATCACCCCGATCAGGAAGCCGAAGTCGAGGCCGATCAGCGTCAGGCCGATACCGTACCACAGGGCGTCGAACAGGCAGACCAGCGACTGGCCGCGAATGAAGCCGGCGAGCGCATGGTCGATCTCGCGCGCGATCTTGCGCAGGTGATCGCGATGGTCGAGCGGCAGCCAGCCGTCGATCGCGGCGAGCATCCGCTCCCAGTCGATCAAAATGTAGAACGCGACGACCGGCGTGATGACCAGGAGCGAGAAGAAGCCGAACACCGCGGCGCCGCCGGACACCAGCCCCTGCAACGCGTTGATGAGCCAGGTCGCGCCCTGGGAGACGAAATCGCCGAGCGACTTCTGGATCTGGTCGGGCGAAAACTGCGCCCGCAGGCCGAGCGTGTCGATCCAGCCGCCGAGATATTTCTTGGAGAGCGTCGCGCCTTCTTCGAGCGCCAGCGCCTGAAGCTTCACGGCGTAGCCGGGAAATTTCTGCACGAACGCGATCAGTTCGTTGATAAGGATCGGCGCGACGACGATCAGGGCGAGGGCGAACGCGGTCGCGAACGCCACGAGGATGATCAGCGCCGCGCCGAGCCGGTTGAGGCCCAGTCTCTCGAGCCGGCCGACCAGCGGATCGAGGAGATAGCCGAGCGCGATCCCGGCGGCGAAGGGCGTGACCGTCGAGCCCAGGAGATGCAGGGCGAAACCGAACGCGCCGAGCACGAGGGCCCAGAAGACGACCTGCCGCTCGACGCTCATGGCGCGCGCCTCGCGCGGTAAGACATCCGATCGGCTGAACCAGGTCCCACTTGCTCGCCCCCCGCGTCGGATCCGGCGATCGGCGCCCGCGCGCGTCCCGCCCAACCGGGCGGATCTGCCGGCGTCGGCGCTTCGATAGCCGCGCTCGGCGTGAGCGCGGCCGCGCAGTCAGCGACCGCGCCGACAACGACGCCCGCAAATCCGGCCCGGCCACCATCCTACCACGGAAGGCGGATGTCGACCCGGGCCTCGTCGTTGCGGAATCGCGGAGCGCAGGCGCGGGGTCGCCGGGCGCTCGATCACGCTCGAAGCAAAAAAAAGCGCCGCCCGACAGGGCGGCGCCGGATTGAACCCACTCGGGGCGGGGGGTTAGGCTGCGACGGCGATGGCCTTGCGCGACGCGCGCCGGCCCGCGAGCGTCAGGCCGCCGAAGCCCGCCAGCATCATGGCCCAGGTCGAGAATTCGGGCGCCGGGGCGGAGACGTCCACCGTGATTTCGTCCGACGCCCAGCTCGACACATAGGTCCCGGGGGTGAGGCCGAGGTCGGCCAGCGTTTCCCCGCTCCAGGTGGCGCTTCCCGACAAGCTGCCGCCAGAAGCGAAGGAAGACGGCACGTAGATTTCGCCCGCCGCGATGCCGAAGCCATCGCCGGAGCCGGCATTGGCGAGGTGAGATCCGCCATTGCCGAAACTGGCCAAGACGGTTGCGCCGCTATAGCCGCGTTCGCTCGTCGCGGTGGTCGGGCCGACCGTCAGGACGGAGAGGAGAGACGAGGAATAGACCGCGGCTTTCCCTTGCGTGGTTGCGCCTTTTGTCAGTCCCGCGAGGTCGAGCGTGCCGCTGCCCGTGGCCACGACGTTGGAACCGGACTGGGTGACGACGATCGTCACCGCGGCGTGCGCGGAAACGGCCAGCGCTGCGCTCGCAGCCAGGACAAAGGCGCAATATCTCAATCGTTTGGCAAGCATCGAGCAGACTCCCCTGCGCCCCCCCAAGGGGATCGCAGCGAGATCTTGGCAGGTGTTGATATCGTCTGCGTGAAGGCCGCCGGCCGCGATGACATCGCCTGCCGGGCCGCCGGGGCTCGCGCCTGCCGCGTCCTACGGGGTCCGGCCGCCGGGCGATGGAGACGCGCCGCCCGAAGGACCTCCCGCTTCGCCGTCGCCAGTTCCGCGCGATCCCTCGACGCACAAAAAAACGCCGCCCGGCGGGGCGGCGCTGGATCGACCCGCTCGGGGCGGGCGGGGCTTCAGGGCGGCCTGCGCCGGCTCGCCCGCAGAAGGGCGACCAGCAGGAGCGCAGCGACGGGCCAGTGGAACCAGATGTGGCCGAGGCCGCTGAACACGTTGGTCAGAAACAGGAAGAGCGCGACGGCGATCAGCACGGCGCTGGCGCGCGGCAGCGACCTCCACCAGTCCAATGCCGAAGCGAGCCCGTCCTGAACCTGTCGTCCGGGATCACGAGGCGCTGCGAGTTCCACCCTCACGTCGGGCCCCGCCGCGCGTGGCGGGGCGCCCGCGCCGCGCTGAAGAATGCGATAGCCCGTCACCGGGTTGGACACGTTTTTCAGATGCTGCTGGCCGAGGCAGTCGAAGCCGATGGCCAGCTTGTTGTGCACCTGATCGTAGACCGGGCCGGAGATCAGGATTCCCCCCGGTTCCGCCCGTTCCTGCAACCGCGCCGCGATATTGACGCCGTCGCCATAGACGTCGTCGCCCTCCACCATCACGTCGCCCAAGTGAATTCCGATGCGAAACCGCATCCGCTGCGGCTCGGGCAGGCCGCCGTTGAAGGCGAAGAGTTCCTGCTGCGTCTCGACCGCGCATTGCACGGCCTCCACGACGCTGGGAAATTCGGCGATGACGGCGTCGCCCCAGGTGTTGACGATGCGCCCGTCGTGGCGCTCGACCAGCGTCGCCATGGCGGCGCGGCAGCGGCGCAACGTCTCCAGCGTGCCCGTTTCGTCGGCCTCCATGAGGCGGGCATATCCTTCGACATCTGCGCAAAACAGCGTCGTGAGCCGCCTTCGGACCTTCGTCGTCATGACGGCGTCTTAACACGAGAGCGCGCGGACAAACAGCCGCCTCTTACCGCGTCATGTGGTCCAGCCACTGGGCGATGTAGACCCCGCCCGAGGCCACGACCGTGGCTGCGACCAGCCATTCGAGGACGCTCTGCAACGGGAAAGGGTCGAGGCCGTAGGCGCGCGCGCCGAGCGCGAAGCCCGCGAGCGAGATCTGGGCGGCAGTGTTGAGCTTCGAGACCCAGACCGGCCGGATCTCGACCGGCTTGTCGAGCAGCCAGGACACGATCACCGCGACCACGATCATGACGTCGCGCGAGACCACCGCGATCGCCACCCATGCCGGCAGGGCGCCGTAGATTGCGAGCGAGACGTAGATCGAGATCAGCAGCGCCTTGTCGGCGAGCGGGTCGAGGTAGGCGCCGAGCTCCGTACGCAGGCCGAAACGACGGGCGATGAACCCGTCCACCCCATCGGAAACGCCGGCCAGCAGAAAGATCAGGAAAGCTGCGAGGTAGCGATCCGACACGATCATCTGGACGGCGATCGGCGTCATCACCATCCGGGCGAGGGTAATCAGATTGGGAACATTTCTGATTAATTGCGTGAATTGCATGAAATCCCTGCCGACTTGTCCGCGTCGGGGTCCGTCGAGGCGACGCGCTCTCTCCGGCAGGAGCGGGCTCCTTTCGCGAAGACGCTCGAGTCGACAGGCCGGAAACGCTAACATGACAATACGAGCATTTGTAGCCGGGCTCGGCCCGGCCGCCGCCTCCGCAGCCGCGCTCGGCGACCGCGTCTACAGGGCAGGGCGCCAGCGACCGGGCGTACGGAGCGCGGCGCCCGGCCAGCGGCCGCGCAGACGCCTTGCGCGCGGGCGCCCGACGGACTACGCCCTCGCGAACCCCGTGGCCCCGAGGAGCCGAAAAGTGTCCGACAGCCGGAGACCACTGACCTATGCGGAATCCGGCGTCGACATCGACGCCGGCAATCGCCTGGTGGACAGGATCAAGCCGCTCGCCCGGGCGACCCGCCGGCCGGGGGCGGACGCCGAACTCGGCGGTTTCGGCGGCCTGTTCGACCTGAAGGCGGCCGGGTTCACGGATCCCATTCTCGTCGCCGCCAACGACGGCGTCGGCACCAAGGTGAAGATCGCGATCGAGAGCGGGATCCACCACACGATCGGGATCGACCTCGTGGCGATGTGCGTCAACGACATCGTCGTCCAGGGCGCGGAGCCGCTGCTGTTCCTCGACTATTTCGCCGCCGGAAAACTCGACGAGCGGGTCGCGGCCGCGGTCGTCGAGGGGATTGCGGCCGCTTGCGCGGAATCGGGTTGCGCGCTGATCGGCGGCGAGACCGCCGAGATGCCGGGCCTCTACGCCGACGGCGACTTCGACCTCGCGGGCTTTGCGGTCGGCGCGGCCGAGCGGGGAACGCTGCTGCCCAGCCCCGGCCTGAAGGCCGGCGACGCCGTATTCGGGCTGCCGTCGAGCGGCGTGCATTCCAACGGCTTTTCCCTCGTGCGCAAGATCGTCGCGGCGTCGGGCCTGCGCTGGGAGGCGCCCGCGCCGTTCGAGCCGGGGCGGTCGCTGGCCGAAGCGTTCTTGACTCCGACCCGCCTCTACGTCCGGCCGCTGCTCGAGGTACTGAAGGCGACGACCGGCGTGCTGGCGCTCGCGCACATCACCGGCGGCGGCTGGCCGGACAATCTGCCGCGCGTGCTCCCCGACGGGCTCTCCGTCGCGCTCGACCTCGCCGCCTTCGCGCCGCAGCCGGTGTTCTCCTGGCTCGCTTCGGTCGGGGGCGTGTCGGAAGCGGAGATGCTGCGCACGTTCAACTGCGGCTTCGGCATGGCGGCGTTCGTCGCGGCGGATCGGGAAGAGGAGGCGCGCGAGGCGCTCGCCCGCGCCGGATTGCAGCCGGCGCTGATCGGCCGGCTGGAAGCGTCCGGCGGCGCGCGCGTCGAGACGCGGGGACGGCTGTCGCTATGACACGGGTGAAGACCGGCGTCCTGATCTCCGGGCGCGGCTCCAACATGAGCGCGCTGATCGAGGCCGCGCGTCACGAGGCGTTCCCGGCCGAGGTCGCGCTCGTGCTGTCGGACAAGCCCGCGGCGGCCGGGCTCGCGGCCGCGCGCGCAGCGGGGATCGACGCCGCCGGGCTCGACGCCAGGGGGTTCGCGGGCAAGCCGGCGTTCGAGGCGGCGATGACCGCCGCGCTCGCCGCAGCCGAGGTGGAGCTCGTCTGCCTCGCGGGCTTCATGCGGATCTTGAGCCCGGCCTTCGTCACGCGCTGGCGCGGGCGGATTCTCAACATCCACCCCTCGCTGCTGCCCGATCTCAGAGGCCTCGACACCCACGAGCGGGCGCTCATGGAGGGGCGCGCGGAGCACGGCTGCACGGTGCATTTCGTCACCGCGGACCTCGACGCCGGCCCGATCGTGGCGCAGGCGCGCGTGCCGGTCCTGCCCGGCGACGACGCCGCCCGGCTCGCCGCCCGGGTGCTGGCCGAGGAGCACCGGATCTATCCGCAGGCGCTGGCGGCCGTCGCCGAGGCGGTGCGCGCCGCCCGGCCGTGACGTCGACGCTTGGCGCAGCGCTCGATTTGTTTCACAATCGCCGCCGTTCGAACTTTGGAGAATTCGGTGGCGCAAGGCGTGGCGACGACGTCGCTCGAACTGGACGCGGCGGAAACGCTGGCGGAGCGGGATAGCCCGTCGCCCCTCCTGGCGTCGCCGGAGCGCTTCATCAATCGCGAGCTGTCGTGGCTCGAGTTCAACCGCCGCGTACTGGAAGAAGCGGCGAACCGCAACCATCCGCTGCTCGAGCGTCTGAGGTTCCTGTCGATCTCGGCCAACAACCTCGACGAGTTCTTCATGGTCCGCGTGGCGGGCCTCGTCGGCCAGGTGCTGTCCGACGTCGTCGAGATCTCGCAGGACGGCCTGACGCCGGCCGAGCAGCTCGAGCGGATCGGCGAGCGCGTCGCGACGCTCGTCGCCTCGCAGCAGGAGCGGTGGGGCGCGCTGCGCAAGGAACTCGTCGGCGCGGGCATCGTCCTTCTCGACGTCGCCGACCTCACCCGGCGGGAGCGCGACTGGCTGCAGGAATATTTTCTCAACCTCGTCTTCCCGATCCTGACGCCGCTCGCCATCGATCCGGCCCATCCGTTCCCGTTCATCCCCAATCTCGGCTTCACCCTGGCGCTGGAGCTGCTCAATCCGCAGGACGGGCGGACCATGAGCGCGCTCGTGCGCATCCCCTCGAGCGTCGAGCGTTTCGTGCGCCTGCCCGACGGCGCGCTCAACGCGACCGCCCGCTTCGTTTCGCTCGACCGCTTGATCGTCGCCTTCATCGGGCTCCTGTTTCCCGGATACGAAGTGCTCGGGGAGGGCGCGTTCCGCGTCATCCGCGACAGCGACATCGAGATCGAGGAAGAGGCCGAGGACCTGGTCCGGTTCTACGAGCGCGCGCTCAAGCGCCGGCGGCGCGGCTCGGTGATCCGGCTCGAGATCGAGGCCAGCATGCCGGAGTCGCTGCGCGCCTTCGTCACCGGCGACGTCGACGTCGTGCCCTCGGGCATCGTGCTGATCGAGGGCATGCTCGCGCTCAACGAACTGTCGCAGCTCGTCGCGATCGACCGGCCGGAGCTGAAGTTCCCGCCCTACGCGCCGCGCTTTCCCGAACGGGTGAAGGAGCACGGCGGCGACTGCTTCGCAGCCATCCGGCAGAAGGACCTCGTCGTCCACCACCCTTATGAATCGTTCGACGTCGTGGTCCAGTTCCTCAATCAGGCGGCGCACGATCCCAATGTGGTGGCGATCAAGCAGACGCTCTATCGCACCTCGGCCGACAGTCCGATCGTCCGGGCGCTGGTGGAGGCGGCGGAGGCGGGCAAGTCGGTGACGGCGCTGGTCGAGCTCAAGGCGCGCTTCGACGAGGAAGCCAACATCCGCTGGGCGCGCGACCTCGAGCGCGCCGGCGCGCAGGTGGTGTACGGCTTCATCGAGCTCAAGACCCACGCCAAGCTGTCGATGGTGGTGCGGCGCGAGGGCGGCGCGCTGGTCAATTACTGCCACCTCGGCACCGGCAATTATCACCCCGTGACCGCGAAGATCTATACCGACATCTCGCTGTTCACGGCGGAGCCGGCGATCGGCCGCGACGTCGCGCGCATCTTCAACTTCATCACCGGCTACGCCGAGCCGGACGGGCTCGAGCAGATGGCGATCTCGCCGATCTCGCTGAAGACCACCCTCCTGCTCTGCATAGCCGACGAAGCCGACCACGCGGCGAAGGGCAAGCCCGCGCGCATCTGGATGAAGTGCAACGCGCTGGTCGATCCCGAGATCATCGACGCGCTCTACGCGGCGAGCCGGGCGGGGGTTCAGATCGACATCGTGGCGCGCGGCATCTGCTGCCTGAGGCCGGGCGTGGCGGGCCTGTCGGAGAACATCCGGGTCAAGTCGATCGTCGGCCGCTTCCTCGAACATGCCCGCATCTACGCCTTCGGCGCCGGCCATGGTCTGCCCCATCCGAAAGCGCGGGTGTTCATCTCCTCGGCCGATCTCATGCAGCGCAATCTCGATCGTCGGGTCGAGGCCCTGGTTCCGCTGCTCAATCCGACCGTGCACGAGCAGGTTCTCGGGCAGATCATGGACGCGAACCTTCGCGACACCGAGCAGAGTTTCCGCATCCTGCCGGACGGATCGAGCGTCCGCGTCGTGGCGGGCGAAGGCGAGGAGCCGTTCAACGCCCACAGGTTCTTCCAGACCAATCCGAGCCTGTCGGGGCGCGGGCAGGCGCTCGCCGACCCGTTCCCGGTGGCGCCGCGGGTTCGTCTCTGATAGACGACCGCGGCGCTCGAGGGGGCGGTTGACGCCAGGGTTTCCAATGCCGGACAGTGTAGGGCAGGACCGATCGCCCGGCCCGCCCGTCGCCATCATTGACATCGGCTCGAACTCCGTCCGGCTGGTGGCCTACGAAGCACATGCGCGCGCGCCGACGCCGACCTTCAACGAGAAGGCCTTGTGCGGCCTCGGCAAGGGCGTCGCCACCACCGGGCTGCTTCCGGAGGACGCCGTCGCCAAGGCGCTCGCCGCCCTGCAACGCTTCCGCGTGCTGTGCGACACGATGGGGATCAGCGACGTGCGCGGCATCGCCACGGCGGCGGTGCGCGACGCGGCGAACGGGCCGCAGTTCCTCGCGCTCGCCGAGCAGGCGATCGGCTGCCGGATCGAACTCCTGGCCGGTTCGCAGGAGGCGCATTTGTCCGCCCTCGGGGTCGTCAGCTCGATCCACCGCGCCGACGGCCTGGTCGGCGACCTCGGCGGCGGCTCGCTCGAACTGATCGACGTCAGGAGCGGTCGCGTCGGCGCCGGCCTGACCCTGCCGCTCGGCGGACTGTCGCTGATGGACCTCAGCGAACGGTCGCCGAAGAAGGCGGCTCGAATCGTGCGCGAGCAGCTCGCGGGCGTGAAAATGCTTCAGGGCCTGGCCGGGCGCACGTTCTATGCGGTGGGCGGAACGTGGCGGGCGCTGGCGCGCCTGCACATGCGCCAGCGCCAGTATCCGATGAACGTGATGCACAATTACGTCGTCCCGACCGCCGACGCGGTCGAATTCGCCCGTCTGGTCGAGCGAATCGAAGTCGACGCGCTGATGGAGATCGAGTCGGTCTCGGCGGCGCGGCGGCCGCTGCTCGCCTATGGCGCGGCGGTGCTGGAGGAGATCATCCGGGCGGCCCCGCCGAAGGAGATCGTCGTCTCGGCGCTCGGCGTCCGCGAGGGCCTGCTCTATTCCCAGTTGCCGCCGGAGACGCAGGCGGAGGATCCGCTGATCGTTTCGGCGCGCGAGCTCAACCGCTTCCGCTCGCGTGCGCCCGCGCACGCCGAGGAGCTGTTCGACTGGACGTCCCGCCTGATCGCCTCGTCGCATCTGGAAGAGACCGACGAGGACCGCCGCCTGCGCCACGCCGTGTGCCTCCTGTCCGATATTTCCTGGCGGGCGCACCCGGATTATCGCGGGACCCAGGCCTACGACCTCGTCGTCAACTCGGCCTTCATCGGCGTCGATCATCCGGCGCGGGCGTTTCTCGCGCTCGCCGCCGCCTATCGCCACCTCTCGAACGAGGATTTCGTCACGCCGCAGTCGCGCTCGCTGGTGAGCGCCCGCCAGCTCGACCGGGCGCGCATCCTCGGCGCGGCGATGCGGGTCGCCTACAACATTTCCGCCGCCATGCCCGGCGTGCTGCCGCGCGCGCCGATGGTGTGCGAAAAAGGGCGCGTGGTGCTGACGCTTCCGGCCGAACTCGCCCCGCTCAGCGGCGACCGGCTGCAGTCGCGCATTCGACAGTTCGCCCGGCTGATCGGCGGCGACCCGGAAATCCGCGCGTCGCTAATGTGACAGCATATTCACTATGTAGAATACGGGCGGACGTCCAGTTGTCGGAATGACCAAAGGCGCAATTGCAAAACCCGCTCGATACGACCATATTCCGGGGGAACTTGTCCCAGGCGCCATCCGGGGCATGAGTCTTGCGTGACCCCCACCGGCGGTCCTTGAAACCGCCAAGGCGAGGAGAAGTCGGTTATGGCGGCTGTCCAGGAGACGGTCGATCGGGTACGCGCGATCGACGTCGACGCTTACAAATACGGATTCGTCAGCGCGATCGAGTCCGACGTTGCGCCCAAGGGGCTCAACGAGGGCATCGTGCGGTTCATTTCGGCGAAAAAGGAAGAGCCCGAGTGGCTGCTGGCCTGGCGGCTCGACGCCTATCGGCGCTGGCTGACGATGGAAGAGCCGAAGTGGGCGCGCGTCGACTATCCGCCGATCGACTTCCAGGACCTCCACTATTTCGCCGCCCCCAAGAACGCCGCCGGGCCGAGGTCGCTCGACGACGTCGACCCCGAACTGCTGCGGGTCTACGAGAAGCTCGGCATTCCGCTGGTCGAGCAGGAAATCCTGGCCGGCGTCGAAAAGCCGCGGGTCGCGGTCGACGCGGTGTTCGATTCGGTCTCGGTCGCGACGACCTTCAAGGCGGAGCTCGCCAAGGCCGGCGTCATCTTCTGCTCGTTCTCCGAGGCGGTCCACAATCACCCCGAGCTGGTGAAGCGCTATCTCGGCACCGTGGTGCCGAGCACGGACAATTACTACGCCACGCTCAATTCGGCGGTGTTCTCCGACGGATCGTTCGTCTACGTGCCCGAGGGCGTTCGCTGCCCGATGGAGCTGTCGACTTACTTCCGCATCAACGAGAAGAACACCGGCCAGTTCGAACGGACGCTGATCATCGCCGAGAAGGGCGCCTACGTCAGCTATCTGGAGGGCTGCACGGCCCCCAAACGCGACGAGAACCAGCTGCACGCCGCGGTCGTTGAACTGGTCGCGCTCGACGACGCCGAGATCAAGTACTCGACGGTGCAGAACTGGTATCCCGGCGACGCCGAGGGGCGCGGCGGCATCTACAACTTCGTCACCAAGCGCGGCGACTGCCGCGGCGCGCGCTCGAAGATCTCGTGGACCCAGGTCGAGACCGGTTCGGCGATCACCTGGAAATATCCGTCGTGCATCCTGCGCGGCGAGTCCTCGCGCGGCGAGTTCTACTCGATCGCGATTTCCAACGGCCGCCAGCAGGTCGACAGCGGCACCAAGATGATTCACCTCGGCCGCAACACGACGAGCCGGATCATCTCCAAGGGCGTGTCGGCGGGACGGTCGCAGAACACCTATCGCGGCCAGGTGTCGGCGCATCGGCTCGCGACGGGAGCGCGCAACTTCACCAATTGCGACTCGCTGCTGATCGGTTCCGAATGCGGCGCGCACACGGTCCCCTACATCGAGGCGAAGAACGCCTCGGCGGTGATCGAGCACGAGGCGACGACTTCGAAGGTTTCGGAAGAGCAGCTCTTCTACTGTCAGCAGAGAGGGCTGTCGGCCGAGGAGGCGACCGCGCTGATCGTCAACGGCTTCGTCCGCGACGTTCTGCAGCAACTGCCGATGGAATTCGCGGTCGAGGCGCAGAAGCTGATTGCGATCAGCCTCGAGGGCAGCGTCGGGTGACGTTCGCCGCCCTTTCGCCGACCGCCAACGCAAATCAGGACGCTCCTTCGATGCTGGAAGTCAAAGACCTTCACGTTTCCATTCACGGCAAGACGATTCTCGACGGCCTGAGCCTCGCGGTGAAGCCGGGCGAGGTCGCGGCGATCATGGGGCCGAACGGCTCCGGAAAGTCGACGCTCTCCTACGTCATCGCCGGCAAACCGGGCTACGAGGTGACCTCGGGCGAGGTGTTGCTGGACGGCGAGAATCTGCTCGACCTGCCGGCCGACGAGCGCGCCCGCAAGGGCGTCTTCCTCGCCTTCCAGTATCCGATCGAGATCCCGGGCGTCGCGACGATGACGTTCCTGAAGGCGTCGCTGAACGCCCAGCGCCGCGGCCGCGGCGAGGCCGACCTGACCACCCCCGAGTTCATGCGCCGGGTGCGCGAAGCCTCGCAGCGCCTGAAGGTCGATCAGGAGATGCTGCGCCGACCGCTCAACGTCGGCTTCTCCGGCGGCGAGAAGAAGCGCATCGAGATCCTGCAGATGACGCTCCTGAACCCGCGCTTCGCCGTGCTCGACGAAACCGACTCCGGCCTCGACATCGACGCCTTGCGGATCGTCTCGGAGGGCGTCAACGCCTTGCGCGATCCGACCCGCGGCTTCCTCGTCATCACCCACTATCAGCGCCTTCTCGACCACATCAAGCCGGACGTCGTTCACGTCATGGCCAAGGGACGCATCGTCGCGAGCGGCGGCCCGGAGCTGGCGCTCGAACTCGAAAAGAACGGCTACCGCGATTACGCGGTCGAGGCGGCGTGATGGCCGCCCCCGCCCCCTCCCGCTCGACGGCGGAAGCCACCCTCGCCAGGCAGTTCGCGGCGCTGAAGGCGCTGGCGGCGACGCCGGGCCGCGCGGCGGCCTTCGCGCGCTTCGCCGCCTCGGGGCTGCCGACGCGCCGCATCGAGGCGTGGCATTACACCGACTTGCGCGCCGCGATGACCGACGCCGCGCCGCTCGCGCCGGCGCCCGACGGCGCGGCGATCGAGGCGGCGCGCGCGCTGCTCGCGGCCCATGACAAGATCGGCGTCGCCCGGCTGGTCACGGTGAATGGCCGGTTCGCGCCCGAACTCGGCGACGCCCCGCCGGACGGCGCCGCGGTCGCCGGCCGCGAGGCGCGCGCGACGGAGGCGAGGGACGCGATGGCGTCGCTGGTCGAGGCGATGTCGCCCGACAGCCTCACCGTCGAGATCGCGGCCGGGGCGGAGATCGCCGGGCCGATCGAGATCGTGCATCTGGCGGTCGGCGAGGGCGCCTTTTCGCTCTATTCGTGGACCGAGATCGCGCTCGGCGCCGGCGCGCGGGCGACCGTGGTCGAGACCTTCCTCGGCGCGACGCCCGCGGTGCAGCGGCACGCGGCGACGACGGTCAGGCTCGCCAGGGGCGGGTGGCTGAAGCACGTCGCGGCGATCGGCGACGAGGCGGAGCTTCATCTCGAGAGCCAGCTCATCGACCTCGAGGCCGAGGCGGAGCTGAACGCCTTCGGCTTCGTGTCGGGCGGCGCGCTGAACCGTCGGCAGATCTTCGCCAGACTCGCCGGCGCCGACGCGAAGATCGCGCTCGGCGGGCTGGCGCTGATCGAGGGAACCCGCCGGGCCGACACGACCCTCGAGGTCGTTCACGTCGCGCCGCGCGGCTTCAGCCGGGAGTTCTACCGCGCCATCGTCGCCGACGAGGCGGTCGGCGTGTTCCAGGGCAAGATCATGGTCGCCCCCGGCGCGCAGAAGACCGACGGCGCGATGAAGTCGCAAGCCGTGCTGCTGTCGCCGCAGGCTCAGATGAACGCCAAGCCCGAGCTCGAGATTTTCGCCGACGACGTGATCTGCGGCCACGGGGCGACCGTAGCCTCGATCGACCCCGAGATGATCTTCTATCTGCAGTCGCGGGGCATTCCGAAGGAGGAAGCCGAAGCGATGCTGCTCGACGCCTTCGGCGCCGAGGCGATCGCCAAGGTCGACGACGACGCGCTCGCGGAAGGGCTGCGGGCGCGGCTCGCCGCGTGGCTCGCGGGCCGGAATCTCAGGACGGAGGCGAACGCGTGAACGACATGGTCCGCCCCGCCGAGCCCTACGACGTCGCCAAGGTCCGCGAGGATTTTCCGATTCTCCGGGAGCGCCCCTACGGCAAGCCGCTCGTCTATCTCGACAACGCCGCCTCGGCGCAGAAGCCGAAGGCTGTGCTCGACCGGCTGACCCACGCCTACGAGCACGAATACGCCAACGTCCACCGCGGGCTTCACTTTCTCGCCAACGCCGCGACCGAGGCCTACGAGGCGGCGCGCGAAACGGTGCGGCGGTTCCTCAACGCCGAGTCGATCGACGAGATCGTCTTCACCCGCTCGGCGACGGAAGCGATCAATTGCGCGGCGGCGAGCTTCGGCCTGCAGCACATCGGCGCCGGCGACGAGATCGTGCTCAGCGTCATGGAGCATCACTCGAACATCGTGCCGTGGCACTTCCACCGCGAGCGCAAGGGCGCGGTCCTGAAATGGATCGAGATCGGCGACGACGGATCGTTTTCGCTCGACGCTTTCGAGCGGGCGCTCAGCCCGCGGACCAGGATCGTCGCCATCACGCAGATGTCGAACGTCCTCGGCACCGCGCCGCCGATCAAGGACATCATCAGGATCGCGCACGAGCGCGGCGTCAAGGTGCTGGTCGACGGCTCGCAGGGCGCGGTCCATCTCGACGTCGACGTCCGCGACCTCGACGCCGACTTCTACGTCGTGACCGGCCACAAGCTGTATGGGCCGACCGGCATCGGCGTGCTCTACGGCAAGCGCGCGCTGCTCGAATCGCTGCCGCCGTTCATGGGCGGCGGGGAGATGATCGAGGAGGTGACGCGCGACATGGTCACCTACAACCAGCCGCCGCATCGGTTCGAGGCCGGCACGCCGCCGATCGTTCAGGCGATCGGGCTCGGCGCCGCGCTCGACTACATGGAGGGGATCGGCCGCGCGCGCATTCGCGCGCACGAGGAGGCCCTGAGCGCGTATGCGCACGAGCGGCTGTCCAGGATCAATTCGCTGAACGTCATCGGGACGGCGCCCGGCAAGGGACCGATCCTGTCGTTCACCATGGAGGGGGCGCACGCGCACGACATCGCCACCCTGATCGACCGCTCGGGGGTGGCGGTGAGGGCCGGCACCCATTGCGCGATGCCGCTGATGCAGCGGTTCGGCGTGACCTCGACTTGCCGCGCGTCCTTCGCCCTCTACAATACCTTTGAAGAAGTCGACGCGCTGGCGGACGCGCTGGAGCGGGCGCAGAAGCTGTTCATGTAGGGAGAGAAGCGGCATGACCGATTCGACAACCGTCACCGCTGAGCAGCCGGCCTCCCTGAAGGCGCCGTCGCAGATGTCGGCTGACGAACTGCAGGCGTTGACGCAAGCCATCGTGGCCGCGCTGAAGTCGGTTTACGACCCGGAGATCCCGGCGGACATCTACGAACTTGGCCTGATCTACAATGTCGATATCGACGACGGCCGGTTCGTCACCATCGACATGACGCTGACGGCGCCCGGCTGTCCGGTGGCCGGCGAGATGCCGGGCTGGGTGGAGAACGCCGTCGGGGTCGTGCCGGGCGTGGCCGGGGTGCGGGTCAACATGGTGTTCGATCCGCCGTGGGATCAGAGTCGCATGTCCGACGAGGCGCGCGTCGCCCTGGACATGTGGTGAGCCGGCCCCAAGCGTTGGCCGTCACGAGCGATGGCGGACATTGTAACGTTCTTGTAATGTAAATTTATGGCAAATAAAAAGGACGCGCCCCGGGCCTGGCGGGACTCGGGCGCCGGGTCGGCATGGCTGTTGCGGGCCGGATCGGGCGACAGGGAACCGCGACTGACGGCCCGCCGCTCCGCTGCTCGCCAACGCACGCTCGACGGGGGGCGCAGGTCATGACGGACGCCCGGACAGGCAGCGACGATCCCGCGGTGCAGTTCATCGCGGTCCACAAGTGGTACGGCGCGTTCCACGCCCTGCGCGACATCAACCTGACCGTGCGGCGCGGCGAGCGCATCGTCGTGTGCGGCCCCTCGGGGTCGGGGAAGTCGACGCTGATCCGCTGCGTCAACCGGCTCGAGGAGCATCAGCGCGGGTCCATTGTCGTCGACGGGGTCGAACTGACGCCGGACGTCAAGCGCATCGACGAGGTGCGGCGCGAGGTCGGCATGGTGTTCCAGACCTTCAACCTGTTCCCGCACCTCACGGTTCTCGACAATTGCACGCTGGCGCCGATCTGGGTTCGCCGCATGGCCAGGCGCGACGCAGAGGACCTCGCGATGCAACTGCTGGCGCGGGTAAAAATCCCCGAGCAGGCGACAAAATATCCGGGCCAGCTGTCGGGCGGCCAGCAGCAGCGGGTCGCGATCGCCCGCGCGCTCTGCATGACGCCGAAAATCATGCTGTTCGACGAACCGACCTCCGCCCTCGATCCCGAGATGGTCAAGGAAGTGCTCGACACGATGACGGCGCTCGCCCAGGACGGCATGACCATGATCGTCGTCACCCACGAGATGGGCTTCGCGCGGCAGGTCGCCGACCGGGTCGTGTTCATGGACGAGGGCGAGATCGTCGAGATCGATGCGCCCGAGCCGTTCTTCGACCATCCGCAGCACGAGCGGGCGCGACTGTTCCTCCGTCAGGTTTTGCGCTGAGCCCGGACGCATGCGAAACAGGGGCTTCAGGGCGCGCCTGTCACGGGGGCGCGTTTTCGATTCGGGGCCGGCTCCGCCATGACGTCACGAACCATCGGGCAGCCGATCGCGGCCGGCCTCGTCACCGCCTTTGTCGGCTTCGCCTCGTCCTTCGCCGTCGTGCTCAAGGGGCTGTCCGCGGTCGGGGCCACCGATTCGCAGGCGGCGTCCGGCTTGATGGCGCTTTCGATCGCGATGGGAATCGCCGGAATCGTGTTGAGCGTGGGCTTGCGGATGCCGGTGTCGGTGGCGTGGTCGACGCCCGGCGCTGCGCTCCTCGCGGCGACCGGGGCGACGCCCGGCGGTTTCCCGGCCGCCGTCGGCGCCTTCCTCGTCGTCGGGGCGCTGCTGGTGGTCGCGGGGCTGTTCCGGCCGTTCGCCCGGCTCGTGGCCGCGATTCCCGGTTCGCTCGCCAACGCCATGCTCGCCGGCGTCCTGTTCGGCCTGTGTCTCAAGCCGATCGGCGCGCTGATCGCAGCGCCCGTCGGCGCGTCGCTCATTGTCCTTGCGTGGCTCGTCGTCTCGCGGTGGAAGCGGATCTACGCGACGCCGGTCGCGGCGCTGGTCGCAGCGCTGGTGATCGCCGGAAGCGGTCGGGTCGCGGGGCTGGATCTGATGGTCGTCAGCCCCCGCCCGGAACTGGTCTGGCCGACGTTCTCCCTCGGCGCCCTCGTCGGAATCGCGGCGCCTCTGTTCATCGTCACGATGGCCTCGCAGAACATACCGGGACTGGCGGTGATGGGCGCCTATGGCTATCGCCCCGATCCAGGCCGGCTCGTGTGGACGACGGGCGCGTTCAGTCTGGCGTCGGCCCCGTTCGGAGGCCATGCCGTGAATCTGAGCTCGATCGTGGCGGCGCTGTGCGCTTCGCCCGACGCGTCGCCGGATCCGGCGAAGCGCTGGATCGCCGCGGTGACGGCGGGAGCGACCTATATCGTGTTCGGACTGCTCGCCGGTCTGGTGACGGCTTTCGCCGCAGGCGCGCCGATCCTGGTCGAGGCGGTCGCCGGCCTCGCGCTGCTCGGGCCGTTCGGCTCGGCGCTCCACAATGCGCTCGCCGACAGTCAGGAGCGCGAGGCGGCGCTGGTGACGTTTCTGGTCACGTCGTCCGGCGTCACCATCTTCAACGTCGGCGGCGCCTTCTGGGGATTGGTCGCGGGGGGCGCCGTGCTCGTCCTGACGCGCGCGGGCGCCTCGCTCAGCCCCCGTCAGGCGCCGTAGAGCCAGTCGTAGCGCGCGCTCAGGCGCCGGCCGCCGAGGAGGCGCATCGTCGCGTCCCGCGCCGCCGCCATCGCGCCGTTCAGGTGATAGATGCGACCCTGCCGCAGCGCTTCGCGCTGCACGCGGGTGGCGCGCGCCACGCGGGCGCTGGAATAGGCGGCGAGGGCGTCCGGGATCGTCGCGGCGCCCGCGAGCGCGCTGCCCAGGGCGCCGGCGTCCTCGATCGCCTGCGCCGCGCCCTGCGCCAGGAACGGGACCATCGGATGGGCGGCGTCGCCGACCAGCGCCACGCGTCCGGCGAGCGCGAAGGCGCCGAGCGCGGGCCGGCCGAAGAGCGGCCAGGCGCGCCAGCTCCTGGCGGCGTCGAGCAGCCTCCGCGTCGAGGCCGACCATCCGGCGAAGGCGCGCTCCAGCGCCGGGCGGTCGGCCACGCCGTCCCAGGGGTGTTCGGGCTCGCCGTCGCGCCACGTATCTTCGATCACCGCCACGACGTTGACGATCGATCCGTTGCGCAGAGGGTAGTGCACCAGATGCGCGTTGGGGCCGAGCCGCAGGATGACTTGCGGCTCGGTCCAGCGAGAGTCGACGAGATGGGCGGGAATGGTCGCCCTGAAGGCGACGCGCCCCGTGAAGGCGGGGGCGTCGGAGGGACCGGCGCCGAATTTGCGCCGCACGCGCGACCGCAACCCGTCGGCGCCGATCACGAGATCGGCGGCGTCTTCGATGGTCGTGAGCGGTTGCGTCAGTTCGACGTGGACGCGGCCTTCGCCGGGCGCGACGCTCGCGACCGCCGAGCCCAGCCTCAGCTCCACCCTGTCGTCCCGCTCGGCGAGCTGCGCCAGCGCCTGCTGCAGGTCGGCGCGGTGCAGCGCCAGATAGGGGGCGCCCCAGCGGCGCTCGGCGTCGGCGAGCGGAAGCCGCATCAGGACGGCGTCGTCCGATCCGCGCAACGCGTAGACCGCGTCCGGGATCATGGCCGATTCGCGCACCGCCTCCAGCGCGCCGAGTCTGGCGAGGATGCGCGTCGCATTCGGGGTGAGCTGCAGCCCCGCGCCGAATTCCTCGAGCGCCACCGCCTGCTCGTAGATCGTGACGTCGAAGCGGGTTCGCGACAGCGCCAGCGCGGTCGAAAGACCGCCGACGCCGGCGCCGGCGATGATCGCACGCCTGGACACGGGGACCTACGCGGCGGCCTCGAGCTCGCATTCCGGCGGAGCGCAGACGCCGGGGAGGGCGGCGTCATAGACGTATCGCGTCGAACAGTAGGAACAGATCGCCTCGTTGTCCGAGCCCATGTCGATGAAGATGTGCGGATGATCGAAGGGAGGCTTCGCGCCGGTGCACATGAATTCCTTGACCCGGAGCCGGATGGTGGAAACTCCGAGGTCGTTGTGGAAATGAGGAATGGAATGTCCGGCCATGGTTCAGGATCCCTCTTGGGCGCATCGGCCTTTAAGCACGTCCGCACCCGGGCCGCCAGCCGACGATGGTCATACCGGAACGACGTCGACCTCGACCTTGAGCTCGTGACTTCCGGAGGAGAGGACCATGCTCTCGATCGGTGACGCGTCGGTGTAGTCGCGCCCCCGCGCCACCTCCACGTGGTCGTTCTGAATGGCGAGGGCGTTGGTCGGATCGAAGTCCAGCCAGCCGAGCGAGGCGCCGCACCACACCGACGCCCAGGCGTGCGACGCGTCGGCGCCGGCCAGCCTCGGCTTGCCCGGCGGGGGCGTGGTGCGAATGTAGCCGCTGACGTAGAGCGCCGGAAGACCGAGGCCGCGCAGGGCCGCGATCATGATGTTGGCGAAGTCCTGGCACACTCCGTGGCGATGCTCGAAGGCGACGTGGGCCGGCGTCGACACTTCCGTGGCTTCGGGGTCGTACACGAAGTCGGCGCGGATCCGGCTCGTCAGCTCCATCGCGGCTTCGTAGACGGGACGTCCTGCGGTGAAGCTCTCGCGTGCGTAAGCCGTCGCCTTGTCGAACAGGGAGAGCGCGCGCGACGGAAACAGGCCGAGCGCGGGGGAGTCGAAGGCGAGCGAGGGGAAGGTGAGCGCTTCGGCCGCGATCTCCTCCCACGGAGGCGATAGACCCAGCACCGGCGGGCGGTCGATCCGCACCCGCGACGACGCTTCGATAGCCAGTTCGCGGTGCGGTTTCTCGATCCGCAGGCTGAGCACGGCGTTGCCGAACGGATCGATGCGTTCCTCGGGAGGCAGGCAGGGCGGGTCGGTCCGGAGCGTGAACCGCTCGAGGACCTGTCCGTCGCGCGACACCGGCTTGAGCCGGAGCACCCCGGTCGTCAGTTCGACGGTCGCGCGGTAGCTGTAACGGGTGACGTGGGTGATGGTGTAGTTCACGCGAGACCCGTGATCTTTTCGGCGCGGCCCTGACCGGCCCCGTGCAGGAAATATCGCGCGGCGATCGCGTTCGCCAGCAGCAGCAACCGCTGCTCGATCGCGAGAATCCGAGCGTCGTCCAACATCTCGGCGCGTTCGGTGTCGAGGTCTGCGCGAAGCGCCGTCGTCAGCCTCCGCGGCTCCTCGAGGATTCCGTCGCGCCGGAGCACGGGAAGCGTCGCGATTCCTTCGTCGATCCGGTTGACCTGAAAGACCACCGAGCGCGGATTGAACGGGTCGAGGAGCGCCATGTCGCGCACCGGCGCGAGGGCGACGCCGACGAGATAGCGGGAGCTGTAGGTGATCTGCGAATCGATCAAGTCGAGCATGACGCCGAGCGTCTGATCGGTCGCGTCGGCGCCGGCGAACTGGCGAAGCAGCCGGCAGGTGTTCGCGCCGCGCTCGACGCATCGCCCCATGACGTAGAAGACCCATCCCGCGCCACGGTTGAAATTCTCGTCGAACAGCCCCGAGAGCGCGGCGATCACCGTCAGGCCTTCTTCCGTCAGGTCGACGACTTCGCCCGCCGACAGCCGACGACCCGGGGACGGATTGATCACCGTTTCCAGCCGGCCGATGAGCTCCCAGGTCTTGTTGGTCAACCGTTCGCGAATGACGGACGCTGCGGCGCGGGCCGAGCGCGCCAGCGACAGCGCCGAACCATAGTGAACGGAATCGCGCAGGCCCTGTGCGCTGGCTTCGGCGGCGCCGTCCTTGAGCGCGGCCGCGTCGACCGCCCCCCAGCCGACCAGAACGCCCATCAGCCGGTCGAGGGCCTGACGCCCGACCCGCACGGGCGCGTCGGGATCGACCGAGCGGGCGGCCAGACACCTCACCACCCGCAGCGTCGCTTCCGTTCGCTCGAGGTAGCGGCCGAACCAGAACAGATTGTCCGCCGCCCGGCTGGGCAGATTGCCCAACAGCCGGGTGATCCGGACGCTGTCGGCGCTCGGGAGCAGGCTCGACGCCTCGACCGGGTTCTCGGCGAGCACCCAGACGTCGGCGGATTCGACGCCCTGGCCCATCGAGACGGCGCGGGCGTCGAGCTGGTCGGAGATGCGGCAGAAGCCGCCGGGCATCACCCGCCAGCCGTCCGGGGTCGCAGCGCAGTACACCCGCAGCACGAACGGACGAGGCTCGATGCCGTCCTCGACCCACCGCGGGGTGGTCGACAGGCGCACGACCTCCTGTCCGACGTAGTCCATGCCGCGGGCGGCGATCGCATCGCGCAACCGCGCCCGCTCCCGCGGCGACAATTCCTCGCCGATGACGCTCGAACGCCCCTTCATCCCGGGCAAGGCGTTGCCGAACGCCGGCGCGATCGAAATGGAATCGAACTCGTCGAGCACCCGCTCGCGTTCCTGAGGCTGGCCGCACCACCAGGTGGCGGTGTTCGGCATCATGAGGTCCTCTCCGAGCAGACCTCGGGCGAGCGCGGGCAGGAAGGCGAGCATTGCGCGCGATTCGATAAACCCTGTTCCCGGCATGTTTTCGACCGAGACCCCGCCCTGCCGGATCGCCTCGAGCATCCCGGGGACGCCGATGCGCGACGAGGCGTTCAGTTCCAGCGGGTCGCACCAGTCGGCGTCGACGTGCCGCCAGATCACGTCGCACCGCTTGAGGCCGGCGATCGTTCGGACGAACACCCGCCCCTCGCGCATGACGAGGTCGTCGCCCTCGACCAGCAGGAAACCGAGATAGCGGGCGAGGTAAGCCTGCTCCGAGTAGGTCAGGCTCATCGGCCCGGGGCTGAGGATCGCGATCCGAGGCTCGGAGCGTTGGCCGCCCGATTTGAGACCGGCGCCCAGCGACCGGAAGAACGGCGCGAGCCGCTGAACATTCAGTTGCGAATAAAGGTCGGAAAACACCTGGGAGACGACCAGGCGGTTCTCGAGCGCGTAGCCGCAGCCGGACGGCGCCTGGGTCCGGTCGCCCAGCGCCCACCAATCTCCGTCGGGTCCGCGTCCGATGTCGACCGCGTAGAGTCGCAGCCCCCGGCCGCCCGGAGGCGTCACGCCGTGCATCGAAGGGAGGTAGTCCACCGAGCCCGTGACCGCCGCCGCCGGAAGGGCGCCGCTGGCGATCAGGCTGCCGCCGCCGTAAACGTCGGCGAGCACGCGTTCCAGCAATTCGGCGCGCTGAGCGACCCCTTGCGCGATCCGCCGCCACTCGGCCTCGGTAATCAGCAGAGGAAGCCGGCCCATCGGCCAGACCCGCTCGTCCTTCTCGCCGACGACGCGGTAGGACAAGCCGCGATTGCGGATCCGTCGGTCCGCCGCGGCGAAGCGTTGCCGCAGTTCGCTCTGATCGAACGCCGCGAAAGCCGCCAGCATCCGGCGCCAGTGTGGACGACTGCGGCCGTCGGCGTCGACGAATTCGTCGGGAATGCCGGGAAGCGGCGCGTAAGCCTTGGTCCAGGCTTCGAGCCGCATCAGGGCGCGATCGTCGGAGACGACTGCGGTGTTCGATCGTCCTGGCACGCGAGCCCCGTCATCCTCAGCGAGTGAGCGGCGCCGCATCCCCGTAGCCGCTCGAAGCGGGACTATGCCCCCCAAAGCGATCCGACGCCAGCGCAGGGCGCCGCCCGGAGCGCCGGCGGACGTGGGGCGGCTTGGCGAAGCTGCCCGTCGCGCCTATGTTGAAGTCGAACCAACCCAGGAACCAGCGCCTTGATCACGTTCATTCAGCGATTGGGTCTCGCCGCGGCCGTCATGCTCGCTTGCTCGGCGGTCAAGGCGGATTCCCTCGACCCGGACCTGATTTTTCGCAAGTCGACGACCTTCAATGTCCTGACCCCGAACGACAAGCTCGCGGTCTATGGGGTCGACGACCCCATCGTGGAGGGAGTCGCGTGCCACTATACGGCGCCGGAAAAGGGCGGCGTGTCCGGTGCGCTCGGATTGGCGGAGCAGACCTCGGACATCTCGCTGGCGTGCCGGCAGTACGGTCCGATCAAGTTCAAGGAAAAATTCTCGCAGGGCGACGTCGTCTTCAGCGAGCGCCGGTCGATCTTTTTCAAGAAAATGCAGATCGTGCGAGGCTGCGATGCGAAGCGGAACATCCTGGTCTACATGACCTATAGCGACAAGCTCGTCGAAGGGTCGCCGAAAAACTCCACCTCGTCGGTCCCCGTCGCGCCGTGGGGGAATTCCGGGGACGTGCCGAGATGCTCGGATTACCTGCGCTGACCGTCACTCGCCGCAGGTGATGAAATAGGGGCGGTCTCCGGCGCCGTCGACGCCTGCAGACCGGCCGAAGCTCACCGCTTCGCCTCGGCCCTTGGCCTGGCACCAGGCCTCGGCGACATCGCGCCCGCACTCGCCGCCTTCCGCGAGACAGTCTTCGACGCCGTATCCTTGCGCCGCCGCGATGACGAACGTGCTGGTTTCCCGCGCCATCGAGTCGACCGAGACGGCGACGAGGAGGGCGATCGCCAGCGGGACGGCGAACGCAGAACGAAGGAGCGCCAAAATCGCCATAACCTATCCTTGGGGAAGTCCAGCGAGGCGCAAGTTTGGGGCGCATGGCTAAACGCGGGGTTAACGACCGTCGCCGGACTGCGCGATCCGACGGCCAGCCGTTCTCGGCGCGCGGCGTTGGCGGCTGAAAATCAGGCCGCCGGAGGCGGCGTTCCCCTGAAGCGTTGCGCCAGTCCGCCCGTCACGCTGCCGGTCGTCGGCAACGTGGGAATGAGACAGGCCTGCAACGAGTGATAGATGTCGTTTTTCCCAAAGAACGGGTTGGCGTTCGGGCGAAGCGACTCGTCAAGCTGGGCCCGCCAGCCGCCGTTCTCGCGATCGATGAAGCGAGTCGCCACGAAACTCCAGACCCGCCGATACCAGTCCTCGTAGAGCGGCTCGGCGAATATGGCGTTGAGGAACGAGGCCGCGCCGATCGCTTCGCAGCACGGCCACCAATACCGATCGCGGATACGGGGGCGACCGTCCCACTCGAGGGTGTAATAAAACCCGCCCGCCGGGTCCCAGCCGTCTTCCGTCGCTCTTTGAAAGAGCGACCGGGAAGCGCCGGGCAGCCAGTCGAGCTTTCGCCCCCCGAGTTCCCAAAGCTGGAGCAGAAGCCGCGACCATTCCAAGGAATGGCCCGGCGTCGTGCCATAGGGCCGGAACATCGGGCTGCCCGAATAGTCCCTGTCGATCGTCCAGTCCGACTTGAAATGCTCCGGCAGGCGCCAATCGTTTTCGCCCGCGTTGATCCGGACGATGCGGTCGGCCACCCGCTCGGCCATGCGAAGGTAGGTCGAATCGTTAGTGGCCTCGAAGGCGGCCATGAGCGCCTCGGTCAGATGCATGTTGGAGTTCTGGCCGCGGTAATCGTCGAAGGAACGCCAGTCGCGCGTGAACTCCTCCGCGACCGCGCCGAACCGCTCTTCCCAGAATCGGTCGCTGATGACGGTGGAAATGTCGGTGAGCAGGCGTTCGGCGTCCGGGTGGCCGGCGACTTTCGCGCTCGAGGCGGCGAGCAGGACGAACGCGTGGCCGTACGCCTGTTTGATGCTGTCCGTCGGGCCCTCGTATCCCACCCCCCAGAAATATCCGCCGCGCTCCGCGTCGCGATGGCCGTTCCAAAGGAAGTCCATGCCGTGGTCGACGATCGCGTCCGCGCCAGGGCGGCCCATCAGATGGGCGATCGAGAAGGCGTGGACGATCCGGGTGGTGGCGAACAAGTATCGCGCCGGCGGCGCGCCCGCTCCCCAGCCCGGAGGCGTCGGCCGGCCGAGATCGTCGAGGTCGTAGAACCCCCCGAGCGGATTGACGAGATTGCGCTCGTAGAAGGCGAACAGCGCCTCGACCTGCTGATCGAGCCAGCGCTGATGGCTCGGCAGGGCGACCCACCGGGCGTCCGCAGTCACGGCGAAGGTTTTCATGTCGGATCGGCTCTATCGGGGAAACGAATCCAACCGACAATGCTATGCAAGGGCGAGTCTGCGCAAGACGGTCTCGCGCCGACGACTTGATCGGGAGCCGCGACCCGGTCAATGGGTGCGACCGCGGTGTCCGCTCACGCCGCCAACCAGTGGAAGGCCCGGATGAACGTTTTGATTCTCGGCTCGGGCGGTCGCGAGCACGCGCTGGCGCGCGCCTGCGCCCGGTCTCCCGCGATCGGCAAGCTCATGGTGGCGCCGGGAAACCCGGGATGCGCTCAGGTGGCCGAGACTCATCCCGTCGATCTCGGCGACCATGGCCAGATCCTCGCGCTCTGCCGGCGGCACGCGATCGATCTCGTTGTCGTCGGGCCGGAGGCGCCCCTGGTGGCCGGCCTCGCCGACGATCTCGCGAGGCAAGGCGTCGCCTGTTTCGGGCCGTCCGCGGCGGCGGCGAGGCTCGAGGGATCCAAGGGATTCGCGAAGGATTTCTGCCGGGAGTTCGGCGTCCCGACGGCCGACTATCGCCGCTTCCGCAGCGGCGTCGAGGCGAAGGCCTATCTTCGCGAGCGCGGCGCGCCGATCGTGGTGAAGGCCGATGGTCTGGCGGCTGGAAAGGGCGTGGTCGTCGCTGAAACCGTCGAGGAAGCGGAGAAGGCGGTCGACGCGCTGCTGCCGGCCGGATCCACGCCCGGCGCCGAGGTGGTGATCGAGGAGGTTCTCGAGGGTGAAGAGGTGTCGTTCTTCGCCCTCTGCGACGGGTCCGTCGCCGCGCCGTTCGCCAGCGCGCAGGATCACAAGCGCGTCGGCGAGGGGGACACCGGGCCGAACACCGGCGGAATGGGCGCCTATTCGCCGGCCTCGATCATGACGCCCGAGATGACCGAGCGGGTCATGCGGGAGATCGTGACGCCGACGGTCGAGGGCATGGCGCGACGGGGAACCCCGTTTCGCGGCGTGCTGTTCGTGGGGCTCATGATCGGAAGGGACGGGCCGAAGGTCATTGAATTCAATGTCCGGTTCGGCGATCCGGAAACCGAGGCCATTCTCGAGCGGCTGTCCGACGACTTGCCGCCGTGGCTCGCCGCCTGCGCCGCGGGGACGCTGCCGCAGGGTTCGCCGGCCTTTCGTCCCGAGGCGGCCTTGACGGTGGTCATGGCGGCACGAGGCTATCCGGGGGAGCCCATGAAGGGGTCGAGAATCCTTGGGCTCGACGAGGCCGGGCGGGTTCCCGGCGTCGTCGTCCTGCACGCCGGAACCCGACAGGCCGGCGAGGCCATCGTCGCGGACGGGGGCCGGGTGCTGGCCGTGACCGCGATCGGGCGCACGGTCGGGGAGGCGCAGGAGCGCGCCTATCGAGCCATTCAGCGCATCGAATGGCCGGAAGGATTCTGTCGCAAGGACATCGGCTGGCGCGCAGTGGCGCGGGAGACGGAGCTCGGGTCTTGACGCCGGGGGCCGATCTCGCCAGGCGCGGCGGGCGCCCATCGATAGCGGTTGCGCTCGGCAGCGGCGGCGCCCGGGGGATCGCTCATGTCGCCGTCCTCGAAACGCTCGACGAACTCGGGATTCGCCCGACCGCCATCGCCGGAACCTCGATGGGCGCGGTGATCGGCGCCGCCTACGCCGCCGGCATCGAGGCGCGCGCCATCCGCTCCCACGTGCTGAAGGTTCTGCGAAACCGCTCCAATGTGATGGGGAAATTGCTGAGGGCCAGGGTCGGACGCTTCGCCGATCTCGTGCTGCGCGGTCGAGGCAATCCGGTGTTGCTGGATCCGGAGATTTTTCTCGAGCTGTTCTGGCCGGCCGGCGTCCCCAATTCGTTCGAGGAGCTCGCGATCCAGACGATCGTGGTCGCGACCAACTATTCGCTCCGCAACGAAGCCGTGTTTCAGTCCGGATCGCTCACCGCCGCCGTCGCCGGCTCGATGGCCATTCCCGGGCTGTTCCGCCCGGTCGATTGCGATGGCGATCTCCTGATCGACGGCGGCGCTGTGAATCCGCTGCCCTACGACCACCTGTTCGATCTCGCCGATATCGTGATTGCGGTCGACGTCACCTTCGGCGGCCGGTCGCGCCGGCGCCGCGCGCCCACGCCCCTCGAATCGATGTTCGGCGCGGCGCAAATCATGCAAGGGGCCATCACCGCGCAGAAGGTCAAGCGGCGACCGCCCGACATCCTGATCCGACCGCGGGTCGAGCAATTCGGTCTTCTCGATTTTTTCCGCGCGAGCCACATCCTGCGCGCTGCGGAAGCCAGCAAGGACGAGATGCGCGAGGCGATCAGTTCGCGTCTGGCGGCGACGGCGCGGGCATGAACGCGGCGCCGACGGGAATGGATTCCCTGCGCATCAGGATTTCGCCCGAGACCGCCGTGCGGCCGGCGCGTTGTCCTTCGACGATTCGCAGCGCGCCCGTCCCGCACGCGACCGTCATCGCCCGGTCGAGAATCGTTCCCGGCGCGCCGGTCGCGTCGGTGGTTTCCGCGCGCAGGATCTTCACGCGCTCGGGCGAGCCCCGGAAGACGAGACTCGCGTAGGCGCCGGGGGCAGGCGAGAGGCCGTGGATATGGTTCCGGATCGACTCGGCGTCGCCGCGCCAGTCGATCTCGCACTCGCGCTTGTCGATCTTGTGCGCATAGCAGGCTCCGGCGCCCGGCTGGTCCCGGAATTCGAGCCGTCCCTCCTCCAGCGCGGTCAGGCCGCGCACGGCGAGCTCGGCTGCGAGTTGCGCGAGACGCGCCGTCAGATCGCCCGCGGTGTCCTCGGGCCGAATCGGGACGACCTCGCGCATCGCGACCGGGCCGGTGTCCAGTCCCGCCTCCATCCGCATCAGGTCGACGCCGGTCTCCCGGTCGCCCGCCATGATGGCGCGCTGGATCGGAGCGGCGCCGCGCCAGCGCGGCAGAAGCGAGCCGTGCAGATTGAGACAGCCGAATCGCGGCGCGGCGAGAATCTCGGGCGGCAACAGCAGGCCGTAGGCGATCACGAGGCCGATGTCCGCCGCATGGCTTCGGAACGTCTCGCGGGCTTCGGCCGACCGCAGGGTCGGCGGCGTGTGGACAGGAATGCCGAAGGATTCCGCTGCTTCGTGCACCGGCGTTTTGCGGATCTCGAGGCCGCGACGGCCGCCCGGCTTCGGGGCGCGCGTATAGACCGCGACCACGTCGCGCCCGGCGTCGACGACCCGGCGCAGGGTCGGAACGGAAAATTCCGGCGCTCCCATGAAGACAACCCGCATGCCGGCCGGATAGCATCCTTCGGAAAAGCCGTCAAAGCCGCTGGCGGCGCCGATCCTTCCGGGTCATAAGGCGCTCTGCTGGAGTTTGCGGGCGAGGTCGAGCCGGCGACGAGGGGCGCGCGAAGTGAGCGATCGACTGACCGGACGTCTGGGCGTCAGGGTTTACTACGAAGACACAGATTTTTCCGGCAGGGTCTACCACGCGTCCTATCTCCGCTTTCTCGAGCGCGGACGGACCGAGTGGCTGCGCGGCTTCGGCTTCGGACACCGCGAGATCGCCGGCGCGACGGGGGTCGTGTTCGCGGTCCGGCGCCTGCAGATCGAGTACCTGGCGCCCGCGCTCATGGACGACCTGCTCGACGTCGAGACGCGCGTCTCGGACGTTCGCGGCGCCTCGCTCGCGTTTCGTCAGCGGATCGTGCGCGACAGCCGCGAGCTCGTGACGGCCGCGGTTCTGGTCGCGGCCATTCGCGACGACCGGCCGGCGCGAATTCCCGATTCCTTGCGGCGCGCAATCGTTCAGGGCGCGGCGTGACGTCGACCGGGCTTCACGCCCGCCGGGGATCGAAGGCGCGATCGAAACGCGAAACCAGCGAATCGAGGCGCTCGCCCAGCCGAAGCTCCAGATCATGGATATCGGAGCGATTGGGCAGGGCGCCGATCGTTTCGCGAAGGCGATAGTGTTCCTCGTGGAGCGCCGCCAGGCGCTCGGCCAGGCGAAGCACGGCCGACTCGGCGTTCGACTGGGCCGCGTCGAGATCGCGCCGATGTTGCCGGACGGCGATCTCCATCGTGTGCAGGCGCATCGTGAGCCGCCACACGAAGGCGGCGGCGCTGGCCCCGATCGAGGCGAGGCCCGCGACGGCCCACTCGAGAAATCCCCATGGCGCGTTGTCAGGCGGCGTCATCTGCGACCTCCAGATTCTCTCGGAGCGGCTGCTCGCGTGTCGAGCGCGCCGCCGAGCTGACGGATATTTGCGCGGGCGCTCCCGCCCGTCGCGGCGGAGCCGCGGGCGACGTCACGACCGGAATCGTTTCGAGGCGAGGGCGCGGCCTCGACGGTGAGGGCGCCGGCGCTCTCCTATCGCAGCCAGCGGCCGCGGGTTTCGTCCGACGCGCGAGTCTGCGCGTCCGCGATCGGATTCCGGTCGGGACGGATGCGACCGGCCGCGACGCCCTCGGCGATCAGAGCGACGACGGCGGGGGCGTACGCGGCGAACACAGCCGCGCCGGGCAGGGCGGAGAGGCCCGCGGCGAGGGCTGCGTCGGCGATCGTCTCGACATCGCCGGCCGAGGCGCGGTCCTCGACGACGTCGAGCACGGCCCGGCCCACGCCGAGCGCCGCCTCGCCGAAGGCGCGCCAGTCGTGCGCGCCGGGCGGACGGACGTCCGGCGCGGCCGGCGTCGCCGGACGAGCGGATCCGGCGCGGGCCAGCAGCGCGCGCAGAACCGCTCCGAGGGCCGGGGCGATCGTCACCGTCCCGCCGCCGCCGTTGCGAGGCCGGCGCAGGTGTCGTCCGTCGCCGTGTTCACGGTGGCCGCGGTCGCAGCGGCGCCGCCCCTGGCGACGTCTTTCGCGACCTTCGTTCCGGCCTCTGCCAGCGCGCAGGCGGTCGAGAGCCTTTGCGGCAGGGTGCTGCAGCCGGCGAGCGGGAGGGCGGCGAGCCCGAGAAGGGTCGCGCCGCCGATGACGGCCAGACGGCTCATTTCGTCGCTCCCACGCCCTTCAGACCGCCGGCGATGATGGCGGCGAGGCCGCCCGCGACCTGCAGCACGGTGGCCGCGGTGTTCGGGTCGGCGAGGAAGGCTTGCAACGCGGGCTTGCCGAACACGCCGGCCAGCACGGCCGAGAAGCCGAGGACGCCGGCGACGGTGCCGGATGTGAGGTACTGGTTCATGGAAGGTCCTCCAGGACGCCGCCCCGCCGTTCGCGTTCGAGCAAAGCCGCGCCCGGCGGGGCGACCGCCTCCGGGCGAAGACCCGGGGCCGCGCGGCGAATGGCTGGGGTCACGCGTCGTGCGGGCGGGTGGTCGGCGAGAGTCCGACCTGCGCCTCGAGCGCCGCGATTGCGCGCGCCTGCTCGTCGATGCGGCGACGCTGCGCGCGGAGCGCGCCGACGGTCGCCTCGGCGAAGGCGACGAGCGCGTTCAGGGCGGCCTGCGTCGCGGTGTCGAGGCGGCGGCTGTGCGAGGCGGCGCGCGCGACTCGGGCCGCCTCCTCGAGCGCGCCGTTGGGGTCGGGCGGAGCCGGAGGCTGCCGGGCGAGGCCGCTCATGGCGCGAATCCCCCGGCCTCGAGCGCATCGCGGAAACGACGGGCGTAGAGCGCGACGCGCGCCGCGCAATCGAGGCCGTTGACGATCCGGCGGGCGTTCACCCAGTCCGCCCAATGCGGATTGTGCAGCGGGAAATAATTGTCCAGCTTCAGGCCCGTGAACCAGCCCTCCGTCATGCCGCGCACCATGACGGCGGCGGCGATCTCGGGTTTCAGCGCGTTGTCGGGCTCGGCGACGAGATCGAAGCCCGGCATCTCCGCGTCGGCCCGCGCGTAATTGCGCCGCCAGGTGAGCTGCACGTAGCCGCGGCCGTAGTAGACCTGGCCCTGCGGCCCGGCCGGGACGCCGTAGGGCCGGCCCCGGCCGTGGCCGTATTCGGCGATCGGCTCCATGGAGAAGTCGGTTTCGTGGCAGGCGGTCGCGAGCGCGTAGGCGACCCAGCGTGGGTCGAAGCGTTCCCAGGCGGCCAGAAGCGCATTCGTCCCGTCGACCTGGGCCTGGGTCATCGAGCCGGCGAAAAGCTGATTGCGGACGAGGCGGAAGAATTCCACAGGATTGGCGAGCGTCGGCATGGCCGCTCTCCTTTCAACGATTTGGGGGGTGGACGCGCGCGTCGAGGCGCGCCGGCGGGTCGTCCGCCGGGCGGTTCGCGATGATCGGGGCGATTGGGAGGAAAGCGGACGGCAGGCAGCCGCGAGCGCGCTCGGCGGCGGGCCGCCGACTGTCGCTATGTCAGCGTGTTGACGTCCTCTTCCCGCGCGCGCAGGTAGCGGTCGAACGCGCGCTCGAGGTCAGGCTTCGAGCCGCTGAACTCGATCACGCGCTGCGTGTTGCGCTTGAGGTCGGTCGCCGGGTCGAAGCCGTGCTCGAGGAACATGGCCCAGCGACTCTGGTAGCCGCGGTCGCCTTTGCGGCCGTGAAAGGGGTGCTCGATCGTGCCGTGCACGAAGCCGAGCTTGCCGTTGATTTCGGCGGCGGCGCGCGCCCCCCACGCGCAGACGGCGTTGCGGTAGCCCGTGGCGACGCCGGAGGGCAGGGAAGCCTCGCACCGCCCGACGAGCCCGAGCGCCATGTGATGGTCGCCCGAGCCCATGCCGCCGTCCTCGAACAGGCCGCCGATATGGTCGAGCGTGCGCCGCGTCCAGGCCCAGGCGTAGCCGGGATGGGGATAGGCGTAAGGTCCGCCGCTGAACGACCAGAATGTGTCCGCCATCGGCACGACCGGTCCGCCGGCGTGCCAGACGGAGGCAAAGCTCCTGTGCGTCTGAATATGCTCGTCGTGCGGCCCGAGATCGTAGGCGGCGTCCCACGGCTGCACGACCGGATAGAGGTCGAGCGCGGCCAGCGTCTCGGTCGCCCAGCCCTTTCGCCGGAAGGTCACGTCGGCGTCGAGGGTCGCGATCTTCTGCGCGCGCGGCGGCAGCGCGGCGACCGCGAGGTTGAGCAGGTTTTCCTTGCTCCACGCCATCGTCGTCGCGCGCAGGGGGATGTGGCTCACCCGGTCGGAGGCGAGGTCGGCCAGATCATGAGCCCGGCTCCCATAGGCGCATTCGGCGAGGGTGACGTGGACGTTCGGCTCGGCGAGCCAGGCGGCGATCGCCGCCCGCGCCAGCGCAATGCGGCTTTGCCAACGCAGAGGATTGCTGACGCAGGCGACGACGTGCAGGATTTCGGTCACGGTTGGACTTCCTCATCTGCGAAATGGATCGACATGCTGTCGTTCAACGGCGCCGACCGGGCGGGCGCCGAGACGGGCGGCGGCGGACGCGATGGCGAGCGCGGCCTCGGGCGTCTCGTCCCGGGTCTCGGTTCATCGCCGCCGCGAGCCGGATTTCGGACGCCCCGGCGCGGCCGGCTGCGGAAGTCGACCGAGACGCGGACGCAAGAGCGGACCCGGCGGCGGCGCAGGGGCGGTCAGGCCCGTCCGTTCGCTTCGAGCGCCAGGCAGGGAATCGGCGGGGACTATGAGGAGGAGGTTTCGCGCCGCGCTCCGATCAGTCGACGTCGCCCATCGGCCCGGGCCCCCTCGCGGGGCTACTGGAAATATTCGACGTCGAGGACGCCCGACGGCGATACGACGCGGAAGTTTGCGAGCACCGCGCCCCCGGACAACGAGACGCACGAACCCGCCGGGAGCGGCTGGCCGATCGCGCTCGTCGGCGTCGTGACGCCGTCGGTGGTGTACATCGCGCCGGCCGAGGACGCGCAGATCGTCGCAAAGCGAGCGCCCCGCGGGATCGTGAGCGCCGTCACAGTCGCGGGCGTGAGATTGTACTGGCCCGGCGCAAGCGGCGTGTAGGCGTAGGGCAGGGGCATGACGCCGGCCACGATCGAGCCGTTTACGTCGCGATAGGTCTGGGCGCTCGCGCCGCAACCGCACGCAGACGCGCAAGCGATCGCGACGAAGGTCTTGCCGAGGATACTGCGGAACAGGTTTCGCCTTACCATGTTGACGGCCCCATCGAGAGATAGTGGATGGACAGGCGGACAGCGCCGCCGGTGAATGCGCCCGACGTGGCGGTCACGATGAGCGGGGTTGCGGAATAGTAGGGGTTCGGGCCGATCAATCCGAAATTGATCGAACCGGCTGCGACATTCAGGCCTGATCCGAACAGCCCCGCATTTCCCGAGACGCCGACCTGAAACGACGGGGCGCCGGTGACCGCCGTGACGGTCCTCGCGCCGACCGCCGTCACGATGCAATTGGCGGGGATCGGCGTCGGCGCGGTCGTCGACGCGCCGGACAGCGTGACGAGCGTCTCCAGGACGCCGCACTGAAAGCTGGCGCCAAAGGGGCCCTGTGCGATCGTCGTGAGCGAACCCGGCGCGAACTGGTCGACGATCGTCCACGCGTTCGCGCCGTTGCTCTCGATCGCGGCGCAACCGTACGGGCTCGCGATGACGAAGGACGCCGCGCCGTTGATCCTGTCCGATCCGTTTGCGTTCAGCGTCAGGGTGGCGCTGGACGAGCAGGCGCCGCTCTCGTCGACGACGAGGAGACGCGTCCCCGTCGGATAGGCGCTCGCCGCCGGCAGCGCGACGGCTCGGGCAGCCGTCAGCGCGACATAGGCGATCGTGCGGTCTGTCGCCGTCGCCGCGTAGGACGCGTCGGCGATCGACGTCCTCGTGTTGGCGACGACCTCGGAAAGCTTCGCGGCGGCGTAGCCGCCGGCGGTCGCTCCGTCCTGAAGAACCAGACGATTGTTGGTCGTGTCGACGACGACCTCCCCTTGCGCGCCGGTGAAGGCTGCGATCTGGGCCGCTGTTCCTCGTCGCAACTGCAATTGTTCGCTCATGGCGCGGTTCCCAGGTTGACGGATCCGGACGGCGCTCCGGTCAGCGCGCCGAAGTCGTCGCAGACGGCGGCCGCATCGGGGACTTGCCCGAGATCGGTTGCGATCCCGCTCGAAAGCTGGGCGGTGATCGGGTTGTCGGTTCCGGCGCCGGTCGGGGTGAAGGAATAGGCCACGCAGGTCGACAGGTCCTGCAGTCCGCCGCCGAAGGCGTTGAAGCTCTGAAACTTGAGATAGAGGGTCCGGCCGATCAGGTTCGCCGGCAGGTCGTATTTGACCACTGCCGCGTCGATGCGCGCGAACGAGGCGCCGGTCGTGTGCGCCGCGGCAATTGTCCCGCCCAGTCCGCGGGCGAGGCCAGTCAGATTGTAGGCGCTCGCGACCGTCAGCGTCGCGGACTCGTAGGCGAGGAGTTCGTTGTCGACGAGCGCCAGCGTCGCGCCCTGCTGCGCGGCGCTCTCGGAGGTGCCGGCGAGGGCTGCGCCGCTTTCGGCGAGGCTCACCGACAGCGTGCTGGCCGCATCCCAGCCGGAAACGGCGGGCAGCGCCGCCGTCAGCACGCCCTGCCGCACAGGGGCGGCGATCACCGCGACCTGCGAATAGGTGGCATTGTCGATGGACGCGTACACGTTCGCGCCGCCCCATTGCGGACTGGTCGGAGCGACCCCCGAGCCGGACGCGCCGATCCAGACTTGGGCTGCTCCTCCGGTCGCCTGAGGCGGCGGCTCGTAGATGAGCGGCGCATTCACCGCGACCGCCGGCATCGCCCAGTTGGGGACGGCGCCGCCCGCAGACGCGCTCGGGGTGAAGGCCGGCGTCGAGACGCCGCTCACGAATTCCTCGGCCGTGATCGCCAGACAGCCCTTGTCGTCCTCCTCTATCGAGACGATCCGGACGGGCGTATTCGACAGGCCGAGGTTCGTGTCGGTGATCGTGACGACGTCCATCGGATCGAGAAGGCAATATTCCCACGACAACTTGAAGGAGAATTTCGCCCGTACGTACAGTTCGCGTTGCAGGATGGTCTGCGCCACCAGCGGACCGATCCGCAATTCGTCGCAGATTTCATGGGCCTGGATGACTGACCCGACTCTCGCGCCGAACAGGTCGATCTGGCTTTGATCGCGCGCCTCGACCGGCGTCGCCGAATACTGGTTTCCTCGCGACAGGCATTCGATCCGCTGGACCGTCGGTAGGGAAAAGACGTCGGCGCGCTCGACCTGAACCGGGTCTTTGTTGCCCCTTTCGTCGATGAAATCGAGGTCGGTCAGCGCGTAGACGGGGGTGAGATTCGGCGTGTAGCCGGTAGGGGTTGTGTACGTGTACGTGATGACGACGGCCTTGCCCTCGTCGGCGGGCGCGAAGGCGTAGGTTCCCGGCGTCGGCATTCCGTACGTCCCGCCCGCCGCCGGCAAGGTCGCGCCGACGAAAACCAGCGGCGCGTTCGAGAACGCGTAGGCGACGCCGCCGTCGGAAACGAAGTCGGCGGCCGGGCAGACCGTGACTGTGGCGGGCAGCGTGACGCCGGACGATTGCGGAACCGGCGTCGGCACGGAGAACTGGTTCGAAAACGTCGTCTGGGTTCCGGCCGCGATCGCGGTGTCGCCGTAGGGAACGAACTTCAGCTCCCCGCCGCTCCAGACGGCGGCGCAGCTCAGAATCTGCAGCCAGCGCGACAGGATGCTCGATCCCTGCTCCTGGCTGGTGAGGGCCGGCGAGAAGGCGAAGCCCATGGCCTTGCAGTAGGTTTGCAGGGACGCGTCGCCGCCCGAGCCGAACAGCGTGGTCGCATTGATGCTGGCCGGGTTGAAACCGGCGCCGTATTGCGGGTTGGTGAGAAAGTCGTTGATGACCAGCGCGGGATCGGCGTCGGCGCCATTGATTCCGGTCCCGGCGAGAATGCCGACGATCTCGAAATTGTGGTTCGAGATCGCTGCCGCGGCGCCGAGGTCGTACGAGGCCGCGCAGACATAGGCCGTGCCCTGGTAGCCGAGCGCCTGGCCCGGATAGATCGCTGAAAGGTATGGCCACGTCGCCTGTGGCGTGGCGCCGTTGTAGAGACTGAGGCCGAGCATCGGCAGCGTGTAGATCGACTCGTCCTTCCAGATGATCCCGATGCCGTTGATCGGCCCTTCGCACAAGGCGAGGATGAGATCGGCGCTGTAGGTGTAGGACGTCGTGCCGCCGCCGCCGAACATGCCGCCCTTGCCGCCGCCGCCCTTGCCGCCGCCGCTCCCCGCGTGCGCCTGGAAGTTCTGGTACCAGACGAGGTTGGCGGCGATCTTGGTCTGGCCCCAGACGATCGGGATCGGCAGCGTCGAGACCGAGGTCTGAAGCTGAAGCCCGGTGTAGTCGGGCTTGGCGTTCTTCGAGCGAAGCCAACTCATCGGTCATGATCCCCAGTAGCTTGCGAACTTCGCCCGGCCCAGCCGCTCGGCGAGTTCGGCGTTGCGCGCGACCTCTTCCTCGACGACGAAGCGCGCCGGCGCGAAGGCGTGCACGATCGTCAGCGGATTGCGCGCCGTGACGATGCCGCCGTGGGCGAAGCAGCGTCCGAAGCGGAACAGGATGACGTCGCCGGCGTCGGGCGCCTGAACCTCATGGGCGCGCGCCAGCAGAAAGCCGAGATAGCGTTCGTCGTCCCGGTGCAGCATCCAGTCGCGGGTGTAGGGCCGCGGGTCGAACGGCTCGACGAGCCGCAAGTCGCAGAACACGCGAACGAGGATCATGGCGCAGTCAACGCCCGCGCCCTTGACGTCGGCGGCGTGGTGGTAGGGCGTGCCGATCCACGCTCGCGCCGCCGCGACGACGGCGGCGCGCTGGACTGGCTCGGCAGTCGGCAGTCGGCGGTCGGCAGTCGTGAGGGCAGGATTCGTCATGAGCCTTGTTTCCCGATTGCCGAAGCCCGACTGCCGACTGCCGCCTCAGTACGCCAGCTGCGGCGGCGGCACGTACGGGAAGCCGCGGAAGCGCGCGAGGTTCGAGAACCGCGCGCCGCAGGTGTTCTGGGTATGGTCGCAGCCTGCGTAGACGGTGAACGCGTCGCCCGCGGCCGGCGCGAAGGGAAGCGGATAGATCAGGGTCAGGGCCGATCCGACGGCGACGCTCTTCACCGTGGCGCGCACGTTGGCGTTGGCGCCCGACGAGAACACGATCGCCCCTTGCGCGTGGCCCGCGGCCGCGCCCGGGAAGGCGATTGCGCTCGCTGTCGATCCGGCGCCGGCCGTCCCGTTGGCCGCATAGGCGCCGCGCGGCACGCCGCAGCCCGCGTCGTAGAGCGTGTGCACGCAGGTCGGCGAGAAGAGGTTGCGCGGCATGTCGTAGTCGAGGACGACGAGGTCGCTGGCGATCGTCAGCGTCGCCTGGGTGCGGCCGACCTGATCGACCGTCGAGACGCGCCCCTTGAACAGGGTTACAGCCCCGACGACCGAACCGCCGGGCGCGGTCAGGAACGCCCGGTCGCGCTGAACCGAGGCGCCGTCGAAGGCGCCGTCGCGCAGCGCGACGAGCAGCGGCGCGCCGTTGACGAGGTCGGTCGGTCGCGCCGCGACCGTGATCTGCTGCTTGTCGACCTCGAGGCCGACGGAGGCCTTGTACTTCAGCCCCTGCACCAGCGGTCCGCTCGCGAGGAACGTCGCGCCGTTGTAGACGATCGCGACGTCGACGTCGGTCCACCTGTAGGCCGTCCCGGTCGACAGCGTGAAGGTGAAGCAGTCGGCGAAGGCGAGCGTCGAGTCGGGCGCCGCCCGAGCGGCGTTGATGAGCGCGAGGAGCGCAGTCGAAGCGGTTTTCATGACGTGCGCACCGAACGGAATTTGAGGGAGTCGACCCGCCACAGGTTCTGCATGAACTGCTCGAACTCGACCGAGTCGTCCTCGAACCGGCACGAAAAGGCGTAGGAGAACGACGCGCCGATGAGCGCCCCGCTGGCCGGGGCGGCCGAGAAGACGAGGCCGTTCGGCGCGGTCAGCGACCAGCCGGCGCTCTGCGCCACGCCCGCCACCGTCACCTGCGCGACGCTCGTCACCCAGCCGACCGGCTCGAGGAACCCGCCGAGGCTGCGCGCGAAGGTGAAGGCCGTCGTCGCGCCGTCGCCGGTCGCGAAGGTCTGGTTGGCGACCGTGTTGTCGGACGGGTCGGAATAGAGGAAAGTCCCGTACTGGCCCTGGCATTGCAGGTAGAGACCCATCAGCGCCTGCAACGATTGCGCCCCGACGCCGGGATAGCTCGTCGCATCCGAGCCGAGCCCGTCGAAGGTCAGCTCGAACTGCCAGATCGGATCTTGGTAAAGGGCGTCGCGCACCTCGCGGCCCGAAACGTGCGCGGCGACGATGGTCGAGAAGACGGGCTTCTTGCGGACGCTCCAGCCCTGGCCGGGAAGCGTCGGGAAAAGCGGCGGCGCGCTCACGGCCGCACCGCGGTCAGGCGCACCGCGCCGAGCTTGAACAGCATCGTCATGAACTCCTCGAAATCGAGCCCGTCGTCGGCGAAGCGGCAGAGCCACAGCGCGGTGAAATCCGCGGCGATCGTCGCGCCCGCCGGCGGCGCCGAGGCCATGACGATCGACGCCGGATACAGATTGGACAGCGTCCAGCCGCTCGACGGCAGCGCCGCTCCGTCGACGTACACGGCGCCGACGCTGGCGGCGCCTGCGACCGACGCGATCGTCGGCCCGATCGTCAGCACGAGCGGGAACGCCGTCGTCGCGCCGTCGCCCGCCCCGAGGATCTGGCCGGCGACGACGGACAGTCCCGGCGGCGCGAACCAGAAGGGCGTCGCCGCGCCGTTCATCGCCGCGAAGAACCCGGCGATCCGCTGCATCTCCTGTGTCGCTGCGTCCGAGCGGAGGAGATCGAAGTTCAGCTCGAAGCCGATCAGCGGCGCGGCGTAGCGCGGCCTGCGGCTCGACCGGCCAGCGACCCGATCGGCGATGTCGGTATCGAACCGCGGCCTCGCGCTCAGCGTCGCGCGCAGGGCGTCGAGCGACGGAAAGGTCGCGAAACTTCCGATCCCCGGCGGCGGGGAGGGCGGCGGCGGCGGCAGCGTCACGCGGCCGGTGATCCAGTCGCCCGTCTGCCAGTTGCCGGCGTCGGCCCACTGGCCGGACAGGATCGGAAACACCGGGAACGGCCGCGCGTCCCAGTTCCACACGCAGCAGAGCGCGAACTGGACGAGCGGAACGCCGCCCGGCGACGTCTCGTTATGGCCGTCGCTGGTCCAGTACTCGTACATCGCCTGGAGCGCGAGGCTGGCGATGGTGTCGTCGCGCAGCGGGGCGTAGCCGCCGCCCGGAACCGGCCGCCAGATCGACCAGTACGGCGTCGCGCTCTCGCTCGACTTGGCGTCGAAGAACACGTTCGGCTGGTTGGTTCCCTTGTCCGTCGCCGGATAGCCGTATTCGATGAAGGCGAGCGGCTTCGATTGCGGCGCCCATTGCGTCGCGGCGCCGCGCGGGATCCAGCCCTGGCCGTCGCCGGCGTCGTAGATCGCCCGGTGCGGGGACTTCCACCACCAGCGGAACTGCTTGTTGGCGAGCAGCTCCTGGTTGGGCGCGTAGGCCGAGCGAACCTGCGCCAGACGGTCGCCCTGGGCCAGGGACACGGTGAGGTCGGAGCCGTTGGGGTCGAGGCCCGGTCCGGCGTTGACGCTGTCGCCGTACCACCAGTGGTATTTCTCGCCGCCTTCGATGTTGCCCTTGAGATAGGGGAGCGCGTACGGCGTCGGCGGACCGGACAGTCCGAGGCCGCTCATGATCGTGGGCGACGGCGGCCAGGCGCCCGAGGGGCGAGGAGCCAGCCAGCTCCTGGCGTCGAGGCCGCCGTCGCCGGTCGTCCAGTCCGACAGCGGGAGGTAATTGTCGAGACCGACGACATCGATGTTCGTGTCCGCCCAGAGCGCGTCGAGATGGGGCCATTGCCCGTTCGCGCCGGGGTGCTGAATCCCCATCCAGTCCGACCAGTCGGCCGAATAGGAGACGAGGTTGGCAAGAGCCGCCGCGTTCTTCGTCAGCCCCTGGCCGTCGAAGATCGTGCGCACGTCGGCCGCCAGCGCCTGAAGCCCGGCGACGAAGGGGTAGTCCCAGACGGCGCAGCCGTTCGCGTCCGTGGTTCCGGCCGGGGTCCAGGCGGGGCCGCGGATCGTCTCGAGCCCGCGCAGTTCCGAGCCGATCAGGAACAGATTCACGCCGCCGGCGATCACGCACAGGTTGGCGTAGTGCAGGATCATCCGGCGATAGGTCCAGTCGCTGAGGCCGCCGGCATAGGCGACGGTCAGGTTGACGGGGTCGCGGACGAAGTCCGACGGGGCCGCCGATCCGAGGAAGGCGGCGACGGCCGCGGTGGCGGCGCTGGACAGGTCGGGCGAACAGCTGATCCGGCCGCGCCACGGATAGCCGGCCGCGGTTCCGAGCAGAAACGGATAGAACACGACCTTGAAGCCGCGCGCCTTCAGGTCGCGGATGCAACGGACGATCGACGGGTCGGACGGCGTGCCGCCGTAGACATAGGAACCGTCGGCCGTCGTCGGAATCGGGATGAGGCCGGGAAAATTCTGCTCGGTGAGGCCCGAAACCATCCAGTGCGACGCGACGGGCGACCCGCCGACGATTTCCCACGCCTCGCCGAGCAAATAGGTCGTCGAGGGATAGACGTTGCAGGTCGCCGCGTTTTCCGAGTTGAAGAACCAGGCGCAGACGACTGAAACCGTCTGACACTCCGGATGCGCGGCCTGCAACTGGTCGATTGCGTAGGAATAGTCGGTCTTCGAGCCGCCCGGCGCATAGTAGGTGTTGACCGAGGCTGCGTTGTCGAGCTGGCCGTTCGTGAAGTTATGCCGCGCCGCGGTGTACGGGACCGTGTCGTAGGTCCATTCGCCGGTCGCCGGCAGGAGATGCACGCCGCCGATGAAGCCCATCGCCTCAGCCTCCCAGACGCTTGAGGCCGAGGCGGGCGCCGTGGCGGACCGCCTCGTCCACCGCCTTCAGCATGGTCGAGCTGTTGGCCCGCATCCATTGCGAGACGGAGCCCGAGTCGAGCGCCGACACGTGGAGGTTGGTCGTCGGGTGGATGTGCACGGCCCCGCCGCTCGCGCCTCCGGCGCCCGCGTCGCCGCCGAGCATCGAGCGGAAGGCGCCCGCCTCCGCCGCCGGCATGATCAGCTCGTTGTGGTGGACGAGGGTCAGCATGTCCTGCGGCACCTGCCACATGCCGATGTCGGCGGAAGCGACCGAGCCCGCCATGCTGGCGACGCTGGCTTGCGCGGCGGCGGCCGGCGCCGCCGCCGCCGGGCCCATCAGCGGCGCCAGGAACCCGAACACGCCGGCGAAGGATTCGGCGGCGGACGACAGGATCGAGCGGACCATCGCCGCGCCTTGCGCGGCCATCGACGCGGCCGCGCCCGCTTGCTCGGCGCCCGTCCGCGCCGCGACCCCGGTGGTCGTCGCGGCCGTCTTCATCGTCTCGCCGATCAGGTGATGCGCGACGGTCTGCTCGGTGTATTCGATGAACTTGATCAGCAGGTCCTCGAGGACGGACTTGAAGGCGGTATGCCAGGACTCGGTTCCCGAGAGGAGGCCGTGGAGCTGCCCGTTGAACGCGCCTTCGATGGTATTGGCGAACGTCTGGTATTCCTGCTGTTGCGCCTGCAGAGCGGACCGGGTCAGCGTGGTCGTCTCGTCGTCGCGCCGGCGCGTCGCCTCGATGACCATGTCGTCGAGGCGTTGCCGGGCGGCGAGCGACTGGTCGCCGAGCGCCTCGCGCTGCTTCAGCGCGTCGAGCTCGAGCGCGTAAGCTTCCTGGACCGCCTGCGTCGACAGCGCGAGTTTCTGGCTCTGGGTGATGGCGTAGGCGCGCGCTTCCTCTGCGTAGAGCGCGAGCTTCTGCTTCAGCCCGTCCTCGATCAGCCGCAGTTCCTCGGTCGCGGCGAGCTGCGCGGCGCGGGTCGCGTCGGCATAGGCCGCGTCGTCGCCGGACTTCAGGGCCGCCGCGGCGCGCGCCCGATCGGCGGCGAGCGACTGTTCGAGCGACTGGGTCGCGGCGAGCGCGTCGCGATAGGGCTGGAATCGTCCGGCGCTGAAGGCCTGCGCGGAAGCGTTGGCGAGCGATGCGAGCTGTCCGTTGATCTCGCCGAACGGCGCCGAAAAACTCTGCAGCGCATCCTTCGCCTGGCCGACCCCGGCGACGAAGTCGGCGATCGACGCGCTGAAGCTGACGGAGACGTTGGCGTCGGGCATGGCGAATCTCCCAGCCTGCTGACTTGCGGCATGTATCCTTCTCCCCTTGCGGGAGAAGGCGGCGCCGTAGGGCGTCGGAAGACGCCGGTCTTTCGACGGTCTACGGCGCCGGATGAGGGGTCCGCGCCGCATCGTGCGCCGAGCGCGAGGCGCCTTGTCGGCGCCCGACCCTCACCCAACCCCTCTGTCGCAAGAGGAGAGGGGCGCCTCACAGCGCCCCGGCGGGAAAGGCCGCCTTCAGCTCGGCGACCGTCGGCTGGCTCGCCGCCGGCGTCTCGCCCGGAGGGCGATACTTGAGCGCCGCCGCGACCAGCCAGTGGGTCGGCGGATGGCGGCGCCATTCGGCCTGGAGGGCGAGGAAGCGGGGAACGGTGAGTTCGTCGAGCGCGCGCTCCCAGCTCCAGCCGAGATTGGCGACGACGCCCGCGATCAGGGCGTCGTAATCGACTTTCCCATCTCGGGCGACGCCTCCGCCGTCGCGTTCGTCGCCGCGCGCAGGCCGGCGGCCCTGGCGACCGAGGGGAAGGCCTGGATCAGGTCGCCGACCGAGAACGGCAGGTCGAGGAAGTCGGCGAACGTCACGGCCGGATCGACCTGCGCGACCGCGCGCCAGGTCGCCTCGGCGAGGCGCTCGAGGTCGGCCTCGGCGAGCCGCGCCACGGCGTCGCTCGCCATCGCCGGGCCGCCGGCCGCGACATAGACGTCGTAGAGCGCCGGCTGGATCGCCTTGATCGCCCGGAACGGCAGGTGCGGCAGCGCCCAGCTCTTGCCGCCGAGCGCGATGGGGAAGGTCTCGTCGCTCACGCCGCGTCTCCGAAGTTGAACTGGCAGACCTGGCCGGCCGCATTGGCGAAGCACTGAAAGTCGAGCTCGGGGACGAGGAAGTCCTCGACCTTGGTGCCGAACGACAGCTTTTCGGCGACGCAATTGTAGAGCAGCACCGAGAACTGCTTGCCGGTGCCGGGGTCGGAGGCGAACAGGTTGGCCGAGAAGGCGATCGACGGGCCGACCAGGGAATTGGCGACCGAGAACGACTCGCCGGTCGCCGAACTCGTGTAGGTGTAGGAAATCAGCACGACGTTTGCCGAATCCGCGGCCGCGAAGGTGTAGGTTCCGGTGGCGGCGTTGACGGCGTACTGCCCGAGGCTCGGCGCGGAGGCCACCAGTTTCAGCGGCAGTGCGGTCGCGGCGTAGGTGACGCCGAGATCCGCGACGAAATGCGCGGCGTTGGCGGTGACGTAGGAGGTCGGGGTGGTCGCGCCCGCCGCCTCGCCGAACTGCGTCAGGGTCTGGCCCGCGGCCGGCGTGACGCCGAAGAACAGCGAGCCGAGCGCCTGGCCGGAGATCCGCGCCATCTTGGCCTTGCCGGTCATCTTCTTGGTTCCGGCGCCGATCGCGACCGGAAAATTGTACTGCCCGTACAACGCCTTGGTGGTGGTCTGGACGTTGAGGGTCACTTCCTGGGCGAGGCCGAAATTGATCGGCGCTCCGCCCGCCGGCGTGCCGATCAGCACGCCCGAGCCGAATACGAACATGGGGGATCTCCATTTGGGGAAGGGCGCCAGGAGCGGCGAGGTCGTCGGGATGACGGCGGCTTCCCGGGAGCCGGTACGCCCGGATTCTAAAACGCTTCAATGCGGTTGATCCGCGTGACTTGTATCTTTACGCGTGTTAGCCTGCTTCCGGGAAACCCATGGAAGGGCCTGATATGAAGTCTTTACGGTTAATCGCTTTGATTGGGGCTATCGCCGCGGGGCCTTTCTCCTGCTACGCGGCCGAGTATACGGTAAGCGGATGGCCTTCCGGAATTTCGGACATTCCCTGCGATGCGTGGAAACATGAGGCAAACGGAAGCTGGTCACTCATTGAAACGGTTCATGTTGGCAACGCAACTATGTCAGATTTGAACTTTAACGGTGGCGCAGAAGTAAAAATGGTAGAAAAAAAATGCGGAACTAAGTAGCCGGCATAATCAGGATTGCTGATGCGCGGTTCGAATTTCGGAAGTTGCAGTTTGAAATGGTTACCTTGCCGTCATAAGCCAATCTTATGGAGCAGTGATTCTTGGCGTGGGTTGGGGCCGCCTGAACGGAAAACGGCAGAGTTGCGAACGCGGCTACAATCAGAGTCTTGATCTGCATTTCATTCTCCTAGAAGAAGTGTAATTTGCAAACGGTCTTTTTTTGACGGCGACGCGTCGAATCAAGTTTGGTTTCGATCATCGCGGCGGCGACTTGATCTCGAGCGCGGGCCGGCCAACCGAAGCTCCCGCTTCAGCGCGCCAGGATCGCCGCGCCGGCCGCCGTGACGAACTGATGTGAACCGGGGCGAAATATGGCTCGTGTCGCTCGATCCGGTTTCAGGACGCGAACAGAGCGGCGGCCGGCCCGAGCAGGCGCGCGCCGCCTCGGCTTCGCGCGGCCGATCGCCGGCATACGCACGATCGGCGTCAGCCGCTGGATCAACCGCGAACGCTGGATCTCGCCGCCCGCGGCGGACGCAAGATCGACACGCTGCCGGAAGACACCATGGACGAGGTTCTGACGAGGCTGGCGCCGCTTGCGTGAACCGTAAGATGCGGAAGCTGCGGGCTACGAAATTGTCTGGCGGATCGCCTGTGTCGCCAGCTGACGATCGTGGTTTTGAAGGGGAGTAAGCATGATGCATTCTTACCCTTCAGCAAGTCGTCGCGGAAAAGCAATTGGTAACACCCGTTGCGACTCATATCCCGACGTGCTAGGTGTGTAGTGTTGGAGGGTAGGACATGTACGACCGCAGATCATTCATCGCGACAGCAGCTGCCTCGGTGCTGCTCCCTTCATTTCCTGCAAGGTCGTATGCCGACAACTCAGCGGTCACAAAACTTCCGCCGAAGTTAACGATTAGCCAGCAACTATTGTATACGACTGTTCGCCTATACAATGGAGCAAACAACTCAGAGCAGTTTGGAACCGGATTTTTTTTCGAATTCCTGAAAGGAAGCGAAGGAGGGGTTCCGGCAATTGTAACTAACCGCCATGTTGCTGAGCAACTGGCCGTTTGTCAATTTGATCTTCACCAAAGCGCAGGAGATAATGAGCCGGCTTTGATTTCAACTATTCATATAGCTCTTGACGACTTTGCACGAAAGTGGGTTCCTCATCCCACTGAGGACTTAGCGATAATCCCGTTGGGGCCAACGCTTAATGAATTGAGAGAAAATGGCCGCTCTCCATTTTTTGTATTACTTGATCATAATATTATTCCTACCGAGGCTCAACTGAATCAGCTAAATCCGCTGGAGGCCGTTACAACGGTCGGCTTTCCTGGAAATTTTTACGATAAGAAGCATAATATTCCCCTATTTCACAGTGGAAACACTGCAAGTGCGCCGTACTTGTATTTCGAGGCCCAGTCGAAGGACCACGACGGTTCTTCACGCAAGAATAGTAAGGTGTTCCTAGTCGATTTCACAACATGGCCTGGCTCAAGTGGTTCGCCGGTATTCATTTACGATCGAAACGGATATGGGGACAGAAATGGAAATTCCTACCTTGGAAGTTCGCGCCTTCTCTTCGTGGGCGTGGTTTTCGGTGTAGCGTATCAGCAGTTGGAAGGCGATATCGAAATTCAAAATGCCCCCACTACAATAACCGGGAAAGAGCAGCTAAATGTGCCTACCAACGTGGGTGCATGTCTGCTTGCTTCCCAAATACTAGACTTTGATCAAGTTTTGATTGATCAAGGGCTGGTTCCGCCTGAGGGCTATAAACCGGCGGACCGCTAGTGGTCCAAAGTTCCGTCTGGCCGTTCGTCATCGGAAGAACCTCTAAGCCCGACGACCTGGAGTTTGCTAGAGGAACAGAAAAAAGTCCGCTGTTCTCCGCAATGGCCAAAGAGTTCATGCTAACAGAGAACAGGACCGCAGCACCTATGCTTAGTCGAAAACTCGTCGAACCGAAACGAATTTCACGATTCTCTCTTGGGGGCATGTGAGCCTCCGCCAATGCCTGAGCGACGGGTAAAGGGTCTATCGCGCTGAAACCGGGAAAGTACTTGCTGAATGGGATGCTAGAGACAATTGGCATCTTGCAGCCTCTTTAACAGAGACCCCTTGAGCATTTCTGGATAGCGGACCGACGGGGATGAACGGATCTCATCTCCTTCTGCTATGCCCCCTCAAGGCGCATTTTGAAAGCTATCAAATGATCTCACGGCGCGACCAGCCGCACGCTAACCACCGCCAGTCCGTTGCCGTTGATGTGGCCCGGGTCATGCACCAAGCCGCTGTCCTTCAGACGAAGTTGTACGCGGTTATCCTGTCAACGAGACGATCGCGCCGTCGAGCTTGGTGATCGACATGGCGATGCCCCCGGCGCCGACAACGCTCCAGAGATTGCGGCCGTCCTCGACCCGGATCGGTTCCTGCGCCGCCAGGACGTCGGCGCCGCGACGCTCGGCGACCACCGCCCGGAAAAGGACGAGCGCCGTCTGTGCGGAAACGAGCGCATCGTTGGCCAGCATGGTGGCGACCACCGACTCGTCGCGGGGAGGGCGGCGCATCGGCCACGGCGTGTCCTCGTCGAGCGCCCTGAGCACGGCCTCCATCCCCAGTTCGACGGCCTCGTCGCCCTCGAACACGCAGACGTCGATCGTGTCGTCCTCGTCGACGCGGATTTCGACCCTACGCCCGACCAGCGTGACAAGCAGCGTCACGTCACTCGGGGACAGCCGCCTGACGTCGAAATAGGCCCCGCGCGACTCGAGGAGCTTCATCACCGCGAAAAGATTGGACGTCACTGCGCTCACCCTCGTGATCGAAGACACGGGATCATACGCGGCCGACGCGCGCTCAGCCGAAGAAGGAAACGATCGCGCCGTCGAGCTTCGCAATCGACATCTGGATCGGGGCCGGATCGCCAGGGACGGCGTTCGGCCGCATCTCGATAGCGCCCCGAACGACCCAGACTTCCGATCCGTCTTCCACCGTCAGCGGTTCCTGTGCGCGAGCGCGTTCTTCGCCCAGAACATCGGTGATCACCATTCGGCATAGGGCGAGCGCCGTTGCGCGCGACACCAAATGCTGTCCGATTGCTGCTCGAATGTGCATCGAGCCGTCGCGTTTGACTGAGCTCATCAGCTCACCGAATTAAAACTATTCTCTTGACTTGGCGGGCATCGCAGCGTCACTTGCGCATGAAAAGGAGCATGGCCAAAATAGTAACGAATCGTCTCTCCATGCCTCAGCTCCCGAGTACGCTTCCGCCCCATCCTCAATCGAAGTAAGACACGATGGCGCCGTCGAACTTGGCGATCGCCATTTCGATCGGGCTCGGGTCGCCGGGAACGGCGTCGGGCTTCATCACGACGGATCCTCGAATTTTCCAGACGTCGGACCCGTCCTCGACGACGAGCGGCTCCTGCGCCGTGCACTCGGCCGGCCCGCGAATATCCGCGACGACCATGCGACAGATCGCCAGCGCCGTATCGCGTGAGATCAACTGCTGCCCCAGCCCCTGTCGCACGACCATCGACCCGTCGCGCTTGTACGCGTCTATGGCCATTTTCTCCTCCATGGCTGCAGTCGCCACGGGGCGCGATTCAAAACGTCAGAGAGACAATCGCAGCGTCGAGCTTCGAAACAGAGACTTCGATCGGCCCACGCGCGTATTGCTGGGAAGCCCGGCTGCCGGTGACTTTCCAGACGCTGCCGCCGTCTTCGACTTTCAACGGCGACTGGGCGACGAGCTCGTCGGAGCCGTAGTAATCTTCGATCACCATCTTGACGAGAGCGAGCGCGGTAGTCGAGGACACGAGCTGCGTCCCGGCGGCTGTGAATACGATCATCGAAACATCGCGTTCCGGCTTTTCCATCGAGGACCTCACGCTGCTTGTCGGCCTCCTGTCCCAAGCACAATTTACACCGTGCCGCTGGAATGAGAGGAAATCAAGTGGCGCGCTTGGCTCACGAGTCCGTCGTCCGCTCATAACGCGGGGGGCGAGCGCACCAGAAGGCCCTGGACGACCGAGTCCACTCCCGACACGAGCACAAAGCTTTCGATGCCGCCGATCTTGCAAACGATCGCATATCCGTCGCTTGCGCGCGAAGGCGAAATCCGTTGATCAGTTCCGAATCGAAGCGCCTTCACGTTTGCATCCCGGACGGCGTCGTCCGGAAACATCAAGGCGATCTCCCGAATCGGCTGCTCGAAGAGCGCTCCGCCAACCACAATATTTTGGGCAGGGAGACGGGCGCCGGTCATCGCACAGGCGAGTTTGCCGGCGCCCACGACACTTGCCTCACCGATGTCGATCCCTAGAGTCGGCGCGAGCCACGACCAGTCCAATGGGCGGGGTTGCTGTATAGATCGGGCCATTGCGGTCAGTAAGACGCCCAAGTCGATCATTGCAGCACTCACCTGTTCAGTAATTTAGAAGAGGATAGGGATTATCCGGCCGACAACTCTTCCATTCGACGCATAATTACTTATAGACAAAGTCCATGATAGTGAATGTTTTCGATTATCAGTACGGACCGGCAGATCGCAAGACCTGAGTCTGCTAGATCCTCGCACGAAATGTTGACCGTTGGCGTACTTAGTCAAAGTAAGACAAAATCGTCCCGTCGAATTTTGTGATCAACATCTTAGCCGGACTGGGATCGCCGGGGACAGCGTCTGGCTTCAGCACGACGGATCCCTGGATCCGCCAAGCGTCGCCGGCATCGTCGACGACAAAAGGCTCCTGAGCCTTCGCTTCGGCAGCGCCGCGAATGTCCGTCACGACCATGCGACAGATCGCGAGCGCCGTGTCGCGCGAGATCAGTTGCTGGCCCAGCGCCTTGCGCACAAACATCGAACCGTCGTTCTTGGAAAGCCCGGTCATTATGCTCGACCCCTCCCATTTGCCTCTGGCAGGACGCCTGTCACTTTCGCATATACTGCCACAACGGGTAGGTTGTCATCGGTTCTCCGGGCCCCTGCGTATAGAGTACGACGACAGGAATTGCCGGCAAGGCGACATTGCGAGTGAACGCCAGCGCTGAGATTCTCGCGTCATTCGACGCGACAAGCTCGCCGAGTTCGATGTGAGGATAGACGATTTGTTGCGCGGGCGTAAATTTCGGGTCCGTCCCGGTCTTGACTTCAATAGCATAGACGCTCCCCGTAGGAGTTCGAACCATCAGCTCGACGGTGGCAGTGACCGCGACCGGTCCTTGTAACGTTAGCGGGACTTCTTTAAGAACAGAATTCCCGGCCTTCGCGAGCACTTCGGCGAACTGATCCCTCACAATGTCGTGGAATCTGCCCTGATAGGCCGCATCGACGATCGGCAGCTCCCGGGACGTCGCGTCCGTTCTGACCTCATGCCCGCGTGTGTCTGACGCGTCCGCAACCTGAACGCCGATTGGCTTTTTCGTCGTCGCGCCGGTCGCCTCTCCAGAATCCTCGCGCGCCCATGGCCGCCGTCGGGATTCCCGGGGAGAATACGCGGCTGGTCGGGTTGTAGCTTCTCAGCGCATCCGGAGTCGGCTCGAGGCCGAGCGCCTCGACGACGACCATCGGCGCCACGCCCGCCTCGATCAGCGCGTCGGCGACGAACAGTCGCCGGGCGTCCTCCTGCGGCCGCGCGAGCTTGGCCAGGCCGCTCAGCGCGAGATGGGTCAGCGCCAGCTGCGTCTCGCCGGCGCGCCACGTTTCGACCGCGCGCCGAACATGCCTCAGCGCGGACGCCGGGGCGGGGCGCCCGTGCGCGGCAGCGATCAGCGCGCCGAGCCGCGCCTCGTCGACCGCGCCCCGACCTTCGCCAGCCGCGTCCGGGCGCCGAAGACGAGCGAATCTCCGTCGAACGTCAGTTCGCGCGCGATCGGCCGAGCCGCCGCCGCCCGCCAGGCCTTGTTCACGTCATCCAGCCGCATCGCCCATCCCTCCGTCACGGCGCGACCAGCCGCACGCTCACCACCGCCAGCCCGTCGCCGTCGAGGTCGCCGGGATCGCGCACCGGGACGGCGACGATCTTGCAGTCGTGCACCGCGCCGCCGAGCGTCTGGCGGCCGAGGGCGGCGTCGACGCCGGCGGGCGCGAGCGCCGCGTCGAGGGCGTCGAGGGCGGCGTTGAGGGCGGTCGCGCCCGGCGTCCCGGGATCGCGCGCGTCGAAGTAGAGGAAGAACTTGGCTTCGAATGTGCGCTTCGGCGTCGCGGGCGAAGGCCATTGATAGCTCTCGGGCCCGCTCTCGAGCTGGAACAGCGCGGGCCGCAGGGACGCGGGGACTTCGCTCCAGAGTTTCATCCGCCGCGAGGCGAGCCCCCAGGGGTAGGCGGCCGAGACGGCGGCGAAGAGAGCGGAGAAGGCGGCTTCGCGGCTCATGCGCGCTCCAAGAGTTCGGCGGCGGCGTCGGCGAGCGCGGCGACGATGTCGCCGCTCATCTCGTCGAGCGTCGCGCGCAAGTAGGACCGTTCCGGAATGACCGAGCCCGGATGCTCGACCTTGCGTGCGAACCGCAGCGCGCCGCCGACGACGAAGGCGAGCGCCTGCGCCTTCGCCGGCAGGATCTCGTGGGCGGCGGTCTTGCCGCCGTATTCCTGGATCGCCGCATATTTGACGTCGCCGGTCGAGGCGACGCTCGCCGCGACGCCGTCGCCGTCGGTCGAGACCTCGGCCGCGATCGAGTCGCGCAGCGCCCCGGAGCGCACGTTCAGCACGCCGCCCGAGAGCTTGTCCGTCCGGACGCGGTCGGCGAGCGCCGCGGCGAGTTCGACGGCTTTCGCCGCGAGCGCCGCGCGCAGCGCCGCGGGGCAGCCGTCGAGCCGCGCCGCGGCCTCGTCGAGGCCGTCGAGTTCGAGGGCGAACATCAGACCGCGACCCGCTTGTAGGGCTGCAGCATCGCGAGCACGGCGGCGGACACGGCGCTGGTGTCGTAGGCGATGGTCTCCTGTCCGCCGAGCGCCTTCGATCTCAAGCCGATGCGCTCGGCGGCGCGAAACCGCTCCGCCGCGAGCTCGGTCGCCGCCTGGGCGAGGTCCTGCGGCACGTAGCCGTAGCCGATCGTCACCGCCTGGCCGGCGTCGACGGCGGAGAAGCCGTAGACGCCGCCACTGACCGTGTATTGCCCGGCGCCGGGCGCCGCCGCGACGGGGCTCAAGGGGGCGCCGGTCGCGGCATAGCTGACGCCGAGATCGCTCGCCCACGGCCCGTAGGGCGCGAGCGCCGCGAGCGTGACCGGCGCTGCGGCCGGAATCGTCTGCGTTTCGCCCTGCACGGCGTAGCCGGCGCGATAGCTGACGACGAGGCTCTGCCGCCCGGGGCGGAACGACCCGAACAGGTCGAGCGCCTGCGGCCGTCCGGGCGGCGCGCCGTCGCCGGGCTGCAGCACGTAGCCCATCGACCCCTCCGGGTCGGGATTGGCGTCGGGCGGGATGACGACGCCGCGCCACAGCGCCGAGCTGACCTGCAGCACCGGCCATTGCCTGAGATAGACGCGGCGCGTCTCGAGATCGATCGCCTCGGTATAGCCCTGCGGCAGGAGTCCCGGGCGGCCGAGCGCGGCGTGGATGGCGCGGCTCGCGGCGGTGACGAGCGCCGCCAGCGTCGCGTCGTTCGGCCCCGCCGTCGCCGGCAGCCCGAGCCAGGCTTTTGCGGCGGCGAGTGTGGTCAGGTCGGTGGGCGACATGGGGGGCCTCGTTGTGCAGGCGGTGGCCCTCATCCGGCGCTTCGCGCCGCCTTCCCCCTCAGGGGGAAGGGATCAGCGGACGCTGAAGGCGGCAGGGTGAGGGAAGCGCGCCGGACGAGACGCCCGGCGCCGGCGATCGGCTCAGCCGTTGCCGATGTTGGTGAGGATGCCGACGCCGAACGGCGCGTAGACGGCGAGCGTCTCCTCGGCGTAGACGCCGAACTCGCGCCGCCGGGTGCGCAGCGGCCAGTCGACCCGGTAGTAGTCGCGCCGGGTCAGCACCTCGGCCACGTTCGGCGTCTGGTTCGACTGGTACCAGACCGGCAGGCGCTCGCAGACCGCGAGAATCGTGCCCGGCGGCAGGTCGGGATGGACCTTGACCGGAATGTCGAAGCCGCCGTCGACGCTGAACGGGTTGTAGTACCAGCGCACCACGCCCGAGGCCGACACGCCGTAGGGTCCGCCGTCGCCGCCGTCGGCGCTGACGTTGTAGCGGATCAGCGGCCCGGAGGCGCTGGTCAGACACTTGTTGGTGATGTTGCGCTGCTCCTGCGCGTTGACGTAGAGCACCGTCGGCGACAGCCGGTAGGCGTTCCACATCGCCACCAGCATCGCGTCGATCTCGACCACCGAGCCGCGGCCCGAGGCGGTGAGGAACGAGCCGGTCCCCGCGGTTCCGGCCGGAAGCGACTGGACATAGGCGCCGTTCACGGGATTGAAGCCGACCGTCAGCAGGCCGTCGAAGGCGAGCGTCGCGTTGCGCGAGTTGTCGGCCGCGATCACGGTCGCGGCCTGCTGTCCCGACGCCAGCGGCGCGGCGAAGGTGGCGCTGTTGATGGTGCTGATCGCCTGCAGCGTCTCGGCGCCGGCGGCGCCGACGTACCAGGCGTAGGCGACGGCGCCGGGAACGACCGCGACCGTGGCGTTCAGCGCCTGGCCGAGCGTCACCGCCTGGGTGGCGTTGGCGCTGCGCATCGAGGAGCCGCCGTTCAGGGTATAGGTATTGCCGTCGTTGCCGGTGATCGCCTTCTGGGTGGCGACGCCGCCGGCGAGGGTCGAGTTCTTCCAGCCCTCGAAGCTCAGCGCGACGACGATCACCGACCAGGTGGCGGCGGGCAGGGTCGCGCTCGTGCCCGATACGCTGAGCGCCGGGGCCGACGGCGTTCCGAGCGCGAGCGAGGCGTTGCCGCCGAGCAGCGCCGTCTCCTCCTTGCGCATCGTCTTCTGCAACAGGCGCAACGTCGCGGTGGCGTTGAGGTCCTCGAACCCTTCCGCGGCGGCCTCGGCTTCGAAGGTCACCGTGTCTTCCTCGCCGAGCGTCAGGTAGGGGGCGACCTGCGACTGCGCTGAATAGGACATGCTCGCGGTGCGCTGCCCTTCCGGAACCCAGCCCATCGCGTCGTAGCCCGAGCCCAGGATCGAGGTGATGGTGCGCCAGCGCGCGGCGTCGCCCGGGTTGATGCGGCCGACGCGCGGCAGCGCGTTCCTGAGCGGGGTGACGATCGGGTAGAGGTTCTTGGCCGGCGCCTGGAGGTCGTAGGCGGTGAGGCCGGTGGCGAGGGTGACGGTCTTGGCGAGCGTGTTGTCCGCCAGCGCCGCCTTGGTGAGGCGCAGGGTTTCTTCGGTCGTTTGCAGGAGACTCATCTGGGTTTTCCTCGGGGTGAGAGGGGCGGGCGCGCGCCGGCGCCCGCGGTCGCCGACGGTCGATCAGGGCGCGCAGTCGGGTGGGGCCGAAGCCGTCCTGCGAGCGCGGCCGGCAAAGGCAATTCTTTCGTCAGGGATGACGGCGGCGACGCGCGATCGGGGCGCTCGCCTCCCGGCGCGCCCACTCGGCGTCGGCCCGGAGGGTCAGCGCCTGCTCACGAGGCGGGTTCACTGCGGGCGTTCAAGGGCGTCAGGGCGATTATGGCGTCCGGTTGCGAATCCCGAGGCGGTTGTTCGCGAGGAGCCGGACAGCGCGCGCTCCGGGAAGGGCGGCGTCCCGCCGCCCGGGCGCCCGACAGGCGCCCTCCCGTTCAGCGGCGCGACCGCTCTTGCGGCCGGCTCGGCAGTGACTTTCCGGTGTGACAGCCCGGGCGCGCGCCGAAGAACGCCGTCAGTTCGCTCACAATGAGCGAGGGACCGAAGGGGGGCAGGTCACGTGAGAAAGTTGGGTTTCGATCGTTCGGTCACCGTCAGGGCTTGTCGATATCCGGCCATTCGCTCTTGGCAGCGCGGTTGGCGAGCGCGCGGCGGGGGTCAAGGATGCACCGGCAAAGCCGGCGCGCGCGAAGCGTGCGTCCTTGACGTCCGCCTCGTCGTCTCGCCGATCATGAACAGCAAGAGCGATGAGCGCGTCGGACACTGTCCGACAGAGCCAGTCCAAGTTTCTACACTTTCCTCCCGAAGCAGCGCGCTCTGGCAGTTCTCCTCATCCGCCGGTTTCGAAGGACGCTTCATTGCTTCGCCGCGCCGTCAGACAATTCTGTCGCCGCGGGCGGATGCTCCTTGTCAGGGGAATCGCTCATTGCTCCTCGCTCCCGGCAACATCGCGAATCGACAATCGATATTCGCCCCTCCGATGCCTGCAGGCGCGCCGCGGCTCACTGTCCGGGCTGTTTGGAGTTCGCCTGCACCGCGGCTTCGGCGTCGCCGAGCAGCTCCTCGATGAACGTGTCGAGCGTCAGCCGGGTCTGGTCGATCATGTCGACGATTCTTGCGCCGTACTTCACCAGCACGCGCCTCGTCTCGGACGGATCGCGACCGAGCTTGGCGGCGAGGTATGCGATATAGGCCGCACGGGCGTAGCCGCCGATGCGAAACCAGCGCATCGGCTCCTCGTCGCGTTCGAGAAACTCCAGCAGCTTGGCGGTGGTGGTGATGTCGCCGACATAGGGCGCGAGTTTGCCCTGGACGGCCTCTTGCACCTTTCGGGCGAGTTCGTCGGGCGAAAACAGCGTCGTATCGACCGAACTTTGAATCCCCCACTCGGCGATGGCGCCGAGCGAAAAATGCATGGCGCAAAACCAGGGCGGAAAGCGATAACCAGTCGAGCGCAGCGTCCGCGTGACGAGTGCGGGCTGGTATTGTTCCCGACGCGAGCTGACGAATTGCTCGGTCTCCCGGTTACGTAGCCCCGCATCGCCGCGCAGGTAGACGTTCGGCGTTCCATACGTGTCGAACGACAGAACGTGTTCGACGTCGTCGGTGCTCCGCTCCGCCCGGTACGCCAACTTGGCCACGCGGCGATAGCCGACCTTCGCCAAGGCGTCGGCCAGGAGCGGGTCGAGTTTGACCCGCTTTTCTTTCCCCTCGCCGACATCGATATTCGAATCCTCAGGCGCCGCTTCCTTGGGCTCGGCGGGCCCCGCGGCCCCGAATGTGGCTTCGAATATCCGTCTCGCCCGCGCCCGCTCGGCGTCCGAGACGGTCCCCGGAACGACCATCAAGGGCCCGACGATTTGATGGCGCGTCTGATCGGGCGACGCCTCCGCGGCTCGGTCGGCCTGCGGACTGCGGCCACCATCGCCAGATTGTGACGGAGCCTTCATGCATCGATCTCCTGCCGCAAGCGCTTGATCAAGGGCGTGGGTGAGGCGTGATGAGAGCTGCGAGACAAATACATCCGGCTGGTTCGCGTTCGGGAGTCGGGTCAATTCCGTTCTCGCCGCCTTGCTCGTCAGACTAGCCCTGAGGCCGGATCCGTGTCCGGATATTGTGAGGGCGGGCTTCATGGCGGTCGTTCACCCGGTCGCAAGCGCCACGTCCGCATCCCTGAGAACGCGGTCGACAAATTCCTCCGCGGAAGGCTCGCTGGTGTCGGGCGGCGACTTGAATTTCGCCACATACGGAATGAGGGTCGAGCGCAACTCGTCAGCGTCGCGACCGAGCTTGCGCCCCAGGTAGGCGACCATCGCGACGCGGGGGGTGTCGCCCCATTTGGGCCAGCGAAAGGGTTCCTCGTCGCGAACGCCAAGCTCGAACATGGAGCCGACGTCCTTGACTGACGATAATTTCTCCACGGCGAAAGTGCGTATGGAGTCCTCAATCTGACGAGCGAGGCTCGATGCTGAGAATTCAGTGATATCAAGGCTAAAGCGGAGGCCCCACGACGCGATCCGGCCCAATTCGAACGACATGTGTTTCTGCCAGATCGGCTGGCGCGCATAGATGTCACGGTAGGCGGCCGGCAGGAAGTTCAACCTCGCTTGATCAGCAAACAAGTCGGCAGGCGTGTGACCCAGGCTGATGCTTGCGCTCAGGTACTGATTCGGTCTTCCCCACGCGTTGAAGCTCACGAAATGCTCCACGGCAGGCGAACTCCATGCGGCGCGAAATCCAATTTCGTTGTGATCTTCATCGGCGTTGCGGCCAGCGGGAACATAGCCGAGGTGTTGGAGGGTTTCCGTCAAGAAGTGAACGAGATCAATCGATTGCTTGCTGTCGGCGGTCCAAACCGGAATGGTCTTGCTCGGCTTGGTCGGCGGCGCCTCTTTCGGTAGCGATTTGCGGAACCGCTCGTAGTCGCCGAACTCGCTTTCCAGGAGGGCTTTCGCTTGCGCTTTGTCGGCGTCCGAAACGACCCCGGGCGCACGAACGATGTGAACCATGAAATGGCGGCCAGCGGTCGACGCCGAAGAGCTGGAAGCGCGGTTCGCCGCGCCGTCAGACAATTCTGTCACCGCGGGTCGATGCTCCTTGTCCTCAGGACCGCTCATTGTTCCTCGCGCCCGAGAATATCACGAATCTACAATGCATATATGCCCCTCCGATGCCCGCTTGTGGCCGCGGCTCATTGTCCGGGCTGTTTGGAGTTCGCCTGCACCGCGGCTTCGGCGTCGCCGAGCAGCTCGTCGATGAACGTGTCGAGCGTCAGCCGGGTCTGGTCGATCATGCCGACGATTCTTGCGCCGTACTTCACCAGCACGCGCCTCGTCTCGGAAGGATCACGACCGAGCTTGGCGGCGAGGTATGCGATATAGGCCGCACGGGCGTATCCGCCGATGCGAAACCAGCGCATCGGCTCCTCGTCGCGTTCGAGAAACTCCAGCAGCTTGGCGGTGGTGGTGATGTCGCCGACATAGGGCGCGAGTTTGCCCTGGACGGCCTCTTGCACCTTTCGGGCGAGTTCGTCGC
>NZ_QNRK01000007.1:154064-169666 GCF_003315135.1 Roseiarcus fermentans
AGAAACTCCAGCAGCTTGGCGGTGGTGGTGATGTCGCCGACATAGGGCGCGAGTTTGCCCTGGACGGCCTCTTGCACCTTTCGGGCGAGTTCGTCGCGCGAAAACAGCGTCGTATCGAGCGAACTTTGAATCCCCCACTCGGCGATGGCGCCGAGCGAGAAATGCATGGCGCAAAACCAGGGCGGATCGCGATAGCCAGTCGAGCGCAGCGTCCGCGTGACGAGTGCGGGATGGTATTGATCTTGATGCGAATTGACAAAATTCTCGGCCTGCCGGTCGCGTAGCCCCGCATCGCCGCGCAGGTAGATATTCGGCGTTCCATACGTGTCGAACGTCAGAACGTGTTCGACGTCGTCGGTGCTCCGCTCCGCCCGGTACGCCAACTTGGCCACGCGGCGATATCCGACCTTCGCCAAGGCGTCGGCCAGCAGCGGGTCGAGTTTGACCCGCTTTTCTTTCCCCTCGCCGACATCGATATTCGAATCCTCCGGCGCCGCTTCCTTGGGCTCGGCGGGCCCCGCGGCCCCGAATGTGGCCTCGAATATCCGTCTCGCCCGCGCCCGCTCGGCGTCCGAGACGGCCCCCGGAACGACCATCAAGGGCCCGACGATTTGATGGCCTCTCTCTTGAGGCGTCGCCTGCACGACGCGGTCGGCCGGCGGATCGCGGCGCCCAGCGCCGGTTTCGGAAGGAGCCTTCATGCATCGATCTCCTGCCGCAAGCGCCTAATCAAGGGCGCGAGTGAGGCGTGATGGCAATTCCCGCCTGATACAGTCTGTCGGCGAGATAGATTGTACGGAAATTGAAGAAACGACAGCCCGTACAGTAGGTTTCATAGGCCACGCGGGTGACGGACTGCTTAATCGCGGGTGCGTAGCCGCCACCCACCTGATAGAGCGCGACATCCTTTTCCACCTGGGAGCGGTCGAAAAAGATCGTGTCATACATGGTCGTCTTCACTTCGACACCAAAGTACACGCCTGTGACGGGATCATGCGCCACAAAATCGTAAACGCGTGGGGTTGCGAAGCCGTCAATGGTCACATTTGTCGCGGAGTCCGAGGGAATCTCGAAACCCGCATTGCGATAGTCTTGAATGGCTTGATTCACGCCGTTCTGATGTTGGTCGTTCGGCCCCCGGCCATTGAAGGGGCGCCCGCCGCGTTGTGCGGCCTGCGCAGCGCCGATGAGAGAAAAATACTGTGTCCAGTCCGTCGAATTGTCAACGGCAGGCGTAGACTGCACGGCCGGCGTTTGAGCGGTTTGCCCGGCCGGCGTTGCGCCTTCACGTCGAGCGCCCGAGGTCGCTCCGCCCGCGTCCCCGCTCGTCCACTGGCCGCTGATCTCCCCGTTGCCGGCGGGCACGCGCGGCTGATCGGGGTTGTATGCGCGGGCGAGGTCGACATGCCGCGGCGCCAGCGCTGCGACAATCGCCGAAGGCGCGACGCCCGCCTCCATCAGCGCGTCGGATTTCGACAATCGCTCCAGAGCCGCGGCGGGGTCGGCGAGCGGCGGCAGGCCGGCGAGGGCCAGGTAGGTCAGCGCCAGCGGGATCTCGCCCTCGCGCCGCTTCCGGACGGCGCCGCGGAGGTAAGCGAGCGCGGACGGCGAAAGCGCTGCGCCGTAGGCGGCGGCCAGCAGCGCGGCGGCGCGCGGTTCGTCGAACTTCCCGGCCTTCCCGATGACGAAGCCGCCGAGCGTCAGAGCCTCGCCGTCGAGTGAGACCGTGACGGCGCCCGGCCTGCGGCGAAGCGACGGGGCGTCGGCGATCGGGAAGGCTTCCGGGTTCATGCTGGCCTCTCCTCCCGCGAGCCGGAACGGCGCCGCCGCGTCGCCGGGCCGGCGCCTGCCGGCGTCCGGACCGCGCCGCTTCGCGGCCGTCCTGACGGGCGACGACGCGTTGAAAGGGTCGCGCGGCGGCCGGGGCGTCGCGGTCGAACCGATCGCCGCCGTGAGCGAGGCGATGGCCCGCGAGCCTTCCTGCCGCCGCGCCGCCGGCGCCGCGGGCGCCGGCGATTCGTGTCGGGTTGCGTTCACCGGGATGGGGGTTGTGCGGTCGATGCGGGGGTTTGCGTGGGAGGGAGCGCGTCCCGCGCTCCGGCGGCGAGACGCCGCCGCTCCCGGGGAGGCGCCTTGCGACGCTTCGGCGCGACCGCTGGCGAAAAAATTCCCGCTCAGTAGCGCAGCGGGTTGGTCAGGCTGAGTTTCGTCAGCGCCAGCGCCCGGGCCTCCGGCGGCAGCGCCGCCAGGCGCCGGATCGCCTCGTCGGCGCCGGGCGCCTCGGCCGCCCCGTCGGCGCCCTTCGCCACCGCCCGCAGCGCCGCCTTGGGCGGCAGCGGCTGGGCTTCGAGCGCCGCGACCCGCTTCACAAGGTCGGCGAGCGCCGGCTGGACGCCGGCGAGCGCCTTCTCGAGGCGGGCGTTCTCGTCGGCCGCGCGTTCGAGTTTTCGGGCTGCCGCGGCGAGCGCGGCGGCGCCCTTTTCCAGCGCCGCGGCCGGTTCGGCCCGCAGCTTCGGCGCCGCGGACACGGCCTTTTCCGGCGTCCGCCAGCCCTCCGGCAATGCGCTTTCGGCGCCGATCGCCGTGGCCCGCGCGATGATGTACGCCTTGACCTCGGGCAGCTCGCCGTTCCGCCGCCAGTCCCGCACGGCGTTCTCGACGTCCTCCGCGGTCTCGATCGGCCCGGCGCCGTCCAGCGTCGCGACGCTGTCTGCCGCGTCCGTCTGGCGGTCGGGCGTCGCGAAGGCGCGCTTCTCGACCACGCCGCCCTTCACCACCTCGAAGGTGGCGTCGGGCAGGCAGGGCAGGTCGACGAGCGAGATCTCGTGCGGCTCGGCGGTGTAGCGCACGAGGCCGGTGTCCTCGTCCGGCCAGCGCTTCACGTAGCGCCCGCCTTGCGAGAAGCCGGTGTAGACGCCCTCCTGCACCTTGCGCCACTCGTCGTCGTCGACCACCTTGGCCTCGACGACGATGCGCTTGGCGTCGTCGTCGAAGGCGATGTCGGTGAGCTTGCCGGCGGCGATCCGGCCATGCATGGCGCGCACCGCCCCCATCGACTTGCCGCCGCTCGCCGCCAGCGCTTCCGCCGACCACTTTTCGAAATACGGCTTCGAGCTCACGTAGTCGCAGATCTCTCCGGAGCGGTCGGGCGCCTCGGCGGTGGCGACGCCGGTGACGAGCCGCCGGTCGAGGTCGACTTTGTGCAGGGGCAGGAAGAGGTCGAGCGAGGTCACGCGCTGCTCCATCGGTCGGGCGCGCCGGAACGCGCCCGTTCGGGCCGCGGGCGCGGGCAGGTTTGGGAAGTCTTGCTGGGAAGGGAGACAGGGCCGCCTCGGCGCCCACGCTCTCCATTGTGTCAGACTATGCCACGAGCCGAGTTAGGGGTCAAGGAAAAACAGAAATCGCAGGGCGCATTATTTCTGGACGTCCGCGGGTCAGATCAGCGCCCGCCGGATCGCGAGCGCGACCGCCTGCACCTTGTTGGCGGCGCCGAGTTTCCGGCAGACGGCGGTCAGGTGATAATTGACGGCGGAGGCGGTGATGCCGATGCGCTCGGCCGTGGCTTCGCTGCTGAGACCTTCCGCGGTCCACGCGAGCACCTCGCGCTGCCGCGGCGACAGTTCCAGTCTCGCCTTGCGCTCGGGGCCATAGGCGATCCGGACCGCCGCCGCGTGGAAGTCGGCGGCGAACAGCTGAATCTGGTCGTCACGGTCGCGCAGCATCTGCCGGGCCTGGCCGCGGTGCGACAGCGTCACGCCGAACACCCCCGCGTCGCCCGCCACCCCCGCGGTCGGCACGGCGCAGCCCTCGAGGATGCGGAATTCAGTCGCCTCGTCGAACACCCGCCGCGCGCCCTTGCCGTAGGCCGACAGGAAACCGGCGTGACCCCAGGAATAGGGCTCGCGCGCGTCGTGGGCCAGCGTCACCACCGGATCATGGTACTTGTAATGGCGGCAGAGGTAGCGCGCCTGCCACTCCGGCGGATAGTCGGACACCAGAATTTCGCCTCTGTGCGCTGCGCCCGCCGGCGGGCGCAGCGCCAGATAGGCGAAGTAGTCGCAGCCGAGGCCGGCTGCGAACCGATGGGCGAGCGCGCGTAGATCGTCGAACGAGGTCGCCTCGCGGGCAGTCGGGGGAGACGACGCAGGAACCGGCATCACTTCTTCGAGACCACTTCTTTTATAAACTTTACCAGTTTCTTTCGATCTGAAAAGCCCGTTAGCTCGCCGCAATGGCATCAGCCGTTGGGGAGTTCCATGGCGAGTTTGAAAGCGTTGTCGGCCTGCGCCCTGTTGGCCGCTTCGATCTGCGGGGCCGTCGCGCCGGGCGCCGCGTTCGCCGCCGGCTCGATCAAGATCGGCGTGCTCGCGCCCCTCACCGGGCCGAGCGCCTCCGATGGGCAAGAGTTCGTCAATGGCGTGAAATGGGCGGCCGACGAGGCCAACGCCGCCGGCGGCGTCGCCGGCTATACGTTCGAGGTCGTTCCGGCGGACGTGAAGGATGGCTCGGCCGCCAATGTCACCAGCGCCGTCGAGCGGCTGGCGCAGACCAGCGGCGTCGAGGTCGTCCTGACCGGCTACGCGGCCCTGTCGATGTTCGAGATCGACCTGTTCAAGGAATACGGCCTGCCGTACCTGTCCGCCGGGCCGTCGCCGTCGGTCGAGGCGATCATCGGCAAGGCGCCCGAGGACTACTGGTGCTGCTGGTCCTACACCGCCGACTTCGGCGGCTACGCCACCGATCTCCTGCCGGCGCTCAAGGCGTTCGCGGCGGAAGGCAAGGCCAACATCGCCGACAAGACCATCGCCATCGTCTCGTCCGACAATCCCTATTCGAAGACCATCTCCGAGGGGATGAAGAAGGTGTTCGGCGCCGACGGGTGGAAGATCGTCGTCGACGAGATCGTGCCCTTCGGGGAGGTCGGCGACTGGCGCGCCATCCTCGCCAAGGTGCGCAGCGCGAAGCCCGACGTCATCGTCAACGCCGACTACCTGCCCGGCAATTCGGCGCTGTTCCTGAAGCAGTTCCTGGAGCAGCCGACCAACAGCGTCGTCTTCCTGCAATACGCCCCGTCGGTGCCGGAATTCATCAAGCTCACCGGTCCGCAATCGACGGGCGTCCTCTACGACCTGATCGGCGGCGTGCTCGACTCGCCGAAATGGCCGCGCGGGCCGGAGCTGCTCGCCGCCTACAAGGCGAAGTACGGCGTCGAGAGCGGGGCCTACGGCGTCGGCCTGTACGAAATGGCCAACCTCTACTTCAAGGCGCTGCAGAAGGTCGGGGACCCGAAGGACCACAAGGCGATCGGCCTGGCGATCGGCGAACAGGCGTCGAACTCGGCGGCCGGACCGATCAAGTTCGACCCCAAGACCCATGTCGCGCTGGCCGGCGACGATTACGTCCCGACCACCTTCTGGCAGATCGTCGACAGCAAGCGCGTGCTCGTCGCCCCGGCGAAATACGCCAACGGCGCCTTCCAGACGCCGCCGTGGATCAAGTGACCCCGGCAAGTCGAGGCTCGTAGGCGTTGGCGTCGCATGTTCTGGAAGCGCGGGGGCTGTCGAAGGCGTTCGGCGGCCTCCTCGCGGTGGCCGAGGTCGATCTCGCGGTCGCCGAGGGCGAAGCGCTCGGCATCGCCGGGCCGAACGGCAGCGGCAAGAGCACGCTGTTCAACCTTCTGACCAAGGTGCCGTTCGCCGCCGACAGCGGCACGGTGCTGCTCGACGGCCGGCCATTGGACTCCGTCCCGGCGCACGCAATCGCGCGGCTCGGCGTCGCCCGCACCTTTCAGCGCGAAAGCGTGTTTCCGTCCCTGTCGGCGATCGACAACGTGCTCCTGGCCGCGGAGGGTTCGCGCAAGGCGCGCGGCTTCGCCGCCCGGCTGCGGCTCGCCGAGAGGGCCCTGGACGGCGCAGGCTTTCCCGCCACGCTGCACAACGCGCTCGCGGGCCAGCTTCCGGTCTTCCTGCGCAAGCTCGTCATGATCGCCTCGGCCCTCGCGCTCGAACCGCGCGTGCTGCTTCTGGACGAGCCGGCGTCGAGTCTCACCCCCCAGGAGATCGAGCGGATTCGCGCGCTGATCGCCAGGCTCCTCGACTCCGGCATGACGATTCTCCTGATCGAACACGTGCTGCCGCTGCTGACGGCGGTGTCGCACCGCCTGATCGTGATGGACCAGGGCGCCGTGATCGCCTCCGGAACGCCGGCCGAGGTCATCGCCAATCCCGCGGTCGTCGAAGCCTATCTCGGGAAGAAAACGTGAGCGCGCTTCTGCGAGTGGAGAGGCTCAGCGGCGGCTACGAGCCGGTACAGGTGTTCCGCGATGTCGACCTCGTGGTCGAGGATCGCGCCTGCGTCGGTCTGTTCGGCCCCAACGGCCACGGCAAGACGACGCTGTTGAGAACCATCAGCGGGCTGATCGACCCGTGGTCGGGCGACGTGATCTTCGACGGCGTCGTCCTCAACAGGCCGGGCGAGCGACGCAGCCGCAGCTCGCGCAACCTCAACTACGACATTCTGGTTCGCCGCCGGATGGACCCGACCCGGGTCGCGCGCGCAGGCCTCGTTCACGTCGCGCAGGGCTCCCCCTTGTTCCCGGAGCTGACGGTGGCCGAGACGCTGTCGGTCGCAGTCACCGCCGCGCGCGCCGGCGGCAGAGCGGCCGACGTCGACATGCCTTACGTGCTGTTTCCGCAACTCAAGGCGCGTCGCCAGTCGAAGGCGCGCTTCCTGTCGGGCGGGGAGCGCCAGATGCTGGCGATGGCCTGCGGCATGCTGGCCGCGCCGCGCCTTCTGATGCTGGACGAACCCACGCTCGGACTGTCGCCGAAACTCAGGGTCGAACTCGCCGACGCGGTTCACGCCATTCGCGCCACCGGCGTGCCGATCATCCTGGTCGATCAGGACATCGAATTCCTGCGCGACCTCGTCGACGTCCTGAACATCTTCGATCACGGATCGATCTCCGCCGCGATGGCGCGCGCGGACATTCCCGACCACGACGCCGTCATGGCGCAGATGTTCGGAGGGGCGCGCTAAGGCGATGGATCTGCAATCGTTCGTCTCCATCCTGATCAGCGGCGTCGCGCTCGGCGTGCTTTACGCCCTGATGGCCTTCGGCCTGGCGATCGTCTGGACGACGCTCGGCATCTTCAACTTCGCCCACGGCGCCTTCATCGCCGTGGGCGCCTATCTCGCGTGGCAGTTCGGCAGCGCGGCGGGCCTCGGGCTCGGCTACTTGCCGGGCGCGGGACTCGCGGTCGCTGCGATGTTTCTCCTCGGCGTCGCCACCCAGTTCGTGCTGGTGCGCCCGTTCGAGCGCCAGAAGGACATCGTCCTGCTCACCGTCATCACCACGCTCGCCGGCGCGACCATCCTCACCAACCTCCTGAACGTGGTGTGGGGCCCGCGCATGAAGCAGATCGAACCGGCCGCGGGGGGAGAGCTGTCGTTCGGCCTCGTCCACCTGCGTTCGCAGGAAGCGATCATGGTCGTCGTGGTCGGCGCGACGCTCGCCGCGCTCGCCTGGTTCCTGCTGCGCACCGCCACGGGCCGGTCGATGCGGGCGGTCGCGCAGAACCGCGAGGCCGCGCAACTCATGGGGCTCGACGTCCACCGGCTCTATGCCCTCACCTTCGGCCTGGCCGCGGCTGTGGCCGGCCTCGCCGGAATCTTCATCGCCTCGATCCGGTTCATGTCGCCGAACATGGGCGACGATCCGCTCCAGAAGGCGATCGTGGTCGTGATTCTGGGCGGCGTCGCGCGCTTCACCTATTCGATCTACGCCGCCTTCGTCGTCGGCATGATCGAGGCGTTCTCGACCTATTACGTCGGCCTCTACTGGACGCCCGCGGTGCTGTTCGGCCTGATGATCCTCGTGCTGATCGTGAAGCCCGAGGGTCTGTTCGGCCGCCGGCAGAGGTCGGTCTGATGCGTTACGATCCGCCGTTCCATCGCACCGGAGGCTTCTGGCCGGCGCTGATCGCGCTCGCCGTCCTCGCTGCGCTTCCGCTGGTGGTGACGAACCCCTACGCCCGGCATCTGCTGATCCTGTCCTTCATCTTCGCGGTGGTGGCCTCGAGCTGGGACCTGAGCCTCGGGTTCGGCGGCCTGTTCAACTTCGCCCATGGCGCGCTGTTCGCGGTCGGCCTCTACACCTTCGCGCTGACGGTGAAGTTTTTGGGGCTCTCGCCGTGGCTGGCGATCCCGCTCGCCGGACTCGCGGCCGTGCTGGTTGCAACCGTGATCGCGCTGCCGGTGCTCAGGCTCGACGGCATCTACGTCATCCTGGTCACGATCGCGGTGGCGCAGCTCCTCTATCAGGTGACGGTGAGCCAGTCGCAATGGACCGGCGGAACCTCGGGCATCGTCTCCCTGCCGGCGCTGAAACTCGGCGGCTACAGTTTCATTCGCGACGGCCGCATCGGCTACTATTACACGGCGCTGGCGCTGCTCGTCCTGTCGACGGCGTTTCTCTATGCGGTCGTGCGCTCCCCGGTCGGGCGGTCGATCGTCGCCTTGCGCGATCACAAATATCTGGCGATCGCGCGCGGCGTCTCGGAAGGCCGCACCCGGCTGATCACGCTGGCGGCGAGCGCGCTGTTCACCGGGGCCGCCGGCGCCGTCTACGGCGGCTATGTCCGCGTCGCCTCGCCCGACGTGTTCGGGCTCAGTTTCCTGACGCTGATGCTGTCGATCCTTCTGGTCGGCGGCGCGGCGACGCTGTGGGGGCCGATCGTCGCCGCCTTCGCGATCACCTTCCTGTCGGAGGCGATCGTCGATTTCGGGCCGTGGCGCGAGATCGCCATGAGCGTGTTGATCATCCTCGTCGTCGCCTTCTATCCGGGCGGCCTGTGGGCGGCGATCCAGGAGCTCAGGGAGCGCCTCGACGCGCTGCGCACCGCGGCGCGCGCCGCGCTCGCGCGCCGCCGCGGCCGCGGCGAGCGGGAGGCGCGCATGGGCGGCGCCCCCGAAACCATGATCGCGACGCGGCACGGACGGATTGCGGTCTCCGACACCGGCGGCGACAAGCCGGCGATCCTGTTCATTCACGGCAATTCCGCCTGCAAGGAGGCTTTCGCCAAGCAGTTTTCCGCGCTCAGGGGCGATTTTCGCCTGGTCGCCTTCGACCTGCCCGGGCACGGCGTCTCGACCAACGCCGATCCCGAGACGACCTACAACGTTCCCGCCTACGCCGAGGTCGCCGAGGCGGTGATCGCGGCGCGCGGGATCGCGCGGCCGCTGGTGTTCGGCTGGTCGCTCGGCGGCTATGTGGCGCTCGAGCTCGCCGCGCGCGGCCATGTCCCGCTCGCCGGCCTCGCGATTTGCGGGACCTCGCCGCTCGCCGTGGCGCCGGAAGACTTCGCCGCGGGCTACGACGCGTCCTCGCACCTCATTCTGGCCGGCAAGCCCTATTTCACCCGCCGCGAGGCCGCCGCCTACGCCGGGTCGGCCACCGCGCCGAAGTCGCCGGAAAGCGCCTATCTGCACCGCAATCTGACCCGCACCGACGGCCGGGCGCGCGCCTACATGATGACCAAGATCACGGTCGTCAACTGGCCGCGCCAGATGCGCATGCTGCGCGGCGGCGCATTGCCCTTCGCCATCATCAACGGCGCCGACGATCCGTTCCTCAACCACGATTACCTGCGCGCGCTGACCGGGTCCGAGGGATGGCCGCACGATCTGGTGGCGATCGAGAACGGCAAGCATGCGCCGTTCTTCAACACCCCCGCCGCCTTTCACGCGGCGTTTCTCGCCTTCTGCCGCGCCGCCCTCGCCCGGGAGCGGGCGGCGTGACGGCCGGCGTCCGCCGGCGGCGCCGGGACGGAGCAGGGCGAGGCCGGTCGCGGTTGCGCCGGGCGCGCTTCGGGGTCCGTTCGAATTAGACCGTGAGGTTGAAGAACGGCTCCGCCTCCTTCAACGAGATCGGGTCGTCCGCGCCCCACTGGAAAGTCCGGACATAATCCTGCGCGGTCTGCGGCCCCCAGACTCGCTCGCAATCCCACCACCAGCCCGTCATCGTGGGACCTGGCAAAGTCGGAAGCCAGACCTCGACGCCGAGAATGCGCCAGCCCGCCTTCTCCAGACCGTCGATCGCTGCGATCGCGTCCGCTCTCGTCCAGGCGACTTCACCGGGGATTCGGTAGGCGCGCGCCAGCAACTCGGGCGAAAGCGCCGGTAAAAATTCCTCGAACTGATCCTGCATGTCGGTCACCGTGGTGTGCGCCCCGGCCGCGCCGCGGAGGCGGCGAATAGACCATATCGGCTCGGCCTTGGTCCGGGCCCACGGGCTCGTCCGCCAAAGCCGTTGGAGTCTTTTCGACGCGCCCGCATTTCCACCTCGGGAAACGGGGTTCCCTGCGCCGGTCGGCGGCGCCATAATCTCCAGATTCGCGCCGGCGTCGCAGCCGGGATCACGCAAGGAAGCGCCGCGCCATGGACGAGGCCCGAAAATCGAAGCCGACGCTTCGCGCCCGAGCGGACAAGGTCAAGAGCTTTCGCTGCAAGAATCTGGTTGCTGTTATCGAAAATCCCGACGACATTGGCAATGTCGGCGCCATCATCCGAAACGTCAACGCGCTCGGCGTCGAGAAAGCCTACGTCGTGACGGCCAAAAAGATCTTGCCAGAAACGTGGGAGGAGATGCGTTCAAAGCCGAAGCTCAACGCGATATCGGCCTCCGCAATCAAATGGAGCTTCGTCAAAGTCTTTCCCGATACCACCGCCTGCATGGATCATCTCGACAAAAAGGGATTCGTGTCGATCGTCACGTCGCCGCACAGAAAGGAATGCAAGAACGCCGTGCTTCACGAATTCGACTATACGATTTACAGCAAACTCGCGGTCTGGTTCGGCAACGAGAGGAACGGGATCAGCACGGCGGCGATCGAGCGCAGCGCGCTTTGCGTCAACATTCCGATGTACGGAATTGTCGAGAGTCTGAATCTCGCAACGTCGTCCGGGATCGTCTTGTACGAAATTGCTAGGCAGCGCCGGGCATTTCAGCTCGAGCTGAAGGAAAAGGTCGCCGCCAGAAAGTCCGGGACGGCCGGGTCTCCGTAATCAGCCGCACGCCGTTGGGAGTGTCCTGTTCATCCCACCGCGATCAGCGGGTTGTGGCAGCACGGCTTTGCTCGCGCCTGCTCGATCGGCTCACCAACTGGAGGCGCGCTTGCGGAAGTGACGAATTGCCTCTGTCAATCCCTGATCGACCGGGCTCAGGTCGTAGAGCCGGTGGGTGCGGGCGTTGCGCGGCAGGTAGAGCAGTTCGTCGGCGGAGAAGTCGGCGGCCGGGACGCCGTGCAACACCTGCTGATACGCCGGGTCGGGCGGCTCGGGCGCGCGCCCGTCGTCGCCGATCAGCGGCTTGATCGTCGCCCCGTCGATCACGTCGAGGGCATAGAGGTCTCGGTCAAGACTTGCCTTCAAGACTTTTGACTTGGACAGTGTCCAAAAGTTCCCGAATGGTCTTAAACCTCTGGCGGGTTATACCACCGCTGTTTCCACCACGGCTCAAGTGTACTGTGCTTACACCCATCTCATTCCACATCGAATCGATATATGTATCGTCCGGCGAGGACAGGATTTGATCCAAGAATGCCTTCAGGGACACGATCTTGTCAGGCGGAAGATGCGTCAGAGCAATAGCTTGCTTGGCCCACTCAGGAAAATTGTTCCAGCCCCAAGGGGCGTCATCACGGATAAAGCTCGATCCGAGATAGTAAAACTCGGGAGGAGTAGCCATTTCCATTATTAGTCTCTCGGTGTTGTCTTGGCGTTATTCGTTCGAGAGCGCGAGCGTCGCCGCCTCGCTCCGCAGCGCGATGTTGACCGTCAAGGCGACCTGCTCGACCGGGCTCATGCCGTAGAGTCGATGCGTGCGGGCGTTGCGCGGCAGGTACAGCAGCTCGTCGGCGGAAAAGTCGGCGGCCGGGACGCCGTGCAACACCTGCTGGAAGGCCGGGTCGGGCGGCTCGGGCGCCCGTCCGCACGTCGGGGGCTATGAATGTTCGATGTCGAGAATTGCGTTCACTCGATCAGTCTCTGCAGTCAAAATAGAGATTACCTGTTTGGCCTCTTCTCTTAATGGGACCCATGCCGGATCGTTCATTGCCCGCAATTGAGCGTCCTTCGAGTTTAGCACGTTAAAGATCGATTTGGGTATGTCCGCTACGCGTTCGAGTAGTCGGCGGATACAATTTTTCTGATCGTCCGACAGTTGCAGCGGCGATGTGTTTAGAACTGTGTAGCCGCTATTAAGCATATCGTCCCGTATCTCCCATGCGACGTTGTAAAATCCCATCACTTGGCATTGTGCCTCAGAATCTTCGCTGAGGATTAACAAAGAATTATAGAAATAGTGGTAGTTATTTGCATAAATGTCCTCGTCCGTAACGATATTCTTTGGCGCCTCGCTCATCTGAGCCTCCACACCGATTGACATCAACACCAACTGCCGTGTCGGGCGGTGCCTCATAGGCTCAATTGGCCGCGGCGCGATGTTCGCAACCTTCGTCAAGACCCGTTGTAACGGCCTATTGCGCTTGACGGCCGATCTCGTAGTGAACTTGAATTCTACCGATTCGGTCCAGTTTTTTGGAAATCTGACCAATGTCAGAAAGCCTGACTGTAATAACGTTGTCAGATGACCAAATTATTTCCGGGTCTGAAGGACCTCCTTCATATGCGAAAAATGCTTCGCCGCGCTCGTGACCTTTCGCCTTGAATTCCAGCGTTACATCATTAGAATACGCTATTCCTCCGCATAGCGTCAACCGCATTTGAATTTCATCGCCAAGGTCGTTCTGTGAGAGATCATGAAAATCGCTCACACAGCTATACGTATCCCATGGCATGCGATCATAGATCGCCGTGCCAATTACGGCAACCAAAGCGACCGATGTATGTGTAAAAAAGGCTCGAACGGCCCTTCCGTACTGTAACATTTCAATGTCTCTTTGCCGACAATTCTCCACTATGAGCTGCCGTATAGCCGTATTGCCACCATTGTGTTTGGCGATTTGTCCAACCCTGATGTGACATTGTTTCCGCAACCCCCCCCCAGCGATCAACTCGGTGACAGGCCACGAGTATCCGGCCCCATTCATGACCACACCGACGACATAATTGCTTGCATCTGTGTATGCTTGATAAGAGATCCCCCCTTGGCGCTGATAATCGAATTTCCCACCTTGGCCGACAAGGCCGCCAATATCGAGGGCCGTGAGGTCTCCCGGTCAGAGTCTTCTTTCCACGCCTTTGACCTCTACCGTGTCCAACAGGTCACGAATGGTTTGAAACCATTGGCGGGTAATACCGCCGCTGTTTCCGCCGCCGCTCACGAACACCAACCTTCCTGGACCCATCAAATTCCACATTGAATCGACGTATGCATCGTCCGGTGAGGACAGGATTTGATCCAAGAACGCCTTCAGAGTGTCGATGTTGGCAGGCGGAAATTGGGTCATAGCGATCGCCTGTTTCGCCCACTCTGGAAAATTGTTCCTGCCCCAGCGGGCGTCTTCCCGCGTGAAACATGAGCCAAGGTAATAGAATTCGGGAGGAGGAGGTATTTCCATAACCAGTCCCTCTGTGGAGGTCGTGCCGTGCAACACCTGCTGGAAGGCCGGATCGGGCGGTTCGGGCGCGCGCCCGTCGTCGCCGATCAGCGGCTTGCAAACTCATTGGCGCAGAGAGTGCATATCTCGTACATGTCGCGCGCCCGCGTATTTCAAGAGGGAGCACATGTAGGCCCTATTGACGCAGACGAGAATTTTCTCACCCGGTTCATTTAGAAGTATGGGGATAATCCGATACGAGACTACCGTTGAATTGACGAGAGTCGTCGTACAAATAAACCAAGATGAAAATGAGAACAAACACGCACTATATCAATAACAGAGGAAGGTCTCTGTTATAGTAAACCTCAGCCACTATTCTTGGAATGACGACAATATTGGCGAGCGCTCCAACGAAAAGCCAAGGAAAAGCGAGAAATGTCCATAATATTGGGTCTCCCGGCCCGCCCCACAGGCCTTCCTGCCCGGGTGGGGCCCACAATTGCGATCCAAAATAAAGAAAAAGCGACACCGCGGACACGTTGGCAAGCATCAGGAACAAGAGGGCGCGGTTTCTTTGAGTGTTCGAGTCGCTCATCGTTCTTAAGGTGCTTCATCGATGAGAAAATGGGCCGGAACCGATTGTTGCGCCGTTCCAGCCCTTTGTCCACCATTCAATGTGATAACGGAAACCGGACTCCCAGTTCGATGAATGTCTCATTGCGTAAGCCGTACCACCCAGGACCGTCTCTGTATAAGAATAGCCCGCGCCAGCCATGTATACGCCTACCGCGTAATTAGATGCATCGGTATAAGCTGAGTAAAAAGTCCCGTCTCTTCTCTGAAAAGCGTAAGTCCAGGAAGCGCCGATTGCGGACCTGGCAGCATTTATGTTTCGGCCGTTAGCCCGCCCTGCCGCATAGACCTGACGGAAGTCGGCGTCGGGTGGCGCATAAAACCGGGTTCCGTCGCCCGTCGTGTAGGACGTTGCATCGGAAGGTACGCCATTGACGATTGTGTATTCCTGGGCGGAAGCCGGTTTGTTCCTCGACGTTGCTGCCGCTCCGGCATCGGGGTTCGTCGCCGCGACAGCAGCTTCGTTCGCAGTCCCTCCGTCAACGCTCGCATCCGGTGCAATATTGTCCAAGCTCGCGACCTGCACCCCCTTCGGCTTGGGTTTCCCGTCCGGCTCCGCAGCGCCAGGGTTGACCGCATCCGCCGCCGTCGAAAACCTCCCGGCCTCGTCGTGGTTGTGGTTGTACTTCCCCAATCCCGCGCCGGCCTTGTCCCCTCCGAGCCCGAGCTCCGCCCGCGCCTCCTCGCGCATCTTGATCCCGGCCGAGACCAGAATTTGCAGCGTCTGCGCCTGCTGCAGCGGGTCGACCGCATCGTCGCCAACCCAGACGAATTCCAGCCCCGGCTCGCCGAGAAAACCCTGAATCACGGAATCGAGCGCGTTCTTGATCCAGCTCTTCAGAGGCAACAGCCCCTCCTGCGTCGCCTGCATCCGCATCGTCTCGGAGGTCGCCCGGTTGACCTGCGCCACGAACGGCGTCGCGGGGACGGAAAAGGCGTAGCAGATCACGCGCGCCAGCCACTCGTCGTACTGGTCCTTCAGCGGCGGCTGGCGGGTCTCGATCAGCTTGAACTCGGACGGCATGAACTTCAGCATCCGCCGCCGCGCCGAATTCCCGCTCATCAGCGCATCAAAATAGTCCTGGAAGGAGCGGATCTGGTCCACGGTCCATTCCTTCGGCAGGGTGGCGAAGGCGTCGGGCGAACTGCCGGTGCGATAATAGTCGAGCGTCGCCGCCTCGCGTCGGAGCGCGATGTTGACCGTCAGCGCCACCTGCTCGACCGGGCTGAGCCCATAGAGCCGGTGGGTGCGGGCGTTGCGCGGCAGGTAGAGCAGTTCGTCGGCGGAGAAGTCGGCGGCCGGGACGCCGTGCAACACCTGCTGATACGCCGGGTCGGGCGGCTCGGGCGCGCGCCCGTCGTCGCCGATCAGCGGCTTGATCGTCGCCCCGTCGATCACGTCGAGGG
>NZ_QNRK01000007.1:169764-210498 GCF_003315135.1 Roseiarcus fermentans
TGCAACACCTGCTGATACGCCGGGTCGGGCGGCTCGGGCGCGCGCCCGTCGTCGCCGATCAGCGGCTTGATCGTCGCCCCGTCGATCACGTCGAGGGAAAACAGGTTTCCGCCGCGGTCGAAGCGCGGGTAGATCGTCGCGGCGTCGATGACCAAGAGGTCCTCGAGCAGCATGCGGAGTGTCGTCGGCGGATAAGTCGACGGCTCATGCCGTGCGGCGCTTGCCGACAGGCAGGTATTTATCTCTTGCCTTCGAAACTCGTTACTTTCACAGTGTCTAAGAGTTCGCGTATGGTCTTAAACCATCCCCGCGTTAACCCGCGGGTCGATGCTGTTTTGTCTCCGCGCACGTGCACCTGCATTGGCGCGCCCATCGAATTCCACATCCGATCGACAAAGGCATCATTGGGAGACGAGAGGATTTCATCGATAAATGCTTTGAGGGAGCTGATCTTAGCCGGTGGAAGATGGGTCAAAACGATCGCCTGCTTCGCCCATTCTGGGAAATTGTTCATGCCCCAATCGGCGTCGTCCTGTATAAAGCAGGAGCCTAGGCGAAGAAACTCAGGCGGAGCGGAGGTCGTTTTCATGTAAGGGCTCTCAGAGATTGCTTGCGTCGCCACGCGCCTTGGGTCTCCAACAACTTTAGCGGGAGAAGACGGGGGAAGGATACGAATATCTATCATTGTTAGGATATGCGGTTTTCACGCGATAACCGCGCCGCACACGCTGAGATACGCCTCAAAGCCGGTGGGATAACCGAACCTATCTTGAATCCAATCCTCGTCCAAGTCTCCATTTGCTACTAAATCCACGTCTTCAGAGGCAGCAGCCCTTCCTGCGTCGCCTGCATCCGCATCGTTTCCGAGGTGGCGCGGTTGACCTGCGCCACGAACGGCGTCGCGGGCACGGAAAAGGCGTAGCAGATGACCCGCGCCAGCCACTCGTCGTACTGGTCCTTGAGCGGCGGCTGGCGGGTCTCGATCAGCTTGAACTCGGACGGCATGAACTTGAGCATGCGTCTTCGCGCCGAATTGCCGCTCATCAGGGCGTCAAAATAGTCCTGGAAGGAGCGGATCTGGTCGGCGGTCCATTCCTTGGGCAGGGTGGCGAAGGCGTCGGGCGACGAACCGGTGCGGTAGTAGTCGAGCGTCGCCGCCTCGCGCCTGAGCGCGATGTTGACCGTCAGCGCCACCTGCTCGACCGGGCTCATGCCGTAGAGCCGGTGGGTGCGGGCGTTGCGCGGCAGGTACAGCAGCTCGTCGGCGGAAAAGTCGGCGGCCGGGACGCCGTGCAGCACCTGCTGATAGGCGGGGTCGGGCGGCTCGGGCGCGCGCCCGTCGTCGCCGATCAGCGGCTTGATCGTCGCCCCGTCGATCACGTCGAGGGAATAGAGGGCGCCGCCGCGGTCGAAGCGCGGATAGATCGTCGCCGCGTCGATCACCAGCAGGTCTTCGAGCAGCATGCGCAGCCAGTCGGCGAACGAGCGGCGCCGGTCGGGGCGGGCGAGGAAGGCGAGCGCCCGGTCGATGCGGGCGGATTCGTCCGGCAGGTTGGCGAAGCGCCGCGCGCGCACGGAGAAATTCTGCGCCGCGACCTGGTCTTTTCGGGTCTCGATCACCGCGCGCAGCAGCGGCAGGGCGTCGGCGAGGGCGCGCAATTCGGCGAACGACACGCCGCCCTCCGGGCGCGGGACATAGTCGAGGTTGGCGCCGAACGGATAGTCGAACTGCCGCCCCTTGACGTCCGGCGGCGCCTGGGGCGCGAGCGGCTGCTGCGGGCCGTCGCTGTGTCCGCAATCCTACTTCGTCGACTGTGGAGGCGTTGACGTGCAGCAATTCGCCCGGAGCGTCCTCAAATCGTTCCAAGCCTTACCGGAAAGTATTTCTTCTATTTCTGACTTCAGATTATTCTTAATATCTGTCCGAGCTGCGACCGTTTCAAGAAATGCGCGGACGTCCGGATCGTCATAATTCTCTACCAGAACATTTGTCCAGTCTTCACCCGGAAACAACGCGGATATGAACTCCCAGTAGGTCAATAAGGCTTTTCCGTATAAATCTTCCGCCTTGCGCAAGAAATTTGTATATTCGTGCGCGCCAAGTCGATGCATCGAAAGTATCGCTATTTCAACCTGCTGGTGCGTCGGATGGGCCTCGGAAACGAATTCGTCAAAAGCGTCGATCTGGCCGCTCGCATGGGAAGCCAGATCATTGAATGGCTTATAGCCAAGAAGTGCGTCGTACCCCAGGATCGATCCAAAAAAATCGGCGCCCATTGCCTTGTCAATTGCAATGACGCGGTCACGAAAAGACAGATCGGAACCCCGCGCAGCGGGGAAGTCGTCGGCCCGCGGGCTCGACTGCGGTAAAAAACACGCAGTCGCCGTATATATGAGAAAGGCGGCGCAGCCGAGCTTCATCGACCCACCCAGCGTCGAAAGACCAGGGGACCTTGCGGGACGTCTGAGCGATTGGCCAGGCTCTTTGGCATTGGAATTTGTTCTATGGTTCCGAACGGTTGCGCGCGGTCGCTGTCCCCCGTCCCGATTAGGGTGGCGCCCGGGGCGACAATCATGACGCGCCCACCCGCGTCACTGAGGAGGGCCTGGGTCGTCAGGACCCGGGTCTGACGTTGACGCTGAGCCGCCCGGATGCTTCGTCAGCGCCTGCAACTGCTGCACAGGGTCCCAGCCCGGCGGGGGCTTCCTTTTGCTCCACCATGGCATACCCTTTGCTTTCCAGTTGTCACGCAGCGATTCGTGCGATCGTAGCGCGTCATTGTAGCCGAATTGTATTCCGCAACAGGGACATATATCAAACGATGGATTACCATGACGATTGTATGCAGGCTCACGCAGGCCGTTGTAGCCGCAAACGGGGCAGATGTTCATCGTCTTTGTCGGCCTGACTTATAATCCACCGTCCCGACCTCGTCGATCGGCGGTGTGATCGTGGCTCCGTCGATGCCGGGGCCCTCCGTCAGGGACCGCACCTGCTGCACAGGGTCCCAACCGGGCGGCGGCTTGTCGTCTGCCCACCATGGCATACCTTTGGCAATCCATTCCTCCCGGAGAGATTCGTGTGATCTGCTGGCATCTTCGTAGCCAAACTCTATGCCGCAGCAAGGGCAGATCTCGTACGACGGGGCGCCGACATCATCGTACGCGGGCTCCTCGAGCCCATCGTAGCCACACACAGGGCATCTCTTCATCGGATTGTCCTCAGTCGCAAACTTCGGGACATGCGCGGGCCCATCTCTACTGTCTCAGCCGCGTTTTCGCCAGTCGATGAAAGATGTATCGATGTCACGTCTTGCGGCAAGGAGTATCCTGCGGCTCTGCGTCTTTGCATTTGACTCCGTCATTCCGATCGGTTTCGAGCGGCTGCCTCCGCGCTGGCGGGCTCGATCGGCAGCAGGGGCCTGTCTGACCAGGGCACGCCATTCTCCGCGAATAGTTGAACGACAGTGTCGATTAAAGGATGCGTGGGCTTCTCTTCGGGTGCATCGACAGACAGGTGCGCGTCGATAAGCTTGCTGAGGCGATCTGTGCCCCAGATGAGCGTCGCATGCCAATATCCCGCTCCGTCGTTATATGGGCTTGAAGTTCTGATCGTTTGCATGAAGATCTGCTCATCAAACGCCTCGCTGAGATCATCGACGGCGATCAAATCGCACTGTATTAGACGATACGTAGTGTCTACGGCAAGTTGCCATCGAGCAACAGTGCCCGTGGGAATTGAATCAAGATTACCGGAGAGCATGTAGACGAGTCCCCAGTCTTCATGATTTAAACCGACAAGTCGGGACTGCAGCCATTGAGCGATGTCATCAGAGATGGGCATTTAGCGGCACCGGTCGGGGCGGGCGAGGAAGGCGAGCGCCCGGTCGATGCGGGCTCCGTATCATCAGCGGTCGCGCCAAGCCGCGCTCTATTTTAGGCTGAAAGGTCAGTTCCCGCGGGCAATATCGGCAGCAACGGGCTGTCCGACCACGGCACGCCGCTTTCGGCGAAGATTTGCTCCAGCGCGGCAATGAAGGCAGGATTCAACGTTTCGTCATGCTCGTCGGGTGACTGGAAATGCGTCTCAATGAGTTTATCTAGGCGAGGGGCGCCCCAGACGATTGTCGCATGCCAGAAACCTACGCCGTCACCAGAAGGGTCCAAGCTGCGGATTGCGTGCAAGAAAGACTCTCGGTCCGTTGTCGCGCCGAAATCTTTGACTTCGACCAGTTCGCAAACCAGACCGCGGTAGATCAAATCGGTACCTAACTGCCAACGCTCGTGTGTGTCATTGGGAACTGAAGCTAAATTGCCATATAACATATAGACCAATCCCCATTCCTCGTGATAGAGCCCGAGCATTTGTGCTTGTAGCCATGACGCGTAATCGGTGGATATTGTCATCTTTGGCTCACTTCCGCGGAAATTTCAACTTCAAGAGTTGCCCACGATTGATAGCTCTTATTTTCGGGTTGTTTATGTCGACACTCGCGGTCGTTGGATCCGTCTTGTCGCTCGACACTCCAGGCGGTCGGAACGTTATATTCGTGTCTGTACCGTCGTCCAACCGAATGACGTACCCACCTTTCGCGTCAAGGTTGCTATTACGTTCACTAAATGGTTTGCCTGCGGTTAGCCAGCGTATATAGCGGTCAGCCTCTGAGGCCGGGTCGTTAGAGGCAGGCATTTCGCGCGGAATACCCAATCTCGCGGCGACTCCGGGAAATTTCCCGTTCGCAATGTCTTCAAGGGAAAATTCTGCTTGCCTAACCGGCCCGCTTTCCTCTGGGCGCGGCATCTCCGGTTCGATCGGCGGCGGCTCGATCGGCGGCGGCTCGATGATCTGCGCAACGTCCAACCCGCCCGCGTCCGACATCACCGTATCGTTGCTGGCGACCTGCACGCCCTGTGGCCGCGGTTTGCGCTCCGGGTGACCCACAACCCCGACGGCGTCCTCCGCCGTCGAAAACCTCCCGGCCTCGTCATGGTTGTGGTTGTACTTCCCCAGCCCCGCCCCAGCCTTGTCCCCTCCGAGCCCCAGCTCCGCCCGCGCCTCCTCGCGCGTCTTGATCCCGGCCGAGACCAGAATTTGCAGCGTCTGCGCCTGTTGCAGCGGGTCGACCGCGTCGTCCCCGACCCAGACGAATTCGAGGTTCGGTTCGCCCATGCACACCTGAATCACGGAATCGAGCGCGTTCTTGATCCACGTCTTCAGCGGCAGCAGCCCCTCCTGCGTCGCCTGCATCCGCATCGTCTCGGAGGTGGCGCGGTTGACCTGCGCCACGAACGGCGTGGCGGGCACGGAAAAGGCGTAGCAGATGACCCGGGCGAGCCACTCGTCGTACTGGTCCTTCAGCGGCGGCTGGCGCGTCTCGATCAGCTTGAACTCGGACGGCATGAACTTGAGCATGCGTCTTCGCGCCGAATTGCCGCTCATCAGGGCGTCAAAATAGTCCTGGAAGGAGCGGATCTGGTCGGCGGTCCACTCTTTCGGCAGGGTGGCGAAGGCGTCGGGCGAACTGCCGGTGCGGTAGTAGTCGAGCGTCGCCGCCTCGCGCCGGAGCGCGATGTTGACGGTCAGCGCCACCTGTTCGACCGGGCTCATGCCGTAGAGCCGGTGGGTGCGGGCGTTGCGCGGCAGGTACAGGAGTTCGTCGGCGGAAAAGTCGGCGGCCGGGACGCCGTGCAACACCTGCTGGAAGGCCGGGTCGGGCGGCTCGGGCGCGCGCCCGTCGTCGCCGATCAGCGGCTTGATCGTCGCGCCGTCGAGGGCGTAGAGGTCTCGGTCAAGAATCTCATTCAAGGCTCTTGACTTGGACAGTGTCCAAAAGTTCCCGAATGGTCGTAAACCATTGGCGGGTTATACCACCGCTGTTTCCGCCAGGGCTCACGTGTATTGTGCTTACGCCCATCTCATTCCACATTGAATCGACATATTTATCGTCCGGCGAGGACAGGATTCGATCCAAGAATGCCTTCAGGGACTCGATCTTGTCAGGCGGAAGATGCGTCAGAGCAATAGCTTGCTTGGCCCACTCGGGAAAATTGTTCCAGCCCCAAGGGGCGTCATCACGGATAAAACATGATCCGAGATAGTAAAAATCGGAAGGAGCAGCCATTTCCATTTTAGTCCCTCGGTTTTGTCAAAGGCGGTATCCGGTGCGAGAGCACGAAACGTCACAAGAGGCACCTTACTTACTGTGGAATAACTGAGGATGGGTAAGATCTCTTGTCATTCCTTGGGTACGCAGTTTTCACCCGGTAACCGCGCGGTACCCGTGCGTCATGCACAATGAGTACGCCTGCGTTGTATGTATCCCGTGTGCTAATTATTTCACCATTGAAAAAAGCCTCTTGGCCGGTGGGGTAGCCAATCCTCTGCTCGATCCAAGCTTTGTCAAACCGCCCGCTTGCAACCGCGTCAACCGTGTCTGTATTCGACTGCAACAGCCGATTGACAAAATCGTTGGCGGACTCCCAAGAAGAATAAGTTCCTTCTGGGACATACCTGGACAAGACGCCAAAGGGACCGGGAAACGGAAGATCGACTCGTGTACTTTCAACTTGCGAAATGAGCTCAGCCGGCGATTTTCCGACATGATCCCTCAACGCATGCCCACCCCAAAGCGCCTCCTCTGCCCTCAGGTCGACGGAGTACTTTGACGTGCCGAGGGGCTGACCGGCTTGGGCGACCGGCGCCGTTCCTTTGGTCGATGCTCGGGATGCCCGCAGCGCCGCCGCCCATGATCACATCCGACATCACCGTATTGTTGCTCGCGATCTGCACCCCCTTCGGCTTGGGCTTCCCGTCCGGCTCCGCAGCACCAGGGTTGACCGCGTCCACCGCCGTCGAAAACCGCCCGCGCTCGTCGTGGTTTTGGTTATACTTCCCCAGCCCCGCCCCAGCCGTGTCGCCGCCGAGCCCCAGCTCCGCCCGCGCCTCCTCGCGCGTCTTGATCCCGGCCGAGACCAGAATCTGCAGCGTCTGCGCCTGCTGCAGCGGGTCGATGGCGTCGTCGCCGACCCAGACGAATTCCAACCCCGGCTCGCCGAGAAAGCCCTGAATCACGGAATCGAGCGCGTTCTTGATCCACGTCTTCAGCGGCAGCAGCCCTTCCTGCGTCGCCTGCATCCGCATCGTCTCGGAGGTGGCGCGGTTGACCTGCGCCACGAACGGCGTCGCCGGGACCGAGAAGGCGTAGCAGATCACGCGCGCCAGCCACTCGTCGTACTGGTCCTTGAGCGGCGGCTGGCGGGTCTCGATCAGCTTGAACTCGGCCGGCACGAATTTCAGCATGCGTCTTCGCGCCGAATTGCCGCTCATCAGGGCGTCAAAATAGTCCTGGAAAGAGCGGATCTGGTCGGCGGTCCATTCCTTGGGCAGGGTGGCGAAGGCGTCGGGCGAGCTTCCCGTGCGGTAGTAGTCGAGCGTCGCCGCCTCGCGCCGGAGCGCGATGTTGACCGTCAGCGCCACCTGCTCGACCGGGCTCATGCCGTAGAGCCGGTGGGTGCGGGCGTTGCGCGGCAGGTAGAGGAGTTCGTCGGCGGAAAAGTCCGCAGCCGGGACGCCGTGCAGCACCTGCTGATACGCGGGGTCGGGCGGTTCGGGCGCGCGGCCGTCGTCGCCGATCAGCGGCTTGATCGTCGCGCCGTCGATCACGTCGAGGGAATAGAGGGCGCCGCCGCGGTCGAAGCGCGGGTAGATGGTCGCCGCGTCGATCACCAAGAGGTCCTCGAGCAGCATGCGCAGCCAGTCGGCGAACGAGCGGCGCCGGTCGGGGCGGGCGAGGAAGGCGAGGGCCCGGTCGATGCGGGCGGATTCGTCCGGCAGGTTGGCGAAGCGCCGCGCGCGCACGGAGAAATTCTGCGCCGCGACCTGGTCTTTTCGGGTCTCGATCACGGCGCGCAGCAGCGGCAGGGCGTCGGCGAGGGCGCGCAGTTCCGCGAACGACACGCCGCCCTCCGGGCGCGGGACGTAGTCGAGGTTGGCGCCGAACGGGTAGTCGAACTGCCGGCCCTTGACGTCCGGCGGCGCCTGGGGCGCGAGCGGCTGCTGCGGGCCGAACCACGAATCCGGCGCCACGCCGGTGATGGCGTAGCGGGTCGCCGCGCGCAAGCGGGCGAACACGCTGGGGGTGAGGGGGCGTTCGACGGCGTCCGACATGAAAGAAAATCCTTTCCCCCTCGCCCGCGGGTCTCCGGGCTCGACCCGGGGAGGGGGAGGGTGGCGTGAGGGCGAGAGAAGAGGGGTGTGTCGTCTGTAGCCGCGGTCGCCGACCGCGGTGGCGGGGCCCGCTCGGCGAGCGCGCCCTACAGGGCAATCGTTGTAGCCGCGGTCGCCGACCGCGGTGGCGCGCTCAGCGAGCGCGCCCTACAGGGCAATCGTTGTCGCCGCGGTCGCCGACCGCGGTGGCGCGCTCGGCGAGCGCGCCCTAAAGGGCAATCGTTGTCGCCGCGGTCGCCGACCGCGGTGGCGCGCTCAGCGAGCGCGCCCTACAGGGCAATCGTTGTCGCCGCGGTCGCCGACCGCGGTGGCGGGGCCCGCTCGGCGAGCGCGCCCTACAGGGCAATCGTTGTCGCCGCGGTCGCCGACCGCGGTGGCGCGCTCAGCGAGCGCGCCCTACAGGGCAATCGTTGTCGCCGCGGTCGCTGCCCGCGGTGGCGCGCTCAGCGAGCGCGCCCTACAGGGCAATCGTTATAGCCGCGGTCGCCGCTCGCGGTGGCGCGCTCAGCGAGCGCGCCTACAGGGCAATCGTTGTAGCCGCGGTCGCCGACCGCGGTGGCGCGCTCGGCGAGCGCGCCCTACAGGGCGGCGGCGAGGGCGGTTACGCGCCCCGCCCCGCCCAATAATCCAGCATCCCGCCGCTCGGCCGGTCGAGGCCGATGAGGTCGGCGATCGCCCAGACGAGGGCGTCGGCGCGGTCGGGGGAGGGGCCGGAGCGGCGGTCGAAGTCGGGGGTGAGGGCGCACATCTGGTCCTCGAGCTTTTCGAACACGCCGGCGTGGTGGACGAGGCCGCGCTCGTAAGCCGCGGCGACCGGCTCGGCGCGCAAAAATTTGCCCCGCGTTGCGGTGACGGTGCGCACCGGCAGGTGCGGCTCGGCCTGGCGCAGCACCTCCGTCACCATCTCGCCGCCGTTGTTGATCTCGGCCACCACCCGGTTGGCGGAAAAGCCGCGGAAGGCGGCGCCGACGCGGGCCGCCCAGCCGGCCGGGGTGTCGCCCTGGCTGGTCAGGTCGGCGAGCACGTAGACCTTTCCGTTCTCCGCTCTGGCCGCGACCACGAGGCCGCATTCGTCGGCCCTGGCGCCCGAGCGGGCGGGCGGGTCGACGGCGACGACGATCTCGGCGAATGCGCGCGGGGCGTCCTCGGGCGCGACGCGCTGGCGCTCGATCAGCGCCCGCGTCCACAGCGCGCCCGGCGTCTCCTCGACGATCTCGGCGAACAGCTCCTGGCGGCCGATGGCGCGGCCCTCGTAGCGCTTGGCGATGCGCCGGATGAAGGCGCGCGCCAGGTGCTGGCGGTTGTCGAAGGTCGAGCCGCGGGTGACGATGGCGTCCTTGTCGGCGACCAGCGCCTTGACGATGCGGGTGGCGCGCGGCGTGGTGGTGACCACCATCTGCGGCTTGTCGCCGAGGCGCAGGCCGAACATGGCCTGGTCGAAGGCCTCGGGCCGGCGCCAGGCGGCGAGCTCGTCGAGCCACAGCTTCATGTGCTGCTTGCCCCGCAGCCGGTCTGGCTCCTCGGCGGAGAACAGGTGGCTGACGGCGCCGTTCGGCCATTCGAGCCGCGCCGCCGAGGGCAGGTAGCGCGGCCGCTCCTCGCGCGGGCAGCAGGCGAGGACGCCGGATTCGCCCAAGACCATCACGTCGCGCACGTCGTCGGCGGTCGGGCCGATCAGGTTGACCAGCGGGAAGCGCCACGACCAGCGCCGGATCGCCTCGGCGCCGGTGCGGGTCTTGCCGGCGCCGCGCCCGGCCAGGATCAGCCAGACCACCCAGTCGCCCGGCGGCGGCTCCTGGTCCGGGCGCGCCCACAGGTTCCAGTCGTAGAGAATCTGCTCGCAGTCCTTGTCGTCCATCGCCGCCAGCACGCGCGCGCGCTCGTCGAGGCCGAGCCGCAGGAGATCGCCGATCCGCCGGATCGGCGGCCGGTCGCGTCGCTCCCCGGCCTTCGGGTTCGCCTTCGTCATGCGTCGCCGGGGGCGTCGAGGTCGGCGTCGGCGAGGTTCGCCGCGGCGGCGTTGAGCTTGGCGAGCAGCCGCTCGCGATGCGTCTCGAGGTAGGGTTCGAGCGCGGGCGAAGCGCGGTGGAAGCCGTGATAGCGGTCGAGACGGTCGAGAATCTTCAGCGCCCGGTCGACCGCGGCGAGTTCGCCGGCCTCCACCCGGTCCATCAGCCGGAGGCAGAAGGTCTCCAGGCGCGCGATCTGGATTTTTGCGTATTCGCCGACCGTCGGCGTCCAGCGGCGCGCGAGCTCGGCGCTCAGCGCGCGCGCCACCGCATCGGCGCCGAGGTTCTCCTCGGCGCCGATCTCCTCGGGGCCGGCGCCGCCGATGAGGGCGGCGAACATGCGCCGGGCGCGGTGGGGCGAGACGGGGGAAGCCGCGTCGGGATCGGTCATGGGAAGCGCCTCTCTCGGGGAATTGGACGCGCGCCGGCCAAGCGTCGCGCGGGGGACGCGGGCGAAGGTCGGCAGGGGCGCGGGGAGGGGGTCGAGGGCGCCCGGGGCGCAGGCCTCGACATTGCCCGAAGATGCCGCAACCGGCGGAAAAGCGCAAGCTATTGTTTCTGAAAAATCGTATGCGTCAGGGAAATGGCTTGAATTTCAAACGCGCCGCCGGTTCGCTGCGCTCGCGCGGCCGACAGCGACAGCACGGCTCGAGGCGCGGTCGCCGGCCGCGCTCCAAAGGGCGTCATCGGCGGCGACGTCGCCCTACGGACTGGGCGGCCTCACTCCCTCAGAAGCTCGTTGATCCCGGTCTTGGCGCGAGTCTGCGCATCGACCGTCTTGACGATCACGGCGCAATAGAGCGACGGGCCGGGCGCGCCGTCGGGCAGCGGCTTGCCGGGCAGGGAGCCGGACACCACCACCGAATAGGGCGGCACGTAGCCCATGTGGATCCTGCCGGTGGCGCGGTCGACGACCTTGGTCGAAGCGCCGATGAACACGCCCATCGAGATCACCGAGCCCTGGCCGACGATCACGCCTTCGACGATCTCCGAGCGCGCGCCGATGAAGCAGTCGTCCTCGATGATGGTCGGATTGGCCTGCAACGGCTCGAGCACGCCGCCGATGCCGACGCCGCCCGACAGGTGGACGCTGTTGCCGATCTGGGCGCAGGAGCCGACCGTGACCCAGGTGTCGACCATGGTCTTGGAATCGACGTAGGCGCCGATGTTGACGAAGCTCGGCATCAGCACGACGTCGCGCGCGATGAAGGCCGAGCGGCGCACGATCGCCCCCGGCACGGCGCGGAAACCCGCCTCGCGGAATCGATTCTCGCCCCATCCGGCGAATTTGGACGGGATCTTGTCGAACCAGGTCGCGCCCGCGGGGCCGCCGTCGATGATCGAATTGTCGTTGAGGCGGAAGCTCAGCAGCACCGCCTTCTTCAGCCACTGGTTGACCTTCCAGGAGTTCGGCCCGCTCGCGCCGGCGATCTTCTCCGCCACCCGCGCCTTGCCCGAATCGAGCTGATCGAGCGCGATCTCCACCGCCTCGCGCACGTCGCCGGTGGTCTGCGGATTGATCGCGGCGCGACTTTCCCACGCCTGTTCGATCACGGTCTGGAGGCGGACGTCGGTCATGGGTGTCCCTGAAGGCTTTCGCGCGAGGGTTTGCTTGCGGGGGGGCGGGTTGTCAATGGCGGCGCGGAGAAGAACGCCGCCGCCCGCCCGTTCGCTCCCCGCCTTTCCTCACTGAGCCCACACGACGGCGATGTCGTCTCTGGTCCGAAGCCTGGAATCGGCCGTCACGAGCGTCAGGGTATGGTCGAGACATTGCGCGACCAGCATGCGGTCGAAGGGGTCGCGGTGGGCCCAGTCCAGCCCGCCGGCGGTCTCGGCGTCGGCCGCGGAGGTGTCCAGTTCGGCGAAGCCCGCGTCGGCGGCCGCCGTTCTCGCCGCCCCGCCATAAGCCAGATTGCCGTCGCGCCGCTTGATGGCGATCTCCCAGAACGAGGCGGCGCTGACATGGACGGGCGGGTCAGTCCGCACGACGATCTCGCGGGTCCTGTCCGGCAGGCGGGCGGAGTTGACGTCCAGCCAGAGAAAGACATGTGTGTCGAGCGTAACTCCCAAGGTGGCTGTCCGCGAGGACCCGGACAGGGCGCGCGCTGGGAAGGGCGGCGTCCCGCCGCCCGGGCGCCCGAGACGCGCACCCTCCTGTTGAGCGCTGCGATCGCCGCTCGTGCGCCCGGCTTGGGAGTTACTGTCGAGCAGGAAACTCAATCCGAACCCTCGAAATCCCGTGCGGTGCGCTCGTCCGTTTCGTCGACGTCGTCAACGATGCAGGTGATCTTCATGGCCCCGGACGGTTGGCGCGCCCGAGGGGCTTTCGGGATCGGCGCAAGGCGGGCCTTGGCGACGCCGTTCTTGGCGATGGTGATTTCTTCGCCCGGCTCGGCGGCGTCGACCAGGGCCGAGAGGTGGGTTTTGGCATGGTAGAGATTGACGGTTCGCGTCATCGATCAAGTCTGCGCGCGCCGCCCGGATTGGTCAAGTTGGTCGAGCGGGACCTCGCCCTCTCGTATCGCGCGTAGGTCGGACAATGGACGCAGGAAGCGTTGCATGCTGACGTCCTTGAGGTTGCGAATCGAGGGGCGCGCTGCCGTCGGCAAGTCGTTCGGTCTGCCGCTGACGGACCACGGCCCTCAAATATCCGCCGGCGCGAGTGCTCCAGCCTGGAGTGTTTTTCACCGGGCGGTGGCCGGGTCGCTACATCGGCTTCCGGATGATGAGCCCATAGCAAGTTGAAGCGACGCCATCATGCGCAAGCTTCAAATGCTGCTCAGTTATCCACATTTTCCTAACGTCCTGCGACACTTGATGTGAATAAGGTGGCAGGTCAATAAATCGGTCGAGCGGACCGGAGCCAAGATCAAAACTTACTTCTGGTATCTCGTACCCCTTCGCGCGAAGACGGTTGGCGAGATCCAGAAAATGCTTTCTTTGAAAAAAAACGCAGCCCCAGTTGTCTATCGTTGTATTGTCGTCATAGAAATTAAATTCCGTGGTGTGGACAGCGACTCCTCCAGGGCGCAATGTGTCCATAGCATTTTCTACAAAGGCGAGTCCTTTTTCGATGGATCCGAGATGTTCCAATGCGCATATTGACCAGCAAAAATCGTACTCTCTCAGAGTATTAGGTATATGATTCATATCGACATAAATTAACTCCGCAAAATTTAAGAAATCGTCGCGTTTTACCAAGCTTGCTACGAAAGAGCTCTCCAGTGTTGAGGCGTGTTGTCCAGTTTCAGCCCATCCGATGCTTTGTCTGTTTGAGGGTTCTAAGTCAGTTATTGTGACGTTCACGCCAGCATTGGCGAAATAGCTGGGAAACGGTTCGTTTCCACAGCCAAATCCCAGTCCTCGTGCACCGGGCCGTATGAGTCGATAATTGTGCAAAGCCTGAAGCAGGTATACGATTTCCCATAACTTCCTGTGATAAATGAATCCGATCTTGAGCTCGTTCAGCCAATATGCAGCCCAGTCGCTCTCAAGATCGGCCTGGGTCGTGGGCTTCCAGGTTAGAGGATGTTCTATCGGAGCAGGAATGGACCGAGGCGGCAACGCTTCGGCCATGCGGGTTGCAAGCTCATAGCCAAAGAACTTGATATTGAGTTTGATAAAATCCAAATCTCTCGCGATAGCGTTGATCACGCTGGGATTTGGCTGCCCATAGTTATTCACTAACCTCTGTAGTATAAGTAACTTCTCGTTCAAATCGGTGTCGTGGGTATCCCCGTCGCTCGACTCCACGCAAATCCTCCTCGGGTCGGAAAGTAGTGCTCAGGCGAGCGGCCGCTATCGAAACAGCCACGCCTGGCAGCCCGGATAGTCGTTCCACATGCGCCGCTCCGCGCCGCCCATGTCCTTGAAGACATGGGCCAGCCCCTCGCGGCTATAGAGCGAGATGTGCCCGTTGTGCGGCCCCAGGTACCACCAGTCGCGCCCGAGCTGGGCCGGGTCCCACCAGGCGGTCTGAAAGGCGAAGACGCCCGGCGACTTGAGGTGACGCCGGATCTTGGCGAAGACCTCGCGGGGATTGGGTAAATGCTCGATCACCTCGCAGCACGTGATGACATCGAACTTTCGCTCTCCCAGGTCCGCGAGGAACCAGTCTTTGCCCAAATGCGGGGCAATGATGTCCGTGCCCCAGACGTTGAGCCCGAGGTCCGTTCGCCCGGATTGGACAAACGCGCCGGCGCCGCTGCCGAAATCGAGAATCTCGATCTGGTCCAAACGCTTTTGCAGCATCTCGTTCGCCATCGCGACAAGTCGCAAGGTCTGGGAAACGCGGCCGTACCAGTCGGGGTCCTGCTTGTTCCAGTACTCCTCGTCGTAGATCTCCGTGTGGTCGTCGAGATCCAGCGCCGGGGTAAAGAGAAAATTGCAGTCGTCGCACTGGTAATACATGCAATCGTCGGGTTCGTCGGGAATCGGGTGGCCGGCCTTCTTGTTGTGAGGCAGGCCGAACACGACGCGCGACACGCCGCCACAGAGCTTGCAGTTGAGAAGGCGGCGGTCGTCGTCGGCTTCGGCCGAGACGGGCTCGCCGGCGAGTTCGGCCGCCATCGCATAGGCGCTCTCCGCTTCCGCCGCCTTGCCGGCTTCGTCGAGGCAGCCGCTGATCCGAAGCCATGTTTTCGCGACGCCCGGCCGGATTCGCAGCGATCGGCGGTACGCTTCGACTGCCTCCAGCCAGCGCTTCGTCTCCCGCGCCCGGTCTGCGATGCGCAGCGCGAGCTCGGCCGCCTCGGTCCGGCGATCCTCGTCCGGCGCCGCGTCCTCGGCGGGCAGCAGGGCTTCGGCTTGTTCCAGATCTTGCGCGGCGGAGGCGATGTCGTCGCGCGCCAGACCGATCCGGCTCAGGCGAAGCAGCGTGTCGAAATTGTCCGGATCCAGTTCGACGGACTTACGGTAGGCCCGTTCCGCCTGGGCCGAGTTCGCCTCCAGCCGATCGCCGAGGTCGCTCCAGAACTTCGCGCCCCTCTTGCCGCTGCCGAAGGATTGTGAATGGTCGAGGAGATCGTCCAGCCAGTCTGTCTCGTCCCCGGTCGCGCCCGCCGAGAAGTCGGCGAGATGGCTCAACAGCAGGTCGCGGAGTTCCGCGCGTGCGTCCTCGTTCGGCGAGGCCGCCTCGGCGGCGCGCTCGAGATAGTAGGCGGCCGCGCCGAAGTCGCCCGCGATGAGTCTCAGCCGTCCGAGGTGAAGCAGCACGTCCGAATTGTCCGGGTCGAACTCCAGGCCTCGGAGATAAGCCGTCTCGGCCGCCTCCGACTGTCCGCTCTCCTTCAGGCAGTGACCGAGCTGAACCCAGATCGGCCCCGCCTCCGGCTGGATGCGCAGGTGCGCCTCGTAGGCGGCGACGGCGTCGGCCCACCGTCGCTCGTCCCGCGCCCTGTCGCCCAGGGTCAGGATCTCGCTCGATGCGTCGGAGCGCAGGCGAGGGTCGGCGCCCAGGGCGGGCGAGGCGACCGCCCGCTCCAGGAATCCGACGGCGGAGGCGGCGTCTCCCATCGCCCCCTTGACCCGGCCGAGGTGAAGCAGGGTGTCGGGATTGGTCGGCTCGAGCGCGAGCGCTTCGAGATAGGCGTTGCCCGCGTCGCCGATGCGCCCGGCTTCCTTCAGGCAATGACCGTACTGCATCCATAACGGCGCCGCGCCCGGCTTCGATTGCAAGGCCTTGCCGTAGGCCTCGACGGCCTCGGGCCAGCGTCTTTCGTCCCGCGCCTTGTCCCCCGCCGCCAGCGCGCGCGCCGTCGCGAGCGCCGTCAGCGGGTTGAGGAGTCGGCTGCGCCGCGCGTTGGCGACCGGCTTCGCGGCTGACGAACCGGCGGCAAGAGGCCCTGTACCCTGCACGGACATGGCTGACGCTCCTCATGAGCCCGCAATCGCAGGCAGCCCGGGCCGCAAGCGATAATCAACGCCTTTTCACATTGTTCACAGTCCGGCGCAACCCGCTCCGCGGCGAACGGCAAGAGCGCCCGGAAGGCCGTCTCGACGCCGCATCCGCGGCGTCGCGGTCAATGCCCGTCGAAAGCCATCAGCGAACGCACCTGCACGTCGAGCTCGGCGAGCTTCTTGGCGCCGCCGAGGTCGGGCAGATCGATGACGAAAATGGCGGCGGCCACGTCGGCGCCGAGCTTGCGCAGGAGTTGCACCGCGCCGACCGCGGTTCCGCCGGTGGCGATCAGGTCGTCGACCAGCACCACCCGCTCGCCCGGCTGCACCGCGTCCTGGTGCATCTCCATTTCGTCGACGCCGTATTCGAGCGAATAGGCGATCCGGACGGTCGTGTGGGGCAGCTTGCCCTTCTTGCGCACGGGAACGAAGCCGGCGGAGAGCTGGTGGGCGACCGCGCCGCCGAGGATGAAGCCGCGCGCCTCGATTCCCGCCACCTTGTCGATCTTGGTGCCCGCCAGAGGCTGCACCAGTTCGTCCACGGCGCGGCGGAAGGCGCGCGCGTCGCCGAGCAGGGTGGTGATGTCGCGAAACAGAATCCCGGGCTTGGGATAGTCGGCGATGGTGCGGATCGAACGGGCGAGTTCATACATGGCGGATGCGACTTCTATACACCCGGGCCGACGGCGTCGAGCCTCCTGACAGTCTCTTGACGCCCCCGGTCCATTTGTCGCGGCGAGCGACTGCCCCGGATTGATCCCGGAGGGATCGCTCGTCCATCAGGCCGTTCCGGCGGCGCAGGCGGGTCGCTCTTGCTCCTCGCGAGGACGGCGGAAAGCCTCCTCGCCCCGCCAGGCCTTCGCCCGTCCTTCGCCGTCATGGCGATCCGAACCCGGTCTCCTCGACTCGCGGGTCGCTCCTCTCGACGACGGGTTGGCGGTCCGGAACGGCGCCGCCGCCGCGCCCGACCGCGCATCCCGCCCGGCGCCTCGATCCGATCGGTCATTGATGAGGCGGCGCCGACAGTGCTAGCGGCGTACACCTCACGCCTTTGCGCTGGGACGAGAGTGGGCTTCGTCGGGACGATGACTGTGAAGACTGACATGACGGAGGCGGCGCGCGCGCCGGGCGCAGCCGAACCAGCCCGGACGTTCGACTTCTCGAGGGGCCAGGGCGGACAAGCCCTGCTCGGCGAGGGATGGTGGGGGCCGGAGCCGTGGGGCGTCTGGTCCTCGGGCCGGGACGCCTCGATTCGCCTCGCCGGCTTGCAAGACCCGGCCTCCGACGTCGCGCTGACGCTGGAACTGCGGCTTCCCCCGCGACGCCCCGGGGGCAGGGGTCAAGTTTCGATCCGGGTGAATGGAGACCTGGTCTTCACCGTCGTCGAGCTTCCGGCGGGTCCGGCACGCATCATGAAGGTCGTCGCGCCCGGGGCGATCTGGAGCAGGGCCGACCCGGCGATCGTATCGATCCATTGCGACGACGCATTCAACGCGAAACGGGACGCTGGCCGCGTCGATTCTCGCGACATCGCGGTCGGGCTCATTCGCCTCGCGATCGAGTCCGTCCCGGTTCGATCGGCGCCGCAGGACGATCCGCTCGCCGTCCGGCAGATGCTGGACGCGCTTCCGGAAGCCATCCGGCTGGTCGTCTGGGACCCCGAGGCGACGCTGTGGCGCGGGACCGCGACGCAGGGCGGAGCGCATTCCGTCGCCGGGGCGAGCGCGATCGTCGCCGAGTTGGCGGCGCGCGGAATCGTGTCGTCGATCTGCGCCAAGGGCGACGCCGACAGCGTGCGGGTCGCCCTCGAGGCGGCAGGCCTGCTCGAAACCGTCGTGTTTCCGCAGGTCGAGCGACTGCCGGTCGGGGCGAGGCTGGCGAAGATCGTCGACTTGTTTCAGCTCCGGCCGCAATCCGTGCTCTTCGTCAGCGACGATCCCGGCGATCGCGTCGAAGCCGGGCGCGCCGTGCCGGGCCTGCGCGCCGTTGGGCCGGGCGCGGTTGCGCATCTTCTGGCGCACGCGCGATTCGAGGGCGAACCGGACCCGCGGTTGCGCCGTGTCGCACGCGCCCGCCAGGTCGCGACCCGCCGGGCGGCGCAGGCGGAGGCGAGCGACCCGATCGGCTTCCTGCGCCGCAGCAACATCCGCGTGCGCATCGAACTCGACCTCGAATCGCACATCGACCGCGCCATCGCGCTCGTCGAGCGGACAGACGGTCTCAATTTCACCCGGCGCCGGCTCCCCGGGGACGACGCGGAAGCGGTCGCCCGCCAGTTCCTCGTCCTGACCCGGGGCCACGACATCCAGGCCGGCCTCGTCCGGGTCGAGGATGACTACGGCGACTATGGGATTGTCGGCCTCTATGTGCTGCGGCAGTCCGTGCGACAGGGGACGGGCCTGCTGCACTACTGCTTTTCATCGCGGACGCTCGGCCTGCGCCTCGAGACCTGGCTGTTCCGCCGGCTCGGACGGCCGCCCATCGACGTGCGGGGCGAGGTGGCCGCGGACCTGTTCGACGACGGCGTCATCGACTGGATCGGCGAGACCGCGATCGAGGACGGCAAGTCCGGGATCGCGATCGCGACGGGCGATCGCGACGCCATGCCGGCGATCCTGCTGCGCGGCGGCGAGGAGATGATGGCGGTCGGGCACTATTGCCGCCAGTTAACCGGAGAAATGGGGGGAGAATATCCGTTCACCCGCGACCGAATCGAGATCCGGACCGACCATTCGATCATGCTTCGGCACGCGATCGAGGCTTTGAGCGCGCCCTGTCGAGAGGCCGCCTTGCGCCTCGGGTTTCGCGACGAGGATTTCCGGACGCGGCTGCTCGACGACCGCGACAGCGCTTCGATCCGGGTGTTCAGCTTCTGGAATGACGCCGCCTTGCGTCTTTACCGGCACAAAACCCTGGGGATGGTGGTTCCGTTCGAGGCTTTCCCCGCCGTTCTGTCGATTCCGGATCTGACGCAATCCACGCTGGAGACGCTGCGTCCGCAGTTCCACGCCCATTGGATCGCAGACGCGCTGGAAGAGCTCAAGGTCAACTACGAACTCCTCGGCACGATCTCCGAATCGCAGTTCAAGGAGAACCTGACGCTGAGCCTCGGGCGAATCCCGAAGGGCGCGCCGGTCTTCGTCGTCGGCTGCAACGCGCGCGTGCGCTGGCCGAGCATGAAGGAATTCGTGACGCTGGCCGGCCAGGCGGCCGTCAATCAATGGTGCCGCGAGCTTTGCGCGGCCGCCGGACTCCGGTTCATCGAGCCCGACGAATTCATCCGCGAGGAATCCGACGTGGATCCGATCCGGCCCAATCAGTTCGGCAGGCTGGTCTATTTCCGGATCTGCGCGATCGTCGCCAGGGAGGCGCGGGCGCGACCGGCGGCGGCGGGACCGGCGCTTTGAAGACGGCGAGACCGGGAAATTGCGGAGGCGCGAGGCGGGCCACGCCGACGCGACGGGCCGGCGGCCCTTCGGCGCGGCTTTCGCAATCAGGCGAGAGAGAAATCCCGCTCACGACGGCTGCCACGGGACGGTTGCGTTTATTCGGAATTTAGGGTATCTTATCAAAATTCGATAATTCGCCATAAGGTCCCTATAAATGGATCCCCGCACGAATCCCTACGCGCCCGGCGCGGGAACGCCTCCTCCTGAATTGGCTGGCCGGGACGGGGTGATCGAACAGGCGGCTATCGCACTCGATCGAGTACGCTCAGGGCGACAGGCGCAAAGTCTGATATTTCACGGCCTGCGCGGCGTGGGGAAGACCGTCCTTCTCAATAGAGTAAGGCAAGACGCAGAGGCGCGCGGAATTGTGGGCGTTCGTATGGAAGCTCCAGAAGGGCGCTCGCTTCCGGCCTTGCTCGCGCCATCGCTGCGGGCCTCGCTGTTGCGGCTCGATCGAGGGGAAGCCGTCATGGCGGGAGCCCGTAAGGCCTTGGGCGCCCTCGCGGGCTTTATCTCAAGTCTGAAGGTGAAATACCAAGACATCCAAATAGGGATGGACATCACGCCGCTCGCAGGATTGGCGGACAGCGGTGATCTTGACAATGACTTGGGTGAACTCGTGGCCGCTGTGGGCGAGGCAGCCGCCGAGCGACAAACGGCGATTGTTCTTTTCATTGATGAGCTTCAATATGTACCGGAGGATCAGCTTGCGGCGCTGATTATGGCCTTTCACAATGCAAACCAGTTACAACTTCCAGTCACCATGATCGCAGCGGGGCTCCCACAACTATTGGGTCAAATGGGGCGAGCAAAATCATACGCGGAAAGACTGTTCCAATTCGTGTCGATTGACAGGCTCGACCGAGCCGCGGCAACTGTGGCGCTTTGTGTACCGGCCCAGAAGGCTGGCGCAGCCTTCGATTCTGACGCAGTGGAGGAGATCCTGGCTCAGACCCATTGCTATCCATACTTCTTGCAAGAATGGGGCAAACATTGCTGGGATGAGGCGCGCACCTCTCCAATGAATCTTGATGACGCGCGCGCCGCAAACGACAGGGCGATTGCCGAGCTTGACGCGAGTTTCTTTCGTGTACGCTTTGACAGATTGACTCCTTCTGAAAAACGTTATATGCGCGCCATGGCGGAACTCGGTCCCGGGCCACACCGCTCCGGAGACGTGTCAGACATACTTAGAAAAAAGGTAACTACGGTCGCGCCCACGCGCGCGACGCTTATCGCCAAGGGCATGATATATAGTCCATCACACGGAGACACAGCCTTTACTGTTCCGCTTTTCGACGGCTTTATGAAGCGAATCATGAATCGAGTTTGATCTGTAGTTAACCGGCTTGTGGGCCGCTGTCCTGACGAACTCGCGAAGGCGTTCGACGCCCGAGGTCGTTCGTTTCTCTGCGAAGAGCTTGTCTACGGCGTTTCGGAGGTCGACGCAGATCGCCCTCACCGCGCCCCGCGCTTGCAGCGGACGTCGATCCTGCAGACCGGCTCCGGGGACGGCGCGGACATTGTATCGCGGCCGCACCGGGAGTCGCCAGTCGCCCGGAAAATCCGTCGCAGCCCCTTGATTCGCCACGAAACCAGCTCGGGACCGTCGGGGGCGGGCGCGACCGTCGGCCGCGCCCGCATCGCTCAGCGCACCAGCACGTTCCGGAACTGCCAGGGGTCGCTCTCGTCGATGTCTTCGGGGAACAGGCCCGGGCGGTTGTCGAGCGGGGTCCAGTCGGTGTAGACGCCGACCACCGGGCCGAGATAGGGCCGCTGCACCTCGAGGCAGCGGCGGAAGTCGAGTTCGTCCGCCTCGACGATGCCGGCGTTCGGGTTCTCCAGCGCCCAGACCATGCCCGCGAGCACCGCCGAGGTCACCTGCATGCCGGTCGCGTTCTGATACGGGGCGAGGTCGCGCGTCTCCTCGACCGACAGCTGCGAGCCGTACCAGTAGGCGTTGCGCTTGTGGCCGTAGAGCAACACGCCCAGTTCGTCGATCCCGTCGACGATCTCGGACTCGGTCAGGATGTGCTGGGCGCTCTGGATCTGGCCGGCGCGGCCGAACAGCTCGTGCAGCGACAGCACCGCGTCGTTGCAGGGGTGATAGGCGTAGTGGCAGGTCGGCCGATACGCCGCCGCGCCCGTCTCGTCGCGCACCGTATAGTAGTCGGCGATCGAGATCGCCTCGTTGTGGGTGACCAGGAACCCGAACTGCCCGCGCGCGGTCGGCGTCCAGGAGCGGACGCGGGTGTTGGCGCCGGGCTGGTTGAGGTAGATCGCCGCGCCGCAGCCGGACTCGTGGAAGCCGGCGTTGGCGGGCGCCCATTTTTCGTGCGCGCCCCAGCCGAGCTCGGCCGGCTGCATGCCCTCGGACAGGAACCCTTCGACCGACCAGGTGTTGACGAACACATTGCGTGGCTTGGGGGTCTTCGCCCGCTGGGTGTCGCGCTCGGCGATGTGGACGCCCTTGACGCCGAGGCTCTGCGCGAGCTTCGCCCAATCCTCGCGGGTCTTCGGCTCGGACGGTTTGTCGCCGAGGTCGGCGGCGAGATTCAGCAGCGCCTGCTTGACGAACCAGGACACCATGCCCGGATTGGCGCCGCAGCACGAGACCGCGGTCGAGCCGCCGGGATTGTTGCGGCGCTCCTCGAGCACCGTCTCGCGCAGCGCGTAATTGGTGCGCGCCGCGTTGTTCATGTCCTTGGAGAAGTAGAAGCCCGGCCACGGCTCGACCACGGTGTCGATGTAGAGGGCGCCGAGTTCGCGGGCGCAGCGCATGATGTCGAGGGAGGAGGTGTCGACCGACAGGTTGACGCAAAAACCCTGGCCCTTACCGGCCTTCAGGTACTTGCCGAGGACGTCGCGGTAGTTGTCGCGGGTGAGGCCGAGGTGGACGAACGTGACGCCGCGCTCGTCGAGCAGCTTCCGATCCGCGTCGTTCGGGTCGATGACGTAGACATGGTCCTTGTCGAACTCGAAATGGCGCTCGATCAGCGGCAAGGTTCCCTTGCCGATCGAGCCGAACCCGATCATCACGATCGCACCCTCGATGCGACCGTGGATTGGCCAATGCGACATGGCGTCGTGCTCCTCGTGAACTCGTTCGACGCCATGAGCCCGCCTTTGGAAGCGGGCGACCTTACGCGTCTCGGGCCGGGTTAAAGCCACGGCTTTTGCGGGCCGTCAATCCCCGACGGCGCGGGCAAGCCGTTGCAATTCCGTCATGAAAGGCCATGAGACGGCGGCGCCGCCCGCGCTCCCCGCGCGGACGGCGCCGTCTCGACGATCGAGGGCCGGTGTCGTTACGGACCGCAGACCGCCGTGTAGCGGTTGTTGAAGTCGCGCAGCACCCCGCAGCGGGGCTGCTCGGTCGTCCCGTATCCGACGACCGCCAGCGGCGCGCCGAGGATCATCAGCGGCGACGCGTCGGACGCCGGGGCCGGCGTGTAGGTGTCTGAGGGGAGGGTCACGCCGCCGCCGCTCGGGTAGGCGCCGCCGTTGGGCGTATAGGTTTCGGCGAAAGCCGGAAGAGCCGCCAGGGAGAGGGCGGCCGCCGGCAAGAGGGAAATCAGGACCCGTCGCATGGGAAAGGCCTCCTTGCTTGCGATCGACGGACCAACGAGCCGGCGCGCCGGTTCGTTCCCAAGGGTCGCAGCAAGTTGAAGACGGTCGCCTGGCGTGAAACGACCGCCCGCGCGGGGGTTCGCAGCCACGACGCCCTCGTGTTAGACGGGGTCGGGCGCCCGCGCCGCCGAAAGGCGCGGGCGGACCTGTAACGTCAGCCGTATCGGAGCGAAGACTGTATGGCGGCCCCGCCGGTCGAGGATGCCTCGCTCGATCCCTGGTCGACGATGATGAAGGCCGCCATGGCCGGCGACGAGGGCGTCTATCGGCGCCTTCTCACGGAGCTCGGGCGGTCGGTTAGAGCCATGGCGCGCGCCGCCTTCGCGAGGGCGAGGCTCGGCGACGCCGATATCGAGGATGCGGTGCAGGAGACGTTGCTGGCGATTCATCTGAAGCGGCACACCTGGGATCCGGGCCAGAAGCTCGGCCCTTGGGTGAATGCGATCGCGCGCCACAAGATCATCGACGCCATGCGCCGGCGGGGCGCCCGGCGCATGGAGCCGATCGAGGATTTCGAGGCGTTTCTGGCGGCGCCGGAGGACGAGGACCGGCACGCGCTCGCCGACGCGAAGCGGCTGATGGACGCGCTCAACCCGCGCCAGCGCGACATCGTGCAGTCGATCTCGCTGGACGGACAGTCGATCGCCGCCACCGCTGCGCGACTCGACATGACGGAGGTCGCCGTGCGCGTCGCCCTTCACCGCGCGCTGAAATCGCTCGGCGCCGCCTGGCGGAGGTCCGTGTCGTGAAGACGTCGGAACTGATCGCCGCCCTCGCCGCCGATCCGATCCCCGAGCCCGTCCGCATCGGCCGTCGGATCGTCGCGGCGCTCGCGCTCGGCCTCGCCGGCGCGTTCGCCCTCTACGCGCTCGCCGTCGGACCGCGCCCGGACCTCTCGGCCGCGCTCGGTACGGTCCGGTTCAACCTGAAGTTCCTCGACGCGCTGGCGCTGGCGCTGCCGTCGCTCATGCTGCTCGCGCGGCTCGCCCGGCCCGAGGCCCGGCCCGGCGCCCTGGCGCTGTGGCTGTTCGCGCCCTTGGCCCTTCTGGCCGCGGGGGTCGCAGTCGAGTTGATCGTCGTTCCGGCGGGCGAGTGGCTGCCGCGCCTCGTCGGCCACAACATGCGCTACTGCACCACGATGATCCCGATGATGGCCGCGCCGATCCTCATGGCGTTGATCTGGGCGATGCGGGCGGGCGCGCCGCAGCATCCGGGATGGACGGGCGCGCTCGCAGGCGCGGCGTCCGCCGGGCTCGCGTCGTTCCTGTATGCGTCGCATTGCCCGGACGATTCGCCGCTGTTCGTGGCGACGTGGTATCCGCTGGCTTGGCTCGTCTGCGCCGCCGCCGGCGCATGGGCGGGGCGACGGTTTCTGGCGTGGTGAGGAGGGGCGGGCAGCTGTTCCGGTTTCGAGCCTTTTGAAGGGTTGCGCCGGGGTTTCCGCGAGCTGGCGACTCTCGGAAGTCTGCCCAAGGACCGGCTCCGTCGTCGTGGGTCGCAGGTCGATCCTTCCGGTCCCGCCGGATCGCGGCGCGATCGCCCGCCGCCCTGCAGGATATGCACACATCTCCTTGCCGTGGGGACGACGAGCGACGGTCGCCGTCCCTTCCCCCAAAAGAGCCTGCGCCCGGGCGCGCGCAAGCGCGGCCCGGGTGGGGGAGAAGGCGCTCGGCGCCTGACCATTTTCCATGGGGAAGGAGATGCATGCATGCCGTAGCCCGTCGGCCGCGCTCAACGAGCGCGGCGACAGGCGCCTATTTGCCCATCATCGCCTTGGCGTTGTCGGGGGTGATCGCGGTGGTCGCGACCGTCACGACGGTCGGGACCTTTTCGGCGCAGTCGATCAGGATCGCCTTCGCCATGTCGATCGCCTCCGGGCCTCCGGTCGGATAGGTGAAGGTCGCCGACCACTCGCCCTCGGCCACGGCGCGGATGCCGCCGGCGGGTCCGGGCAGGCCGTCGGTGCCGAGAATCTTGATGTCGCCGTCCTTTTTGCCGGCGCCCTTGGCGGCGAGCCGCGCCCCGGCGGCCATCATGTCGTTCGAGGCGTAGACCGCCTTGATGTTGGGATGGGCCTGCAGCATCGCGGCGAAGGCGGTCTGCGCCTTGTCCGGCAGCCAGTCGGCCGCCTGCTCGGCGACGACCTCGATTTTGGCGTTCGCCTTGACGCCGTCCTTGAAGCCGTTGAGCCGCTCGACCGCCGGCGTCGAACTCGGCAGGCCCTCGAGCACCGCGACCTCGCCGCCGTCGGGCAGCAGCGTTCCGGCGACGTACTTGCCGGCTTCCTGCGCGATCTTGAAATTGTCGCCGCCGATGAAGGCGGTGTAGTCCTTGCCGGGCTCGCCGAGCGACCTCCGGTCGAGCTCGATCACCGGAATGCCGGCCTTGACCGCACGCGCGACCACCGGCGTCAGCGGCGCGGCCTCGAACGGCGAGATCAGGATCAGGTCGACCTTCTGGGTGATGAAATTGTCCATCTGCGACGTCTGGGTGTTCACGTTGCCGGCGCCGTCGGCGATCTGAAGGCTGAACTGCGGCACCTTGGCCGCCGCCGCGGTCAGTTCATCGTTGACGTGCTGGCGGTAGGGTTCGGCGTTGTTGGCCTGCGAGAAGCCGATCACGTATTTGCCGTCCTTGCCGCAGTCCTTGACGAGCGAGGCGGCGTCCGCCGCGCCGGCTGCGAGCGCCAGCGCGCCTGCGCCGGCGAGAAGCCCGGCGCTTCTCCTGAACAGTGTGCAATCCATGGTTTTCTCCCTCGGGTGATTGTTGTGGTTCCGCTCAACCCGCTGCGGTTTCGCCGCCTCGTGTCATCGACCCAAACCCTCGCGGCGACGGACGAGGGATTGCAGAACGGCGGCGAGCACGATGATCGCGCCGGTGGCGAGCAGCTGCAGCGCCGCATTGACGTTGTTGAGCTGGAGGATGTTGGCGAGCGCGCCGAGCATCACCGCCCCGGCGACCGTGCCGATCATCGAGCCCGAGCCGCCGAACAGGCTGGTGCCGCCGATCACCACCGAGGCGATCGCCGTCAGTTCGTAGCCGGTGCCGTCGTTGGCGCTGCCGAAATTGAACTGGCCGGCGTGCACGACCCCGGCTATGCCCGAGACGAGGCCGGTGATGGCGTAGACCGACACCTTGACCAGCGACACCGGCACGCCCGACAGCCGCGCCGCGCGCTCGTTGCCGCCGACGGCGAAGACGTAGCGGCCGAAGCGAGTGAAGTTGAGCGTGAAGGTGGCGATCGCCGCCACCACCACGAACACCAGCGTCGCCACCGGGACCGTATTGTCGAACAGCCGGTCGCCGAGGATCGCGAACACGGGCGGGGCGAGGCCGGGCCCCTGGCCGTAGGAGATGTTGATGTACTGGTTGCCCGAGATGACGAGCGCAAGCCCGCGCGCGACCTGAAGGCCCGCCAGCGTGACGATGAACGGCTCGAGCCGGAACCGGTTCGAAATCAGGCCCTGGGCGCCGCCGAACGCCGTCCCGCAGGCGAGGACGAACAGGATCGTCGGCGCGAGCCCGTAGCCGCCGCTGGTCATGATCGTGGCGGTCAGCACGCTGCACAGGCTCAGCAAGGCCCCGACCGACAGGTCGATGCCGGCCGTGATGATGACGAAGGTCATGCCGACGGCGATGATGCCGGTCTCCGACACGGCGCGGACGATGTTGGCCATGTTGTCGGGCGCGAGGAACAGGATGTGGCCGTGCCGGCGCGGCGAGAACACGATCCCGCCCAGGGTCACGAGAATCAGGCCGATGACGCTCTGAAAGCGCACCGCGATGGCGAAGGCGTCGAACCGGCGCGCGGTCGCCGGCGGCGCGGCGGGAGCGGCGCGCATGGGCGCAGCGTCGTTCATGGGCTTGTGTCCTCGCTTTGCTCCGCCGCCGCCAGCACCGCGTGTTCGTCGGCGCCGCCCGCGAATTCCGCGACCGTGCGGCCCTTGCGCAGCACCACCACCCGGTCGCACAGGCCGAGCAGCTCGGGCATCTCGCTCGATGCGATCAGCACGCCGAGCCCGCGCTCGGCGAGCGTCCGGATGCGGGCGTAGATCTCGCCCTTGGCGCCGACGTCGACGCCACGGGTCGGCTCGTCGAGCAGCAGCAGGCGCGGCTCGCCGAGCACCTCCTTGGCGAGCACGACCTTCTGCTGGTTGCCGCCGGAGAGCGCGCCGACGATCGCCTCGGGCTGCGGCGGCCGAACGTCGAACGCCTGGATCGCCTGCCGCGCCAGCGTCGACTCTTTCGCGCGTGACATCAGGAAGAAGGGCGAGACGCGCTCGAGGACGGTGAGGACGAGATTGCGCCCGACGCTGTCGCGCAGCAGGAGGCCGCTGCCGCGCCGGTCGTCGGTGACGAGCCCGACGCCGTCGCCGCGCGCGGCGCGGATCGAGGCGAGGCGCGCCGGCCGGCCCTCGATCTGGACCACGCCCGACCAGCGGCCCGGGCCGGCCGCGCCGTAGAGGGCGGTGAGCAGCTCGGTCCGCCCCGCGCCCATGATGCCGGCGAGGCCGACGATCTCGCCCGCGCGCACCTCGAGCGAGACGTCGTCGGGCGCCTGCCAGCCGGCGCGGCCGCGTCTCGGCGCGAACCGCGCCCGCTCGAGTTTCAGCACCGTCTCCCCGGCCTGCGCGCCGCGCTTCGGATAGAGTTCGGCGAGCGGCCGCCCGACCAGGAGCCGCACCAGCTCCGATTGCGGCGCGCTGGCCGGCGCGACGCCAGCGACCAGCCCGTCGCGCAGCACGGTCACCCGGTCGGCGACCCGCGGCACTTCCTCGAGCCGGTGCGAGATGTAGACGATCCCGACGCCCCTGGCCGCGATCTCGCGCATGACGCCGAACAACCGGTCGACCTCGGCGGCGGTGAGCGCGGCGGTGGGCTCGTCCATGACCAGGATGCGCGAGGCGTAGGTCAGCGCCTTGGCGACCGCGACCATCTGCCGGCGCCCGACGGATAGCTCGCCGACCGGCTGGTCGACGTCGATGTCGGCCCCGACCGCCGCGAGGCGCTCGCGCGCCGCCCGTCTCATCGCGCCGCGGTCGAGCACGCCGGCGCGGGTGGGCTCGCGGCCGAGAAACAGGTTGGCCGTCACGTCGAGGCCAGGGACGAGGTCGAGCTCCTGGAAGATCGTGGCGACCCCGGCGGCCTGCGCCGCGCGCGGATCGGAAAAGCGCGTCGCCACGCCCTCGATCCGCATCTCGCCGCCGTCCGGCTCGATCACGCCCGAGAGGATGTTCATGAGGGTCGACTTGCCGGCGCCGTTTTCGCCGAGCAGCGCGTGGATCTCGCCGCGGCGGAGGTCGAAGTCGACGCCGCGCAGGGCCTGGACGCCGCCGAAGCGCTTGACGACGCCGCGCATCGAGAGAAGTGGGCGCGGCGGCTCGGCGTTCATGGCGCGGACCCGGCCGCGGCGCGGCGCGGCGCCGCGGGGCCAGGGCGTCCGACCGAGGGTCCGTCGACACCCGGTCGCGTAAGGGCAGCCGGGCCGCGTCTCCAAGCTTCGTCGGCTTCTCGCGCCACGTCGCCTCCCCGTCGGCCTGTCCGCCTGCGCTTTTGCGCGGGCGCCCCAGACCTCTAGCATGCCAGCGTAGCATGAAGCGTCTGGCGCGCAACGGCCTTCCCGCCTCGAGGGCGGGAGGGCCCCGCCCGGGGCGCGCGTGGAGTCCGGGGCGACGAAAGCAACCCGCCCCGCCGCTGCGTCCCGCGGCTTTCGACAGCTTTCCCGGCGCTCCTCGAGGCGGCCCGCGGGGACGTCGCCAAGCGGGCCCGGGTCGGGAGCGATCCGGAGGGCGATGCGCCGCGAAAATGCGTGACCTCAGCGGACGTCGGGCGTCGCGCCCCAGGCCGCGACAAAGGACTTCGCGATCGCAGCGACCTCGCCCGTCGTCGTGCCGGGCCTATAGAGCGCGCCGCCGATACCGAAGCCGTCGGCGCCGGCCAGCCGATAAGGCGCGATCCGTTCCGGTGTGACGCCGCCGACCGGAAACAGCAGCGCGTTCTTCGGCAACACCGAACGCCACGCCCGTACGACCTCGGGCGGCATGGCCTCGGCGGGAAAGAGTTTCAGGCCGGTCGCCCCAAGGCCCAGCGCCGCGAAGGCTTCGGTCGGCGTCGCGACGCCGGGCAGGACGCCGAGTCCGAGCTTCAGCGCGCATTCGATCACGCCGGGGTCGGCGTTCGGCGCAACGATCAGTCCCGCGCCGGCGTTCGCCGCCGCCTCGACCGCGCCGGGCAGGAGCACCGTCCCGGCGCCGACCAGCGCGGACCCGTCGATCGCGCGGGCGATGATCTCGATGCTCCTGAACGGATCGGGCGAGTTGAGCGGAACCTCGATCGCGCCGAATCCGACCTCGACGAGCGCGCAGGCGATCGCCGCCGCCTCCTCCGGCTTCACCCCGCGGAGAATGGCGATCAGGCGCGTCGGGGCAAGGGCGAGCATCACAGGAGTCCGGCCTGGCGGGCGACGACGAGGAGGCCGCGGGCCGCGGCGCCGGGCGGCGCGGCCGAGGCGCGTTCGCCGAGGACGGCGAACGCGGCGAGATAACGCTGCGCGAGCGCGCTCGCTCCCGCGACCTGCGGGTTTTCGCGCGGGAAGCGCCGACGCGCCTCGACGATCTCGGCGCCGATCAGCAGGCCGGACAGGTAGTCCCCGGCGTCCGCTTCCGCGAGCTTTCCCGTCAGCGGAAGGCTGCGCGCGCCGAACAGGGCGCCGATGAGGCCGCTGCCGTCCGCGCCTTGGGCGGCCGAGGCCCCGCGAAGCACGCCGCGCGCGAAGGCCTCGCCCGGCGCGCCCATCGGCGCCGTTCGCGCGAAGGCGCCGATCAGCGTGTGGTCGCGCAGCGCGGCGAACAGTTCGCCGGTGACGAAGGTCTGGAAGCGCGCGATTTCCTCCTCGTCGACCGCGACCCATTTGCAATGCGAGCCGGGCAGGACGACGAGGCGCGCGCCCTGCGTGGCGATCCCGAGGATTTCGACCTCCTCGCCGCGCATCACGTCGGGTTGCCCGTCCTCGCTCTCACAAGAGAGGCCCGGGACGATCAGGACGCGGCGACCGGCGGCTTCGACCGCGAGGAGGTCTGCGGCGATCGCGCGGGCGTCGGCGGGGCAGGGGACATAGGGCGCTTCGCGCCAGCCGTTGCGGCTGCCGACCATGCCCGAGGCGAGGACGGGCAGCGCGGGCCATTGGTCGAGCCAACCGCCGACGAGCCGGCGAAAGGTCGCGGCGAAGGCGCCGGGCGCGACCGTCGCGACGCCGTCGGCGCTCGCGATCGCGTCGAGGATCGTCCCGCCGCCCGTCATGAGATAGGCGCGGACATTGGACGAGCCCCAGTCCACGCCGATCAGCGCGGCAGGCGCCTCCGTCATTCGCCGATCTCCTCGCCGGCCTTTTTCTTGTGCGCCGCGAGCGCCATCAGCCGGCGGTCGCGCCAGGCCGCGCGCTCGGCGAGCCGTTCGGCCGGCAGGCGCGTCCGACGCTCGGCCTCGACCGCGTCCATCGCCGGGCCGCTCCAGTCGACGCGCCTCTGGGTCGAGGGAAAGATCCGTTCATAGATGCGCTGGTAGCGCTCGGCGTAGTCGCGCACGCCGCCAGGCGCGTTGAGGTCGATGGTCTCGAACGGGCCCATGAACGACCAGCGCAGCGCCAGCCCTTCGCGGATCGCGACGTCGACGTCCTCGGCGCTGGCGAAGCCGTCGCCGACGAGGCGGAAGGCCTCCTCGAGCAGCGCCCCCTGCAGGCGGTTGACGACGAAACCGTCGATCTCCCGCGTCATCACGATCGGCGCATGGCCGGCGGCCTCGAGCAGGTCCGCCGTGCGCCGGACGGCGTCGGGGTCGGTCCACGGCGCCGGCACGATCTCGACCGAGGGAACCAGATAGGGCGGATTGATCGGGTGGGCGACGAGGCACCGCCCGCAACCCTTCAGGCCGCGGCTGAACGCCGACGGCAGGATCGCCGAGGTCGAACTCGCGAGCACCGCCTCGGGATCGGCGAGCCGGTCGAGCTCGGCGAACACCCGCCGCTTGGCCTCGACGTCTTCGGGCGTGTTCTCCTGGACGTGGCTCGCGCCGTCGAGCGCCTCCTCGAGCGAGCCCGCCCGGCGCATCCGCGAGCGCACCGAAAGCGGCGGCTCGCCGCGCAGGAGGTCGTGGGCGTCGAGGTCGGGAAGGACGCGATTGACGAAGCCGAGCGCGTCGTCGATGGATTCGGGCCGCTCGTCCCAGATCGCGACTTCGTGCCCGGCGCGCGCGAAGCTGACCGCCCAGGCGCGGCCGACCAGTCCCAGACCGACGAGAGCGATCTTGCTCAAAGCGCGCGTCCTCCCATGGCCCCCGCCGCCGTCAGACCTAGCAGGAGCGCGGCTTTGCCGCCAAGGCCCGAAAGGTCCGAAAGACCCGATATTTGGCCGGAAGCCGGCGAGGCCCTATCATGGCGGCCATGACCGATGCCGAGATCGCCGCCCTGTGCGGCTTCATTGCCGGGGCCGGGCTCGCCGGAGCCTCGGAGACCACGCTCCTGCAGGGCTTTTGCGAGCGCGCCGTGGCGGGCGGCCTGCCGCTCGCGCGCGGCGTCGCCTTCATCGACACCCTGCACCCCTCGTACGAGGGACGGACCTTCCGCTGGGAGCGGGAGAATCCGGACGTCACCTTCACCGACTACGGGCGAAGCACCGAGGGCGAGCTCGCCGAGCGCTGGCGGACGAGCCCGTGGTTCCGGATGCTGAACGACGGCGCCTCGATCCTGCGCCGGCCCGTCAATCCCGAGACGGCCGTGGAATTCCCGGTCCTGCGCGAGCTGCTCGATGCGTCGCTGACCGACTACGTGGCGCTGCTCCACCGCTTCGACGCCGGCGCAGTCATCGGCGAGATGGACTCGTTCTATTCCGGCTGGATGACCGACCGGCCGGAGGGCTTCTCGGACGCGGACGTCGAGGCGCTGACGCGGCTCGTGCCGCACCTCGGTCTGGCGATCAAGGCCGCCGCGCTCGCCCGCATCGCCGAGACGCTGGTCGAGACCTACCTCGGCCGGGACGCCGGCCGGCGGGTGCTCAGCGGACGGATCGAGCGCGGGGTCGCCGAGCGGATCAAGACGGTGCTCTGGTTCAGCGATCTTCGCGGCTACACCCGCATTTCCGACACCGCCGAGCCCGAGCAGATCATCCCGCTGCTCAACGACTACGCCGAAGCGGTGGTGACCGCGGTCCACGCCAATGCGGGCGACGTGCTGAAACTGATCGGCGACGGGGTGCTGGCGATCTTCCCGGCGCAGGACCGGGCGCGGGCGACGGCCGCAGCGCTCATGGCGGCGCGGCAGGCGCGCGCCGCGGTCGCCGAGCTCAACGCGCGCCGCGGCGCCGAAGGGCTTCCCACCACGGACCTGTATCTCGGCCTCCATCTCGGCTTCGTGTTCTACGGCAACATCGGCAGCAAGGAGCGGCTCGACTTCACCGTCGTCGGCCCCGCGGTCAACGAAGTGTCGCGGATCGCGGCCATGTGCCGGTCGGTGGATCAGCCGGTGCTGATCTCGTCCGCCTTCGAACAGTCCTGCACGGCGGAGCCCCGGCCGTTCGTGTCGGTGGGTCGCTACGCGCTCAGGGGGGTGGGGAAGCCGCAGGAGCTCTTTACGCTCGACCGGGACGGGTGAGGCGCGTTTTGGATTCGCGGCCGCCTTTCTCGGCCGAAATGAGCCTTTTCAAGACCTTGCAGGGCAAGTCGAACGCGGTTCGCAGCGAAGCGATCCGGGGGCCGCTGGGCTGCCGGCAGTTTGCGCAGACGTGATCTGCGGCGCGGATTGCTTTGTTCCACCGGGCTCATCGACCCCGGGGGCGCTCCTGGCGCCGGCGCCGCGCCATCGTGAATGAAAATTCGATGGTCGCCCGACGCCGCGCCATGCGCGTCGCGCCGGTCGCCTTGGTCAGCCATTTCATTTTCGTAGACTGCGTCGTCCCGGCGCGGCGGGCCGGCGCCTTTCGGCCAGTCTTGGGTCGCCAAGGCGGACGAACAGACCCGGCGGCGAGTCCGCCGTGGGCGCTGATGCAAAGCCGCCGTGATGGCGGGGGGCGCCGCCGTGGCCTGACGTTGGCTTGACCGGACGCTGCCGTTCCTGCTGCTGAACAAAGTCGGGAAAGGAGAGATTACCAGCCGGGACCTCGTAGTTGTACAATGCTCACTTTGATTACGCCGACATTCGATAGGCAAGTTTCTTTCCGACGCCGTCAACAAGTCTTGGCGATAAATTCTGGATCGGTTAATATTTGACAGCCCGTGTCGCTCCCCATTATTATAAATTCACTTCAGATCGGGTTCGAACCCAACGGAGTGGCGCCTCCGAGCTTCGGCGACGTCTGCGTTGAGGACAGACCAATGATGGCCGTATCGTCCGAGTTTGGTCCCGCCGGCAAGTCCGCGCTCCCCGGCCCGCAGCCCGCCTGCGATCACGACTTTCTGCCGAGCGCCGAGGATGGCGCGCGTTTCGTGCGGGCGTTTCTACAAATCAGAAATCCGGAGCGGCTTCAGGCGGTTCTCGAATTCGTCAAGGCCAACGAAATCCTGGGCAGCATCGCGGATGGGGTCTACGCTCTCGATGAGAATTGGCGGTGTGTCTATTTCAACGATCCGGCGGAGAGTCTGCTCGGAGCGCGGCGCGAAAAGGTCATGGGCCGCCTCTTCTTCGACGTGTTTCCGGAGCTTCTCGGAAGCGTGGTCCACGACAACTATCGACGGGTGATGGACGGGCGGACGCCTGTTCAGTTCGAGACGATGTCGCCGGTCGGGGAACGGTGGAACTCCTATTCCGTCAGCCCGAAGCGCGGCGGCGGAGTCTCCGTCCACTTTCACGACATCTCCGAGCGGAAGCGGGCCGAGGGTGAGATCGCCAAGGCGCGCAACGAGGCCGAGCGCGCCAATCAGGCCAAATCCAAGTTTCTCGCGGCGGCGAGCCACGACCTGCGCCAACCCGTGCAGTCGCTGGTCCTGTTGATGGCGTTGGCGGAGCGACAGATCGCCGCCAGCCCGCAGGCGCGCGAAACCCTGGCCATGATGCAGAAGTCCCTCCATGGACTGGAGGGGCTGCTCACCGCCATTCTCGACATTTCGCGACTCGACGCGGGTGTGGAATCGCATCCCGAACTGGTCGATCTGGCCGCGCTCCTGCGCGGTCTCGCGCTCGAATACCAACCGAAAGCCGACAATGCCGGTCTCGTCCTGCGCACGGCGATCGCCCCGAGCCTGTGGGTGTCGACCGATCCGGCCCTGCTCGAGCGTGCGCTGCGAAACCTGATCGAAAACGCAATTCACTACACGCGCCGCGGGGGCGCGGTGTTGGGGTTGAGACGGCGGAACGGGAGGGTCCGCATCGACGTCGTCGACACCGGGATCGGCATACCGCGCGACCGCCAGGCGGATATCTTCGACGAGTTCGTTCAGATCGACAATCCCGGCCGGAATCTGGGGCGCGGGCTCGGTCTCGGTCTCGCGATCGTACAGCGGATCGCGCGGCTGCTCGGCGCGACCGTCGAGGTGAATTCGAAAATCGGGCGGGGATCGCGGTTCTCTCTCCTTCTCTCCGGCGCCGAGCAGCCTCGGGGGGAGGAGGCCGAGGTCGCCGCCGAGGTCGAAGATCCCGGCGGACGCGTGCTGATCGTCGAGGACAACGCTGTCGTCCTGAAGAGCCTGGAGGGCTCGCTCGCCGGGTGGGGCTATGAGGTCGCCACGGCTTCGACGGGCGAGGAGGCGCTGCGCCTCGCCGAGGGCGAAGACTGGAAATTCGACGCCATCGTCACCGACCAGCACCTCGGAGGGGGCATGACCGGCGTTGACATGACGAAAGCGTTCGCACGCCGCGCGGCTCGTTGCGTGCCGGCCGTCATCTTGACCGGCGACACCTCCCTGGAAGGCATTTCCCAGATCGTCGCGAGCGGATTCCAGATGATGCACAAACCCGTCGCCGCCGAGTCTCTGAGGCGAAATCTCGCAAGGCTCGTGAGGGGCCGGTAGTCTTCGGCCGCGCCGGAGCCGAATTCGAAACGAACTGCCTGCCGGATCGGACCCCAGATGCGAGAATCGAATGAGGCCGCGCGCAAGACCGTGGCGCGCGCCGCCGCTGTGACGGCGCCGACAGACCGCGGTCCTGCGAGCGCCTGGACGTCCGATCCCGGACCGCTCCGCTGCCCGGGTTGCCACGGCGCCTTGCGCCGGACGGATGCCGGCTTCGCCTGCGACGCGGGCGGCTGCGGCGCGCGTCTCGCCGTTCGCGACGGCGTGCTGGCCGTCCGCGACGTCATGACCGGCGACAACAGGATCGCGGCCGACTTTTACAACAGCAAGCTATGGCCGAGACTTCGGGTCTGGGACAGCCTGTTCTGGCTCGTCAACGGCGGCCAGAGGCGCGCGCGCCAGGTGGCGCTGCGCCATCTGCCGAAGGGCGGCGGAATCCGGCTGCTCGACGTCGCGATCGGCGACGGCGTCTATACGAGCTGGCTGCCCGGGGACTGGTCGGTCGTCGGCGTCGACATTTCCATCGCTCAGCTCCTCGCCTGCCAGCGCCGCAACGCCGACCGCGCTCTCAGGCTCGTCCTCGGCGAAGCCGAAGACCTGCCGTTCCGCGACCGGACGTTCGACGCCGTGCTCAGCAACGGCGGCTTCAATCACTTCAACGATCCCGAGGCGGCGCTGCGCGAGATGGTCCGTGTCGCCAGGCCCGGCGCGCCGATCGTCGTCGCGGACGAGAGACCGGACTTCCTCGATATCGGCCATCGGGCGGGCGTGCCCGCGCTCGACCGCTGGATCGCCTCGAGGCTGATGAGCATGGGCGACGACTTTGCCGACGTGATCGAGCGCCACCGATCGCTCGACATCGCCGCGATAGGCCGGCGCGTCCTGAAAGACTGCCGCTACGAGGTCGTCTGGCGCGGCCTGGGCTATCTGATGGTCGGCGCCGCCCCGTGAAAACGCGGACTCGGGTTGGAGCCGGAGCGAAGCGAAGGGGCGCCGCCGTCGTTGCATTGGAGCGTGCATTGTAAGCAGGGAGCGCCCGGCTGGTAAACTTATACCTCGCGGGGCCCGCCTCGAACCCGCCGCCTCGGCGGGAAATTGGATACGGTTCCATTTTGTATTGCTTTAAGACGTCCGCTAAACTATGATATCTGGATGAAGGGCATCGGCCTCGGATCCGCAGCGACGAAACTGACGGATAAAATACTTGGCTATAATACCGACGATGTGGTCGATATCATGAAGGATATCGCTGCGGAGTACGGGCTCTCTCATATTGCGTATTTGTGTCTCGCTTCTGGAAAGAGCGCTGAATCGAATTTGCTGACGTCGTTCGTCACATTTTCTAAAGACTGGCAAGTGCGTTACTTTCTCAAGCAGTACAGTACGATTGATCCAATCCTGGAATGGGGTCGCGCAGCGATTGTTCCGTTCGATTGGGAGACTGTCGAGAAAGATGACCCGGTCATCATTGAATTCTTTAAAGACGCGCTTCGCTATCATGTCGGCCGAAACGGGATTTCTATTCCTGTCAGAAATCGCAACAACCTGAATTCGCTGGTCTCGTTTACCAGCGACGCGCCGCGGCCGACGTGGGAGGCGTTCAAGAAACACAACATGATCAGGCTTCAGCATCTTGCGGTGCTGATCGACTCGGCGACCAGCGTCGGCGCCAAGATTCCCGTGCCCTCGATTCAGCTTTCGCGACGCGAGGAGCAATGTCTCATCTGGGCGGCCCGGGGAAAAACACAGCATGAAATAGGACAAATATTGGGGCTGAGCCCCGCGAGCGTCCGAAGTCACCTGGATACGACGCGCCATAAGCTGCGCTGCCTCAACCTCGCCCATACGGTCGGCGTCGCCATCGCCACCGGCGTGCTCCCGGCAGCCGCGCTGAAGGAAAGTTTTTAGGCGGACTCCACCCCCGAAGCGAATGGGCGTTATCCTTTGTTCGCCTTTTGATCTCCCCGTTTCCGCGCGTTGCCAAGGGTCACGGGCTTGGTTAAGCATCGGGAGATGATCAATTTGCTTCGATCGGAGAATGATTTGGGACCTGGTCGCCCGATATGTGCAAGTTTTCCGATGTCCGATCCACTTCCGATCGATCGGCGGGCGCACCGTCGCGGCATTCTGAGTGGCGTGGAAACAGCGCTGACCAAGGCCCGAATGGACGTCGAAGCGGTTGAATGTCCGACTCTTGCCTACTTCATCGATATGGCCATTGCCGAAGTCCAATATAACCTGAGGTCCGATCAGGAAGGAACTGCGGGCACAGCGTAGAAGGATGACCGACATGATTTCGTTCGCCGGCGACGCCACGCGCCCGTGACCGCTCGGCGAACCCTGATTCAGCGGTCTTGCCGCCGCCGCCTTGCTCCTCGGGAGGGAGGGATCGCCCCTTTCTCCCGATAGGGAAGGGGGCGCCGCGATCCGGCCGGGTGATCGGCTCGGAGGCGGGCGCCTTGCTTTCCACCCTTGATGTCCTGCGCCACCTCGCCGGCGCTCGACGTCTCCCCCGCCCGGGGTCTCCTCCCTCCTCGGGCGGGGCTACCTTTCGCCCGCGTATTGCAGGCGAGGTCCGCCGCCGCCGCGGCGCTTTCACCGCCTCAGGGACGCGGAATCGGGCGTCGCCGATGACGGTCGCGTCCGACCGCCGAACCGAGAGCGCGGTCGCTCATGCGAAGGCGAATTCCCTCGCGCCCGGCGCCAGGACGGTCGGCCCCATCTGCAGGTCCTCCCGCAGCGATTGCAGGCGAACGACGTCGGGCTCGAACAGGGCCGCATAGGCCATTGTGGCGCCGATGCGCCGCGGTCGACCGATGATCGCCGGCTCGCATCCGACCGCCCTCAGGACGCGGAAGATGCGCGCGTCGAACACGGAGACGATCTGGGTGAGGCCGGCGATCAGCGCGACCTCTCCGATGCCTGCGATCAACTCGCTCATCACATAGTTGACGCCGTTCCGGCTCTGCTTCGGCTGCCCCTCCGCCGCGACCGCGCAGATCCGCGAACTCTCCCAGATCGTCGCGCTTTCCACCCTCTCGCCGTCCTCCAGCAATTGCGGGAAAACGTCGCGCAACATGTTCGGCCCCGTCGTCGGAAGCAGGCGCAACGAACCCCAGTAGCGCCCGGTGATGGGGTCGACCGACACCAGATACAGGGGATTGAGATCGTCGAAACGGTCGCGCTCGTAGCCGTCCTTCACGATGACGTCCCAGCCGAGCCGTTCAAAGAAAACCTCGGCCCGATTGCGAAACATCTCGTCCATTTCCCTGGGGAAACAGGACGCCCGCGCGCCTTCGATGAGCTTAAGCATGGCGTAGATTTCTCCTCCGTTTCCGATCGCGCAGTCTCACGCGAGAAATCGTCGGTAAACGAACGAATGCGTGACACCAATTTGGCCGAACAGCAACAATTCTTTTCATGCAAAACCGCATTTGTATTCGCTCTGATATGTAATACGTTGCTTACTTTCACGTTATAACAGATATGTTAACTATCAACGAGGACCTAATCACCCACGAAGGCGACGATATTGATATTCCATCTCAGCTGAATTGTCCAGTTGAAGCATAGAAGAAGCGATAGGTCTCATCTATACAATAGACAGACCGCTAAGACATTACTCCGGTGATGTAGACAATATGTCCGTACGACAATGGTCTCGTCAGCATGAATTGCGAACGCAAACGAGTCGTCGGGCGGAACGATCGAGCGCCGCCGCGGCTCGAGCGGCGGCTCGTCTTTCTCCGCTCCCGAGGCGGCTCCTCGGCAGGCCGGAGGCGAGTCGGGCGGGAAGGTCCGCGACCACGCGCGCCGACCGGGACCCGGCTTGACGGCGCTCGCGCCCGGTCGGATACGACCCGGCGATGAGCCCGCCAGTCCTTTCGGTCGAAAACCTCGCCAAGACCTTCCGATCGGTGCGGGCGGTCGGCGGCGTCTCGTTTTCCGTCTCCGCCGGCGAGATCGTCGGTCTCCTCGGTCCCAACGGCGCCGGCAAGACCACCACCATCAACATGATCCTCGGCGTGCTCGAGCCGACGTCGGGGCGGATCGTGATCGAGGGCGTCGACCTTCGGGCGGATCGGAGCGCGGCGCTCGGCCGAACCAACTTCGCCGCCGTCTACGCGCCGCTCCCGGGCAATCTGACCGTCGAGCAGAACCTGCGCGTGTTCGCCCGCGTTTACGCCATCGACAGACCCGAGGAGCGGATCGAGCGCCTGCTCGACACCTACGACCTGAAAAAATTCCGGCGCGTCAAGGCGGGCGTGCTGTCCTCAGGCGAGCAGACGCGCCTGTCGCTCGCCAAGGCGATGCTGAACGAGCCCAACCTCCTGCTGCTCGACGAGCCGACCGCCTCGATCGACCCGTCGTCCGCCCGCGGCATCCGCGCCGGCATCGCCGGCCTCGTGGAATCGGGACATTGCGGCGTCTTGTGGACGAGCCACAACATGGTCGAGGTCGAGGCCGTCTGCGATCGGGTGCTGTTCCTGTCGCGCGGGCGGATCGTCCTCGAAGGCGATCCCAAGCGGCTGCCGGGCGAGCACGGCGTCGAGACGCTCGACGACCTGTTCGTCACGGTGGCGCAGGAACGGCTGGCGGCCGGAGACCTGGCGTGAACCGCGTCCGGGTCGGCGCGATCGTGCTGCGCATTCTCTATCTCTACCGGGGCAGTCCGCAGCGGGTGTTCCCGATCTTCATCTGGGTCGCGGTCGACATTCTGCTCTGGGGCTTCCTGACCCGCTATCTGAATTCCGTGTCGCAAGCCGGGTTCGATTTCGTTCCGGCGCTGCTCGGCGCCGTGCTCCTGTGGGATTTCCTGACGCGGGTGATGCAAGGCGTGACCATGGCCTTTTTCGAGGACGTCTGGTCGCGCAACTTTCTCAACCTGTTCGCCTCGCCGCTGAAAATCTCGGAATATCTGGCCGGGCTGGTGATCGCCGCGGTCGCTGCGAGCCTGCTCAGCCTCGTCGCGATGGTGGTGTTCGCCCGCGCCGCCTTCGGCCTGTCGTTCCTCGTCTACGGAACCGCGCTCGCGCCGTTCGTCGCCGTGCTGTTTCTGACCGGCATCGCCATGGGCGTCGCCGCCGCGGCGCTCGTGCTTCGCCTCGGCCCGGCGTCCGAGTGGCTGATCTGGCCGATCCCGATGATCGTGTCGCCGTTCGCCGGCGTGTTCTACCCGCTGCACGTCCTGCCGGGCTGGATGCGGGCGATCGCGGTCGCGCTGCCGCCGTCCTACGTGTTCGAGGGCATGCGGGCGGTGGTGGCGGGGGAGCCCGCGCCGTGGGGCGGCCTCGCCGCCGCAGCCGGGCTCGCGCTCGTCTACCTCGGGTCCGCCTGTTTCCTGTTCGGAGCGGTTTACAAGACCGCGATCCGCACCGGCCTCATCGCGCGTTACAGCGCGGAATCGGTGAGCTGACCTGCTGCGCCCCGACCGCCAGGGCTCCGAATCCGGGTTAATGTGCCTTAACCGTTCTTGCCGATGAGGATCTCGGCGAGCCTTTCGACGTCCCAGCTGGCGATTTTTCTGCGC
>NZ_QNRK01000008.1 GCF_003315135.1 Roseiarcus fermentans
GTCGGTTGTCGGCAGTCGGCAGTCGGCGGTCGGCGGTCGGCAGTCGGCAGTCGGCGGTCGGCAGTCGGCGGTCGGCGGTCGGCGATCGGCAGTCGGCGGTCGCCAGTCGGCGGTCGGCGGTTGGAGCCGACAGCCTGCTCCGCCCCCGACTGCCCAGCGGCCCGCAGGGCCGCGAACTGCCGACTGCCGACTGCCTCCTACTCCGCCTTTCGCTCCGCCGCCCGCCCCAGAAGCGTGATCGACAAGAAGCCGCCGATCCACGATCCGGCCGCGGCGAACAGGACATAGGCCCAGTTGGAGGTGTAGCTGATGACGGCGAAGGCCGACAGCAGGTACCATGCGCTGCTCCAGGTCGCCGCGGCGAATCGCCGGCGCGCGGCGACATTGGCGGTGAACATCACGTAGACCGCGTCGGTCAGCGCCGTCGAGACGACGACGCCGGCGGCGATCAGCGGATCGAGGCTCGGCAGAATCATGGATCCTCCCTTCGGGCGGCAGAGCGCCCCGGCGAGGGCGGGGCCCATGGTCATGGTAGCCGATCGGGCCGGGAAGTCCGCCGCCCAGCGCCGGCGACGGGGGCTTGCGTCGCCGACGGCGGCGCGGGAAAACCAACGCGGACGCTGTGTGCGACGAGGCGGAAGGGAGGAGCGCCATGAACCTCGATCCGCGGCGAGACTGCGAAGCGCCGCTCGATGTGCTGATCGTCGGCGCCGGCCTCTCCGGCGTCGGGCTCGCCTGCACGCTGGCCCGGGACGCGCCGCACAAGACCTATGCGATCGTCGAGACCAGGGCCGCGCTCGGCGGCACCTGGGATCTGTTCCGCTACCCGGGCGTGCGCTCCGATTCCGACCTGTTCACCTTCGCCTACGACTTCAAACCGTGGAAAAGCCGCAAGGCGATCGCCAGCGGCGGCGAGATCCTCGCCTACATCCAGGAGGCCGCGGCGGAGCACGGGGTTCTCGACCATATCCGCTTCCGCTGCACGGTCGTCGCCGCCGACTGGGACGGCGCCTCGGCGCTCTGGTCGGTGCGGGTGCGTCCTGCGGACGGCGCCGAGACGATCGTCCGCTGCCGCTGGTTGTTCGGCGCGACCGGCTATTACGACTATGATCAGGGTTATCGCCCCCGCTTTCCCGGCGAGGAGACCTTTGCCGGCCCGATCCTGCATCCGCAGGCGTGGCCCGACGATTTCGACCCCGCGGGCAAGCGGATCGCGGTGATCGGCAGCGGCGCGACGGCGGTGACGCTGGTCCCGGCGCTGGCCGAAGCCGGGGCCGAGGTCACGCAGATCCAGCGCACGCCGGGCTACGTCCTGCCGATCCCGTCGGGGGACGCGATCGCCGACTTCCTGCGCCGCTGGCTGTCGGCGAAGCGCGCGCATGCGCTCGCGCGGCGCAAGAACGTCCTGCGCCAGAAGTGGGTCTACGCCCTGTGTCGGCGCTATCCCAAGACCGCGCGCCGCCTGATCCGCTGGGTCAACCGCAAGGCGTTGCCGGAAGCCTATCCGGTCGACGTGCATTTCAACCCGCCCTACGACCCGTGGGACCAGCGGCTGTGCGTCGTGCCCGACGGCGACCTGTTCAAGGCGATCGCCAACGGCCGGGTCGCGATCGTGACCGGCGCGATCGAGCGCTTGACCGCGACCGGCGTCCGGATGGCCTCGGGCGAGGACATCGCCGCAGACGCGATCGTCACCGCGACCGGGCTCCGGCTGAAGATGTTCGGCGGGATCCGCCTGACGGTCGACGGCGCCCGCGTCGACCCGGCGCAAAAAATCGTGTTCAAGGGGACGATGCTCGACGGCGTGCCGAACTTCTGCTTCGCCGTCGGCTACACCAACTCGTCGTGGACCCTGAAGGTCGGCCTCTTGTGCCGGTGGTTCTGCCGCCTGCTGAACGAACTCGACGCCCGCGGCATGGCGGTGTGCGTAGCCGAGCGGCCGAAGGGCGAGACCGGCGCCCGCCCGCTGCTCGACTTCGGGGCCGGCTACATCAAACGCGCGCTGCACGAACTGCCGCGGCAGGGCTCGGGCTATCCCTGGGTGATGACCTTCGACTACGTCTCCGACGAGAGGCTGCTCACCCGCGGCGCGGTGGTCGATCCGGCGATGCGGCTGACTCCCGCCCCCTCTGCCGCGCGCGCCGTCGCCGTCGGCGAGGCCCCGGCGACCGTCGCGGGCCGCGCATGAGCCCGCTCTCCCGCAAGGCCGCCGTCGCCGGGGCGGGCTCGGGCATCGGGCGGGCTCGCCGCGCGCGGCGCGCGTCGTTCTGGACGGCGTCGGGCGCGGGCGAACCGGCATCGTGGTCACCGCCAGGGCGGTCTGGCTCGACCGCCGATCCGGCTGTTCCCCGCCGCCTGTGTGCGCGGCGTCCCACGGCGGTTCAGACCTTCGGGGGCGAGCGCCGTCGGCATGGCGAAATTGCGATTGCGAGCGCGCACAGGCGGCTTATGTAAGGCTGCGGCGGGGCCGGCCCGGGAAGCGAGGGGCGCCGGCCGCCGCCTTTGAGGATCACGCTGGTCGACCACGATCGGAGGGTTTGTCATGGCCGCCAAGGAAGTCAGATTTTCACAGGACGCGCGCGAGCGCATGCTCCGCGGCGTCGACATTCTCGCCAACGCCGTCAAGGTGACGCTCGGCCCCAAGGGGCGCAACGTGGTGATCGAAAAGTCCTGGGGCGCGCCGCGCATCAGCAAGGACGGCGTCACCGTCGCCAAGGAGATCGAGCTCGCCGACAAGTTCGAGAACATGGGCGCGCAGCTCGTGCGCGAGGTCGCCTCGAAGCAGAGTTCGATCGCCGGCGACGGCACCACCACCGCCACCGTGATCGCGCAGGCGATCGTCAAGGAAGGGATCAAGGCGGTCGCCGCCGGTGCGAACCCGATGGACGTCAAGCGCGGCGTCGACCTGGCGGTCGAGGCGGTGGTCGCGGAACTGGGCAAGCACAGCCGCAAGGTGACCAAGTCCGACGAGATCGCCCAGGTCGGCTCGATCTCGGCCAACGGCGACAAGACGATCGGCAAGATGATCGCCGACGCCATGGACAAGGTCGGCAAGGAAGGCGTGATCACGGTCGAGGAGGCGAAAACCGCCGTCACCGAGCTCGACGTGGTCGAGGGCATGGAGTTCGACCGCGGCTATCTCTCGCCCTATTTCGTCACCAATTCCGAGAAGATGATCGCCGAACTCGACGACGCCCTGATTCTGATCCACGAGAAGAAGCTGTCGTCGCTGCAGGCGCTGCTGCCGGTGCTGGAGCAGGTGGTGCAGTCGGGCAAGCCGCTCTTGATCATCGCCGAGGACATCGAGGGCGAGGCGCTGGCGACGCTGGTGGTCAACAAGCTGCGCGGCGGCCTGAAGATCGCCGCCGTCAAGGCGCCCGGCTTCGGCGACCGCCGCAAGGCGATGCTCGAGGACATCGCGGTGCTGACCGGCGGCACGATGATCGCGGAAGATCTCGGCATCAAGCTCGAGAACGTCACGCTCGCGATGCTCGGGCGGGCGAAGCGGGTCCGGGTCGAGAAGGACTCGACCACCATCGTCGAGGGCGCCGGCGAGAAGGCCGACATCGACGGCCGCATCGGCCAGATCAAGGCCCAGGTCGAGGAGACGACGTCCGACTACGATCGCGAGAAGCTGCAGGAGCGGCTCGCCAAGCTCGCCGGCGGCGTGGCGGTGATCCGCGTCGGCGGCGCGACCGAGGTCGAGGTCAAGGAGAAGAAGGACCGCGTCGACGACGCGCTGCACGCCACGCGCGCCGCGGTGGAGGAGGGCATTCTCCCCGGCGGCGGCGTGCCGCTGTTGCGCGCGACAAGAATCCTCGCCGAGGTGAAGGTCGACAACGCCGACCAGAAGACCGGCGTCGAGATCGTGCGCCGGGCGATCCAGTGGCCGGCTCGGTTCATCGTCGACAACGCCGGCGTGGACGCCTCCACCGTGGTCGGCAAGCTGCTCGATTCCGACGATTACGCCCACGGCTACGACGCCCAGACCGGCGAATACGGCGACCTGTACAACCTCGGCATCATCGACCCGACCAAGGTCGTGCGCACCGCGCTCCAGGACGCGGCGTCGGTGGCGGGCCTCTTGATCACCACCGAGGCGATGGTGGCCGAGAAGCCGAAGAAGCCGGCGCCGGCGCCGGCGGCGCCGGGCGGCGGCGACATGGACTATTGACGAGGCGCCGGGGCGCGGCGGACACGTCGCGCTCCCGGCCGACGAAAACCCGACTTTGGAGCCTTCATGACGACCCGCACCTGGACCGGCATCTTGGGCGTCGGCGCGCTCGCGCTGGCCGTGTCGCTTGCGCTTCCCGCGACCGCCCAGACGACGGCCCCGGCTCCCTCGGCGCACAAGGTCCCGATGCATCCGAGCGCGCTGACGCTCGGGTCGCACCGGACGCGGCCGCATCACCAGGGCGTCGGCCGGCTCGGCAACACGCGCGGCCGCCAGCTTCACACCACGCCGATCCACGGAACCATGGCCGGCCCGCGGATCTGAGGCGCGCCGCACGGCGACCGAAGGCATCGGTCAAGCGGCGACGGCGACGATTTTGCGACGGATGCTCGCGGCGACGAGGCCCGTGAAGCCCATGACCAGCATCATCCAGGTCGCGGGCTCCGGCGCGCCGGGGTCCGGGGTGGCGAGAAATGCGTGCGCCTGGCCGTTCGCGTCGATCGTTTGGCCGATGATCTGGTCGAGGTCGTTGACGCCCATCAGCCACGTCTGGCCCGAAGCGTTCGGGTCCGCAATCGTGACGGGCCCGGCGCCAGTGTAGAGATATCCAAGGACGGCGCCGGTGTCAGTGTAGTACGTACCGACGAATTGACTTCGGTCGTTGATCCCGGCGCCGAACCAATCATAAGCACCAGGAAACGGACGGGTCGTCATACCGCTTTTGTCGTAGACGATGGCGTGAGACGCTACGTAGGTGAATTCCGTTCCGACGAATTGTCCAAAATTGTTAAGTCCGCTCAGAGTCGTATAGGTGCATTCCGGACTTCTGCATTTGACGACCTGTAAAATCTGTTTGAACGCTCCGCGCTGGTAAATATAGTAGGTGTTGTCGGTTTCGGATTCAACGTCGAGACCAAGGACTTGCCCGCGGTCGTTGATGCCGATTGGGTCGAATGCATTCACGCTGGCGACGGCGCCCGGCATCTTGAAGTTCGTGAACCGGCCGAAGGAATAGAGGAAACTCAGTTCGGTTCCGCTGTCGTCGTCATAGGTCCCGACGATCTGACCCCGGTCGTTGATTCCGACCAGGGACGTGCCCGCGCTCCCGGGGACGTCGAACGTCGCGTATCGCCCGTCCCGATAGACGAAGCCGTGCGAGACATTCCCGACCGTGTCGTAGGTTCCGACGACCTCGCCGACATTGTTGATCCCGCTGACGGAGGTGCTCCCCGGAATGGATCCGGGGACGGCAATTCCGATGAAATTCCAGGTTGCCGCGCCGGCCGCGCCGGGCGACGCCGCGGCGATCAGGCCGGAGAAGGCGGCAGGGAGAAGGGCGGTCCGTCGCATGATGGGCCTCCTGATCGAACAGGCGCTCAGACCCCGCTCCAAGGGCGCGGAGAGCGGGTCGATCAACGGCCTTCGAAAACGCCGCGAGGGCCGAGCGTTGCGAACAAGTCGCGTGCCGTTTCGATTGTCGACTGGACAGCGAAGAGAGCTGCGCCTTTCGTGGGACGGCGGTCTCGGCGCCGACCCGAAGGCGCAGCGTTTCGTCGCCGCATGACGCAATGGCGATGGTTGCCCACGGTAGGCGGCGATGTCCGCCGCGGTCAACCAAAAAAACATGTTGACGTTGTCATAGAACGGCGACGGAAAACCGCATGGCGCGCGCGGGGGGCCACCAGCCGCGCGGTCCGGCGCGGAGCGGCCCTCGACCCGTCGCCCCGCGTGCGCTCGGCGCCTCTGCCGGAAATGCGCAAGGAGGGCGCCCGCAGCCGAAGGAACGTCGTCGGACGCGAACTGCGACCGAAAGCCACAGGAGCGGGGCGCCCGGCCGAGGGCGCGGCCGTCGCCGCGCCGGCGCGGTGACCTTTGGCGAAGAGGCCGAAACGCCCGCTCGCAGGCTGGAAGGCCTGCGCGCCCTTGGTCCTGTGCAGCGCCGTCCCGGCCTTCGAATTGGATGGGGCCCGGGGCGGCGTCGCGACAGGGAGGCGGCGGGGGTCGATGGACGTTCTTCGGTCAAACGGCTATGCGGGCGCCCTGATCGAGGCGCTCGCCCCGCGGCCGCCCGACGCCCGGCCTTGAGCGGCGCGGGCGCAGGCGATCGAGATCGCGAGCCGATTTGTGGATCGAATAGCCCAGCTTCGCGAAACCGAAAGCCGCTGAAACTCGAATTCAATCCGAAGGAGTATGGTCCCGTGTTCGAAGCGCTCGTCGCCCAGCCGCCCGACGCCCTGCTGGGCCTGATCAAGGCCTACAATTCCGACAGCCGGGCGAAGAAAGTCGACCTCGGCGTCGGCGTCTATCGCGACGCGGACGGGAACACGCCGGTGCTGAAGGCCGTCAAGGCGGCGGAAACGATCCTGCTCGAAACGCAGGACAGCAAGAAGTACCTCGGGCCGGAAGGCGACATCGGCTTCACCACGCGGCTCGAGCCGATCGTCTTCGGCGCCCGCCACCGGCTCGCGGGCCGGCTCGCGGCGCTCCAGACCCCGGGCGGGACGGGCGCGCTGCGGCTCGGCGCCGAACTTCTCCACGCGGCGAGGCCCGGAACCAAGGTCCACCTCGGCGCGCCGACCTGGCCCAATCACGCGCCGATCTTTCGCGCCGCGGGGCTCGCGATCGAGACGCACCCCTTCGCCGATCTCGCGACGCAGGCGGTCGATTTCGACGGCGTGCGCGCCGGACTCGCCAGGGCCGCGCCGGGCGACGTCGTCCTGCTGCACGGCTGCTGCCACAACCCGACCGGCATCGATTTTTCCCGGACGCAATGGGAGGAGATCGCGGCGACGCTGGCGGCGCGGAAGCTCGTGCCGTTCATCGATCTCGCCTATCAGGGCCTCGGCGACGGGCTCGAGGAGGACGCGTGGGCGACGCGGCTCGTGCTCGACGCCGTCGACGAGGCGCTGGTCGCCTATTCCTGCGACAAGAATTTCGGCCTCTACCGCGACCGCGTCGGCGCGCTCACCGTGATCGCCCGCGATGCGCGCGAGGCGGCGACGACGGCGACCAATCTCGCGGCGCTGGCGCGGGTCGCCTGGTCGATGCCGCCCGACCACGGGGCCGCCGCGGTGCGGATCGTGCTCGAACGCCCCGACCTCGTCGCGATGTGGCGCGCAGAGCTCGATGTCATGCGCGGCCGGATCAACGCCAACCGCGCCGCGCTCGCCGACGCCGACCCGGGTCTCGCCTTCATCCGCGATCAGCGTGGCCTGTTCTCGAACCTCGCCATGACCAAGGCGCAGTCGCAGGCGCTGAGTGGCCGCCACGCGATCTATTGCACCGGTTCCGGCCGGATCAACGTCGCCGGCATGCAGCCGGGCGACGCGGGCGCGATCGTGGCCGCGCTGCGGGCGGAGGGGTGCCTCACGGAGAAGGCCGCGGCCTGAGTTCAGGGCGCCACATCGCGGGAGGGAGCGCGTCCCGCGCTCCCCGGCAGCGGGACGCCGCCGCTCCCTGGCGCGCCCAGGCGCGTCGGCCAGCCGACTTTAACCGAAGGCCGCGCGGCCGATTCGCTGGCCAAGGCCGCGACTGCGGCGGAGGCGAGGAGGAATTCGTCGACCCGGATGAACAGGACCGGCTTCGCGCCGCCTGTGGAAAAAGCCAGCCCCGACGATCCGAAACATCCGGGATGGCCGAAGGGCGAACCGAACGGGCGTGGCGGACAGTTCCGGCCCAAAGGGGACGGCGACTCGCCTGAAGGTGGACAGAACGGCGGTCCAGGCGACGGCAAGACGGGTGCGAGTCTTCAGGCAGGCGGACGCGCGTTGGCCGAGGTCATCAAGACCGGGATACGCGGGCTGATCGCCGCGGGGATGAACGCACGGGATAATGGACGACTTGTGGTGCTGCTTGCGGAAGTCGGGCTGGACGCTCGCCCGTATATCAGCGCCTATTTCGACCCGCCGAAGACGCTCCAAGCGTTGCAGAGGGCCGCGCAAGGGCCACGTGAGACGGGATATGAGGACCACCACATCGTCGAGCAGGCGACAGCGAATCCGGATGGCAGTGAACGCGCCTTGATGGATAGCCCCGATAATCTGGCGCGGATTCCAGCGGCAAAGCATTGGGATTTAAACAGATGGTATGAAACGCGTAGGGAACAGTTCGATGACTTGACGCCGCGCCAATATCTCCGAGGAAAAAGTTGGGAAGAACGACGGCGTGTCGGTCTTCGTGGGCTTCAATACGTTGGAGTTCTAAAATGAAAGAGATAGACTATTCATCAAAGTCGACAAGCGAGCTAATAAAGATATTTGAACAAGCGTGTTTGGAACAATATGACACGTACATAACTGACGATCTCGAAACATATGATAGAAATTATGATATTCAAAAACTTGTGACCAAGGAATTAGCATTTCGGGGGCAATCCGACAGAAGATCGCTATTGGCGCTGCTAAGTCACGAAAACCCAGAAGTTCGTCTTCGGGCGGCCAAGCGCGTCTATCCTGTAGCGCGTGATCAGGCTCGAAAATGCTTGGAAGCTCTCGCCGCGGCTAACTTACCGGGCACACAATCCCTCGACGCCGGGATGACGTTGTCGCGGCTGGGGGAAGTTCCGGACTGCCTTGATCATTGAATTTTTGGCGATTGCACACAGATTGCAAGCGCGTCTATCCAGTGGCTCGCGATGAAGCGCGAAAATACCTGGAAGCCCTTGTCGCGGCTGACTTACCCGACATGCAATCCCTCGACGCCGGGATGACGTTGTTCCGGCTGGGGGAAGTTCCGGACTGTCTCGATCATTGAACTATGGCGGTCTGTTCACCTGAACAACGAAGGTCGCTTCGAAGATCTTCGAGAGACCGGGGTATTGAAATGACCGAAAGCCCCTACGCGTCCGTGTCAGTCGGCGAACTTGTCAAACGATTCGAGGAGACTTGTCTGGAACAATATGACACGTATGTTACGGGCGATATTAATCTATACAATAGTGGCTATGATACGCAAGTCGATATAGTCAAAGAATTGACATTCCGCGGACCTGATGCACGCAGATCATTGATGGTGCTGCTAACGCATGAGAACCCTCAAGTCCGTCTCCGCGCCGCCAAACGCGTCTACCCAGTCGCAAGGGAAGAGGCAAGACGCTGTCTCGAGGACCTTGCGGCCTCGGGATGGCCGGATCAATCTCTCGCTGCGGGAATGACCTTGTCCCGGCTGGAAGACGTTCCGGACTGCCTCGATCATTGAATTTTGGAGTCATCAGAATCAGACGCAGATTTCAACGACGAGCATTGTCATTCTGGCAGCTGGTATGAAGCGCGCAGAACAGTTCAATGGCAGCACGGCCCCGACAATATCGCCCAAGGTGGGGGCTCGCTTCGACGCTGTCATCGCGAGGAGCGAAGCGACGCGGCGATCCAGGAGTCCGGGACGCCGACGCCTGCCGCCAGTGGAGTCCGGCGCTCCGGCAGCCGGAAGCGCAGACGGCTCCTGGATCGCCGCGTCGCCCTTCGGGCTCCTCGCGATGACGCCGGAAGAAGCCCCGCTTGGGATGCCCGGCAAGGACGGACCTCAAATCCTGCGCTACGCGGCGGCCGCCGCGCGCTCGAGGCTCGCGCGCAGCGCGCGCAGTTCGCCCGTCAGTCGGGCGAACTGCGGCGCCGGCAGGCCGACCGCGTCGAACACGCAGCGCATCACGTCGCCCGCTTCGCCCTTGGCCGCGCGGCCCTTGTCCGTCAGGGCCACGACAACCCGGCGCTCGTCCTCGTGCGAGCGGCGCCGGGTGAGGAAACCCATCGCCTCGAGCCGCTTGAGCAGCGGGGTGAGCGTGTTGGAATCGAGCGACAGCGCCTCGCCCAGCCGCCCCACCGACACCCCGTCCTCACCCCAGAGGGCGACCAGCACCAGGAACTGCGGATAGGTCACGCCGAGCCGCTCGAGCGGACGACGATAGACGCGGTTGAACGCGTGCCCGGCCGAGTAGACCGCGAAGCAGAGGAAGTCCTCGATGCGGATGTCGGCGGTTTCGGGCGGCGCGTCGGTCATGCCGCAAATTAGATCGCGGGCGATCAAATCGCAAGCGTTGACAGGCTCGCCCCCGCAACTTATAACGCCGGCGATCAAATCGCACACGATTGAAACCGCGGTTCGGTCCGGCCCATCCGGTCGTCATCCAGGATTTTTGCGAGAGGAGCGAGCCCATGTCCGTCGACGCCAAGTACAAGACGACTGCGACCGCGAGCGGCGGCGGCCGCGACGGCCACACCCAACTCGAGGACGGCACCCTCGGCTTCAATCTTGTCATCCCCAAGGAACTCGGCGGCCCCGGCGGCGACGGCGCCAATCCGGAAAAGCTGTTCGCGCTCGGTTATTCGGCCTGCTTCCTCAGCGCCATGCGCGTCGCCGCGGGCCAGACGAAGATCAAGGTTCCCGAGGGGACCACGGTGACGGCGACGATCGGCGTCGGCCCGCGCTCGGAAGGCGGCTTCGGCATCACCGCCGACCTCGACGTCTACCTGCCCGGCCTGCCCGAGGCGGAAGCCCACAAGCTGGTCGAGGTGACGCACACGATCTGCCCGTACTCCAACGCGACGCGCGGCAACGTGGACGTGAAGTCGACCACGCGGGCCTGAGCGCCGCCGCGGGCGAAAGCCGGGAGGCCGCCGGCGGGCGGCCTCTTCGCGTGAGACGCGGACCTCAGTTGTCGATGCAACCGGTGTTGCAGTCGGCGCGATCACGGCTGAGGCCATCGGTCTCCCGCCTCGGGACCACCGGGAGCGCGAGCGCCGTCGCGCCCGCCGGGATCGCCGCGTGGGCGACGCGATGGACGGGGTGGTGAACGGTGTGAGCCGGGGCCAGGGTGTCGGCGTTGCCGACGACCGGAGCGCACAAGCAAATGGCGACGGCCGAGGCCGAGATAATCAAGGACTTCATTACGAAACTCCCTGGGTTAAATCTTGTTTGCCGATGGCGTTGTTTCTCATCGACTGGATTTATCTAGAATGTGAAGATCCCGGCGTCTGTGATGGCGATCACAGGTCGCGCAATTACCTTCGCGGGATCATCTGAAACGCTGGCGCCGCCGCCTTTGGACGGACGGCGGGACGGCTCGCGTTCGCGCCGCGCCTCAGCCGTGCGCCCAAAGCTCCTCGACGTAGCCGCGGCGGATCCAGTTGCGGAACCGGTAGCGCCGGGAAAAGCCGTGTTGCGGCAGGAGCGCGCTCACCACGGACTGCCGGTTCGACGGCCCCCTGACCGGGCGCGCGGCCTCCTGGTTGATGCTGAGCAGCAGCGGCGCCCATTGCGGCAGGCGGGCGAAATAGTCGGCGCAGACCGCGTCGCCCATTTCGGGGAAGGAGTCGCAGTTGAGCGCGATGTCGGCGCGGATGGCGACGGCTTCGCCGGGCTGCGGCGCCAACACCAGATCGATCCCGTCGTCCTCGCCCAGGCGCTCGCCCGGCGACCGCAGCGTGACGCGGACGTCAGGCAGGCATCGGCGCAGGGTGAAATATTGCATCGCCGACACCGTCGGCAGGTCGACGACGACATAGCGCTTCACCCCGAGGCGATGGGCGTAGCAGGCCGCCTTGCCGAAGCCGCCGCCGATCTCGCACACGCGCGGCGATGGCAGGCCGCTCGACTCGATCGTCCGGAGCGCGGCGTAAAGCGACTGGATGTCGCGCGCGTGCACAATGCGATCGCCGATCGCGAGTCCGAACAGCCCGTCGAACACCGTCGGCGGCGCGATCGAAAAGCCGACTTTGGCGTCGATCGCGGCGACCAGCGCCGCCTGGCCGACCGCAAGCGCCTCGCCCTCGAAGTCGAGTTCGTCGCAATCGGCGCGAAAGACGCCGAGATACTGGGCGAGCGAAGCGAGCATGTCGTGGAACGGCGCCAGCGCCGCGCGCCGGCCTTCGGGCGAAGCGGCGACGAGGTCGGCCCAGGCCTCGTCGCCCTGCATCAGCCCGCGCGATTCGGGGCGCTTCTGGATGTCGACCAGACAGGCGGCGAGGGCGCCCGCGTCATCGCCGGCGAGCAGGTCGGCGAGCGCGCGGTGGCGGGTGCGGACGATGCCGCCCCACATCGTCTTCGGATCGAGGGACGCGCGCGGTTTCAGCCGGCGCCACGCCTCGATCAGCTCGGCGGCGACGCCGACGTCGTCGTCGCCGGCCGTACGGGCGCTGAAGCCGCCCTCGAGCAGGGCGAGCCCGCGGCGGGGCGCGTTGATCATCGCCGCGGATGGGCGGGAGAGCGTCGAGCGCAGCCAGAAATCGCTTCCCGCCACCCGGGCGGCGAGCGTCTCGACCGCGGTCCCGCCCTCCGGCATCGCGAAGGAAAAGCCATGCCGGCCGTCGCCGACGCCGGCATGGGCGAGGTCGTCGCGAAACAGCTCGGCGCGAACCGCGCCGAGCGGCGCGCCGGCGGCGAAGATCTCGACCACGAGCCGCTGTTTCGGCGCCAGCCGGTCGTCGGCCCAGCCGGTGAGGCGTCCGTCCTCGATCCGGTCGAGATAGCCCCGGTACTGGGGCGGAGCCTTTCGCGCAAAGATCGCCATCCCCGGGCCTCTCGAGAGCCTGCCGCGCCGCTCCGGCCGAGGACGGCGTCAAAACGTCGGCGGCGTGCAGGCGGAGACGATCACCAGGTCGTCCGCGCCGATGTTGCGGAAAGCGTGCGGCCTGCGGCTGTCGAACACGTAGGCGTCGCCGGCCTCGAGCTCCCAGCGGCGTCCGTCGACCTCGAGGCCGAGGCGGCCCCTGATCACCAGCCCCGCCTCCTCGCCCTCGTGCGACAGCATCTTGGCCCCCGATTGCGCGCCGGGCTTGTAGCGTTCGTGGATCATCTGCAGCGCGCGGCCCTTCAGGTTGGCGCCGACCTGGCGGTAGCTGACCGCGCCGCCGGCGATCTCGGTGAACTCGGCGGCCCGGTAGACGATCTGCTCGGCCGGCGCCTCGGTCCCGGCGAAGAAGTCCGCGACGCCGACCTCGAGCGCCGAGAGCACCTGCCGCAAGGCCGACACCGACGGGCTCACCCGGTCCGCCTCGATCATCGAGATCGTCGCGTTGGAGACGCCGGCGCGCCGGGCGAGCTCGCGTTGCGACAGGCCGAGGCCGGTGCGCAGCCGCCGGAGTCTCGGTCCGATCGCGAAATCGTCGGCAGCCTTGTTCATGCGTTCAGGATTTAGAACAGGACGAACAGCAGGACAACTGGACAAAGGGGAAACCGGCCGCTTATGTTCAGGAAACTGGACGGCCCCCTCGCCCGTGCAGACTGTCGAAAGACGCCCGCCAGTCGACGGGCTACGCGGGAGAGGGCCGCGGTGAGGGCAAGCGACGGCCCCTCATCCGGCATCCCCTTCATCCGGCCCGTCGGGCCGCCTTCTCCCGCGGAGCGGGAGGAGGGTCTGTCGCCGCCAAGGAGCTTTCATGACCACGCCCGCCAAACCGACCGCCGCCGCCCGCGCCGACGTCCCCAACGACCTCGAAGCCTTCTGGCTGCCGTTCACGCCCAACCGCGCCTTCAAGAAGCGCCCGCGGCTGATCGCCCGCGCCAAGGACATGCATTACTACACGCCGGAGGGGCGTGAGATTCTGGACGCGACCGCCGGGCTCTGGTGCTGCAACGCCGGCCACAGCCGCAAGCCGATCGTCGAGGCGATCCAGCGCCAGGCCGCCGAACTCGACTTCTCGCCGACCTTCGGATTCGCCCATCCGCCGGCGTTCCAGCTCGCCTCGCGCATCGCCGATCTCGCCCCCGCCGACCTCGATCACGTGTTCTTCTGCAACTCGGGCTCGGAGGCCTGCGACTCGGCGCTGAAGATCGCGCTGGCCTACCACAACGTGCGCGGGCAAGGGTCGCGCACCCGCCTCGTCGGCCGCGAGCGCGCCTATCACGGCGTCGGCTTCGGCGGCATTTCCGTCGGCGGCATCGTCAACAACCGCAAATTCTTCGGTTCGCTGCTCTCCGGCGTCGACCATCTGCCGGCGACCTACAACCGCGAGCATCAGGCCTTCACCAAGGGCGAGCCGGAATGGGGCGGGCATCTCGCCGACGCGCTCGAGGGGATCGTCGGCCTGCACGACGCCTCGACCATCGCCGCCGTGATCGTCGAGCCGATGGCCGGCTCGACCGGCGTCCTGCCGGCGCCCAAGGGTTATCTCGAGCGCCTGCGCGCGATCTGCGACAAGCACGGCATTCTCCTGATCTTCGACGAGGTGATCACCGGTTTCGGGCGGCTGGGCCACGCCTTCGCGGCCGAACGCTACGGCGTCGTCCCCGACATGATCACCTTCGCCAAGGGCGTCACCTCGGGCACGGTGCCGATGGGCGGCGTGGTCGTGCGCAAGGGGGTGTACGACGCCTTCATGAAGGGGCCGGAACACGCCATCGAATTGTTCCACGGCTACACCTACTCGGGCCATCCGCTCGCCTGCGCGGCGGGACTCGCCGCGCTCGACGTCTATCGCGACGAAAAGCTGTTCGAGCGCGCCAAGGCGCTCGAGCCCAGGTGGTGCGACGCGATCATGACCCTCAAGGGCCTGCCGAACGTGCTCGACATCCGCTGCGTCGGCCTCACCGGCGCGATCGACCTCGCCCCGATCGCCGGCAGTCCGGGCCTGCGCGGCTGGAACGCGACCGGCCATGCGTTCCACGAGGAGGGCATCATGCTGCGCCTCGCCGGCGACACGATCGAACTGACCCCGCCGCTGGTGGTGAGCGAGGCCCAGATCGACGAGATCATGGAAAAGACGGCGGCGGCGATCCGGGCGGCGGCGTGAGCGCCAACGCGCCTTGAACTCTGAACCGCGCGCCGGGGCCGCCGGCCCCGGCGCGGAAATCACCTTCGAGACAGAAGCGCCCTCAGCAGCGCGGCCGTGATGTCCGGCTTTTCGATTGGCGGCAGGTGTCCGCAGTCGGGGATGACGTGGAGAAGCGAGCCGGGCGCGAGGGCGTGAATCTCCCGGGACAGTCTGACCGGCGTCATCCTGTCCTCCGCGCCGACGATCACCGCCGTCGGGATGGCGAGAGTTGCGAGGACCTTGCGCAAGTCTCCTCTCGCGGCCAGGGCGCGATTCTGCCGGATGTAGGCGTTCCTCCCGACGCGCAGGCTCATTTGCGTCAGCTCGGCGCGGACGTCCTGCGGGGCCGAGGGATGGACGACAGAGCTCTGGCTGCGTCGCGCCAGCCCCTCGAAGTCCCTCGTCGAGGCGACGACGAGGTTGGCGAGGCGTCGATACAGTCTTTGCGCGAGCGTGTCAGGCCGCGCCTTCGTGTCGACCAGAGCCAGGTGCGTCACCCGGCTGGGCGCCGCCTTCATGATCTCCAGGGCGACCATGCCGCCCATCGAGACCCCCGCCAGAGCGAAGCTCGACGGGGCTCGATCGAGAATCCGGCGCGCCATGTCCGGCAGGGTGTCGCTGTCGAGCGTGTCGCCGACGAGGCAGCGACAGGCGTCGCCCAAGGCTGCGATCGTTCGCCGCCAGACGGCGGCGTCGCTGCCGAGGCCGGGAACCAGAACCAGAGTTTGCGTCGACATGGGAAGCGCCTTGACCGATGGGCCTCGACGCTACACCTTCAAGCGTACTTGAAGGTCAAGGGCATGCGCATCGGCGATCTGGCGAAGCGGACCGGCGTCAGCACGGCGACAATTCGCTTCTACGAAGCCCGAGGGCTTCTGCCGGCGGCGGCGCGGGCTGCGAACGGCTATCGGGACTACGATGACCACGCCGTGCAGATCGTGACGTTCATCGACCGCGCCCGACGCCTCGGCTTCAGCCTCAGGGAAGTCGGGGCGCACCTGCGTTCGCCGCGGGACGCCGGGCGCAAGGCGCGGCTGCAAGCTCAGCTCGAGCTCAAGCTTGCCGAGCTGGACGCGCACATGGAGCAGGTGCGGGCCCGCCGAGCGATCCTTGCAGGTCTCATCGAAGAGATCGCGAGCGCGCGCAGCGATCCGGAGAAGCCGGACCGAAGCCTCGAGCGGGCCCGGCGGTAGGCGCCGTCCACAAGGACACTGGCTGCGCCGCGCACGAGGGATCCGGCGCGTGAGCCCGCTGCGGCGGGATGCTGCGGCCGGCCGCTGTCCAGGGAGCCGTTCGCACCGCGGCCCCTGTCGCGCGGCGGCGCAGGGTTTTGGCCGGGGAGTCGATCGCCGAAACCCTTCACGAGCTCTTCCGCCGCTTGCTGGCAATGGAAGGCCGACGGCAAGGCCATCGTGGCGTGACAGCGAAGTCTTCGCGGCTGTCGACGTCGACCGCGCGCATCCCCGCCCCGGTCATCCGATCCGCATCGACAGCTCGACGTCCGCCGCGAACGGGGTCGACAGATAGCCGGCGGCCGGCGAGCGCACGCGCGCGAGATAATCGGGGCTGTGGTCGGCGTTGTCGGCGACGACGAAGGCGCCGGGCCGCAGACGGCCTTCGACCAGGCTCAGGATGTCGGGATAGAGCGCCTTGGCGCCGTCGAGCAGCACCAGGTCGATCGGCTCGGGAAGATCGGCGCTCAGCGTATCCAGGGCGTCGCCCGCGCGAATCTCGACGAGGTCGATCAGGCCGCCCGCGGTCAGGTTCGCCCGCGCCCGCGCGATCTTGGACGGCTCGAACTCGCTGGTGACGAGGCGGCCGCCGCCGTTGTCGCGCAAGGCCGCCGCGAGATGCAGCGTCGAGAGGCCGAACGAGGTCCCGAACTCGATGATGGTTCGCGCGCCGCATCCGCGCGCCAGCATGTACAGCAGCGCGCCGGTCTCCCGCGAGACCGGAAGCGGAACGTCCTTCAGCCGTCCGTAGAATTCGAGGTATTCGGTCTTGCTCCGCATCAGCCGCTCGCGCTCCTGGCGCGATACGCTGGCGAAGACCGCCTCGGCTCGCGCCGTCGCTTCGTCCGCCTCGGCGAACAGCCGGTCGAGAAGGGGCGCGAGCGGGGCGCTCGTCAGGGTGGTCATCGAGGTCTCCGGTCCGTGTCGTGGAGCGCGAGATTGCGCGGCCAGAGAAATACGACTAATTCGTCAGGTTTCCTATTCGCATCGCCGGCAGTCGCCATGTCCGATCGAAAAAGCGTAGAGATTTCCGTGCGAAAGGCGCCGAAGCAGGCGCGTTCGAACGAACTCGTGGCCGCCATTCTGGAGGCGGCGGTTCAGGTTCTGGCGAAGGAAGGGGCGCAGCGCTTCACCACGGCGCGGGTGGCCGAGCGGGCGGGGGTCAGCGTCGGCTCGGTGTACCAGTACTTCCCCAACAAGGCGGCGATCCTGTTCCGGCTGCAGGCCGACGAGTGGCGGCGGACGAGCGCCATGCTGCGCGGCGTCCTGGAGGACCGGCGCACGCCGCCGCTCGACCGGCTGCGCGATCTGGTTCGGGCTTTCCTCCGCTCGGAATGCGAGGAGGCCGATATCCGGATCGCCCTCGGCGACGCCGCGCCGCTCTATCGCGACGCGCCCGAGGCGCACGAGGCGAGGACGTCCGCGACGACCGCCGTCCAGGCGTTCATGCGCGAAGCGCTTCCGCGCGCGCCGGACGCGACGCGGGCGCTCGCGGCCGACGTGATCGCCGCCACGCTCAGCGCGGTCGGCAAGCGCTTTTCGCAAGCGCCCCGGACGGGCTCCGAGATCGAAGCCTACGCCGGCGCGTTGGCCGACATGGTTTGCGCCTACCTCAAGGAGCTCGATCGCGCCTGACCGGAAGGACGGTCGAGAGAGGCCGCCGGGAGCGGCGCCGCCTGCGTCATCGCGGCGTCAATTTTGTCGGCGCCGGCGCATTTCCAACCCAGCGACCCGCATGTAAGACTGTGGTTCGGTTTTCCGTCAGGAGGCCGGACCCGGACCTTGTGGCCGACGGGTCGCGTGAAGAAGAATGTGGGAGAGGGTTTGATGGGCTCGAGACTCTGGAAGTCGGTCGCGCTCGGCGCGGCCGTCGGCGCGGCGCTCGCGACCGGCGCTTACGCCAAGGAGTGGAAGACCGTCGTCATCGGCATGGAAGGCGGATATCCCCCCTGGAATCAGACCGATTCGAGCGGCAAGATCGTCGGCTTCGAGGTCGATCTGGCCAACGACCTCTGCAAGCGCGCCGGCGTCGAGTGCAAGATCATCGCCCAGGACTGGGACGGCATGATCCCGGGCCTCAAGGCTGGCAAGTTCGACGTCATCATGGACGGCATGTCGATCACCGACGAGCGCAAGAAGGAGATCGACTTCTCGAAGCCCTACGCCGCGCCGCCGGCCGCCTTCATGGCCGCCAAGGACAGCGACGTCGCCAAGAAGCTCGGCGCCGGCAAGCCGGTCAACGCCATCAAGGATCCGAAGGCCGCCGACGCGGCGATCAAGGCCGTTCAGGCCGCCCTCAAGGGCAAGACGGTCGGCGTCCAGGTGTCGACCACCCACGCCAATTTCGCCAGCAAGTACTTGAAGGACATCGCGACCGTCAAAGAGTACAAGACCACCGACGATCGCGACCTCGACCTCAAGAACGGCCGCATCGACGTCGGCCTCGACGACTACCCGACGGTCGCCGCGACCCTCGAGAGCCCTGACGCCAAGGACCTGGTCATCGTCGGGCCCGAGATCATCGGCGACGTGTTCGGCGTGGGCGAAGCGATGGGCATCCGCAAGTCCGACGCGGACCTGACCGCCAAGTTCAACAAGGCGCTCGACGCGGCCTTCGCCGACGGGTCGGTGAAGAAATACTCGCTCCAGTGGTTCAAGATCGACACCACGCCCTGACCCATTGACAAGGCGCCGCCCGCCCGCCGGACGGCGCCGAACTTGCGTGGGCAGTCGGCGTGGACATTCTGAAAATCTTCGGTTTCGGCGAAGGCGGATGGGGGCTGGCGCTGCTCGCGGGCGCCGGCATGACGTTGCTCGTCTCGGCCTGCGGGCTTCTGATCGGCGCCGTGATCGGCGCGCTGGTCGCCTGGTCGCGGCTCTCCGGCAACCGGCTCGCCGGCGCGGCCGGCGAAGCCTATGCGGCGCTGTTTCGCGGCCTGCCGGAGCTGCTGGTCGTCTATTTCGTCTATTTCGGCTCCTCGACCCTGCTGACGACGGGCGCGAAGCTGGTCGGCTACGACGGCTTCATCGGCGTGCCGTCCTTCGTCGCCGGCGCGCTCGCGGTCGGGGTGATTTCCGGCTCCTATCAGGCGGAAGTCTTTCGCGCAGCCTACCTGGCCATTGTGAAGGGCGAGCTCGAAGCCGCGGTCAGCGTCGGCATGGACCGCTGGCTGATGTTCCAGCGCATCATCGCGCCGCAGGTGCTGCGCTTCGCTTTGCCGGGCCTCGGCAATTTATGGCAGGTGGCGCTCAAGGATTCGTCGCTGATCTCGGTCACCGGCCTCGCTGAACTCATGCGCGTGAGCCAGGTCGGCGCCGCCTCGACCCATCAGCCGTTCGCCTTCTACGTCGGCGGCCTCGTGCTCTATCTCGCCATGACGCTGGTCACGACCCGCCTGTTCGACATTGCGGAAGCGCGCGCCACTCGCGGCATGCGCCGGATCGCGGGGTAGCGCCATGGACTGGGACTTCGCCGCGACCACCTTCTGGCGCCTGATGGCCGCCCTGCCGCTGACGCTGGAAGTGTGGTTCCTGTCGGTCGTGCTCGGCGGCTTGATCGCCGCCGGGGTCGTCTGGATGCGGGTCAGCGGCTCGCGGCCGCTGGAGATCCTGGCGCGCGCCTATGTCGCGATCTTCCGCGGCACGCCGCTGCTCATCCAGCTGTTTCTCGTCTATTACGGCCTCGCGTCGCTTCCCGCGGTGCGTCACAGCATCCTCTGGCCGGTCCTGCGCGATCCGCTGTACTGCGGCGTGCTCGCGCTCGGGCTGTGCACCGCGGGCTACCAGGCCGAGATCTTTCGCGGCGCGCTGCTCGCCGTCCCGCACGGCGCGGGCGAGGCGGCCAAGGCCTGCGGCATGTCGGGGCTCTTGATGTTCCGCCGGATCGTGTTCCCGATCGCGCTGAGGCACGCGCTGCCGGCCTATTCGACCGAAATGATCTCGATGGTGAAGGCGACCGCGCTCGTGTCCCTGATCACGCTGTGGGACGTGCTCAGCGTGGCGCTGAAGATCCGCAACGACACGCTCGTCACCTATCTGCCGCTGATCCTCGCCGGCGCCATCTATTTCACCATCAACTACATCCTCGGCGCCGCGTTCTTGAGCCTCGAGCGCCGCCTGTCGCCGCACCTGCGCGCGCGGCCGAGCTGAGGGAGGGTCCGTCGTTGCGAGCGATGCGAAGCCATCCCGTCGCCAGGTCGGCAGGGGGCAGTCGGCAGTCGGACTTGATTCCGACTGACGACTGCCGAAGCCCGACCGCCGCGCCTTGACGCAGAGAGGACGACGACCATGACCGCCGCCGCGACCCCCGCCCTCACCGTCAAGGACATGCGCAAGCGTTTTGGCGCGCTCGAGGTGCTGAAGGGCATTTCGGTGACCGCCAACGACGGCGACGTCATCTCGATCCTCGGCTCGTCCGGCTCGGGCAAGAGCACCTTTTTGCGCTGCATCAACCTGCTCGAGACGCCGGACGCCGGCGACGTCAGTGTCGCTGGCGAACTGATCAAGATGCGCCGCCGTGGCGACGGGACCGCCGAGCCCGCCGACCGGCGCCAGGTCGACCGCATCCGCTCAGAACTCGGCATGGTGTTCCAGAACTTCAACCTCTGGTCGCATCTGACGGTGCTGGAAAATCTGATGGAGGCGCCGGTGCACGTGCAGAAGCGCCCGCGCGCCGAATGCGCCGACGAAGCGCGGGCGCTGCTCGCCAAGGTCGGCATCGCCGACAAGTGGAACTATTACCCCGCCCATCTCTCCGGCGGCCAGCAGCAGCGCGCCGCCATCGCCCGCGCCCTCGCGATGCGGCCGAAGGTGATGCTGTTCGACGAGCCGACCTCGGCGCTCGACCCGGAACTGGTCGGCGAGGTGCTGCGCGTGATGCGCGCGCTCGCCGAGGAAGGCCGCACCATGCTGGTCGTCACCCACGAGATGGGCTTCGCCCGCGACGTGTCGACCCGAGTGATGTTCCTGCATCAGGGGCTGGTCGAGGCCGAGGGCGAGCCGGACGCGCTGTTTTCCGGGGCGACGTCGGAGCGGTTTCGGCAGTTCATTTCCAAGGAGCGGGGGTAGGGGGAGGGCTGGCGTTGGCGGCAGCACCGATTGACGTGAGATCCACATTGAGTTTCCAGTTGCAGACTGAACGGGCTTCGCATGAGCGAGAAGACGAACACGGCGAGTCGCCGGCTTGCATACGATGGCGGAATTAACGGCGGCAGCGTCATTCGCCCGTTGAGCGAGGGCTACACGCGGCGGGGAGGACAAGTCCAAGCCCCCGCCTCGGCATTGCCGCGCCCGGCTCCGCCACCGCCATTCCGTCCCGCTCCGCCGCCTGCCTCGGCTCCCGTACCGGACGGGCTGCATAAGGACAAATAGGAGTTTTCTCCTTGGTCACGGCATTCGGCGCCCGGCTTTGAAGCCCACATTCGGACCCAAGTCGCAACCGAAGCTTCTGTAAAGAAGCCGACGATTGATCGATATCCACGCAATCTGGCCATTTTCCACGAGTCTATCCGACTGCGGGGAAAAGACCCTGTGTGTTCGTCCCGCCCGCTCCCCGCGCCTTTCCTCCTGAAATCGTCTCATTTGCGGCCAAAATCCGGGGGCGCGCCCTTCCTGCGCCGCGCCGTCCTCGCGCGAATTTTTCGCCTGCCTTGCGATTTCCTCGGGAACTTCCGGCCGGGCGAGGCGTTGTCGGCGGGGCGCTGCAGCCTGCGCTCGAAAAAGGGAATCGCGCAATGAGCAGACTCGAAAAATCCGGCAACGGCGGTCAGGGCAAGGGCGCGCTGGCGACGCCGACCGACCTCAGCGAGAACGGCGTCAAGGCGATCGCCGGCGCCCTCAACGGCCTCGCCGCCGACGCCTTCGCCCTCTATCTCAAGACCAAGAATTTCCACTGGCACATGAGCGGGCCGCATTTTCGCGACTATCACCTGCTGCTCGACGAGCACGGCGAGCAGATCTACGCCATGATCGATCCCTTGGCGGAACGGGTGCGCAAGCTCGGGCAGACCACCCTCAAGTCGATCGGGGAGATCTCAAAGCTCCAGTCGATCAAGGACAACGACGAGGCGTTCGTCGGGCCGCTCGACATGCTGCGCGAGCTCGAGGCCGACAACCGGACCGTCGTCGCCTCGATGCGCAAGGCGCACGCGCTTTGCGACGACAACGGCGACGTCGCCTCGGCGAGCCTGCTCGAGGTCTGGATCGACGAGACCGAGCGGCGAACCTGGTTCCTGTTCGAGGCGACCCGCGGCGCCGACGACACCGGGCACTGAAGAGACCCTTCCCCAAACGCTCGAGCGAAACGAGCTGCACGCCTTCCCTGAAGCAGCTCTTTCGCGTGTGATCTGCATCACAGACTCACAACACCATTGCGGCTACCTCCACAGATGTTGAAGTGGATGGAGGTTACAATGGAAACTCCAGCCCCGCATTTCGTTGATCATAACATTACCGACAGCCCTTACGTTACTATCTTGTGCGCCGTCGTCGTCATGTTCTATGCGGCGAGGAAATTCAATACACCGGAAACAAATCGCACATCGACCACGCGCCTATTGTTTTTTCTGACCGGCGCTGGCTATGTTGTCACGTCGCTAGCGCTGTTCCTTTTGCTTTGTGTGGTGGTGTTGAGACCCGGGGTGCTGCCTTTTCTGGGTCTGGAGAATTTTCAAAAGGCCGTTGCGGACTACGCGGCGCCCCCCGTGCTGGCGGCGGTCTTGCTGACCACCCTGCTTCCGAACACCGTCGTCGTGAGCGCCGCCGACGCCTGGCTGCTTCAGCAGTTTCACGCGTGGGGGCGCATTCCACAGGGCGTGCGAAACCTTGCCGACAGGCTCACGCTCGACTCGCTTCGCGTGAATGACGCCGAGGTCGGGGATATACGCAATTGGATCTTCGGCTACGCTGGTCTTCCCAATGAAATTGCTGGCGAGCTGGGGGTAGACGCCGCCGATACGCCGCGAGGGAGCCTCACCCGCACCGTTCGACTTTTTCGTGAACTGCACGATCTGGCGAAACTGCCTGCCTATATCGAACCGTTTCGATACCGCCAGCGCGCCTGGGATTCGATCGAAACAAACTTCAAGGTTTACGTGGCAGAATCGCAGGCGTTCTTCGTTCTGTTCGAGAAGCTGTCGCGCCTGGACGGCGCGGCTGGACAGGGCGCCCTCAAGGAGGCGGAAAAATACTACAGCGAGATAGGCAACAAAATTCATCGTCAGATGACGGAGTTCCTGGCGCAAACGTTGCTCATCGTCGAGCCGTCTGAATCCCGGATCGACAGCAGATTGCAATCCATGGGCTATTTTCCCGCAGAGGAGGCCTATCTGCGTCTCGACGTCGGACCGATTCTCTTCATGGGCTTCCTCATGACCGTGGCAATGCTCGCGATTGTGGCCATTGCGCTTCCGCACGGCCCGTCGGCGTTGCCGCTTCCGATGATCGCGATCCTGATCGGCGCCACGCGGACGATCGGCGTCCTGACCGCGGTCCTGCCCAAATTGCGGAAGGGCAAGCCCCGCGCCGCGACGCTGCCCTATCTTCAGTGGCTCGAGTGGGCGTTTGTGGCCGGCGTCCTTTCCTTCCTTGTCGAACGAACGGCGATTGCGATGGCGCATCAGGCGATCGCGGCCGAAGTCGATTTCTCCGACTATCCGCTCTCCCCGATGGCGCCGTTGGCGTTTGCGACCAGCCTGTCGATCGCGGTCCTGTGCGACCTCGATCTTCGCCTCGGCCAGGGGTGGGCGCGGCGCCTCGCCGATGGCGTCCTGTGCGCGGTCGTCATGAGCTTCGCCATGTTCATCTGCGTCCAACTTCTCGCCCTGACCCCGGCGACCGAGGGACGGGCGCCGCCCTGGCTGCCACTCGCGGTGTCATCCTCCCTGGGGTTTCTGTGCGGATTCATCGTACCCGATCTTTATCGGCGCGCCCGCAAGGAGGAGTCTCCGATCCGGATGATTTCGCCGCAACTCGCCAGCGTCCCCTTGACGTCGGTGGTATCAAGGACTCCCTGATCGCCTCTCGCGTCCCGAGCGGGACGCAAGTCGAGTGGGTTCGAGATGCCGCGCCTGTTCACCGGACTGGAACTGCCGGACGCCGTCGCCGGCGCGGTGGCGCTGGCGCGCGGCGGCGTTCCCGGCGCGCGCTGGATCGGGCCCGCCGACTACCACATCACCCTGCGCTTCGTCGGCGACGTGGACGCGGGCGTCGCCCGCGACATCGCCGAGACGCTGAACGAGATTCGCCGCCCGCCGGTCGACGTGCGCTTCGACGGCCTGTCGTGGTTCGGCGGCGACAAGCCGCGCGCCCTGGTCGTGCGGGTGACGCCCGACCCGGCGCTGGTCGAGCTTCAGGCCGAACAGGAGCGGCGGATGCGCCGCATCGGCGTGCCGCCCGAGACGCGAAACTACACGCCGCACGTGACGCTCGCGCGTTTGCGCCGCGTCAAGCCGCGTGCGGTCGCCGAGTACCTCGCCGCGCGCGGCGCGCTGGCGGTCGACGGGTTCACGGCTGCGCGCTTCGTGTTGTTCTCCTCGCGCGACAGCGTCGGCGGCGGCCCCTACGTCGTCGAGGCGGCCTATCCGCTCGGGTAGCGGAGGAGGCGACCGCCCGCCTTCGACCAAGGGCGAAGCCGATGGGGCGCCTGCTCTGTTGTCGGCGGGGATGTAACGCGTTACGCTGGCGGCGCGAGACAGGAGCGTACGAAATGACGGCGCCTGCCGAGAGAATGAAGACGATGCGAGGGCGACGGCGCGTGCAGGGCCTGCGTGAACTGCGTCTCGTCGTGCCCGACCCGCGCTCGCAATCGGTGCGCGCGCGGGTTGCCGCTCAGGTCGCGCGCCTCTCTCCAGTCGACGAAGACGATGCGCTGGCCTGGATCGAACGGGTCTCGGAGTTCGACGGGCCCGCGCGCTCCGACGACGATGAAGCGCGGTGACGTCGTGATCGTTGCGGCCGCCGGCGATTATGGCAAACCGAGGCCGGCGGTGATCGTGCAGACTGACGCGTTTCCAAAGACCCACGCGTCGGTGGTGATCTGTCAGATGACGTCGGAACTCGTCGAGGCGCCCGACTTTCGGGTGACGATCGAGCCGAACAAGGGAAACGGCTTGCGGGCGCGCTCGCAGATCATGGCGGACAAACCCGTGACTGTGCGGCGGAACCGGGTGGGACAGCCGGTCGGCCGCCTGGACGAAGTCGACATCAGGCGCCTCAACGTCGCTCTGGCGTTCGTGATGGGGCTGGCCGACTGAGGGGGCCGAGTGTGTCGTCGAACCGGCCAATCTCATGGAAGCGCTTCGCGGCATGAGCATCGCTATCGACCCGCAATCCCGTCGCCTCCGCCTCGACCCGCGCGATCCCGTCTTCACCGACGATCCCTATCCGGCCTATGCCGCGATCCGCGCCGCGGCGCCGGCGTTCTTCTGGGAGGACTACGGCTTCTGGTGCTTTGCCGCACACGACGACGTCTCCGCCCTGCTGCGCGAAAAGCGCTTCGGCCGCCAGATCCTGCACCTGATGAGTCGCGAGCGGCTCGGCTGGCCGGCGCCGAAACGGCATCTCGCGCCGTTCGACGCGCTCGAGCGCCATTCGCTGCTGGAGATGGAGCCGCCCGGGCACACGCGGCTGAAAAATCTGATCAATCGCGCCTTCGTGTCGCGCCAGGCGGAAAAGCTCGCCCCGCGCATCGCAAGTCTCGCCCGCGAGCGGATCGACGCCCTGCGCGGCGACGGCGCGGCCGAGCTGATCGAGGCTTTCGCGACCCCCATTCCAGTCGCGATCATCACCGACCTCTTGGGCGTGCCGCGCGCGATGGGCCCGCAACTGCTCAACTGGTCGCACCGGATGGTGGCGATGTACCAGTTCGGGGTGACCCGCGACGTCGAGATCGCCGCCGCCGCCGCGGCGCAAAGATTCGCCGACTTCATGCGCGGCTACGCCAAGGCCCGGCGCGCCGACCTTCGCGACGACCTGATCAGCCAGCTTCTCGTCGCCGAAAGCGAGGAGGGCAGGCTCAGCGAGGAGGAACTCGTCACCACCTGCATCCTCCTGCTCAACGCCGGCCACGAGGCGACGGTGCACGCCATCGGCAACGCGGTCCGGACCATCCTCGATCGCAACCTCGACCCGCGCGCGCTGTTCGCCGACGCGACAACGACGGCCGCGACCGTCGAGGAGCTGCTGCGCATCGACCCGCCGCTGCACCTCTTCACCCGCTACGCGCTCGAGGACGTCGAGGCCTACGGCGTGTCGCTGAGGCAGGGCGACAAGATCGGGCTCCTGCTCGGCGCCGCCAACCGCGACCCCGCGCGCTTTCCCGACCCGGACGCGTTCGAACCGGTGCGCGATCCCAACCCGCACGTGACCTTCGGCGCGGGCCTCCACTTCTGCGTCGGCGCGCCGCTGGCGCGTCTCGAAATGACGATCGCCCTGCCGATTCTGTTCGAGCGCCTTCCCGGGCTGCGCCTCGCCGAGCGCCCGCGCTGCCGGGACGCGTATCATTTCCGTGGGCTCGAAGCGTTGCGGGTTGCGTGGGACTGAGCCGCGACGCACCGAGGATCGCCTCGACCTCTCGTCCGTCGCCTTCGGCGGCGCCCTCGCCCGGCGGAGGAGGGGGGATCCCGAAAGCGGCCCGCGATCGCCGGCCGGATGAGGGGACGCCTCGCGAGTCTCACGCAGCGTTGCCGCCCGCGCCCGGGGAGGCTATAGGCGTCGCCGACCCCGTGCGGGCGTCCGTCCTCCCCGAAGCGAGCAAGCGACGCATGGCCTCCGGCTCGCACCGCGGCGAGAGGGGAGGCCAGGCAGCGAAGGCGATCAGGCATGGTGTTTTCGTCCGTAACATTTCTGTTTTATTTTCTGCCGATCTTCCTCGCCGCTTACGTGCTGACCCCGACGGTTGCGGCCAAGAACGTCGTCACGCTGATGTTCTCGCTGGTGTTCTACGCCTGGGGCGAGCCGCGCTTCCTCCTGATCCTGCTGTTCTCGATCGCCTTCAATTACGGCGCGGCGCTTCTGATCGACGCGCGCGCCGGCGAAAGCCGCAAGTGGGCGCTGGCCGCCGCCGTCGCCGGCAACCTGCTGGTGCTCGGCCTGTTCAAATACGCCAATTTCGTTACCGCGAATTTCGCCGCCGCTCTGAAACCCCTCGGGCTCGACTTCGGCCAGACCAACATCGAGCTGCCGCTCGGCATCTCGTTCTTCACCTTCCACTGCCTGAGCTACGTCATCGACGTCTACCGCCGCCGCTTCGGCGCCAACCGCGATCCCGTCGACGTCGCGCTCTACATCTCGCTCTTTCCCCAGCTCGTCGCCGGGCCGATCGTCCGCTACAAGACGGTGGCGCGGCAGCTCGACCGGCGCCGGCAGACGCTCGGGCGCGCATCCGCCGGCGCGCGCATCTTCATCATCGGCCTTGCGCAAAAAGTTCTGATCGCCGACCTGGTGGCGCCGCTGGTCGCGGTCGCCTTCGACCACGCGCCCCACCGGACGGCGCCCGAGGCCTGGATCGGCCTCCTCTCCTACACGATCCAGATCTACTTCGACTTCGCCGGCTATTCGAACATGGCGATCGGGCTCGGAATCGTGCTCGGCTTCACCTTTCCGCGCAATTTCAATCTGCCCTACACCGCGCTGTCGATCACCGAGTTCTGGCGGCGCTGGCACATGTCGCTGTCGTCGTGGCTGCGCGACTACCTCTATGTCCCGCTCGGCGGCAACCGCGGCTCCGATCTCGCGACCTATCGCAACCTCGTCACCGTGTTCGTGCTGTGCGGGGTCTGGCACGGCGCCAACTGGACCTTCGTCCTGTGGGGCGTCTGGCACGGCGCCTTTCTGGTCGTCGAGCGGCTCGGGCTCAAGGCCCGGCTCGCGCGCCTGCCCGTGGCGCTGCGATGGGCTTACGCGCTGCTCGCCGTCATGGGCGGCTGGGTCCTGTTCCGCGCCGCCGATCTCACGACCGCCGGGGATTATTTCGCCAGCCTTCTCGGCTTCAACGGCTGGGGCGACGTCAGCTTCGACATGCACGACGCGCTCAGCGACCGTGCGGTGACCATGCTGGCGATCGGCTGCCTGATCGCGGTCCTGCCGCGTTTCCGCCCGAGGATCGCGGCGCCGGCCCTGCTGAGAGCGGCCGCCGACGCCGGCTGGACGTTCGCGCTGCTGATCGTGTCGATGATCACGGTGGCGGCGGGCGCCTACAGCCCGTTCCTCTACTTCAAGTTCTGAAGCGATGACCGAAACCATCGCCGCGGCGTCGGCGCCCGCGCACAGCAAGGCCGCGGCGCGCCCCGGCCTGATGCCCCGCCGCCGGCGCTGGTTCGCCGCGCTCGCCTTCCTGTTGCTGGCGGCCCCGCTCGTCGTCGGCCTCGTCGCGCCCGACAGTCCGGCGCTGGTCGAGCGCGAGGGACGGCGGCTCGCGCCCCCGCCCGCAGCGCCGCGCGGCCTCGCCGACTGGCAGGATCTTCCCGCCGCGACCGACGCCTTCCTCAAGGATCATTTCGGCCTGCGCCACGCGATGATCCAGCTGCACCACGATCTGACCAAGCCGATGCTCGGCTTCGGCAACGCCGACTTGCTGATGGGCCGCGACGGGCGGATGTTCTATCAGGGCGACGACCTCGTCCGGCAGAGCGCGGGCCTCGTCGTCCGCGACCAGCGGATCGCCGAGACGGTCGACATGCTGGCGCGGATGCGCGACGAGCTGAAGGCGCGCGGAATCAAGTTCCTCTTCGCCTCGCCGCCGAACTCGGCGACCGTCTACAACGACGACCTGCCGGTCTGGGCGCAGAACAAAGGCCGGCGCACCGAATACGACCTCTATCTCGCCGATCTCGCCGCGCGCGGAATCCAGGCGGTCGACCTGAGGCCGCCGCTCGCCGCCGCCAAGGCGGCCGGCAAGGCTTACTTCTTCTACGATTCGCACTGGACGGCGGCCGGCGCGATCGCGGGGTTCAACGCGGTGGCGGAGGCCGACGGCCATCCCGACTGGAGGATCGACCCGGCGACCTCGCTCGGGCCGGAGACCCGCCGCACCCACCTCGATGTGGCGCGGTATTTCGGCGTGGAGCAGGGCTTGAGCGAGCCGACGAACGAGCTCAACCTGTCCGCCGGAACGCGCGAGGCGGAGCTGTCGCCGCGGCCGATGCCCGATCACGTCCAGGTCTCCGGCAGGCCGGGACCGACGATCCTGGTGATCGGCGATTCGTTCACCACCGACCTCTTCACCACCATGCTGATGCAGCATGTGGGGCGGGCGATCTGGATCAACCACCAGCGCTGCGGCTTCGACTGGAAGTGGATCGACGTCTATCGCCCCGACGAGGTGTGGTGGATGCCGACCGAGCGGTTCATGAACTGCAAGCCGGGCTTGTGGCCGGTCGGACTGCCGCGGTGACGACAGGGTTGATCGCGCCACGGCGCCGTTATTTCGCGCTTCTCGCCGCGATCCTGATCGCGGCGCCCCTCGTCGTCGGCCTCGTGGCGCCGGACAGTCCGGCGAGCGTGATGAAGGAAGGGCGCAGGCTCGCGCCGGCGCCCGGGTGGCCCACGAGCGCAGCCCGGCTGACGGCGCTGCCCGCGGCGGTCGACGCCTGGCTCAAGGACCATTTCGGCCTTCGCCAGGCGCTGATCCGCGCCAACAAGGAGCTGACGAAGCCGATGCTCGGGTCGGGGTCCGACGGGGTGCTGGTCGGCCGCGACGGCCGGATGTTCTATCTCGGCGAGGAGGCGGTGCGGCAGAGCGCCGGGCTCGTGCTGCGCGACGAGCGCGTCGCGGCCTCCGTCGATCTCGTTGCGGCCATGAACGCGGCGCTCGGGAAGCGCGGCGTGCGCTTCCTCGTCGCGCCGCCGCCGAACGGCTCGACCGTCTATCAGGAAGCCCTGCCGGACTGGGCGCAGAATCACGGGCGGAAGACGGAATACGACCTCTTCCTGCAGGGCCTCGCCGAACGAGGCGTGCGCACGGTCGACCTCCGGCCGGTGATGGCGAGGGCGCGGACGGAAGGGCCGGCCTATTACCGGCACGACACCCACTGGACGCCGCGCGGCGCGCTGGCGGCCTTCAACGCCGTGGTCGAAGCCGACGGCCATCCCGATTGGAAGCTCGATCCGGCGACCGCGCTCGCGCCGCCGTCGCTCAAGACGGGCGGCGATCTGGCGCGCATGCTCGGGGTCCAGGACGGCGTGTCGGAGACTGTCGAGGAGCTGAAGCTGACGGACGGTCCGAAGGACCTGCTGACCGCGAAATGGTGGGAGGACTTTTCCGAGAGCTCCGGCCGGCCCGGGCCGACCGTGATGATCCTCGGCGATTCGTTCACCGGCGCGCATTTCGCGCCGATGCTGTTACAGCACGCAGGGCGCGTCGTCTGGCTCGAACATCAGCACTGCGGATTCGACTGGGGCGCGATCGAGCGGTTCCATCCGGACGAGGTGTGGTGGATGCCGGCCGAGCGGTTTCTCGTGTGCGGCCCGGGCACGCGCCCGGTCGGTTTTCAGGGGTAGGATCATGCAGGCCATCGACGTCGGCGCGCGCGCCGTTCTCGTGCTCGGCGGAGCGCGCTCGGGCAAGAGCGCCTATGCCCAGGCGCTCGCCGAATCGGCCGCGCCCGAGCGGCTCTACCTCGCGACCGCGACGGCGAGCGACGACGAGATGGCGGAGCGCATCGCGCGCCACAGGGCGGACCGCGGAGCCGGGTGGAGCACCCGCGAGGAGCCTCTCGACCTCGTCGAGGCGCTCGCCGCGGAAACGCGGCCGGGCCGGGTGGCGCTCGTCGACTGCCTGACCCTGTGGCTGACCAACGTGATGCTTTCCGGCCGCGACGTCGAGGCCGAGGTCGCCCGGCTCGTCGGCGCGATCCCGGCGCTCGCCGGCCCGGCGATCTTCGTCTCCAACGAGGTCGGATACGGGCTCGTGCCGACGACGCCGATCGGGCGACGGTTCCGCGACGCGCAAGGGCGGACAAACGCGGCGGTCGCGCGCGTGGCCGATGCGGTGGCGCTGGTCGCGGCCGGCCTGCCGACGCTGCTCAAGCCCGCGCCGCCGCTCGCATGGCGGCTGCTGTAGCCGCGCTCGTCGCGCGCGGATCGCGCCTGCGGACGCCGCAGTTCTGCTAGACTCCGAATCGGGCGGGGCGAGAGGACGTGCGGCGCTGACGATGGCCATGGGCGGAGTGTTGCGGCTGTTCGATCGCGGGCCCGAACCCGCGCATCTCGACCTCGCCCATGACGGCGAGATCTATCGCATCGAAATCAACCGCTCGGCGCGGTCGCGCCGGTTCACGCTGCGGGTGCGCTCGGCGAGCCGCGATGTGCTGCTCACCATGCCGGCGCGCGCGTCGATGAAGGCGGCGCGCGAGTTCGCCGAGCGCCACACGGCGTGGATCGGCGTACGGCTCGCCCGCCTGCCGCGGCCGGTCCCGTTCGAGCCCGACGCCAAGGCGCCGCTGCGCGGCGTCGACCACACCATCGTCCATCGGCCGGGCGCGCGCGGGGTCGTCTGGGTCGAGGCGGGCGCGCGCGGGCCCATGATCTGCGTCGCCGGCGAGCGGCCGCACGTGGCGCGGCGGGTCGGCGACTTCCTCAAGGGGGAAGCGCGCAAGGACATCGAGGCGGCCGTCGCCCGCCACGCCGCGGCGATCGGCGTGCGGCCGACGCGGATTTCCGTGCGCGATACGGTCAGCCGCTGGGGCTCCTGCTCGTCGACGGGGCGGCTCAGCTTCTCCTGGCGGCTCGTCCTCGCGCCGCCCTACGTGCTCGACTATCTCGCCGCCCACGAGGTCGCGCACATGCTGCACATGAACCACTCGCAAAAATTCTGGACGTTGGTCGGTCGCGTTTCGCCCGACGTGGACCGGGCCGAGGCGTGGCTCAAGGCGCACGGGGCGAGCCTGCACCGCTACGGGGCGACGTGAAGCGCGGCGCCGGAACCGGCCGGCAGACCCCCATCCGCGCAGCGCCGCGCAAGGCGGCGATCCAGACGAATGCGCTTGAGGGCGCTAACGCGCCCACATTGGCGGCCATGCGATCGGTGAAAATCGGCGCGGGCGGCGCCGCAGCACCGCCCCGGGCGACCCCATCGCCAAAACCTTCGTGAAGGCGGGTCGTCGTCTCGTCCCCGCCGCGGAGGCGGATCGGGGCTTCAACGAACCATCGGGGTCAGCGGAACGACGGCGGCGTCTCGGGGCCAGTGCGATTGGCGTCGGGGCCCTGGTAGGTGGAGGGGCCTCGCCCACCCGGCCTGGGGGGCAGAATCTTCTTCTTCGGCGCGGCGATCAGACCTTCGCGAATCGCCTGCTTGCGCGCGAGCTTGCGCGCCCGGCGGATGGCCTCGGCCTTTTCGCGCACCGCCTTTTCCGACGGCTTTTCGTAATGGCGCCTCAGCTTCAATTCCCGCAACACGCCTTCGCGCTGCAGTTTCTTCTTCAGGACGCGAAGAGCCTGATCGACATTGTTGTCGCGGACGAGGACCTGCAAGGGCGAACTCCATGTGCTGACGGCGGAAGCCGCAAAAAGCAAGGCTGCGCGCAGAAAACGAGACCTCCTGGCGATAAAGCCTGAGAGCCTTCTCGTCGTCGCGCGCGGCCAGTTTGTTTATTATGCTCGCAAAGGACAGCCTGCGAGGCCGATCGGAAATCTCAAGCCAGCTTGAGATTGTCCGCCGACGACTTGCCCTTGCGGGGGTCCGTCGTCAACTGGAACGAGACTCTCTGACCCTCGTTCAACGTCCCCAGTCCGGCGCGCTCGACAGCGCTGATGTGGACGAACACGTCCGCTCCGCCGTTGTCAGGCTGAATGAAGCCGAAGCCCTTCTGGGGGTTGAACCATTTGACAGTTCCAATAAGCATGAATTTCCCTTCGCGACGATAAGAACCGCGCCGAGCGAACGCGATCGTTCGCACTGATGTATCGATGTCCGGAGCTTGTGTCGTGAGCCACGCAGGGCGGGCCGAGGCATTGAGCCAAAAATCGATGCCGCTTGATGCTCGCGAAATGTGTCTTTTTCACGGTTTCCTGATCCCGCCCGTCGCGCCGACGCTCGCTTGCGACCCACACCACGCCGATTCCGCCGCGCGCTGCGCAAGATTTCGTCACTCGGGGGCGTCGCAGGCGAGTCGCCTCGCGAGCGCTTCGATGTGTCCGCCTTCGGTTCCGCAGCAGCCGCCGAGGACGCGCAGGCCGAATCGGCGCCGCAGGCGCTCGACATCGGCGGCGAAGTCGGCGGCCGGCTCGGTGACGAGGTCCTCGCTGCCGTCCAGCTCTTCGACCTCACGGTCGGCGGCGTTGGCCTGAAAGGTCAGGAGGCGCCCACAGGCGTCCGGATGCGCGGCCGTGACGGCCTCGAGCGCCGTCTCCAGCACCCGGGCGTGGACGCAGTTGACCGAAAAGCCGGCGGGCCGCCGGGGCGCCGCGGCGTCGATTCGCTCCATCGCCAGCCCGAGCGGCGTTCCGTCGAGCACGACGCCGGTTCGCCGGATCACGAAGCTGATCAGGTAGGGCAGGCCGGTGGCGGCCATCGCGTCGGCGACGCCGAGCGCCTCCTCGACGTTCGGCGCCGTCGCCAGGTGCAGGAAATCGACGTCGGCGGAGGCGAGCGCATCGACCTGGGGCGCGTGGAAGTCGCGCGCGGCGCGGCGGTCGAGACTGTCCTCGGGCTTGTAGGCGTCGCCGGAGGGACCGACCAGGCCGCCCACGAAGATCGGCGGCCCTTCGCCGAAAGTGTCCCTGAGCGCGCAGAGAAAGCGGGCGTTGTCCGGGTTGACCGGCCGTCCCGCGAACCGCGACGCTTCGACTCTCCGCCGTGAGCATCGCCAGGTGTCGGTGAAGACGAGGACCGGCAGTCCGGCTGCGCGCGCCGATCCGATGTAGCCGCCATGAATTGCGGCCAATTGCGCGCGGCCGGCCGCGTCGTAGACGAGGCCGCCGTTGAGAATGTGCGGATCGAGAGCGAGCAGCGGGTCGCGCCGCACCCGTTCGATCACCGCGCCTTCGGCGAGCGCGGCCGCGCCGGAGGCGACGAAACGGGAGAAGTCCATGCGATCTCCGGGGGTTTGCGGCGCCGTGCGGCCAGTCTAGAGTCCGGCAAGCGGGTCTCGCCCGCCGGCTGATCGAGCATCCGCTGAAGCGCCCCGAACAGCAGCGCGAGGTCCTGCGGGCGCGACAGTCGGTGGTCGCCGTCCTTGATCAGGGTCAGGGTCGCCGGGTCGCCGCCCAATCGCTCCATCAGCGCCAGCGCATGGCCGTAGGGGACGGCGTCGTCCTGCATCCCCTGAAGCACTGCGACCGGGCAATGGGTGCGGATCATGCCGCCGAACAGCAGGTGCCTGCGTCCGTCCTCGATGAGAGCGCGGGTGAAGACGTCGGGCTCCCCGGAATAAGCCGACGGCGGCCGCCACGCGCCCGTTGCCATGATCATGCGCCGCGCCTCCTCCGGCGCCCTCGCCCAGATCAGCGCCTCGGTGAAATCCACCGCGGGGGCGATCAGGACGAGGCCGGCGAGGCGCCCGCTCTCGCCCGTTTCGGCCAGGGCGCGCGCCATCAGCAGCGCGAGATAGCCGCCCATCGACGAGCCGAAGACGATTTGCGGCCCAAGAGTCTCGGCCCGGACGATCGCCAGCGTCTCCTCGAGCCAGCGCGAGATCGTCCCGTCCGCGAGCCGCCCCTCCGAAAGGCCGTGACCGGAATAGTCGAAGCGCAGGAGGCCGAGGCCGAGCCTCTCCGCCTCGGCGTCGAGCGCGCTCGCCTTGGTCGAGTCCATGTCCGAGCGATAGCCGCCGAGCCAGACGAGGCCCGGCCGCCCGTTTCCCGCTGGCGCGCGCCGGCGAAAGGCGATACCCCGTTGATACGGGGGGATCCCGACTGTGAAAACCTTCGGCTCTTGGTTCGACACGTCGCTCATCGTCCTTGCGGCGCCGCGCTTGGTCACGGGCCCTGCCGCCCTGTGCGCCCGCGTCTCTCTCTATCGCGCCGGCGCGCCCGAGCGAAGCCGCGCGTGAACGGCGAGCCGTTCTCCCCCTTCGGGCGCGGCGCCGACGCCCCGCTCGCGGGCCGCACGATCATGCAGATCGCCTCGCCCGCCTCCGCCGGCGCCGATCGGCGCGCGACGGTGGCGGTTGCGGAGGCGCTGGTCGAAGCCGGCGCCCGCGCGCTCGTCCTCTCCGAGCGGGACGAGCTCGCCAGCGAAGCCCAGGCGGTCGGCGCGCTGCACGTGCCGTTTCCCGCCTCGAGCGAAAATCCGATTTCCATGATGCTCAACGTCCGGCGGCTGGCGAGAATCCTCGCGGCCGAGCGGGTCGACCTCGTCCACGCCCGTTCGCGCTCCGCCGCCTGGGTGGCGCTCGGCGCCGCCCGGACGCTCGGGCGCGCGCTGGTGACCTCCATTCCCGGCGAGGGCCCGACGGCGCCGCCGCGCACGCGATTCGAATCGGCGATCGCCGAGGGCGATCTGGTGGTGGCGGCCTCCGACTACGCCGCCGGGCGCGTCCTCGCGATGTTTCCCGCCGCCGCGCCGCGGCTGAGACTGGTTCGGCCGGGTCTCGATGTGGCCCGCTTCTCCCCCGAGGCCATCAGCCGCCAGCGCGTCGGCAAGGCGCGCGAACGCTGGGGCGTCGCGTCGCACGAACGGGTGGTGCTCGCGCCGGGCCGGCTCGCGCCGGGGCGTGGGCAGGCGCTGATGGTCGAGGCGGCGGCGCTGCTGGCGGGCCGGGGCCTGGAGGATCTCCGCTGGGTGCTGGCGGGCGAAGGGCAAAAGCCCTCGGTCGGGCGCGAACTCGACCAGCTCGCCGTCCGCCGCGGGGTCAAGGACGCGGTGGTTCGTCTCGGGGCCGAGGTCGACCGGCCCGCCGCCTTCGTCGCCGCGAGCGTCGTGGCGTTTCCGACCCGCGACGCTGACGGCGTGACGCGCGCCGTGATCGAGGCCGCCGCCGCCGGGGCGCTCGTCATCGTCGCCGACGTCGGCGCGGCGTCGGAAGTCGTGTTCGCGCCGCCGCACGCGCCGCCCGAGCAGCGGACCGGCTGGCTCGTCCCTCCCGGCGACGCCGGCGCGCTCGCCGAGGCGATCGAGACGGCGTTGACCCTCGGCGCCTCGGCGCGCGAGGCGACGCGGCGCCGGTCGCGCGAACGAACGGCGACGTTCTACTCGGCGATGCGCATGACGGGCGACACATTGGCCGTCTATGCCGAGGCCTTGCAGCAGAGGGGATTGTGATGACGGCGGTTTCGAGCGGCTACAGCTTTCGCCAGATCGCGCTGCACTGGCTCGTCTTCGTTCTGGTGGCCTACCAGTGGTTCACCGGCGACCGGATGACCGACCTGTTCCGCGCCGCCCACGGCGGCCCTCCGGCCGCAGTCAACCCGGGCTGGGCGACGATCCACGTCGTCGTCGGCGCCGCGGTCCTGCTCCTGATGGTCTGGCGGCTCGGGATTCGCCGCTCCCGAGGCGCGCCGCCGCAGCCCGAGCAGCATCCCGCGCTGCAATGGCTGGCGAGCGCCGTCCATGTCGGGCTCTATCTCGACCTGATCGGCGGCGCGCTCGCGGGGCTCGTCGCCTGGTTCTGGCTGCCGGGCGTGGCGGGCCTGCACCACCTGATGATGCGGCCGGTCCTGCTCGTGCTGGTCGCGCTCCATCTCGTCGGCGCGCTCTGGCATCGCTTCGTGGTGAAGGACGATATCATGACGCGGATGATCAGGCCGGCGCGGTGAGACCGGGAGCGCGGCGCCGTCACGCGCCGTAAGCGAAAAAGGCCGCGGCGCTGCGCTCGGCGATCTGGACCATCAGCGGGATGTCGGAGAGCGGCGCGTCGCCGAGGACGTCCCGGCCGACCAGCGCCAGCTCGCGCCACGGCTCGGGCCGCGTCGCCTCCTTGAGCGCCAGGGCGGTCAGGGCGCATTGGCTCGCCCAGAAGGCGCGCCGCTTCGGCAGATGATGCTCGAGCAGCGCCCGCGCGCCGGCGCCGATGTCGGCGGCCGGGCGCAGGACGGCCTCGACCGCCTCGCCGGCCTCGAACCAGTTGTCCGCCGCATCCATCTCCAACACCGATTCGTGCGCCTGCTCGATCGCCGCCGGGTCGTCGCGGTCCGGGAAGTCGGCGAGAAGCGACCCGATGATGTCGGCCGGCGTCGTCTCGTCCGGGACGAGAGCCCCGAGCCCGAGCGCCTCGACGGCGCGGACGAACTCGAACGGCGGCGGCGTGTCGCCGGCGCGATTGCGCCCCAGCGCCAGCCGGACCAGGCGAAGCCACGGTTCCAGAGGGGTGTCGGCCGACGGCGTGGCGCCGCGCGCGCCTTGTTGTACCGCCTCGACCTCCTTCCGGGTGAGCTTCTCCATGACATAGGAGTCGGCCACTCCCGACGGCTTGGCCATCACCGCGACGACGTCGAACCGCGCGCCGCGCTTGACCGTCGCAATCAGGCTCGATGCGCCCGAACCGTCGCAGGCCGATGCGCTCGCGCCGACGATCGAGGCGGAAACGGGCGCGCCGGCGGCAAGGTCCGCCGGGAAGGCGCGGTCCACCGCGTCGCGCCGGGCCGCCGTCAGCCAGGGACGGATCAGCGCGATCCTTCGCCGGGCGACGGCGTCGAGGCCGCCGCCCGCGGCGGCGGCGGCCAGTCCGCGAAGCGCCGCCAGCGCGGTCGTATCGTCCGGGTCGAGCAGGAAACCGACCGCGCTCCGGCGCGCCGCTTCGTCGGCGTCGGCGGCGAAGCCCTCGACGAGGCGAGCGCGATAATCGGCCGGAAAGATCGCCGACAGGCAGCGGATCTCCTCGTGCAGGGTGAAATCGTCGGCGACGAGATTGTTCAGGAGGTCGCGATAGGCTTCGTCTCCCGGCTCGCGCAACACGCCGTGCGCGACCATCCGGCCCATCGAGGCGCGCGCCGCGTCGCCGATGTCGACGTGGGCGCCCTCGAACGCCCGGCCGAGAATCATCAGGATTCCCGGATGGATGGCGTCCTGCGCGGCCGCCTCGTCGATCATGCCCCGGGCGCGGCTCAGCGCCGCGCGGGCGCGCGGATCGCCGCCGTTGGCGTCGACGCGCAACCGATCCAGCTCTTCGGCGAGTTCGGAAATCGCTTCGCCCTCGGGCATCTCCTCGACCGAAGTCGGGTCGGCGGACAGGAACGGCTCGATCATGTCCGCGACCGACCGGTCTTCAACCGGCAGGGACTCCATCAGCAAGCGCAGCGCGTCCATGTCGACGCCCGAAAACATCGTGTCGAGCGGACCCGCGCGCTTCTTCCGGCTCTTGGCGGCGGGCTTCCTAGGCTTGGCGGCGGGCTTCTTCATCGCGTCCTCGGCGTCTTCGAAACGCCCGATCATACCGCGCCGCAGCGAGGCCCGGCCACGCCGGACCTCGCCAATTCACAGCAAATTCGCCCGGCTCAGCGCCGGATGAACGATCCGTCGCGCAGGTCCATCATCGCCTGACGGATTTCCGCGTCGGTGTTCATCACGATCGGCCCGTGCCAGGCGATCGGCTCGCGCAACGGCCGGCCTGAGACGAGCAGGAAGCGCACGCCCTCTTCGCCCGCCTGGACGACGATCTCGTCGCCGGCGCCGAACACGACCAGCGAGCGGTTGCCGACCGAATCGCGCACCAGAACGTCGCGGCCGCCGACCTCGGTCTCGCGCAGCACCCCGAATGGTTCGGAGGCGTCAGCGAAGTCGGCCGACCCCTCGAACACATAGGCGAAGGCCTGACGATAGTCCTCGACCTTCAGGCGCTTCTTTTTCCCGGCCGGAACGGACACGTCGAGGTAGCGCGGCTCGGCGGCGACGCCGTCGACGGGGCCGGTCTTGCCCCAGAACTCGCCGCAGATCACCCGCACCGTCGTGCCGTCGTCGTCGGTGACCTCCGGGATCTCGGCCGAGCCGACGTCCTGGTAGCGCGGCGCGGTCATCTTGAGCTTTGCCGGCAGGTTCGCCCACAGCTGGAAGCCGTGCATGCGGCCCTTCGCGTCGCCCGACGGCATTTCCTGATGCAGGATGCCGCGGCCCGCGGTCATCCACTGGACGTCGCCCGCCCCGAGCCTGCCCTTGTTGCCGAGGCTGTCCTGATGCTCGACGTCGCCGGCGAGCACGTAGGTGATCGTTTCGATGCCGCGGTGCGGATGCCAGGGAAAGCCGGCGCGATAGTCGGCGGGCTGATCGCCGCGAAAATCGTCCATCATCAGGAACGGATCGAAGTCGGAGGTGTCGCCGAAGCCGAAGGCGCGGCGCAGCTTGACCCCCGCGCCCTCCATGGTGGGGCGGCTGAGGGCGACGCGCTTGACGGGACGGATGGACATGGAAAGCTCCGGATTCGAGAGGTGTAACGGCCGGCCTGCGAAATACTGATCGTGATCAATGCCGAAACAAGTTTGTCTTCGCAAGCTCGTTCCTGCTGGAAATAGGAACAGCCACACGAGTATTCAAGTCTATCACGCAAGGTGAAAGATCCCATCAGCTGCGGCGAAGATGGAAAGCGCCGCCCTGACGGGAAGCGCGGCCGGTCATCACGGAGAGGTCAGCGCCGCCCCTCCGGCCTCCCCCCGACCCGCGTCGCCGCCTTCGACCCCGCCGTGACGGCGCGGTTCAAGGCGACCTCCACCTCGACGCCGTCCAGGCGCGCGGCGAGGAAGGCGGCGGCGAAGGCGTCGCCGGCGCCGGTGGTGTCGACCGCCTCCACCGCGGGCGCCTCGACGCGCCAGCGCCGCGCGCCCTCGGCCGCGACGCAGCCCGCGGCGCCGCGCTTGATCACGACCAGCCGGTAGCGTGCGGCGAGGCGGGCGCACTGCGCCTCGGGATCGCGCGTCCCGGTCAGGACTTCGGCCTCGTCGGCGTTGGGCGTCAGCAGCGCCGCGCCGCGCGTCCAGTCGAGAAAGCTTTCCGCCCCGACCTCGCGCAAAAATTCCGACGAGGCGGGATCGACGCTGATCGGGGTCGCCCCGGCCCGCGCGATCACGTCGAGCGCGGCGGCGCGCGGGGATGCGGCGAAGAAGGCGTAGCCGGACAGATGCACGTGCGCCGCGCCCGCGATCAGCGCGTCAGAAATATCCGCCGGCGCGAGCGCTTCGTTCGCGCCGCGGTCGGTGAAGAAGCTGCGCTCGCCCGACGGGTCGATCAGCGCCACCAGCCGGCCGGTCGGGCGGTCGCGGTCGCCGGCGAGATGCGCCGTGACCCCCGCGGCCGCCAGCCGCGTCCGCTCGGTCTCGACATCGTCCGCGCCGACGCGGGCGACGAAATCGACCGCGACGCCGAAGGCCGCGAGCCAGGCGGCCTGATTGGCGGCCGAGCCGCCCGGCTCGAAACGGATTCTTGCGCGCCGGTCCGATCCCTTCGCGAGCGCGCCCTCGGGCCGGACGATGACGTCGGTCATCACGTCGCCGATGACGAGGATGCGATGGGCGGGTGAGGAAACCATGCGGGTCGTCAGCAAGAGGCCGCGATCGGGCGATGAGCGGCGGGGTCTGCGGACTCTTACGCGTTCGGGCGGCGACAGGACAGCGCCGGGACGGGCGGGACCTCGTACGGGAGGACGGCCGCCCGCGCGGGACGGTCGTCAGACGGAGCGACCGAAACGCCAGGCGCCATCGTCAGTCGGTTGGCGCAGGCGAAGGCGCAGGCAGGATGTCCTGCCTCCGCAAGATTTGACGCGCGCATCCGATCCGTGGAGACCACGCGGCGCCGACCAAGACCGACCTCGAGAACTTGGAGACGATCGCGAGGACTGGACTCGAGCGTTATTGACTGAACGCGTACGGCACGAGCGGCAGAAGCGACACGCCGACCATCAGCCAGAAGGCGATCCGTTCCTGGGGCGAGCTTTCCTGATACATTTTCATGGGGTCTCACTCCTCTCGCTGCTTGTTGCCCTCTTGCTACGGGGCGGCGGGAAAGTCGGATCACCGGTCGAACTCGCCGGGCGTCGAAAATTGTTCGCGCGTCCGGCGCCCCCCTTCCTCCGCGCTCCGGGGAGGCGATCACGGGACGAACAGGTCCGCGGGCTTGTCGAGGACGATCATCAGGCCGATGGCGATCAGCAGGAAGGGCAGCGCCCGGTCGGCGATCTTCTCGAGCTTCGCCCGGAGCAGCGGATTGGTCGCGATCACGGTCGCGAGCGAACTCATCGCGATCGCGACCGAAAGCGCCGCGACCGCGCACACGACCACGAAGGCGAGCCTCAGGTCGGCGAAGATCGGCGCGAGAACGATGACGCTGTCGCTCGAGTTGGCGAGCAGCGACAGCCCGAACCCGAGATAGAGGGCCCAGCCGACGCGCGCCGGCTCGTCGTCGGCCGGCCGCTCGGCTGCGCCGCGCCCTGCGAACACGAGCGCGCCGAGCTGCCAGAGGCCGATCCCGATCGGGATGAAGCCGAGATAGCGGAGCTGGTCGGCGATCAGCGCGTCGGCCGCGCGCGCCAGCGCCAGGCTGACGCAGACCACGGTCAGGCAGACGAGCGCGAAGGTCAGCTTGACGTAAACGGGCCGGTAGCCGGATTTCGCCGAATAGGCCGACACGACCACGAAGTTGTCGAGGTTGGTCGAGGCGTAGGACGCAGCGACCAGGCCGGCGACGCCGATCGCCTCGACGATCGGGCCGGGGCCGGGGAAAGTCTCCAAGCGAATGATCCTGATGCGAGCCCGGGTCCGCCGCGGCGGTCCGCCATTCGACCCCAATTCGATCAAGGAAATGCGACGGGCCGCCGAGCGCTCCGTCCGAGCGCTCCGTCAAGGCGCCTTTGCGAGCTCGACCGCGAGCTGCGCCGCGAGAATCGCGTTGTTCTTGATCAGCGCGACGTTCGCCTCCAGGCTGCGGCCGCCGGTGAGCTCGACCACGCGTCTGAGCAGGAACGGCGTCGCTTCCTTCTTGCTGACGCCCTGCTCTTTCGCCTCCGCCACCGCTTCGGCGATCCGCTCCTCGATCATCGCCTCTTCGAGGGCGTGCGCCTCGGGCACCGGATTGGCGATCAGGAGGCCGCCCGGGCCGATCTCGCGCTGCAGGCGAATCATGCGGGCGAGGTCGACGAGGCCGTCGCAGCGATGCTCGATCCGGAAACCCGACGACCGGGCGTAGAAAGCGGGAAACTCGTCGCAGCGGTAGCCGACGATCGCCACGCCCTGGGTCTCCAGGAATTCCAGCGTCTTCTCGATGTCGAGGATGGATTTGGCGCCGGCGCTGACGACGGCGACGCGGGTGCGCGACAGTTCCACGAGGTCGGCCGAGATGTCGAAGGTCTCTACGGCGCCGCGGTGGACGCCGCCGATGCCGCCGGTGGCGAAAATCTCGATGCCGGCGAGCTGGGCGACGAACATGGTCGCGGCGACCGTCGTGCCGGCCGAGCCGCGGCGGGCGGCGACCGGCGAGAGATCGCGGCGCGACGCCTTGACCACGCCGCCGCTGAGCTGGCCGAGGCCGTCGATCTCCTTGGCCGAAAGCCCGACCCGGAACCGCCCGTTGATCACCGCGATCGTGGCGGGCGTCGCGCCGAAGGCGCGCACCACGTCCTCCACCGCCTGGGCGGTCTCGACGTTGCGCGGATAGGGCATGCCGTGGGTGACGATGGTCGATTCGAGCGCGACCAGCGGGCTGCCCTTGGCGCGCGCTTCCGCCACCTCGGGGGAATAATCGATCAGATCGGCGACGCCCATGACCACGCACTCCATTCCGTCGCGATTATCGGGAATCCGGGCCGCCGGATCAACGGGCCTGTGGGCATTCGTCGAGGTCGGCTTGGAGTCGCCGGAACGAATGGGATAGCGTCGGTCCGGGCGTCGGCGTCCGCTCGATGCGGCGGGCGGCGGCGCGAGGAGTTGCGGAAATCGACGCGATGGACGAGAAGCCGGAGTCTGGCGGGCGGCCCGATCTCGCCTCCGCGCTCCGGCGCGCGCGGATCGAGAACGCCGAGCGCGCCGACGCGGTTGCGGATTTGAGAGAGATCGAACTCGGCCGCCTGGCGCTGCTCGAGAGCGCCTTGCAGAAGGTGGTGCGCCAGGCGCCGCCCGGAGTGGACCTGTTCGACCTGACGCTTTCCCGGGGCGACCGGCCGCGCGTATTCCTCGACATGGTCGCCTTCATCGAGATGGCGCGCGACCGCCGCACCTACCGCTTCTTCCAGGACACGCTGTACGGGCGGGTGGCGATCGCCGAGAGCCCGAAGATCGAGACCATCGTCGCGGCCTGCACCAACTATGTCGCGCGCCGGCTGGTCGAGCGCGAGCGGGCGCTGGCGGCCGACGCGCCCGCGCTCGACGGCGACGACGCGGGCGCGGCCCCGGAGGACGACGGCGAGGCGGCGTTGCACGCGCCGCTGCGCGGGCTCGCCGGCAGGGCGGCCGAGCGCGCTTCGGCCGCGGACGAGGCGCCGCGGCGCGGGCTGGCGCAAAGGCTGCTCGCAGCGTTGGGGTTCTTTCTCATGGCGCTCGGCGCGTTCACGCTGCTCGGCTGCGTCCTGCTCGCGGTCTGGCTCGGCTGGACCCATCAGTTCGCGCCGCTGTGGAGCCGTCTGTCCGGCGCAGCGCCGCTCTGAGGGCGCAGAAAGCGGACTTGATTCGTCCGCCCCCGCCGCCGACAATCCGGGCTGTCCCCCTTTTGCGGTGGGACGCTTCGGTTGCTGGGGCAGGACAAACATGGACACCGCCTTCTTCTCGGACCTCCTCGCCTCGATCGCCGAGCGCGGACGCTCGGTGCTGAAGCTGAGTCCCTGGCCGCGCGACGCGGAGAACCGCGCCGCCTCGCTCGCCGATATGTGCCGCGCGCTGCTCAGCGGGCGCGGCGAAGCCTCGGGCGTGGCGCTCGCGGGCGAGATCCTCGGGCGCTACCGGACGCTGGGCGACGACGACAAGGCTGCGTTCTTCCGCGCGCTCGCCGAAGACTTCGGCCCCGATCGCGACCGGGTCGAGAATGCGTTCGCCCGCTGGAGCGCGACCGGGGGCGAGGCCGCCGCGGCCGACGTCCACTACGCCTCCGAGCCCCGCCGCCAGGAACTGTTCCGCCGGCTGAACCGCGCGCCCGGCGCGACGGCGGCGCTGGTGGCGATGCGCGCCGACCTGATCGAGGCCATGCGCGCCGACCGCGGCCTTTCCGTCCTCGACCGCGATTTCCTCCACCTGTTCGGCTCCTGGTTCAACCGCGGCTTTCTCGTGCTGCGCCGCATCGACTGGTCCTCGCCGGCGGCGATCCTCGAGAAGATCATCCGCTACGAGGCGGTGCACGCAATCGGCGGCTGGGACGACCTGAGGCGGCGGATCGATTCGGTCGACCGGCGCTGCTACGCCTTCTTTCATCCGGCGCTGGTCGACGAGCCGCTGATCTTCGTCGAGGTCGCGCTGACGCTGACGCCGCCGGCGGCGATCGCGCCCCTGCTCGCCGAGCGGCGCGCCCATGTCGCGCCCGACAAGGCGCGCGCCGCCACCTTCTATTCCATCTCCAACTGCCAGCAGGGCCTGTCGGGGGTGTCTTTCGGCAATTTCCTGATCAAGCAGGTGGTCGAGGAGATCCGGCGCGAACTGCCGCGGATCGAGACGTTCGTGACCCTCTCGCCCGTCCCTGGCCTGCGCGCCTGGGTGGACGCTTGCGACGACCCGGCGGCCGAGGCGCTCGCGGCCGCGGTGCGCGACGCCGCGCTCGACGAGGACTGGCCGACGAAGCCGGACGAGGAGGCGGCCATGCGCAAGGCGCTGGAGCCGCTCGCCGCCTACTACTTCCTCAGGGCGCGCCGCAACGACGGCCGCGTCGTCGATCCGGTGGCGCGCTTCCATCTCGGCAACGGCGCAAGGCTCGAGCGGATCAATCCGATGGGAGACTTGTCGGACAAGGGTCTCGCCGAATCCTTCGGCGTCATGGTCAACTATCAGTACGATCTCGGCGAGATCGAGCGCAATCACGAGGCTTTCGCCAACCAGGGCGTGGTGGCGGCGTCGAGCGCGGTGAAGAAGGCGGCGGCGGGCGTCAAGGCGCGCGCGACCGCCGCCGCGCTGCCTGCGCCAGGAGACTGAGCCGAACGCCGCCCGAGCGGCCAATGGCAACGCGTTTTGCGGTGGCGTCGCCCGCGGCGGCGCCATAGCCTTTCGAAACAAGCGCCCCGAGCGGCGCGCGACGTGCGGAGGGACCGATGTACGCTGCAATCCGTCAGGTGAAGGCGAAGCCCGGCATGGCGGACACGCTCGCCGACGTCATCAAGGGCGCGGTGCCGATCGTCAGCGGCGTGTCCGGCTTCATGGGCTACTACGTCGTCTATTCGCCCGACGACACGGTGACCGCGATCAGCCTGTTCAACAAGGTCGAGGAGGCGCAGGAATCGAATCGCCGCGCGCTCGCCTGGATCGACAAGCACCTCGCGCCCTACGTCATCGGACCGGCGACGGCGACGGCGGGGCCGGTGATCGTGCATTCGCTGCCGTGAGCGGCCGTCGGAGCGTGTGATCCCTCGTCGCGGCGCGAAGGCGGGGTGAACTCGACCCGGGGCGACCGTTCCGGGTCGGGCCGAATCCGACGCCGAAAGAAACGGCGGGCGCAGCGGCGAGCCGTGCCCCAGGAGCAGGCGTTCGCGGCGCCGCAGAAGAATTCATAGAACAACGGCGCGCAAGCCAGCGGGTTCGAAGTCTGCCGATTGTTTCGGGACTGCCGCCCACAGTGCGTGTTATAGCGAAAGATATTGTTTAATCCGGGATGACGGCAAGCCCTAAAGCCGCGGGGAAATAGGGGAAGATCACTTCTTTGTGAGCACGAGGTAATTCATTATGGCAATGCCACAATAGGCGCTTACATAACGACCATCTTTGGCATCTGATGCCATGCAACGGCGTTTGGCCGTTGGCTTGCGCGACGAAGAGCGCGCAGCGCTTCAATGACAGGACTGGGTCCATGATAGCCGTCGTTCGGTTGGCGCTCGCACGTCCCTACACCTTCGTCGTGATGGCGATCCTGGTGGTGATCTTCGGCGCGCTTTCGATATTCAGGACTCCTACCGACATCTTTCCCAATATCGGGATCCCGGTCATTTCGGTCGTCTGGGGCTACACCGGCTTGTCTCCGGACGACATGACCGGCCGCATCGTCTCGCCTTATGAGCGCGTGCTGTCGACGACGGTCAACGACATCCAGCATATCGAGTCCCAGTCGTTTCCCGGCATGGGCGTCGTCAAAATCTTCTTTCAGCCGAACGTCGACATCAACGCCGCTCAGGCGCAGGTCACCTCGATTTCGCAAACCATTCTGAAGCAGCTTCCAACGGGCTCAACGCCGCCGATCATCCTCGTCTATAACGCCTCGAGCGTTCCGATCATCCAACTCGCCCTGTCCAGCGACTCGCTCTCGCAAACGCAACTGTTCGACCTCGCCCAGAACTTCATCCGGCCACAGCTCACCACGGTTGCGGGCGCGCAACTTCCATACCCCTATGGCGGCTCGACTCGCCAAGTGCAGATCGACCTCGATCAGAGCGCGCTGCGCGCCCACAATCTTTCGGCCACCGAAGTCGGCGCCGCGCTCGCCTTGCAGAACCAGATCAATCCGGTCGGCACGGAGAAGATCGGCCCGTACGAATTCACCATCGACCTCAACGATTCGCCCAAGGCGGTCGCGGATTTCAACAATCTGCCGATCAAGGTGGTGAACGGCGCGGTCGTGTTCATGCGCGACGTCGCGTATGTCCACGACGGTTCGCCGCCGCAGACCAACGTCGTGCAACTCGACGGGCGCAAGGGCGTCCTGATGTCCGTCCTCAAGATCGGTTCGGCGTCCACGCTCGACATCATCCAGGGCATCAAGGCCCGCCTGCCGGGCATCGAAGCGACCCTTCCTCCCGGGGTCAAACTGACCTTCGTCGGGGACCAGTCCGAGTTCGTCAAATCCTCCGTCAACGCGGTCGTCCGGGAAGGATTGATCGCCGCCGCGCTGACCGGCTTCATGATCCTCGTCTTTCTCGGCAGCTGGCGCTCGACCCTGATCATCACGGTCTCGATCCCGCTTGCGGTGCTGAGTTCCTTGACTGCGCTCTCGCTGCTCGGACAGACCATCAACGTCATGACGCTCGGCGGCCTTGCGCTCGCGGTCGGCATTCTCGTCGACGACGCGACCGTGACGATCGAGAACATCAACCGCCACACCGAGGAGCACGGCGAGGATATTCTGACCGCCATCACCAAGGGCGCTCAGGAAATCATGCCGCCGGCGACGGTCTCCCTGTTTTGCATCTGCATCGCCTTCGTGCCGCTGCTCGCGCTCGGCGGAGTCGCGGGCTATCTGTTCCGTCCGCTCGCGATGGCGGTCGTCTTCGCGATGATCGCCTCCTACATCCTCACCTACACCCTCGTGCCGACCATGGCGCATTTTCTGCTCGCCAATCAGCATCATCATGCGGCGATCGAAGGCTCGGGCGAGGCGCGTCCCGTCGGGTTTTTCGGTCGCCTTCAGCGAGGCTTCGAAGCCCATTTCGAACGGTTTCGGCAGGGCTATCTGGGGCTCCTGCAGCTCGCGCTCCGGCGCCGGTTCGTCTTCGCCGGCGGCTTCGTCGGCGTCGCCCTGCTGTCGCTCGGCCTCGTCCCGTTCCTCGGGCAGGACTTTTTCCCCTCGGTCGACGCGGGCGCCATCAAGATCCACCTGAGGGCCCCGACCGGAACGCGAATCGAGCAAACCAATGTGCTGGTCGACCAGGTCGGCCAGAAGATCCGCGCCATCATTCCCCCGGATCGCCTGGCGAGCGTGGTCGACAACATCGGCCTGCCGGTCAGCGGGATCAACCTTTCCTACAGCAACACGGGAACGGTCGGCGTGTTCGACGCCGACATTCTCGTGACCCTGCGCGAAGGAGCGACCCCGACCGACGCATACGTCAAGACCTTGCGCGAGCAACTCCCGCGGGCGTTCCCGGGAACGACATTCTCGTTCCTGCCTGCGGACATGGTGAGCCAGATCCTCAACTTCGGCTCGCCCGCGCCGATCGACGTCCAGATCGCCGGCGCCGATCTCAAGGCGAGCCGGGCGTTCGCGACCCAGCTCCTGGCGAAGATCCGCCATGTGCCCGGGATCGCCGATCCGCGCATCCAGGAAGCTTTTCAGGACCCGGCCCTGAGGGTCGACTTCAATCGCGAACTGGCGGGCGTGGTCGGGCTCACCGAGAACGACGCCTCGACGAGCCTCCAGACCAGCCTGTCCGGCACGACACAGACGGCCTCGACCTATTGGCTGAACCCCACGAACGGCGTGTCCTACGCGATTTCCGTCCAGACCCCGCAATACGCCATCGATACGCTCGGCGACCTCCAGAACCTGCCCCTGGAGGCCGCGAACTCGCAGCAGCTTCTGGGCGGTCTGGCGACCCTGTCGCCCGAGCCGCTCAACGCCATCGTTTCTCAGTACGACATCCGCAACGTCGTGAATATCTACGCGACCACTCAGGACCGGGATCTCGGCGGTGTCGCGGCGGACGTCCAGAAGATCGTCGACGACTCCATGGGCGGTCTTCCCAAGGGGGCGACGGTCACAATCCGCGGGCAAGTCGCGACCATGGCCAGCGCCTATCAGCAGCTGATGATCGGCCTGGCCTTCTCGATCGTGCTGATCTACCTGCTGATCGTCGTCAACTTCCAGTCCTGGCTCGACCCGTTCGTGATCATCACGGCGCTCCCGGCCGCCTTGGCGGGCATCGTGTGGATGCTGTTCCTGACGAACACCACCCTGTCGGTCCCCGCCCTGACCGGGGCGATCATGTGCATGGGCGTGGCGACGGCCAACAGCATCCTTGTCGTCAGCTTCGCGCGCGAGCAGCTCGCGGAAGGAAAAAGCGCAGTCGACGCCGCGCTCGAGGCCGGCGCCACGCGCTTCCGCCCCGTCTTGATGACGGCGCTCGCCATGATCATCGGCATGCTGCCGATGGCGATCGAGCCCGGGCAGAACTCGCCTCTGGGCCGGGCTGTCATCGGCGGTCTTCTGTTTGCGACGTTTGCGACGCTCCTGTTCGCGCCAACCGTGTTCGCGATCGTTCACCGAAACCCCGCCAAGGCCAGAGCCGATGCGGCCGAGCCGCTCGCCGGCATTCCCTCTCACGCCTGATCCGGAGCCCCCCATGTCCTCTGACTCCCCACCCGCGCCGCCGAAAAAGAAGCGCCGCGTCTTGATTTTCGTCAGCGCGCTCGCGCTCTGCGCGGTCGGTCTCGCGGCCTCCGGCATCATGAATCGCGCCAGGAGCAAGCAGGAGGTCACCGCCTGGACCAACGCCCAGATCGTTCCGACGGTGCGCGTCGTGAGCCCTGAGCGCGGATCAGGCGAGCAGGACCTGATCCTGCCGGGCAACGTCGCCGCATTCGTCACCGGCTCGCTCTTCGCGCGCGCCAGCGGCTACGTCACGGCGTGGAACAAGGACATCGGCGCGCATGTGTCGAAGGGCGAGATTCTGGCGACGATCTCGGCGCCCGATCTCGATCAGCAGCTCGAAGAGGCGAAAGGGCAACTCGTCCAGTTGCAAGCCGCCGTCGAGCAGGCGCAAGCCAACGCCGACCTCGGCAGGGTGACCGACCAGCGCACCGCGCAACTTGTGACCGAGGGCTGGTCGAGCAAACAGCAGGGCGACACCGACCACCTGAACGCGGCGGCGCGCGCCGCGGCGGTGTCGGTCGCCAAGGCCAATGTGGTGGCGCAGCAGGCCGCCGTCGGCCGCCTCGTGGAATTGACCGGCTTCGAACAGATCAAGGCGCCCTTCGACGGCGTCGTGACGGCGCGCAACGTCGATATCGGCGATCTCGTCACCGCCGGCGGAACCACGGGCCGCGCGCTGTTTCAGGTGGCCGACATCCACCGCATGCGCATCTACGTGAATGTTCCGCAAGCCTTCCTCGGTAATCTCGCGCCGGGCGTCAAGGCCACGCTGCGCTTGCCCGGCCAGAAGCAGACCTTCGAGGCCGAGCTCGTGTCCACCTCGAATTCGCTGGCGGAAAGCTCGCGCACCGCGTTGATCGAGCTGCAGGCGGACAACCCGGACGGAAAGCTGTGGCCCGGCGCCTTCGCCGAGGTTCACTTCCACATTCCCGCCGATCCGGACCGGCTCTCCATCCCGCTGACCACGCTTGTTTTCGGCGCGGAAGGCATGAGAGTCGCGGCGCTCGACGACGACGACAAGGTTGTCCTCAAGCCGGTCGTCGTCGGCCGCAATCTCGGCAATCGGTTGCAGATCGAGTCGGGCCTTTCGCCGTCCGACCGTTTGGTCGACGGCGCGCTCGAATCGATCCAGACCGGCGACAAGGTGAAGATCGCCGATCCGGACCCGAACGCGGTCGCGCGCGTCAAGGCGGCGCCGACCAAATCGCCCAGCCTGTGAAGGAATGAAGCTGCTGCACGTTCAGCCGACCGGCGCTGCGGAATCGCTTCGGCGCCTCGGGGATCGCGTCGGAGCGTTCTCGCCGCCCGAGGTCACGCCAGCAGCCGCGCGCAGCACGCCGCCAGCGACGGCCGCCAGTCGGGCAGGGCGAGGCCGTATGCGCGCCTGAGCTTGCCGCAGTCGAGGCGCGAATTGGCCGGGCGGCGCGCCGCCGTCGGGTAGTCGGCGGTGGTGATCCGACGGACACGCGTCGCGCGCCGCCCGCGCTTCGCCGCCTCCGAAAAAATCGCCTCGGCGAGGTCGGCCCAGCTCGCCTTGCCCGCGTTCGTCATGTGGAAGACGCCGCGCAGAGTGGGCGACGCGTCCTCGCGCGCCCGCGCGGCCACGGCGAGCAGCCCCGCCGCGAGGTCGAGGGCCGAGGTCGGGTTGCCGCGCTGGTCGGCGACCACCGGGACCTCGTCGCGGGTCTCGTTCAGCGCGAGCATGGCGCGGACGAAATTCGTCCCGTACGGGCTGAACAGCCACGCGGTGCGCAAGATGACGCTGTTTTCGCACCGTTCGGCGACCAGCCGTTCGCCGAGCAGCTTCGAGCGCCCGTAGGCGCTGTCCGGTCCGGGCGGATCGTCCTCGCGGTAGGGGCGATCGAGCGCGCCGTCGAACACGTAATCGGTCGACAGATGCAAGAGCGGCGCGCCGATCGTGGCGGCGGCTTCGGCGACGTTGCCGGCCCCTTCGCCGTTGATGGCGACGGCGAGGCTCTCCTCGGCCTCCGCCTGATCGACTGCAGTGTAGGCGGCGGCGTTGATCACCACGTCGGGTTTGGCGGCCCTGAGGCCGGAGAGAACGGCCTTGCGATCTTCGAGCAGGAAGACGCGGCGGCCGAGCAGGACGATCTCGAACGCCCGCCCCGCCTGCTCGATCAGCGAGGTGGCGACCTGGCCCATGGACCCGGTGACGGCGATCCGCATCATGTCGACAAGTCCTGCCTTCGTCCGCGGCGGCGGCGGCTTCGCCGCAGCGCGCGCGGTTTCACGCTCCCGCCGGACGATTAGCCCCGCGCCGCGCCGCCGTCTCCGAAAATCGTCGCCGGGGCAAATTCCCGGGCGCCCGTGTAGGGCGGGGTCGCTGACCCTGCCGGCGCGCTCAACGAGCGCGCCCTACAGGGCCGCGCCCGCGAATCTGCCCCGGCTACCGAAAATCGTTCCCCTGTTCGTCATCGCTCCGGCGCCGGCAGCGGCTCGCGCTCGCCGATGTGGTCGCCGTCGAGAGCGAGGCCGCGCACCCGGGCGCCGACGCGCCAGCCGTCGCCGTCGCGCTCGAGCCGCACCAGGTGGTAGGCGGCGCGGTAGCGCGGATCGCGCGCCGCCGCCGCCGCCGAAGGCGCGCCGAGCACCGGCACGCGGCCTCCGGCGATCTTCGTCCGGGTCGAGGGCAGGGAGCGCACCATCTGCTTGTGGGTATGGCCGTGCAGGACGGCCTCGGCGCCGTGCGCCGCGATCGCCCGCTCGAAGTCGGCGGCGTCGGTGAGGCCGCGCAACGGCGGCGCGCCCCTCCACAGCGGCGGGTGATGGATGAGCACGACCCGCGCCAGATTGCGCGCGCCCGTCTCGTCGAGCAGTTTGGCGAAGGCGTCGAGTTGCGCGCGCCCGAGCCGGCCGGAGGCCATCAGCGGTCCGGTCGGCACGCCCGAGGTGAGGCCGATGATCGCGATCTCGCCGCGCACGCGCAGGTAGGGAAAGCGCGAGACGCCGTCGTCGCCGGTCGTCCAGCGCGCAAAGGTCGACGCGAGCAGCGGCATCGCCGAGCGCACGTAGGCGTCGTGGTTGCCGGGCACGAAGCTGACGTCCCTCGGGTCGCCGAGCGTCGCCATCCACTCGGCGGCGCGCCGGAATTCCGCCGGCATGGCGATGTTGACGAGGTCGCCGGTCACCGCGACGTGGTCCGGGCGCTGGGCGCCGAGGTCGGCGACGATGCGGCCGAGCAGCGCCATGTCGTTGAGGCGCTCGCGCCCGCGCTTCCAGTTGACGAAGCCCATGAAACGCTTGAGGCGGAAATGCGCGCCGAGCGGCGGCGGCGCGGGCGAGAGATGCGGATCGGTGATGTGCGCGATCGTGAAGCTCATGGCGCGCCGGGGTTTTCCTTCGAGGCGGGAACGCCGCCGTTGACGGCGCCCATTAAGGGCGGTTCAACACGATGACAACCCCGGCGCCGCCGGAAGAAAGGCTCGTTGGTCCGCATGGAGACGCTCGCCGCGCGGCTGAGGTCGCGCTTCTTCCACCTGAGTTTCCTGCTGCGCCGGCCGATGACGCTCGGCGTGCGCGGCGTCGTCGTCGACGGCGACGAATCGGTGCTGCTGGTGCGGCACGGCTACGTCCCCGGCTGGCACTTTCCCGGCGGCGGCGTCGAGGTCGGCGAGACCTTCCTGCACGCGCTCGAACGCGAACTCGAGGAGGAGGCCTGCGTGCGGGCGGCGGGATTGCCGGTCCTGCACGGGCTCTACTTCAACGGCCACGTGTCGCGACGCGACCACGTCGCGGTCTACGTGATCCGCGATTTCGCGGTTCTCGGGCGCCGCGCGCCCGACCGGGAGATCGAGGAGGCGCGCTTCTTTCCGCGCAGCCGCCTGCCGGACGGGACCAGCGCGGGCACCCGCGCCCGGCTCGCCGAAATCTTCGACGGCGCGCCGGTGTCGGCGCTCTGGTGAGCGATTGCGGGGATCCCGCCCAAGCCGCGCCGCATTTCGACCTCAAAGACAAGGTCCGGCGCGATTCCGGCGCGGTCGCGAGAGGGTTTAACGAGCGGGTAAGCGATGCGAGCGCTTCAATCCGCCGCGTGGACATTTTCGCAATGCGCCACTAGCGTTGCGCGCCAAAAACGGGGTGATGCATGACTCTGCCGTTCCGGCGTCTGGCCGCGCTCGGCCTCGCGGCCGCCGCGGGAGCGATCGTCGCAGGGTGCGACGACTCCTATCTCGACGCCGGGCCCGGCCGCGCCGAACACCCGATCACCAGCGCCACGCTCCAGGAGATGGAGAAGATCGACACGACGCCGTCGTCGCCGGTGCTGATCCGCGCCTACAAGAAGGAGGCGGAGCTCGAGATCTGGAAGATGAAGTCGGACGGGCAGTACGCGCTGCTGAAGACCTATCCGATCTGCCGCTGGTCCGGCCAGCTCGGCCCGAAGAGGACCGAGGGCGACATGCAGGTGCCCGAGGGCTTCTACGCCATCGCGCCGGGCCAGATGAACCCGAACTCCCACTATTACCTCGCCTTCAACGTCGGCTATCCGAACGCCTACGACCGCGCCCTCGGCCGCACCGGCGGCTCCGTGATGGTCCACGGCGTGTGCTCGTCGGCCGGCTGCTTTTCGATGACCGACAAGCAGGTCGACGACATCTACGCCATCGCCCGCGACGCGCTGCGCGGCGGGCAGCGCGAGATCCAGCTCCAGTCCTATCCGTTCCACATGACGCCGGAGAACATGGCGAAATACCGGCTCGATCCGAACATCGAGTTCTGGAAGGAGCTGAAGAACGGCTCGGACCATTTCGAGGTCACCAAGACCGAGCCGTCGGTGCTGATCTGCGGCAAGCACTACATCTTCGGCGCCACGGCCAGGGGCGAGGTCGCGGCCGGCGCGCCCTGTCCGGCGCTGCAGAAGGACGAGTCGGTCGAGGCGCTCGTCGCCGAGAAGGAGGCGAAAGACGCCGCCAAGGTCGCCGAACTCGCCGCCAGGGGCGTGAAGCCGATCCGCACAATCTACGCCGACGGCGGACAGAATCCGGTGTTCGCCGGCTACAAGGACACGAGCGACCCCGATGCGCTCGCCGGCGGGCCGCAGGAGATCGCGCTGGACGACCCGGGCAGGGCAGCGCCTGTCCGCGCCGCGCCGGCGGCGGCCAAGCCCGCGCCCGAGGCGGTTCAGGTGGCCACGGGCGACGCCAGTCGCGCGGCGGCGTCCGCGGCGGAAGCGGCGAAGGCCCCCGCCGAGCTCGCGTCCGCCGCCGAAACCGAGCCGGTCGCGCCGCCGCAGACGATCGCGGTCGCGGCGCCGGTCGCGAGCGGCGTCGCCGGCATGTGGGGCGCGAGCGCCGGCAGCGTGAAGAAGTGGCTGCACGTGGGCGGCGAGGACGCGCCGGCGAAGCCCGAGGCGACCGCCTACGTGCCCGACCAGCCGATTCCCTCCGACGTGCCCCTGCCTCCGCGCAGGACCGCGCCCGCGGGCAAGGCGCAGACGGTCGCGGCGAAGGCGCCGAAACCGCCGGCGAAGCCGGCGGCCGAGGATTCGGACGCGCCGGATGCGACGGGCTCGATCGCGGCCGAGCCGAACGTCCCCGCACCGCCACAGCGATAGGGGCGCGTTCGCCGCCGGCGCGCTTTCGCAAGCCGCCGTTCTGGCCTAGCCTGCCGCCACGCGCTATGCGGCGGGAGGGGTCTTTATGAACACAACCACAATCGACGCGCCGAACGGCGCCGTCGCGGTGCATCAGTCGGCCGGGCAGGGACCGGCGATCGTGCTCGTCCACGGCAATTCGTCGTCGTCGCGCGCCTTCGCAAGGCAGCTCGACGGGCCGCTCGGCGCGCGCTTCCGGCTCGTCGCCATCGACCTGCCCGGTCACGGCGCCTCGGCTGACGCCAAGGACGCGAGCCTCTATTCCCTTCGCGGTCACGCCGCCGCCGTGCGCGCCGTCGTCGACGCGCTCGGCCTCGCAGACGCGCATTTCGTCGGCTGGAGCCTCGGCGGACATGTCGCGCTGGAGATGGCGCCCGATCTGCCGCTCGCAAAAGGCTTCGTCATCTACGGCACGCCGCCGCTGGCGTTTCCGCCCGCCATGGACGAGGCCTTCCTGCCGAACCCGGCGATGGGCGCCGGCTTCGCCGCGACCATCGACCGCGACCAGGCGGCGGCCTATGTCGCCGCGTTCTTCGCGCCCGGCTTTTCCGACGTTCCGGGGAGCTTCCTCGAGGACGCACTGCGCACCGACGGGCGCGCCCGCTCCGGGCTCGCGGCGAGCATCGCCCCGGACGGCTACCGTGACGAGGTCGTCGTGGTTCGCGAGCTGAAAGCGCCGCTCGCCATCCTGCACGGCGAACGGGAGCAACTGGTGAGCGGCGCCTATCTCGCCGCGCTCGACGCGCCGACGCTGTGGCGCGGCGCGGTCCAGATCGTTCCAGGAGCGGGCCATGCGCCGCATTGGGAGAGGCCGGACGCCTTCGATGCGCTGGTGACGGCGTTCGTCGCGGAGACGGCGTGAGGACGGCGGGAGGGGCGGCGTCTCGCCGCCCCTCCCGCCCGGGCGCGGACGCGGCGTCGGTCTACGCGGACGGCGGCGGAAACATCGCCTCGACCGCGACCTCGAAGCCGGGCGGGTCGAGCTTCGCGACGCCGTCCGTCAGTTCCCGCGTCTCGATCGCGTCGCCGGTCCCGCGCTTGTGGTGGATGACCACGCGGCGCTCGGGGTCGAGGATCAGGTAGTGTTCCACGCTCGGCAGCGAGAAGTAGCCGCTGAGCTTCGGGCCATGGTCGATCGAGGCCGTAGACGGCGAGAGGACTTCGACGACGATGACGGGATCGTCGATCGCCAGCGCGTCAATCGGCGGCGTCCGGCCGCAAGACACCGACGCGTCGGGCTGAAAGGTCGATTTCGCGCTGGTGCGAACGGCCACCCCGTCCGGGTAGGCTCGACAAGGAAGTTTCGCTCGTCGAATGGCCGTACGCAGGGCCGCGTAGACCTCGCCCTTCGTTGCGCCGTGCAGGACCCGTTCTGGCGACATCATCACCGGAACGCCGTCAAAGAGCTCCCAGCGGCCGTCCATGCCCTCCGCCCAAAGCAGAAATTCGTCGGCGTTGAGGTGCTTGAGCGCCGTCGCCATTGGCCTCTCCCGATCGGATAGCCGAAGACCAGCCGCATTATACGCATCCTGCGTCGCGCAGCAAAAAGGCGGCGTGAATGGCTCCACGCCGCCCTGTCCAGCGTTTGGCGCTCCTGCCTCACCCCATCGTCGGGATCGAGAACTGCGCGCCGTCCTTGATGCCGGACGGCCAGCGCGCCGTCACCGTCTTGGTGCGGGTGTAGAAGCGGATCGAATCCGGCCCGTGCTGGTTCAGGTCGCCGAAGCCCGAGCGCTTCCAGCCGCCGAAGGTGTAGTAGGCGACCGGCACCGGGATCGGCACGTTGACGCCGACCATGCCGACCTTGACCTTGCTGGCGAAATCGCGCGCCGCGTCGCCGTCGCGGGTGAAGATGGCGACGCCGTTGCCGTATTCGTGGTCGTTGCACAAGGACAGCGCCTCCGAATAGTCGTGCGCCCGCACCACCGACAGCACCGGCCCGAAGATTTCCTCCTTGTAGATGCGCATGTCTCTGGTGACGTGGTCGAACAGGCAGCCGCCCATGTAGAAGCCGTTCTCGTAGCCCTGCATGCGGAAGCCACGGCCGTCGACGACGAGCTTCGCGCCCTCGTTGACGCCGAGATCGACGTAGCCCTTGATCTTCTCGAGCGCAGCCGCCGTGACGACCGGGCCGAAATCGGCGCTGGCGTCGGTCGACGGTCCGATCTTCAGCGCTTCGACGCGCGGGATCAGGCGCCGGACGAGCTCGTCGGCCGTCTTCTGGCCGACCGGCACGGCGACCGAAATCGCCATGCAGCGCTCGCCGGCCGAGCCGTAGCCGGCCCCGATCAGCGCGTCGACCGTCTGGTCCATGTCTGCGTCGGGCATCACCACCATGTGGTTCTTGGCGCCGCCGAAGCACTGCACCCGTTTGCCGGAGGCGGTTCCGCGCGAATAGATGTAGTGGGCGATCGGGGTCGAGCCGACGAAGCCGATCGCCTGGATGTCGGGATCGTCGAGAATGGCGTCGACCGCCTCCTTGTCGCCGTTGACCACGTTGAGGATGCCGGGCGGGCCGCCGGCCTCGATGAACAATTCGCCGAGCTTCATCGGCACGCCGGGGTCGCGCTCCGAGGGCTTCAAAATGAAGGCGTTGCCGCAGGCGATCGCGGGGGCGAGCTTCCACAGCGGGATCATCGCCGGGAAGTTGAACGGGGTGATGCCGGCGACGACGCCGAGCGGCTGGCGCAGCGAATAGATGTCGATGCCGGGGCCGGCCCCATCGGTGTATTCGCCTTTCATCAGGTGGGGAACGCCGAGCGCGAACTCCACCACCTCTACGCCGCGCTGGATGTCGCCCTTGGCGTCGGCGATCGTCTTGCCGTGCTCGCGGGCGAGAATCTCTGCGAGCGCCTCGTTGTCGCGCGCGATCAGGTCGAGGAACTTCATCAGCACGCGGGCGCGGCGCTGCGGGTTGGTGGCGCCCCAGGCGGGCTGCGCCGCGGCGGCGTTCTCGACCGCGGCGCGGACTTCGGCCTTGGAAGCCAGCGCGACCCGCCCGCGCACCGTGCCGTCCATCGGCTGAAACACCTCGGCCGTGCGGCCCGACTTGCCGGCGACGTGCTGGCCGCCGATGAAATGCCCATATTCGATCATGTTCCACTCCCTGTGCGATTGCGCGGTTGCCGGTCTTATGCCGTAGGATTCTGCGCACAACAATCGCAGAGATCGCGCATCGGATGTGCAAGAATGGGCTAAGGCGATGGCGGGCGATCAGGCGCGTGCCTGCAATCGACGCCGGATATCGGCCATACGCGCGATCATCGCTCCCCGGGGATCGAAAGGCAGATCGAAGAAGCCCCAGCGCGCATAGAATCCTCGAATAGTCTCGTTGAGCGGATGGGCGATGACCGCAGTGCTGCCGACGTGCTCGGACGCCTTCAGAGCTGTCGTCAAGGCGAACAGGAGGAGCGAGATTGCATGCCCCTGACTTTGCCAATCCCGGTCGACCGCGAGTTGTCCAAGGAGCGTCACGGGGATCGGGTCAGGCTGGTTGCGCTGGTGAGCCCTCGGCAGGAAGGCGCGTTCGATTTGGGCCGAACTGAGGGTCACGTAGCCGACGATCCGGCCGGAGACGTCGTCTTCGATCACAGTGACGCGCGACGCTCCCGTGGCTTGATTGTTCCACGCATGACGCCTGAACCATTCGTTCAAGGCATGGTGACCGCAGTCGAATCGGTTACGGTCGTCGCCCCTGGCCAGGGGACGCGGCGCCGAAACCGGCGACATCTACCGTTCCCATGTCGGTTTTCTTTGGAACAGATCCACGAGACCGGGGACATCTTCGGCGGGCCGATTCAACCAGGCCTCGAACGCCTCCCACGATTCGGCGGGAATCGTGATGGTCGACCGGTTGAGGACCTCCATCTCGGCCGCCTCGATCGCGGCGCGGCGGACGAAATCGCTGATGGTCGTGTGCGAATCGGCGGCTGCGGCGTCCAAAAGCTCGCGTTCGCCGGAACTGACTCGGACGCTGAGGACGGAGGCGGATGCGCGCGCTTTCACCATGCGTATGACAATAGCATACGGAACGCTTGGTTCCCAAGGATCGCCCGATGGACTGGGACAACGTACGCGTCTTTCTCGCCGTCGCCCGCGCCGGGCAGTTCGTCGCCGCGGCGAAGCGCCTCAGGCTCGATCACGCCACCGTCAGCCGGCGGATCGCGGCGCTGGAGGCGGCGTTGGGGGCGAAGCTGCTCGACAGACGAACAACGGGCGCCGCGCTCACCGCCGCGGGCGAGCGCTTTCTGAGCGCCGCCGAGGAAATGGAGAGCGCCTTTCTGCACGCGCAGGGAGAGATTTCCGGGGTCGATCTCGAACTCGTCGGCGACGTCCGGATCGGCGCGCCCGACGGCTTTTCCACCTACTACCTCACCGGCGCGCTCAGGGACTTTTGCGACCGCCATCCGGGCGTGCGGCTGCAATTGTTGCCGCTGCCGCAACTGACCCCGCTGGCGCGGCGCGAAGTCGACGTGGTCGTCGGCCTCGACAAGCCGGAGGAGGGGCGGTTCGTCGCCCGCAAGCTGACGGACTACACGCTCGGCGTCTACGCCAGCGCCGCCTATCTCGCGCGCAACGGCCGGCCCGAAACGGTCGAAGCGTTGCGGCGCCATCGGCTGATCGGCTACGTCGCCGAGCACGCCTTCTCGACCGCGCTCGACTACGTGCGCGAACTGTTCGACGCCGCGCCGACGAGTTTCGAATGCGCGAGCACGGTGACGCAGCTCGAGGCGCTGCGCGCCGGCGTTGGCTTGTGCGTGGTGCACGACTTCATCGCCCGCCGCTTCGACGACCTCGTGCGAGTGCTGCCCGAGCGGCGGGCGATGCGCGCCTACTGGCTCGTGACCCACGAGGACACCCGCGGCCTCGGCCGCATCCGCGCCCTCGCCGAACACCTGGCCGAGGCGGTGGCGCGGGACAGGGGGCTGTTCCTGTGAGCGGCGGCCCGCGTGCGCGATTCCGGGTCGACGGGGTCGCGAAGCGCCGGCGTTGACGGCGCCCGCCCCCTCGGGCATCATGATGGCATACTCTCAAGCATCACGATGCCTCATGCGGACGACAATCACGCTCGAACCCGATGTCGAGACCCTGTTGCGCGAGGAGATGCGCCGACACGGCGGGTCGTTCAAGGATGTGCTGAACAACGCGTTGCGCGTCGGACTGCGCAGTCGCAACCGGCGCGACGAGGCCTTTGAGCCGCTCGTCTTCGACATGGGCGAGCCCCGGGTCGATCTCACCAAGGCCGCCTCCCTCGCCGCTGAACTGGAGGACGACGAGCGTGTCGGCCGGCATCGGCGCAGCCCCCGGACGCCAATACGCTTCTCTATTCCGCCAATCGTTCGAGCGAACGACACGCCGAGGCTCTCGAGGCCATGCGGCGAGGTTTCGAAGATACGCGCGGCGTCGGAAAGTTCTCGGACGCTTGCTGAAGGCCGCCGGCGCCGCCGGCAATCTGACCACCGATGCGCATCTCGCCGCCCTGGCGCTCGAACAGAACGCGACCCTCGTCAGCTTCGATCGCGATTTCGCGCGCTTTGAAGGTTTGCGCTGGACCCTCCCCAAGCCGGGTTGATGTCAGCGCGCCCTGCGCGAAGCGCAGGACCGCAGACTGCGGTTTGTCAGCGATCTCGACCGCCGGCGGCTCCGCGGCGCCCGTCACGCCTTGCTGGCGTTGCGGTCCAGAAGAAATTGCTTGAAGTCGCCCATGGTGGCGAACTTGTAGGCGCCCTCGTCGGTCTCCGCCTCGATCGTGCCGTCGGAGAAGATCATGTAGTTGGCGCCGCCCGAGGAATAGCGGCCGATCAAAGTCGGCGGCGGTTCGGGCGTCTCGATCGCCCGTTCGATCTCGTCCAGCGTCGGCAGATGGCCGGCGCGGTTCTCGTTCACCGGCTCGTCGTCGGGCGCCGGGCCTTCGACCGCTTGCGTTTCGGCGCCCGCTTCCGCCGCCCCTTCGTCGGGAGCGGCGCGCCGGTCGGGCGCGATCTCGTCTTCGTGCGCGGCCGCCGTGACCGCTCCGGCTTCCGGGTCCGGTTCCTGCGCCGCGGCCAGGCTGGCTTCGCCGGCCTGACGCGCCGCCGGCCCGGCGAGCCCGGCTGCGCTCGCGCTCGCGTTCGCGGCCTGCTCGCGCACGGCCTGCGTCAGCCGGCCGAGTTGCACCGCCACGACGCCGAGGGCGAGGACGACGACTGCGCCGACGGCGGCGACCGCTCCCGAGAAGACATAGAGGAGCCCCGGGCCGGTCGGAAGAAGATCCAGGCCCATGTAGGCGCTGGCCGCGCCGGCGGCCAGCAGGACGAGAGCGAGCAGGAAAACCAGGACGCCCATGAAACCCTTCAGCTCTTGCTATGCGCCCGCGCGCCGAAAATCGCGCTGCCGACCCGGACGGCGGTCGCGCCGAGTTGCACCGCGAGCGGCCAATCCGCGCTCATCCCCATTGATAATTCCTTAAGGCCGTTGCGCTTGGCGATCACGCCGAGCAGCGCGAAATGCGGCGAGGCCTGCTCGCCGGCCGGCGGGATCGCCATCAGGCCGTCGATCGTCAGCCCGTACGCGTCGCGGCAGAGCGCGAGGAAGGCGTCCGCGTCCTGCGGCAGGACGCCCGCCTTCTGCGGCTCGGCGCCGGTGTTGACCTCGACGTAGAGCCGGGGATGCTTGCCGGTTCGCTGGATCTCGTGGGCGAGGGCGGCGGCGATCTTCTCCCGGTCCACCGTCTCGATCACGTCGAAATGCTCGACCGCCTCGCGCGCTTTGTTGCTCTGCAGCGGCCCGATCAGGTGCAATTCGATCGTCTTGCCGAGCGCGGCGGCGCGGGCGCGCAGGTCGCGCCATTTCGGGATCGCCTCCTGCACCCGGTTCTCGCCGAACACCGTCTGTCCGCCGACCGCGATCGTCGGCCAGACCTCGTCGGCGGAATAGGTTTTCGACACCGCGACCAGCTTGATCGCGTCGGGCGCGCGGTCGCAGTCGCTGGCGCGTTGCGCGATCGCCGCGCGCAAAGCCTCGAGGTTGGCGACCGCGTCGAGCGGATCGTCGGCGTCGGCGAGGTCGGTCAAGCGTCGTCTCCTGTCTCACGCGCCCGCGCCCTTGCCAGAAGTTCGGCGGTCGCACAACTTGACGCGGAAAATCCGTTCCCCTATAGACCCGCGACCCAATAAGCCAGGGGCCGGACAGGCTGGCGGGACGCTTCCGAGCGAGGCGGCCCGTATTCTTGTTTGTCCGCGCTCCAAGTTGAAATTTTACGCGAAGGATTCCGCGCGATGTCACGCCGCTGCGAGCTGACGGGCAAGGCCGTCCAATACGGCAACAAGGTCAGCCACTCCAACCGCAAGACGCGCACCCGCTTCTTGCCCAACCTCGTCCAGGTGACGCTGCTGTCGGAATCGCTCGAGCGGGCGGTGCGCATGCGCGTCACCGCGGCGGCGCTGCGTTCGGTCGAGCACCGCGGCGGCCTCGACAACTTCCTCGCCAAGGCGCGCGACGCCGAACTCTCCGACGGCGCGTTGAGCCTCAAGCGCGAAGTCGAGAAGAAGCGCGCCGAAGCCGCGCCGGAAGCCAAGGCGGCGTAAAGCCCGTTTGTAGGGCGGGGTCGTCGACCCCGCCTTTGCGCCCTGCAGGCTGCGAGGGTCTCGCCTTCGGGCGAAGCAATCCCGTGGATCGGCCGCGGGCGCGGTCGTCGACCGCGCCCTACAGGCGCCGCAGCCCCGCCGCCTCGCGGGCCAGCGCCTCCACCCTCGCGAAGTCGCCCGCCGCCAGCGCCTCCTTCGGCAGCATCCACGAGCCGCCGACGCAGGCGACGTTGGGCAGCTTCAGGTAGTCCGCCGCCTTCACGAGATCGATGCCGCCGGTCGGGCAGAAGCGCAGGTCGGGCAGCGGCGCGGCGAGCGCGGCGAGCAGCCGCGCGCCCCCGACCGCCTCCGCCGGAAACAGCTTCAGCGTGCGAAATCCGAGTTCGCGCAGCGCCATCGCCTCCGAAGCGGTCGCGCAGCCGGGCAGGAACGGGACGGGCGCCGCCGCGGCGGCCTCGGCCAGATCGGTCGTCGCCCCCGGGCTCACCAGAAAGCGCGCCCCCGCCGCGACCGCGTCATCGATCTGGTCGGGCGAGACGATCGTGCCCGCGCCGACGACCGCGCCCGGAACCTGATCGGCGATCGCCGCGATCGCCGCGAGCGCGCTCGGCGTGCGCAGGGTGACCTCGATCGCGGTGAGGCCGCCGGCGACCAGCGCCCGCGCCTGGGCGAGGCCATCCTCGACGCTGCGAACCGTCAGCACCGGAATGATCGGCGCGAGGGCCGTGATCGCGTCGGTTTCGGCGTCGCGTGAATAAAGCGTCATGGGGCTGCTCCCGGCTGTCCGCGCCTCGATACCGCATCGGCATAGCACGCCGGCGCGCCTCGCCGCGAGGCTCGCGCCGCCGCCCGAATCGACTAAACTTCGCGCGGCGCGAAAGGCGGACCCCTTGCACGAAACCGACGACCTTTCCCTGTACCGAGAGGCGCTGCTGTTCCTGGCGACGGCCGGCGTGGTCGCGCCGCTGTTCTTCCGCCTGCGGGTCAGCCCGGTGCTCGGCTATCTGCTCGCCGGGCTGGCGCTCGGGCCGTACGGCCTCGGCGCCCTGTTCCGCAAGGCGCCGTGGCTGGAGTTCTTCTCCATCAGCAACAGCGAGACGATCGACCGCATCGCCGGTTTCGGCGTGGTCGCGCTCCTGTTCACCATGGGGCTCGAACTGTCGCTCGAGCGCATCCGGCGCATGCGCCGCCTCGTGTTCGGTCTCGGCCTCGCCCAGGTCGTCGTCACCACGCTGGCGCTGACGGCGGCGGCCATGGGTCTCGGTCTCGCGCCGGCGGCGGCGCTGATCGTGGCGGCGGCGCTCAGCGTGTCGTCGACGGCGATCGTCATTCCGATGCTGATCGAGGGCCGGCGGCTCGGCGCCACGGTTGGGCGCGCGAGCTTCGCGGTGCTCCTGTTCCAGGATATCGCGGTCGCGCCGCTCCTGGTCATGGTCGCCGCCTTTTCCCGCGGGGCCGGGAGCGGCCTCGGCGTGCTGGTGGTCGAGACGCTGGTCCCGGCGGCGGCCGGGCTCGCGGCGCTGATCGTGTTCGGCCGGCTGGCGCTCAGGCCCTTCTTCCATTTCGTCGCCGAGACGAGGAGCCCCGAGTTCTTCATGGCGGCCTGCCTTCTGGTCGTGCTCGGCGACGGCCTGCTGGCGGCCGCGAGCCATCTGTCGATGGCGCTCGGCGCCTTCATCGCCGGGCTCCTGTTGGCCGAGACCGAGTATCGGCGCGAGATCGAGGTGACGATCGAGCCGTTCAAGGGCCTGCTGCTCGGGCTCTATTTCGTCTCGGTGGGGACCGGGATCGATCCGGCGCTGATTCTGGCCAGGCCGGGCGTCATCATCGGGATCGCGGCCGGGCTCGTCGCCGTCAAGGGACTCATTCTGTTCGGCCTCGCGCGCGGCTTCCGCCTGCCGTGGCGGGCGAGCGCGGAAATGGCCCTCCTGCTCGGGCCCGGCGGCGAGTTCGGCTTCGTGATGATCGGCGCGGCGCTCGCCGGCGGGATCGTCGACCGGACGCTCGCGACGACGCTGACGACCTCGGTCGCGGTCTCGATGCTGGCGATTCCCGCGCTCGCGCGGCTCGGCGCGCTGATCGACCCGCTGGCGCGCGGGCGGTCCGACGCGCCGCCCGAGGAGGCGCCGCCGGACTCCGACGCGGCGCGCGTCATCCTCGTCGGCTACGGCCGGGTCGGCGCGCTGATCGGCGACATGCTCGATGCGCACCGGGTCCCGTTCATCGCCGTCGACGCCGACCCCCGCGTCGTCGCCAGCGCGCGGGCGGCGGGAAAGCCGGTCTATTACGGCGACGCCTCGCGCGCCGATTACCTGCGGCGCTGCGGCGTGGAGACGGCGCGCGCGGTGGTGGTGACGATGGATTCGCCCAACGCCAACGAGACGGTGGTCGAGACGACGCGAAAGCTGCGCCCGGACGTGACGCTGGTCGCGCGCGCCCGCGACGCCGACCACGCCCACACGCTCTACGACCTCGGGGTCAGCGACGCCGTCCCGGAGACGATCGAGGCGAGCCTGCAACTCGCCGAGGCGACGCTGGTCGACATCGGCGTGCCGATGGGACTGGTGATCGCCTCGATCCACGAGAAGCGCGACGAGTACCGGAAGATCCTGGCCGCCGCCGGGGCGCCCGAGCGGCCGCGGTCGGTCCGCAAGTCCAAGCGCCGCTGACCGTCCCGCGTCAGCGCCCGAGTCTCGCCGCGAGCGCCGCGTAGAGCGCCAGTCCGAGGCTCGCCACGACGTCCCAGCCGGCGAGCGACAGCCCGAGGAGGCGCAGTTGCACCTCGTCGCAATTCACCACATGCACGGAATTCAGCGACGTCATCAGGTCGCCGGCGCTCACCGGGCCGGTCAGCGCGCCGGTGCAGGCGGTCGGTCCCGGCCACCAATGCTGCTCGACGCCGACGTGATAGAAGGCGAGCGCAACGTTGGCGAGAAAGACGAGCGCGATCAGCACGAACAGGGCGCGCGCGATCCCGGGACGCGACCGGCTGGCGCTGACGGCGGCGAGGGCCGCGAGCGGCGCGGCGGCGTAGAAGGCGTTTCGCTCGGCCAGGCACAGCTCGCACGGCGCATAGCCGAGGGCCTGGAAAGTCCATGCCGCGGCCAGCACCGCCAGCGATCCGGCCAACAACCAGAGCGCGCGCCCGGCTTGCGCGCGCGGCAGGATCAGTTCGGCGAGGCCCATCAGAAGACTTTCATGGCGATGAAGAATCCGGCGGCCGTCACCGCGACGAAGGCGGCGAGGACGGCGACGAAATTGCGCTCCATCGCGTTGCGCACCGGCTCGCCGAACCAGTTGAGCGCGCCCGCCACGAGAAAGAAGCGCGCGCCGCGCGTCACCGCGGAGAGCGCGACGAACAGCGGGAAATTGTAGGCGAGCAGGCCGCTGGTGATGGTGACGAGCTTGTAGGGGATCGGCGTCACCCCCTTGACCAGGATCACCAGCCAGCCCCACTGGGCGTAGGTCGCCTTGAGCGCGTCCATTTTGGCGCCGTAGCCGTAGAGCTGGACGAGCCAGGCCCCGAGGGTATCGTAGAGCAGCGCGCCGATCGCATAGCCGAGCATGCCGCCGGCGACCGAGGCGACGGTCGCGATCAGCGCGAAGCGCCACGCCCGGCTCGGATAGGCGAGCGCCATCGGCGCGAGCAGGATGTCGGGGGGCACGGGAAAGAACGAACTCTCGGCGAAGGCCACGGCCGCAAGCGCCGCTTCGGCGTGCCGGCTTTGCGCGAGCGCCTTGACGCGGGCGTAGAGCGTGTCGACCATGTCGGGATCCTCGCGGCGGCCGACCCTTACGCGGTTCCGGCGCGCCTGTCCATGCGACCCGGCAAGAGGGGAGGGCTCCGGCGTTGGCGCGACCGCCGAGCGCGGGAGGCGTTGACCCTCCGGCGCGCCGCAGTTTATATGGCCCGTCCGCTTCGTGCGGGCCCCTATGGCGGAACTGGTAGACGCGTCCGACTCAAAATCGGATTCCGCAAGGAGTGCTGGTTCGATTCCGGCTAGGGGCACCACCTTCTGAACCGCGCCGGGTATGCCGGAGGCTCCAACTTTTGAGAGGATGGAGCCAAGACGAGCAGGACGACGAAGACGTTTTCCCGAGCGCCGTCCTGCGCGGGAAGATCCGGCGCGTGTTCGACCTACAAGACCGAGATCATCCGTCGACGCGGCCCGTGGCGCAGCCGCGAAGCCGTCGAATACGCCACCCTCGAATGGGTCGGCTGGTTCAACAATCGACGCCTTCTCGAGCCGATCGGAAATATCCCTCCCGCCGAGGCTGAAGCCCGCCGCCATGCCCAGGCCGAGGGTCACGCCATCGCTGCGTGACGGTTCAATTGGAGAGCGCGTCAGTTCGCGAGGGGCTCTATTCCGGCCACACCGTCGACCTCCGGTCAAAAGCCCACAGGGCGGTCCAGAGGTTCTGGATCTTCTCCAGCGGAATGCGCTGAGCGTTCGCCATGACGTGTTCGGTCGAGGCGACAAGCCGCCTGCGCCAGTGCGGCCAATCGACTCCCAGCAGCGCGCCGTTTCGCTTCAGGGCGCGGCCGTGAACCCAGACGCTGTCGACATTGGACGGGTTGGCGTAGAAGACCACGGTCCCGACAGGGTCGATCACCGGCGCGGTGTTGATATCGCGGCCGCTGATCAGCGCGATGTCCGCCTTCTTGCCCGGCGTGAGACTACCCGTGACGCTGTCGAGCCCCGCCGCCCGCGCCCCGCCGATGGTCGCCATTTCGAGCGCGGAGCGCGTGGCGGGGCTGACGAGGCCCGGCATCCGGCCCTCCAACTCGTCGCGGGCATTGACGCGCGCCCGTTGAGCCTGGAGCTGCAGGCGCATCTGGGAGAACATGTCGCCGGCGATGTTGGACACGATGTCGATCCCGAGCGACGCCTTTCCGCCGAGCGAGGCGAACCGGTACCCGACCGGGTGCCCCATTCCCATCTGCATTTCCGTGTCGGGCGTCGCCGACACGCTGCATCCGAACTCGGCCAGCAACCGCAGCTCCTGATCGGTGAAGCCGCCGCCGTGAACGAACAGGCACTTCTCGTCGAGAAAGCGATCCTCGGCGAAATATCTCACCATGCGCGCGTCCTTGCACAGCGCGCCCATCGCCATGTGCATCGAGATGCGGTGGGGATCCAGCAGACGGATGCGCGACAGTTCCGAACGCACCTCGTCGTAGGGCTTGAACTCGTATTCGTTGGTGGCGACGCCGAACCGCACGCGGCCGTCCTTGTGGAAGTAACGATCGCGAACACGCTCGCCGTCGTCGAAACGCCAGTCTTCGACATCGCTGAACATCTCGCCGATCAATTCGCCGACCTCGATCGGCGCCCCGATCTGATGCTTGGCGTTCCGGAACATGCCGTAGCAGAAGACGCCGCCGACGCCCGACTCGAAGATGCCGCGCACCGCCTCGTCGGCGTGGTCCGGAGAGTTGATGATGTGGCAATGGTCGACGACCGAGGTGATGCCGCCGTTCACCGCCTCCAGACAGCCGACGTAGTTGCCGAGGAAGACGTCTTCGGGCCGATAGAAGGCGGCGAAGATGGAGCGCATGTTGATGACGTAGTCGCACAGACTCCAGTCGACGGCGACCGTCCGCAACTGCGTCTGCCAGGTGTGCCGGTGCGTGTCGACGAACCCGGGAATCGCGATCATCGACTCCGCGTCGACGAGCTCGACCGCCCCGGTATCGACGGAGATCGTCGGCGCCACCGCCGCGATCGTCTCGCCTTCGATCAGGATGTCTCCCTTGCCGAAGTCGCCGATCCTGGGGTCCATCGAAAGGATAGAGGCTCCGCGAATCAGTATCCTATTTTCTGTCATTTGAGACCCTTGAGCATGTAGGAGCAGGAACGGGCGGTCCCGACGCGGCCCGCGCTCGCGACGCAGGACGCGCCCTCGCGCTTCGGCCGGACGGATCTCGAAGACGTCTCACGCCACCGCCGCATTCATGATCTTGTCCTGGGACGCTTCGTGGACTGGAAATTCCTCGACGATCTGGCCCTGACGCGCCACCAGCACGCGATCGGAAATGCTCAGGATCTCTGGAAGATAGGACGAGATGACCACCACCGCGATTCCGTCCGAGGCGAGGCTTCGAATGAAGTCGTGGATCTCGGTGATGCTGCCGACATCGACGCCGCGAGTCGGCTCGTCGAAGAAGACGATCTTCGGCTTCTGACAGAGCGACTTCGCGATGACGACCTTCTGCTGGTTTCCGCCCGACAGCTCAACCAGCCGCGATCGGGGGTCCAGCATCCGCACGTTCATTCGCTCGACCCAGGGATTGGCGACGCGCGCCGCGTCGCGGCCCGTGGCCGGCGACCAGAGGCGCCGCGCCTTTGCAAGCCAGCCGATGTGTATGTTGCGATACGGCGCCATCGTCTCGAAGAAGCCGTCGAGCTTGCGGTCCTCGGTGACGTAGACGATGCCGTCGGCGACCGCCTGCTCGGGGGTGCGGTAGCGGACCGGGCGGCCCTCGAGCAGAACGCGTCCGCCATTCGTCATGTCGCGCTTGAGCACGCCGGACACGACCTTGGCGGCTTCGGTTCGACCTGCGCCGATGAGGCCGGCGATCCCCGTCACTTCTCCTGCCCGGACCGAGAACGACATGGATCGCACCATGCCCCCCATGCGCAGGTTTTCCACCCGGAGGACGACCGGCAGCTTTTTCTCGCCCTTCCGCATCTGCTGAAAGCGGTCGCGCGAATTGAGCTGGGTCGCGTAATACGTGTCGTTGATCGTCCGGCCGACCATGTGGCGGATGATGGTCTCGCGCGTGAAGCCCGAGGCGTCGCCCGTGACGATCGGCTCGCCGTCGCGCAGCACCATCACGCGGTCTGCAATCGTCAGCGTCTCCTCGAGCGCATGCGAGATGTAGATGACCGATACGCCGTTCGCGCGGAGACTGCGCAGGAGCCGGAAGAAATTCCTCTTCTCAGCCGGAGTCAGCGTGGCGGTCGGCTCGTCGAAGATGATCAGGCGGACGTCGTTGTGGACCGCCCGCGCGATTTCGACCATCTGGCGCTGGGCCGTTCCGAGGCTCGAGACGAGCGCCGTCGGATCGACGTTGAAGTTGAGCGCCCGCAGTGTCGCCTGCGTGGTCTTGTAGAGCGTCTTCAGGCGATTGACGAGGCGCTCCTGCCCCAGCACGACGTTCTGCGCGACGGTCATCGAGGGAACGAGGCTCGACTCCTGATAGACCATGACGATCCGGTCCGCGAGCGCATCCGCCGGACGCGCGTAGTTCAGCTCCTTGCCGTCGAGCCACATCTGACCCGAGGTTAGGCGCACCGCGCCCGCGATCGCCTTGCAGAGGGTCGACTTTCCGGCGCCGTTCTCGCCGAGCAACCCGAAGATCTCGCCAGCGCGGATGTCGACGTCGATGTTGCGGATGGCGTGGACGCCGCCGTAGACCTTGCTCGCGTTGCGGACCTTCAGCCGGACGACGTCCGAGACGACGTTCATCGCAGATCTCCTGTGGACTCTTCGTCGTGGCGAAGAAGCTTGCCGTTGCCCTTCGATGTCAGGAAGACGGCGCCCGCCGCGGTCGCGACGCCTGTCACGCCGTGCCGCTTGCCGTCGACCCGACTGTGCAGGGAAGCGGCCGGCGAAAGCTCCTCGTCCAGCCGGATCACGAGCCCATAGGATCGCGCCGGAGCCCAAGGCTTGCGGACGCCGTACTGCTTGACGCCGCCGAGCTGCGTAGGCTCGTGCGGATGATCGGTCGCAGCGAGCGCGGGAGCGATCCAGAATTCCTCGTCGACCTCGCGCATCATGCGCTCGGACAATCGGCGGTCGGCGAGCACGAAGTCCACGAGTTGCGTGCGGGCGGCGAAGCAGCAAAGCCAGAAGCCGCCCCCGGCGGCGGCGCAGAGCCTGCCGGGGTAGGCCGGAATGTCGTCGTAGCCGAAACGCGGGTCGCCAAGCGCGCGGACGCGATGCGCCCAGCTCTCCGCAACAAGGACGTCGCCGTTCGGCAGCGCCGCCACGCCCTGCGGCCATGCGAGGGCGCCTGCGACGAGCCTGTCGCGGCCGGAGACGAGGTCGATCTCCACCACCCGACCGGCTCGGTTGCCCTGGAAGAGATCACGCCGCCAATGCGCCAGCGGGTTGCGGTGCGACCCTTCCGCGACGAGCATTCGGTCGCCGGCGACGGCGATCGCCGTGACGCAGGTGAAAGCCTGGCTCGCGGCCTCGCGCAGCACGCGGCCGTCGCGGCCGCCGCCGACGAAGACGATGCGATCGCCGTCGACCGCGACCGCGAGCCCGCCGTCGGGCAGCGCCGCCAGCGCCCCGCCCACGCCGTCGAGAACGGCGACCGTCGACTGGAGGGGCGCAAACCATTGGCCGGTCACCCGCACGATCCGGGCGCCGCTCGACACGACGGGATCGCCGCTCACGATCGCCACGTCGTCGGGACTTTCGAGACCGCGCGCGATCAGGCGGCAGAGGTCGAGGTCCTGGTTCGGGCGCAGCACCCCGTCGAAGACCGGAGCGGACTGTTGCTCGCCTCCGAAGAACAGGCGCCGGAAAATCGCCGCCATCAGCGGATCTCCTCGAGCTGACGGGGCGATTCCTCGCGCTGGTAGAGGAAGTTCGGGCTCTTCCACACGTCGCCGTCGCGGTCGACGACCACCCGCCCGATGCGGTTGTTGAAGATCCCCGCGAGGTAGAGATACGGGCCATATTGCCGAGCCGACGTCACCGCCGAATAGTTCTGGCCACGCCCGGCGGGATCCCAGAGCATCCGCTTGATCTCGCCGGCCTCCGTGAGCAGGAAGGCGCCGCCGGCGTTGAAATTCGGGGTCGGCCACTCGTCACGAGGGAGGCTGCGGACAATCCGGTAGCGCGCGGCCTTTTCCGACGCCATCAAGTCGAAGCTCGGCGTCCTGGCGCCGACCGCGGCGACCCAATAGCCGTCGGGAGCCTTGCTGATGTTCGCCGGATAGACCGGCAGATTCTCGATCACGGTCTCGGTCCGCCCGGCTTTCTGTCCGGAGAGCCAAAGGCGCGAGATGCGGCAAAGCCAGGTTTCCGAGAAAAGCAGCGACTGGCCGTCCGAGGCGACGCAGACGCCGCTCGGATAGACGAGATGGTTGATCAGCGTGCGGGTGCGCCCGGTCGCCGGGTCGTAGACGAGGATGCGGCCGTTCGGGCGGGCTTCGACGGCGTCATTGATCCAGGCATGAACCTCGTGCCTGTAGGACGCCTCCGAGATGTAGACCTTCTCGTCTGGTCCCACCGAAAGATTGACGAGGGCGGCGAGGCGGCTGTCGTCGCGGAATCGGAACGGGGTGCGGTTGGTCTCGTCCGAAAGGCGGTGGACGACCCGGTCGTCGCCGATCGCGACCAAGCCGACACCCGCCACGAGCGCGAGCAGCCGTCCGTCGGCGGCCCACGCCAGCCCGCGAACCTGTCCGCCGGTTCGCGCATAGGCCTCGCGAGCGCCGTAGTTGTGGCCGTAGTACCGCATGATGAGCCCGTTGGACGTCCCGGTGTAGACTCGGTCCTGCTGATCGAGCAGAACGTCTTCTGGATTGAACAGCCGCATCTCCCGGTCATCGAGGACGTAGTCTTCCTGACCGGCGAAATCCTCGCCCCTGAATCCGATCGGATAGGCGCCGCGCAGCCCGAAATTGACCGCGAAAGGCGAGCCGGATCCGGGATCGATCGCCGGCGGCGGCGGAAGCCTCAGCGCCGCGGGATCGATGTACAGGCGCGCCGCCAGCCGCGGCAGATTCTTCAGAAGCTTGCGGTCGACCGCCACGGCGAGCAGCATGAGCGCGCCCATCACCAGCGAGTTGACGCCCGAGACCACGCCCGCGCGCACCAGCCCGTTGTTGATGAGGAAAATCGTCAAGGCGCCGATCATCGCGCGCGCCGCCGATCCGCGGCCGCCCATGAGGCTGACGCCTCCGAGCACCACCGCGGTCAAGGCGTCGACCTCGAGCCCAACGCCGACGTCTCGGCCCGCGTTCATGAATCGGGCCGCGTAGAACAGCCCGCCGGTCGCTGAAAGGGCGCCGGAGATCACGTAGGTCGAGAAGACGAGCCAGTTCACCGGCAGGCCGGCGTGACGCGCCGCCAGACGCCCCGCGCCGACCGCGGCGATGTGCCATCCAAACCTCGTGCGGCTCCGAACGAGATGGACGACGACGGCGATCAGCCCCAGAACGACCAGATTGATCGGCACGCCGAGCAGGGACCCGCCGCCGATGTAGTCCCAGAGCGGGGACGCCGGATCCCCGGCGGAAAGATCTGCTGCGTATTGGTAGGTGACGAGCTCGTAGATCGAACGGAAGACGATCAGCATCGCCATGGTCGTCAGCAGCGCGCGCGCCCGCAGGAAGCCGATCAGGGCGCCGTTGACCGCGCCGAGCAGACAACCGGCGAGAGGCGTGAGGACGAGACAGGCCCAAACCGGAAGGCCGACGACCGAAACGAGGAAGAGCGAAAGGAAATTCGCCAGGGCGAAGATCGATCCGACGCTCAGATCGACCCCGCCGCCGATCAGCACGATCGCCATGGCGAGCGCAACAAATCCGAACTCCGCAAACTCCCGGCCGGTGGAAGTGAGACTGCCCAGGGTCAGGAAGTTCGGCACGAGCGCGCCGCTGACCGCGATCAGGACGACCAGCAGCGTGAAGGGGACGAGCGTCTCGAACCAGCGTTTGGCCATCGCTTCCGACAGCTGCTGCCGAGGCGCCCAGATACGCTCGAATGCGGACAGGCCAGTTGACATGATGGTCCCCCGAGCCGCGGGAGCGGCCTCGCTCCCGCGGGGAAAAAACTAGCGCCAGCAGAGGCCGTCGCCGGCGTTGTCGCGCGTGATCACTTCGAAGGGACTGTAGGCGGCGAGCTTGAAGGTCCCCGGCGGCTGCTTCATCTGCAGCAGGTACTTGATCGTCAGCATGGCGTCGCGACCCTGCTTCTCGTTGTCGACGCTCCAGTACTTGGTCAGAATGCCGTCCTTGACCGCATCGCAGATCATCTGCGGGTTCTCGCCGGTCGAGTAGGTGGACACTTTGTCGCTCAGGCCGGCCGCCTTGACGGCCTGCCCCGCGCCCATCGTCATCGGGCCCCAGTGGCCGAGGATCGCGCACAGGTCGGGATTCTGCTGCAAGACCGCGGCGGTGATTTCGCGCGCCTTGTTCGGATCCCACATCGCCGCCTGATCGGAGACGATCTTGATCTCGGGATGCTGGGAGAACACCTCCTTGGCCCCTTCCATCTCGAGGATGGACACGTCGGACGTCAGCTCGCCCTGAATGATGGCCACCTTCCCGGACTTGCCGGAGTCCTTCCCGCAGGTCTTGACGATGTCCTCGGCCATGCCGCGCGCCAGGTTCTTCCAATCCCCGCCCACGAAGGCGTCGGTCTTCTGGTTGGAGACCATGTTGAGCTGCACGACGTAGATGCCGGCGTCCTGGGCCTGCTTGAGCTGTCGGGCGAGAAGCTGGACGTTGGGGTTGTGGACGACGAGCACGTCCGGCTTCTCGGCGATCAGAGCCGTCACCGCCTGAGTCATGGCCGCGGTGCTCCAGTTGGGATCGCGGACGATCAGCTCCATTCCGAGATCGGACGCCTCGCCCTTCATCTCCTTCGTCCAACCGTCGGTCAACGGCAAGCCGAGCGCCTGTGGAACCCAGGCGATACGCTTGCCTTTGGTCGCCGAGGTGTAGGAATTGTAGAGTTCGTCGGAGCTCTTTAGCTTCGAGTCCGCCGACGCCGGCAGGCTCGCCAGACCCGCCATCAGACAGGCGAGCGCCACGACCGAACAGACTTTTCTGTTTCGCATTGGTTCCTCCCGGATTTTACGCCGCTCTTTTCATGATGTTAGAGCGTATCTCCCTGCTTTGCCGTCTCTTCGTCGACGGGGTGCAGGAAACGGTCGAGCAGAATCGCAACAACAAGCACAAGACCCTTGATCACCCCCTGGACGCTCGTATTGACGTTCAGAATGATCATTCCGTTGGTCAGAATGCCGATGAGCAGGGCGCCGGCGACGACGCTGAGCATGCCGCCCCGTCCGCCCGCGAGGCTGACGCCGCCGAGAACGACGACGAGGACGACGTCGAAGATCAGCGTCGAGTGGGTGATCTGCATGTCGATCGCGGCGGATGCGGCCGTGAACACGAATCCGGCGAGCAGAGCCGTCAGCGCCGCGATCATGTACTGAATGACGATCATGCCCCTGACCGGCGCGCCCGAATTGCGGGCCGCGGCGAAATTGTCTCCCTGAGCGTAGGTCAGGTGCCCGAAGGTCGTGGCGGTGAGAAGCAGGTGGAGAACCGCGACCACGCCCAGGAAGAGCAGCGCCGGCAACGGGACGCCGAACACCTTGGCTCCCGCCAGCGCGAGAAAGGCGGCGTGTTTGGCTGGAAGATAGAGGACCGCGCTGTTGAGAAAAAACGCGCGGCTCGCTCCGAAGAAGAGCAATCCGGAAGCCAGGGTGGCAAACAGCGCCGGCACCTCGAAGAAGGCGATCACGACGCCATTGACGCCTCCCATCAGCAGGGCGACCGCCACCACGATCGGAATGGCGGCGCTCATGGGCAGGCCGTTCGCCAGCAGTTGAACGAAGCAGGCGCCGACGACCGCCAGTTCCGACACCATCGAGAGATCGACCCCGCGGCCGATCACCACCACGGCCATCCCACAGCCCAGGATGCCGACCAGAGACATGTTGAAGACGAGCACCGACAGATTGCCGGGCGTCAGAAACCTCTGAAGCGTCAGCGCAAAAACGCCGAAGATGACCGCGGATACGAGGAAGACGACGGCTTCCTGAGAGCGCAGTGCGTGCAACCTGACCCTGCCGAGCTCCGCCGCAGCGAGCGTCATCCGCCTGTCCTCCCCCTACCAGGATGCGATCCTGTACAAACCGCTTGATTGTCGATAATTCATATGATCATATATCATCGGAGCGCGCAATAGGGAGGAGTCATGCGACTGGCGACATTTTTTGCGGATTTTGCGGATAACGTGGCGAGGGTCGGCGCCGTCGACGGCGGCGGCGCGCGCGTCTTCGACCTCGCGGCCGCGGCGACGCGCGCGAGCGCCGACGCGTCCGCCTTCGCCTCCATGCTGAGCCTGATCGACGCCGACGACGCCGGCCTCGACCTTGCCCGGACCCTGCTCGAGAAGCGCGGGGGCGAGGCCGATCTTTGGCGGCCGCTCGCGGAGGTGGTCCTGCTCGCGCCTCTGCCCGAGCCGCGCCAGATGCGCGACGGCATGTCGTTCGCCACCCACATTCTTCAGTCGGCCCGCGGCGCGAGGGCGCTGCAGGCGTTGAAGGCTGACGGCGTCGAAGCGTTCGAGGCCGCCATGGCGGCGCCGCTGGGCGACCTTCCCGCCGTGTATCGGCGGATCCCGATCTACTACATCACCAATCGTCAGACCGTCGTCGGCCCCGGCGCGACCGTGCGCTGGCCGCGCTACAGCAAGGTGATGGACTACGAGCTGGAAATCGCGGCGATCACCAAGCGCACGCGCGCGAACATTCCCGCGGCCGAAGCGTCCCGACACATCTTCGGCTATACGATCTTCAACGACTTCTCCGCCCGCGACCGGCAGACAATCGAGATGGAGGGACGCCTGGGCCCGGCCAAGGGCAAGAGCTTCGACGGTTCGAACGCCATGGGTCCATGGATCGTCACCGCCGACGAACTCGGCGACCCGCAGACCCTGAAGGTCGACGTGAAAGTCAACGGCGAGACGCGCTCGACCGGCGATACGGGCGCGATGCTGTTTTCCTTCGCCGAGTTCATCGCCGACGCGGCCCAGGACGAGACGATCCGCGCCGGCGAAGTCTTCGGCTCCGGCACGGTCGGCAATTGCTGCGGGCTCGAGATCGGCCGGTTCCTGCAAAGCGGCGACGAAATCGTTCTCGGCGTCGACCGGATCGGCGTCCTGCAAAACACAGTGATCGCGCAAGCGTGAACGACTGAGATCGAGAAAGAGAGATTGCCATGGCCCGCCGCCTGATCGACTTGTCGGTTCCCCTGCAAAACACCGTCTACGCCGACCCGCCCGGGCTCGGGCCGAGCATCGAATACATCGACCATGAGCAGAGCGCCGGCGAAATTCTCAAGTTCTTTCCCGGCCTCGCGAAAGAGGACCTGCCGGACGGCAAGGGGTGGGCGGTCGAGCGCATCCAGCTCTCCACTCACAACGGGACCCATATGGACGCCCCCTGGCACTACCATCCGACGATGAACGAAGGCGAACGCGCCGCCACCATCGACGAAATTCCGCTCGACTGGTGCCTGCAGCCGGGGGTGAAACTCGACTTCCGCCATTTCGAGGACGGCTATGTCGCGACCGCGGCCGACGTCGAGGCCGAACTCGCGCGGATCGGCCACACGCTCAAGCCGCTCGACATTGTCGTTGTGAACACGAGCGCCGGCGCCAAATACGGGCGGCCGGACTATGTCCCCTCGGGCTGCGGCATGGGCGCGGAAGCGACGCTCTACCTGCTCTCCAGGGGCGTTCGCGTCACCGGCATCGACGGCTGGAGCTGGGACGCGCCCTTTGTCCATACCGCAAGGAAATATGCCGCCACGCACGACGCGTCGCTGATCTGGGAGGGGCACAAGGCCGGGCGCCACGTCGGCTATTGCCATATCGAGAAGCTGCACAATCTCGAAGCCTTGCCGGCCGACGGATTCACGATCTCCTGCTTCCCGACCAAGATCGAGCGCGCTTCCGCGGGCTGGACCCGGGTCGTCGCGATCCTGGAGGACTAGTCAAGGCGGCGGCCGCGCGCGACCATGATTGGCGTCGCAATCGCCCGCGCACAGGCGGGTCGTGGGCGACGGCTGCGCAACATAGCTGATGGGTTGAGACTTGACCGTCGAAGAAGCCGACACCCTGGCCGAGCAGGCCGCGCAGCGGATCGAGGCCGACATTCTCGGCGGCGTGCTCGCCCCGGACAGCCGCCTCGGCATCGCGGAGACGTCGGCGCGCTACGGCGTCGGCGCGACGCCGTTGCGGGAGGCGTTGTCGCGTCTCTCCGCCCGAGGCCTCGTCAACGCGATCGGCAAGCGCGGCTTCCGGGTGCAGTCGATCTCGCGCGAGGACCTCGCTGACATCGTCCTCGTGCGCAGCGTGCTCGAGCGCCAGGCGATCCGTCTCAGCATCGCGGCCGGCGACGGCGCCTGGGAGGGCGCGATCGTCGGCGCGCTGCATCAGCTCAAGCGTTACATCGCCGAGAATCCCAGGGGATTCGGCGAGGGCGAGCCGGCCTTCGACGCTCTGCACAAGCAGTTTCACGCATCGCTGCTCGGCGCGTGCGGCTCCCCGCGGTTGCTCGCCGCCTTCTCCCGTCTTTACGACGAGGCCTATCGCTATCGCCGTCTGATGATGGCGACCTTCAAGAGCCACAGCGATTTCGTGAGAGGTCACGAGATCCTGGCCGAGGCGGCGATCGACCGCGCGACCGAGCGCGCCGAGGCTCTGGTCGAGGCGCATATCGCCTCCACTCTGGCGCTGGTGTATCCGGACAGCGCCGGCCACGACGCGTGAGCGCGACGGGTTCCGCGCCGAGGGGCGCCGCTTTCCGGGCCTGAGCAATCGGAAGCCGGCCGTGGCCGGCCTGCCGCCGCGCCTGAATCTGTCGGAAGGAGGGTTCGCCGCCGCTCGGCCGGAGCATGATGAAATCCGGGGGAGACACCGCCGTCATTGCGAGCGAAGCGAAGCAATCCCCGCCAGGGACTGCGGCGCCGGGGGTCGCTTCGCCTTCGGCTCGCAAGGACGGACGTCAATTCATCCTGCGTTAGGCCCCGGCGCGCTGGGTGTGGCGCGAGAGAATTTCGACCAGGAGCCCGGGCAGAGCCCCTTCCGAATCCGCTTCGGGCGCGACCTTGACCAGACCGAACTGCTCGAGATCGGCCATGCCGTGCACCGCCCCGAAAATGATCGCGACGATCTGCGCCGGGTCGCCCTCCCGGAGTTCGCCGGCCCGCTGCGCGTCCTCGACGAGGTCCGCCACCGTCATGAACGCCTGACGCGCCTCCGTTCCCACCGGGTTGTCGCTACGGCTCTCCTCGAGCAGCAGCCGGTATCGGGCCGGAAAGCGTCTCGCGAACTGGTAGTATTGGCCGACGACGAGACTGAGCGCGGCGAGCGGCGTCGCCGCCTGAATGCGCGCCGTGTCGACCGCGGTGCGCATCTGCTGGATGATGTGCCTGACCATGGCGTCGAGAAGCGCCCGCTTGTCGGTAAAATGCCGGTATGGCGCCGATTGCGAGATTCCCGCCGCGTCGCCGACCGCTCTCAGCGTGACCGCGCTCGGCCCCCCCGAATCGAGCAGGTTGGCGGCGGCGGCGATGATGCGTTCTTTGGTCGACAACATACGCCATGAAAATCATATCGAGTTAACGTCGTCAACCCCAGCCGTCAAGAATGTTGCTTGCCGTAAACCAGGGCGGTCGGACAAATCGACGCGGTCCGTCAATTGCAGGGAAACCCTCGACTCTACTCGTCGTTGCTGGCGTTGAGGTTCTCCAGTGCGATGGTCTCGGCCTTGCGGCCTTCACGCAGGCGCACGCCGACGCCGCCGCCGTTTTCGGGGATGAAATCGGCCCCCGCCGATTCGAGGGCGGAAACGATGCGCGAAGAGGTGTCTGGCCGGCCGCTGAGGCCGCCGGTCTTCGATTCGATTCGCTTGATCGTCGGAATCGACAGTCCCGAAGCCTTGGCCAATTCGGTCTGCGACCATCCGAGCAGCGCCCTCGCGGCCTTGATCTGCTGGGTCGTCACGCGCGGCGCCGCCAAAGAGACCTCCTCATGTCCCGATTCGACTGGACCGTCGCGCGAACTATCGCACGCCGACGGATCGTGCGCGAGTCGCCGAGGCCGCCAGCCGGAAACGCAATCCCGGACTGCCGGTTCCGTTCGCCGCCTCGCCCCGGGAAACCGGGCGCGCCGCGCCGGCGTCGCCGGGGAACACGCGAGGCCGCTTCCCGGTTGGTCCGCTGACGAGGTTTCAGCCCGTCTGATGGAGAGACCGTGATGATCAAGCCTGTCGCCCTGACCTTCGCCGCCGCCCTCGCGCTCGCGGCCCCCGGCCTCGCGCAAACGCCGCCCGCCGCGCGCGATTCGGATTCGCCCGCGTCGCAGGGCGCGGGAGCGGACCGGACGCGCGGAGCGCCGGCGCCCGGCCCCACGGCGCCGCAAACGATGGGACAGGTTCCGCACAAGCGACAGCCGGATCCCCTGTCGCGCAACCGCAACGATTGCAACAAGACGAACTGCGTCGACAACGGCGGCGGCTGAGGCGCCGCCCCGCGGGGGGCCTCGCATCGCCGCCGCGATCGGGTATAAGGACGCGTCCTCGCCGGAGTCGCGTCCCTTGCCCGCCCGTTCGCCGTCTTCCGCCCGCCGCGCGCTGGCGCTGTCCGTCCTCGCCGCCGTGGCGCTCGCGGCCTGCGGGCGCATCGGGCCGCTCGAACCGCCGCCGGACGCGAGCGCGCAGGCCAAACCGGAGATGCCGAAGCCGGGCGAGGTGAGCAGCGACACCCTCAACCCCCAGATGAAGCCGAAAATCCCGCCGATCACGCCGCCCAATCGGCCTTTCTTTCTCGACTTCCTGCTGAAATAAGGGCGCATGCGTCACTTCGCCTATCGAGACGGCGTGCTCAGCGCCGAACAGGTCCCGTTGCCCGAGATCGCCCGGGCGGTCGGCACGCCGTTCTATTGCTATTCGAGCGCCACCATCGAGCGGCATTTCCGGGTGTTCTGCGACGCCTTCGCCGGGCAGGACGCGCTCGTCGCCTATGCGATGAAGGCGAACTCGAACCAGGCGGTCCTCAAGACCCTGGCCGGGCTCGGCGCCGGGATGGACGTCGTCAGCGGGGGCGAACTGAGACGGGCGCGCGCCGCCGGCGTGCCTTCGGAAAAGATCGTCTTCTCCGGGGTCGGCAAGACCCGGGCCGAAATGACTCTCGCGCTCGACGAGCGCATCCTGTGCTTCAACATCGAATCCGAGCCCGAACTCGAGGCCCTGTCCGAGGTCGCGGCGGCGCGCGGCGAGCGGGCGCCGATCGCGATCCGGGTCAACCCGGACGTCGACGCCAGGACGCACGCCAAGATCTCGACCGGCAAGTCGGAGAACAAGTTCGGCGTGCCGATCTCGCGCGCCCGCGAGGTGTTCGCGCGCGCCCGGACGCTTCCCGGCGTCGAAGTACACGGCGTCGACATGCACATCGGCTCGCAGATCACGGATCTGACGCCGTTCGACGACGCGTTCGCGCTGCTCGCCGATTTCGTCGGGACCCTGCGCGCCGACGGTCATCGAATCGACCACGTCGATCTCGGCGGCGGGCTCGGCATTCCCTACCGCGCCGACAACGATCCGCCTCCGTTCCCCGACGACTACGCCGCCATCGTGGCGCGCCATACGCGGGCGCTCGGCTGCCGGGTGATTCTCGAGCCCGGACGGCTGATCGTCGGCAACGCCGGCGTGCTGGTCGCCTCGGTGATTTTCGTCAAGACGGGCGAGGGCAAGAGCTTCGTCATCGTCGACGCGGCGATGAACGACCTCATCCGCCCGACGCTCTACGACGCCTATCACGACATTTTGCCCGTTCGCGCGCCTGCCCCGCGCGCGGGGCGGATGATCCGCGCCGACGTGGTGGGACCGGTGTGCGAGAGCGGCGACTACCTCGCGCTCGACCGCGACATCCCGGAGGTCGCCGCAGGCGACCTGATCGCGGTGATGACGGCGGGCGCCTACGGCGCGGTGCAGGCCGGAACCTACAATACCCGCCCGCTCGCGCCCGAGGTTCTGGTCAAGGGCGCGGAATTCGCAGTCGTCCGGCCGCGGCCGAGCTACGAGGAAATGATCGCGCTCGACAAACTTCCGCCTTGGTTGGCGTAAGACTTGCTTCCTCTCTCGAACGATCGGGACGAGCTTGGCCGAGGCGCATGACGACAAAAGCGACGCGGAACTGAACGGCCGGCTCGACGGCCTGTCGCGCCGCGCCGGGCGCGCGCTGCTCGTGGAGCGGGCGTGGCCCCCGGTGGTGGCGGGCGTGGGCGTCGCGATCCTGTTCCTCGCCGTCTCGTGGCTCGGCGTCTGGCTGGTCGCTCCGCGCGCGCTGCGCATCGGCGGGGTGATGCTGTTCGCGCTCGGCCTCGTCTTCGCCCTGTGGCCGCTCTTCAGACTCCGCTGGCCGGGCGCGCGCGACATCGCGGCGAGGCTCGACCGGGATTCGGGGGCGGCGCACCGGCCGGCGACCTCGCTCGGCGATTCGCTCGCCAACGGCGACGATCCGGCGACGCGCGCCCTGTGGGCGGCGCATCAGGCCCGGCTTCGTCGCGCGGTCGAGGCGGTGCGGGTGGCGCCGCCGGCGCCCGGGCTCGCCGAGCACGACCCCTACGCTCTGCGCTTCGGCGTCGCGATGATGGCTTTCGCCGCGGCGGTGGTGGCGGGGCCGGAACTCGCCGGACGCCTCGCCGCCGCCTTCGACTGGCGCGACGGAGCGGCGCCGGCCGCCGCCGCCGGAAGCCGGATCGACGCCTGGATCGATCCTCCGCCCTATGCCGGCCGCCCGCCGGTGGTGATCGACGTCGCTTCGGGCGCGGCGCAGACGCTGACGGCGTTCGAAGGGTCGGTCCTCGTCGTGCGGGGGGAGCCGGGCGTCGTCGAGACCAAGGTCGAGGGAGCGATCGACCCGGTCGAGGGGGAGGCGAAACCGGCGGCGCAATCGGGGGTGAAGCCGCCGTCCGAGCGGCGCTGGACGATCCGCGGCCAGGGCAGGGCGACGATCTGGCGCGGCGGGTCCAGGGCGGCCGACGTCGCATTCTCGGTCATCGCGGCCGGCGCGCCCACCATCGCGCTGACGAGCGAGCCCGAGAGCAATCTCAGCGGCTCGATGACGCTCGCCTACCGGATCGAGGAGCGCTACGGCGTGACCGGCGCGCGCGCCGATTTCGCGCTGCCGCGCGATCCGACGAAGCCCGCGCCGCGCAGCCTCGCCGAACCGCCCCAGGCCGGCCTCGAGACGCCGAACTCCGCCAACGGCGCCGGCGAGGCCCGCTCCACGCTGGACCTCTCCGAACACCCCTGGGCCGGCGCGCGCGTAACGATGACGCTCGGCGCGACCAGCGTCTCCGGCAAGACGGGCAGGAGCGCGCCGGTGGAGGTGACCCTGCCGCAACGGCCGTTCCACAATCCGCTGGCCCGCGCGCTGGTCGAGGAGCGGCGCGACCTGATCCTCGATCCCGACTTCGCGCCGCGGCGGGTCGAGGCCGCGCTGACCGGGCTTTCGGTCGCGCCGGAACTGTTCGACACGCCGGCCGGCGTCTATCTCGGCCTGAAACAGGCGAGCAACGCGCTCGACGCCGCGCATACCGACGCCGATCTCCTCGGCGTCGCCCAGTTGCTGTGGACCATGGCGCTCCAGATCGAGGACGGCGACATGACGGCGGCGCAGCGCGACCTGCGCGCGGCCGAGCAGGCGCTGCGCGAGGCGCTCAAGCGCGGCGCGAGCGACGACGAGATCAGGAAGCTGACGCAGGCCCTGCGCGAGGCGGCGCAGCGCTTCGCCGCCGAAATGGCGATGAAGGCGGAAAAGAACGGCGACCAGAGCGCGCAGGACTCGAACCGGCAGGCGCAAAGCCTCGACAAGCTGATGGACCGCCTCGAACAGGCCGCGCGCGAGGGCGCGCGCGAGCAAGCCGAGGCGATGCTCGATCAGATGCAGTCCATGTTCGAGAACATGCAGAGCGCCGAGAACGACCAGGAGAGCGCGGCCGAGCGCGCGCTGCAGAAGCAGATCGACGAACTCGGCAAGCTGATGCGGGATCAGCAGGCGCTGCGCGACGACACGTTCCGCAGCGACCAGCGCGACGAGGAGCGGCGGCGCAAGGCGCGCCCGGCGCCGAACCCCGGCGCGCAAGCGGCGCCCGGCGACGACGGCCAGGCGGAGGCCGAAGAGGACGACGGCGCCAGCCGGTCCGACAAGGAGGCGAGCCCGGGCGACCAGGAACTCGCGGGGCGGCAGAAGGCGCTCGGCGACCGGCTGGCCGAGATGCAGCGCATGCTGAAGAGTCTCGGCGCCAAGGGCGAGAAGGGATTCGACGCCGCCGAAGGCGCCATGCAGGAGGCCGAGGGCGACCTCCAGGGCGGACAGGGACAGGGCGGCGAGCCGACTCCGCGCGGGTCCAGATCAGGCAAAGGCGCCGCGGTCGACGCCCAGGGGCGGGCGATCGAGGCGCTGCGCGAGGGCGCCCAGGGGCTGCAGCAGCAGATGAACGGCTCGGGCCAGGGCGGGCAGGGCCGCTATCAGGCGCGGCGGATGCGCCCGGGCGAGCAGCAGGGCGAGGATCCGCTCGGGCGCGGGCGCCGCCAGGGCGACATCGGCCGCAACGAGGGGCCGCTGCGCGACATGGGCAGCGTCGCCGAACGCGCCCGCAAGGTGATGGACGAACTGCGCCGCCGTCTCGCCGACCCCAATCGCTCCGAGGACGAACGCGACTACCTCGAACGGCTGATGAAGCGCGACTGAGGGAAAGGGCGAACCCCGACCACCGCGAATCTCGAGTCGGGACGAAGAGCCCTCATCCGGCGCTTCGCGCCGCCTTCCCCTCAGGGGGAAGGGCTGGCGCCCCTCTCCCTCAGGGAGAGGGTGTCGGCCGAAGGCCGACGGGTGAGGGGTCGCCGGCGCCTTGCACGAAGATCTCGCCTCTACAGCGTCAGCCCGTGCTCCGCCGCCAGCGCCGCGAGCGGGACTTGCGGGCGCGCGCCGAGGTGCTGGATGATCTCGGCCGCGGCCAGCGCGCCGAGGCGGCCGCAGGCGGTCATGTCGAGGTTCCGCGCCAGGCCGGCCAGGAACCCGGCGGCGAACATGTCGCCCGCGCCGGTGGTGTCGACCAGCTTCTTGATCGGGAAAGCCGGCGCTTCCCACGTACCCTCGCCCTCGATCACGATGCAGCCCTTCGCCGACCGGGTCACGACGCCGAGCACCCCCTCGGCGCGCAGCGCGTCGAGCGCCTCCTCGAAATGCGGCGTCTCGTAGAGCGAGAGCAGCTCGTCGGTGTTGGCGAAGATGGTGTCGACCGTCTTCGAGCGCATGAGCTCGATGAACTCGCCGCGGAAGCGGTCGACGCAGAAGGAATCGGACAGGGTCAGCGCGACCCGGCGCCCGGCCGCGTGAGCGATCGTTCCCGCCTTCTGGAAGGCGGACTTGGCCGCCGGCCGGTCCCACATGTAGCCTTCGAGATAGACGACCTTCGCCGCGCGGACCAGGTCCTCGTCGACGTCGGCCGGCGCGAGGTAGGTGCTGGCGCCGAGATAGGTGTTCATGGTGCGCTCGCCGTCGGGCGTGACATAGACGAAGCAGCGCCCCGTCGCCGGCCCGTGCCCGGCCGGGCTCGTGTCGAACCGGACGCCGGTCGAGCGGATGTCGGCAATGAAGGCGTCCCCGAGCGGGTCGGACTTGACCTTGCCGATATAGGCGGCCGCGACGCCGAGCGAGGCGACCCCGACGATGGTGTTGGCGGCCGAGCCGCCCGACACGACGATCGGATCGACCCGGGCGGCGTAGAGCGCCTCGGCGCGGTCCTCGTCGATCAGGGTCATCGCCCCTTTCGCCATGTCCTGCGCCTCGAGATAGGCGTCGTCGGCGTGGGCGAGAATGTCGACCAGCGAATTGCCCAGGCCCAGAACCTCGATCGTCGTCGTCATCGCCCCTCGCGTCAAAGCGCCTGCATCCGCGCGCTTTCGCACTGCCGGCGGGCGCGGTCAATTCCCGCCGCGCCGAGCGCGCCGCATCGGGCGGGGCGGGCGACGGGCGAACCGGCGGCCTCGGCGACCCGGGCGCCCAAGAGGCCAAGGCTGCAGGGCGCAGTCCGCCCGAACCACGGGGGCGTCGCCGCGCCCGATCGAACGGTCCGGCGGGCGACGGAAACGCCGCTCCGAAACCTTTGACCCGTCCGGGGGTTGGGCCGTAAACCAGACGACGCCTGGCTCCTCGTCGTGGGCGGCCGGCAGGCAGAGACGATCAGCAGGAACCGATCATGCCGTTCATTCCCGACAAGGACCAGATCGCCCACACCGGCCTGCCCGGACTCGACGAGGTGCTGGCCGGCGGCCTGGCGGCTGGGCACGTCTATCTGCTCGAAGGAAGTCCAGGAACCGGCAAAACGACGATCGCATTGCGCTTTATTCTCGAGGGAGCAAGGCTCGGCGAGCGAGGCCTCTATATCGTCTTGTCGGAGACCGAGCAGGAATTGCGGGAGACGGCCGCTTCGCATGGTTGGACGATCGACGCCAATACCCAGATTTTTGAAGCGGTTCCCCCCGAGAGTCTGCTCGATGAAGAGCAGCAGCAAACGCTGCTGTATTCCTCGGAGCTGGAGCTCGGCGAGACAATCCGCTCGATCTTCGCGGCGTTTGAAAAGATCAACGCCGATAGAGTTGTGCTGGACAGTCTTTCAGAAATTCGCCTGCTCGCGCAGAATTCGCTTCGTTATCGGCGCCAGTTGCTTGCGATCAAACACTATTTTGCGCGCCGCAAAACGACCGTGCTTTTGCTCGACGATCTGACTTCCGACAGCAACGACAAGACTGTTCACAGTGTCGCCCACGGCGTCATCCAGCTCGAGGACGTGCCGACCAACTACGGCGGCGGGCGTCGGCGGCTTCGGGTGCCAAAATTCCGCGGCCGTTCCTTTCGTCTCGGCTACCATGACTATGCGATCAGGACGGGCGGGGTCGCGGTGTTTCCCCGGCTGGTCGCCGCCGAGCACCGCACTCGATTCGACCGTTCGCAAATCTCGAGCGGCCTCGCCGAACTGGACGCGCTTCTGGGCGGCGGGGTGGAAAAGGGATCGAGCATGCTCGTTCTCGGCCCCGCCGGCGCGGGCAAGAGCACGTTCGCCATCCAGTTCCTGGCGAATGCCGTCCAGCGCGGCGAGAAGGCGGCCATGTTCGTGTTCGACGAGGAACTCGGCCTGCTGTTCGATCGCATGAAAAAACTGGGCGTCGATCTGGAACGGATGCAGGCCGACGGGTCTTTAATCATCCAGCAGGTGGACGCCGCGGAGATGTCGCCCGGAGAATTCTCATGGCTCGTTCGTTCGTTGGTCGACAGCATACAGGCGAAGACAGTCCTGGTGGATAGCCTGAACGGCTACGCAGCGGCAATGCCTGACGAAAGGGCGCTGATCCTCCACGTGCACGAGTTGCTGCAATATCTGAATCGGCAGGGCGCGAATACGTTTCTGACAGTTGCGCAGCATGGGATCGTAGGTGCGATGACAGCCCCCGTGGACATTACCTATCTTGCCGATACGGTCATCCTGCTTCGCTATTTCGAGGCTCAGGGCCACCTCCGGCGCGCTGTCTCGGTCATCAAGAAGCGAATGGGAGGCCACGAGAAGACGATCAGGGAGTTCAGCATCACCGAGAACGGCCTCAGCCTCGGCGACCCGATCACGCGGTTCGAAGGCATCCTGAGAGGCTACCCGTCGGGGGAGGCTCCTTCCGCAATTTGACCAAGCGAACTCATCATGGCGAACCTCGATCCGCACAACGTCTGCGCCCTGATCTTTGCTCCGCACGGCCGCGACTCCGGCATCGCTCAGGCGCTGCTGCGGCAATCGGACATCGAGTCGTCGATCTGTCCGGACTTTGCCGCCTTCGAGCGGGCGCTTGGCGAAACGGTCAGCTTCGTCGTCGCCACAGAGGAAGCCTTGCAGTCCTGCGATCTGGGAATCGTCACGGCGCGCCTGAGAAACCAGCCGCCGTGGTCCGACCTGCCAATCGTCGTGCTGACGCAACGCCGGTTCGACGCCGAGCCGGGTCCCGGCACGGAGCGACTGGCGAACATCCTGGGCAATCTCACATTCCTAGAGCGGCCATTTCGGGCGGCGACGTTCAAGAGCGTCGCCCGCACCGCCTACAAGGCGCGTCAAAGGCAGTTCGAAGCGCGGACGCGAATCGAGGAATTGCGCGAGGGCGAGGAACGGCTGCGAATGGCGCTGATCGCCGGTCGGCTCGGATCGTGGGAGTTGCGTCTGCCGGGGCGCGCGCTCATCGCCGGCGAGAGTTGCAGAGCCGTCCTGGGACTCGAATCCGAGGGGCCGCTTTCGGCCGACGATCTGCTGGCGGTCGTCGATCGCGACGATCGAGGACGCGTCGCGCAGGCGTTCCGCGCCGCCATCGAAACCGGGGACGACCTGGCGATCGAATATCGGCGCGTATCGGGCGAGCGTCACCATTGGGCGGAATTGCGGGCCCGGCTGGCGCGCGACCGTAACGGGGGTTCGCGGCTGGTCGGCGTCGCGTCCGACATCACCGTTCGAAAACAAGCGGAAACCGTGCTTCGGCAGGTCAACGAAACGCTCGAGCGACGCGTTTCCGAGCGGACGGCGCAACTCGAGCAGGCGCACGCGGCCGTGGTCGCCGAGATGGAGCAGCGCCGGCGCGCCGAAGCGCAGTTGCGGCAATCCCAGAAGATGGAGGCCATCGGTCAACTGACTGGCGGACTGGCGCATGATTTCAACAATCTGCTGACGGCGATCATGAGCAACCTGGAGCTGCTGCAAAAGAAGTGTTCGGGCGACGATCCGACCTTCCGGCGCCTCGTCGAGGGGGCGATGCAGGGAGCGCGGCGCGGGGCTTCCGTCACCCAGCGGTTGCTGGCTTTTGCCCGCCAGCAGACCCTCGAGCTCGAGCCGCGGAATCTGCGTGAGCTGATCCAGGGAATGACCGATCTGATCGAACGCTCGATCGGCCCGCAAATCGAGCTGCGACTCGACTATCCGCCGACGCCGCCGGTCGCCCTCGTCGACGCGAACCAGATCGAACTCGCAGTGCTCAACCTCGTGCTCAACGCGCGGGACGCCATGCCCGGAGGCGGCGTGCTGACGATCAGCGTGTCGGAGCCGACAGCCGAAAGCGGCGATGAACTGGCGGCCGGGCGCTACGTTCGACTGACGGTCAGCGACACCGGGCACGGGATGAGCGCGGAGACGCTCGCCAAGGCTGTCGATCCGTTCTTTTCCACCAAGGGGGTCGGCAAAGGCACCGGCCTCGGCCTGTCGATGGTGCATGGCCTGGCCGTTCAGCTCAAGGGCGCGTTGAGAATTTTCAGCGAAGTCGACCGCGGGACGAGAGCCGAGCTTTGGCTTCCCGAAAGCAGCGCCGCCGGCAGGACGGCGACGCCCTGCGTGTCCGGCGAGGAGCGGACGGAATCGGACAAAATCCGCATACTGGTCGTCGATGACGACTCGTTGATCGCGAGCAGCACGGCCGACATGCTGATGGATCTCGGCCACTCCGTGATCGAGGCTGGTTCCGGGGCTCAGGCGCTCGACATCTTGGAAGGCGACGAGGACATCGATCTCCTGTTCACCGACTACTCCATGCCGAAAATGAATGGAGTCGAGCTCGCAAAGGCGGCGTTGGGGGTACGGCCGCGTCTCGCGGTCGTCATGGCCACCGGGTACGCGGATCTGCCGGAGTTTTCCCAACTCTCGTTCGGGCGGATCAACAAGCCGTATCTCCAGTCTCAACTCGCGGCGGAAATCGCCCGGGCGCTCAATGCGCAGCGCGGGCGCGTCCGAGAAGCGTGAAATCCTCGGTCGAGCGCTCGGCGCGGTCGGGCGTGGGCGACGCGCCCGATGCCGCACCGCGACGACAGCGGCCCAGCCGCCTGCCCGCCTGATCACGCCGCCTTCAGTCGCCCCCGTCCGACGAAGCTGTCGCGGATGTGGCGCGCAAGGCCCTGCGCAATCGGGCTCATCTGGGCGTGCGGCAGATGCAGGTTGATCGCGAAAGTCGAGAGGTCCGGCAAGCCCGACTCCGTCGTCAGAATGTCGAGCCCCGGCGGAACCGTAGCGGCGAGCGAAGCCGTCACGGCGAGGTCCGTCAGCACGGTCGCCGTGATCGCCTCCGAGCTGCCGGTGCCGAACACCAGCCGCCAGGCGAGTCCCGCGCGACGCATGGCGTCGAACACGACCGGGCGAAACGCGCAGGTGTCGCTCACGATCGAGAGCGGCAGCGGACGCTTCAGATAGGCTTCGCCCCCCTTGCCACCGACCCAGACGAGGCGTTCGATCGCGAGGCATTCGCCCTCGGAAGGGCCAGCGGGCTCCTCGATGATCGCGAGATCGATTTCGCCGGCGGCCAGGGCCTGCGCAAGCAATGGCGAGGTCAGGCACACCAGCGCAACATCCACTTGTGGATATTCCTGGGCATAGGTTTTCAGGATCGGCGGCAGGTAAGTCGTGAGGAGATCACAGGGCATGCCGAGCCTGACTTCGCCGGTGAAGGCAGGCGTGGTGATCTCGGCCCAGATCTCGTCATTGAGCGCCAGCAGGCGGCGCGCCTTACCGAGCAGCCGCTCGCCGGCGTTGGTCAGCGCCAGCCCGCGCCGGTCGCGTTCGAACAGGGGGCAAGCGAAAGCGTCTTCAAGGCGCTTGATCTGCTGGCTCACGGCGCCCTGGGTCAGGTGCAGCGCGTTGGCCGCCGCGGTCATGCTGCTCGTTTCGGCGACCGTGACGAAGCTGCGGATCAGGGCGGTGTCGAGGTTGCGGGTCATGGTCATTCATTACCGATTGCAATGTCGGGTATCATAGACATTCGATTTCCTAATGCAAGCTGCGCGCCTAACGTGGCGGTCGAACTTCACCGGAGGCGACCATGTCCTTGCTTGCTCGTCAGTCGACCGCGCCAACGATCCAACCGGCTCGCGGGCCCTCGCGCAACCTCGTTGCATTCCTGCTCGAGCTACACGGCGAATGGCGCGTGCGACGCCACATCGCCAGCGCTCAGATGCTCGATTGCGCTTCGCTGCGCGACATCGGCCTCACGCCGAGCGGCGTCGAGAGCGCGATCCGCCATGGCCGGAGGATGTAGCTTTGGTTTCGACCGTCGGACAGGACTGTCGCGTCGCGTTCGGCTCGACCCGCAGGCGTCCGGGCGGCGAATGCGACCTCATGGGATCGTGCCGCAACGGTCGTGCTCGGCCTGCGCGCCGTCCCGAGGGGTTGGAGGCGCGATCGAAACCCGCCTTCGCGCCGCCCCGGGGTCTGGATGTCCAGGCGACGGCCCGAGGAGCTCGACTGTCTTGATGTCAGCCCCATCGAGCGTTCGCGGGCGGCGTCGAAACGGCGCGCCGCCCGCGCCGGCATGGGCAACTCAAGCCGGCTTTTCAACGGCTGGAAACGCGTGCGCATTGGCGTGAAACGCCCGTGCGAGCAGCGGGATGAGCGCCAGGCCGATCACGGCCGTGACCACGATCACGCCGAAGGCCGACAGGCTGGTGCCGGTGGATTTCTCGACCAGGCCGAAAATATAGGGTCCCGCAAAACCGCCGAGCAAACCGATCGTGTTGATCATCGCGAGGCCGGAGGCGGCCTGGACGCCATGGAGACGCTTCATCGACACCGCCCAGTAGATCGGCAGAATGCCGCCGCCGAAGAAGGCGGTGATCACGAACAGCGCGATCCGAACGGCCGGCGTCGGGATGACCATGAACACCGCAGCGCTGATCGCGAAGCCCGCCGTCAGCACCGCCAGAAAGACGAAGTCGTTGCTGACGTGACGATGAATGCGGGGCAGGATCAGGATGCCGAGGAGGAAACCGAATCCGACCGAACTCGACAGCAAGCCGACGATGAACGGGCTCGAGGCATGCATTTGGCCGACCATCGCCGGGGCGAAGAAGTACAGGCCGACGAAGCCCACCTGGTTGAAGAAGTAGACCAGGCCCATCAGAAGCGTCGTCGGTTGCTTCAATGCGGTCAGCCACGCGCCCTTGACATGATGCGGGCTCGCGCCGCCGGCCGCATAGCTTTCCAGGACGTCGGCCTCGCCCGGGGTCAGCCAGGACGCGGCTTTCGGGCGATCCGGGAACACGAAGAACAGGATCACGCCGAGCACGATGGTCGGGAGGCCCTCGAGCAGGAACATCCACTGCCAACCGGCGAGGCCCAGGAGGCCGTCGAGCTGCAACAAGGCGCCGCCGAGAATGCTGCCGACGATCAGCCCCATCGAGGGCGCGGTATAGATCCACCCGACTGCGACGGATCGGTCTTTTTGCGCGAACCAAAGCGTGGTCACGTACATGAGGGCCGGAAACAGTCCCGCTTCCGCGATTCCCAGCAGGACCCGAAGCGCTATGAACGACCAGTCGCCTTGCACGAACATCATCGCCGCCGACAGGGCGCCCCAGGTGATCGCGATCCGCGCGATCCACGTGCGAGGACCGACGCGATAGGTCATGAGGTTGCTCGGCACTTCGAGGAGCGCGTATCCCCAGAAGAAGATTCCAGCGCCGAGGCCGTAGGTTTCGGGGCCGATTCCGAGTTGATGCTGAAGCGCGGACTTGGCCATGCCGACATTCGTCCGGTCGATGAACGACAGGAAGTAGATCGCGCACATCAGCGGCAGCAACCGCTGCATCGCTTTGAGAGTCGCGAGGCGATGCGCCTCGTCCTGACCCGCTCTCGGTCTTTCCATACTCACCGTTTTTTCCTCCCAGTTGGCTATTCAGAAGTGAACTTGATCCGATCCCTTCAATCCGAGCCGCGCTCGCGCCTCGTCGGGCGTGGCGACTTCAAGTGAAAGCTCTTCGAGAATTCTGCGTATCTTTCTGACCTGCTCCGCGCTGGTCTTCGCCTTGACTCCCTTTTCCAGGTAGATGCTGTCCTCGAGTCCGACCCGGACATTGCCGCCCATGATCGCCGCCATGGTGACGAACGGAAGTTGATGGCGCCCGGCCCCGAGGACGGAGAATTCATAGTTCTCACGTCCGAACAATCGGTCGGCCGTCGTCCTCATCACGGTCAGGTTTTCAGGGTCCGTCCCGAGGCCGCCGAGGATTCCGAAGATCGCCTGGATAAAGAAGGGCGGCTTGACGAGGCCCTGATCGGCAAAATACGCGAGATTGTAGAGTTGTCCGACGTCGTAGCACTCGAATTCGAAACGCGTGCCGTCCTCGCCGAGTTCAAGTAAAATTTGCCTGATCTCCTTGAAGGTATTTCGGAAGACTCGGTCTTCCATGCCTGCCAGGTATTGCTCCTCCCAGTCGTAGCGCCAGTTTGAAATTCGTGATGCGACGTCGTGGATCGAAAAGTTCATTGAGCCCATGTTCAGCGAGCACATCTCCGGCTTGGCCTGCATTGGAAAGGCAAGCCGCTCCGTCATCGACATCTTCGTGCTCCCGCCCGTCGTGATGTTGATGACGGCGTCGCTGGCGGCGGCGATGACGGGAACGAACTGACGATAAATCTCGGGACTGGGCGTCGGGCGACCGTCAGCGGGATCGCGCGCGTGCAGGTGAATGATCGCCGCTCCGGCCGCGGCGGCCTCGATCGCCTGCGCGGCGATCTGCTCCGGGGTCAGCGGAAGGTGCTCGGACATCGACGGAACATGGGTCGCGCCGGTGATCGCGCAGGAAATGATCACTTTGCGGTTTGAGCTCTTCATGTGTGGCGGGCCTGTCAATTTTGCGATACATCGCCTGCGGTCGTCGAAGGCCGGATGGCGCGACTGTGTTGGCGCGCTTCGGCTCGCAAAGGCCGGGGCGCCGTTACGGCAAGGGAACGGGCGGTCAGCAGCCGACCTGTCACGGCGGACCTGGATCAGTCCGGAATGCGGCTGACATCAGGAGGGAGAGGCGTCCACCAAGTTCGTCCCGGCAGGTTGTCTTGTCTGGACGCTAGTTTCGTCCTGTTGAGAAGCCAAGGTTGCTTTCGGACAGAACTGGTGTGCTTGGAGGACATTCGGAGGAGCCATGGCCGCGCGACGCCCCCTGACCGGTGAGAAACTCTATGCGCCGTTCAAATTGGCCGCGCTGGTCGAGACTCTGCGAGAGCAGGGAATCGCGGCCGAGGAGTGCCTGCGCGGCACCGGAGTCCGAGCCGAAGACCTCACGGACCCGACGGTGAGAACGTCAGTCCGGCAGTACGCTCAGGCCTGCCGGAACGCTCTGCGGCTTTCGGCCGACGCCAGCACGCCCTTTCGGGTCGGCTCGCGGCTGCACCTCTACGCCTACGGGATGTACGGCTATGCGTTGATGTCAGGGCTTTCGCTCCGGGATTACTTCAGGCTCGGCGTCAAATACCATCTCCTGGCTGCGCCCATGCTCACGATCGAATGGCGGGAGTTTCCGGATGCGGCCATGTGGACGTTTCCCGACGAATTTACCTTTGCGCCCTCGGCGGAGCTGCGCCGTTTCCTGATCGAGCAGCAGTACACCCAGCAGGTTATCCATCTTCAGGACGTCGCCGGGCACGACGTGCGGCCGCTGAAGGCCTGCTTTTCCTATCCCGCGCCGCCCCACGCCGCGATTTATGAGGACTATCTTTGCTGCCGGTGCGTTTTCGACCAATCGCGCAGCGAATTGCACTACGATAGGGCGATTCTCGACGAGAGACCGCCGCTCGCCCATCCGCTGACCTCGGCCATGTTTCAGGAAACCTGCGAAGGCCTCATCGACAAGGCCCGGGCTTCGGCCGGACTATCGGGCCAGATCTACGAGATCCTGATCAGGCGGCCCGGCCATTTTCCCGGCATGGAGGACGTCGCCCGGACGCTCAACATGACGTCTCGAACCCTGCGACGCCGCCTGAAGGAAGAGGAATTGTCATTCTCCGAGATTCTGGACGACGTCTATCGTTCGTTGGCCGTCGAATATCTGAAGACGACGCACATGAGCGTGGACGACATCGGCATGCTGGTGGGGTTCAACGACGTCGCGAATTTTCGCAAGGCTTTCCGACGCTGGACCGGGCAGACCCCGTCCGAAATCCGGCGGGAGACCGCCCGGGAATGGACCAGCCCGGTTCGGTTCTCGAGGCGGACGCCGGAGTCGGAAGCCGTTCGCGGGCTTTCGAGCGACTGACGTCCGCCTGCGGCTTACGGACGCTCGCGATGGCGACGGCCCTGGCTTCCGCGGCGGCGCAGCGTCTCCGGCGCGCGCGGCGGCGGCTGCACGGCCGTTGGCCGTCCCTCGATGTCGAGCGTGCGGTCGAAGGCTTCTTCGGAAGCAATTTCCGTGGCTTCCTCTCGCGCGACGCTCGCCGGCGGCGTCGGGCGGGCGGATGACCCGCCGGCTTCCCCGTGATTGATGGCGCCGGCCGGCGGCGGGGCGCCGGGCCCGCTCGTCGCGCCCGCGGCGATCGCCAGCGCGGGCAGGATGGCGGCCGCGCTGGCATCCGCGGCCGCGAGCGAGGTCGACGCGACCGCAGGCGTCGGCGGGCCGGCGACGGGGACAGGCGCGATCGGGGAAGCGCCCGCGCCGGGAGCGCTGGCAATCCCGGATCTCGTCGCATCCGCTGCCCGCGCCGGCGAGGGATCGATCGCGACAGTCGCAGTCGTGCCCGCCACGAGCCGCAGGTCGGCGGGGACGGCGTCGAGATGGATGCGGACCGGGACTCGCTGGGCGAGCCGGACGAAGGCGAAGATCGGGTTGACCGTCGCGAGGCCCAGGCCGGAGGGCGCGGCGTTCGGCACGCTGATGCCGCGCGCCAGGCTTTCGACATGGCCCCGGAGGTCCCGAGGATCGCTCATCAGCTTGACCGTCGCCGCGTCGCCGTCGTGGATCGTAGCGAGAAAGGTCTCCTCGAAATAGGCGTCGACCCAGAACGAATCGGCGTCGATCAGAGACACCTCGCGCTGCCCGACATTGGCGTAGTCGCCCGTGCGCGCCAGAAGGTTGGTGACGTAGCCGTTCACCGGCGACACGACGCGCGTGCGCGCGAGATCGAGCCGGGCGTTGTCGAGCTCGGCGAGCGCGATCTGCAATTGCGCGTTGGCGCTCAGCGACTTGGCGGCGTAGATCTGCTGCTCCTCGAGGGTCACGGCGAGATCGTTCAGCTTTTGCCGACGCGTCCACTCGGCCGCGGCGTTCTGCGCCACCGCCTTCGCCTGGTCGACCTGAGCCTCGGCTCGCCGCGCCGCGATCGCGTAGCTCGACGGGTCGATCTGGAACAGGAGGTCGCCCTTGCGAACGAGCTGATTGTCGCGCGTCGGCAGCGCGACAATCTGCCCTGCGACCTGGGGATCGATCGTGACGATGTAGGCGCGCACGGTTCCGTCGCGCGTCCAGGGCGATCCCATATAGGCGCGCCACGCGAACCAGGCGAGCGCGGCCGCGATCGCCACGGCGGCGAGCGTGGCGAACGCGCGCAGCGCGCCGCGCGGCCATGACCGCGCGGCGACGCCCGCGTCTGTTCCGGCGCTCGCCATTCAGCCGCCCTCCCGCGCCAGCCAGAGGGTGAGGCTGGACACGAGAATGACGTAGACGGCGAATTCGAACAGCGCCGGATGCCAAACCCGCCGCAAGACGCCGAGACGGTCCGTCGCCCGGCGCAGGATCAGGAAGGCGAGGGCGGCGGCCACGAGAATGGGCGCCGCCGGCGCGACAAAGACGCCGAGGAGATCGACCTCGCTGAAACGCATGCTCAGCCCCGCTCCTCGTAGAACTCCGGATGCGCCGTCAGTTCCTCGGTCATGGCGAGGATGGCGGCGCGCAGCGTCAGCGCGATCCTCGCGTCGCCGCCGTCGACCGTCAATGCGCGATCGAGCGCCGCGAGGCCATCGAGCGCCGCGGCGACGCGCCCCGCGGCGATCGGTTCGAGCGCGGCGTCAAGCGCCGTGTCGGACAGGAATTGCGGTGCGGCGCCGCGCAGGCGGATGATTCGCGATCCCACCGTCAGCGTCGAGGCCATGCAGGCGCGCTCGATCGGCGCGGCCTCGTCCGGCAACGCCTTGATCCGCGCGGCGGCGCGGCCTTCCCATGCTCGCAGCGTCCGCGGCCCGCGCCCTCGCGCCAGCCGCCGCAGATCGGAAAGCCCGAAGCGCAGGAGCCGGCGCGTCCGGGCCGCAGGGGTGAGCGGCGGGACGATCAGGATCATGACCGCGCCGGCCGCGATGCCGGCGAGAATGGCGAGCACGGTATTGCCGAATTGCGCCGCGTCGTAGGCCATGACGTTCTTGAGCGAGGCGAGCGGCATGATGAAGACTGTGACCGAAGTCAGGACTTTCGGCTGAATTGGCCAGGCCGCCAGGACGCCGAGCGGCACGAACAGGAGTCCGAGCGCAAGGCAGAGACCGGGGAATCCCGCGACGCCCGGCAGAATTCCGAAGACGAGGATCGCGGAGAGGACGGCGCTCAGCGCGCAGCCGACGAACATCGACGCCGCAGCCGAGTAGGCCTGGTCGCCCTGCAGCGGGAAGATCACCACGGCCACGGTTGCAAAGGTGATGGCGACCGGCCCGCTCGGCCATGCGGTCACCACCCAGAACAGCATGACGAGGCCGATGGTTGCGAACGCCCTCGCCGCGATGATGGTCGGAGGCAGCCAATCGGGCGGGTAGAGCGCGGCCCGGGCGTCCGGGCGACGCGTTCGCTCGGGATCGACGATCAGGGTCAGGCCGTTCAGGGCCTGCGCCATGCCGAGCAGGCCTTGCGCGGCGGCGTCCGCAAGCAGTTGCGACGAAGGGGAATCCGGCGCGATGCGCGCCACGGCGCCGGCCCGCGCGCGGCAGGCGTCGCGCAGGCCCGGCGCCTCGCCGATGGCCTCGTCCGCCGTGGGGCGCAAGTCATCGAGGATCCGGACGACCGACTGCGCCCCTCGATCGTCCCCCGTCCCGGAGGAACGGGCCAGATGCACAGCCAGCGTCCGCCAGGCGGTCATCGTCGCGATCAATCCGTCGACCGCGGACTGCAGAATGCGCGACCGGTAGCGCAGGTCGGAGGCTTCGCCCATGGCGGTGTCGATCAAGGGATCGAGGGCGATCACCCGGCGCATGATTTCGCGCCGCGCCGCGCGGGTCGCCGGTCCGTCGGGCTCGCGCGCCGACACCGAACCGACGAACCCGGAAAAGACCGCGGCGGCCACACTGGCGAAGTCGGCGCCCAGCCGCCGCCTGGCGCCGCCGAGATCGGTCAGGGCAAGCACGACCCCCGCGCTGACGATTCCGATCACGATCTCGACCACGCGGTTGCAGGCCAGGGTGGCGATCTCGTCGCTGAGGCCTCCGGTCGGCCCCATGACGTCGCCGCCGATCACCGCCGCAGTGAAGCCGGCGAGTCCCGCGCCATAGGCGGCGAAATTCCTGAGCAGCCCGGCGACGAAACCGCAGGCCGCGCCCCATGCCGCGAGGCCGATCAAAAAGCCGGCCCGGTTCTGCGGGAAGGCGGCGGCGAGGACGACGATCGCAATCCCGCCGGCCACGGTTCCCGCCAGCCGATACGAGCTCTTGCGCAAGGACGCGCCGAGTTGCGGCAGGCAGACCAGCCCGGCGGTCGTGGCCGCCCAGGACGGATCGCTCAGTTCCAGCGCGAAGGCGAGATAGAGCGAAAGGCAGATCGAGCCCCACAGCCGCAGGCCGTAAAGGAGCGGTCCGACCGCCCTCGCCGGGAGGCGAGCCGCGATCGGCGCTTGCGCGGCCTTGGCGACATGCTGCGCCTGGCTCATCGGCGCCTGGCCTCGACCCGGACCCGTCTTCCGGCCGGCGAGCGGCGGTTGCGGCGCTAGCTCCCGAGCCCCGCCTCGCCGATCGCCGCGAGCAGCGCCGCCTCGTCGTTGTCGGAGGTGTCGCCCGACGCGCCGGCCGCGCCGATCACCGCGCCGGCCGCGTCTCGGATCAGCACGCCGCCCGGAACGGGCACCAGCCCCGCGTCGAACACGCTCCCGAGCGCGGCGACGAAATGCGGCCGCTCGACCGCCATCTCGTGCAGCTTGCGCGAGCTGACCCCCATGCTGAGCGCGCCGTTCGCCTTGCCCCAGGCCACCTTCCAGCGCGCGAGGCTCGTCCCGTCCTCCACTGCGGCCGCGCGCAGCGCGCCCCGCTCGTCGAGCACGACGAAACCCATCGGCTTCAGGCCCTGCGCCCGCGCATAGGCGAGCGCCGCCGTCACGATCGATTGCGCTTGCTCGAGTTTCAGTCCCATGGTGTCCTCCTGTTGCCGGTCGCGTCGTTGCGGGCGCGCCCCTTTCCCAAAAAAAGACGCGCGCGCTCACCGGCTTTCGGCGGCGACCTCGAATGCCTCGACCGCCTGCCGGGCGAGGTCGTCGGCGAAGAAGGCGGCCGCGACCTTCGGGCTGAAGGTGAAGGTGTCGAGCCCCTGCTCGGCCAGCCGGACGACATCGCCCGGGTCGCGCAGCGACGCCACCAGAATGCGCATGGTCGACCCGTGGGCGCGCGCCGCCCGCGCCATGCCCGCGATCTCGCCGAAGCCGTCGTGACCGGCGTCGTTCATCCGGCCGAGGTAGGGGGCGGCGTAGTCGGCGCCGAGCGCGCTCGCGACCAGGGTCTGCGCCGCCGAATAGACCGCCGTCATGGTCAGCCGGACGCCGTCCCCCTTCAGGCGCGCCGCCGCCGCCACCCCCTCGACCGTGGTCGGCGCCTTGACCACGACTCGTCCGTCGATCGCGGCGAGAGCGCGGCCATGGTCGGCGTAACGGTCGCGCGTGCGTCCCCAGGTCTGCATGTGGATTTCCCCGGCGCCGAGGTCGAAGGCCGTGCGCGCCAGCGTCTCCAGCGCCGGGATCGCGCACGGCAAGCCCGCGGCCTCGAGCAGGACGGGATTGGTGGTGACGCCGTGAAAGAACCCGAGCGGCAGCCACTCGGCCCACGCGCCGCGATCGGCCGTGTCGAGGAGGAAGCGCAGGCCCGCGGCGGGCGACGAAGCTTTGGTCGAAGTCATGAAAGGCTCGTTTCCGGCGCGGGACGCCGCATTTTCGGCCTTCCTACGCCGATCGCCTCCTCATGGCCAGACCTCAGCGCCGCGGCCGGATCGCGTTCCCGCAGGGCGGCGGCGGCGGATCACACCGCCGGCGCGGGAACGCCGAGCGCCGCGGCGACCTCCGCCACCGTCGCCCGTTCCGCGTCGCTGACCTGCGTCCCGCCGAAGCCGAGAAAGCCGCCTTCGGGGGCGGCCTCGGCGACCGCCTTGGCGACGCCGGCGAGCCAGGTCTTGAACGGGACGGCGTCGGCGCCGCCCTTGGCGTCGAGGACCGCCGCCGTCGCCTTCAGGGCCTCGGTCGCCTTCGCCACCAGTTCGGCCGGCAGCTTCGCCCCGGCGATCGCGGCCCGGAACCCGTCCTGAGCCGCGACCCGCCCTTCGGACGTCTCGTAATCGGTCGCCACCGCCTTGACCAGGGCGTCCGCGTCCGGGTCGGACACCGCGGCGAGCAACGCCCGCGCGCTCGCCATGCTTTCTTTAATGAGGCCGATCAGCCCGCTCGGATCGGCCGAGGAGATCGCGACCGCGACGACGAGCGGGCTCTGCAGCAGCAGTTTCCACTCGTCCGCGGTGAAATCGGTCTTCGTCGCCATCTGCGCCTCCTCGAGGATCATCGGGACATGAGATTGAGCGGGGATCATGACAGTTTCGATTCGCGCTGTCCCGGTCTCATTGGCGCCAACGCCGGCGGTGAGCGCGCTTGACGGCGTCTGACCCTTCGCCACGCGATTTTCGACGAGCGCCGCCTTGACCACGTCCCGGATTGGCGGTTGTCAAAGTTGCTAAAATTGCGTCGTGGCGCTAGACTGCCGCCGGAGATCGACATGACGAACAAAGCCCGCACCTCAGCCCGCCGCAAGGCGACCCGGCCTTCTGGCGAAATCCTCGAAGGCGTTGGGGCAGGGCTTCGGAACCTGCCCGAATTCGAGGCGCCCGCGATCCATCAAGCCGCTTACGCGCTCGATGCGCGCGGCCTCGCCATCCTGAAAGGCGCGCTTGTCGCCCGCAGGGATCTCGAGGATGCGGGCGGCGCCTACGACCTCGGACAGGTCCGCATGCTCCTGCACGGAGTCTCCCGCCAGGCGATCGACAAGCGCGTGCGGGAAGGCTCGGTCCTGGCGGTCCCCGGCCCGAGCCATCATCGCAGTTACCCTGCGCTGCAATTCAACCGCGACGGCTCGATCGTGGCCGGACTCAAGGAGGTTCGGAAGGCCCTTCCCGTGGAATCGCCCTGGGCGGTCCTGAATTTCCTCGCCAATCCGGACGACCGTCTCGACGGCCGCAAGCCCATCGACGTCCTTCGCGCCGGCCATGTGGCCGAGGTGGTCGAAGCGGCCCGACTCTACGGCGAGCCCGGCGGGTGAGCGGTCCGCGACCGCCTCCGGACCTTCATCGCCGAAGCCCCGATCTTCTGGACGTCGCCACGGGTTCGACACTGCACCGGTTCTACACCGCCGCCTTCGATCCGATCCATTTCGACCGATCCGGGGCCGGCCGCTTCAACGCGGTGGACGCCAGTCATGGCGTCCTCTACTGCGCCATGAGCGTCGCCGGCGGCTTCGCGGAAACCTTCCTGCGGACGCCGGGGCGGACGCTGATCGATCCCGCCTTCCTGCGCAGGAAGGCTTACGTCCGGCTCGCTGTCGTCGCGCCCCTCCGGTTCGTCCGGCTCTACGGCCCCGGGATGGCGAAGATCGGCGCGACGGCGGAGGTCGCCCATGGCGGATTGCCGTACATCCTTCCGCAAAGCTGGGCGAAGGCGATCGCCGACCACCCGATCCGGCCTGATGGCCTCGTCTACCACGCCCGACACGACGACACCGAGCTTTGCTGCGCGATCTTCGACCGCGCCAGCGCATGCGTCATCGAAGACTCGCGCATCGTCGACCTTGATCAGGACTGGTTCTGGCGATTGGCGGAGCGGTACGGAATCGGAATGACGCCCTGATCAGACGTGAAGGATCCCGGGCGGCTCGATCGGGCGCCTTGTAACGGGGCGGGTGTCGGGCGTCGCTGTGGACGCGGCCCCCGCGGTCGCGCACCGTGAGCGCGGGTCGTCGCCGCCCAGGAAATCCTCAGTGGGCGCGGCGCAGGCGCACATAGAGCGCGCCCGAGCCGCCGTGGGCCCGCCCCGCCTCTTCGAAGCCGAGCACGATCGGGCGCAGGTCGGGGTCGCGCAGCCAATGGGGCGTGAGGCGCTTGAGCACCCCGCGCTCGTCGTCCCAGCGATCGAGTCCCCCGAGCGGGCCGCCCTTGCCGGTGACGACGATCACCAGCCGCGCCCCGCGCGATTGCGCCCGGCGCAGGAAGCCGCGCAACGCCTGATGCGCCTCGGCCTGGGTCATGCCGTGGAGGTCGAGCGCGTCGTCGATCGCCCCGCGTCCCCGGGCGAGGTCGCGCTTGAGTCGGCGCTCGAGCGGCGCGAGCGGCGGGGCGCGGAATTTGGCGGGCTTGGCTTCGGGAATGGCTGGCGGCGCGGGCGGCGCGGCCGGCTTCGGCTGGACGGGCTTGGCCGGCGCCGGCAGGATCGCGCCGCGCCGGCGCGAGACGCTGCGCGCGACCTCGGTCCAGAGCGCGATCTCCTCGTCGCTGAGGCGCCTCAGGCGATGGGGCGGGGCGCCCTCCGTCACGGCTCGTCTCCGGCCGGCAGGAACACGGTGAAGTCGCCGCTATGGCGAATCGCCCCGGCGCGCGCGCCGGCCGCGTCGCCGCCGCCGAAGAATAGGTCGGCGCGGGCGGGTCCGACAATCGCCGAGCCGGTGTCCTGCGCGATCGTCAGGCGCCGGAACGCGGTCGGCGTCGCGCTCCGCCACGGGATCTCGGCCTCGATCCAGAAGGGAAGGCCGTAGCTCCAGAGGGCCCGGTCGACGGCGATCGAACGCAGCGGCGTCAGCGGGACGCCCGCGCCCGCCACCGGCCCGAGCGAGGGGTCGAAATCGGCGACCAGCCGGAAGAACACGAACGAGCGATTGCGCCGCATGAGCCGCAACCCGGCCTGGCCTTCGCCGACGCCGGCCTCGCGCAACCAGGCCTTCAGGGCGGCGAGCGACATGTCGCGCTCGGCGATCGCGCCGGTCTCGATCAGAATGCGGCCGACCGACGTATAGGGCAGGCCGTTGCGGCCGTCGTAGGCCGCGCGCGCAACGCGTCCGTCCGGAAAGACGAACTGCGCCGATCCCTGCACCTGGATGAGAAAGGCCTCGACCGCGTCGACCACCCAGGCGATCGGGTCGCGCCGCTCGCGTTCGATTCTTTCCCGGTCGGAGTAGGGGACGCGCCGCCCGAGATCGGCCGGACGGGCGAGCAGCGGCCAGCGAAAGGTCTCCGTCTCGACAGGGGAAGCGGGGACCAGCGGCTCGTAATAGCCGGTCAGAAACCCGGCGCCGCCGGATTCCGCAGCAACGCGGTGCGGCCGGAACCAGGCTTCGAAGAAGGCGCGCGCCGCCGCGCCGCCGTCGACGGTCGCGGCCAGCGCCGCGCGCGCTGCGGCCGTCAGCGCGGCCGACGGCGGCCGCGCCGCCCGTCCCTCGGGTCGGGCGGCGGCGATCGCGCGGGCCGAGACGGCGAAACAGCGGAAGGCGTCGAGGGCGTCGCAGTCGGACAATCCGGCGAGGCCGGCGAAATCGATCCTGTCGAGCCGGGGCGCGGGCGCCGCCGCGCTCACCGCTCCGACTGGGTCGCGGTCAGGAGCCAGTTGGGGTCGCGCGAGCGCACGTCGCGCACGAACGTCCACAGGTCGATGTGGTCGGCGACGTCCATCGCCGAGCCTTCGACGATGTCCCCGGCCTTGTCGCGGGTGACGGAGGCAAGCTTGGAGCCGAAGCGGACGGCGATCTGCGCCATCGCGCCGGCGAGCTGGGCCGCGGCGATCCGCGCGTCGTCGATCGACACCACGGTCGTCGTCATCGTGTGGCCGGCGGCGGCGCGGGCCTTGATCGCGGCGTCGAAATTGGCGAACGCTTCCGGCGCCATCAGGCTCTGCAGGGTCGGCCGGTCGCCGGCGGCGAACGCCTGGACGACCATGTCGTAGGCGGCCCGCGCCCCGGACAGGAAGGTGTCGGCCTCGAAGCTGCGGTCGGCCGCGGCGATGGCCTCGAGGCCGGCGAACGCGTCCGGCGCCGCAACGGCCTGCCAGCGCTCGGCCGGCGACAGCGTCGGGGCGGGCGCAGCCGCCGCGGCCTGGGGCGGAGCGGCGACGGGGCCGGCGGGACCGGGAACGCGGCGCAGGGGGGCGAGCAGGCCGCCCGGCGGCCGCTCGCCGTCGTTGCGGGTGCCCAGAACGGAACGGAGCTTGAAGGCGACGAACAAAGCCACCAGCGCGAAGATGACGGTGGCGAAGTCGATGTCCGGCATCGGATGCGATCCTCGTAAAGCCCAGCCTGTCGGTGAAATGCTGGGGTCCATACCTACGCCTCGCCCGGCGATTTGGCTAGGCTGACCGCCGCATCGCGCGTGTGTTCGGTCCGATCCCCTCGGGCATGAACTGCAGCGCGCCGACCGTCTCAGAGATGCCGTTCCCAATCCTGCCGTCCATGCAGGACGCGTACGATCAACACGCCGCCGGCTCGGCCTGGGCCCGCCCCCACTTTGCGGCGCCCACAGATAGATGTCGATGATATCCTGATCGGCTCGGAGGGTCGTCCTATACACGACCGGACGCGACGTTGGCCGCTTGGGCGCGCGCCATCTCGAGAAGGTCGTCGAGGGATCGAGCGCTCACGCCGCTCTCCATTCCTTCGGTGATGAGCCGTTGCAATTCGGCCATCTTGTCCGTCCGCTCCTGGTCGCGCCGGATCAGGTCGCGCACGTAATCGCTCGCGCTGCTGTAGCGGCCGGCGCGGGTCTGCGCCTCGACCCAATCCCTCATCGGATCGGGCAGGGAAACGTTCATGGTCGCCATCTCGAAACCTCCAGGCGACGTATGGCGGCTTTTGCCAAATATTGTCAATCAGGGGCTCGGACCACGGTCTGACCGGCGCGCGGGCCTTGCGCGCGGCCTGCGATTGGCCTCATGCCTGCGAGCCGTCGGGACCGAAGGAAGGACGAACAGGCCGTGGCGAGCGAATCCGTTGTCGGCGTGGCGGGCGCCGGAGCCTGGGGGATGGCGCTCGCCAACGCCGCCGCCGCGGCGGGGTCGGAGGTCGTGCTCTGGGGCCGCGACCGCGCGGGCATGGCCGCGCTCGCGGCGACGAAAGCCAGCGACCGGCTGCCCGGCGTGCGCCTCGCGGACCGTGTCACGGCCACCGCCGACCTCGGGGCGCTCGGGCCGTGCGCGGCGATCCTGGTCGCGACGCCGGCCCAGGCGACGCGCGAGACGGCCGAACGGCTGGCGCCGCTCGCAGGCTCGGCGCCGCTGGTCGCCTGCGCCAAGGGAATCGAGCGCGGCTCGCACGCCTTCATGACCGAGGTGCTGCGCCAGGCGGCGCCGGGCCGCGCGGCTGCGATCCTGTCCGGCCCGTCGTTCGCCGCCGACGTCGCTGCGGGCCTGCCGACGGCGGTGACGCTGGCCGCGGCCGACGACGCGCTCGCCCGCAGCCTCTGCCGGCTGCTGCACGGGCCGAACCTGCGCCTCTACCATTCGACCGACGTCCGCGGCGTCGAGATTGGCGGGGCGGCCAAGAACGTGCTCGCGATCGCCTGCGGCGTCGCCGCCGGCCGCGGGCTCGGCGCGAGCGCAGTCGCGGCCCTGGTGGCTCGCGGCTTCGCTGAACTGCGCCGGTTCGGCGAAGCCTTTGGCGCGCGCAGCCAGACCCTGATGGGGCTTTCCGGGCTCGGCGATCTGGTGCTGACCTGCTCCTCGCCGCAGTCGCGCAACTTCGCTTTCGGCCTCGCGCTCGGCCGCGGCGAGAGCGTCGGGCGGGCTGGGGCCGGCCGGCTCGCCGAAGGCGCCTTCACCGCCCGCGCCCTGACGGAAATGGCCCGCGCGCGCGGCGTCGACATGCCGATCGCGACCTGCGTCGAGGCGCTGCTCGAGGGCGCGCTCGACGTCGAGGGCGCGGCGCGCGCGCTGCTGGGGCGACCGCAGCGGGGGGAGGAGTGAGCGGGCGCCCGGTTCGTCAGGGCGCGGCCCGGTTTTCCGCTTCGGCGATCGGAAGCGCCGCCCGAGTGACGCGGGCCTTCAGCCTCGGCGTCGCGAAGTCCAGAAACGCCCGCAGTTTGAGCGGCAGGAGCCGTTCGCCGGCGTGCACGAGGCTGACCGGCAGGGGCGCCGGCTCGAACGGTTCGAGCACGACGGCGAGCGCGCCCGAGCGCACGGCGTCCGCGATCTGATAGCTCAGCACGCGGGTGAGGCCGACCCCGGCGATCGCCGCGGCGATCGCGGCGTCCGCCGTCGTGACGACCAGCCGGGCGCGCGGCGCGACGGTCGCTTCTTTGAATGTCCAGACGCCCCCGGCGGTCAGAGTCTGGAAGGCGACGCAGGCGTGGGCCTCGAGTTCGGCCGGGTGGCGCGGGACGCCGCGTTCGGCGAGATAGGCCGGACTGGCGCAAACCACGTGACGGACCGTGCCGAGGTGGATCGCGATCAGCCTGCTGTCGGGAAGCGGGCCGATGCGCAGGGCGAGATCGACGTGATCCTCGAGCAGATCGACGAACTGGTCGCTGAACACGATCCGGATGTCGACATCCGGATAGGTCCGCAGGAAATCGATCGCGACCGGCGCCAGGTGCAGGCGGCCGAACACGATCGGCGCGGTGACGATCAGGTCGCCGCGGGGCGCGCGGAACTCGCCCGACGCGACGCGTTCCGCCTCCTCGACGTCGTCGAGGATGCGGCGACAGGCGGCGATATAGGCGAGGCCCGCATCGGTCGGCGTGACCTGGCGGCTCGATCGGTTGAACAGCCGCGTCCCCAGATGCGCCTCGAGCTCCGAAACCTTGCGGCTGACGGTCGCCAGCGGGACGTTGAGCCGTCGCCCGGCGGCGGAAAGACTGCCGGTCTCGACCACCGTCAAGAGGATCGACATGGCTTCGAGGCGATCCATGACGTTTTCAAATTTCGAAAGGATACCTTCCGATAATGCCATCTTTTTGATCAATATGGAAGGGCTTACCTTCGCGACATCGGCCCTCCGGACCGACTGACCCGCCGCTGGCTTCAGGAGCTTCGCCCATGTCCCGCTTTCCCGTTCCCGCCACGATCGCCGACGCCCCCGCCGCTTCGCGTCCGCTGCTCGAGGCCGTGAAGAAGCAACTCGGCGTCGCGCCGAACCTGTTCCGTCTCGTTTCCCTCAGCCCTGCCGCGCTCGAAGGCTATCTCGGGCTTTCCGGCGCCCTTTCCAAAGGCGCTCTGCCGGCCCAGACCCGGGAGCGCATCGCCCTGGCGGTCGCCGAGGCCAACGGCTGCGACTACTGTCTCTCCGCCCACGCCTATCTCGGCAAAAACCTCGCCAAACTCGACGATTCCGAGATCGCCGCCAATCGCCGCGGCCATTCCAACGACCCGAAAGCCGACGCCGCCGTGGCGTTCGCGGCCAAAGTCGTGCGCCAGCGCGGCCACATCGACGAAGAGGCTTTGAGGGCGGTGAGGCTCGCCGGCTACGACGACGCCCAGGTGATCGAGATCGTCCTGCATGTCGCCCTGAACACCTGGACCAACTATGTCAATTCCGTCGCGCAGACCGACATCGATTTTCCGGTCATCAGGGTTGGCGAGGCGGCGTGACCGCAAGGCGACCGCCCCTGGCGCCGTCGCGACGAACCGCCGAGGAAGACGGGCCCCCTGCCGTCGTCTTCCTCGGCGCGACTTTCCCAACCGAGCGAGACGATCGCCATGAGCCGCCCGCCTCTTCCCCCCTTCGATCTCGACTCGGCCGTGCTGAAGACGCGCATGGCCGAGGACGCCTGGAATTCGCGGGATCCTGCCCGTGTCGCTCTGGCCTATACGGCGGACAGCCGCTGGCGGAACCGCGCCGAATTCCTGCAAGGACGTCAGGCGATCGAGGCCTTCCTGACGCTGAAGTGGCGGAGGGAGCTCGACTATCGCCTGATCAAGGAGATCTGGGGCTTTCGCCTGAACCGGATCGCCGTGCGTTTCGCCTATGAATGGCGCGACGCGGAGAACGGCTGGTTTCGCGCTTACGGAAACGAGAACTGGGAATTCGACGCCGACGGGCTGATGCGCCGGCGCATCGCCAGCATCAACGACGCGCCGCTGGCGGAGCGGGATCGCCTGTTCCATTGGCCGCTCGGGCCGCGACCGGACGACCATCCGTCGCTCAGCGACCTCGGAAGAGCGCTTCTCGAGCGACGTCGCCTTCACGCCCGCCGTCAAGGCGGTGCAGTCGCGAAAAGGCTCGCGGGCGAGCTACGCCGCCGTCGAGGCGCGCGGCGGCTGGCCGACCCGCGTCACGGCCGAACTCGCGGACTTCATCGCCGGGCAGACCAGCGTGTTCCTGGCGACCGCGAGCCGCGACGGCCAGCCCTACGTCCAGCACCGCGGCGGACCGAAGGGTTTTCTGCGGGTCCTCGACGACACGACGCTCGGCTTCGTCGATTTCGTCGGCAACCGGCAGTACATCACGCTCGGCAATCTCGCCGAGAACCCGCGCGCGCAGCTCTTGCTGATCGACTACGCGACGCGCCGGCGGGTCAAGATCTGGGGCGAGGCGCGGGTCGTCGAAGGCGACGACGCGCTGATGGCGAAGCTGACGCCGCAGGGCTATCGGGCGAAGCCGGCGCAGGCGATTGTGTTCGCGGTCTCCGCCTGGGACGCCAATTGTCCGCAGCACATCCCGCTCAGGCTCGAGGCTTCCGACATCGCCGCCGCGCTCGCCGAACGCGACGACCGCATTCGCGCCCTCGAAGCCGAAGTCGCGGCCCTGCGCAGGGCGGCCGCCGCGCCGCGATGAAGGAAGGTCAAGCGATAGGCCGGCCCGCGACGGGCCGAGCGCGCCCCTGATCGCGCGCCATTGCAGGACCCGTCGCGCCCTCGCTGTCGCGCCCGCGACGCAAGCCCTGTCGATCCGCGCCGGCGCCTGTCGAATCGCGCCCTCCGCGCCCCGCTCAAATCCCGGCGTACCATTCGTAGCCGCGATCGGGCCAGAAGCCGCCCTTGCCGCGCCCGAACCGGTCGAGCCGGTCGGTCATCTCGATGCGCATCACGTACTTGGCCTGCTTGTAGCCGAGCTGGCGTTCGACCCGCAGCCTGAGCGGCGCGCCATGCCCGACCGATAGGGCCTCGTCGTTGAAGCGATGGGCCAGGATGGTCTGGGGATGGAAGGCGTCGATCAGGTCGATGCTTTCGTAATATTGGCCCGTGCCGTCGGCGGCGTGCTCGTACATGTCGGCGCAATGGAACACCGCGAAGCGCGCCGCCGGCAGGAGCGTGGCGCGCGTCAGGACGTCGGCGAGCGGAACGCCCTGCCACTTGCCGATTGCGCTCCAGCCCTCGACGCAGTCGTGACGGGTGATCTGGGTCCTCTGCGGCATGGCGACGAGATCGGCGAGCGACAGGTCGAGCGGCCTGACCACCAGCCCGTCGACGCGCAGCCGCCAGTCGGCGAACCCGGTTTCCCGCAAGGCCGCATAGGCGGGCGTGTCGGGCGCATGGGTGCCGTTGACCTTGAAGTCGGGCGACAGATCGGCTGCGGAGAATTCGCGCGCCAGCGTTCTCCCGCCGCCCAGCAGCCGCTGCATGCGGTAGGTCAGCCCCTCGGCCGAACCGAGAAGGTCCTGGAAGCTCGGGGCCTCCGAGAGCCGGTCGCAGCCGCCGAGCAGGGCCGCCCCCAGGCTGGCCGCGCCGAGGCCGAGAAACTGGCGCCGTCCGATACGCCGACTGTCAGCGGGCTGAATGCGGCTCATGATCGTCGTCCTCCGAAATCGCCAGTTTGCCGGTGATCATCGCGCGCACCCCGTTGATCGGCCCGGCGAGCAGCACCATGGTCAGGTGAACGAGCACGAACAGCAGCAGCAGCCCGGCGGTGATGAAATGGATGGTCCGGGCGGATTGCCGGCCGCCGAACAGCTCGACGAGCCAGGGCAGAGCTGCGTCCATGCCCGGCGACATGGTGAGCCCGGTCAGAATCATCAGCGGCAGCAGCGCGGCGACGACGCCGACATAGGCCAGTTTCTGCAGCGGGTTGTAGCGCCTCGCCGCCTCGCCCTTGGGGAACTTGAGCCGCAGGTGATCGCCGATGTCGGCCAGAATGGCGCTGGGCCGCAACTGGTCGCGGGTCGGCGCGAGTTCCCGCCGAAGATGACCGTTGATCAGCCCGAAGACGTAATAGGCCGTCAGATTGGCGACGAACAGCCAGGCGAAGAAGAAGTGCCACCGCCGCCCCAGGGCGAGGCTCCGCCAGCTCGGGATCGTCGCCCAGCGCGGAAAGGCCCGCTCGGTCGGATCGCCGTCGGCGTTGGGGACGAGGCCCAGCACGCCGGTCGTGTCGAGGGTCGCCGAACCCAGCCGTACGAAGCCACGCTCAGCGCCGTCCTTGTTCGTTTCGGCGCCGATTTCGAAGGCCGGCCGGTCCGAATCCGCGCCGAACTGACCCCAGTAGAGCGCGGGATGCGCCAGGAAGATCTGCAGGCCGCTCATCAACAGGACCGTCACGCAGAGCGCGTTGATCCAATGGGTGAGGCGTGTCGCCAGCGCGTGGCGGTACACCAGCCTCCGGCGCGAAGCCTCAGGCGTTTTCGATTGCGCCGCAGTAACGATCGTCATCGGATGAGTCCTGGGCTGGCCGCGTTGGAAAGCCCGCCCCGAGATGCCGCGGGGCGGGCTCGACGTGCGCCTTACTTGGCGGGCTTCATCGGGTCGGCCTTCATGGCGTCGCCCTTCATCGGGTCGGCCTTCATGGCGTCGCCTTTCATCGGGTCGGCCTTCATGGCGTCGCCCTTCATCGGATCGGCCTTCATGGCGTCGCTCTTCATGGCGTCGCCCTTCATCGGGTCGGTCGCCATCTTGTCCTGAGCGGCGGCGGCGCCGGCGAAGGCGAACGCGCCGAGGAAGGCGAAAGCGACGGTGCGGTTGATCTTGGCGTTCATGGCGTCGTGCTCCTGAAGTGTGCGCAAACGGAACCGTCCGTCCGGCCGTTCTGGCCGTCAGCGTCTCCGCGGCGCGGGAAGGGTCTCGCCCTTCGTCGACGTTTACGAAGCGAGCGGGGCGCTTGTTTCGGGGCGCCCCGGAAGGTCTGCGCAATTTCTTCGATCGACGGGGGCTTTCGGCTCGAGGGCAGGGTCGTCGGCCCGGCGAAACGCCGATGACCAAGGCATAGCCGCGCCTCGCGCGCCCCGGCGGCGGAGCGCCGCCGCTTCCGAGGGCGCGCCGTCCCGCTCCTCGCGTGGCCACGCCGGCGGCTTGGCGCCGGCCGCCGGGTCGCGTAGCCTCGTTGCGCCTTGCGGAGTGCAACCATGCTGTTCATCGCCACCTGCGTCGACAAGCCCCGAAGCCTCGAGACGCGCCTCGGCAGTCGTCCGGCGCACCTCGCGTTTCTCCAGGGCCTCGGCGTGAAGGTTAAGGCCGCGGGCGCGATGCTGGCCGCGGACCTTCAGACGCCGGTCGGCTCGATGCTGATTGTCGAGGGCGACAGTCTGGCCGAGATCGAGGCGATCCTCGCCGACGACCCCTATGCGCAGGCCGGCCTGTTCGAGCGCGTGACCGTGACGCCCTGGCGGCAGGCGGTCGGCCAGCCGATCGCGTGAGCGCGCCATGGCGCACTGGCTGTTCAAGAGCGAGCCGTCGGTCTGGTCGTTCGAGCGGCTCGCGGCCTGCGGCGCCGACGGCACCGACTGGAGCGGGGTGCGCAACCATTCCGCCAAGCTGAACATGCAGGCGATGCTGGTCGGCGAGCAGGGGTTCTTCTACCATTCCAACGAGGGCAAGGCGATCGTCGGGATCGTCGAGGTGTGCAAGGGCTACCGGCCGGATCCGACCGACGCGTCGGGAAAATTCGGCATGGTCGACATCCGCGCCGTGCGGCCGCTGCCGCGTCCGGTCACGCTCGAAGCGGCGAAGGCGGACGCGCGTCTGGCGGGCATGGCGCTGGTTGTCAACGCGCGCCTGTCGGTGCAGCCGGTGACGGACGCCGAATGGCGCCTGGTCTGCGAGATGGGCGGACTGTAGGTCTATCGTCGCCATCCGAACTGCGGCGTACGGAATGGCTAAGACCAAAGCAGCACCGGACGGCGGCTTGTTTGGCCTCGCCGGCTTGGGCATAAACTTGCGTCAGCGCCAGCGCGTCGGCCCGCCCGGCGCGCGATGGTTTTATGGGAGGAACTCCGTGTCCGAAGTCCACGTTTACGACGTCCCCGACGAATGGGCCAAGCGCGCCTGGATCGACGACGCGAAGTACCGGACGATGTACAAACAATCCCTGGACGACCCGGAGGCGTTCTGGGGCGAGCACGGCAAGCGGATCGACTGGTTCAAGCCCTACACCAAGGTCAAGAACATCTCCTGGGACATCCACAACGTTTCGATCAAGTGGTACGAAGACGGCGAAACCAACGTCGCCTACAATTGCGTCGACCGGCATCTCGAGAAGCGGGGCGACCAGGTCGCGATCATCTGGGAAGGCGACAACCCCAACGAGCAGCGCCTGATCACCTACCGGGAACTCTCCGAGGAGGTGAACCGCTTCGCCAACGTGCTGCACTGGCACGGCGTCAAGAAGGGCGACCGCGTCACCATCTACCTGCCGATGATTCCCGAAGCGGCCTTCGCGATGCTCGCCTGCGCCCGGCTGGGGGCGATCCACTCGGTGGTGTTCGGCGGCTTCTCGCCCGACGCGATCGCCGGGCGCATCGAGGACGCGCAGTGCGCGGTCGTGATCACGGCCGACGAGGGCCTGCGCGGCGGACGCAAGGTGCCGCTCAAGGCCAACGTCGACGCCGCGCTCAAGAAGACGTCGACGGTGAAGCACGTGCTGGTCGTCAAGCGCACCGGGGGCGAGGTCGACTGGACCCCCGGCCGCGACGTCTGGTACCACGAGGCCGCCGCGCGCGTCTCGACCACGTGCCCCGCCGAGCCGGTGAACGCGGAGGACCCGCTGTTCATCCTCTACACCTCCGGCTCGACCGGCACCCCCAAGGGCGTCGTCCACACCACCGGCGGCTATCTCGTGTTCGCGTCGATGACGCACCAATACGTGTTCGACTACCACGAGGGCGACATCTACTGGTGCACCGCCGACGTCGGCTGGGTGACCGGCCACTCCTACATCGTCTACGGCCCGCTCGCCAACGGCGCGACGACGCTGATGTTCGAAGGCATCCCGAACTATCCGTCGATGAGCCGGTTCTGGGAAGTCATCGACAAGCACAAGGTCAACATCTTCTACACCGCGCCGACCGCGATCCGGTCGCTGATGGGCGCGGGTGAGGAGCCGGTGAAGAAGACCAGCCGCGCCTCGCTGCGCCTGCTCGGCTCGGTCGGCGAGCCGATCAATCCGGAAGCCTGGGAGTGGTACCATCGCGTCGTCGGCGATCACCGCTGCCCGATCGTCGACACCTGGTGGCAGACCGAAACCGGCGGCATCCTGATCACGCCGCTGCCGGGCGCCACCAAGCTGAAGCCCGGCTCCGCGACCCGGCCGTTCTTCGGCGTCATCCCGGAGGTCGTCGACGGCGCCGGCGCCACGCTCGAAGGCGCGACCGAGGGCAACCTGGTCATCGCCGATTCGTGGCCCGGACAGATGCGCACGGTCTACGGCGACCACGAGCGGTTCGTGAAGACCTACTTCTCGACCTATCCCGGCAAGTACTTCACCGGCGACGGCTGCCGGCGCGACTCCGACGGCTTCTACTGGATCACCGGCCGCGTCGACGACGTCATCAATGTCTCCGGCCACCGCATGGGGACGGCGGAAGTGGAGAGCGCGCTCGTCGCCCACCCCAAGGTCTCGGAAGCCGCGGTGGTCGGTTATCCGCACGACATCAAGGGCCAGGGCATTTACGCCTACGTCACCGTGATGGAAGGCGTCGAACCGACGGAGGACCTGCGCAAGGAACTGGTCGCCTGGGTGCGCAAGGAAATCGGACCGATCGCCTCGCCCGACCTCATCCAGTTCGCCCAGGGGCTGCCGAAGACCCGCTCCGGCAAGATCATGCGCCGCATCCTGCGCAAGATCGCCGAGAACGAGTACGGCGCGCTCGGCGACACCTCGACGCTCGCCGATCCGGGCGTGGTCACGCAGCTGATCGACAACCGGCAGAACCGCAAGGGGTGAGCGGCGGGAGCGCGCGGCGCGGCCGCGCGCTCGCGGGGCGCGCGGTCGGGACGCCGTCCCGCTGGAGGGGCGGCGTCAGGAGGCGATCGAAAGCTCCTGCGCCGACTCGATCTTGGTCGCCAGGATGACCGCCTGTGTGCGGCTCTCGACCCCGAGCTTCTGCAGGATCGCCGACACATGCGCCTTCACCGTCGCCTCGGAGACGGTGAGCTCGTAGGCGATCTGCTTGTTCAAGAGGCCCTGCGACAGCATCATCAGCACGCGGATCTGCTGCGGCGTGAGGGTCGCGAGGCGCCGCGCGAGCGCGCTCGACTCGCGGTGGCCTTGCGCGTTCGGATCGAAATCGGGCGGCGTCCAGCGGCCGCCGTCGAGCACCTGGGCGATCGCCTCGCGCATGGTCTCGAGCGAGTTCGACTTGGGAATGAAGCCGGAGGCGCCGAACTCGAGGCAATGGCGGATCACCGCGCGATCCTCGTTGCCCGACACGATGACGACCGGCGTGGACGGCCGTTCGGAGCGGAGGAACAGGAGACCCGAAAACCCGCGCACGCCGGGCATGTTCAGATCGAGCAGCACGAGGTCGGTGTCGGGAGTGGCTTCGAGGGCGGCCGCCATGCTGTCGAAATCGTGCGCGACGGCGATCTCGGCGCCGGGCGCGGCGCCCAGCACGGCCTCGCGCAAGCCTCCGACGACCAGCGGGTGATCGTCGGCAATCAAAACCCGCACTGTTCCTGAGTCCATACCACCCTCCCGCCGCATCCCAGCCGGCCGGACCGGCGCTTATCGCCTGACAACACTTCATTGACACGGCTTCGTCATCGACGAAAGTCGAATTCCTAAGACCCGCCCGAGTCTACGGCAGTCCGTCGATCTGGCGAAGCGCCTCGACCAGCGCGATCGCCGCGGCGATCCCGACGTTCAGCGATCGCAGCGGGGGGCGGATCGGAATCCTGAGGCGCGCGTCGGCGGCGGCCGCGACCTCGTCCGGCGCTCCCGCCGATTCGCGCCCGACCAGCAGGATGTCGTGGGCGCGGAAACCGAAGTCCCAGAGCGCCGTTTCGCCCTTGGTGGTCAGAAGCGCCAGCCGCCGGCCGCTCGCCTTGCGCCAGGTCTCGAATCGGTCCCAGGAATCGTGCCGCGCGACCGACACGGCGTCGAGATAGTCGAGCCCGGCGCGGCGGAAGCGGCTGTCGCCGATGCGAAAGCCGGCCGGTTCGATGATCGCCGCGTCGACCCCGAGGCAAGCGCAGGTGCGCAGCATGGCGCCGGCGTTCTGCGCGATGTCGGGCTGGTAGAGGGCCAGCAGGAGCCGGGCGGCCGGCCGGTTCATCGTTCGTCGCCTCGCCGCGCGGGACGGACGACGGACCGGACCGGCCCGGCCGCGGCGCCCGAAGCCCGACGAAAGACAAAGAGCCGCGGCGTTTTGCTCCTATGGACATCGACTTGGATCGATGCGAAAAGCCGCGCCAATCGTCGACCGACGCCGCGCTGCGCCAGCCGATTGACGCTGACGACGCGAGGCGCGTTCGTTGGGCGGTCGTCGTCGTCTTCGAAGGCCGCCAGGGAACGCAAGAAGCCCGAATCGGCGCGCACGTTTTTGAAACTCCTGGGGGTTGGACTTGACCGCCGCTACCACGACACAGGCACCGAATCGCAGAGATTTTCTATACCTCGCCACCGGCGCGGTCGGCGCGGTGGGCGTCGCGGCCGTCGCGTGGCCGTTCATCGATCAGATGAATCCGGACGCCTCGACCCTCGCCATGGCCTCGACCGAGGTCGATATCGCGGCGGTCCCCGAGGGCCAGATCCTGACGATCAAGTGGCGCGGCGGCCCGGTGTTCGTCCGGCACCGCACGAAGAAGGAAATCGAGGACGCGCAGAACGTCGAGCTGAGCGAACTGCGCGACCCGCAGACCGACGCCAGCCGCGTGCAGAAGCCCGAGTGGCTGATCGTCGTGGGCATCTGCACCCATCTCGGCTGCGTCCCGATCGGCCACGAGGGCAAATACGAGGGCTGGTTCTGCCCCTGCCACGGCTCGGTCTACGACACCTCCGGCCGCATCCGTCAGGGCCCCGCGCCGCTCAATCTCGCCGTGCCGGAGTACAAGTTCCTCACCGACACGAGGCTGAAGATCGGCTGACGCCGGTTTGACGCCGCCCCGAGCCGCATCCTGACCTTCGCGCAACGCCTTTCCGAGAGCCATCCATGAGCGGTCCTTCGACCTTCGTCCCCAAGAGCGCGATCGGGCGCTGGTTCGAGTCGCGCCTGCCCATTATGGGCCTGGTCCACTCGTCGTTCATCGCCTTTCCGGTGCCGCGCAACCTCAACTACATGTGGACCTTCGGCGCGATCCTGGCGTTCATGCTGATCGCCCAGATCATCACCGGCGTCGTGCTGGCGATGCACTACGTCCCCTCGGCGACGACGGCCTTCCAGTCGATCAGCCACATCATGCGCGACGTCAATTACGGCTGGCTGATGCGCTACATGCACACCAACGGCGCGTCGCTGTTCTTCCTCGCCTGCTACATCCACATTTTCCGCGGCCTCTACTACGGCTCCTTCAAGCCGCCGCGCGAACTGCTCTGGATCATCGGCGTCATCATCTACTTTCTGATGGCCGCGACCGCCTTCCTCGGCTACGTGCTGCCGTGGGGCGCGATGAGCTTCGCCGGCGCGACCGTGATCACCAACCTCGTGACCGCCATTCCGTTCGTGGGAACCGGCATCGCGCACTGGCTGTGGGGCGGTTTCGCGGTCGGCGGCCCGACCGTGAACCGGTTCTTCTCGCTGCACTATCTGTTGCCCTTCATCATCGCCGCCTTCGTCGGGCTGCATGTCTGGGCGCTGCATGTCACCGGTCAGAACAACCCGGACGGCGTCGAGGTGCAGAACGTCGATCGCGACACGGTCCCGTTCACGCCCTACGCCACGATGAAGGACATCTTCGCCGTCTCGGTCTGGCTGATCCTTTACGCCTGGCTGATCTTCTTCATCCCGAACTATCTGCTCGACGCCGACAACTACAACATCGCCAACCCGCTGGTGACGCCGGCGCACGTCGTGCCGGAATGGTACCTGTTGCCGTTCTACGCGATCCTGCGCGCCATCCCCAACAAGCTCATGGGCGTCGTCGCGCTGTTCGCCTCGATCGCGATCCTCGCCTTCGTTCCCTGGCTCGACCGCAATCCGGTCAAGTCGGCGAAATACCGCCCCGCGTTCCGGTTCTTCTTCTGGGTGTTCGTCGTGATCTGCGTCCTGCTCGGCTGGATCGGGTCGCAGGAGCCGGGCGACGCGATGACGCTGGTGGCGCGTATTCTCACCGTCGGTTATTTCGGGTTCTTCCTCGTGATCATGCCGATCCTGAGCTTCGCGGAGAAGACCAGGCCCATCCCGGCCTCGATCGCCGACGCCGTGCTGGCGAAGAAGCCGGTCCCGGCCGAGTGAAACGCGATCGATCCCGAGGGACAACCACGATGATTCGCTTCGACACCAAAGCCCTTGCCGCGGCCGCGTTCGCCCTTGCGCTCGCAGGCGGGTCCGCCCTGGCGCAGGAAACCGCAGAACAGCCGAAACCCCCGCGCGAGTCGTGGAGCTTCGGCGGGACGTTCGGCACTTACGACAAGGCCCAGTTGCAGCGCGGCTTCCAGGTCTACAAGGAAGTGTGCAGCAACTGCCATGCCCTGAGCATCCCGTTCCGCACGCTGGGGCAGCCGGGCGGGCCCCAGTTTTCGGAAGATCAGGTGAAGGCGCTCGCCGCGAGCTATCAGGTCACCAACGAGGAGCCGAACGACAAGGGCGAGATCTTCAAGCGCCCCGGCACGCCGGCCGACATCATCCCCCGTCCCGAGGCCTATCCGAACGATCAGGCGGCGGCCGCGGCGTTCGGCAAGGCGCCGCCGGACATGAACCTGCTCGCCAAGGCGCGCAAATGGGAGCGCGGGTTCCCGTGGTTCGTGTTCGACGCGCTGCCCGGCCTGCAATACCAGGAGATGGGGGCGGACTACATCCACGCCATCGTGACCGGCTACACCCACCCGGACGATCCGCAGTGGAATCTCTATTACCCCGGCCACAAGATCGCCATGCCGCAGCCGATCACCGACGGCGCGGTCGAATACACCGATGGAACCCCCAAGACGGTCGACAGCTACTCCCGGGACGTCGCCGCCTTCCTGAGCTGGGCCGCCGAGCCCAATCTCAACGAGCGCAGGCGGATCGGCCTCGGCGCGATGATCTTCCTGTTCGTGCTGGCGGGGCTGCTCTACGCCACCAAGAAGAAAGTGTGGGAGTCGGCCCACTGACGGGCCGCTTGCTTCAGGCTGGAACGACGCCCGCGGTTCCGCCGCGGGCGTTCGCGCATCGGGAGACCGATGTCGTCCGCATCCTCCGGCGGTCGGGCCGTTCGGGCGGAAAGGGAAAGGGAAGCCGGAAATGACGAAGGCGATTGTCGGAGTGATCGGCGGCTCGGGCGTCTATCATCTGCCCGGACTGACGGACTTGCGCGAGGAGGCTGTGACCACGCCGTGGGGCGAGCCCTCGGACGCGCTGCGCTTCGGCCGGATCGGCGACACCGAGGCGGTGTTTCTCGCCCGCCACGGCAGGGGCCATCGGTTCTCCCCCTCGACGATCAACTACCGCGCCAACATCGACGCGCTGAAGCGCGTCGGCGTCACCGACATCATCGCGCTGTCCGCCTGCGGGTCGTTCCATCGCGAGCTCTATCCGGGGATGTTCGTCCTGATCGACCAGTTCGAGGACCGGACCTACCTGCGCCAGTCGACCTTCTTCGGAACGGGGCTGGTGGCGCATGTGTCGATGGCCCATCCGATCGCGCCCCGGCTGCGCCGCCGCCTCGCCGCGGCCGCGCAGGCCGAGGGCGTCGCGTTCAAGGATGGCGGGACCTATCTCTGCATGGAGGGTCCGCAGTTCTCCTCGCTCGCCGAATCGCTCGGCTATCAGGCGCGCGGCGCCGACGTCATCGGCATGACCGGCGCGACCGAGGCCAAGCTCGCGCGCGAGGCGGAGATCTGCTACGCGACCGTCGCCATGGTGACCGACTACGACTGCTGGCACGAGGAGCACGACAACGTCGACGTCGCGGCTGTGATCAAGGTGATGAACGACAACGCCGAAAAGGCGGCGAGGCTGGTCGCCCACGCGCTGCGGGACTTTCCCGCCGAGCACGAGCCGTGCCCGATCGGCTCCGACCGCGCGCTGGACTACGCGCTCATCACCCACGCCGAGGCGCGCGACCCGGAGCTCGTCCGCAAGCTCGACGCGGTCGCGGGCCGGGTGCTGCGGCCGGCGTAAGGCGCGCCTTCAGGCGCTGGCCGGGGCGGCCTGGACGGCCGCCGCCTCGGCGGCGGCGCGAGCCGCGCCGCCGCTATGCTGCGCCTGCGAACGCCGGCTTGCGCGAGGGAACGCCTTCGCCCTATGAAAGGCCGGGCGCGGGCTTTTTGTGGCGGGGGAGAGGGGGCGATGTTCAGAACCTGGTTCGAGCGCTTCCTGTTCGGCTGCCGCTTCCTGCTGACGCCGCTGTATTTCATCCTGGCGATCAGCCTTCTGGCGCTGCTCGCCAAGTCGGGCATCCACGTCTACGAACTGGTCAGCCACCTGTCGCAGCTCAGCGACGAGACGGTGCTCTTGTCGGTGCTGGGCATCGTCGACATGACGCTGTCGGCGTCGCTGGTGGTGATCGTGTTCATCTCCGGCTACACCAATTTCGTCGCGCCGGTCGAGATGCGGCCGGACGACGGGCGGCCGCACTGGATCGCCGAAATCGACTTCGGCGAGCTGAAGCTCAAGCTGATGGCGTCGATCGTGGCGATCTCGGCGATCAAGCTGCTCGAAGGCTTTATGGACATCGCGCGCGAGAGCGATCGCGAGCTCGCCTGGCTGGTCGGCATTCACATGACCTTCGTCGTGTCGGCCGTCCTGCTCGCGGTCGCCGATCGGCTCGGCCACCGCTCGCGCACGACCCCGAATCACCGCCTCCCAGCCGTCGAGGGCGACTGAAGGCGGTGGGCGCCGCTCGCTGGTTTTGGCTCCTGAACCGGTTCGACGCCGTTGAGCGCGCCCCTCTCCAGCCCGGCTGGAGAGAAGGGGGCGCGCCCGCGATCCCGCCCGCGCTACCCGATCAGCGGCTTCAGCTTGCGGGTGATCGGGACCACCAGCACCGTGACGCCCTCGAAGGCGAGGGCGGCTGAATAGGCGGAGGCGAGCTCGTCGAGCGTCTCCACGCGCGCGCTTTCCGCGCCGTAGCCGCGGCCGAGCGCGACGATGTCGATCCCGGGAAGGTCGAGCCCGGGCACGTTCGGCGTCTTCTCGAGCTCGGCGAACTCCTTCAAAATCCCGTACTCCTGGTTGTCGAGCACGACCACCACCAGCCGGGCCTTGCGCCGCACGGCGGTGTACAGGGCCTGGAGCGAATACTGGAACGAGCCGTCGCCCATCAGCGCGACGACCGGCCGGTTGCGCTCGGACCGGATCTCGCCGAGCGCCAGCCCGACCGCGGCGGGCAGATTCCAGCCGAGCCCGCCCGAGGCGAAGGTGTAGAAGCAGTCCTCATGGTCGATGCGGAACACGTCCTGCATGTCGGGGACCACCGAAGGGGCTTCCTCCGTGAGGACGAAGTCGTCCGGCGTGCACGCGCGAAGGACCTCGAGCACCGCGTGCGGCAGCATCGGCCTCGCCGTCCGGTCGGCCTCGGCCGGCTGTGCGCGCTGGGGCGCGGAGCGCGTCGCAGTCCGTTCGCCGACGCGCAGGTTCAGCTCCTCGAGCGCCAGCCCGGCATCGCTGATCAGGCTGTCTCCGACCGCGGCTTTGGCCGCCGCCGACGGGTCGTCGGTGATCTGCAGCAGCGCGGCGCCCTCCGGAAGGTAGGCGCCCGGCACGAACGGGTAGTAACGGAACACCTGCGCGCCGACGACCAGCACGAGGTCGTGCCCGGCGAGCTGTCGCGACAGAGGCCCGATCGCCGGCGCCAGCGCGCCCTTGAACAACGGATGAGTCTCCGGGAACGGCGTGCGCTCGGCGAAGGGCGCGGTCCAGACCGGGGCGTCGAGCTTTTCGGCGAGCGCGATGCCGGCGTTCCAGGCCTGGCTGCGCGCGATGTCGGATCCGTACACCAGAACCGGGTTCTCGCTGCTGTTGATGCGCGCCGCGAAGTCGCGGATGCGGCTCGGGTCCGGCCCCTGGCGCACCGCGACGGTGCGGAAGACGTCGACCTCCGGAATCCGCTTCTCCCAGTCGTCCATGGGAAGCGACAGAAACACCGGCCCGGCCGGCTGCTGCATCGCCGTCGCGTAGGCGCGCATGAAGGCGGCCGGCACGTCTTCGGGACGCGGCGGCTCGTAGCTCCATTTCACCCACGGACGGGCGAGCACGGTCGGATCGATGTTGGTGAGGAGCGGCTCGATCAGCAGCATCTGCCGCGTCTGCTGCCCTGCGGTGATGATCAGCGGCGTCTTGTTGAGACTGGCGCTGACGATCGCGCCCATGGCGTTGCCGGTTCCCGCCCCGGTGTGGAGGTTGACCAGAACGGGCTTGCGCAGGCTCTGCGACAGCCCGTCGGCGACGGCCACCGCGCTCGTCTCCTGCAGCGCCAGCACGTAGTCGAAATCGGAGGGAAAATCGGCGAGGAACGGCTCCTCCGTCGAGCCGGGATTGCCGACGATGGTGGTCAGCTCCAGTTTCCGCAAAAGGTCGAAAGTGATCTCGCGAACGGTGCGCATGGGTTCCCCTGCTACAGATGTCGTGGCGGCCGGACACGCCGGCGGTTCAGGTCCTGAGCGACTGTGTTCCCCGAAGGCCGATGGGATGGATCGGCTGGAGGCCGAGGCGTGAATGGCAGAAGCGCCTGACGGCCCCATGACCGCGAGCGCTCGCCCTCACGGGATCATGGCGGAAGGCTCGCTTCCGTTCCCGGCCGCTTCTGTTGCAATGCCGCGAACGCGCCGCGTGCGCGCAACCCGCCGCTCGCCGAATCGACAGCCGCGCGCCAGTCGTCGCGACCGGGCGCGAAAACGTCGCCCCGTCGCCGCGCTCCCGTCCCTCGCCTCGAATGGCGGGTCGGAATAGGCCGACTGCACGATCAGGGCGCCGGGATGCGCCGTGCGAAGCATGAACCGCCCTTTCGACTGACGCGTTTCCCTCCGGCGCGCCCGGGCGCTCTGGAAAGACGACTTTGCCGGGTCGCGGTCGACTTTTACGGGGCGCTCGCGGCCGTGTCCAGCGTTCGCCGGTTGGAACCGCGCCGACCAGGACGTGACGCTGCGGAGAAGGTCGTGTCTTTCGGGGTGATCCGGCTCTTCGCCTATGGGACGATCATAGTGCCGCTTCCGCCGATGAGGGACGGTCGTCGCGAGAACCGGTCCGCGGTTAAACAATAGCTTGGTTTTCAAGACGGGAACATTCGTCGCGCCGTTGCGTTGTGGCTTGGATGCGCGAGGGGGATCCGGTGCCGGACAGCGATTCTGAAATTCACGCTCCTCCACAGACGATCCTCTTTGTGGAGGATGAACCGCTGGTCCGGATGGACATGGCCGAGTTCCTGCGGGAGTGCGGGTATCGCGTCCACGAGGCGGCCAATGCGGACGAGGCGCGGGAAGCGCTGCAAGCGAAATTCGCAGTCGATCTGGTGTTCACGGACATCAATCTGCCGGGCGAGATGAATGGCCTCGAGCTGGCGGAATGGATCTCGAACCATCGCCCCGGGGTGAAGACGGTGACAACGACGGGCGGTCCGGTCGGGAGGGATGGTCCGCCAGGGGGACGGGCTTTTCTCGCCAAACCGTATACCGGGCGGGCTCTGCTCGATTGCGTGAAAGAGGCGCTGAAGTCTGCTGACGACAAGCCGGACCGAGGCGGTTGACGCTTTCCCGCAGCCCGCGACGGTCGACGACGGGGTCCGGCGCTCCGGGGGAGCGAACGGCCGCCAGTCGGCTCGCCGGGTTCGGGTTCGGCTTGCGCCGTCAGCCCAGCACGTAGCGCGAGAACGCCACGGCCTGCCGCGCGGCTTCGTCCATCTGCGCTTCGTTCGCGTCGTCGCTGAGATCGCGCCAGACCTTGATGTCGCTGCCGACGCCGCCGCCCATCTTGACGAAGGGCTCCATCACGACTGCGCCGCCGTAGCCGATCTCGCGCAGCGCCGAGCCGATCTCGTGCCAAGGCAGCCGGCCCTTGCCGGGAACGCGGCGATTGTTCTCGCCGGTGTGGAAATGGCCGAGCAGCGGGCCAGCCGTCCGGATCGCCTCGGAGAAGCCGTTTTCCTCGATGTTCATATGGAATGTATCGAGCATCACCTTGACGTTGGGCTTGCCGATTTCGCGAACGAAGGCGACACCCTCCTCGGCGGTGTTGAGGACATGGTTCTCGAACCGGTTCAGCACTTCGATGCACAGGTTCACGCCGAGGCCGGCGGCGAAGTCGGCGAGGCTGGAGATGCCTTCGAGGCCGCGCGCCCGGTCGCCCGCCTTGTCGACGGGCTTCGAATAGTCGATCGGCCAGTAGGAATGCAGGGCGCCGCCGATTATGTGAATATCGAGTTTCGCCAGGTTCCCGAGCGTCTCCTCGAAGAAGGCGCGGCCCGCCTTGCGGATCGCCGGGTCGGGCGACGACAGGTTCTTCTGCGGGGACGGGCCGAGCCCGGCGGTGAGCGTGATCCCGTTGCCCCTGGCGGCGCGGCCGATCTCGGCGATATGAGCGGGCGCATAGCCGTTGAGGTGATGGGCGGCGATCTCGAGCACGTCGAAGCCGAGTCTCGCGACCTTCTCCACGTACTTCAGGCAGTCGGCGCTCCATTCGCGCTCCCAGTACGAGTAGTAGATGCCGAATTTCATTCCTGTCTCCATCGTGATCGGGAACGCGGTCAATGCGCCGCGGCGTCCGTCGCGCCGACGATGTGGGCGACGACGGCGTTCATGCTGGTGTCGCGGGTCGCATCGTCCGCGATCACCGTCCCCTGGCGCAGGACGACGATCCGGTCCGAGACCGAGAACACGTCGGTCAGGCGATGGCTGATCAGGATGACCGCGATGCCGTGACTTTTCAGCGTGCGGATCAGGTCGAGCACGTGCTCGACCTCGCGCACCGCGAGCGCGGCGGTCGGCTCGTCCATGATCACCAGCTTCGGGTTGAAGGTGAGCGCGCGAGCGATCGCGACCGACTGCTGCTGGCCGCCGGACAGCTGCCCCGTGACCTGCGCGACCGACGGGATGCGCGCGCCGAGTCGGGCGATCATCGCCTCGGCCTCGGCGCGCATCCGCTTGGTGTCGATCAGCGGCAGGCCGAGAACCGAGCGCGTCAGCTCGCGCCCGAGGAAGATGTTGGCGGCGACGTCGCGCATGCGCGCGAGCGCCAGGTCCTGGTAGATCATTTCGATCCCGGCCCGGCGGATCGCGCCCGGGTCCCGGCCGATCAGCGAGGCGCCGTCGAAGCGGATGTCGCCGCCGTCGATGGCGTAGACGCCGGTGATCGTCTTCATCAGCGTCGACTTGCCGGCGCCGTTGTCGCCGACCAGCCCGACCACCGACCCCGCCTCGACCGAGAAGCTCACGCCGCGCAGGGCGTCGATGGCGCCGAAGCTCTTGCGGACCCCGCGAAGGTCGAGAAGGCTCATCGCCGCCAGCCCTCGCGGCTGTTGATGCGGTCGAGCCAGACCGCGAGGATCAGCACGGCGCCGATGGCGATCTGCTGGTAGAACGGCCGCACCGCGAGCAGGTTCAGGCCGTTCTGCAACACCCCCATGATCAGCGCGCCGATCAGCGTGCCGGCGACGCTGCCGCGCCCGCCGAACAGGTTCGTGCCGCCGAGGATGGTGGCGGTGATGGCGGTGAGCTCGTAGCTGAGGCCCGCCGTCGGCTCGCCCGAATTGATCCGCGCCGCGAAAAGGAGGCCCGCCAGCCCCGAGAGCAGGCCCGAGAGGGTGTAGAGCAGCACCTTCATCCGCTCGACGCGGACGCCCATGGCGCGCGCCGCCCCCTCGTTGTCGCCGATCACCTGCGCATAGATTCCGAAGCGGGTGTGCGCGAGGACGACATGGGCGACGAGCGCGGTGAGCAGCAGGACGATCACCGGCACGGGCACGCCGAACGGTCGTCCCTGTCCGAGCCAGGTGATCTCGGGCGGGAGCCCGTAGATCGAGACGCCGTCGCTGAGCACGAGCGCGAACCCGCGCGCAACCCCGAGCATGCCGAGCGTGACGATGAACGGCGGGATCGCGCCCCGGGTGACCAGGAAGCCGTTGACGGCGCCGGTGAAGGCGCCAGCGGCGAGACAGCCGAGAATGCCGACCCACCAGGGCCAGTCGAGAGTCGAGGTCAGGATCGCCCCGACGACGCCCGACAGCGCCAGGATCGAGCCGACCGACAGATCGATGCCGGCCGACGAGATCACGAAGGTCATGCCGATCGCCAGCACCCCGAACACCGACGTCGACAACACGATGTTGAGGATGTTGGAGACCGAGAGGAAGACGTTCGACAGCGCCGCCATGATCCCGGAAAGGACGATCAGGACGACGATCGATTCCAGCCGCAGCGCCGCGCCGCCGGCGAACCGGGCGCGCCAGGATGCCGCGGGGCTTGCAGTCGAGGCCATGGGGGAAGGGTCTCCGGGTCCGGTTCATGGGGAGGCCGCCCGTCTCGGGCGCCCGGGGCGGCGAGACGCCGCCCCTCCCAATCGCCGCCGCCTACTTCACGTACTGCATCAACGGGTCCTTGTTCTCCTCGATCGCCTGCTTGGTCAGCACCAGCGTCGGCACGTAGGTCATCTCCGGAACCTTGTCGCCGGCCAGCACCTTCTTGACGCCCTGGACCGCCTGCATGCCGACCAGGAAGGGCAACTGCGCCACCGAAGCGTCGAGCCGTCCGGCCTTGATCGACTTGACCGCGTTCGAGTTGCCGTCGACGCCGATCACGATCACCTTGTCCTTGCCGGCCGCGCGCGCGGCCTCGAGCGCGCCGAGCGCCATGTCGTCGTTGGCGGCGAAGATCGCGACGAGGTCGGGACTGCGCTGCAGCGTGTCGTTGGTGATGTTGGCCGCCTTCAGGCTGTCCCAGTCGCCCGGCAGCGACGCCACGATTTCCAGTCCGGGCGCCTGCTTCTTGAGTTCGGTGGCGAAGCCGACCGCGCGCTTCTTGCCGGTGATGTTGCCCGACAGCCCCTCGATCACCAGCACCGGACCCTTGGCGTTTTTGCCGAGCTGGCTCGCGAGCCAGTCCGCGCCCTTGGCGCCCGCCGCCTCGTTGTCCGAACCGATGTGGAAGGCGACGTCGACGCCGGCCTTGGCGGTGATGGCCGGGTCGAGATTGTTGTCGAGGTCGACCACCGGGATCTTCATTTCGTTCGCCTGCTTGAGGCACGGCAGCAGGATCGTCGAGTTGATCGCGGCGGTGATCATCGCGGCCGGCTTCTTCTGCAGCATGGTGTTGCAGGCGTTGAGCTGCGGCTCGGCCGCCTGGTCGGATTCGACCGCCTGAAGATAGATGTCGACGCCCTCGGCCTTTCCGGCCGCGTCGACGCCCTTCTCCATCGCGCCCCAGAAGGGGTTCGACAGCGTCTTCATCAGGACTCCATAGGTGGGCTTGTCGTCGGCGAACGCCGCGACAGCCGTCAGCGCCAACGCCAGCGCGGCGGTCGAGGCCGCCGCAAGACCCTGTTTCCGCATGCTTACCTCCCAGTTCTCGACGGTATCAATGAGCCTTCGCCGCGGCCTTGAGCTTCGCGCGGACCGGCCCGGTGGATTCCCGAACCTTGAGGGCGCAGGCGAGCAGAACGCGTTCCGGCGGGGTTGCCGCGTCGCCGCCCATGCGCCGCGTCAGCAGCGTCCAGGCCGAGGCCGCGAAGCCGTCGACCGGCTGGGCGACCGTGGTGAGATAGGGGCGCAGCGCCAGCATCCAGTCGAAATCGTCGAAACCGACGATCGACACGTCGTCAGGGATTTCGAGCCCCAGATCGCGCGCGGCCTTCAGCGCCGCGAGGGCGCAGACGTTGGTCAGCGCGAAGATCGCGGTCGGGGGGGCGGGGCGGCTGAGCTCCGTCTCGATTGCGCTCCTCAGGTTTTCCAGATCGTGGCCGCCGAACACGAGCCGTTCGCGTCCGTCGAGTCCGGCTTCGGCGAGCGCCCGGCGGCAACCGGCGATGCGCTCGGCGAGGTTGCGCAGGTGCTGCGAGTGGGTGAGCACGGCGATGTCGCGATGGCCGAGGCCGATGAGATGGCGCACGGCTTCGTAGCCGCCGGTCTCGCAATCGGCGCGGACGGTGTCGAACTCCGGCGAGTCGGCGCCGCGGTCGAGCAGGACGGTCGGCGGCAGACGCAATCCGTGCGCGCCGAGGGCGGCCATCGAGACGTCGCTCGCGGGCACGGCGATCAGGCCGTCGAGGCGCCGGCCGATCAGCGCGTCGATCCGCCGCTTCTCGATCGCGGCGTCCTCGCTGGTCGAGGCGAGCAGGAGATCGTAGCCGTCGCGCTCGGCCAGGGCCTCGACGGCCTGCACGAGGCTGGCGAAGAAGACGTTGGTGACGTCGGGAACGACCATGCCGACGAGGCGGGTCGAGGCGCCCCGCAGCGCGCTCGCGGCGCGGTCGACCCGGTAGCCGAGGTCGGCGACGGCTTCGAGAACGCGGCGGCGGCTTTCCTCGCCCACGGGACGATTGCCGTTGACGACGTTCGAGGCGGTCGCGACCGACACCCCGGCGCGCGCGGCGACATCGCGGATGGTGGGCGGCTTCCCCACAGGCGTCTCTCCCATGCGACCGGCTGCCCCGATCTGTTGGTCTGTCGTCATCTATAACGTTCTATATCTTGGCCGGAGCTGCCGTCCTTGTCAAGCCGCTCAGACTTTCGGCGCATGCGCCATTCGTGGAATTCTTGCGGTGGATCAATGCGCCCGGCCAGCCGCCATGCAAATAGCCGGGCTGGAGAGCGTTCTCCGGGGGCGGAAACGGCGCAAGGGCCGGAAAAGGCCGACAGCAGCCGAGACAATGAAGCGGCCGGGGGCGCCGGTCGCATCGACCATCCGGGAGGAATGAAAACATGTCAGATTGGAAAGTCGTTTACCGGGACCACCTCGACTGCGACAGGACGAGCCGCAGCGTCCCGAGCAAGGAAGCCGCCCTCAATCAGGCGAAATGCCTGTATCTTCAAAAGCGCGCCGAGATCTACAAGATCGAGGGGCCCGATGGCGCCTTCCTGCCGAGGGAGGAAGTGATGCGCTGGCTGTCCGTGAACAGGCGGTAGCGGAACTCGCCGGGCCGGCCGATCGAGGCTTCGGTCGCCCGACGCGCCCGGCGCTCCGGCAGGCGTTCGAAGAGCGCGCGGCCGGCGCGGCGACAGACCCCCAGAGCCTCCGCCCCGCGCCCCTCGCGCTCGAGGGCTTCGACCAGATAGCCGAGCGCGTCCTCGTCGGCCGGCTGGTTTCGACGGCGCGGCGCAGGCTCGCGGCGGCCTCGCCGCATTCGCAACAAAGCTAGGTGACGCCGAGGTCGCGGTGCGTCCGTGCGTTCAGCGGGTCGGGCCGGATGATCTTGGCGATCCGGCTCAAGCTCCTCAAGCCCGCCGGCGTCGTCCGCATCAGCGCGCGCGGCATCAAGTTCGCGCTCGCCTCCGCGTGCCCTTGCGCCGACGAATGGCGCCTCGCCGCCGCCCCTCTCAACCCACCCGCCTGAGGCGCCGCCGCGACGCCAAAAATACCGCGGCCCCACGGCCCACCGGAGACCTCGAACACCCTCGCCATCCCGCGCGGACGGCGCATCGGCAGCGCGCGCTCATGACCCTGGCAAACCGGAGCCACCGTCACCACAACCAAACAGCTGCAGCACTATGAGAAATGCGAGCCAGCCCGCTCGGTCGCCTCCACAGCTCCCGCGCGGGCGATCTTAGCCAAAGCCGAAAGCGACCTTACAGCCAGCTATCCGGATACTTTTGCTTCAGCCATAGTCTTTGGTAAGAAATCTTCCCCACAAGAAGGGTCACCACGCCGATCGCCACGGGATCCACCATGAAGGACCATGACGCATGCGTCGAAATAGCAATGAGTGGCGTAGCGCCAGCGGGCGAGTGCACTGTCTTCGTGATAATCATCAAACAAAGGACAGTCGCAACCGCAGTGGACATGACCGCGATGCTGTCGCCTAGAAGGTGGAAAAAGATCAGACCGGTCGCTGCGCCGACAAAATGTCCGCCAATCAAGCTGCGCGGCTGAGCCATCGGACTGTCCGACGCGCCAAAAAGAATAACGCATGAACCGCCCAGGGAGAATAAAATGAATGGACGATCCGCCAAGTGCAGCATGCTTGCAATTCCCAAGATTAACGCCGTGGTGACCCATGCGCCGAGCACATCTGGACGTTGTGGCTCAAGACCCTTCATCTTGTATTGGTGATCGCGATCTGGTTTCTTGAGGGCTTTCACAATCGTCTCGTGCACAGCGCGAAACCCATACAACAGCCACACATCTCGCGCAGTCATCACCTAAGCGTCCGGCGTGTCGTTCGGTCCCACGCGGCGCCGTCGCCGCTTTGTCGCCGCTCCGCCAGCAACCAGATGAGACCGGCGACCGGCAATGCGACGCCGAGCGACGACACGCTTTGCCAGCCGCCTGTCGCGTACGCCCATCCACCCAGCGCGGAGCCGGCCGCGCCAGCAAGGAAAAAGAACGCCATGTAAAGCCCGTTGAGTCGGCTTCGGTACTCGGGTTCGGTCACGAAGATCGACCTTTGACCAACGATGAAGTTCACCGTCATCCCACTGTCGAGCACGATGGCGGACACGACCAGGAGGCAGAAGGCGAGACGGGAGTTTTCGACATGAACCAGCGTCAGCAGGAACCCCGCCGCAACGGCCATCATGGCGCCGCCGGTCGCCAGGCGGGTCCATCCTCTGTCGGCGAGTCGACCCGCGATCGGGGCCGCCAGCGTCCCGCCGCAACCGCCCAGAATCGCAAACAGCGCGACCCCGCTCTGGGAAAAATGAAGGCCGGGTCCAGTGAGCCGCATCGGAATCGTTGTCCAGAACAGGCTGAAAGCTCCATATAGAAAACACTGATAAATCGCCCGCTGACGCAGGGTCTGCGACTTCAACGCCAGTCGGCTCATCGACGCCAGCAACGCAACGTAGGTCAATTTCGACTCGGGCATCCGCTTTGGCAACCGTAATGCAAGCCAAACCGTCAAGGCGAGCATGAGGGCTGAGGCTAAAAGAAAGACGCATCGCCAATTTGAAACAGACGCAATCCAGCTCGAAACGGGACGCGAAAGCATGACCCCCGCCATGAGTCCGGTGGTGACATTGCCGACCATCGTTCCTCGAGTCTCAGGAGAGGCCATGTGAGAAGCATAGGGAATTAAGATTTGTACGCCAACCGAACCAAGCCCGATCAGTAAGACAGCAGGCAGGAACGACGCCGCGTCCGGGGACCAAGCCGCCGCCGCCAGCGCGAGGGAAGTTATCCCGACCATGCTCGTGACGAGGATGCGGTTTTCGATCAGGTCGCCAAGAGGAACGATCAAGAATAGACCGGCGCCATAGCCAACTTGCGTCAAGGTGACCACGAGCCCGCTCGCCTCGGGCGGCAGACCGATCGCTCGCCCGATCAATCCAGCGAGCGGCTGCGCATAGTACACGTTCGCCGCGATCAGCCCGCAGGCTGCCGCCAGGAGCCACGTCAGGGACCGCGAGGCGGCGAGTTTTGCCACGTCGTCGGGCTTGAGGGTTAAGATGTCGCCCGCCCGTTCCAAAGAAGAGCCTCCCGCTATCGCGTTGATCCGCTGCCGCCGCCAGGCGACGGTGAGACGGGGCTCCTCAAACGACGTCACAGTGGACGCGCAGGCTGCCGCCACGGACCTCGACATGGTCGCCCGGACCGACAGGATGGATTCCGAGCGGCGTTCCGGTCAGGATGAGATGTCCCGGCAACAGTGCGCCCCCGTAGCGCTTCAGGTTAGCCTCGAGCCATTGCAGGGACGCGGCCGCGCCTCCGGTCAAACTCCAGAGCGGCCCCTGATCGATCGGTTTGCCGTTGACCAGAACGCTCAGGCTCGGCATTGCCCCCTGTCCGAGCGCGTCGACCCCCGCCGTCTCGTCCGGCAGCACGACGCCGGCGTTCAAGCCATTGTTCACAATGAGCTCCGACAAAGTCTTCGGCTCACTACGAAAGACAAGATTGTGAAGCTCAATGACAGGAAAGACAGCTGCGATCCTCCCGTCTGCGCCTATTCGCGCCGCCATCTCTCCTTCGATTGCGAGGTTGGCGAACGACGAAGCGTCGAGCGCTGCACCGGAACGGCGGAGCTCACTCTCGAACAAGACCGCGTGAATTGGACCGCGGAGGCCGAACTGCCGCTCGATCTCCGCGCTCGTACACCCGACCTTAAAGCCAGCAATCTTATCCCCGTCCTGGACCCTCAGGCGAGTGACCTCCGTTTGAACGCGGTACGCTTCGTCGAGGCTGAGCGAGCCGTGTCGTTCCCCGAAGTACGTGCCCGGCGACTGACGGCGATAGTCTGCAATCTGGCGCGCTGCGAGGTCCTCGATGGCTATATCCATGTGTTCCTCGGCAGTTTCGTCAGCATTCGCTGGGAGGTCGACGACTTGGCTTGTCTCGAATCTAGCGCTACGTGGGGTTAGGCTCGGCCAGGAATTCGAGGATGATCTTGTTGAACTCAGCAGGTCGTTCGTCCGGAACCCAATGCCCACAATGTTCAATCACCTCGCCACGAACGTTCGAGGCCAGTCCGGCCATGCCCTGGCGCACGATGTCGCCGAGGAAACCGTCTCCCCCGATCGCGAGCACCGGCATGGTCAACGGGGTTTTCGAAGTTTCCTTGTTGTGCTCGGCGTCAATGAAGTGCGTCCGATAGTAGTTGAGCGCTCGCAACCCTCCGGGGGCGGAGTAGCAGCGAACATATTCATCCAGGTCTTCCTCGGGAATGGCGCCCGGAACATAGGCGAAGTTGTTGTGGAACCAGCGGAGATACATGCGCTCGCGGCCCTCGATCAGCGCTTCGGGGATGTCTTCCGCGTCATGGAATGCAAGGTGCCAGACCTTGCGTCCCAAGCCGTCGGTGGCGAAAGGATGCTGCATGCATGCCTCGTATCCGAAGCCCGGCATGATCATTTCCACGATGGCGAGTTTGGAGACGAAGGCGGGATGAGCGGCGGCCAAGGCGTAAGCGACCGCGCCACCGAAGTCATGACCGATGACGACCGCCCGTTTCAACCCGAGGTGCTGGAGGAGCTGCCAGATATCCTCGGCCATCGTGCGCTTCTCGTACCCGCTCAACGGGCGTTCAGAGTCGCCCACGCCCCTCATATCGGGCGCGATCACCAAGTATTTTTCCGCCAGCGCAGGAATGACGCTCCGCTTCCACTCGTACCAGGTCTGGGCGAAACCATGCAGCAGCACGATGGGCTCGCCTTGCCCCGCGGTCACGTAGTGCAGGAGAACTCCGTTCGCCCTGTGCATCCGATGGTTCATGATTGTTGTGGTTGCCGTCGGCGTAAGCGCATTCATTGTGTTCCTCCTCGTCATCTGTTTGTTTATCATGCTCAGAGAGTTCTGTCGGAGCATTCGATTACTGTAGTATCATCCCACCATCCACTTGAATGGATTGCCCAGTCATGTAATCGGAGTCGTGAGACGCCAGGAAAGCGGCGATTCCTGCGCAATCTTCCGGCACGGACACACGTCCAAGCAGGATGCCCTTGCTGAACTCCTCCATGCCCTGCCCGACGCGCTCAGTGCGGCCAAACTCGATCATGTCGCTATCGAGTTTGCGCCAGAGTTCGGTGGCAACGATCCCTGGACATATGCCATTGACGGTAATTCCGTATGTCGAGAACTCACGCGCCCCTGCCTGGGTCAGGGCGACGACGGCGAACTTGCTCGCGCTGTAATGCGAAACGAGCGCGAAGCCCTGCTTGCCAGCGACCGAGGCCGTATTGATGATCTTGCCCGGCGTCTTCTGGGCGATCATTTGCTTGGCGGCTTCCTGCATGCCCACCAATACGCCAAGGCCGTTGACCCGCATGACCAGCTCCCAGTCCTCCTCTGTGACGTCGAGGAAAGGCTTGGCCTTGGCGACGCCCGCATTGTTGAACATGACGTCGAGCTTCCCGAAGCGAGCGACCGTTGTTTGGATGGCGTTCTGAACGGCGTCGCGCTTGGTCACGTCGCAGTGAGCGGCAAAAGCGGCGCCCCCGGCATCGACAATCTCCCGGACAGTCAACTCAGCGACCTCGAGATTGATGTCTGCAATGCAGACCGAGGCGCCTTCCGCCGCCAGGCGAACCGCCATCGCCTTTCCGATACCCATTGCGCCCCCGGTGACGACGCAGCTTGTGTCTTTTAGTCTCATCTAAGGTCTCCCACCAGAGCCAAACCAATCTGACAGCCAATCGTTGGGATCGGCTGTCAGTATGTCTCAGTTTTCTCTAGCTGACTTTTAGGATATCGGCCCCTTCATAAAGGGCCCAGACATAGTTTTTGGTGCCATCTTCCCTGAGATGCTTATTGTCATAATTCTTGGGATGATTCCAAAACCTACGTACGTCTTCTTCTGTCTTGTAAGTTGCGATAATACACCAACGCTGTCCGCCGCCGATCGTCGTGCCAGGAAAATGCACCGGCACCTCCGGGGTTCGACGCCCCATCACCACGAGGTCGCCACCGAGCTCCTGCACAATTGGACCCGCAGTTGTGAGGTACTTGCGATAGACATCCTCGTCTTTCAGGTCGAATAGATTCAATGCATAGAACATTTTTTCTCTCCTCTCCTTGTACTCCATACATTGATATGGAGTTGCTCCATCGCAGCCGCGATGGAAACCAGCATAAGCGCTCCTCCTGCGCCTTCTTTTTATCCGTTGTTTAGCGCAAACCTTGCTACCGCTTCCTCATTCCAACGGAGCCCGATGCCGGGTCCAGGAAGTGGAACGGCCTCTCCGTCGATCACCTCGAGGGGCTGTTCAAGGATCGGGGCGGCCCAATCGACGAACTCCAGCCAATGCGCGGTCGGCGTCGCAGCCAGCAGGTGGACGCTGACCTCAGGGAAGAGATGCGACGACACCTCCCGCCCATAGGCCGCCGCCAGACCCGCAGCGCTGCGCCAGCCGCTCACGCCGCCGATACGATCGAGATCAAGCATGACGTAGTCTGAGGCCGCCGCCTCAAGCGACGCCGACATCGGGCTCAGACCGAGGAAATTCTCCCCCGCTTGGATCGGCGTCTTCGTCGCCTTGGCGATCTGCGCCGCATGGCGATAATCGTCGTGTCGGATCGGCTCCTCGATCCAGTAGACGCCTTCGTCGTCGAGAGCGCGGCACCTTTCCATGCCCTCGGCAAAGGTGAGCGCCTGGTTGAAGTCGACCATCAGAAGAGCTTCGCCCGGGATCTGCGCCCTCACGGCGCGCACCCTTGTCAAATCTGCGCCGAGATCCGATCCCCCAACCCGAAGTTTGACGGCGCGAAATCCTTCCGCCAGAAGCTCTTCAGCCTCGTCCGCTGCGGCCTTTGCAGGCATGAGGCCGAGACCGTTGCTGTTGTAGGCGTCAATCGGTTTGGGAGCCGAACCGAGAAGCGTCGAAAGCGGCAGTCCCGCTGCAATCGCCAGCGCATCCCAGGCGGCCACGTCGATTGCGGATGCGGCCATTGCAAGGGGGCCCGCCAGGCCCGGCAGCTTGAAACGACGCCCGAGCCACCGACTCAGGGACAGCGGCTCGACCCGAGCGCCGGCCAGAGCCTCGCTGAGACTGCGGAAGATCGGCTGAAGGGAGCGGGCGATCGAGACGTGGTAACAGAAGGCATACGAACGTCCTGTGATCCCTTCTTCCGTCTCCAAGTCGAGCAACAGCAAGGGAGCGGTATCGATCGTCTCAACGCTGGTGCCGAGTGGGCGGGCCATTGGCACCGCGACTGGCCGAGCCACAAGGGATCGAAGCGTGAGGGAGGAGGTTCCCGCCCGCATCAGCGCCGTCCCTCAGACGAGAGCGCCAGAATATCGGCGATCGCTCGATTGAGCGGCGTCGCCGCCCCGACGGCGGCTCCGAGCCTTACGACGCCCCCACTCAGCCAAGGAGTCTCGAGCCGGTTTCCGCGTTCCATGTCGACAGCCATCGACGATGTCATCGTTTCCGGCAGAGTGTCGCAGAACGCGAGGCGGCTTTCGGCGTAATCGGCAGCGAGCCCGACGCCTCTGGCGCGCCCGACCTGAACAACCTCGCGCATGACGTCCAGGAGAAACGCGCGCGTCTGCGGATTTGAGCGGATCGGGCCGATCGTCGCGCGCATCGTGGCCGTCGTCGCTGAGAGCCCGACCAGAAAAACGAACTTCTCCCAAATCGCGCGCTGGATATCTCCACTCAGCTCGGCTTCGATGTTGGCCCGTTTGCACGCTTCCAGGAAAGCCTGGCATCGGGCCGAACGCCTGCCGTCGTACTCCCCGAATACAAGTCGCTGCATCGTTCCGGTATGAGCGATGACGCCCGGTTCAGCGATTGATGCGGCGATATAACTGACGCCGCCGATGATCGCGTCGTCGCCGAGAACGCCGCGCAGAATATCGTCTTTGTCGACGCCGTTCTGGAACGATACGACGGCTGTTTCGCCCGAAACGAGAGGAGCCACGGCGCGTGCCGCCGCCTCGGTGTCCCACAGCTTGACCCCCAGGAGGACGAGGTCCACGCGGCCCAATTTTCGCGCGTCATCGCTGGCGACGACCTTTGGCAGGTGCAGATCGCCGAGCTGGCTCCTGATCCGCAACCCATCTTTCAGCAGCGTCGCGAGAGTCGCGCCCCTCGCGATGAAGACGACATCCGCGCCCCCTTTGGCGAGTCTGCCGCCGAAATAGCCGCCGACGCCCCCGGCCCCCATGATTGCGATTCGCACCGGATCTCCTCCCAATCGTCTTATCATTCTTGAATACTGATTCAAAAACTCCGTGTCAAGAGGCCCTGGGCCGCCTCAAAGCCAGAACCCACGCGGGCTGCAAGAGTGAGTTTGGAGGCCTGGATCTCATGCAAACCAGGGTCCAGCTCGACCTGCCGCGGGCGCGCGGCCGCCCGTTGACTTTCCAACGAAAATCGCGTAACGGGCAGCCTCGTCAATGAGAATGTGCGCTCAGTAATGGCTCGCCCCAAGCAGTTCGACCCCGAGATCGCCCTCGATTTGGCGGTCGACATTTTTTGGGAGAGCGGATTCGAGGCGACGAGCATTGAAAGGCTTTGCCGCCGCCTCAAGCTCAACCCCGGCAGCCTTTACGGCGCCTATGGGGATAAACGCGCGCTTTTCATCGCTATTCTCGACCGCTACGTCGACAAGGTTTCCCTCGAAGCGATCCAACGGATTTCCGGGAGCCCGTCGGGAATCTTAGGAATAGTCAACTATTTCGACTTTCTCATCGAAGCCATCCTCGGCGGCAAACGCCGTTGGGGGTGTCTGATCACCAATTCGCTGATCGAACTCGCGGCCCGCGAGCCCGAGATTGCGGCGAAGGTGGAATTGCACTTCACTCGGTTGGAGACTGCCTTCGCCAGCGCATTGGCGCGCGCGCAAGCCGCAGGTGAGTTGCGGCCCGGATTTGGGCCCGAGTCGGCGCCGTACTTCGTGTGCCTGGTGCAGGGCCTCAACGTGCTTGCACGGACGAAGCCGACGCGCGCGCGGTTAAGGGCGATTGTCGACGTGGCGCTGGACCCGCTCCGCGACGGTGCGGCTCTGCTGAGTCCCAAATCTGTCGCTTGACCGGTCTGCCTCGGCCAGATACTCATCAGTCGTCTGATGACTTTCGGCGCGGACCAGCGAGCGAGGGCATGCCAAAACGTCTGAATCCGACCCACGATCCCGCCGAATCGCTCGCGGCGACACATCCGCATCAGCGTCCCCCAGCGGAGGGCGACGAGGCGGTTGTGGCCGCGACTTGGAGAGCGTTCAGCGCCGGTCGCCGAAGCAGGCGCTTCGTCACGCCGTCTCGATAGATCGCTAAGATGACTGGCGTCTCGAGCTTTCCCGTCGACCTGTTCGTCATTGGCGCCGGATCGGGCGGCGTGCGCGCGGCGAGGATCGCCGCCGGCCATGGGGCGCGCGTGATGATCGCCGAGGAATTCCGCATCGGCGGCACATGCGTCATCCGAGGCTGCGTGCCCAAGAAGCTGCTGGTTTACGCCAGCCGCTTCGCCGACGATTTTTGCGACGCCCGCGGCTATGGTTGGAATGTCGGCGAGACCAGCTTCGATTGGCTGGCCATGGTCGCAGCCAAAGAAAAAGAAATCAGCCGATTGTCGGCAATCTATCGCGAAAATCTCGAAAAGGCCGGCGTCGACCTCGTCGAAGAGCGCGCCGAGATCGCGGCGCCGCGATCGGTGCGGTTGGCCAGCGGGCGTGTGATCAACGCAAAACACATTCTCATCGCCTCTGGCGCCACGCCGGAACTGGCGCCGTCGATTCCGGGCCTCGAACACGCGATTACCTCGAACGAAATCTTCGATCTGAAATCGTTCCCAAAGCGCCTGATGATCGTTGGCGGCGGTTACATCGCGGTCGAGTTCGCGTCGCTATTCGCTAAGCTCGGAGCCAAAGTCACGCAGGTGATGCGCGCGAGCAACATTCTTCGCGGTTTCGACGAGGATATGCGCGTCGGATTGGCGGAAGAGCTCGGCCATTCGGGTGTAACGTTCGCCACTGGCTGTTTGCCGACGCGGATCGAAAAACGGGCGGGAGCGCTCGACGTCGCGCTGTCGAACGGCGACAACCTCGTGGTCGATCAGGTTCTTATCGCCACAGGGCGTCGGCCAAACACGGCCAAGCTCGGACTGGAGAGCGTGGGGGTGGCCACTGATGCGCACGGCGCCGTCAAAGTCGACGACGGCTCAACGACCAATGTCGCGACCATTCACGCCGTGGGCGACGTCACCAACCGTATCAATCTAACGCCGGTCGCGATCCGCGAAGGGCAGGCCTTCGCCGATCGCGTTTTTGGCGGCAAACCGGGCCTCGTCGATCATGACTGTGTGCCGAGCGCGGTGTTCACTACGCCCGAAATCGGAACAGTCGGCTTGACGGAAGCGCTGGCGCGCGAGCGTTACCAGGTTGTCGACATTTATCGATCGCGTTTCCGGCCTTTGAAGGCGGCGGTTTCGGGTCGCTCGGAGCGCACGGTCATGAAGATCGTCGTCGACGGAACGTCCGATCAGATCCTCGGCGCCCACATTCTCGGCCATGAAGCAGGCGAAATGATCCAACTTCTGGCCATCGCAGTGAAGATGAAAGCGACCAAAGCCGACCTTGACGCAACGATGGCGGTTCACCCCACCGCCGCCGAGGAGCTCGTCACAATGCGCACTCGCACAGCGCGCTTCATCCACGAACGCGACTGAAGCGAGCGATCGCCGTCGCCGCTCGCGCGGTTCTTCGACGCTCGAACGCGCCATGGCGTCGGCCTGGTCTCGGAAGGTAGCGAGCCCACGGCTTTCCCTGGCGCCTTGCGCGGCGTGATCCCACTGACCGTAAACCAAAATCAGATCGGCGGTCGATCTCTGACCTGCTGTCGCCCGGCTGGGCGAGGCGGCCGCGCTGGGCGCGTCGCGGCATCGAGACATTTTGAACGAAAGAAGCCGCTGCGCCTGGCCGCGCCGGCGCGAGCGGATTGACACCATCAAAAGCCGCCGCTAACGTGATGTCATCAGTCGTCTGATGAATGCGAAGCACGCAGACGAAGTTAGACGGGAAGGGTGGGTCTCCGTAGGAGAAGCCTGTCTCCTTCGCCAACACGGGAGGAAGCGAAGCATGCGTGAGTTCAAGGATTACGCCGAAAAATACTCGCACATCCGGATGGACCGTCGAGACGGCATTTTGGAGATAACTTTCCACAGCGACGGGGGGACCCTGGTTTGGGGCGGCGGGCCGCACGGGCAGTTGGGACCGGCCTTCCACGACATCGCCCAGGATCGAGAAAACAGACTCGTCATCATGACGGGCACGGGCGACGCCTTCATCGAAGAGATCAACGCCGAGATCCTTGGCGAGCGGTTGCCAAAGAACAAAATCACGCCGATGACCTGGGATCACATCTACAGCGACGCCAAGCGCCTGCTGATGAACCTTCTCGACATCGAGGTTCCGATCATCGCTGCGGTGAATGGCCCGGTTAACATCCACGCCGAGCTCGCCGTGTTGAGCGATATCGTCCTGGCCGCTGATCACGCGACGTTCGCCGACGCGCCTCACTTTCCAAACGGCCTCGTCCCGGGCGACGGAGTTCATGTGATCTGGCCTTATCTCCTGGGAAGGAACCGCGGCCGTTATTTCCTCCTGACCGGCCAACGGCTGTCGGCCCAAGAGGCTTTGCAACTGGGCGTCGTGAGTGAGGTCATGCCGGCCAACAAGCTGTTGCCGCGCGCCAGAGAATTGGCCCGGCAAATTCTCAACCAACCTCCTCTGACTGTGCGCTACGCCCGGGTGGTGATGACGCAAGAGCTCAAGAAACTCATGCTCGAACACCTGAGCCACGGGCTCGCCCTGCAAGGTCTGGCCGCCAACGAATATTGGCCCAGCTAGTTCATCACGAAAAGGTAAGCGACGACCGCTCGCCGGTTGTCGATGGCCATCCTCGATTCCTGCGGCGGCATAAGAAGGGGGGGCACAGCCCCTCCCGCAGACGCGAAGCCCGCGAATACGACCTGGCGCCCGAATTGTCGGCGGGCTGGGCTCGCGCGACCGGGCCAAAGGTCATCGGGAACTCGATCTCCGACCAAAGAAAGTAAGACCGCAATGAAGCGGGAGATCGAGCCGGCAAAGACTGGACATGCGCTGCAGTTCGCGGCGACCGCGCAGCCAGTCAAATTCTATCGGGAGGAGACTAAACGGATGAGCGACACTGAGAACAGAGACGACATGGTCCAACAGTACCTGGAGGACTTTATCCCCAAGGGGCGCCGCGGCGACATCGAGCATCTCGCCGGCGAGGTCGTCAAAGGCGCAACGTCCCGGCGCAACTTCCTGACCCGGGCCGGTTCACTCGGCGTGGGGGCTACAGCGGCTTCGACGATTCTGACGGCGTTGGTCACCAGTGCGCCGAAGGCGTCGGCGGCGACCTCGGGCTCCGCAGAGGCGGGAAAGATTGCCGACAAATACAAGAACCTCACGATTGGCGTCCCGGTATACGCCTTCGCGGATGAAAACCAGATTACCATCGCCAATCAGATGCAAGCAGCGGCCCAGGCCGCCGGTTTGAACTGGAAGTTCCTGTTGCAGGACGTAGCGGGTAGCGTGACGACGGCTGGGCAGGTGTTCGACAGTTTTGTCACCAGGGGCGTCGACGTTATCATAGATATTGTTATTCCGCCGCGGCTTGTCGCAGCGCAGATGGCAAAAGCTAAAGAGAAAAAAATACCAGTCTTTGGGATTTATACGTTCGGCACCAATTATCCCGACATGGTGCTTGACTATGGCGGCGTGACCTCGGTCGAATCAAGCTTCGTCAGCAGCTATATGTTGTTCGATCAGCGAATTCGCCACCCCGGTAAGAAGAAGATCAAGCTCGGAATCATCGACTCGCAGCTCGACGTCATCAAGCCTCGGCGCGGGGCCCTCGACGGCCTGTTGAGCCTGGCGATCAACAACGACTTCGAAGTGGTGCAGGTCATTCCCGATGTCGACCCGGCGAACACAGTGCAAGTGGCGACCCAGGTGACACAGGCGATTCTCACCAAGAATCCGGATGTCGACTGTCTGTGGGTGAGTTGGTCGCCGGCGCCAGTCCCGGTTGCGGCGGCGGTCGAACAGGCAGGAAAGGGCGACTCGTGCAAGGTCTATGGGCTCGTCGCCCAGAGCGCTGGCATACAGCTTATCAAAGAGGGCAAGAGTCCGCTGGTCGCAACCTCGTGGGTCGACTTGGTCTGGGTCGGCTGGGGCATGGTTGATCTCGTGCTCAAGCACCGCTCGGGCAAGCCGGTGGACCGTCTCGCGCTGCTTTCGACCAACGCTGTTCCGTGTGTCTGTATCGACCACGCCGAAGCGAACTCGTCAAATATTCAAATGGTGGATGTGTTGGGCGGAAAGCAGATTCCGACCTGGGTGTTTGCCCAAGGTTCGTACCGCGATCGGTTTGTCGCGTCTTGGAGCGAAAGTTATTCCTCGTAGTCAGCGAACTGCGCGCGCCCGGCTCTCCAGAGCGGGGCGCGCTGGCGGCAATCATCGGTAACGCCGTCGACGACGCGAAACGAGTCGGTTGAAGACGGCGAACGACTGTCAGGGGAGCGGGGACACGATGACGATTCCAAGCGAGCGCACCACTCTTGCTTCTGCGCAGACCCGGATGGCCGACGCATCGAGCGCGCCGTCGGACAAAGCTCGGCGAACCGCTTTGGAGATGATCGCGCCGCTCGGCGTTCCGATTATGACGCTTGGCATGGTTGTTTACTTCGGTTTCGCCACGACGGGGTTCTTGTCGATCGGCAACATCACCGACGTTTGCGCCAATTCTGCGCTGCCGGTCATCGTTGCCGTGGGGCTGACCATCCCGCTGGTGATGGGGGAGTTCGACCTCTCGATTTCAGCGCTTGCTGGTCTCGCCACCGTACTCTACGCGCAACTGGTGGCCAAGGAGGGGGTAGACCCTGCAATCGCAATCCTCGTCACGCTGGCCGCCTCGCTCGCGGCGGGGGCGTTCAATGGCTTTATGATCGCTTATGTCGGTCTGCCTGCCCTCGTTGCGACAATAGCGATGTCGTCGTTCCTGGTCGGCATGCAGTTTTATGTCTCCGGCAGCGTCCAGATCTATGGCGGATTCCCCGAGACGCTCGTCGCCTTCAGCCGTTCCAACATCGGCCCCGTCCCCACTTTGGTGATCGTCGCGGCGATCATCGTTCTTGGCGCCTGGGTCCTCCTCGAGAAAAGCGTATTTGGTCGACAGGTCAAGGCGGTTGGCGGGAATGCCGAGGCGGCTCGCCTCGCTGGCGTGGACGTCCGGCGAACGCGGGCGCTCGGCTTTATCCTCTGCACGTTCGCGGCCAGTATCGCCGGCATCCTATTCGCCAATAAACAGGCTGTGGCTTACCCGCTCGCGGGCCTCGACGTCCTGCTGCCGTCGTTCACGGCGGCCTTTATCGGCGCAGCAACCTTCCGCTTCGGCGAATTCAACATCTTTGGCACAGTCGTGGGCGTCCTGGTCACCCAGATCGCGGCGAATGGCCTGATTTTGCTCGGGGTGCCGAACTATACGACCTATGTCTTCCAGGGTGTGATCTTGCTGGTCGCGCTGATCTTCGCCCGCGTCGTCGCGTTGCGGGGGACGAATTAGGGTGATGGGAGGCATTGGCCATGACCAGCGATAGGGTGGAAGACAGGCGTCGTCCGGTGGTCCCGGTCCTCGACGTCAGGGAACTCTCGAAGCGCTATCCGGGGACACTGGCGCTCGACCGGGTCTCACTGCACGTGGCGCCAAACGAGATCTTGGGGCTCGCGGGACACAACGGCGCCGGGAAGTCGACGCTGACGCGAATGCTCACGGGCGCCGGAAGGCCCGACTCGGGCGACATGCTTCTGGACGGCCAGAGCATCAGGTTCCGCAGCCCGGACGACGCGATCACACACGGCGTTGCTCAGGTCCCGCAGCCGCTCATGATTATTCCGAACCTGACCGGTAGGGAAAACCTGCTGCTCGGGATGCACACCAGACTGTTTCGGCCGGGTCGCGAGAACGGCGAGCAACTGTGGTTCGGCGGGAGCAAGAGCGCGGTGGCCGCTGTCGAGCTGATGGCCGAGCACCTGCACCTGACAAAGATCCTGAACGTAAAAGTTGGGCGGCTCCGTCCGGTGACTCAGCGCCTCATCATGATCGGTCGCGCGCTTTTACGGAACCCGCGGCTGATCATCCTCGATGAGCCGACGGCGAATCTGGCGACGCCTGAAGTGGAGTTGCTGTTCTCGATTATTCGTCCTCTGGCGCGGGACCGCGCCAGCGTCATTTACGTCACCCATCGACTCGACGAAATGCTCGACTTGTGCGACCGCGTCATCGTGATGCGGCAAGGACGGGTCATCGCCGAGAAGGACGCCAGGATCCTCGACAAGAAGGAACTCAGCGGCCTCATCACCGGCGCAGATCTGTCGTCGAAAATAAAGACACTCGTGGCTGACGTCGACATCCATGGTCAGGTCCACGCCGGCGGGCCGTCGGCCGACAGGTCAAAAACCCCTCACGCCGGCGAAGAAGTCCTGTGCTGCGAGGATCTTTGTGCGCTGCCAAGGACACGCGGCGTCGACCTCAGGCTCCATCGGGGCGAGGTGCTCGGCATCGCCGGTCGCGACGGGTCGGGACGCACGAGCTTGTTGCGAACCCTTTGGGGCGATCGCCAGGTGACCAGCGGTCGCATCGTTGTCCGGGGCGTGCCGACTCGGTTGGCGAGCCCACGCGACGCAATCAAAGCCGGCTTCGCGTATTTGCCGGAGGAACGGGCGGCGAATGCTGTGTTTCCGTTGGCGAGCGTCGCTGCAAACGCGACGCTGCCATGGCTGTCGCGGTTCGCCGGGCCGGGCGGCCTCATGCGCGCACGTGAGGAGATTTCCAGCGTTTCAACGCTCTTGAAACGTCTCGACGTGCGACCGCTCAAAGGAGCGGCCTACGCCAGGATAGGGGCCTTCAGCGGCGGTAACCAGCAGAAGGTGGTGATCGCGCGCTGGCTCCTGGGCGGGGCGGACATTTTTCTGTTCGACGAGCCGACGCAAGGCATCGATGTGGGCGCTCGGGAGCAAGTCTATGAGGTCATCCGCGAACTCGCCTCGGATGGAGCGGGGATCATCGTCGTATCCTCGGAAGCGGAGGAACTGGCGCGTTTGTGCAGCACCGTGCACCTGATGCGCGACGGCGCTGTCGTTCAAACGCTCGCAGGCGACGACGTAACGGAATCGGCGATCTCGCTTGCAATCGTCGCAGGGGAAATCGAAATCCCCGCCGCCGAGCCGTGGGTCGGGGCAGGCCGGGCGCGCGTCAGCGGACGATCGCCTCCGGACGCCGCCATATGATCGAGCGACGCGCCGCCCGCGGGAACGACGACAAAGTCGGAAGGCCCGCCCCCGCTTCGGATAGGTCCTTGACATCGCGGAAACCGATAGTCTCGGACTCGGCGTCGCAGATTGTTCTGCGCGGAACGCCATCGCACTTGCGAGAACCGAGTTTCCGCTTCGATCTTTGTCCCGCTCAAGCTTCGGCGCGCGGCCTCACGGTGGTCCCGCGCATAAATCCAAAACGATAGCCCGATAGGAGAGCCCCGTGATCCGTTTCTATTTCCATCCGACGCCAAATCCCGCCAAAGTCGCGCTTTTCCTGGAGGAGACCGGCGTGGCCTATGAAGTCGTTCCGGTCGACACGAGCAAAGGAGAGCAACATACGCCAGCCTTTCGCGCCATCAATCCGAATGGCAAGTTGCCAGCGATCGTCGACACCCAGGGGCCCGGCGGCCGCGAGGCGAAGGTGTTCGATTCGAGCGCTATCCTTCTCTACCTCGGCGAAAAGACAGGGCGCTTCATGGGCGCCCCCGCCGATCGTCCTGAACTGCTTTCCTGGCTCTTCTTCGTCGCGACGGGGATGGGCCCATTCTCGGGCCAGGCGGTGCATTTCCAGCATGCCGCTCCCGAAAACATCCCGTATGCGGTGAACCGATATCGACGCGAGGTTGAACGGCACTATCGTGTCTTGGATGAGCGTCTGAGCGGACGCGATTACATCGTCGGCAACGAATATTCCATCGTCGACATGTCCGCTTGGGGCTGGCTGGATCGGGCGCCCAGAGTGCTGCCCGGCAGCGCTGACCCGGTTGCCGCCTTCCCGAACCTCAAGCGCTGGTTCCAAACGGTTGACGCGCGACCCGCGGTGGCGCGCGCCCGCGCCGTCGGCACGGATCACGCCTTCAAGAAGGAGATGGACGAAGAGACGCGGCGGGCGCTCTTCCCATCGAACTATCCGGCGATCACGAAGTGAGTCAGCGCCCCGCTTTCGCATTGCTCGGCCGCCACTAGATCCGACTGGAGCCGGCCGACAACAGCGGAAAGACAGCGCGATGGCTCAGCCGCAGAGCCTGGTGGGGGCCGGCGCCCTCGGCGCTGAGCAGAACGATCCGCGGCCGCCGCAGGTGCTTCTGCGGCGCGTTGCGGTCCTGGACCGGAGCGAGGAGCCGATCAACGTCGGCAAGCGCGACGGAAATGGAAACGCCAGAGCGCAGCCCGCAGGCTCGCGCGCCGCAAGTCCACAAGGAATCTCCCCCGGGATTCCCAGTCAGACGCGATTGATTAGCCGGAACCATTGTGGACATCGGCTTCGTCGCTTCGATCCCGACGATTTGGATTTAGCGTCGTCGCTGGCGGCATGGCGGCGAGATGGCGGCGGCCTCGCGCCAGGCTGGCGACCGTTTCCGATGGAGAGGAGTTCCCGATGACAATTCGCGCGTTGGTATTCGATGCATACGGCACGCTCTATGACGTGCAGTCGGTGCGCGGCCTTGCGACTGAACTCTGCGGCGACAAAGGCGATTTCATTACGCAGGCGTGGCGATTGAAGCAACTCGAATACACGTGGCTGCGCGGCCTAATGCGGGCGTATGAGGACTTCTCAGTTGTCACCCGTGCCGCGCTCGAGTTCGCGTTGGATAGGGCCGGCGTCACGCCGACACCTGCGCTCTGTGAGGAGTTGATGGCGAAATACCTCGATCTCGACTTGTATCCGGAAGCGCGCCAGGCGCTGGCGGCGCTTTCCGGGTATAAACTCGCGATCCTTTCGAACGGCAGCCCCGACATGCTCGCTGCGCTCGTCGAGGGGTCGGGGATCGCTCCTTTTTTTGCGGACGTGATCAGCGTGGACAGGGCGAAGACCTTTAAGCCCGACCCGAGGTGCTATGACCTCGTGGCGCCGGCGCTCGGCGTCGAGAGGCACGAGGTGTTGTTCGTTTCGTCAAACAGCTTTGATGTCGCGGGCGCGAAGCAATTCGGGCTCAAGGTCGCCTGGATCGATCGTGTTGGTCGCGCGCCCCCACCGATGAACTCCGATGTTGGCCCCGCGGAATTCTACCGGTTGCTGCGCGGCGGCCCCGAACGGCTCGGGCAGGACGCGGACTTTCGGATCGGCTCCCTCACCGACTTGCAGGGAGTCCTATCCGGTTTGGCGAAGTGAGTCGGGGAGGCGGGCCCGCTGTCGCCTCAGCCATCGTCTTCGACGGGGCCCGGGCGCCGGCGCGCGGCATCCGGATCGGGGGCTGTCGCTTTGTCTGCACAGCCTCGAGTGGACAGGAGGGAGGGTCGATTGCCGCCTCGGTCGTCGACGGCGCGCCGCCCCGGCGCCATCGTCACCGCGACCGAGGTTCGGCCGGCCACGAAGGAACAGGCCGGTCGCGGGTCCGGGTCGGCGGGCGCAGGCGGCCGAACAAGACCCTCCTGGGAATCCGCGACGGCCACGATCGACAGCGGCGACTGCGTGGCCCGCGCGGCCGGAGGCCCTGTAGCGCGCGAGCGTCGTCGCAACAGGGCGCGCTGGGCGACAAATTTGTTTTGCACGGGGTCTGCATGAAACTTTGATGGAAAGCGGGAGGCTTGACGTCGGGGCGGCGCCGCATTATTAATTCATCAGTCGTCTGATGACATGTCATGTGTCGGCCGACAAAGGGAGTGAGCGATGCCGAAAGTTTTGATTCTCACTGGCGATGCCGCCGAAGCGCTCGAAGTGATATATCCGCATCAACGACTCACGGAGGAGGGCTATGAGGCGGTTGTGGCCGCTTTGTCTCCGAAGTTGTTGCAATTGGTGGTCCACGAAATGGTGCCAGGCAACGACACTTTCGTCGAAAAACCGGGCTATCATTGGCCGGCCGACGTAGCGTTCTCCGATGTTGACCCATCGGACTATGCTGCGATAATCATCCCCGGGGGGCGCGCTCCTGAGTATATCCGCAACAATCCAGACTTCATTCGCATCGTTCAATACTTTTTCAAAGAGAACCTGCCGGTGGCGCACTTGTGCCACGCCTCCATAGCGCTGGCCACGGCCGGCGTTTTGAAGGGGCGTCGTATCGCCGCGTTTCCTGAACTGAAATCCGATGTCGAGGCGGCGGGCGCCGAATTCGTGAATGCTGAGGTTGTCGTGGACGGACCCATGGTGTCGGCTCGCGCGTATCCGGACCACCCCGCCTGGATGCGAGAATTCATGCGGGTGCTTCGCAAGCGGTCGCCGGTTGCCGTGCCGGTCGCGACGGCAGCCGAATAGAAGAAGATGTTCCGGCGCCTCCGACCCTTGTGTGGTCGGAGGCCAGAGGGAAATTGATTCGCGCAGCACTTGTTGGAATCGTCAGGGTCGGCTTATTGAGATCAAGCAATGCGGCATCCCCGGCCGTTTTGTGATGATTATTTGACGCCCCCCGTTCATGGCAGCGGGGCCGACGATAGGCGGTTGCGATGAATCATGTGAATGAACGTTTGGAGCCGCGGCGGAGTTTCCGTCCCGTGAGACGCGCGCAGCTCGTCGACGAGGTCATAGAGCAGTTGCGGCTGCGGATCAGCTCGGGGGACTTTAAGGTTGGCGACCGATTGCCCGCGGAGACGGTCCTTGTTTCCGAGCTGGGCGTCGGTCGAACAACCCTTCGGGAAGCAGTCCGTGTTCTCGAGCACGCCGGACTGTTCGAGGTTCGTCAGGGTTCGGGCACCTACCTCCGGTCCAGCACCGACGCCAAAGCCTTGGCTCCCCGATTGCGCCACGCCCGCGTTCTCGACGTCCTCGATGTCCGACGCGCGCTGGAGATCGAAATGACGCGAATGGCGGCGGCCTACCGGACGGAGGCTGCTCTGGTCGCTCTGAGGGACTCGTTGGAACGTATGCGGCGCGGCATGGAATCGGGCGATCAACGGGTCTTCATCGACGCAGAGATGGAAATATACCGCGTCATCGCCGCCGGCACTCAAAACGCGATCATGATCGAGATCTATGGGCTGTTTTCCGAAGCGCTGCGGCTTGCGCTCACTCAGATCATCGCCATTCCTGGTGTGATGCCCGATTGCTTGGCCCGTCACGAACAGCTGTTCAAGGCGATCGAGGCTCGGGACGTGGATAAAGCCGAAGCCGTCGCAAAGGCCCATTTGGGTCGAGTGACACGGCTGGTCCAGGAGGTCTTGGGCGATGCGCGTGTCGACGAAGCCGGCAAAAAGGACGCGCAAGCCGTCCAGCCGCTGCGGGCTCCCTGATCCTCGAGGAGTGTCTCTCGCGGGCGCTCACGCAGCCGTCGGGCCTTGAGCTCAGGGCGATAGACGCTGTGGCGGACGTTTGGCGGGCGGCTCGATCGGCGGCAACCCCACGTCGCCTCTTTTTCGCATCTGCGCCGCCTCGGTTCGTATCTCGATTCGATCGTTGTGCCGGCTGGCCTGATCACCGGTGATTGACAGGGACGAAATCGAGGCCTAGTCATCAGACGTCTGCTGAATTAGTGATCAGGCAGGATCGTGCTCTCTTGGAGAAACATCCGTCGGTCGCGGACGTGGGAGGCCAGGATGGACCGAACGGGCGCGATTCTCGAGATTACTCTTGATGGTAACGGAGGCGATCTGGTCTGGGGTGGGGGGCCGCATGGTCAGCTCGGGCCCGCCTTCCACGATATCGCACAGGATCGAGAAAATAAGCTCGTTATCATGACGGGATCCGGCGACGCATTCACTGAACAGATCGATGCCGAAATACTCGGTGAGCGGCTACCCAAAAATAAGGTAACGCCGTTAATTTGGGGCCATATACACGCCAAACGCTTGTTGAGGAATCTTCTCGACATCGAGGTTCCGATCATCTCCGCGGTCAACGGGCCGGTCACGGGGCAACGGCTCTCAGCGCACGAGGCGCTTCAACTCGGGGGCAGTGAAATCATGCCCGCGGCAAGGCTGACGCCGCGTGCTCGGGAACTCGCTCGGCCAATTCTGAATCAGCCGCCTCTCACTGTCCGCTCGGCTCGGGTCGCGATGATCAGGAACTTAAGCAACGCCTGCTGGAACATCTCAGTCATGCTTGGCTCTCCAGGGCCTCGCCGCGAATGCGCGCGCGCAACATGGGGAAAGACTGTCGGTTCAAAAGAGGTGTTGACGAGAAAACAAGGCGCGCTCTGTTTCCTTCCAATTACCAGCCATAAGCGCAATGCCTAAACCCACTGAACGTCCCCTCGGACAAACAGGAGCGACTGAACAATGATTGATTTGTATTATTGGCCCACGCCAAATGGCCATAAGATAACACTCTTCCTTGAAGAATCTGGTGTCAATTATCACATTCATCCAATTGATATAAGTGCTGGCGATCAATTCAAAGCCTCGTTCCTTCAGATATCTCCCAATAACCGGATGCCCGCGATTGTTGATAGCAGCCCTGCAGACGGCGGAAAGCCTGTCAGCGTGTTCGAATCCGGCGCCATCCTGTTATATCTCGCCGACAAGACCGGGTTGTTCCTGCCTGATGATCTTCGCGGCCGCAAAACCACTCTGGAGTGGTTGTTCTGGCAGGTTGGTGGTCTCGGACCGATGGCAGGGCAGAATCATCATTTCGGCGTTTACGCCCCGGAAAGAATTCCCTATGCGGTCGACCGATACGTGAAGGAGACAAACCGTCTTTATGGGGTCCTGGATCGAAGGCTCGCTGATCTGCCCTTTATCGCGGGATCGAGCTACACAATCGCCGATATGGCCATTTACCCTTGGATCGTTCCATGGAAACGCCAGCAACAAGTCTTGTCAGAGTTCCCCAATCTTGAACGTTGGTTCGAGGCCATTCGCCAACGACCCGCGACCGTACGCGCTTATGCGAAGGGTGAACCCTATGCGAGCAGGCCGGCCGTCACGGAGGAGGGCAAGAAAATCTTGTTCGGTCAAACGTCGGCGCGGCCGATCGGGACCTGAGGCAGGACGCCCGATCCTTGGCCAGTTTTGGACGCCGATTGACACCGATCCCGCCCATGGTCGCTTTCCGCCGGCATCGAGCATGGGCGCGGGAACACTGCGCCGTGAGCCGATCGCATCGGCGGCAAGCGTCGAAGTTGAGGTGTCCGTGTTCGATTTGTTCTGCGCTGCGCCAGACTTTGCGCCGCCGCGCTTGCGCGCAGCCTTCGCTCGTCGCCGCGACATGACGCCGCCGCGATCCTGGCCGACACGGGGGGTGCGGTTAGCTAATGCATCTCGACCGGCGCCAGCGCGCGCAACGCGCCGAGCCACGGCTCATAGCGCCGCCAGCGCTGCATCGATGTCGCGTAAACCGGCTGGCGCGCCTGCCAGCGGCTCGCGGTTCTGACGACCCGCGGGTTTCGCTCCGGCGCGAGGCAGGCGTCGTTCCAATCGAGCCCGAGAAAGGCCACAAGCCGGCGTGTTTGCGCCTCCCGATCGACGACCAGCGCCTCGTAGTCGACTTCGATGAAGCGGTCGGGCGGAAGAATTCTGCGCCAATGGTCCATCAATCGCTCGTACTGACGATAATAAAACACGAGATCCCCGCGTTCCCAGGCGTATTCGTGGCCAGCCCAGAAATTAGTGAAGTAGTTCGAAAGACAGGTGTCGATCGGGTGGCGACGGCAATGAATGATGCGCGCTTGCGGAAGCGCGAGCCGCACGAGCCAGAGCAACTCGAAATTGCGAGGCATCTTGTCCGTCACGCGCAGCGCTTTCGGGCCGAGGCCGCGCAGGAGCGACAGATACGCCTCCGCGACCTCCGCCATCGAGTCCCTTCGGATCGGAATGACGCCGGCCGCCTGCCAGGTCGCCAGCCGATCTGCCCAAAAGGGCAGTTCCCCGCCGGGCGCGACCGTCGGGTGCGACGACAGGATCTGCTCGACGAGGGTGGTGCCGGACCGGGGCATGCCGACCACCAGGACCGGCAGATCGTCTTCGGGCCGGGCAGGCCTCGCCAGCAACGGCGCCGCCCGGTCGAGCGCCTCGGCGGTGAAGCTTTGCAGGGTGCGATCCACCCTGGCGGCGCAGTCCTGCCGATTGAAGCGGATGGAGCGCGCTCTCAGGCTGTTCCCCGCGTCGTAATGCCCGATCGCCCTGGCGTGCTCGCCGAGGTCGTCATAGGCTTTGCCGAGGCCGAAATGGATCGCCAGGCGCGCCAACGCCGGAAGGGTCGGCCGGTCGAGCGCCGCCTCCATCCGCCGCAGGAGGGGTCGGTCCTCCTCTGTCATGCGCTTGATGTCGGCGAGCGCCGGGAAGGCGGTCGGCGTCTCCTCGACCCCGCGGGCGAGCAGCCGCTCCGCCGCTTCGAACCTGCCGAGGTCGGACAGGAGCTTGCCGATCCGATGCACGGTGTTGGCGCGCCGGGGCGCCAGCGTCGCCAGAGTTTGAAGGTCCCTCTCCGCCTCCCCGCTTCGCCCCTCCTTCATCAGCGCCTTGACGGCGTAGAAGCCTCGGTCGGCTTCGTCCTGCGCCGAGCGGCGCAAGGCGTGACAGACCTCCAGAGCCTCCGCCTCGCGCCCCTGGCGCTCGAGGGCTTCGACCAGATAGCCGAGCGCGTCCTCGTCGGCCGGCTGGAGTTCGACGGCGCGGCGCAGGCTCGCCGCGGCCTCGCCGCATCGGCCGCAACAAAGATAGGTGACGCCGAGGTCGCGGTGCGCCCGTGCGTTCAGCGGGTCGAGCCGGATGATCTCGGCGACGACGGGAATCGCCTCCATCCAGCGCCCGGCGAACCATCGCTTCTCCGCCTCGAGCGACAGCGCCCGCAGTCTTCGCCTCGTCTCGGGCGAAAACGCCGGGGCCGGGGCCGGGCCGGGCGGCGCAGCCGCGCTTTCGGTTCCCCCGCGCGCCCGCGGGTCGTCGCGAACGTCGTTCGCCCCGGCGAGGTCCGATGCGCCGATCCCGCCCATGGTCGCTTTCCGCCGTCATCGAGCCTGGGCGCGGGAACACTGCGCCGCGAGCCGATCGTACCCGCGGCGCGCGTCGAAGTTAAGTTGTCCGTGTTCGTGTTGTTCTGCGCTGGCGCAGACTTTGCCCCGCCGCGCTTGCGCGCAGCCTTCGCTCGTCGCCGCGACCTGACGCCGCAGCGATCCTGGCCGACCCGGGGGGCGGCGGCTAACTCCGCTCGATCGGCTTCGAGCGCGAGCGGGCGACCGTCTCGCGCTGCGCCCTGCGGCAGGAGAGCGGCGGCAGTCCGCGCAGGATCAGCTCCGCGTCGGCGACCGTCTGGCGGCCGATTTCGAGCAGCGAATCCGTCATCGCGCCGGCCCGGTGCGGCGACAGCACCAGAGCTTCGACCCTGCGCGCCGGATCGTCCGGCGGCGCCGGCTCGACCGGGAAGACGTCGGTCGCCGCGCGGAATTTTCCATCCTCGATCGCGCGCAAGAATTCCGGGAAATCGACCACCCCGGCGCGGCTCATCAGCAGCATGACGGCGCCGGGCGTCACCCGATCGAACTCCCGCTTGCCCAGGAACCCCTGGTTCTCGCTGGTGACGGAGGCGAACACGACGATCGCCTGCGATTCTGCCAGGATCTCGTCGAGCGAAGCGGCCTCGACCCCGAAGCCCTCCATGAAATGCGCCGACACCCACGGATCATAAGCCTTCACCGTGCAGCCGAACGGCCGGACGAGCGGAACGAAGGCGCGCGCGAGATCGCCGAAGCCGATCAGGCCGACCCGCGCCCCGTAGAGCGAGAAGCAGCCCGCGGCGCCGTCGAGCAGCCACTTCTCGTCGCCCCTGCGCATGGCGCGGTCGGCGGTCGTGATCCCGCGGCAGAGGTCGATCAGCAGCCCGAGCGTCATTTCGGCGACGGGCCGCGCGAAGGCGGAGCTCGGCGCGAGCACGTGGACGCCGCGCTCGAAGCAGACGTCGTAATCGACGTTCTGAAGAAAATTGGTTTCGACGTTGATGATGGCGCGCAGTTTTTGCGCGCGGGCGAGGCGTTCCCCCGGCATGTCGCTCTGGCCGATCAGCAGCGCCATTTCCGGCAGGAGCGCCTCGAACCGCTCCGCCGGCATGCGACCGGGCCCATCGTGCGCCGCGAGTTCGCCGAGGGTCTCGAGACGCCGCCACAGCGCGGGGTCGAAGATCTCGGTCAGGCCGCGCGGCTGCGGATCGACCACGATCAGCGGTTTCGTCATGTTCTCCTCCCGCACACGTCCCCCCGACCCGGATCGCTATCGAGGCGCTCGAGGCGCCCCGTCCGGTTGTCCCTCGCGGACTATGGCGCCGCGAGGCCGCCCATCAGCATGTATTTCATCTCGAGGTATTCCTCGACGCCGTGGCGCGAGCCCTCGCGGCCGATCCCGCTCTCCTTGACGCCGCCGAACGGCGCCTCGGCGGTCGAGATGATGCCCTCGTTGATGCCGACCATGCCGTATTCGAGCCCTTCGGCGACCCGCCAGACGCGGCCGATGTCGCGGGCGTAGAAGTAGCAGGCGAGGCCGAACTCGGTGGCGTTGGCCATGGCGATCGCCTCGTCCTCGGTCTTGAAGCGGAACAGCGGCGCGACCGGGCCGAAAGTTTCCTCGCGCGCCACGGCCATATCGGGGGTCACGCCCGCGAGCACGGTCGGCTGATAAAAATTGCCGCCGAGCGCCTTGCCGCCGACCACGATCCGCGCGCCCTTGGCGAGCGCGTCGGCGACGTGCTCCTCGACCTTGGCGACCGCCGCCTCGTTGATCAACGGGCCGGTCGTCACGCCGTCGCCGAAACCGTCGCCGACCTTGAGCGTTCGCACGGCCGCGGCGAGTTTGTCGGCAAAGGCCTCGTAGACGCCGTCCTGCACCAGCAGGCGGTTGGCGCAGACGCAGGTCTGGCCGGCGTTGCGGTACTTGGACGCCATCGCGCCCTGGACGGCGGCGTCGAGGTCGGCGTCGTCGAACACGATGAACGGCGCGTTGCCGCCGAGTTCGAGCCCGAGCTTCTTGATGGTCGGGGCGCACTGCGCCATCAGCGTTCGGCCGACTTCGGTGGAGCCGGTGAAGGTGAGGCCGCGCACGATCGGATTGGCCGTCATCTCGGCGCCGATCTCGCGCGAGGACCCGGTGATCACCGAGAAGACGCCGGGCGGCAGGCCGGCGCGCTCGCCCAGTTCGGCGATCGCCAGCGCCGAGAGCGGCGTCTCGGACGCGGGCTTGCACACGAAGGCGCAGCCGGCGGCGAGCGCCGGCCCGGCCTTGCGGGTGATCATGGCGTTGGGAAAATTCCACGGCGTGATCGCCGCGACCACGCCGAGCGGCTGCCTGATCACGATCATGCGCGCGTTGGGCCAGGGCGAGGGGATCGTCTCGCCGTAGATGCGCTTGGCTTCCTCGGCGAAGAACTCGATGAACGAGGCGCCGTAGGCGATCTCGCCGCGCGATTCGGCGAGCGGCTTGCCCTGCTCGGCGGTCATGATGCGCGCCAGGTCTTCCTGGTTGTCCATCATCAGGGCGAACCACTTGCGCAAGATCGTGGCGCGCTCCTTGGCGGTTCGCTTCGCCCACAGCTTTTGCGCCGTCTCGGCGGCCTCGATCGCCCGCCGCGTCTCCGCCGCGCCGAGTTTCGGGACCCGCCCGATCACGCCGCCGTCCGATGGGTTGGTGACCGCAAGCGTCGCCGCGCCGCCGATCCATTCGCCGGCGACGTAGCATGTGTCCTTGAGCAGCGTGGGGTCTGTCAACGCCAGGGTCGTCATTCGCAAGGCTCCTGTCCCGGGCCGCCGCGGCGCCGCGGCGGGGACGTTGGTTGAGGAAAACCGGCCGCCATGCGTCGAGGGCGGCGATTCTGGCCCGGGACAGTGGGGCGCCGGAAGGCGGCGCGCAACGTTTCTTCTGTCGGCCCCGTCCACGGCGACGCTCGACCCGTTCGTTCGGATGGGTTTTCCGCAGGCGCGATTTGCGGCAGATCTCGACAAGCGGGGAGGCGAGCGGGGCCTCGAAAGAACGGATCGCCGCCTCTGGAAAACGGTTTAGACATGAACTATCTTGCCGTGACACGGATGCATCGCGCCTTTAGGAAGGCATGACGAAGGTTTCACAAGCGGGTGACCGGGCCGGACCGCACGAAAGACGAGGGAGCCATGACGCCGAAGGACATTCTCGATAAGTTCGGGCCGCGGGAGTCGATGGCCTACGACGTGGTGGTCGTCGGGGCCGGGCCTGCGGGGCTGGCGACCGCGATCCGGCTGAAGCAGCTCGACCCGGCGCTGTCGGTGGTCGTCCTGGAGAAGGGCTCGGAGCCGGGCGCGCACATTCTCTCCGGCGCGGTGATGGACCCCAGGGCCCTGACGGAACTCTTTCCCGACTGGCAGGCGCGCGGCGCGCCGCTCAACCAGCCGGTCGTCGGCGACGACGTGCTGATCCTGTCCGAGACGGGGTCGCGCCGCATTCCGGATTTTCTCGTCCCGCGCAATTTCCACAACAACGGCTGCTACATCGTCCGGCTCGGCTATGTGGTGAAGTGGCTCGCCGAACAGGCCGAGGCGCTCGGGGTCGAGATCTTCCCGGGCTTCGCCGCCGCCGAGATCCTCTACGCCGAGGACGGCTCGGTGCGCGGGGTCGCGACCGGGAACATGGGGATCGGCAAGGACGGCGAGGCCAAGGACGCGTTCCAGCTCGGCATGGAGCTGACCGGCCGCTACACCATCTTCGCCGAGGGCGCGCGCGGCCAGCTCGGCCGGCAATTGCTCGACCGCTTCCGCCTGACCGAGGGCAAGGACCCGCAGACCTACGCGATCGGGATCAAGGAGCTGTGGGAGGTTCCCGACGAGAAGGCGGAGCCCGGCCGCGTCATGCACACCGCCGGCTGGCCGATGGGCAGGGGCGCCTTCGGCGGCGGCTTCCTCTACCATCTCGAAGGGAGCCTCGTTTCGGTCGGCTTCGTCATCGGCCTCGACTATGCGAATCCGTGGCTGAACCCGTTCGAGGAGATGCAGCGCTGGAAGACGCATCCCGCCATCCGCTCGCACATCGAGGGCGGCAAGCGGCTGAGCTACGGCGCGCGCGCGATCAACAACGGCGGCCCGCAGGCCCTGCCGAAGGTCGTGTTCCCGGGCGGCGCGCTGGTCGGCTGCGACGCGGGCTTCATGAACGCGGCGCGCGTCAAGGGCAGCCACGCGGCGATCAAGAGCGGCATGCTGTGCGCCGAAGCGCTGGCGGAAGCGCTCGCCGCCGGCCGCAGCGGCGACGAACTCGACGCTTACCCGGCCCTCTTCCGCAAGAGCTGGCTCCACTGGGAATTGCAGCAGAGCCGCAACTTCAAGCCCTGGTTCAAGAAGGGGCCGCTGGTCGGCGAACTGATGACCGGCGTCGAGCACTGGCTCTTGCCGAAGCTCGGCGTTGCGTCGCCGCCCTGGACGATCCACGTCGCCAAGCCCGATTACGCCTGCCTGAAGCCGGCCTCGGAATGCCCGAAGATCGACTACCCCAAGCCCGACGGCAAGCTGACCTTCGACCGGCTGGGGTCGGTGTTCATCGCCAACGTCGCCCACGAAGAGGACCAGCCGCCGCATCTGACGCTGAAGGACGCGACCGTTCCGGTCGCGGTGAATCTCGCCCGTTTCGCCGGGCCCGAGCAGCGTTACTGCCCGGCCGGGGTGTACGAGTTCGTCGCCGACGAGACGGGCGCGGAGCGCCTGGTGATCAACGCCCAGAATTGCGTCCACTGCAAGACCTGCGACGTCAAGGATCCCACCCAGAACATCGTCTGGGTCGCGCCCGAAGGCGGCGGCGGCCCGAATTACTCCGGCATGTGAGGCGCGCGAACGGCGGATCCGTCATCCTCGGCTCGAGCGCCGCGGCCGCGTTCGGGCAGGCTGGCGGCGCGCCGCCGGGCGCGGTATCGTCCGGCGGGTTCCAGAAGATGCACGCTTCGGCGTCGGGGGTCGGATCATGACAATCACACGCGGCTTGGGTCTTGGCGCGCTGCTCGTCGTCGCGTGCGGTCATGCCGGCGCGACCGAGATGGACGGTCGGCTGTCCGGCGCCTGGGCGACCTCACAGGCCGACTGCCAGAAGCTGTTCGTCCGCGGCGGCGGCGGCTACACCTTCCGCCAGCCGGTCGACCAGTTCGCCCAGGCGGCGATCATCACGCCGGGCACGGTCGTCCTGCCGAACCAGACCTGCCAGGTCACGGGCGCGACCCAAGACAATGGGCTGACGAAGCTCGAGTTTCAGTGCAAGGACTCGATCAGCTACACCACGCAGTCGGTCGAGATCGAGGTCAAGTCCAGCTCCTCGATGATCTACCGGCCGAACGGCGATAAGACGCTGGACACCGCCCTGATCAAATGCGGGATGTGACCCCGGGCTCGGGTGCGGAGGATCCCGCGCCGGGGAACAGCATCGTGACGTGAACAGTCGTTCCTTCGCGGCGCGTGCTGGTGATCAGGCCGCTGTGCTCGAACACGGCGAGCATCGAGGCGTTGTCGGACAGGACCTCGGCGGTGAACTCGGTTATCCCCGATTCGCGCGCCACCGCCGTGATGGCGTGCATCAGCACCGCGCCGAGACCATGGTGCTGAAAGTCGTCGACGACCGAGAAGGCCACCTCGGCCTTGCCCGGCTCGATGACCACGAACCGCGCCCCGCCGACGATTCCCGGCGCGCCGTTCCGCTCGGCGACCGCGATCAGGACGACGTGATCGACGAAATTCACGTCGAAGAAGAAGTGCTCCTCCTTCTCGGAAAAGTGGCGCTTCACCGCGAAGAAGCGATGGTAGAGCGTGTCGGCGCTCGCGTGCTCCATCAAGTCGATGATTTCCTTGCGGTCTTCCGGCTTCTGGGCGCGGATTTCCACCGTGCTGCCGTCGTGGAGCGTTTCGATCACGTGGTATGTCTTGGGATTGAACATGTCGGGCGTTCCCCCCCCTCGCCAAGGCCCCCGGCGTCCTGCCGCGATGCCGCCGCATTTATGCAGAGATCGGCCGGAACCGCCAGACGCGGCGCATCTCTGCGGACGGGGCGCGGCGGTTGGCCGCGCTTTCGGTCTACCGACACGGGGAAAAGCCGGGCGCGGTCGCCTTCGAGCGGCGCCGGCCGCTCGAACGGCTGCGCCCTCGAACGCCCGGCGGCTTTCCGACCGGCACGTTCGCGATGTCGGCCGGTTTTGAGCCTTTTCAAGGGTTTGCGCGGGATTTTCCGGGCGACTCTCACTCCCGAGCTGGCCCCGAGTCGCGGCGGTCGCGCCGCGCAACGGGAGGGCGCCCGCCCCGGGCGCCCGGGGGGCGGGACGCCGCCCCTCCCAATGCGCGCCCTGTCCGCTCCTCGCGAACGGTCGGCTCGGAAGACGCCGGCGACCCGACCATCGCCCCGCTCGTCGAGCGCGGCGCGTGGCCAACGGTCGCGTCTTCAGGCGCGCGGAAGGCGCGAGCCCGCGCAGGGTCTGCTTCTGGATGTCAGACAGCCGGGCGCTTTGGCCGGAAGCGATGCACGCCCAATCGAAACACCATAGTCCATGTTTCTCTTTTTCGCAACGAATTGTCCGCCGAGCGCTCTGCGTCGTCACCCTTCGCCGCCGCATCCGAGCCCCGAGGCTCGAAGTCATCGTCCGGAGGACGGATCATTCCTTCGGCGCGGCGCCCGAGGGGAGCGCGTTCGCCGCGTACACCGACCAACGCACCCCCTCGAGGTATTCGGCCCGTTCCGGACTGATCGACGCCGCGCTGAGCAACGCGCGGGCCTGCGCCTTGAACGCCGCAATCGACTCGCGGTGACGGCCGGCGATCGTCTTGGCCATGGCGTAGGTCCGCGTCTCGAGTTCGGGCGCCGGGACGAGATGATTCAGGAGGTTGACCCGCAGCGCCCGCTCGGCGTCGACCGGGTCGGCGGTCGCCGCCATTTCCATCGCGACGTTCGGGGGCAGGCGCGCGACGAAGCGTTGCACGCCGGACAGGTTGTAGGGCAGGCCGATCCTGGCCGGCACGAAGGCGAAGCTCGCGTCCGGATCGCCGAGCGCGATGTCGCAATCGAGCGCGAGATCGCACGCGCCGCCCCAGACCGAACCGTCGATCATGGCGATCACGGGACCGGGAAAGTCGCCCACGGCCCGAAGCAGTTGCTCGAGGGGGTCGCGCCAGGCGAGCGGATCCTGGCCTCGGGGCGACAGTTCGCCGAGGTCGTGACCGGCCGACCAGATCTTGTTCTTGCTCGCCGCGCGCAGCACGACCACGCGCGCGTCGGCGCGCATGGCGCTCAAGGCGGCGATCGCCTCGGCGATCAAGGCCGCGCTGAGGGCGTTGCGGCGGCCGTAATTGTCGAAGGCGATCGTGCCCACGCCGTCGGCGAGGTTCGACTGAATGAGCGCCATCTGCAAATCCCTTCACACGACGTGTCCAACGGTTGATCAGCGTCGGCAGCGCGGCGCGGTCGCCGTCGCCCACGGGCGGCGCGCGCCGCTTCGCCGGATCGGCCACGCCGGACATCCTGAACGGGTTCCCCGCGACGGTCGACTCGCCGATCGCCGGGTCGTCGGTCGAGACCAGCCTGTCGCGGGCCGGAGGTCCTCGAAGATCGCGCGATCCGCCGGCCGCTTCAGGTCGAGGGCGATGCTCTCTCCTTGTCGCAATCGATCGCCGCGAAGGAGGGGGACTTTCCGGTCTCGAACGGCCCGAAGGCGCGCGTCGCCTGCGCCGGGACGCTCGACCTTGATCGCCCGCGCGCCGAGCTGGGCGAGACTCATCGCGCAGAACGGCCCTGCAAGCACGCGCGACAGGTCGAGAACCGTGACGCCCTGCAACGGTCGGGCAGAGGGATCCGGGGATGGCTTGGTTGTTCACTCCGGGTTTGCCGCTCGTGTGATTGCGTCGATTCGAGAAGAAAGCAATGGAGCAGAGGCGGATCTCCGCAGACGCCGGCGCCTCTTATCCTCCGAACGCAAAGATGCGCTTCCAGTCGTCCTTCATGCTGACGACGACCCAGCCGTCCCTTTTCGCCTGGTCGTCCAGGGCCGCGGGGAAGCTCCCGACGCGTGTGTCGGGCAGTCCGCGCGCCGGCCCGTAGGCGTATTCGCGCTTCGCGTCGTCGTGCAGCACCAGCATCATGAGGCGCGCGCCGCCGCCCGACTTCACGTATTCCAGCATCTCGCGGTCGCCGGTCGAGTTGCCGAACGCGGCGTGCGGCCGGCGGCCGATCTCGAGGTGGATGCCCTCGGGCTTGCCGGCGTGGTCGTCGTTGAGGAGCAGCTTCGGCTCCTTGGTGAGGATCGGCCGGCCAGCCTTGTCGTAGCCGAATTGGGTCCCGAGCGCCGACCCGACCACCTGCTCCGGCGGAATGCCGTACACCCGCTGCGAATAGACGCGCACAAAATCCTGTCCGCCGCCGGTGACGATGAAGGTCTTGAAGCCGTTGGCGCGAAAGAGGCCCAGAACCTCCTGCATCGGCTGGTAGACGAGGTCGGTGTAGAACCGCTTCCAGCGATGGTCGTGGGCCGCCTCGATCCACGCCTTGGCCTCGGCCGCGAACGTCTCCACGTCCATTCCCGTGAGGGTCGCCGCCGCGATCGTTTCGAGGTCGCGCAGCGAAAGCTTGCCGATCCTCTCGAGATCGCCGGTCAGCGCCGTCCTGAACGGCTCGACTTTCGCCAAATGGGGATTCGCCTTGACCAAACCCGGCACGCGGTCGAGGCAGTAGACGACCTGCGTGTAGATCGGGTGCTCGACCCACAGCGTTCCGTCCTGGTCGAACGCGGCGATGCGGTCCTCCGCCGGGACGAAATCCGTGCTCGCCGGATCGGTGGCGGCGCGGAGAAAAGCCAGGATCGCCTGCTTCGCCGGCCTGTCGTTCCACGACGGCAAGGGCGCCGCCTCGTCGGCGCGCGCGCCCGACGCTGCGAAAAGCGCAGGCAGCGCCGACAGCGCCGGCAGCGCCGCGAGCCCGCCGAGCACGTGGCGTCGGCTCACGCTTTTCCACTCCGTTAACGACATGACCGAATCTCCGTTTGCCTGACCCGCCGGCAGGAGCGCCGCCCGCAAGGCCGGCGACCTTCGCGGCGGGATCGAAACCGGAATAGCAGGAAGTCGTGTCGCCACGCGTTCGCGTTGCGGGCCGCTCGCGCCCCGCGCGCCTTTACAGGACTGCCGCGCTTGCCTAGTAGAGTCGAAGTTCGACCGGCAGGGGCGGCGCCTGAGAACGAGGCGGGGCGCGGGCGGCAAGACAGGTTCGGAGGTCTCCATGAGAATCGTTCGACGCTCACTCGTCGTCGCCGCGCTCATGGGCGTCGCGCTGCCGCTCTCGGCGGAAATGGGCGGGTCGTTCGCGCCGGTCTCCGAGGCGCAGGCCCAGGGCTTCATCAAGGACCTGATCGCGCGCCTGCGCGGCGAGACCCTGCCCGCCGGCATCGTCAAGTCCAACGGCCGCATCGAGGCCACGCAGGTCGACGTGTCGTCGAAATACGCGGGCCGCCTCGCCGAGGTTCTGGTCGAGGAGGGGTCGAACGTCACCCAGGGTCAGGTGATCGCCAAAATCTCGTCGCCGGAATACGAGGCGCAGCTTCGCGCGGCGCAGGCCAGCGTGCAGAGCGCCAAGGACGCCCTGATCGCCGCCGAGGCGGAGATCACCTCGCGCGAGAGCGCGCTCGAATTCGCCAGGTCCGATTTTCAACGCGGCCAGGAGCTGATGAAGACCGGCTTCATCACCAAGCAGGTGTTCGAGCAGCGCAAGCGCAACTTCGACTCGGCCGTCGCGGGTGTGGCGAGCTTCACGTCGCAAAGGGATCAGGCCCAGTCCAAGATCAAGAACTCGGAAGCGGAGGTCGAGCGGATCGAATCGATCATCCACGACCTCACGCTTGTCTCGCCGCGCAACGGCCGGGTCCAGTACCAGCTCGCGCGCGCCGGCGAAGTGGTCGCGGTCGGCGCCCCGATCGTCACCATTCTCGATCTCACCGACGTCTACATGACGATCTTCCTGCCCGCGGCGGACGCGGGCCGGGTGACGATCGGCGACGAGGCGCGCATCGTCCTCGACCCGATCCCCGACCGCATCATTCCCGCCAACGTCAGCTTCGTGGCCGCCGACGCCCAGTTCACGCCCAAGACCGTCGAGACCAAGGACGAGCGGGCGAAGCTCATGTTCCGCATGAAGCTGAAGATCGATCCCCAGGTCCTCCAGGCCTATTACACGCGGGTGAAGACGGGAATCCGCGGCATGGGCTTCGTGCGCACCCGCGCCGACGTCGCCTGGCCCGCCGACCTCGCGGTCAATATTCCCAAGCCGAAAGCGCCCGACGACGCCGCGCCCGCCGCCGCGCCGCAGGTGGCCGCGCCCCAGGCCACGGACAGCCAGACGCCCGCAAAATGACCGGCGAGCCGATCGCCCGCGTCACGGCCGTCTCGCACCGATACGGGACGACGGTCTCGCTCGACGACGTCTCGATCGACATCCCGTCGCGAATCATGGTCGGCGTCATCGGCCCGGACGGCGTCGGCAAGTCGACGCTGCTCGGTCTGATCGCCGGCGTGCGCCGAATCCAGCAGGGCGAGGTCGTCGTCTTCGACAAGAACGTCGGCGACATCCGCAACCTGACCGAGATCCGCGGCCGCATCGCCTACATGCCGCAGGGCCTCGGGCGCAATCTCTACCCGACGCTCAGCGTGTTCGAGAACATCGACTTCTTCGGCCGCCTGTTCGGCCAGGACGAAAAGGAGCGGCGCGGCAGGATCACCGAGCTTCTCACCGCGACCGCGATGGAGAAGTTCGAGGGACGCCCGGCCGGGAAGCTATCGGGCGGCATGAAGCAAAAGCTCAGCCTGTGCTGTGCGTTGATCAACGATCCGGACCTCCTGATCCTCGACGAGCCGACGACCGGCGTCGATCCGCTGTCGCGCGGCCAGTTCTGGGACCTGATCAACTCCATCCGGGCGCGCCGCCCGCAGATGAGCGTCATCGTCGCCACCGCCTACATGGACGAAGCGGAGCGCTTCGACTGGCTGATGGCGATGGACGACGGCAAGATCATCGCGACCGGCGACCTGAACGAGCTGCTCGCCAAGACCGGCGAGAAAAACCTCGACGACGCCTTCATCGCGCTGATGCCCGAGGCCAAGCGCGCCCTGCACCAGAAGGTCGTGGTGCGCCCGCGGGTGGTCTCGGCCGACGAGACGCCGGCGATCCAGGCCGAGGGGCTGACGCGAAAATTCGGCGACTTCGTCGCCGTCGACCACGTCAGCTTCAAGATCCCGCCCGGCGAAATCTTCGGCTTCCTCGGCTCCAACGGCTGCGGCAAGTCGACGACGATGAAGATGCTGGTCGGCTTTCTGCCGGCGACCAGCGGAACCTGCCAGCTGTTCGGCCAGCCGATGGGCTCCGACGACATGCAGGCGCGGCGCAACGTCGGTTACATGACGCAGGCCTTCTCGCTCTACGGCGAGTTGACGGTCCGCCAGAATCTCGAGCTGCACGCCGAGCTCTACCACCTGCCCAAGGACAGGGTCGGCCCGCGGATCGCCGAGCTGCTCGATCGCTACGATCTCGAGGCCTTCGTCGACGCGCGGCCCGACCGGCTGCCGCTCGGCATCAAGCAGCGGCTTCAGCTCGCCGTCGCCGTGCTGCACGAGCCGGCCATTCTCATTCTCGACGAGCCGACCTCCGGGGTCGACCCGATCGCGCGCGACGCCTTCTGGCGCACGCTGATCGACCTGTCGCGCGACGACGGCGTGACGATCTTCGTCACCACCCACTTCATGAACGAGGCGGAGCGCTGTGACCGCATTTCGCTGATGCACGCGGGCCGCGTGCTCGCGGTCGGCGCGCCCTACGACCTGGTCCGCGAGCGCGGCAGCGCCTCGCTCGAGGACTGTTTCGTCGGCTATCTCGCGGAAGCCGCCGGGATCGACATGGCGAAGGCGGCGACGCCGCCGGTCGAGGCGATTGTGGCGGAGGCCGCGCCTGTCGGGCCGCCGAAGCGGTTCAGCCCCGGGCGGCTCTGGGCCTACGCGCGGCGCGAGACGGTCGAACTGCTGCGCGACCCGATCCGCCTCGCCTTCGCCGTGATCGGCCCGATCGTCCTGATGCTGGCGTTCGGCTTCGGCATCTCGTTCGACATCGAGAACCTGAAGATGGCGGCGTTCGACCAGGACCAGACGCCGCAGAGCCGCGAGTTGCTGCAGGGTTTCGAGGGCTCGCGCTACTTCTCGGTGCAGCCGCCGATCACGTCGGACGAGGAGGCGCAGCGCCGCCTGAAGAGCGGCCAGACCCAGATCGTGGTCGAGGTGCCGCCCGGCTTCGGCCGCGATCTGCTCAACGGCCGCAAGCCCGAGGTCGACGTCACCGTCGACGGCGCGATGACCTTCCGCGGCGAGACGGCCAGGAACTACGTCGCCGGCGTGATCAGCAAGCAGGGCGAAGAGCTGAAGCGCGAGGTGCTGCGGCCGGGCGCGCCCAACACATGGAGCAACGACGACATCGAGGTGCGCTTCCGCTACAATCAAGCCTTCCTCAGCGTCAATGCGATGATCCCCAGCATCTTCATGCTGATGCTCTGCCTGATCCCCGCGATCATGTCGGCGATCGCGATCGTGCGCGAGAAGGAGACCGGCTCGATCGCCAACTTCCGCTCGACGCCGATCACCCGGTTCGAGTTCCTGATCGGCAAGCAGCTGCCCTATGTCGCGATCGCGATGATCAACTTCTTCGTGCTCTACCTGATGTCGGTGTTCATCTTCGACGTTCCGGCCAAGGGACCGTTCCTGGTGCTGCTCCTGGGCACGCTGATCTACGTGATCGCGACCACGGGATTCGGCGAGCTGATTTCGTCGTTCACCCGGTCTCAGGTCGCGGCGGTGTTCGCCACCACGATCCTCGCGATGGTGCCGGCGATCAACTTCTCCGGCATGCTGGCGCCGGTCTCCTCGTTGTCCGGCGGCGCGCGGGTGATCGGCCTCGCCTTCCCGTCGTCGTGGTATCAGCAGATTTCCGTCGGCGTGTTCGCAAAGGCGCTCGGATTCGCGGATCTGTGGCCGAACATCGCCGCGATCGCCGCGATTGCGCTGGTGTTCATGATCCTGTCCCTCATGTTGTTGCGCAAGCAGGAGGCGTGAGATGCCCGACGTGCCCTCCGCCGCGCCGCCGCGTTTTGTCCAGCGCAAGCCGCTGACGGTTCTCGATCACCTCTCGAACGTCTATCATCTGGTGATCAAGGAGCTGCGCAGCATCCGCGCCGACCCGGTGATGCTGTTCCTGGTGCTCTATTCGTTCTCGATCTCGGTCAACACGGTCGCGACCGGCGCGGTGACCGAGGCGACCAACCTGTCCGTCGGCATCGTCGACGAGGACGGTTCGACCCTGTCCCGGCAGATCGCCGAAGCGCTGAAGGCGCCGACGTTCCAGCCGCCGGTGCAGATCCGGGCCTCCGAGATCGACCCGCTGATGGACGAAGGCAAGCTCCTGTTCGTCGTCGAGATCCCGCCGAACTTCGAGGCGGACCTGCGCGCCCAGCGCCAGACCGGCGTGCAGATCAACGTCGACGCGACCGCCGTCGCCCAGGCCGGCAACGGCGCGAGCTATCTCAGGACAGCGATCGCCAACGAAATCCAGCGCTTCCTCTCCGGCAAGGACGCCTCGACCGCCGCTCCGGTCAATCTCGTCGTGCGCGCCGCGTTCAACCCGAACCTCAAGACGTCCTGGTTCTCGGCGATGACGCAGGTCATCAATCAGATCACCATGCTGACCGTGATCCTGACCGGCGCGGCGCTCATTCGCGAGCGCGAGCAGGGCACGGTCGAGCATCTTCTCGTCATGCCGATCGTGGCGCCGGAGATCATGATCGCCAAGATGATCGCCAACGCGCTCGTCATTCTCGTCGCCGCGACCCTGTCGATCCAGTTCGTCGTGCACTGGTGGATCGGCGCGCCGATCAACGGCTCGCTGGGCCTGTTCATCTTCGGGGCGGCGATCTATTCGCTGGTGGTGGCGGCGCTCGGCATCATGCTCGGCACGCTCGCCACCACGATGGGGCAGTTCGGCCTCCTCGCCATCCCGGTCCTGATGGTGACGCAGCTTCTCTCGGGCAGTTCGACGCCGATGGAGAGCATGCCCGTCTGGCTGCAATATATCGTCCAGACCGTCAGCCCGACGCCGCATTTCGTGGCGTTCGCGCAGGCCGTGCTGTTCCGGGGGGCGGACATCACGCTCGTCTGGCGCGATATCGTCGCGATGGCCGTGATCGGGGCCGTCTATTACGCCGTGGCGCAGTCGCGGTTCAGACGGGTCATCTTCGGCGGATGACGCCGTCCCAGGTCCCGGCTGCCGCGGAGCGCGCGTCCGCTGCGGCCGCGCCCGGCCGGCGCCGACCCGGGGCGCCGGCCTTACGCCGCCGCCTCCCGCTCCATGTTCCGGACGCGCAGCGGCCGCCGAGTCGCCGCTTTCGCCGCCCCGGGCTCGCCGTCCACCCTCACGCGCGGTCGATCGTCCGCGAACCATCGCGCGAGCGGGAGCTTGACGTCGTGGAGGCAGCGCCGCGCGAAGGCGAAACGCTCTCCCGGGAACAGGAGCTGGTCGAAGGATGCGAACTGCTTCGGGCGAGCCTTCGAAGCGCGGCGCAGCGTCCTCCGCGCCGCCCCGCGCCCGCCGTAACTCCGGCGAAAGCGCTTCTCTCCCCAGCGCAGGCCGCTACGCCCTGCCGTTCACGACGAATCGGTCGCGACTGCCGCGCCCGGCCGTCGCCCGAACAAGCGGGCGCGACCGGGCCGCCGGCTACTGCACGGACGCGTTCGGCCTCGTCTGCGCCGAGCGGACGAGGATCTGCTCCGCCATGGTGCGGGCCTGGCTTTCCGGCACCAGCCCGTCGATGAACAGGGTGGAGAGGCCGTGCACGAGGCCCCAGGCCGCCAGCGTCGCCGGGCTTTCGTCCTGCGTCTTGGCGTCGGCGCCGGTGACCACCTGCTCCAGGAAGCCGAGCGCCTCGCCGACCGCCTCGCTGAGTTTCGGGTAGCGCGCGCGTTCGACCATCAACGGCCCGAACATCAGGCGGAACAGCCCGCGCTTCTGCAGCGCGAACTCGACATAGGCGAGGCCGACGCCCGTCAGCGGCTCGGGGCTTTCGACCGCGGCCTTCATTGCGGCGGTCAGTTCACGGAAGCCTTCGGCGGCGACGGAGGCGAGCAGATCCTCCTTGCTGTCGAAGTGCCGATAAGCGGCGGTCGCGGAAACGCCGACGCGGCGTGCGGTCTCGCGCAGGCCGACGCCTTCCGGGCCGGCCTCGTCGAGGATGGCGCGGGCGGCGGCCCGCATGGCGTTCGGCAAATTTCCGTGCCGATAAGGCCGGGGGGCAGGGGTATCGTCCATTATCATCCCTTTTTCGGTCGTCCCGCCTCGGCGTCCGCCGAAGCGTGTTTGCTAACTCGACCCCGACCCCCACAAACACGAAAGACCGCAAGAAGCGCGGTAACGGCGCAGACTGATGCCGCGCCAGCCAGGATCCGAACCCAATCGCCCTTCGGACCTGGCGCGCCAGGCGACACGTCAATACGTGTTCACAGGCAAGATACTCTGTACACGCGGTCTCGTTCCTTACGATCACATTAAATTTCGTCAATGTTGTGAGCCCTCGAGGGGATTCCCGCCTGGGCTCAGGATTATCTCGCGGAGGGCTCACGCTACGCACAGGCCGCTGTCACAACCCGATCTGCGGGCGTATAGCTGTAGGTCCGACGAGGACGATCCGCAGCGCCGCAGCGGTCGAGCGCCAGAAACAGGAGTGTCGTCTGCCGATGAAGATCACCGTCAATGTCGATTGCACGCCGCTGGAGGCGCGCCAGTTCATGGGCCTGCCCGACGTCGAGCCGATGCAGAAGGCCGCCATGGCGGAGATCGAAAAGCGCATGATGACGGAACTCGAACGCTTTTCCCCGGAATCCTTGTTCAAGGCCTGGCTGCCGATCGCCGGCATGAACGCCGAGTGGCTGCACGAGTTTCTCAAGCGCGCGGCGTCGTGAGACGGAGGCGAACGGCGAGTAGCAAGTAGGGAAGAGAGGGCAGGGACGATTTTTCCACGCCCCACTCGCCACCCGCCATTCGCCGTCCCTCTTCCGCCGCGATGGGGGCGTTCCTACATAGTCGGCAAGCCGCTTCAATCGCGGCAAATCCAAGATCGGATCGTCCCTGTTCGCTACGGGTCGGGGGCGAGGCCAGAAGGGTCGACCATGAATCTCGAAAAATACACGGAACGGGCGCGGGGCTTCGTTCAGTCGGCGCAATCGCTCGCGCTGCGCGAAGGCCACCAGCAGTTCACGCCGGAACACATCCTGAAGGTCCTGCTGGACGACGAGGAGGGCCTGTGCGCCGGCCTCATCGACAAGGCGGGCGGCAGTTCGCGCCAGGCGCTGCAGCAGGTCGAGCTCGCGCTCGGCAAGCTGCCGAAGGTGCAGGGCGCTGGCGCGGGCCAGCTCTACATGGCCCCGACCACGGCGCGCGTGTTCGACAACGCCGAAAAGATCGCCCAGAAGGCGGGCGACTCGTTCGTCACCGTCGAGCGCCTGCTGCTCGCGCTGGCGATGGAGAAGGGCGCGGACGCGGGAAAGATCCTCGCCAACGCCGGGGTGACGCCGCAGACCCTGAACGCCGCCATCGAGGACCTGCGCAAAGGCCGCACCGCCGATTCGGCGAGCGCCGAGAACGCCTATGACGCGCTGAAGAAATACGCCCGCGACCTGACCGAGGCCGCGCGCAACGGCAAGCTCGATCCGGTCATCGGCCGCGACGAGGAAATCCGCCGCACCATTCAGGTGCTGTCGCGCCGCACCAAGAACAATCCGGTGCTGATCGGCGAGCCGGGCGTCGGCAAGACGGCGATCGTCGAAGGGCTCGCGCTGCGCATCGTCAACGGCGACGTGCCGGAGTCGCTGCGCGACAAGAAGCTGCTGTCGCTCGACATGGGCGCGCTGATCGCGGGCGCCAAATATCGCGGCGAGTTCGAGGAGCGGCTGAAGGCCGTGCTGAACGAGGTGACCGCGGCCGAAGGCGGTATCGTCCTGTTCATCGACGAGATGCACACGCTGGTCGGCGCCGGCAAGGCCGACGGGGCGATGGACGCCTCGAACCTGCTCAAGCCCGCGCTCGCGCGCGGCGACCTGCATTGCGTCGGCGCGACCACGCTCGACGAATATCGCAAGCACGTGGAAAAGGACGCGGCGCTGGCGCGGCGCTTCCAGCCGGTGTTCGTGTCGCAGCCGACGGTCGAGGACACGATCTCGATCCTGCGCGGCCTGAAGGAGAAGTACGAAGCGCACCACGGCGTGCGCATCACCGACCCGGCGATCATCGCCGCTGCGACGCTGTCGGACCGCTACATCGCCGACCGCTTCCTGCCGGACAAGGCGATCGACCTGATCGACGAGGCCGCCTCGCGGCAGCGCATGCAGGTCGATTCGAAGCCCGAGGAGCTCGACGAGCTCGACCGGCGCATCATGCAGCTCAAGATCGAGCAGGAGGCGCTGAAGAAGGAGACCGACGCGGCCTCGAAGGAGCGGCTGAAGAAGCTTGGGCAGGAGCTCGGCGAGTTCGAGGAGAAGTCGGTCGCGCTGACCCAGCGCTGGAAGGCCGAGAAGGACAAGGTCGGCCAGGCGGCCAAGCTCAAGGAGGACCTCGACGGCGCCCGCAACGCCCTCGCCCAGGCTCAGCGCAAGGGCGATTACGCCGAGGCGGGCAAGCTCGCCTACGGCACGATCCCCGATCTCGAGAAGAAGCTCGTCGAGGCGGAAAAGGCGAGCGCCGAGGGCGCGCTGGTCGACGAGGCGGTGACCGCCAATCACGTCGCGCAGGTGGTGTCGCGTTGGACCGGCGTGCCGGTCGACAAGATGCTCGAGGGCGAGCGCGAAAAGCTGCTCAAGATGGAAGAGGCGATCGCGCGCCGGGTGGTCGGCCAGAAGGAGGCGGTGACGGCGGTCTCGACCGCGGTCAGGCGCGCCCGCGCCGGGCTCCAGGATCCGAACCGGCCGATCGGCTCGTTCATGTTCCTCGGCCCCACCGGCGTTGGCAAGACCGAGCTCACCAAGGCGCTCGCCTCGTTCCTGTTCGACGACGAGAGCGCGATGGTGCGCATCGACATGTCGGAATACATGGAGAAGCACTCGGTCGCCCGGCTGATCGGCGCCCCCCCGGGCTACGTCGGCTACGAGGAAGGCGGGGCGCTCACCGAGGCGGTGCGGCGCCGGCCCTATCAGGTCGTGCTGTTCGACGAGATCGAGAAGGCGCACCCGGACGTGTTCAACGTCCTCCTGCAGGTGCTCGACGACGGACGGCTCACCGACGGGCAGGGCCGCACGGTCGACTTCCGCAACGTGCTGATCGTGATGACCTCGAATCTCGGCTCCGAATACCTGGTCAACCTCGAGGAGGGCCAGGACACGAAGGCGGTCGAGAGGGAGGTGATGGCGGTCGTACGCGGCCACTTCCGCCCCGAGTTCCTGAACCGGGTGGACGAGATCATCCTGTTCCATCGCCTGCGGCGCGAGGACATGGGCGAGATCGTCGACATCCAGTTCAAGCGCCTCCAGCGGCTGCTCGACGAGCGCAAGATCACGCTCGAACTCGACGCCAAGGGGCGCCAGTGGCTCGCCGACAAGGGCTACGACCCGCACTACGGCGCGCGCCCGCTGAAACGGGTGATCCAGAAGTGGGTGCAGGATCCGCTGGCGCAGGACCTGCTCGCGGGCTCGATCGCCGACGGCTCGACCGTCCAGATCAGCGCCGCGCACGGCAGGCTCACCGTCAACGGCAAGCCGGTCGGCCGCGAGGAGGAGGCGGAAGCCCCTTCGAAGCCGACGGTCGTGCCGTTCCCGAAGTCATGACGATCGCGTCGGCCGGCCCCGCGGGAGCGGGGCCGGCGGAGGTTTCAAGGCCGCGCAGGGCGTGAGCGAGCGGGAAGCGGATCGCGCGGGTCGGAACCCGTCGCGCCGGCGCTTCCCGGTTCGTCCGCCCCGCCGCCGACGGATGGGGAGCCACACAATCCATGAGCAACAGTTTCGTCGCCCGCTTCGTCGGCGGTTCGCCGATGGCGGTCGTCCTGCGGCTGGTGGTCGTGTCGTTCGTGGTCGGCTTCCTGCTCGACGCGTTCGGCCTCGACCCGGCCAACCTCGTCGGCGAGGTCGTGCGCTCGGCGCGGCACGTGTTCGAATACGGCTTCGCCAACCTGCGCGAGTTCGGCCGGATGTTCCTGACCGGCGCGATGGTGGTGGTGCCGGTGTGGATCGTGCTGCGGCTGCTGGATGCGGGGCGGGGGCGGTAGGCGGAGGCCTGCCGTCGCCTCGAACGGATATCAGTCCGCCGAACTGGTCCTCGGCGTTCCGGCTTGTTCCCGAAATGGGAACATGCTATCGGTCGCCATGCGTGTCATCGCGAAGAGCGTCTTGATCCGTTTCGCCGAACAGCATCCGGAAACGAGACCGTCGCTGGATCGCTGGCATGCTCTGTTCAAGGCCGCCGAATGGGGAACCGCGGACGAAGTTCAGAGAGCGGCGCCGAAGGCCAAGGTGCTGAACGGCGAACGGGTTCGGTTCGAGGTCGCGGGGGGAAATTATCGGATGGTTGTCGCCTTCGACTTCCGCAGGCGGATCGCGTTCATCAAGTTCATCGGGTCGCATGCGGAGTACGACAAGGTCGACGCCCTCGAGGTTTCGCAGTTCTAGGGACGAAGAACATGCAGATTCAGGTCATCCGCAGCGACGAAGACCATCGCGCTGCGCTCGCCGAGATCGAGGCCCTGTGGGGGGCGGAGCAGGGGACGGACGACGGCGACCGGCTCGAAGCGCTGGTCGCTCTTGTCGAAAATTACGAGGCGAGGCGCTGGCCGCTGGTGGTCGATCCGTCGCTGGATGCAGTCGACGTGCTGCGCTTCGCAATCGACGAACTCGGGCACAGCCGGGCGGAGCTGACGGAAATCCTGGGCTCCCGCTCCCGTGTGTCGGAAATCCTCGGACGCCGACGCGCGCTGACCGTTCCGATGATCCGCGCCATCAGCGAGGCGTGGAAGCTTCCGGCGGCGCTTCTGGTGCGGCCGACCCGGGCCAGGACGGCGGCGTGACCGTGTCCGCCTGGGACTGATCGCCGCGGCCGCCCGGCGGCGCAAACGAACGCGCCCAAAAATCCCGCCGCACCGCCCCCACGCCCCGCCTCGCGCCAGAATCCTGTTCTGGCGCGGCGGTCCGGCGTTCTCGACCGGGCGGCGGAGGTGACGCCGTTACGGGCAGGCGTCCCAAAAGCCCTGCGTGCGGCTCGGGTCGGTGTAGTACCAGCACAGGCCCGGCTGGGGCGGGGCCGACGCGTAAGCCACCGCAGCCGCGGCGGCGACGAAGCCGATCGCCGCGCCCGCCGCGATCGCCCCGCCCGGCGCCCAGCGATACCAGCTCGGCCTTCCGACCCAGACGGCGCGCGGCGCGACGACGCCCGCGCCCGGACGGTAGCCGGGAGCGCCGGGGCGATAGCCCGGGTGGTAGCCGGGACCGCCGGGGCGATAGCCGGGATGGACGCCGGGACGATAGCCCGGATGGACGCCCGGGCGGTAGCCCGGATGGACGTGCGCGTGGCGATACTGGGCGGTCTGGACCATGCCGTCGCCGGCAAGGGCCGCCGGTTCTCCTCCGCTCACGACCTCCAGCGCCCCCGCCTCGATCGGCGACAGCAGGAACGCCGCAGCCGCGGCAGCCATGGCGACATTCGAAATCTTCATGACATTCCCTCCGCCGGGCGCGCCAGATGCTGCGCACGGCCCGATTCCTCAGGCCGGTCGGCGGCGCATCCTGCCCCAGGCGCGGCAAAAAGGGAATCGGGTCGTCCGCCGCCGTCCGCCATCGCGCAGCGCTTCCGCCACGCCCGCCGCGTCGGGTCCGAGCGCCGCTTGAACAGGCCGGGGGCCCGAGCCAGATTGCGCTGATCCTCGCCGCATCGCCGACACCGTGGGGGCGCGGTCGGCGACGCCGGCGCGGGACTTCAGGCCGAGGTCGAAACCAGCGTGACTTTCGTCCCGTCGAGCCCAGTGGTCCCGATCTCATGCCCGTCGTCGGTGATCGAGAAGCGGAGGTGGCGCGCGCCGAGATCGGCGGCGAGGAAGTCGCCTTGGAGGTCGAGCGATACGGAGACCGTTGCGCCGTTCGTCAGTTGCAACGAGGCGTCGTAGGGGTTGAACGTCGACTGCGAGGCGATCCCGGTCGATCCCTTGATGTAGGCGAAGTCGCGAAGATCGAAGGAATCGCCGGCGCCGAAGCCGAGCGTCTGCGCAGAGAAGGCCGCCGAATGGTCGAGGATGAGCGCCCCCGAGGCGCCGCCGCCGAAGACCACGGTATCGCTCTCGGACTGGCCGACCTCGACCGAGCCGACGCCGTCGATGTCGATCTCGCCGCCGCCATAGACGCTTCCTCCGACGACGATGTTCCCGGTCTTGGCGACCAACTCGCCGGCGTTGTCGATCGATTGTTCGATCGCCAAACCGCCGGCCGAATCCGACTGCACTGTCCCGCCGTTGCCGAACCAATTCGAGTCGATGGCGAGGCCGCTCGCCCCGGTGGCGTCGATTGTCGCGCCGAAGCCGTTCTCGAGCCAGGACATGTTGGAATCGCCGATCCTCCCAGCGCCTTCGATCGTCTCGCTGTAATTTTCCATGCCTGCGCCGGGGCCGGCCGTGAGGATCGAGGAATCGGCGCCCTCGAGATCGACGACGCCAGTTCCGTTGAGCATCAACGACTGTCCGCCGGCGATCTCGAGCGTCGTCGCGTGGGCGACGCCTTCGATCGCGATCTTTCCGGAGTTGAACACCTGCGGGTTGCCGATGATCAGCGTCGAGTTGTCGACGATGTCGACCGTGCCGAGAATGGCCGATTGAACCGAAAACGTGTCGGCGAGCGCGCCGACGTCGCCGGCGGTCGTCATGAGCGCACCCTGCGCAGAAATCGTCGCATCCGATTGGCCGCTGACGGCCGCGCCGTGCTCGAGCACGATCCGCCCGTCGCCCACCGCCTCGACCCGGCCGCCGCCGGATGTGATCTCGGCGCCGTTCAGGGTCAGCGCGCCGGCGCCGCTCGCGAGGAGGACGCCCCCGTTCACGAAGGCGCCGCCGATGGTCAGACCGCCGGCGCCGGTCGTCTCGACCAAACCATCGTTGGTATTGGCGCTCTCGCTGTTCGCCTGCATCGCCAGCGTGTCGGCGACGATGGCGAGGCCAGCGGCGCCGTTGCTGTTGACCACGCCCGCTGCGCCGACATCGAGTCTCAGCCAGCCGTCGCCGATCACGCCCGAGCCCGAGAGATCGCTGTAGTCCTGGAAATTTGCGCCGACGCCGTTGGAAATCAGCTGGTTCCTCACGCTGTCCGAGAGAACGACGCTGCCGCCGAGAATCTCGCCGCCGCCGTCGCAGAACTCCAGCGTCGTCGTTGCGGTCTTGCCCATGACCTTCACGATGCCCGAGGGCTCGTTGACCATCAGGACGTTGACGTTGAGCGTCGAGTTGTCGACGACGGCGATCGTTCCGAAATTGTCGGTGTTCAGTTGCATCCAGTCGCCGGCGAATGAGCCGTTGACGCCGACGTGTGTCGTATTGCCGGCCGTTGTCGTGACCAGCCCGCCATTGGCGGCCGCCGAGCCGATGAAGAGATCGTTGACGCCGAGACCGCTGTTGTCGAGCGCCAGCTCGGCGCCGGCGCCGACCATCACGTCGCCATTGCCGGACACATTCGCATTGTTGACGGTGACGACGCCCGCGGTCGCGATCAGGCGCCCGTCATTCTTCACGGCGCTGTCGATCGTCAGGCCGCCCACACCCGTGGATTCGAGCAGCCCCGCATTCTCGATCGCGGTCGCGCCGGTGTCGAGGACGAGCGTCTGGCCGGCGGCGCCGTTGGCATCGATCGTGCCGGGCGAGTCGTTCTGCAGGGCGAGGCCGGAATTCCCCGACGAGCCGCTGGCGCCGTTGCCGATCGTCCCGAAGCCCGAAATCGTATCGTTGACGTTCTCGAAAAGCGCCTGGGATGCGGTCGTGCCGACGATGCGCGCATGGCCGGCGAGCGAGACCGCGCCGCCGCCCTTCAGCACCAAGTGCGAGGTCATGTCCGCGAGCGTCGCCCAAGACGCGCCGGACGACGTCAGGGCGAGCTTTCCTGAGCCGTCAATCTCGTCGAGCCAGGGGCTCTGTCCCTGGACCGGGCCGATCGCGAGCGTCGCCCCGCCGCCGACGGCCACCGAGCCGAGATCGTAAAGGTCGGATGAGCCTGCGGTATTGTCGACGTCGAACACGCCGCTCGTGAGCGACAGCGTAGCGCCGGACTGCGCGGTCAGCATTTCGACGGTTTCATTCGAGCCGCTGGTTACCGTGTAGGCTTTCGACAGCGTCCCGAGGAGGGCGGCGACAGCGGCGCTATTCGGAACGACGCCGTTCCAGGCGGCTTTGGTCGACCAGGAGCCGCCGGACGCGTTGTTCCATATCGAAGTCGTCGTCGAACTCATGAGAGGCCCCCGAAGAATGGCGCCGCGACAGACCGGGCTCGCCGGAGCGGCATTTCAATTCCGCGACGGGCGAACGGAGTCTCCGACACGGAATGCACGTCGTCAACAGGAGATAGAGAACCGCTCGCTCGACGAGCGCCGCCTCGCAATGGCGCGGTCGCGGCGGCCTCGCGGGACGGCGGCCGACCTTGCGTCCCGGCGCGCTGCGGGCCACATACCCGTCGCCTGCCGGCGCGACCGGCCGCGGGCGCGAGATGGGAGCTTTTCATGCCGCAGACCAGCAACCGTTTTTTCGACGATCTCTCCCGCCTGATGACCGATGCCGCGGGCCTCGCCGACGGCGCCAAGCGCGAGGCGCAGACCTTCGCCAAGAGCCAGCTCGAGCGCATGATGGCGGGAATGGACGTCGTCAGCCGCGAGGAGTTCGAGGCCGTGCGCGAGATGGCCGCCAAGGCCCGCGACGAGAACGAGACGCTCGCCGCCCGCATCGCCGCGCTCGAGGCCAAGCTCGCCGGGTCAAACCCCTGACAGGATTCGCGTTCTTCCGCAGAGTCTTGATTCGGTTCGCAGATTCTGTGGACGGCGGAGAGGGCGGGGTTTACCTTCGGACACGAATCACTGAGGAATGCGGCGTTCGCTTCGGGTGATCCGGGCGGGCCGCGCCTCGCGGCGGCGCTTCGTCAGAAGCGCCGGATTCGCGTCTGCGTGTGTGGTGTCGCGTCCCGGTAAGCCCGCGCCGAAAGAGCCCTGATGACCCCGATCGAGACTGTCGCCGACGACCGACCCGAGCACCCCGTCGACGTGGTCGAGCGGCTGGCCGCGATCAACGCCTGGACCTTCGACCGCGCCGAGGAGGACGAGATCTCGATCCTCGTCGCCGGGGAATGGGCCAACTACGACGTCGCTTTCACCTGGATCCCGGGCATCGAATCGCTGCATGTCGCCTGTTCGTTCGACCTCAAGGCGCCGCCGCGCAAGCGCGCCGCGATCGGCGAGCTGATGCAGCTCATCAACGAGCAGCTGTGGCTCGGCCACTTCGACCTGTGGCGGGAGCAGGACCTGGTGATGTTCCGCCATTCGCTCTGCCTCGCGGGCGGGGCGAGCGCGAGCGATTCGCAGTGCTCGGCGGTGGTCAAGGCCGCCATCTCCGCCTGCGAGACCTATTATCAGGCGTTCCAGTTCGTGCTCTGGGCCGACCGCAACCCGCGCGAGGCGATCGCCTTCGCCGCCTTCGAGACCCGCGGCTCCGCCTGAACGGGCTCGCTGTAGGGCGGGCTCGCTGAGCCCGCCGGCGCGGTCGGCGACCGCGCCCTACAAAGCGGAACAACGGGGCTGGCCTTTCGGTCGGTTTGCGTGTAAGAGCGCGCCTTCCCGTTTCCCGCCCGCGAAGACGCCGCGAGCGCCCGTTTGGAGTCCTATCTATGGCCGTTCCGAGACGCAAAACGTCGCCCTCCCGCCGCGGCATGCGCCGCTCGGCCGACGCCCTCAAGGCGCCGACCTATGTCGAGGACAAGGACTCGGGCGAACTGCGCCGTCCGCACCACATCGACCTGAAGACCGGCATGTATCGCGGCCGCCAGGTGCTGAAGCCCAAGGGTTCGACCGCGGAAGCCTGACCGCTTCCTCGAGCTTCGGCGACGAACGAGCCGGCCTTCGGGCCGGCTTTTCGTCGTGTCGGCCGCTTCACACGACGGTCGCCAGGAACAGGGGCAGGGCGATCAGCGAGATGAGGGTCGAGACGACCACCAGCCCGGCCACGTCCTCCGGCCGGTTGTCGTAGCGCGCCGCGAACATGTAATTGTAGACCGCGACCGGCATGGCGCTCTCGATCACCAGCACGCCCCGCGCCGTCCCGGTCAGGCCGAGCGCGAGCGCGACGCCCCAGCCGATGGCGAATCCGCCCACCAGCCTCAGGGCCGAGAACGCCAGCGGCCAGGCGAGCGAGGTCGCGCGCAGCTGCGCCAGCGACCAGCCGAGCGCGAGCAGCATCATCGGGATGGTCAGGCCGCCGAGGATGTGGGCGGCGCGGGCGAGCGGCGCCGGCAGCGCGCTTCCGGTCACGCTGAGGAACGCGCCCAGCGCCGTCGCCCACAGGAGCGGCGAGGCCAGCGTTTCCCGCAACGAGAACCGCCCCGCCGCCAGCGCCTGGCCGATGACGAAGTTGAACACGCCGTGGACCGCGAGATACGCGACGGCGAGCGCCAGGCCGTCCTTGCCGAACGCGAACAGCGCCAGCGGCAGGCCGATGTTGCCGCAATTGGCGAAGGTCGAGGCCGGCAGATAGGTCGACATCGGCTGGCGCGAGACGGTCACGAGCGCATAGCCCGCGGCGAGCGCGATCAGGGTGCACAGCGTCGCCCCGAGGCCCATCGCCGCGAGGCTGTCGGCGCCGAGCCCCGAGGTCGCCAGCGAATCGACGATCAGGCAGGGGGTGCCGACGTAGGTCGCGACCATCGAGAAGCTCGGCGTGTCGAACGGCTGCCTCGTGCGCCCCCAGACGAAGCCGACGAAGGCGACGACCGCGACCGGCCCCATGACGTCGAGAAGGATGGCCAGCATGGCGGTCAGCGGGCGACCGAGGCGACGATCGCCCCGCCGACGATCAGCGCGCAGGCGAGCGCGAGCGCCGGCGTCGCGGGCGCCACGCCCACCCCGACCAGAATGAGCGTCGACAGAACCGGCGCGGCGTAGGAGGCGACCCCGAGCAGACGGATGTCGCCGTGCTTGACGCCGTAGTCCCAGACATAGAAGGCGAGCCCCACCGGCCCCAGGCCGAGGCCGAGGATGGCGAGCCACTGGACGGCGTTCGCCGGAACGACGGTGGTCTCGAACGCGGCGTGACAGAGGGCCGCCAGCGCCGCCGTGGCGAGGCAGAATCCGGCGACCGCCTCCGTCGGCGCGCCCTTGAGCCGGCGCGACAGCACGGAATAGCCGGACCAGACGAAGGCGCAGCACAGCGCCAGGCCGTAGCCCTGAAGCGCCCGGCCGCCCGCCGCGGCGAAGCTCGCGCCCTTGGAGAGAAACAGCGTCGCCGCCCCGGCGAATCCGAGGCCAGCGCCGATCACGTGGCGGGGAAGCAGCCGCTCGCCGGGGAGGGCGGCGGAAAACAGCACGATCAGCAGCGGCCAGAGATAGGCGATCAGGCTCGCGTCGGCGGGCGGGGCCCGCCGCAAGGCGGCGAAATACAGCGCATGATAGCCGAACAGGCCGCCGATCCCGACCGCCCACACCGGCCACGGCTGCGCCAGCGCCGACAGCTTTCCGCGCGCCGCCGCATAGACCAGCCCGCCGAGCCCGCCGACCGCGAAGGTGAGCGCCGCCAGTTCGAAGGGCGGCGTTTCCCCCGAGAGCGCGGTCAGGAGCGCCAGCGACGACCACAGCGCCACGGCGCCGAAGCCGATCAGCGTGGCGGAAAACGGTGCGCGCGGCGGGGCGGAAGGCTCGATCATGGCCCGCGCTGCTATCAGCGCCGGCAAGCAATGGAAAGACGGATCGGACGATCGTGGCGACAATCCGTCGGAACCGTTCCCTCCCGTGAACATTACCAAGCTTTCATCCTCAGGTCATGCTGAGGTTAGGGCCGAAGGACCAGCATTGCCGCAACGGCGCCGGCCTCCCTCCGGCGATGGCTTTGCGGGTAGAGGATGCGCTCGATCGGAATGTCCTTGTCCCTGCGGCGAGCGCTGCTCGCCGGCGTCGCCTGCGCGGCCGTGGCCGGCGCGGCGGCGGAGACGGGATCGCGTCCGGTCCGCGCGCCGGCGGTCACGGGAGTGGTCGCGGCGACCGGAACGGTCGGGGCGATTCCGGCGCAGCCCGCGGCGGGTCCGGGGTCGTTCGCCGACATCGTCGACCGGGTCGAACCGGCGGTGGTGTCGGTCAAGGTGAAGATCGTCGATTCGGACCAGGGCGACGACGAAGGGGCGCAGGGCCTCCCGGACGTGGCGCCGGGCAGCCCGTTCTATCGCTTCTTCCGTCGTTTCGGGCTGCCGGACGAGGGCGACTCGGGACCGAGGCGCCATTCCACGCTGGCGCAGGGCTCGGGCTTCTTCGTGTCCCGGGACGGCTACATCGTGACCAACAATCACGTGGTCGACCACGCGAAAGAGGTGACGATCACGCTGGCGAACGGCTCGACCCTCCCGGCCAGGGTGATCGGGGTCGACAAGAAGACCGACCTCGCGCTCCTGAAGGCGCAGGGCGGCGGCGACTTCGCGTTCGTGACCTTCGCCGCCAAGGCGCCGCGGGTGGGGGACTGGGTGATCGCGGTCGGCAATCCGTTCGGCCTCGGCGGCACGGTTACCGCCGGCATCGTCTCGGCGCGCGGACGCGACATCGGCGCCGGCCCCTACGACGACTTTCTCCAGATCGACGCGCCGGTGAACCACGGCAATTCCGGCGGCCCGACCTTCAACGCCGAGGGCGAGGTGGTCGGCGTCAACACCGCCATCTTCTCCCCCTCAGGAGGCAGCGTCGGCATCGGCTTCGCGATCTCCGGGGATGTGGTGCGGAGCGTGATCGAGCAGCTCAAGGCGAACGGGGTGGTCACCCGCGGCTGGATCGGGGTGCAGATTCAGGCGGTGTCGCAGGACATCGCCGACAGCCTCGGCCTGAAGAGCGCCGGCGGGGCCCTGATTTCCGCCGTCGAGAAAAATTCGCCGGCGGAGGCCGCCGGGGTGAAGAGCGGCGACGTCGTCACCGCCGTGGATGGCGAGACGGTCGCCGATCCCCACGACCTCGCGCGCCGCATCGCCGCGACGGCGCCGAAGAAGTCGGTGTTGCTGGCGCTGATCCGCAACGGCGCGCCGTTGACGCGCGAGGTGACGCTCGGAACGATGCCGCCGGAAAAGGCGGCCGAGGGCGCCGCGGAGCCGGAAGGCCAGACCGGCGACGCGTCGGAACTCGCCAGGCTCGGGCTGACGTTGCGGGCGGGCCGCGGCGACGGCGGCGTCGTGGTGGCGGACGTCGACCCCGACAGTCCGGCCGCGGACGAGGGCATGCGGGCCGGAGACGTGATCCTGGAGGTGCGCGGGCGGGCGGTGACGCGGCCGTCCGAGGTCGCCGACGCGATCGCCTCCGCCAAGAACGACGGCAAGAAGAGCGTGCTTTTTCGCGTGAAGTCGGAGGACGGCGAGCGATTCCTCGCCATGCCGACTCGCGCCTCTTGAGTTTCCGGCGGGCCGGCCCGGTTCGAGGGCGGGTCCGCTGGCAGCAAATGGTCGGAAGGGAAAACGGGCAGGTCCCCGGCCCAGCGCGTAGCGCGCCTTTCCGTCCAGTCGGCGGTCGCACAATCCCCGCCCGCGCGACGCCGGCACGCGGCGGCAGGTCCCATTCAGCCCCCCGGGACCTGCCGTCGCACCTTCTCGACCCGGCCCTGTCCCTCGGCGAAGCGCGTCTTTCGCCAGCGCGTCTTTGGCCGAGGCGCGCAATGTTGATATAGAACGCGTCATGCGAATCCTGATCATCGAAGACGACCGCGACGCCGCCGCCTATCTCACCAAGGCGTTCAAGGAGGCGGGGCACGTGGTCGACGTCGCCCACGACGGCGTGACCGGCTACGACATGGCGCTCGAGGGCGGCTACGAGGTCGCGATCGTCGACCGGATGCTGCCGAAAATGGACGGCCTGACGCTGATCGGCGCCCTGCGCGGACAGAAGAACGAGACGCCGATCCTGATCCTGTCGGCGCTCGGGCAGGTGGACGATCGGGTCAAGGGCCTGAGGGCGGGGGGCGACGACTATCTCGCCAAGCCCTACGCCTTCTCGGAGCTGCTCGCCCGGGTTGAGACGCTGGCGCGCCGCCGGCCGGCGGGCGCCCCCGAGGAGACCGTGTACCGCGTCGGCGACCTGACCCTCGACCGGCTGTCGCACAAGGTCACCCGCCGCGGCGAGGAGATCGTGCTGCAGCCGCGCGAGTTCCGCCTGCTCGAATACCTGATGCAGAACGCCGGCAAGGTCGTCACCCGGACGATGCTGCTCGAACACGTCTGGGACTATCATTTCGACCCGCAGACCAACGTGATCGACGTCCACGTCTCGCGGCTCCGGGCCAAGATCGACCGGGACTTCGACGCGCCCTTGCTCACCACCGTGCGCGGCGCCGGATACATGATACGTGACGGCGCTCGCTAAGCTCTTTCGCGCCACCGCCTTTCGCCTGGCGCTGGCGATTCTCGCCGTCAGTTCCGTCGGCGCCGGGGTCGTGCTGGCGATCATCGCCTGGCAGGTGGTCGCGGTGGTCGACGAGGAGATCGCCCGCACCATCGACGCCGAGGCCAAGGGCCTGACCGACGCCTTCAATCATGACGGTCTGGTCGGCCTCTATTCCTCGATCGAGGCGCGCAAGCGCCAGCCGGGCGCGTCGCTCTACCTGCTCACCGACCCGGCCGGCGAATCGCTCGCCGGCAACGTCGAGCAGATCCCGCTCGAAGTCCTGGAGCGCCAGGGATTCATCGTCGTCAACTACCGCACCAACGGCCCCGGCGACCGGGTCCGGCAGGCGCTCGTGCGCATCTACAAGCTGCCGCCCGGGTTCCTGCTGCTGGTGGGGCACGACCTCGGCGACCGCGCCCGGATCGAGGGCGTGATGGTTCGGGCGCTGGCGGTGTCGCTGGTGTTCTTCGCTGCGCTCGCGGCGCTGGGCGCGCTCTTCGTCGCCCGCAACGTGCTGAAACGGATCGACGACATCAACACCTCGGCCCAGGGCGTCATGGCCGGCGACCTGACCGGCCGGCTGCCGGTGTCCGGCTCCGGCGACGAGCTCGACCGGCTGGCCGAAAGCCTCAACGCCATGCTCAAGCGAATCGGCGTGCTGATGCAGGGCTTGCGCGAGGTGTCCGACAACATCGCCCACGACCTGCGCACGCCGCTCACCCGGCTGCGCAATCACGCCGAGGCGGCGCTCGCCTACGGCGACGATCCCGCCGCCTACCGCGCGGCGCTGGAGAAGACGATCGAGGAATCCGACGCGCTGATCAAGATCTTCAACGCGCTCCTGCTGATTGCGCGCGCCGAGGCCGGCGGCGGGATCGACGGGCAGACCGCCTTCGACCTCGCCGAGGCCGCCCGCGCCGTGGCGGACCTCTACGAGCCGATCGCCGAGGAGGAGGGCGTCGACCTCGCCGTCGACATCGACGCGCCGCTGACGGTGCGCGGCAACCGCGAGCTGATCGGCCAGACGATCGCCAATCTGGTCGACAACGCGCTGAAATACGGCGCCATGAGCGGGCGCCATCCGGGAGACCCGAAGCCGTCGATCGTCGTTTCGGCGCGCCGCGTCGGCGATGCGGTCGAGCTGGTGGTGGCCGATCGCGGCCCCGGCGTTCCGCCGGAGGATCGCAAGCGGGTTCTCGACCGATTCGTCCGCCTCGAAGGGTCGCGCTCGCGTCCGGGCTCCGGGCTCGGGCTGTCGCTCGCCGCGGCGGTCGCGCGGATGCACGGCGGTCGGGTCGAACTGGCGGACAATGCGCCGGGCTTGCGCGTGCGCGTGATCCTGCCGGCCGAGCACGCGCCGCCCGCGCTGCCGGCGCCGGTTTCGGGGAGCGTCCATGAACCGGTCGCTGGGTGAGCGGCTGGTCACGGCGCCGCGGCTCTCCGCGCCCGCCGCCGCCCGGCGCAAGCTCGAGGCGCTGGTCGGCGCTCCCGAGGGGCGCGACCTCGCGCCGCTCGTCGCGGAGGGCAAGGCGCGCGACCTCCTGCTCGGCCTCGCCGATCACTCGCCCTATCTTTGGGCGCTGGCGGGCGAGGACCCCGCCCGGCTCGCCCGTCTCCTCTCGCATTCGCCGGAGCGCGCGCTCGACGCCCTGGTCGCCGGCCTGTCGCGGCGGATGAACGACGAGGCGGAGGCGATGCGCGCGCTGCGCCTCGCCAAGCGGGAATCGGCGTTGCTGATCGCGCTCGCCGACATCGGCGGGGTGTGGGACGTGGTCGAGACCACCGAGGCCCTGACCCGTTTCGCCGACGCGGCCGTCGGCGCGGCGCTCGCCTTTCTCGTCCGCCAGAATGCGCTCGCCGGCAGACTCGCGCTCGATCCGGAGGCGCCCGACCTGCAGGCCGCCTGCGGCCTCACCGTGCTGGCGCTCGGCAAGCACGGCGCGCGCGAGCTCAACTATTCGAGCGACATCGACCTGATCGTCCTCTACGACGCCGCCTCCGCCGCCATTCCGCCCGGCGCGGAGCCGGCTCCGCTCTATGTGCGCATCACCCAGGCGCTCGCCCGTCTGCTGCAGGAGCGCACCTCCGACGGCTACGTGCTCAGGGTCGATCTGAGGCTGAGGCCCGACCCGGCCTCGACGCCGGTCGCGCTCTCCACCCTCAGCGCCTACGCCTATTACGAGACGCTCGGCCAGAACTGGGAGCGGGCGGCGATGATCAAGGCGCGCCCGGCGGCGGGCGACCTCGAGCTCGGCGACCGCTTCCTCGCCGACCTTTCGCCGTTCGTCTGGCGCAAGTATTTCGACTACGCCGCGATCGCCGACATCCACGCGATGAAGCGGCAGATCCACGCCGTTCGCGGCCACGAGCGGGTGGTGGTCGCCGGCCACGACGTCAAGCTCGGCCGCGGCGGCATCCGCGAGGTCGAGTTCTTCGTCCAGACGCAGCAGCTGATCTTCGGCGGGCGGCGGCCGCGCATGCGCGGGCGGCGCACGCTCGACATGCTGAAGGAGCTCTACGCCGAGAAGTGGGTGACGGCGGAAGCGGTCAGCGACCTGACCGAAGCCTATGGCTTCCTGCGCACGGTCGAGCACAGGCTGCAGATGGTGGCCGACGAGCAGACGCAGCGCCTGCCGTTCGAGCGCGCCGACCTCGCCCGCTTCGCCCGCTTCTGCGGCTACGGCCGGCTGGAATCCTTCGCCCGCGACCTGACGTTCCACCTGACCCGGGTCGAGACGCACTATGCGCGGCTGTTCGAGGACGCCCCGGCCCTCAGCGTCGCCTCCGGCAGCCTCGTCTTCACCGGCGTGACCGACGATCCGGCGACGCTCGCGACGCTTCGTCGCCTCGGCTTCCAGCACCCGGAGGCGGCGGCGGAGACGATCCGCGGCTGGCACTTCGGCCGCCGCGCCGGCGTGCGCAGCCCGCGCGCCCGCGAGGTCCTGACGGAGCTGACGCCGGCGCTGCTCGAGGCCTTCGCCGGCTCCGGCGATCCCGCCGCGGCGCTCGCCGCCTTCGACGCCGCGATGGCGCACATGACCGCGTCCGTCGAGCTGCTGTCGATCTTGCGCTCCAACGAGCGGTTGCGCGAACTCTTCGGCGACGTGCTCGGCTCCGCGCCCCGGCTCGCCGAGGTGATCGCGTCCCGCCCGCACGTGCTCGACGCCGCGATCGACCCGGACCGGACGATCGACTTCGAGGACAGTTTTCGCGAGGAGGCGACCCGCCTGCGCGCCGAGACCTATGTCGGGCAGGCGCGCAACTTCGAGGACGCGCTCGACCGGGCGCGCGACTTCGCCGCCGAGGAGATGTTCCTGATCGGGCTCAATCTCTTGTCGGGCCGGCTCGATCCCGACCGCGCCGGCCAGGCCTACAGCGCGCTCGCCGCCGCCATGGTCGGGGCGCTGTTGAAGCGGGTCGCGGCGGATTTCGCCCAAGACCACGGCGTGATCGCCGGCGGCCGGGTCGCCGTGCTGGCGATGGGCAAGCTCGGCTCGCGCGAGATGACCGCGGCCTCGGATCTCGACTTGATCCTGATCTACGACTTCCCCGAGACCGCCGGCGAATCGGACGGCGCGCGGCCGCTCGGCCCCGGGGTCTATTACGCCCGCTTCACCCAGCGCCTGCTCGCCGCGCTGACCGCCAAGACCCGCCGCGGCGCGCTCTACGAGGTCGACATGCGTTTGAGGCCCTCCGGCCGCAAGGGGCCGCTCGCCACCCAGTTCTCCGCCTTCGCCCGCTACCAGCGCGACGAGGCCGAGACCTGGGAGCACATGGCCCTGACGCGCGCCCGAATCGTGGCGGGCGAGGCGAGCCTCGCGGCCGAGGCGACGAAGGCGATCCGCGCCACGCTCACGCGCAGGCGCGATCCGGGCGAGGTCGCCCGGGAGGTGACGACGATGCGCGCGCTGATCGCCCGGGAGAAGGGCGAGAGCGACCCCTGGGACTTGAAGCTGGTCAAGGGCGGGTTGATGGACATCGAGTTCGTCGCCCAGTACCTCGCCCTCGCCTTCGGCCACGACAGGCCGGACATCCTCGACGTGTCGACACGGGCCGCGATCGACAAGGCCGGCCGGGCGAAGCTGCTCGATTCTCGCCATGTCGAGACGCTGCTCGAGGCGCACCGGCTCTACACCGACGCCACCCAGTTTATGCGCCTCGCCATCTCCGGGCCGTTCGACCCGAAGACCGCCGCCTCCGGCGTCAAGCGCCGGATCGCCGCCTCGAGCGGCTTCCCGGATTTCGAGGCGTTCATCGCCGCGCTCGACGAGCGGCGGCGGAAGGTGCGGGAGACCTACGAGGCGGTGCTGAAGGGGTGAGGCCGCAAGACACGGCCGTCGACCGCGTCAGCCGGCGGCTACGGGCGCCGCTTCGCCAGCCCCTCGATCAGCGCCTTCAGCGTCGCGACCGTCGACGCGTCCGCGTCGCCGTCCACGAGCGCGGGCCGAAAATGGCGCTGGAACGCCGTCACCACGGCGCGGGTGTGACGGTCGCAGACGCCGGAAAGCTCGACCCCGTAGCCGTAGAGCGCCAGCAGCGCCTGCAGCGCCCTGACCGGCGGCCCTTCCTCCCCGGGTCGGAACAGCGGCCCGCCGGCGACCGGCGCCGGCTCGACCCAATGCCCGACGCCGGCCGCAAACAGCCGCCGCCACGGAAAGACTTCCCCGGGATCGCGCTTGCGCGTCGGCGCGATGTCGGAATGGGCGAGCACCCGCTCGGCGGGAATTGTCCAGCGCGAGCCGATGTCGCGGCATAGCGCGATGGTCGCGTCGATCTGCGCGTCGGAAAAAGGCGGCGCGCCGCCGTCGTGGCCGGGATTGACGATCTCGATCCCGACGGACGCGGAGTTCAGGTCGCTGTCGCCCTTCCAGAGCCCCTTGCCGGCGTGCCAGGCGCGGTCGCGCTCGGCGACGAGCTGGACGATCCGCCCGTCCTCGTGGACGAGGTAATGCGCCGACACCTGCGAGGCCGGATCGACGAGCAGCGCCAGCGCCGCCTCCGCCGTCGGCATCCCGGTGTAGTGGAGGACGATCGCGTTCGGTCTCCCGGCTCCCCGCCGGTCGCCGAAATTGGGCGAGGCGAGGAACGCGGACGCGAGCGGACTGTCGCAGACGGGACCGGACGTCATATCCCGCCTCTCGACAGGAGGATTCCGGTCCCGCCGCGCGGTTTCATGCCGTCGCGTCAGTTGTACCAGGCGACGCAGATGCGGTTGCCGTAGGCGTCGTAGCCGTGGCGCGCGCAGTGGCGCGGGGCCGTCACGGCGTTGCCGACCAGGGCGCCGCCGACGCCGCCGATGGCTGCGCCCGCGAGCGCCCCGCCCACGGAGCCGCCGGACACCGCCGACCCGACCAGCGCGCCGGTGCCCGCGCCGAGCGCGCCGCCGATGAGCGTGCCGTTCTGCTGTTGCTGCGTCGCGCAGCCCGAAACCGAGAACGCGCCGGCGAGCGCCATTGCGAGGGCGACCATTTTCATTGTCATGTGCAGATTCCCCAACCTATGGCCCGACGCCGGAAAAGCGAAACGAATCCGGCGACTGCCGACTATAGCGCCGCATTCGCCTCAGTAATAGGCGGTACAGACCTGATTGCCGTTGTAGTCGTATCCCCAGCGCGCGCATTGTCCGGTCGGCTGGGGCGTGGCGGCCGAGCCGATCAGCGCGCCGGAGCCGGCGCCGATCGCCGCGCCCGCGAGCGCGCCGCCGGCGCTGCCGTGGGTGACCGCCGAGCCGACCAGCGCGCCGGCGCCGGCGCCGAGCGCGCCGCCGGCGAGCGCGTTGGTCTGCTGCGGCGTCTGGCAGGCGGAGACCGAGGCGGCGGCCGCGAGGGCAAGCAAAAGCGTCGTGATCCTGTTCATCGATGCCATACTCCCGTCCTTGCTGTGCGCCCCGCCGGCCCCCGAAGGGTTTTTCGTCAGGTATCAGTAATAGGCGATGCAGATGCGATTGCCGTTGTAGTCGTAGCCCCAGCGCGCGCAGCCGCCCGGCCCCGGGCCCGGCGGCGGCGCGTAATAGCCCTGCTGCGGCGGCGGGGCGTAGTAGCCCGGCCCCGGAGGCGGCGGCGGCGCGTAGCCGGGATTGCTGGGGGTCAGCGACGAGCCGAGCAGCGCCCCGGTCCCGGCGCCGAGCGCCGCGCCGGCGAGCGTCCCGCCGGGGCTGCCGTGCGACACCGCCGATCCGATCAGCGCGCCGGCGCCGCCGCCGAGGGCGCCGCCGGCGAGCGCGTTCGTCTGCTGCTGCGTCTGGCAGGCCGACAGCGCCAGGGCGGCGGCGAGCGCCGTCGCGAGAGCCAACACCGTTTTCATGGAACTTCCCCTTTGACTTTTGCCGGGTCCGGCGGCGTGTCGCCGCGCGCCTCCGCTCAGTAATAGGCGATGCAAATGCGGTTGCCGTTGTAGTCGTAACCCCAGCGCGCGCAATTGCCCTGATAGGTCGGCGTCGCCGCGGCGCCGATCATCGCGCCGGACGCCGCGCCGATCGCCGCGCCGGCGAGCGTCCCGCCCGGGCTTCCGCCCGAGACCGCGGAGCCGATGAGCGCGCCCGCGCCGCCCCCCAGCGCCCCGCCGGCGAGCGCGTTCGTCTGCTGCGGCGTCTGGCAGGCCGACACCGACAGCGCAGCCGCGAACGCCAGCGAAAGAGCCAACATTGATTTCATGGGGTATGATCTCCCGACCGATCGGTCTCGAATCCCAATCCGGCGCCCTTGTGCGCGCGGGGCGCCCGCCAAGCGGGCCAGCCGCCCGCGCGCCGCACATTTCCATAAACGGATTGACGCTGCAATGAACGCGGCGTTCGGCATTCGCACACCCCCTGGACCGCGACGAAACGGCGGCAATGTTGCTTTTGTTCCCGTTCCTTGCACGATCCCGCCGCGCATTCGCCGCCGCGCGGCGCCTTTCCGCTTGACCGGCGCCGCCCGCGCCTCCTATTCGCAGCTTGGCCAGTCGGCCGGACGGCCGCCGCGATGAGCGGAGGAAAGTCCGGGCTCCATACGGATACGGCGCCGGATAACGTCCGGCGGGGGCGACCCCAGGGAAAGCGCCACAGAAAGCAAACCGCCTCGATTCAGGCCGCAAGGCCTTCGCGAGGCAAGGGTGAAAGGGTGCGGTAAGAGCGCACCGCGTCGGCGGCAACGTCGGCGGCATGGCAAGCCCCGCCGGGAGCAAAACCGAATAGGAGCGACGCGCGGCTCACGCCGCGGGCCTGTCCGTGGGCCAGTCGCTCGGGTTGGTTGCTCGAGGCGCCCGGAGACGGGCGTCCCAGAGGAATGGCCGTCACGTCGGGGCCGCAAGGCTCCGGCCATACAGAACCCGGCTTACAGGCCGGCTGGCGTTTTCGCCGCGTCCAATCCGGCCGGCGGTGGGCTTTGAGGAGCGGACATGGTGCGGGCGGATACGATTCTTCCGGCGGGTTCGTGGACGGGCGCGCCGGTCGACAGCGTGGTGCTGGACTTCGACGAGCGCTATCGCCGCCGCTTCGTCATGACCGGCGTCGGCGGACTCGCCTTCCTGCTCGACCTCGCGGAGGCCGCGATGCTGCGCGGCGGCGACGGTCTCCGGCTCGAGGACGGCCGGATCGTCGAGGTCGTCGCCGCCCCCGAACCGCTGGCCGAGATCAGGGCCGCCGACAGCCATGCGCTGATGCGCGTCGCCTGGCACCTCGGCAACCGCCACCTCGCCGTCGAGATGACCCCGAAGGCGCTGCGCATCCGCCGCGATTCCGTCATCGAGGAGATGGCGAAGGGCCTCGGCGCCCGCGTCGTCCCGGTCGAGGCGCCGTTCAACCCGGAGGGCGGCGCCTACGTGCAGGCGGAAGCGCCGCACGGGCATGGCCACGATCACCATGGGCACGATCACGGCCGCCACGACCACGACCACGACCACGACCATGACCATGATCACGACCACGACCACGATCACGGCGCCTGCGATCACCCCGACCATCATCACGACCACGACCACGACGCCGAGCGCGGTCACGGCCATTGACCGGAGCCGGGCGCGATTGCGCATGTCTCGTACCCCTTCCCCAGCTTTGCTGGGAAAGGCGGCCCGTAGGGCCGGATGGGGTGTGGTGGGCAGGACGCCGTCATTGAAGGCCTGGCGGCGGCGCTCATGCAATGCGACTTGCGGCGGACCATCGTCATCGATCGTTCCGCTCGCCTCGCGGCGAAGGACGGGCACGGACGGGTCGACCCTTGCAGGCGACGGCAAGGTTGATGTGACGGCCCACACCCCGTCCGGCGCTTCGCGCCCCCGTCCCCGGCAAAGCTGGGGACGGGGCGCCGCGACCCCCGTGACGCCGAGCGGGGAGAACGGATGAACGCTTCCCCGCCCGACCCGGACCTCGACGCCGCGCTGTTGCCGCTGATGCTGTGGCTGTCGCCGGCCTTTCCGGTCGGCTCGTTCGCCTATTCGCAGGGGCTCGAATGGGCGGTGGAGAACGGCGACGTCCACGACGCGCGCTCGCTCGGCGGCTGGCTGGTCGATTGCCTGACGTTCGGCGCGCCGCGCGCCGACGCGATCCTGTTCGCCGAGAGTTTTCGCGCCGCAGCCGCCGAGGACTGGACCGCGCTCATCGACGCCAACGCGCTCGCCGTCGCGCTCGCGGGCTCCGCCGAGCGGCGGCTCGAGACGACGGCGCAAGGCGCGGCTTTCGTCACCGCCGCCCGCGCGCCCTGGGACTGCGCGCCGCTGCGCCGTCTCGCCGACGAGGCGCGCGTCGCCTATCCGGCGGCCGTCGCCGCCGCCGCCGCCGGGCACGGCCTGCCGATCGAAGCGAGCCTTCAGGCCTTTGTCCTGGCGCAGGTTGCGGCGGCCGTCTCGGCCGCCGTGCGCCTCGGGCCGATCGGCCAGACCGACGGGCAGAAAATTCAGGCGACGCTGGTCCCGCGCATCCGCGCGCTCGCCCGCGAGGCGGCGTCCTCGACGCTGGCCGACCTCGGTTCGTGCGCCTTCCGCGCCGACATCGGCTCGATGCGCCACGAGACGCAATATTCGCGGCTGTTTCGGTCGTGATCGCGGAATCTTTGCTGATTGGCTAATTTAACAAATAACGTAACACCCAAGCCTTGGCGTTTGCCCCCACCACCATGCTTCGCATGGTCCCCCTCCCTCGCTTCGCAGGGGAGGACATCGGCGCCGGCGCGCTTTCCTCCCCCGTGAAGCGAAGCGGAACGGGGGAGGGGGACCAGCCGAAGGCTGGTGGAGGGGGTCCGCCGAGCGGCAAGTTAGGAGTTCCCAAATAATAATTATTGTGTCGCGGCTGCCGCAAGCTTTCGATCCAGCGTCACCAGATTGGCGCCCAAGACGCGCGAAAGCCAAAGATAACTCGCGTCGTAAGCGGTCAATCCGGTTGTCTCGGCCAGGCCGAGGACGGCGTCGTGATCGACGGCGATGGCTTCGACAGACAGAGCTGGCGCGAGTCGATACGCTGCGCGCAGGCTCTCCCGCTGACGGGGATCACGCCTCATCTTGGTGAGACAGACGTTCGCGAGTTCGAAGCCGAGCAAGGGAGGCGCGACGAGACGGGCGCCCTCGAGCTGCGCGGCCACCGCCTCCGCATCCGGCTCGCCGAACAGCAGCGCGGCAAGCGCCGACGCGTCGACAACCTCAACCTCTGTCACGGTCGGCCCGGACAATGCCGGCCGCCTCGGCCGGCGTGCCGACTCCGAGACGGCGGACTTCGGCCAGCAATTCGCCGGGACTTAAGCTCCGCTCGGGGCGAACGGCCTCTTCAAGGATGGCGAGCAGTTCGCCTTGCAACGAACGACGATTGCGTTCCGCTCGCCGCCGCAGGCGCTGGACGACGTCATCGGGAGCGTTCTTGATCGAAAGATCGACCGGCATGAGGGTCCAAAACGGATCTGCTTCGGAACCTCTCTCTAGCACGATCGGCGCTATCGCGCACGCCCGCACTCAGTTCCCTGCGCCTCTCGGTCGGGAGTTTGCTAAGGAGGGCGACGAGCCAGCGCGACCACTTCCCGATTGGACCCTCCCATGACCTCACCCAAGAACCCCCTCCGCGTCGGCGTCGGCGGCCCCGTCGGCTCCGGCAAGACCGCCCTGATGGAACAATTGTGCAAGCGCCTCCGCGACGAACTCGACGTCGCGGCGATCACCAACGACATCTACACCAAGGAAGACGCCCGCATTCTGGTCGAGGCGGGCGCGCTGCCGTCCGAGCGCATCATGGGGGTCGAGACCGGAGGCTGCCCGCACACCGCCATCCGCGAAGACGCCTCGATCAACCTCGCCGCCGTCGCCGACATGCGCAAGCGCTTCCCCGGCCTCGACCTCATTCTGATCGAATCGGGCGGCGACAATCTCGCCGCCACCTTCTCGCCCGAACTCGCCGACCTGACCATCTACGTCATCGACGTCTCGGGCGGCGAAAAGATCCCGCGCAAAGGCGGGCCGGGGATCACCCGCTCGGACCTGCTCGTCATCAACAAGACCGACCTCGCCCCGTATGTCGGCGCGAGCCTCGAGGTGATGGCGCGCGACGCCAAGACCCAGCGCAAGGCGCGGCCGTTCGTGATGACCAACATGAAGACCGGGGAAGGCGTCGACGCGGTGATCGCGTTCCTGCGTCAGAAGGGCGGCCTCGGCGCGGGGTGACACGAACGAAAACTCGCGGACACGGGCGCCCTCGAACCGCCGGCGGTGGGGCGATGACGCCTCCCGCCGTCATCGCGAGCCGAAGACGACGCGGCTCGTCATCGCGAGGAGCCCGAAGGGCGACGTGGCCCGTCATCGCGAGGAGCCCGAAGGGCGACGCGGCGCGTCCTCGCGAGGAGCCCGAAGGGCGACGCGGCGATCCAGGGGCCGCCCGCGCCGACGTTGCAGCGCGGCGCCGCCCGGCATACGGCAGACGTTGGCCCGCCCCCCTGGGTCGCCACGTCGCTTCGCTCCTCGCGATGACGGGCCACGTCGCTTCGCGCCTCGCGATGACGCCGGCCTGGATGTTCCTGTGGCGCTATCCGACCCTCATGTCGGAGAGAGCCGTGCGAGCCGCACGGCGCCGCGCCCGACACTGGCCCGGGAACCGACCCGCGTGCTAGGCCTCGACACGGGGCGCGGGCGGGACGCGGCCCCGACGAGCGCGGGGCGATTTGATGTTGCGAGCCTTGCGCCGCCTGACGACGGCGGCGCTTCTGATTGCGGCCGGCGCGGCCGAGGCGGCCGACCGCAACCGGCTGTGGCCGGTCGTGCGCACCTGCGTCTCCGCCTACCGGCTCCTGGGGGTGTCGTTTCCCTGTCTGAAGGTCGAGCTTCCCGGCGGCGACCCGAACCTCGGCGTCGCGGTCCTGCGTCCGCTGCGCAGGGACGATCTGATCCTGTCGCCGACCCGCCAGACAGTCGGAATCGAGGACCCGTTCCTTCAGTCGGACAAGGCCCCGAACTATTTCGCCGCCGCCTGGCGCGCGCGCGCCTTTCTCAAGGGTCCGGACGGCGAACCGCCGCCGCGCGACGACGTCGTTCTGGTCGTCAACGCCAGGAGCGCGCGCTCCCAGGACCAACTCCACATCCACATCGGCTGCCTGCCGCCGGAGGCGCGGCGCTTCCTCGCCGAGGCCGCCCGGACGATGCCGCTCGGCGTGTGGACGCGCGTCGGCGCCGTCCTTCCGCACGAGGTCTATTTCGGCGAGCGCGTCCGCGAAGCCGAGTTCGCGCGCCTGAACCCGTTTCGCCTCGCAGCGCAGGGGTTCGCGGGCGCCGCGGACCATCCGGACCGGCTGATGGTGATGACGGTCGGGGCGCGCGTCCGCGGCGAGGACGACTTCCTGATCCTGGCGTTTTTCGAGGGCGTGCGCGGCGAGTTGCGCCATTCCGGGGCCGAGGCGCTGCTCGACCGGCGCTGCACCGCGCCGTCGCCGCTGGGGTGAGGCGGCGGGTCGGCGATCACGGTCACGGGGTGGCCGACCCCGGCAGAGGTCGTGTACGTACACGGCCCGGCTCGATCACGACAAGAGAGCCGGGGAGCTTGTCCAAATGCGCAGCGAGCACTGCGGCTACCGCTTGCGCCTCAGCCGCATTCGACATTCGATCGAGTTCCAAAAGAACGACGCCGAGCACCGGACTTCGCTGGCGAACGACCTATTCGCCAAAGTCACGATCCTCCGTAACGAGAATTCGGTTCTCCGCGATGGCAAGCGCGAGAAGATCGCTGTCGGAAGCGCCCGGACTCGTTGTCGCAACCGAAACGACGTCATGACCAGTGGCGCTGATCCTTTCGATGACGAGACGGGATACATTTTCGTCCGCCAGGAAGCGAGTCACTGGGCGGCCAGCACAGTTTCGTGTTGAAGATAGTCGGCGGCGAACGCCAGCGCGGCCCTCAGATCGTCCTCAGTAATCTGCGGGTAGGCCTCGAGGATATCAGCGAACGACCGTCCCGCTCCGAGCTTGCGGAGGATCGACTCCACGCTGATGCGCGTCCCCTTGATGCAGGGCTTTCCCATCATCACGGCCGGGATAGCGGCGATGCGCGTATATTCCATCTTAAAACCGGGTCTTTCGTCGCTCTCAGGATCGACGGGACATGATACCTGCGGCGCGCGACGCGGCAAAGTGCAAGAGAGCGTTCTGTCGGTAGCACATGATATGTCCGGTTTAGGTAGCGCACGATCTGTCCGGTAGCGTCGGTCCCTTTGGGGGGTCTGAGATGCGCCGGACGGAAG
>NZ_QNRK01000009.1:0-3035 GCF_003315135.1 Roseiarcus fermentans
ACGAAGACGCGGAGCAGCCCCGGACGCAACTCGGACATGCGGAACAAACCCGCGTATTAGAGTTTGATCACCGACGTCCAACAGGCTTCGCCCCCTGTACCTTCCACACGCGGTTTCGGAACCTGACGCCGGTGTTCTTGCGCAGTGTAGCGCAGCGGAACGCAGCAAGAACACCGGCGGGCGCGAAAAGGCGTAAGGTTCTGGGACCGAGCCGATCTCTCGGGAGCGACCCATCGCCCCCTGTGGCGTGACCACCTGGGGGGGACTTGTGCCCCGAGGGATTGGCCGTGATCGACGTCCCGTGGGGAGTTCGCGCCGGAAGCGGTCGCCGCCCCGAGCGCCAGTACAGGGACCGACGACGATTGCGGCGGCTCGACGGTGCGTGTGAGGTGCGTCCATGAGCGATCCGAAACGGTGGTATGCCGGCGTCGACTGGGGAAGCCAGAGCCATTGCGTCTTCCTGACCGACGACGAAGGCCGAAAACTCGGCCAGAAGTTTTTCAAGCACAGCGGCGAGGGGCTCGCCGAGATGGCCGACTGGTTGCTGACGACCAGCGGCGCCGAAATGGCGGGACAGGTCTTCGTCGCGATCGAAGTCCCGCACGGCCCCGTCGTCGAGACGTTGATCGAGCGCGGCTTCGCCGTTCACGCGATCAATCCCAAGCAGATGGACCGTTTCCGCGACCGGTTCTCGATGTCCGGCGCCAAGGACGACAGCCGCGACGCCGAGGTGATGGCCTCCAGCCTGCGCACCGATCCGCGCTGCTTTCGCAAGCTCGCCGCCGGCGATCCCATCGTGGTCGAGTTGCGCGAATGGTCGCGCATCGCCGACGAACTCGGCTTCGAGCGCATTCGCCTGGCCAACCGCCTGCGGGCGCAGCTCTGGCGCTATTTTCCGGCGCTCCTCGAGCTCGAGGAGGATTGCGGCGCCGAATGGCTGCTCGACTTCCTCGGCATCGCACCGACGCCGGCCAGGGCCGCCCGGCTGCGCGAGGTCCGGGTCGCCCAGTTCCTCAAAGAGCGGCGTATTCGTCGCTTCGACGCCGCCGCGATCCTGAAAGCCGCGCGCGCGACGCCGCCTGGGCTCGCGCCTGGAACCGTCGAGGCCGCCAGCGCCCATGTCGCCTCGATCCTCCCCCGCCTCAAGCTCGTCAACCGCCAGATCAAGGAGGCCGACCGCAAGATCGGCGCGCTCATCGACAGCCTCGCGGCCAGTGAGGAGAGCGAGCCGGGGCAGGAGAAGCAGCATGACGCGGCGATCCTCGCATCCTTGCCGGGAGTGGGAAGGACCGTCCTCGCCACGCTGCTCGCCGAAGCCTGGGAGCCTCTGCAACGGCGAGATTACCCCGCCTTGCGAAGTTTGGCAGGGGTCGCGCCGGTGACCAAGAGATCTGGAAAGAGTTGCATCGTCGTGCGCCGCCAGGCCCGCGACAATCGCCTCGCCAACGCCCTTTATCACTGGGCCCGCGTCGCCGTGCAGCATGACCCGAGAAGTCGCGCCAAATACGCCGAGTTGCGCAGGCGCGGCCACTCTCACGGCCGAGCCCTCCGCTCCGTCGCCGACCGGAACCTCAATGTCGCCTGCGCCATGCTCAGAACCGGCGCGCTGTTCGATCCCGCCCTCGCAGCCCAAAAAGCCGCTTGATAAACGGTGGGGAGTCCACCCCTGCGCAATCATCCGAGGCCATCCTTCCTCCCAACAAGGAGCGGAGACGAGATCGCGTGTCCGACCTCTTGACGAAGGACATAAGAGCAATCCACGACGCAGCTCACGTTGCGGCTAGGATTGTCCACCTTCTGCGCAAACGACGCAAAGCCCGACTCCGAGCGCACGCAAATCCCCGGGCGGTCAAAACTTCCAAAGACGGCGCCGCCTGTGCGCCGTCATCGGGCTGAGCCCGAAGGCGGCGGGGATGTGTCCGGGGGCCACAACAGCAGCCCAGCGGCGTCTGGATCGCTTCGCTTCGCTCGCGATGACGGTCGCGCTTCGGCGCCCGTCTCGGCAGATACAAATCCTCGCCGGGTTCCTGCCTTACGCCGCCGCGACATCGGTCCGGGAAAAGTCCTCGCCCTTGAACAACAGCGGCTCGCGCGCCGCCTTGGCGAGGGCATAGGCGAAGCAGTCGCCGAAATTCAGGCCCGCCGGATGGCCGCTCCCCTTGCCGAAGTCGCGATAGGCTGCGCGGGCGATCTCGGCCTGCTCGCGCGTGACCGGCTCGATGACGATGGCCGCATCGGCGATCGCCTCGTCGAGGCGCCGGCTCGCGATCGGGCTTCGCGAGCCGTCGATGACGATCGCCGCTTCCAGATCGTTCGCGGCGGACATCCGCTTGGGGATGCTCCGGTCGCTCAAGGCGGCGAAGAACCGTTCGGCGTCGGGTTCGTCGCGGATGACGGCGACGAGAGCGGAACTGTCGACGATCCCCTCGGCAGGCCGCGTTCGTCATACAGCAGATCGCCGATCTCGGCGGACAGGTACGGCTCTTTCATGAGCGCGCGGCACTCCTTGGCGATCGCCCTGAGCCTCCGATAGAGGTCTTCGTCGAAGCCCCGGCTCTTCTCGATCCGCTCGATCCGCTCGCGCAGCGCGGTCGTCACCGCCTCGGTCAGCGTCTCGCCGGTGAGCCTGGCGACGCGCTGGGCGAGCGCATGCGCCTCAGGTTCTTGATGTCGAGGGACATGTCTGCCTTACTTTTTCTTGCTTTCCACCATAGCGCGGGATCGGCGTCCCCGGAAGCGCCGGGCCGCGCTCAGAACCAGCCGGGCAGTTCGCAACGCCTCTCCCCCGGGAGCGGACAGGCCGCGAAGCGGCCAGGCGGGGGCCGGCCACGCCGAACGTCGGCGTTCCGAACCCTCACCCTGCCGGGCTTCACCCGGCGGTCCCTCTCCCGAAAGGAGAGGGGGGCGGCGGCTCACATCCCCGTCAGCAGGGTCCGCGTCGCCGCGGCCACGTCCTCGTGGCGCATCAGCGCTTCGCCCACGAGGAAGGTCTCGATGCCGGCGCGCGCCAGGCGCTTGCAGTCGGCGTGGGTGGC
>NZ_QNRK01000009.1:3131-48750 GCF_003315135.1 Roseiarcus fermentans
GTCGCCGCGGCCACGTCCTCGTGGCGCATCAGCGCTTCGCCCACGAGGAAGGTCTCGATGCCGGCGCGCGCCAGGCGCTTGCAGTCGGCGTGGGTGGCGATGCCGCTCACGGGATCGAAACTTGCCCTTTTCAAGTCATTCTTTGCGTGAGCGAAATTGCGCCGATGGCGAAGTCTGCTCAGGGTCGGTCTCCCGCGTTCACCATGCCCTCGGCAAATGGCCGCTTCTTGCGCGAAGGAGACAGCCGGAGACGACGATCAGCTGGCATAGCGGGCGACGGCGTATGTTTTTCATGTTGACTTTTGCCGAAGCCAACCTTGTATTCTACGAACGGCCCAGCTTCACGCTCGCCGCTTTGCGGTGCGCTTCCGCGTCAGACTGGCCTGACCAGAACCCGGTTTGGGGAACATTCACGAGGTCCGACATGAAATGGGGACGAAGCACGATCGCGGCGTTCGCTCTTTTCGCGGCGATGCCGATCGTTGGCGCCGGAGCGTCCGAGACGTACGCCTACGTCGGGGATCCTTTCACTCAGTTTGACAGTCCCACCTACACCAGCTCAGATTATGCGGCCCTGTCCTTCACCCTGCCGTCCGCTCTCGGCGACAATTTCAGCGGCGCCGTCGAACCGACGTCGTTCACGGCGTCGGACGGCATCGAGTCGTTTTCGAACGGGCCTTTGTCCTCGATCATAGCGGTCGTAGACACCAACTCCACGGGTCAAATCTCGGAGTGGGCGATCTTTGCCTGGTACTCCTACGGAACGTCTTCGACTCCCGGCACGAACGCACGTCAAGTTTTCACTTCGTATGGTCTTGGGGATTCGGTCACTGCGATCAACGACCTCGTGGGAAATCACGCTTCAACCCAAGATCAGGTCCAGCTTTGGCAATGCCCATTCAATCAGTGCGAGGAGTACGCCGAAGCATCGACCTTTTCCAATCCAGGCAGTTGGACAGCCGTCGCCAGCGACGCTCCCGAACCCTCCACGTGGGCGCTCATGATCATCGGCTTCGCCGGCCTCGGCTGCATCGGCAATCGGTGGCGCACGGGCGCTCCAGTCGCCGCCTGATCGTAACGGCATTTACGCTCGAGAGGCCGCCTCCGGGCGGTCTTTCTGTTTGGCCATGACACGGCGAACTCGCGAAGCTCGGTCGCCGCTCTTCCTGCCAATTCTCCACGTGCAGTCCCCTCGCCTGCCGGAATGCGGCGTCGGCGGTTCGCGCGCAGAGACCCTCATCGAGCGGCCGGTCCGACGCGCGAGCGCGTCCGGGCGGCTTTCGAGGTCGGGGGGGCAAGCGCAACGCCAACATGACGTCCTCCGAGGTTGCTATCCATGCATGGCGAACAAGTCCTTGACAGCCGCTCAAGTATGTTCCACCTTTGTTCTCATTAACCCGGAGCGAGACCCGCGCTTGTCCGACCCCATCGCCGAGCCGGACGCTTTCCGCAACCGCAGTCCCGCCGCACGCCCGCACGCACTCGCCATGACGGCGCTGTTCGCGGCCGGCTTGGGACTTACGCGCGGAACCAGAACGCGTCGCAACCCACTGCAAAGGCTCAATTCGCGAGCCGAGACGGCTCGGGCCCTCTGGCGGCCCGGCTTACGCGACCCGTCCGAAGAAGGACGGTCGGCTACCCCTCACATCCCCGTCAGCAGGGTCCGGGTCGCCGCGGCCACGTCCTCGTGGCGCATCAGCGCTTCGCCCACGAGGAAGGTCTCGATGCCGGCGCGCGCCAGGCGCTTGCAGTCGGCGTGGGTGGCGATGCCGCTCTCGGCGACGACGATCTTGTCCGCAGGCGCCAGCGGCTTCAGCCGCTCGCACACCTCGAGCGAGGTTTCGAAACTGTGCAGGTCACGGTTGTTGACGCCGATCAGCCGCCCTTCCAGCGACAGGGCGCGCTTGAGTTCGGCCTCGGTGTGGGTCTCGATCAGCACGTCGAGCCCGAGGTCGTGGGCGGCCTTGTTGAGGATCCGGGCGGTCTCGTCGTCGACCGCGGCCAGGATGATCAGGATGCAGTCGGCGCCCCAGGCGCGCGCCTCGAGCACTTGATAGGGGTCGAACAGGAAGTCCTTGCGCAGGATCGGCAGGTGCGTCGCCCGGCGCGCCTTGACGAGATGCTCGGGCGCGCCCTGGAAGGACGGGGCGTCGGTCAGCACCGAGAGACAGGCGGCGCCGCCCGCCTGATAGGCCCGGGCGAGCGCCTCCGGATCGAAGTCCTCGCGGATCAGGCCCTTCGACGGGCTCGCCTTCTTGATCTCGGCGATCAGCGCGAACCGCCCCTCCTCGGTCGCCCGCTCGAGCGCCTTGATGAAGCCGCGCGGCGGCGACTGCCCGGCGATCTCGCGCTCGAGCGTGCCGCGCGGCACCCGGACCTTGGCGTCGGCGATCTCGCGCCGCTTGTAGGCCTCGATCTTCTTCAGGATGTCGGTCATCGGCGTCCCCCGCTCAAGCGTTCGACACGGCGATCAGACGCTCGAGCGCGCGCCGCGCCGCGCCCGAATCGATCGCCGCCGCGCCCTGCGCGACGCCGTCCTTGAGAGAAGCCGCCCTGCCGGCCACGACCAGGGCCGCGCCGGCGTTGATCAGGGCGATGTCCCGGTAAGCGCCGGGCGCGCCGCTCAACGCCAGGCGAAGCGCCTCCGCGTTGTGCGCGGGATCGCCGCCCTTGAGCGCCGAAGGCTCGGCGCGCTCGAGTCCCGCCTCTTCCGGGGTCACCTCGAAGGCGTGGATGACGCCGTTCTTCAGTTCGACCACCCGGGTCGGGCCGGTCGTGGTGATCTCGTCGAGCCCGTCGGAACCATAGGTGATCCAGACCCGCTCGGAGCCCAGATTGCGCAGCACTTCCGCCATCGGCTCGAGCCAGGCGGCGGAGAAGACGCCGATCAGCTGCCGCCGCACGCCGGCCGGATTGGACATCGGCCCGAGCAGATTGAAGATCGTGCGCGTGCCGAGCTCGACCCGCGTCGGCCCGACGTGTCGCATGGCGGCGTGGTGCGTCGGCGCCATCATGAAGCCGATTCCCGCTTCGCTCAGGCACCGTTCGACGCCTTCGGGCGGGAGCCCGATCTTCACGCCGAGCGCGGTCAGCGTGTCGGCCGCGCCGGACCGCGAGGAGGCGGCGCGATTGCCGTGCTTGGCGACCGGAACGCCGCAGGCGGCGACCACGATCGCGGCCAGCGTCGAGACGTTGTAAGAGCCGGAGCTGTCGCCGCCGGTGCCGACGATGTCGATCGCCGCCTCGGGCGCCCGCACCGCCAGCATCTTGGCCCGCATCGCGGTGACGGCGCCGGTGATCTCGTCGACGGTCTCGCCGCGCACGCGCAGCGCCATCAGGAAGCCGCCCATCTGCGACGGCGTCACCTCGCCCGACAAGATGGCGTTGAAGGCGGACTCCGCCTCGGCCCGGCTGAGGGTCGCGCCGGCCGCGACCTTGGCGATCAGGGGCTTGAACGATTCCATGAGCCGCGGGCCGCCCTAGTGCGTCTGCCCGCGCGCGTGGAAAGCGGCGGCCAGATCGAGGAAATTGCGCAGGATGTCGCGGCCGTGCTCGCTGGCGATGCTTTCCGGATGAAACTGCACGCCGTAAACCGGCCGGTCGCGATGCGCGACCGCCATGATCAGCCCGTCGTCGGTCTCGGCGCTGATCTCGAGGTCGGCCGGGGCGGTCGAACGCTCTATGACCAGCGAATGATAGCGCGTCGCCTGGAACGGCCCGTTGAGACCCCTGAACAGGCCGCGCGCATTGTGGGCGATCGTCGACACCTTGCCGTGCATGGGCGCGGGCGCGCGCACGACATCGCCGCCGAAGGCCTGGCCGATCGCCTGATGGCCGAGGCACACGCCCAAGATCGGCGTCGTCGCGCTCGCCTCGCGCACGAGGTCGAGGCAGATCCCGGCTTCGTTCGGCGTGCACGGCCCGGGCGACAGAACGATCGCGCCCGGCGCCTCCGCGAGCGCCTCCGCGACGCTGATCTCGTCGTTGCGCCACACTTTCACCTCCGCGCCGAGCTCACCCAGATAATGGACGAGATTGAAGGTGAAGCTGTCATAGTTGTCGATCAGCGTGACGCGCGTCATTCTACGTTCCGGTTGACCCTGAGCCGGTCTTTTCCGACGCCCCATGGCGCGCGTCAAGCGTGGGCCGTCCAGCGTCGGCGCCGATCGGGAGCGGGCGCCCACGCGAAAGCGGCGGCGCAGGAAACCTGCGCCGCCGCGCGACGAATTCGGGGGCCTGAATTCAGAGGTGCGAGGCGACCACGCGCCAGCCGTCGACGATCGCGTCCTCGTAGCCGATCGCCGCGGCGCGATCAGCCTCGGTCATGCCGACGTCGTCGAGATAGCGCGACGGGAGCGCGGCGAATCGGCTGCGCTCGGCGGCGATCGAGGCGCGGTCCGCCAAAGCGTTTAGGATTTGTTTACTGATCCGAAACGGCGCGGCGATTGCCCCTTGCCGAAGGGAAGCTTGCGATCCGGCGACTGCCCCGAGCATATCCGTGCACCTCTATATCAAATCCGCGCGTCATGCGCTTGTGTCGGACCCCGATATATGGCGAACTGGCGTTCTTTCAAGGCAATGTTTATGCCGTGGTGGGATAGGTGGGCTTTACGATGGGTCCTGTTCACAGGCTTCCGCCGCTGACCGCGCTGCGGGCGTTCGAGGCGGTCGCGCGCAAGCTGTCCTTCGCCAGGGCGGCCGAGGAGCTTCACGTCACCAAGGCCGCGGTCGCGCAGCAGGTGCGGGCGCTGGAGCAGGAGATCGGCGTCCCCCTGGTCGCGCGCTCCGGCCGCGGCCTCGCGCTGACCGAGGCGGGCGCGGCCGGAGCCCCTGGCCTCGCCGAGGGCTTCGCCGTTCTCGCGCGCGCCGCCCGCGCCATGCGCGAGGCGAAGGGACGCCGGTTTCTGGTGATCAACTCGAGCCCGTCGTTCGCGGCGACCTGGCTCGTCGGCCGGATCGGCCGGTTCAAGGGCCGCCACCCCGAGATCGACGTGCTGCTCGACGCCAATCCGATCGACGACACGCTCGATTCCGGAACCGCCGACGCATTGATCCGCTGGGGCGCGGGCGACTTCGCCGGACTCGCAACCACGCTCCTGTTCAAGGAGAACGTCTTCCCTGTCTGCTCGCCGGACCTGCTCGGCGGCGACAACCCCCTGCGCTCGCCGGAGGACCTCGCGCGCCACACGCTGCTCCACCTCGAATGGAGTTCCGCCTATCCCTCGTGGCCGGCCTGGTCCGACTGGCTCAAGGCCGCGGGCGCGAGGTCGGTCGAAGCGCGTCACGGGGTGTTCTTCAACAACATGGCGATGGCGATGCGCGCGGCGGCGCAGGGTCAGGGGGTGGCCCTGAGCTCGCTCGCCATCGCCGCCGACGAACTGGCGGCCGGCCGGCTCGTCGCGCCGTTCTCGACGGCCGTCGCGACGCCGTTCGGCTATTACTTCCTGTGCCGTCCGGACGAGGCGCAGGCGCCGCGGATCAAGGCGCTGCGCGACTTTCTGGTCGAGGAGGCGGCGTTGTCGGCGGCGTGAGCGAACGGGGTCGGCGACTTGCCGACGTCGATCAGCGCCTGGGCGAAGCCCTTCCTATTGATGGTGAACTGGCCTCCGCGCCGCCCACGGCGCGAATCGAGAACTGTTCCGCCACGGCGTGCGGCGCCCCGACGATCGAAAGCGTTGCGCGGGCGCTCGCGGTCGATCCGAAAGCGCTGGCCCTGGCGCTGGCGCTGGAAGGAACGACATGTCCCGCGACGCTGTCGGACCTGCGGCGTCGTCTCGCCGTCGGCTATCTGGAAGGGAGCGAACTCGCCTTCGACCAGATCGCCATACTGCTCGGATACGGCGGCGGCGCCATGCGTTCCGGCGGTGGACCGGGACCTCGCTGTCCGCCGCGCGGCGGGGTCGTCTCGCGACGACGGCCTGAGCCGGCGCAGGGTCGCCGCGCGCGCCTCGTCAACTCCCGTCGAGCCAGCCTTTGCTCGATGCGTAGCGGACGAGTTCGACCCGCGTCTGAAACCCGAGCTTCTCCATGCCGCGCGCCTTGTAGGTTTCGACCGACTTGACGCTGACGTTGAGCTGGGTGGCGATCTCCTTGTGGCTGTAGCCGGCGGCGGTGAGTTTCAGAACCTCGTTCTCGCGCTCGCTCAACTCCACCCCCGGGCGGTTTTCGATATCCTGCTTCTGCGACGGCCCGCCGAGCAGCTTTCCGGCGATCAGCGGATCGATGTAGACGCCCCCCTCGGCGACGAACCGGATCGCGCGGACGAGCTGGTCGCCCGAGGACCGCTTGAGAATGTAGCCGTTGACGCCGAGTTCGAGCATTTGCCGCAGATAGCCGACGTCTTCATGCACCGTATGCACCAGGATCCGCGTGCGCGGCGCGGCCTCCCTCAGCCGCTCGGCGACCTTGGTCCCGCCGAGGCCCGGCATCGAGACGTCGAGCACCAGCACGTCCGGCTTCAGGTCGGTCGCGAGCCTCGCAGCGGTCACGCCGTCCCCGGCCTCGCCGACCACGATCATGTCCCCGCTCGATTCGATCAGCGCCTTGACGCCCGCCAGGACCACGGGATGGTCGTCCGCCACGACGATACGCAATTCAGCGACGGGTGTCTGTCGAGGCATCGAGCGTCACACGGATGATGAGGGCCGTCCCCTCGCCGGGCCTGGTTTCGATCTCCAGGCCGCCGTGGATAGCGGCCAGGCGTTCGCGCATGCCGAGCAACCCCAGGCGGGAAGAGGCGCGGGTCAAAGTCTCGGGGTCGAACCCGACCCCATTGTCCTCGACGATCATGACCACATCGTTCGCCGAAGCTTTCAGGACGACCCCGACGTTTCCGGCGTGGGCGTGTTTGACTATGTTCGTTATGCCCTCCTGCAAGACCCTGTAAAGCGCCGTTTCGACATTGCCGGGCAGTCTTCGTCCTTTCAGGGCCAGATGGACGTCGAAGCGCATCCCGGAGCGACGCGCCCACTCGTCGAGGAATTGCTGGATCGCCGCCTCGAGGCCGATATCGTCGAGCGCGGTCGGGCGCATCTCCCAGGCGAGGCGGCTGACCTCGTTGCCGATCGCGCCGGTCAGGCCCTTGAGATCGGCGACCCCGGCGCGCAGCGGCGACCCGACCGCCAGGCCCTGATTGAACGTCTCCAGCTTGATGTTCACCGCCGCCAGGTATTGCCCGAGGGAATCGTGCAGTTCGCGCGCGATCCGCTGGCGTTCCTCTTCCTGACGGTCGACCACGCTGCGCAGGACCTCGGACAGTTTCGCCTCCGCCGCCCGCTGGTCGGTGACGTCGACGTAGCTGGCGCGCAGCAGACGGACATTCGACTGCAGCCGGACGAGGGTCACGCGGGTCAGTCGTTCTTCGCCCGACGGTCTGCGGATGCGTCGCTCGTAGTTGACTTCCTCGCCGGCGAGGGCGCGTTCGTTGTGCTCGGCGAGGGATTGCGCCAAAGGCGGCGCATCGGGTCGGTGCGCCGCGTGGAAATGCTGGGCGCCGCGCTCGAGAATCACCTCGCGAGACACGCCGAACAGCCGCTCGGCGGCCTTGTTGGCGGCCACGAGGCGATCGTTGTCGAAGTCGATGAGCAGGATCGCGTCGGGCGCCTCCTCGATCAGCATGCGGAAGCGTTCCTCGCTGGCGCGCAGCGAGGCCTCGGCCCTGCGGCGCTGCGAGATGTCGCGCAGGAACAGGATGCGGCCCAGGAACTCGCCGTCGGCGGTCTCGAGCGGGGAGGAGATGCGATCGAGCACGCGGCCGTCCCGCAGGGTCAGTTCGTCGTGAACCAGTTCCGCCGGATGCTCGCTGTCATGCCGCACCCCGCGCAGGAACGCCTCGCCGTCGAGCATGCGCTGGGCGGCCATCGCCAGCGCCGGCCCGTCGCGTCCCGGCGCCAGGAGCTCGGCGGGCAAGTCCATGATCTCGCCGAAGCGCTTGTTGACAGAGAGAATCCGCGCCGCCGGGTCGACCACCAGAATCCCGTCGGGCGACGATTCATGCACCGCGGCGAGGATCGCCGCCGCCGACGCGAGCGCCCGTTGCGCCGTGTTGCGCGCGGTCACGTCGAGAACGATGGCGATCGACGCCAACCTGCCCTCGACGGTCGACCGCGAGGCGTTGACGAGGATCTCGATGACGCCGCCGTCGCGGGCGCGCAGGGTCGAGGCGATCTGCGCGACGGCGCCGGTCTCGAACTGCCCGCGCAGATGACGCATGACCACCGGACGCTCGCCTTCGGGAACGATATCCAGCAGCGGCCGACCGACGAGTTCGTCGCGCGCGTATCCGATCATGCCGGCGAAGCAGCCGTTGCAGTAGCCGATCGTTCCGTCGTCGCGGACGATCACGATTCCGGCGACGTCCTGTTCGACGAGGCTGCGGAACTTCGCCTCCTCCTCCCGGATCCGCGCTTCGTTGCGCTCGCGTTCGGTCACGTCGTGCAGCACGAACAGGCCGCCCCGGTCCGGCATCGGGCGGAAATACGCTTCGACCCGCCGGCCGTCGTGCATGGTTCGCATCGCGCTCCTGGGCTCCTGCGCGCGGAACCGGGCGAGGCGCTCGCGGACGGCCTCCTCCACGTCCTTGTCGCCGTAGTCGCCCCGGGCGGCGCAGAACCGGACCAGGTCCTCGCGCGACCCCCCGGGCGTCAGCAGTCCCGGCGGCGCGCCCAGCATGTCCGCCATCACCGCGTTGCACATGCGCAACCTGAGGTCGGGGCCGTAGACCGCGATCGCCTCGCCGATGTTCTCCAGCACCGTTTCCAGGAGCGCGGTCTTCTCCGCCAGCTTCGCATCCTGCTCGGCGCGTTCGGTGACGTCGCGGAAGATGTAGATCCCGCCGCCGTCGGGCGTCGGATTGAACCGGGTTTCGAACACGCGTCCGTTAGGGGTTCTGCGAGTCCGGGTCCACGGTTTCCGGCGGCGGAACTGGGCGATCCTGTCGAGCACGGCCGCCTCCGCGTCGACATTGCCGAGGTCGCCGCGCAAAGCCTGAAATCGAACGATGTCGGCGAACGGAGTTCCCGGCCGGCCGAGCTCGGCCGGCGCGTCGAACATCGTCGCCGCGGCCGCGTTGAACGTCCGCAGCCTCAGATCGGGGCCGTAGACCGAGATCCCCTCGCCCATGTTCTCCAGGGTCGCCTCGAGGAGCGCGGTCCGCTCGGCGAGCTTGGCTTCGGCGTCGGCGCGTTCGGTGACGTCGCGCATCACGTAGACGCCGCCGCCGTCGGGCATGGGATTGAAATGGACGTCGACGACACGCCCGGCGAGCACGACCCTCTCGCTCCAGCGCGCTCGCGCCCGGAACCGCCCGATCCGCTCACGGACGCTCGCGTCCGGATCGACGTCGCCGAAGTCGCCGCGCTTCGCGCGCAGCCGGATGATCTCCGCCAGAGAGACGCCGGACGACATCGCCGCGCGCAGATCGAGCATCTCCGCAATGACCCTGTTGTAGGTCAGAAGCTCGAGATTCGGCCCGAAGACCGCGATGCCGTCGCCCGTGTTCTCCAGCGTGGTTTCGAGAAGCGCGGTCCTCTGGGCCAGTTTCGCCTCGGCGTCGGCGCGTTTGGTGATGTCGTGAAAGATGAAGACGCCGCCGCCTTCGGGCGTGGGATTGAACCGGAGTTCGATCGCGCGGCCGTTGCGATCGCGCCGCGTCTCGCTCCAGGGCTCTTGCGCCCGGAATCGGGCGATGCGGAAGGCGACCAGGGATTCGACGTCGCCTTCGCCGAAGTCGCCGCGCTGGGCGCGGAACCGCATCACCTCCTCGAACGAGGTGTCCGGCTGCAGCAGCGCGGGCGGCAGCTCCAGCATATCTATGCAGATCTTGCTGCGGATCACCAGCCGAAGGTCGGGACCGTACACCGAAAAGCCTTCGCCCATGTTCTCGAGGGCGGCTTCGAGGAGCGCGCTCTTCTGGGCCAGTTGCGCTTCGAATGCGGCGCGCTCGGTGACGTCCCGGTACATGTAGATGCCGCCGCCGGCAGGCGTGGGCGTGAACCGGGTCTCCATGACGCGCCCATCGTTGAGGCGGCGGGCGCCGACGAATGGCTTTTGCGCAAGGAATTGGGCGATCCGGGGCGCGACGAAGGACTCGACGTCGCCGCTGCCCGTCTCGTCGGTTCCGGAGAGAAAGCGGAGGACATCGTCGTAGGCGGCGCCGGGTCGCGCGATTTCCGGCGGAATCTTTCCCATCCGGACCGCGAAATCATTGACCAGCAGCAGCCTGCGGTCGGCGTCGAAGGCGGCGATGCCCTCGCCCATGTTTTGCAGCGTCGCTTCGAGAAGCGCAGTCTTCTCGGCCAGCTTCGACTCCGCTTCCGCCTGCTCGGTCACGTCGCGCAGGACATAGACGGCGCCGCCGTCGGGCAGCGGGTGGAAGCGAACCTCGATCAGGCGGCCGTTGGGCCGGCGTTCGGTCCGGATCCAGGGCCGTCCGGCGCGAAACTGCGCGACGGCGTCCCGGACGCGGGCCTCCGCGCCGACGTCGCCGAAGTCCCCGTGGGCGACGCGGAGCCGCACCACGTCCTCGAAATCGGTCCCGAGCCGCGCGAGTTCCGGCGCATCGAGCAGCTGCGCCGCGGCGTCGTTCCACATCATAAGCTTGAGATTTCGATCGAAGACCGCTATCCCCTCGCCCATGTTTTCCAGGACGGTTTCGAGAAGCGCGGTCTTCTCGGCCAGCGCGTTCTCCCGCGTCTTGAGGTCCGTGATGTCGGTACGGAGCGCGACGAGCCCTCCGTCCGAGGTCCGGCGTTCCTCGATGCGGATCCAGCGCCCGGCGACAGTCAACTGCTCGATGGCGCCGGACGGGTTGCGGCGCCGCTCAGTCCGCGCGCGAACCCATGCCTCCTCCTGCCCCGGTTCGACGGGTCCGTGCCCCCGGTCGAGCCCGGCGCGGAGAATGCGGTCGAACGGCGCGCCGGGGCGCAGGACGTCGGCGAGCGCTGGATACATCTCGCGTGTGGCCTGATTGCACACGACCAGCCGGTCGTCCGAATTGTAGAGGAGAAAGCCGCCCGGAATGATCTCGATGGCGTCCCCGAGGCGCCGCTCGGCCTCCTCGGCGCGACGGAGGGCTTCCTCCAGCCGGCGGGTCAGGTCTTCCGCCCTCTGTTCCGCCTCGATGCGCGCCGTGACGTCATCGCCCGAGATGACGAGCCCGCCGATGGCGCCGTCCCCGTCCCGCCACGGGCATATCTCGTAGCTGAGCCATCGAACGCGGCCGTCGGGACGGACGAACCGTTCTCCCTCCGAGGTTTCGATCGCGCCCGCCAGGCACCGCCGATGCGCCCCCTTCCAGATCCCGCCTCCGTCCGGATAGTCTTCGTAATGGCCGCGGCCGACCGGCGTCCGTTCCAGGCCCATGAACGCGAGCCATCGCGCGCTCGCCGCCAGGTACCGCATCTCGCGGTCGAACATCGCCATCGCCTTGGGCGATTGGGCGACGAACTGGCGGAGGCTGTCAGAGACGAGAACCATGGCCGCAATCATAGCAGCGCCACGGGGAATTCCGCTACGACGCCGACATTTCGTCCGAGCCGTCCGCGACGCCGCGGGCGGCGGCCCTCACGCGCGCAGGCCCGCCGGCCGGGCGACCCGCTGCTCGATCAGGGCGACGATGCGCGGGTCGGCGAAGTCGGCGACGCCGAACAGCGCGCCGGCCTCGATCAGGGCGCGTTCGTCGAGCGAGGTGGCGAGGCCGACGACCGCGAGGCCGGCCGCGGCGGCCGAGCGGACGCCGGTGGGCGAGTCCTCGAAGGCCACCGAGCGGGCGGCGACCGCGCCGGTGAGCTCGAGCCCGCGCAGGTAGGGCAGCGGGTCGGGCTTCGCCCGTTCCAGCTCCGCGCCGACGATCACGATCCCGAGCCGGTCGGCGAGACCGAGCGCGGCCAGCACCGCCTCGGCGTTGGCGCGGGGCGCGTTGGTCACGACCGCGCGCTCAAGCCCGAGCCGATCGGCGAAATCCAGCAGCGCCGCCGCGCCCGCGATCGGTTCGATGCCTTCGAGGTCGGCGCGATAGGCGGCCTCCTTCTCCTCCAGCGTCGCGCGCTGGCGTTCGGGGGAGAGATGCGGAAGGAACAGTCTTCCGATCAACTCGTTCGACGCGCCGTGAATGCGGGCGTTGTAGGTGTCCTGGTCGACGGCGATGCCGAAGGGCGCGAACACGCGCCGGAAGGCGGCCAGGTGCTTCGCGTCGCTGTCGACCAGCGTGCCGTCGAGATCAAACAGAAGCGCCGCCCCGCTCACATCGTCGCCCCGATCTGCCACGGCGCGAACTCGGCCTCGCCGTAGCCGAGCGCTTCCGACTTCGTCGGCTCGCCCGACGCGACCGCCAGGATCCTTTCGAAGATCTCCCGGCCCTTGTCGGCGATCGACACGCCGTCCAGCACGTCGCCGCAGTTGATGTCCATGTCTTCGATCATCCGCCGGTAGACCTCGCTGTTGGTGGCGAGTTTGATCGAGGGCGTCGGCTTGCAGCCGAAGGCCGAGCCGCGGCCGGTGGTGAACGCGAGCACGTTGGCGCCGCCTGCCACCTGCCCTGTCGCCGAGACCGGATCGTAACCCGGCGTGTCCATGAACACGAATCCCCTGGCCGTCACCGGCTCGGCGTATTTGTAGACTGCGTTGAGCGGGGTCGTCCCGCCCTTCGCGGCGGCGCCGAGCGATTTTTCCAGGATCGTGGTGAGGCCGCCGGCCTTGTTGCCCGGAGACGGGTTGTTGTTCATCTCGCCGCCGTTGCGGGCGCAATAGTCCTCCCACCAGCGGATCCGCGCGAGCAGCTTTTCACCCACTTCCGGAGTCGCCGCCCGGCGGGTCAGCAGATGCTCGGCGCCGTAGATCTCCGGCGTCTCGGAGAGGATCGCGGTCCCGCCGTTGCGCACCAGAATGTCGGCCGCGGCCCCGAGCGCCGGATTGGCGGTGATGCCGGAATAGCCGTCCGAGCCGCCGCACTGCAGCGCCAGCGTCAGCGCGCTGGCCGGCGCCGGTTCGCGGCGGACGGCGTCGAGCCGGGGCAGCATCGACCGCACCCGCTCGAGCCCGGCTTCGACCGTCTTGCGGGTGCCCCCGGTCGCCTGGATGGTCAGACTCTGGAACGAATCGCCCTCGACGAGGGAATATTCCTCTTTCATGCGGGAGATCTGAAAGACCTCGCAGCCGAGCCCGATCATCAGCGTGGCGCCGACGTTCGGATTGGCGGCGTAGCCCCACTCGGTCCGCATGAAGGTCTCGAACCCCTCGCCTTTCGACGCCATGCCGCAGCCGGTTCCGTGGACGAGGGCGATGACGCCGTCGACGTTGGGGTAATCGGCCAGCATCCCGGAGCGCTCGACCTCGCGCGCGATCAGCCGCGCCGTCGTCGCCGAACAGTTCACCGAGGTGAGCAGCGCGAGATAGTTGCGCGTCCCGACCTTGCCGTTGGCCCTGCGGAAACCGTCGAAGGTCGGCTGGTCGGCGACCGGCGCGATGACTTCGGGGACCGCGCCCTCGCCGAAGCGATGCTCGCGGGCGAAATCCTTCATCGCGCAATTGTGCTCGTGCACCCATTCGCCGGCTGCGATCGGCCGCGAGGCGACGCCGATGACCTGCCCGAACTTGAGGATCGCTTCGTCGGCGGCGATCGGCGACACCGCCATCTTGTGGCCCCTGGGAATGCGCTCGCGCGCGGTCGCGCCGCCCTCCAGCGTGGCGGAGGCGGGAATGTCGTCGATTGCGACGACGACGTTGTCGGCCGCGTTCAATCGCAGGCTGCGCGGCGTGGCCGCCATGGCTGTCTTGCTCCTCGACGTTATGGTTGCGGCTCAGGCCGCGAAGATGCCGGGCCGCTCCTGCGCGACCCTTTCCAGGAGTTCGGCGGTCACGCCGAGGTGGCGCGTCATCGCGTCGCGCGCCGCCGCGGCGTCGCCGGCCTCGATCGCCCGGGCGACCGCGCGATGCTCGGCCAGCGCCTCCCGGATGCGGCCGGGCGGCGCCATCAAGATCCGCCGCACGCGCTCCAGATGAACGCGAAGTCCGTCCAGAACCTCGCCGGCCCGCGCCATCGCGAGGCGGGCCGTGAGGATCTGGTGGAACGCGACGTCGGCGCCGTAGAAGGCCGCGCGGTCCTCGGCGTCGACGGCGGCTTCCGCCTCCGTCAGATTGGCGCTCAGCGCCTCCGTGTCGGCGGGCGTCATCCGGCGCGCGGCCTCGGCGGCGATTTCCCCCTCGAGCGCGCTGCGGATGAACAGCCGCTCGCGCACGTCGTTGAGCGAAATGCGCGAGACGAACGATCCGTGCTGGGGCGCGACGTCGACGAGCTGGTCATAGGCGAGCCGGCTGACCGCGGCCGAGACCGGATAGCGCGAGACGTTGAACTTCTCGCACAGCTCCGCTTTCTCGATCAGGCTGCCGGGCTCGAGCGCGCCTGTCAGAATGGCTCTCTTCAGCTCGCCGTACACGGCGTCGGCTTTCGAATGGGCGCCCTTGGCCAATGTTCCTGCCCACAAACGGCAGCCCGCGACCCCTCTGTCGGCTCCGAGCTGACATGCTAGAGGCTAATGAGCCGTCGCGGACTCGTCAATGCCGCTCGCGCCGAGGGATCGGGCTGGCCATCCCGGTTCACGATCGTTCGGGTCGGGCGCCGCCTGCGGCCCTTCGTTCTGGATCTCTCGTGGCCGCCGCGGGCGAGGCCGGGAGCCGAACGGCGCAGGGCGGCCGTGGTCTCGGGTCGGCGGTCGCCCATGATCTCGACGCACAGCAGCGAGCCCATGCGCCCGGCGCCCCGTTGGGCGCGCGCCGTGGGCGGAAGCGGCGCCCGAAGCCGAGCCGTCGGCGTGTTCGACGAGGGTCGCGAACGCTCCCGATCGTCTGAAGACGCCAACAGACGCACGCGGAAGCGCGGCCGCCCCATTCGAGCCTCGAAGTCGAAGCGCGGCCGCATCGAAGCGCCCTCCGACGAATTAAATATACATATTTTATAGAATCTCTTGACGAAGTTCGTTCGCCGTGGAAAGAACGACTGCGCCGCAAAGGAGAACGTCCGTCTTGCGTTCGACGATGCGCAACCCGGCGAGGTCGCTCCTTGTTGCGACGCGCACCCGAGCAACCACCAGACGAGTCTGACATGCGACCGATATTGGAGGCCGAGTTCGAAGTTTCCCACGAGCTGCCGAACCCCGACGCAGCGGCGCGCGATCCCCTGATCCACGAGCTCTACGCGCGCATCCTGCTTCGCGCCCCGGACGCCTCCGGCCTCCGGCACTACCGGAATGGCTTCGACGACGCCAAGATCGCGCAAGAGATGTTCCTGAGTCGGGAACTGTATCGGCTCGTCATGTCGGGCGCATACTTCGACCGTCGACGGCCGCGCTTTCCGCGCGTTCTGCTGCTCGCCCCATACGGAAACGGCAATTTGGGCGACGCCTTGCAGGCGCAATCGGTGCAGCGCCTGATCAACGCGGTCGCGCCGGACGCCGATGTCTGGGCATGCTCCAATTATCCTGCCTCTCCGGCCCCCTTCCCGTTCGCGCACGATCGCGTGTTGTCGCCGCCCGTGGTCTGGTCCACGCCGATCATCAATCAGTTCGACCTCGTGGTCATCGGCGGCGGAGGGGTCTGGGGAGTCGAAGTGGAGCCTTTCAACCATGCCGACTGGCAGGAAGCGATTCAGGCTCCGGTGGCGATCTTCGGGGTCGGCGCGAGCCGACCTTACCTGCAACCGAGTTTGCCGCTCCTGAGAAAGGCCTGCTACGTTTCGGGACGGGATGACGACAGCCTCGAGTGCCTTCGGGAAGTGCGCCCGGACACAGAGTTCGTTCCGGATCCGGTGTTGGGGGACCCGACCTATCGCCTGCCCGTCGATGACCGTCCAACCGGCGCAATCAGCATAAAGGCGAGCCGAAAATTATGGATACTGAACTGGAAGTCGTACGCGCCGCACAAGCGCGCGTTCCAGGAGATGTATAATCCCGATCTGGATAAGGTATGCTTCTTGCTACCGGCAATCGACTATCCGATCGTCGCGCATGTTCCGGACGCGCAGCCGATCTACGACGTCGAGGAATTATTCGATCTGATGGACGAAGTCGACATTGTCGTGTCGACACGATACCATGGGGCCATTCTCGCGATGCTCCGGCGAAAACCGGTCGTCGGCATTCATGAGCGAAAGATCCGATTGCTGTTCGAGCGTCGGGGCGCCGGTGGCGCCGTCTACGAGACGCTGTCCGAGTTGGCCGGCTTCGATTGGCGGATTGCTGAACCATCCGAGGCATTCCTCGAAGAAAACAGGACGCTGACCTCGAACGGCATGGTCAAGGCCCTGCAGGCCATCCGCTCCCGCGTGGGAGGCGACTGAGCGCGCTTCGGCCGCCTGTCCGTCGACCCTCTCGACCGGCGAGGCGTGGCCGCGAGCGACGACGCCGCCCGCGGGCTCGTCGAGGACGAGCAGCCGCCGCGCCCCGGTCTCTTTCGGAGGCGCTCGGGCGGCGTTCGACGCACGGCCTGCATGGCCGGCGCCGCGAGCGAATTCGCCCCCGCGATCGCACAGGCCCCGCCGACGGACGCGGTTTTTTCCCGGCGACCGTTGATTCGGATCGGCGGAGCCGACAATGTCGAGCCTCTTCGGCGGAGGCGAACATGGCTGCGCTCGACGGGAATTTCATAGCGGGCGCGTGGATCAAAGGTCCAGCCGCGTCCTGCAACCTCGACACGTCGAACACCGGCGACATCGGCGGCGAATCGGCGCAAGGCGATTCCCGCCGGATCGAAACCGCGACCGCAGCAGCCCGGGCCGCCGTTCCGCGGTCGCGGACGACCGCACAGGAACGGCGCGATGTCCTCGCCGGCGTCCCGGCAGAGAGTCTCGCGCGCCGCGGCCGAGTTTCGCGCGACCCCGAGAACGGTCTATACGGGGGCCCGAACAGCCATTCGCGAAGCAAGAAACAAAGGCGGGAGCTCGTATGATCCTGATATCCGGCGAAGCGCTGATCGACCTCATTCCCGACCCGGAGCGGGAAAACGCCTACGACGCGGTGCTCGGCGGCTCGCCCTACAACGTGGCGATCGGACTGGGCCGGCTGGGCGCCGCGACCGCGTTTCTCTCGCGCATCTCGACCGACGGAAACGGCGAGGCGCTGGCGGCGGGGCTTCGCGACAACGGCGTCGACATTTCGCTGGTCGTCCGCGAGCCGCGCCCGACGACGCTCGCCTTCGTCATGCGCGGAACCGCCAAGACCGGCTCGCGCTATTCCTTCTACCTCGACGGAACCGCCTATGACGGACCCTGGCCGTTCCCGGCCGAATGGCCGGCGGCGGCGAGGCACCTGCACGTCGGGTCCTTCTCGGCGGTCGAGCGGCACGGCGAAGCGGTCGCGGGCGCAATGAAGAACGCCGGCGGGCGCGCGACCGTCAGCTACGATCCGAACATCCGCCCCTTCGTCACCCCCGACCGCGAGGCGGTGACGCGGCTGGTCGAGCGGCAGGCGGCGCTGGCGCATGTGGTGAAGGCGAGCGAGGAAGACCTGCTCTGGCTCTATCCCGGCCGTCCGGTCGAGGACGGCCTCGCCGCCTGGGCCGGGGCGGGACCGCGCTTCTGCGTCGCCACCCTCGGCGAACGCGGCGCGCTGGCCATGCTCGGCGCGGAGGCGATCGCCGTCCCCGCGCCGCGCGTCGAGGTGATCGACACGGTGGGCGCCGGCGACAGCTTCATGTCGGCGTTGCTGGGCGCCATGGACCGCGACGGCGCGCTCGGCGCGGCCTCGGCCGCGCCCGACCGGGCCGCTCTCGAACGATGGCTCCGCTTCGCCGCCTGCGCCTCGGCGATCACCTGCACCCGCAAGGGATCGAATCCGCCGACCCGCGCCGAGGTCGAGCGCGCGCTCGCGGCTTGAAACGCCGCTGCTATAGGACTATCGGCGAAGGGCCGCCTGATTGCGGGCGTCCGGCGACGCAGCTAGAACGCTGGGCAAACTGAACGGGGACCGTCAACATGGCACCGATCGACGCGGCGGCAGTCAAGCGCCGTCCGAGGCCGCTTTCGCCCCACCTCGAGATCTACCGGCTGTCGATCACGATGGTGATGTCGATCGTGCATCGGATCACCGGCTTCGGCCTCTACGTCGGCGTGCTGCTGCTGGCCTGGTTCCTGATCGCCGCTTCGACGGACGCCGCGGCCTTCGGGGTCTTCGCCGCCTTCATCCAGTCGATCGTCGGCCAGCTCGTGCTGTTCGGGTTCACCTGGGCGCTGTTCCACCACATGCTCGGCGGCATCCGGCATTTCGTCTGGGACGCCGGTTACGGCCTCGACGCGCCGATGCGCGACCGGCTCGCCTGGGGCACGCTGATCGGCAGCGTCGCGCTGACCCTGATCGTCTGGATCGTCGGCTACGCCGTCTCGTAAGGAATCTCGTCATGTCCAGCAAACCCGGCGGCCTGCGAACCCCTCTCACCCGCGTCCGCTTCCTCGGTTCGGCGCAGAAGGGGACCGGCGAAGCCTGGATGGTCCAGGTCACCGGAATCGCCAACGTCCTGCTCGGCCTGATCTTCGTCCTCTTGATGCTTCGTCTCGTGCACATGGACTACAACGGCGTGCGCGCGACCCTCGGCCACCCGATTCCGGCGATCCTTCTCCTGGCGTTCATCCTGTCGGGGATCGTGCACATGGAGATCGGGATGCGCTCGATCATCGTCGATTACGTCAGCGGTCCGGCGCGCCAGTGGGCGTTGATCGCCAACGTGCTGGTGTCCGGGCTGCTCGGGCTCGCCTGCATGTACGCGACGCTGCGCATCAGCTTCATCTGACACCAATCTCGAGGACGGACACGCGCGATGGCGACGAACGGCTCCCCGGCTGAGAGCGCTCCGGCGCTCGGCGGCAAAGCCTACCCGATCACGGACCACACCTACGACGTCGTGGTGGTCGGCGCAGGCGGCGCGGGTCTGCGCGCGGCCGTCGGATGCGCCGAGGCCGGCCTGAAGACCGCCTGCATCTCGAAGGTGTTCCCGACCCGCTCGCACACCGTCGCCGCGCAGGGCGGAATCTCGGCCTCGCTCGGCAACATGGGACCCGACGACTGGCGCTGGCACATGTACGACACCGTCAAGGGGTCGGACTGGCTCGGCGACCAGGACGCGATCGAGTACCTGTGCCGCAACGCCCCGGCCGCGGTCTACGAACTCGACCACTGGGGCGTGCCGTTCTCGCGCACCGAAGCGGGCAAGATCTACCAGCGTCCGTTCGGCGGCATGACCACCGACTACGGCAAGGGGACCGCGCAGCGCACCTGCGCCGCCGCCGACCGCACCGGCCACGCGATCCTGCACACGCTGTACGGGCAGGCGCTGAAATCCAAGTGCGCGTTCTTCATCGAATATTTCGCCATCGACCTGATCCGCGATTCCGAGGGCGCGGTGCGCGGCCTCGTGGCGCTGAAGCTCGACGACGGCACGATCCACCGCTTCCGCGCCCAGACGACGGTGCTCGCGACCGGAGGCTACGGCCGCGCCTATTTCTCCGCGACCTCGGCCCACACCTGCACCGGCGACGGCAACGCCATGGCGCTGCGCGCCGGACTGCCGCTGCAGGACATGGAGTTCGTCCAGTTCCACCCGACCGGCATCTACGGCGCGGGCTGCCTGATCACCGAGGGCTCGCGCGGCGAGGGCGGCTATCTCGTCAACTCGGCCGGCGAGCGCTTCATGGAGCGCTACGCGCCCTCGGCCAAGGACCTCGCCTCGCGCGACGTGGTCAGCCGTTCGATGACGCTCGAAATCCGGGAAGGGCGCGGCGTCGGCAAGAACAAGGACCACATCTACCTGCACCTCGACCATCTCGATCCGAAGGTGCTGGCCGAACGCTTGCCCGGCATCTCCGACAGCGCGCGCATCTTCGCCGGCATCGACGTGACCAAGGAGCCGATCCCGGTCCTGCCGACCGTCCACTACAACATGGGCGGCATTCCCACCAACTACCATGGCGAGGTGCTGACCAAGGTCGGCGGCGACCCGGACGCGGTCGTGCCCGGCCTGATGGCGCTGGGCGAGGCGGCCTGCGTCTCCGTCCACGGGGCCAACCGCCTCGGCTCCAACTCGCTGATCGACCTCGTCGTGTTCGGCCGGGCCGCGGGCCTGCGCGCCGCCGAGCGGCTGAAGGCCGGCGACCGGCAGGCGGAGCTCGCCAGGGACAGCGCCGACTATGCGCTCTCCCGCCTCGACCGGTTCCGCAACGCCAAGGGCCGGACCCCGACCGCTGCGCTCCGTCTCGAGATGCAGAAGGTGATGCAGTCCGACTGCGCCGTGTTCCGCACCGCCTCCTCGCTCGAGGAAGGCCAGAAGAAGATCCACGCGGCGTGGGCCGCCGGCGCCGACGTCGGCGTGACCGACCGCTCGCTGATCTGGAACTCCGATCTCGTCGAGACGCTCGAATACGACAACCTGATCGTCCAGGCGGTGGTGACGATGGAGGGCGCGCTGAACCGGCAGGAGAGCCGCGGCGCGCACGCGCGCGAGGACTTCCCCAACCGCGACGACGTCAACTGGATGAAGCACACGCTGGCGTGGGTCGATCCGGAGCGGAAGGCGGTCAAGCTGGACTACCGGCCGGTGCATACCTATACGATGAGCAACGACATTTCCTACATCGAGCCGAAGGCGCGGGTGTATTGAGGGCCTCCGGTGAGTACTTTTGATGTCTTGCTGAGCGCAAGCGCAAGAAGCCGGGATGAATGAGAACGTGACCTTGCTGTTGTTTTCAAGAATCCATTCTGGCGCTGGGGGACGTCGGCCGGATCAAACCTGTGACGCAGGCCGAGATCGATGAGAGCAGGAAGTCGCGGTGAACCTTCCTCGTGGAAGATGTCGCGACCTTCCTTCGGCGCGCCTCCAGCGTTCGTCGTCCTCAATTCGCGAATGAATCCCAATGCGCCCCGGAACGTCATGTGGTAGCGAGCGGAGACGATGGCCCTGCGAGGCTCGGAGATGACGCTGACAATCGAGATCGGCGAAGCGCAAGCTCGCTTGACGGAGCTGATCGCCAAGGTCGAAGCCGGCGAGGAGATCGTCATCGCCCGCGGGAACGAGCCGGTCGCCCGTCTCGCGCCCCTCAATGTCGTGCGGCCCGCGCTCGTCATGAACGCGATCGACGAGATCCGCGCCGTGCGAGCCCGCGCAAAACCGGTCACGCGCGAGGAAATCCTCGCCTGGAGGCACGAAGGACATCGATTCTGATGGCTTACGTGCTCGATGCATCGTTCGCCGCCTCCTGGTTTCTTCCCGATGAAGCAAGCGAAGCAACGGACAAGCTGCTTTCGAAAGTTATCGAGAACCGGCCCGTCGTTCCGGGCCTCTTTCGGCACGAGCTCCTCAATGTGTTGCTCACAGCGGAGCGCCGAGGTCGAGTGACCGCCGCCGACGTGGACGGGGCGCTGGCCACGGTCTCGACACTGCCGATTAGCGTGAGCGCCGCCGCCGACGACCGGGCCGTGCTGAGGCTCGCTCGCGCGCACGCTCTGACTGCGTATGACGCGACTTACCTCGCGCTGGCGCTCGCGGAGCGGCTTCCGCTGGCGACGCTCGACAAGAGGCTTGCGAAAGCGGCGCTCGGCGAGAACGTCGCGCTGCTCGGACCGGTGAAACCTTGAACCGGAATATCCGCCGCTATCGGCAAAACTGCTTACGCCCCTCCCATTGACCGGATCAGCCGGGCGCGGCATGGCTGGACCGAACTCGAGGTAGTCTGATGGTCGAATTCGCCCTTCCCAAACACGCGCGCCCGACCAAGGGCAAGACCTGGCCGAGGCCGGCCGGCGCCAAGCGGCTGACCGAGTTCCGCATCTATCGCTACAACCCGGACGACGACGCCAATCCGCGCATCGACACCTATTTCGTCGACCGCGACGATTGCGGGCCGATGGTCCTCGACGCGCTGATCTGGATCAAGTCAAAGGTCGATTCGACCCTGACCTTCCGCCGCTCCTGCCGCGAGGGCGTGTGCGGCTCGTGCGCGATGAACATCGCCGGAATGAACACGCTCGCCTGCACCCGCGGCATCGACGAGGTCGCGGCGCCGGTGACGATCTACCCCCTGCCCCACGAAGAGGTGATCAAGGACCTCGTGCCGGACCTCACCCGTTTCTACGCCCAGCACGCTTCGATCGAGCCATGGCTCAAGACGACGACGCCCGCGCCCGAGAAGGAATGGCTGCAGTCGCCGGAAGACCGGGTGAAGCTGGACGGGCTCTACGAGTGCATCTTGTGCGCCTCGTGCTCGACCGCCTGCCCGAGCTACTGGTGGAACGGCGACCGCTACCTCGGGCCCGCCGTGCTGCTGCAGGCCTATCGCTGGCTGGCCGATTCGCGCGACGAGGCCAAGGGCGATCGGCTCGATTTCCTCGAGGACCCGTTCCGGCTCTACCGCTGCCACACGATCATGAACTGCGCCAGGACCTGCCCCAAGGGGCTCAACCCGGCCAAGGCGATCGCCCACATCAAGGAAATGCTGGTCGAGCGTCAGCTCGGCTGACGCTCGAGGCTGCGATTCGGGGCCCGTCGCAACAGGGACGCGCCCCGACGGGGAGCCGGCGGTCGACGACCGCGTCTGCAAGGCATAGAAGAGCCCTGCGCCCCGCCCGGCGACGGCGGGCGCCGCCTGTCGGCGGGGCTTTTGGCGATTGAGGTCTCGCGACCCGCCTTGACGGCGGGCCGCCAACCCTATTATCCTAATATGACACGGTTAAAGAGGAGATTGGCCACGCCGTCTGCGAACGTTAACGTTCTGTCGTGAAACGACGCTAGGTTCGAGTGGGATTGAGCTTGACGCTGGAGAGGCGAACGCCGTGAGTCCTGTGTCGGATATCCTGTTCCGGGCGGACATCTGGTTCGTGCGCGTCTGTGCGCGGACGGCGCGGCCCGCCCTCGCCCGCGGCCTCGCGATCGCCTTCAGCCGGGCGGGCAACGGCGGCCTCTATCCGGTTCTGGCAGTCACGCTTCTCCTCGCCTTCGGAACCCAGGCGCGCGCCGTCGTCCTCCTCGCCGCGATCAACATCGTGCTCATGCACAGCGTCTATCCGACGATCAAGCGCATGGCCGCGCGGGCGCGGCCGTTCCGGTCCTACACCGATCTCAAGCCGCTGCTCGCGACCCTCGACGAGCATTCGTTTCCGAGCGGGCACGTGATGACCCTGACCGCGGCCCTCGTCCCGATCGCGCTCGCGCTTCCCGAGACCCTGCCGCTCGCGCTCGGCGGTTGGCTCGCGATGGCCTGGGCGCGGGTCGCCTCGGCGCACCACTATCCCAGCGACATTCTCGCCGGCGCCGCGCTGGCGCTGGTGGTCTCCTACCCGCTGTCGCGACTGGGGCTCGACTGGTCCGCCGTCGGCTGGTCCGGGCTGACCTGGGCGTCGCTCGGATAGGGACGCCGCGGCCGCCTCGCGGGGGTGCGGCAAAGGGAACCGGTCTGGTTGGCGAGACCCGCGCCGCGCCGCCACGCGCGGGGTCGTCGGCGCCCGCCATGCGCGCCCGCGCCGACGGCGAGCGTGATGGCGCGACGCCGCCGCGCGGCCGTCGAATTCCGCAAGACGTCGTCCAGCGTTGCGCTGGCGGAACTCCGTCAACACGCGCTGCGTCAATGTGCCGAATTGTTCGCCTGCGAGGAATTTGCCAACCTGTCCGCATAAGAAGACCGGAGGGCACGAGGCGTAACGGCAGGAGCAGACGATGTTGGCGGCTACACTTCTATTGACTGTCCTTTATCTATGTCAGGCACGAGCGACACTCGCCCTGAAGGCGGTTCCAGCGAGGACGGCGAGGTGAGCCTGCGGCCCCTCGCCAGCGACGACGAGGCCGCCGAAAACGGGTTGGTCGAGGTCTTCGCATTCGACGCCACGCAGTCGCATGATCCGGCCGGCGCGGCCGATGACGGCGCGGGCGCGAAAGCCCGCCCGGCTTCCGAGCCATTCGCCCCGGCGACCCTGCGCGAGGCCGCCCGGGCCCTGATGAACATCTGATCCCCTTCGGCCCGAACGGCCGGCTTTCCTTCCTTTCCAAGGCTCTCGCCATGATCCGATCCAGCAAGACCGCCTCGCCAGCCTTCCGTTTCAAGGTGTTCGTCAAGGGAGGCGACGGCCGTTGGCGCGTGGCCTCCCTGCACACGACCGCCCGGGAAGCGCAGTGGACCGCCGACCTGCTCGTCAGCCGCCAGGGTTTCATCGCCCGCACGATGTGAGGCGCGCCGCTGATCGCGCCGCGCGGTAGCCGCGCTCGGACGCGCGGTGCGCGGCCAGCCGTCGCGTCGACTGCCATCAAAGAGCCGTTCGAAAGAGGCCGGGCGTCACGCCCGGCTCTTTTTTTGCCGCGCCGCCCGGCCGCCGCAACCGGGGCCAAAACGCGCAAAAGGCCGGGCGAACGCCCGGCCCCTGTTCTCGTCAGTCCGAAATCTCCGGCCGCTCTAAGCCGCGCTCCGGTTCTCCCGCTCCGCCTGCGCCGCCGGCGTCGCCACGGCGGCCGCATTCACGGCGCGCCACTGGGCGTCGAACAAGGCGACGCCGAAGTCGACCGCGTCGTCCGCCGCTTCGCGCATCAGCGAGAACGGGGTCGGCCTGCGGGCGCGCAGGCGGCCCGTCAGATTGCACTCCTCGAAGGTGAAGTGGGTCTTGAACTTCTGGGCCAGCATCCTCATGCCGATGTTGTCGGGCAGGCAGATGATCTCGATCGTCTCGACGCCGTGATTGGACGCCGCGCGCTGGATGCGCCGGAAGAGGTTCTCGCCGATGCCGCGCCTTCGGTATTCGTGCTCGACTGAAAAGGCCGCCTCGGCGTGGATGTGCCGGCCGAACGGGGCCTGCTCGCTCCAGATCGCGGCGTTCGACCGCAATTCGGCCGCGCCGACGAGGTCGCCGTCGATGAAGGCCCCGTACAGCAGGTCGCCCTGGCCGAAGCAGTGCTCGGCGTAGTGAACCAGGAAGTCGTCGGACATCCCGCCGCCAAACCGTTCGTGCCGGCTGCGCGGGTCGAGGCGCAACAGGTGGTCGCGGTAGGCTTCCATGTCCGATGGCCAGAGCCGACGGACCTCCACGGTCGCTGTTTTCGTGTCGCTCATGTTGTACCTCGCCGAGTTCGCGTCGGCGTTTCATTCCCCATATCGTTATATGCTGCGGCGCAACATAAAATCAAGCCATGGGCGCGGGATTTTTCACACGTCTGTCCCGAGTTGGAGAAGAACCTTGCCGAGCGCCTGGCGGCGCGAGATCGCCTGGAACGCCTCGAGGCGCCTTTCGATAGGAAATATTGCGTGAACATGCACTTGCAGTGCGCCGGATTCCGCCCAGGAAAGCAACTGGGACATGTTGTCGCGATTCGCCTCCGGCTCGCGGGCGACGAAATCGCCCCAGTAGACGCCACGAATGTCGCAGCCCTTGAGCAACGTCAGGTTCAGCGGCGGCTTGGGGATCTCGCCCGAGGCGAATCCGATCACCAGGAGCCGGCCCTTCCAGGCGAGGGAGCGCAGGGCGAGCTCGGTCAGCGGACCGCCGACCGGATCGTAGACGACGTCGACGCCCTTCCCCCCCGTCAGGGCTTTGAGGCGGGCGCGAAAATCCTCGGTGGCGTAGTTGATCGTCTCCGTGGCGCCGTAGCCGCGCGCGAAGGCGAGCTTGTCGTCGGAGGACGCGCAGGCGATCACCCGCGCCCCCATCGCCTTGCCGATCTCGACCGCGGCGAGGCCGACGCCGCCCGAGGCGCCGAGCACCACGAGGCTCTCGCCCGGCTTCATCTCGGCGCGCTGTTTCAGCGCGTGCAGCGTGGTGCCGTAGGCGATCGACAGGCCCGCCGCCTTGTCGAGCGCGAGCCCCGCGGGCACATGGGCGAGGCGATTCGCCGCAATGGCGATCGCCTCACGCGCGGCGCCGAAGCCGGTCGAGCCCATCACCCGGTCGCCGACCGCGAACCCGGTCACGCCCGCCCCGATCTCGGCGACTCGGCCCGCGAACTCGCCGGCCGGCGAGAACGGCGGCTCCGGCTTGAGCTGGTACTTGCCCTCGATGATCAGCGTGTCGAAGAAATTGAGCGCCGCATAGACGATGTCGACCACGACCTCGCCGGGTCCGGCGACCGGCCTCTCGACCTCCGTCACGATCAGCGTCTCTGCGGGACCAAGCGCTGGACAGATCAGGGCTTTCATACACGGCTCCTCGTTTTACTCATTCTTCATTAACCACAGGCAGGTTTACAAGGCGGGCGCTCGCGAGCAAAGCGTGGGGTCGGAATTTCGCCCCGATCCGGCGGCAAGGGGGCGCTCGCAGCGAGGGTTGGGCGGTTCGAAGGGTAGGCTTATGACATTTCGCAAGGTTTCGTCTCGTTGGCGCGCGTGCGCCGCCTGGGCCGCAGCCGCCGTGGCGCTCGCAGGCGCCGCTCCGGCCGAGGCCGTCTCGAAGAAGACCGAGGCGGCGAAGCCCAATCTGGTGGCGAGCTTCGGCGACTGGAACGTGTTCGTCGGCCAGGCGGGCCGGGGCAAGATCTGCTACGTGCTCGCCCAGCCCAAGACGCGCGAGCCGGCCGCCAAGCGCGAGGCCGGCTACGCCTTCATCTCCGACCGCCCCGTCGAGGGCGTGCGCAACGAGGTGTCGTTCATCATGGGATTCGACGTCGCGGGCGGCGCGGCGGCGGCGGCCAAGGAAGCAGAGAAGCCCGACCCCAAGGCGGCCAAGACGAAGGCCAAGCCCGAGGCCAAGGCCAAGGGCGGCGGCGTTTCGCCGGTCGCCACGGTCGGCGACGAGACTTTCGACCTCTTGCCCAAGGGCGCCAATCTCTGGGTGAAGAACGCCGCGCGCGAGAGCGCCCTCATCACCCAGATGAAGGCGGGCGTGACGCTGACTGTGAAGGCCGCCTCGACCAAGGGCTCGCCGACCACCGACAGCTATTCGCTCGAAGGCTTCTCCCAGGCGATGGACCGGCTGTCGAAGGAATGCCCCGGGAAGGGGTGAGCCCCCTTCTCCGCCGGGAGAAGGCGGCGCCGAGCGGACCTGCCCACGTCCGGGCCGCCCGCCGCCGTGGTCAGCCGGTCGGTCGCCCGGCGCGAGGCGGCGCGCAACGGGCCGACCCGATCGCGTTCGGGGGCGACAAACGGCCGCAGGGCCGCGCGCCCCGGCCGAGCCGGGGCGCGGAAGGCGCTCAGGCCTTCTCGAAGATCGATGAGAACTGGTAGGCGGACTGCGCGAGCCCGCTCGCGGTCGGCGAAGCCCAGGTCGCCCCCGCCCCGCTGCCGTTGTCGCGCGCGACCGACCACATCGACAGCCGGCCGATGTCGCTGCCCGCGCCGCTGGCGTAATTCGACAGAAGCTGGGCGTCGGCGAGCGTGAACACTTCGGACGAGACGTCGTTGACGCCGATCATCGGCGTGACGCCGATCGTCGCCTTCAGGCCGAGCGACTTGATCAGCGCCGCCGTCGCCTGAACCGCGTCGATCGCGTCCTGACCCATCGCGCCGCCGTTGTCGACCGCCGAGCCGTAATCCATCGTCATGATGTTGACGACGTTCGGGTCGACGCCGTCGTTCTTGACGTCCTGCAGGAAGGCCTGGCCGTTCGAGTCGGGGCCGGTCGGCAGCACGGGTATGGTGAACGAGATCTGCAGGCCGGGATTGGCCGCTTCGAGCCCGAGGAGGGCCTGGTCGCGCAGGTGAATCGACGCCGTATTGGCGATCGCCGCGCCCTCGACGTCGAAGTCGAGCGACGTCACGCCGTAGCGATTGATCACCGACTGGTATTCCGCCTGGAGCGCGGACGCGCTGGTCGCCGCGACCGCCGGGTCGGTCCCGGCCGAGCCGCCGAACGAGATGATGACGTTTCCGCCGATCGCGCGCAGGTTCTGGACCTGCTGAAGGATGGTCGAGCCGTCGGCGAGCTTGTCCCCGGCGATCGTCCCCGTCCCGCCCCAGCCGATCTGGTTTTGACCGGAACTCTGGATGAAGGCGAGCGTGAAGGTCTTGATGCCGGAGGCCTGGGCGATGGCGACCAGATTCTCGTCCTGGGTCAGGCCCATGTCGATATAGGGCGCGAACACGACGCTCGCGGCGCCGCCCGCCGCTGCGGCGGCGGTCGTGACGCTGACCGCGGAGCTTGTCGGCGAAGCGCCGTCGGCATCGACCGCGCTGACGCTGAACGTGTAGGCGGTCGACGCCGCGAGGCCGGTCACCGTGCCCCGCGTCGAGGTCGTGGTCGCGACTTCCTTGCCATTCTCGTAAATATCGTAGCCGGTGACAGCCTGGCCGATCGGCGCGGCGGCGGCGTTCCAGCTCAGCGTCGTCGAGTTGGAGGTGGTGTACGCCGCAGCGAGGCCCGCCGGCACGGTCGGCGCGCCGCCGGTCGTGCTGCCCGGCGCGGCGCCGATGATCGTCCAGGGCTCGCCGCCGCCCGAGGCGCCGCTGTTCTTGGCGGGGTCCTGATCCTGGGTCCACCAGTTCGCCGCGTAGACGATGTTGTTTTCCTGCGCCTCCATCCCCTGGGTGTAGACGGCGGTCGCGGACCAGATCGGAATCGAAGCGGCGGCGGTCGTCTTGACGCTCAGCGCCGAACTCTGCGCCGAGGTTCCGGCGGCGTCCTGCGCCGCCACCGTGAAGGCGTAGCTGGTCGAGGCCGTCAAACCGGAGACGGCGAAGCTCGTGGTCGTTGTCGTGCCGAGAACCTTGCCGTTCTCGTAAACGACGTAGTCGGTGATCGTCTCGCCGCTCGGAGGGGCGACGGCCGTCCAGCTCAAGGTCGTCGCGGCGGACGATGTCGACGAGTCCTTGAGGCCGCCGGGCGCCGACGGAACCGCGCCGCCGGTGGCGACCTGCAGCGCCGAACTCTGCGCCGAGGTTCCGGCCGCGTCTTCCGCCGCCACGGTGAAGCTGTAGCGGGTCGAGCCCGTCAGGCCCGATGCGACGTAGCTCGTCGACGTCGTCGCGCCGATCGCTGTCCCGTTCTCGTAAACGATGTAGTCGGTGATCGTCTGTCCGGTTGGCGGGGCGACCGGCGTCCAGCTCAGGGTCGTCGCGGTGGCGGACGTCGCGGACGCAGCGAGCCCTCCCGGCGCTGACGGGACCGTCTTGGAGGTGGACCCGCCGGAGCCCGCATCGACAACGGTCCAGGGCTTGCCCGAGCCGGGACCGCCGTTGTCTTGAGCGGGATTGTCGCCTTGGGTCCACCAGTTGGCGATATAGATCACGCCGTCGAAGGTGACTTCTTGGCCGACTGTATAGACGCCCGTCGTCGACCAGACAGGAATGTTCTTTGTCATAAAGACCCCTCCCGCGCGACAGTCGCTCGCAGAATTGCACGACCGCTCTCGCCCAGCTCTCTTCGTCATATTGATAAAATCCTAACGCTGATCACGTCAAGGGCGCGATCCGGGGCGGCATACGGCGACACGGGCTTTGTTTTCTTTTTTTGGTTTATTTGGCGACCATCGGCGGCTTGGACAATGCATATATGACGGGTTTCACGGGGTTCCCGATTCCCGCCGCCTCGTCCTGCGCCTCGATCAGGCGGGCGCAGACCCCCGCCGGCTCCTCGCTCGCCCGCGCCCTGTGGCGGCGGCCCGGCTCGCTCCGGCGCTGCCGGCGGGCTGATGGGACGGCCCGTGAACCGGCGGCTTGACCGCATCGTTCATTCGTGAACTGATCGGCGGCGCAATCCGGGGAGGGATGACATGGCGAGGGTGTTGCTCGGGAGCGCGGCGATTCTGGCCGTGTCGATGTCGGCGGCTGCGGCCGGAGACGCCACGGGCCTGTGGCTGCGCGACAGCGGCGCGTCGAAGGTGCGGATTGCGCCCTGCGGCGGCGAGGCCTTGTGCGGCTCGATCGTCTGGCTCAAGGATTCCAGCGGCCCGGCCAAGGTCGGCCAGCAGGTCTTCTTCGGCATGAAGCCGCACGGCGACAACGTCTGGACCGGCTCCGCCTTCAACCCCGAGGACGGGAAGACCTATTCCGGCAAGATGACCCTGTCGGGCGACAGCCTCACCACCGCCGGCTGCGTCCTCGGCGGCCTGATCTGCAAGTCGGTCGCCTGGACGCGGGCGCGGTAGCGGCGCGCGCCGCGTTTCACGCCGGCTTCTTCGCCGCGAGCTGGTAGTTGACGCCGAGGTCGTCCGTGAGCCGCCAGCTGCGGCGCAGCGGGTCGTAGGAGACGCCCTTGCGCTCGATCCCCTTCAAGCCCGCCTGACGGGCGGCGAGCGTCAGTTCTTCGGGCGTGACGAACTGCTCCCAGCGATGGGTGCCGGGCTCGATCCAGCGCAGGATGTATTCGGCGCCGACGATGGCGAGGACGAAACTGCGCAGCGTGCGGTTGACGGTCGAGGCGAGGAAGATCCCGCCGGGCTTCAGCAGCGACGCCGCCTCGGCGACGAAGCGGGCGGGATCGGCGACGTGCTCGACCACCTCCATCGCCGTCACGACGTCGAATTTGTCCGCGCCCGCCGCCATCTCCTCGACGGTCGCCACGCGATATTCGAGTCTCGCCCCGGTCGCCTCGGCGTGGCGGCGCGCGACGCCGATCGAGGCGGGAGCCGGATCGATGCCGAGCACGTCGCCGCCGAGCCGCGCCAGCGGTTCGGCGAACAGGCCGCCGCCGCAGCCGACGTCGAGGATCGTGAGGCCGCTCAGCGGCAGGCCCGCCTCCGCCTCGCGGTGAAAGCGCCGGGCGAGGGCGTCGAGCGCCCAGGCGACGCGCACCGGCGTCAGGCGATGCAGCGGCGCCATCGGCCCGTTCTCGTCCCACCACGACTCGCCGAGCGCGTCGAACCGCTGGACTTCCTCGGCGATGACGCTTCTGGCCGATTGCGCGCTCATGTTCACCTCGGGAAAGCGGGTCGACGCCGGCCGGCGTTGACCCGCCGGGGGCGCGCCCTTATACGGCGCCGCGACCCCTCGCGCGAGCGGCGCTTTCCCTTACCGAAAACCGAGGTCCTTCGTGTCGCGTCTGGTGATGAAATTCGGCGGCACGTCGGTCGCCAACGTCGAACGCATTCGCAACGTCGCGCGGCACGTGAAACGGGAAGCGGACGCGGGTCACGAGGTCGCGGTGGTGGTCTCCGCCATGTCCGGCAAGACCAACGAACTCGTCGCCTGGTGCAAGGAGACCGGATCGCATTTCGACAATCCGGAATACGATGCGATCGTCGCCTCGGGCGAACTGGTGACCGCGGGCCTGCTCGCGCTGGCGCTCAAGGACATCGGCTTCAAGGCGCGCTCGTGGCAGGGCTGGCAGATCCCGATTCTCACCGACGACGCGCACGGAAGCGCGCGGATCGCCAAGATCGACGGCGCGCGCCTGATCGACGGGTTCGGCGCCGGCGAGATCGCCATCGTGGCCGGCTTCCAGGGCCTGCACGCGCCCACCAACCGGGTGACGACGCTGGGGCGCGGCGGCTCGGACACCTCGGCGGTGGCGCTCGCCGCCGCCATCCACGCCGACCGCTGCGACATCTACACCGACGTCGACGGCGTCTACACGACCGATCCGCGCATCGTGCCCAAGGCGCGGCGGCTCGACCGGATTTCGTTCGAGGAAATGCTCGAGATGGCGTCGCTCGGCGCCAAGGTTCTGCAGGTGCGCTCGGTCGAGGTGGCCATGGTGCACAAGGTCAAGCTCTACGTGCGGTCGTCATTCGACGATCCGGCCGACCCCAAGCTTGGCACACTCATTTGCGACGAGGAGGATATCGTGGAGCAGCAGGTCGTCACCGGTATCGCCTTCTCGCGCGACGAGGCGCAGATCACGCTGCGCGACGTGGCCGACAAGCCCGGAGTCGCCGCCGCGATCTTCGGCCCGCTCGCCGAGGCCAGCATCAATGTCGACATGATCATCCAGGTCGTGTCTGAAGATTCGGCCACGACCGACATCACCTTCACCGTCTCGGGCGCCGATTTCGAGCGCGCCCAAAAAATCATCGCCTCGCATCGCGAGGCGATCGGCTATGCCCGGATCAACGGCACGGAAGAGGTGGTGAAGGTGTCGGCGATCGGCGTCGGCATGCGCTCCCATTCCGGCGTCGCCGCCCGCGCGTTTCAGGCGCTGGCCGCCAAGGGCATCAACATCCGCGCCATCACGACGTCGGAGATCAAGTTCTCGATGCTGATCGACGAGCCCTACACCGAACTCGCGGTGCGCACGCTGCACTCGCTCTACGGTCTCGACGCGAAGGCCTGAGGGCGCTCCGAGAGGGTCCGGCGCGCCTCGTTGCAGATTGCGACGGGTCTTCGCGTTTTGCGTCGCGCCGCTCCCGCCGGCCGCGCGACGCGCCCCCTCGTCGCCGCGCCCGCGCCCGGGCGCGGGCGACCGGGCCGCCCTCCTCCTTGCCGGCAGCGACGCGGTTTCGCGTTTCGCCGCCGATGGCGCCGAACTTGCTTAGCTCCTGGTGTCCTCCGGCAGACCGAGCGCCGACCCTGTCGCTCCCAAGCCGGCGTCGCCCCGCCCGAGGCTTCCTCCCTCCTCGGGCGGGGCTCCTTTTTCGCCCTCCGGCGACGGCGGCCCGGCTTGGCCCGGCGACCGGTTCATGAAACCCCTGCTCACAGGAACACCCAAACCGCCGTCATCGCGAGGAGCGAAGCGACGTGGCGATCCAGTGGGGCGGGGCCAAGGTCTGCCGTATGCCCGGCGTCGCCGCGCTGCAACGTCGGCGCAGGCGGCCCTGGATCGCCGCGTCGCCCTTCGGGCTCCTCGCGAGGACGGCGGGAAGCGTCATCGCCCCCGCCTCGGCGTCGACGACCGCCCGTCATTCCAAGGCGCCGCAAGGCTTGGTGTTCCTGCTCACATTAAATCGGCGCTTCCATTGTGGATTTGGCGCGGTTGAATTTTTTTTTGGCGTCTGAAACCAAACCCCTTCCCGCGCGTTGTGCCAATCTGAGGGCGATTTCGGGCTATTGACGAGAACCCGGCCCCTGGGAGGGTGTCGAAATGATGGAATCTATATTGGAGGGATATGTGGTCCTGAGCGCGATCATCACGATCGTGGTCGTAGCGTGGGGATCGGCGCGCGCGCAGCGCCCGTTTGGCAATTAGCCTGCGGCTTCGGGCCAGGCGGGTGCGGACATGATGGAACTCCCCAGTCGGTTCCTGGATCTCTTGCTGGTCGCGCTCATCGTGGTCGCGCACGTCAGGCGTTGGAACGCGACCCGCTGATCGCGCCTCGGACAAGCTTCGGCCGGACAATCCGTCCTCCGAGGCCAAACCCCGCCCAGGAAAGCCGCCTGGGCGGGGTTTCTTTTTCGCGCCAACTGCCAAACCGCCGTCGTCGCGAGGAGCGAAGCGGCGTGGCTCGTCATCGCGAGGAGCGTCATCGCCCCGAGCGACGGCGCGCCGATCTCGCCGCGCCGGGCTTTCGTCTGAAATCGATCGCAGACAGGAAACTTTGGCGGCCGAAGACAAGTCGCAGCGGCCGCTCCGTGGGAGCTTGTGGATGTCGGCCAGGCGCTCCGGACCAGACCGCTGGAGCCCGCCATCGCCCGCTCCCCGTCCGCCCCGCCCTGCGTGCGAGGGATCGGCAGAGCCCCGCCCAGAGGTCCCTCCCCCCTCTGGACGGGGCTCTTCTTTCCGTCCGCGCCGGGATCGGCCTCTAATCAGGCTGCGATTTCAACGCCGGTCGGCCACGCGATGGTAAAATCGCACCGGCCATGCCAGCGCCTCCGGCAGCGCCTGCCCGACGCTCGTGACCAGGCCGCTGGCCGAGGCGCTGCTCCAATTGGACTCGACGACCGGAGACAGCACCACCCCGACGCCGATGAGGTAGAGGATCACGATCAGGGAAATCAGCAGGTTCATGGATCGACCGCCTCTGTTTGGATCGAGGCGCCAAGACCCAGCGCCGTCTTCGGAACGTCCGATGGATACCCTTAGCAGGACGATCGGCTGTCCGTCTGCTGGCGTCTCGAGCGCGCCGGGCGTCGGGAGGCTCGCGAGGCGGTCACTGAGTCCGGCGGACGCCGGCACGGCGCGCGTTGGTCAGCGGCGCGGCAGGCGCCAGCCCGCCGAGCCGTTCAGCCGTGGACCAGCCGCTCGACGAACGGCGCGACGCCGGCCTGCACCCGGCGCACCTTGAGCCGTTCGGCGGCGATGATCGCCAGAACGTCGCGGTAGGCCCGCTGCAGGTCGTCGTTGACGATCACGTAGTGGTAGTTCCGCCAGCGCTCGATCTCGTGCCGCGCCGCCTCGAGCCGCTTCTCGATGGTGATCGCGGAATCTTCGGCCCGCCGTTCGAGGCGGGCGCGAAGCTCGGTCATCGACGGCGGCAGGACGAAGATCGACACCACGTCGTCGCCGAGGCGCTCGCGCACCTGGGCCGCGCCCTGCCAGTCGATGTCGAACAGCATGTCGCGCCCCTGGGCGAGCACGGCTTCCACAGGCGCGAGCGGCGTGCCGTAGCCGTTGCCGTGCACCTCGGCCCACTCGAGCAGGTCGCCCTCGGCCTTCATGCGCTCGAATTCGCGCCGCTCGATGAAGCGGTAATGGATGCCGTCGACTTCGGAGGAGCGCCGCGTCCGCGTCGTCACCGAGACCGAGAGCGTCAGGTCGAGGGCCTTGTCCTGCATCAGCATGCGGGTCAACGTCGTCTTGCCCGCGCCCGAGGGCGAGGACAGGATCAGGATCATGCCGCGCCGGCCCGGATTCATCGTCTCTCCCGTCATTCGATGTTTTGCGCCTGCTCGCGGAATTGCTCGATTTGCGCCCTCAGTTCAAGCCCCTGGGCGGTGAGGCTGACGTCGTTGGCCTTGGCGCAGAGCGTGCTCGCCTCACGGGAGAACTCCTGGGCGAGGAAGTCGAGCCGGCGGCCGATCGCTCCGCCCTCCGCGATGAGGGTCCGCGCCGCGGCGACGTGGGTCGTCAGCCGGTCGAGCTCCTCGCGGATGTCGGCCCGGGAAGCCAACAGGATCGCCTCCTGATGCAGCCGGGCCTCGTCGAAGCCGCGCCCCGCCGCCATCAGCGCCGCGACGCTCTCAGCGAGCCTGGCGCGGACCGCCTCCGGCTTGCGCGCCGGATTGGCGTCGGCTACGCGCGTCAACGCCTCGATCGCGTCGAGTCGCTCGAAAAGCACCGCAGTCAGGGCCTCGCCCTCGGTCCGCCGCGCCGCCGACAGCGCGGCGATCGCCTCGTCGAGGCTCGTCAGCACGCCCGCACAGGCCGCGGCGACCGCCGGTTCGTCGTCCTCCGCCTCGGACGCTTCCACCACCCCGCGCACGGCGAGCAGGCCGTCCATCGTCGGCGGCGCGAGGCCCGCCCGCAGGGCCGCGGCGCGCGCCGCGGCCGCGAGCGCCGCCAGCGCGGTCTCGTCAATGCGCGGCGCGCTCGCGCTCCCCTCGCGCTGTAGGGTGAGCGTGGCGAAACACGTGCCGCGCGTCAGCGCCTTGCCGATCCGGCCGCGCGCCTCCGCTTCGACCCGGTCGAACGGCTGGGGCATGCGCAGCCGCAGGTCGAGGCCCTTGGCGTTGACACTCTTCAGTTCGAACGCCCAGCGCCACGCGCCGCTCGAGCCCGACGCGCGGGCGAAGCCCGTCATGCTGTTGGCCGCCATCCCTGCCGAATCCTTCGCCTTGCGTGAAGCGGCTTTGAGCACGAATCGGCCCCGGAAGTCATCCGGTTCGCCGGGTTCATCGTACGTTCAGGCCACAGCCTGCATCGTACGTCAGGGAAGGCCGCTGGGGCCTCCGGGAACAGGACCTGCCGTCATGATCAAGAGCCTCGTCGTCGCCGCCGCGCTCACCATCGGCCTCGCCGAATACGCCGTCGCGCAGGATGCGGCCCCCGCCGCTCCCGCGCCGATGGAGCATTCCATGCATCACCATCACCATCATCACCACTATCATCATCATCACTACCACCATCACCACCATCACATGCACCATCAGATGCACCACGAGATGGCGCCGGCCGAAGCGCCGAAGCAGTAGTCAGGCGGCGCCGGCCGCACCGGCCGGGCCGGCCGTCGACAAGGCCTTCCGGGCGAAACCGTCCGGGAGGCCTGACGATTTTCTGGCAGGCGCGTTGCGCCGCCAAGCCGCTAACGGCGGGGCCCGGCGGGCGTGCGAATGGAGACTGCGGACGGCGCCGTCGCATCGCCGACACGACGCGCAGCGGCGTCGCGGCGGCTCAGGGCTCGGATTTCTTCGGCCGGACGCGCTTGCGGGTCTGCACCTCGACTCTCGGCCCTTCGGCCAGACGCACGACCGCCCCCCAGAGCGTGCGGACGTCCTGCTGCGTCAGCTCCATGCGATGAAAAATGTTGCGCAGGTTGCGGCGCATGATCGGAACCTTGGTCGCCGGACGAAAGAAGCCGTTCTCGTCGAGCTTGGCTTCCATATACTCGAAGAAGGCGAGCAGCATCTCGCGCTGCGCCGGCGGCGAGAGGGCGCGCGGAATGGTCGCCGGCGGCGGCTGGTCGCCGTGCGCCGCCTTGAACCATTCGTAGCCGCACAGCAGCACCGCCTGCGCCAGGTTGAGCGAGGCGTAGGCGGGATTGGCGGGAAAGGTGACGATCGCCCCGGCGATCGCCACCTCGTCGTTGTCGAGGCCGGTGCGCTCGGGGCCGAACAGAATCGCGTGCCGCTCGCCCGGCGCGGCGGCGGTCGCGGCCATCGCGACGCTCGGGCTGAGGACCGGCTTCGCCTGCCCGCGCTCGCGCGCAGTCGCCGCGTAGACGCGATGACAGTCGGCGACGGCCGCCTCGACGCTGTCAAACACCCGCGCCGCGTCGAGCAGCGCGGTCGCTCCCGCCGCCGCGGCGTAGGCGACGTCGCGATATTCGTCGGCGCGCGGCCAGCCCTCGCGCGGATTGACCAGGCGCAGGTCGTCCAGGCCGAAATTGGCCATCGCCCGCGCGCACATGCCGATGTTGACCGCGAGTTGGGGTCTCACCAGGACGACCGCCGGACCGCCGATCCGCGGCGTCTTCGATCGGTCCGTCCCCGCGCCGACCATCGCCGCCGTCACGTCCCGTCCCGAGGGCTCACAGGCCGAGGTCGCGGGGAATCTGCGCCGCGAAACGCTCGACCAGCAGCGTGACCCGCCGTCGGTTGGCCTCGACCCGCATCGGCATGTCGCGCGCCGCCGGGCGAAAGACGGCGGTGGCGCGGAGGCTGCGTCGGCGCGGCGCGACCCCGGGTCCGGCGAGCGAGACGAAGCCGGTGATCTCGTCGACGATGCGCGGCGCCTCGCCCATGCGCATCGGCAGGAGGTGGACGTCGTCGATATCGACGTTGAGGACCGCGCCGCCGGGCGCGCCGCGCGCGAAGCGCCGCCCGAGCGCCTGCGCGACGCTCGCGGGCATCGCGTCCGCGACCCACTGCGCCGTGGGGTCGCCCCGCCGCCGGCGCAGGCGCGACACGTCGACGTGGATTCGCGAAACCCTGAGCCAGGAGGAGGCCTGAGCGAAGTCGGGCGCGAGCGCCGACGCCAGCAGGCCTGAGAACAGGGCGAGCGCGGCGCGGCGGGTCACCATCAGGGTTCGGCCTTTCGGGGAGACAGGGAGCGGCGGCGATTCGGACCCGGCCTCAAAGGCCGAGTTGCCGGGGAACCCACCCGGCGAACGCCTGCGAAAGCAGATTGATCCGGTTCATGTTCGACTGCACGGGAAGGGAGATGTTGACGGAGTTCGGGTAATAGGTCGTGATCGCCCGCAGCGGCATCTCGGCGACGACGCCGCCCCGCGGCCCCTTGACGATGATGTCGCCCTCCATCGTATCGGGACAGGTTCCCCACACGCCGGCGCCGCCGCTGCTCGGGCAAAGGTAGACCCACGCCGGCCGAACGATCAGGGTGGCGCCGCCGCGGTCGCCCGGCGCGTAGTTCGCCCCCAGAGACTGGACCAGCGCCTGCGGCATGGCCTGCGCGACCCAGGCCGCGGTCGGGTCGCCGACGTTCGCGCGCAACGCCGCGACATCGACTTGCACGGCCCGGACCCGGACCGGCCCTTGCGCGAGCGCGGACGGCCCGGCGAACGCCGCCGCTCCCAATGCGGCGGCCACGCCGAGCGCGACCTGCGCGATACGACGGCTCCAGGCGCGATTTGGCATGTCGAAATCCCTTTCAGCCCGACGGGCAGGCGTCAGGACACGCCCGGCGCCGCGCTCGACGGCTATATAAAGACGACTTTCAGGATTTCATAGCTCTTGCCGCCGCCCGGGGTCGTCACCTCGACGGTGTCGCCCGGCTTCTTGCCGATCAGGGCGCGTCCGGTCGGCGAGGTGATCGACATCTTGCCCGATTTCACGTCCGCCTCGCTCTGGCCGACGATCTGGAACACCTTCTCCTCCTCGGTGTCCTCGTCGATCAGCGTCACGGTCGCGCCGAACCGGATCGTGTTGCCGTTCAGCTTCTTGATGTCGATCACCTCCGCGCGCTGCAGAAGGTCCTCGAGCTCGACGATGCGGCCCTCGTTGTGGGACTGCGCCTCCTTGGCCGAATGATATTCGGCGTTCTCGGAGAGGTCGCCGTGCGATCGCGCCTCGGAGATCGCGGCGATGATGCGCGGCCGCTCCACCTGCTGCCGGCGAAGAAACTCGGCCTCCAGCGCCGCATGGCCAGCGGCGGTCATCGGGAGCTTTTCCATCATTTTCCTGTCAAAAAGAGTTCCACGTGGCGGCGACTGGTCGCGCCGTCACGCCAAATAGTCCTGCAACGCCCTGACTTCGAGGTCGCCCGCCGCAACGGCGCGGATTCCCTCCGCCGCTGCGACAGCGCCCGAAAGTGTGGTGTAGTAGGGGGTTTTTTGCAAGAGGGCGGCGCGCCGCAGCGGCTTGGAGTCGGAGAGCGAGGTCGCGCCCTCGGTGGTGTTGAACATGAGCTGCACGCCGCCGTTGCGGACGATGTCGGCCGCGTTGGGGCGGCCTTCCGACACCTTGTTGACCTTCTCGGCCTTGAGGCCGCGAGCGGTCAGGTAGCGCTGCGTGCCGGCGGTCGCCATGATCTTGAAGCCGAGCGCCTGCAGCGCCTGGAGCGGCGCCACGATGCCTTCCTTGTCGGCGTCGCGCACCGAGACGAACACCGTGCCCGAGGTCGGCGGGCGCGACCCGGCCCCGAGCTGGCTCTTGGCGAAGGCGACCTCGAACGAGCGGTCGATGCCCATGACCTCGCCGGTCGAGCGCATCTCCGGCCCGAGCACCGTGTCGACGCCGGGAAAGCGCGCGAACGGAAACACCGCCTCCTTCACCCCGACATGGTTGAGCTTGCCGAGATCGAAGGCGAAGTCCGACAGGCTCTCCCCGGCCATCAGGCGGCTGGCGATCTTGGCGATCGGCTTGCCGATCACCTTGGCGACGAACGGAACCGTGCGGGAAGCGCGCGGGTTGACTTCCAGCACATAGATCACCCCGTCCTTGAGCGCGTACTGGACGTTCATCAGGCCGCCGACTTCGAGCGCGAGCGCGAGCTTCTTCGTCTCGGCCTCGAGCCTCGCGATCGTTTCGGGCGTCAGCGAGCGCGGCGGCAGCGAACAGGCGCTGTCGCCCGAGTGAATGCCCGCCTCCTCGATATGTTCCATGATCCCGGCCACGACGACCGTCTTGCCGTCGCTGAGCGCGTCGACGTCGATCTCGATCGCATCCGACAGATAGCGGTCGAACAGCAGCGGGTTCTTGCCGAGCACGGTGTTGATCTGCCCGGTCTTGTCGTTGGGATAGCGAGCCTTGACGTCGGCCGGCACCAGGCTCGGCAGCACGCCGAGCAGATAATCGTCGAGCGCGGTCTGGTCGTGGATGATCGCCATCGCCCGGCCGCCGAGCACGTAGGACGGGCGCACGACCAGCGGCAGGCCGAGGTCGGCCGAGACCAGCCGCGCCTGCTCGACCGAATAGGCGATGCCGTTCTTCGGCTGCTTCAAGGCCAGCTTGTCGAGCAACCGCTTGAAGCGGTCGCGGTCCTCGGCCAGATCGATCGAATCGACCGAGGTGCCGAGGATCGGCGCGCCCGACTGCTCGATGACGTGAGCGAGTTTCAGCGGCGTCTGGCCGCCGAACTGCACGATCACGCCCTTCAGCGTCCCCTTCTCCCGCTCCTTGTCGAGGATGGCGAGCACGTCCTCGCGCGTCAGCGGCTCGAAATACAGGCGATCCGAGGTGTCGTAGTCGGTCGAGACCGTTTCCGGATTGCAGTTGATCATGATGGTTTCGTAGCCGGCCTCGCTCAGCGCGAAACAGGCGTGGCAGCAGCAATAGTCGAACTCGATGCCCTGCCCGATCCGGTTCGGGCCGCCGCCGAGAATGACGATCTTCTCGCGCGCCGAGGGGTCCGCCTCGCAGGCGGGGGCGCCGGCGAACGGGGCCTCGTAGGTCGAATACATGTAGGCGGTCGGCGCGGCGAACTCGGCCGCGCAGGTGTCGATGCGCTTGAACACCGGCACGACGCCGAGGTCCTTGCGCAAGAGCGCCACCTCGTCTTCGGTCTTGCCGACGAGCCCGGCGAGGCGGACGTCGGAGAACCCGGCCGCCTTCAGCATCCGCAGATTGTCGGCGTCCTGCGGCAGCCCGTGCGCGCGCACCCTCGCCTCGAGCGCGACGATCTCGGCGAGCCGCTCGAGGAACCACGGGTCGATTTTCGAGACCTCGTGAATCTCCTCGACGCTCATCCCCATGCGCATCGCCTGGGCCACGTTCAGGAGCCGGTCGGGGGTGGGCTTGGCGACGGCGGAACGCAGGACGTTCTTGTCGTCGCCCTTGCCGAGGCCGTCGATCTCGATTTCGTCGAGGCCGTCGAGGCCGGTCTCGAGCGAGCGCAGCGCCTTCTGCAGCGATTCGGCGAAGGTGCGGCCGATCGCCATCGCTTCCCCCACCGATTTCATCGCGGTTGTCAGCGTCGGCTCGGCGCCGGGGAATTTCTCGAAGGCGAAGCGCGGGATCTTGGTGACGACATAGTCGATGGTCGGCTCGAACGAGGCCGGCGTCGCGCCGCCGGTGATGTCGTTGGCGATCTCGTCGAGCGTGTAGCCGACGGCGAGTTTCGCCGCCACCTTGGCGATCGGGAAGCCGGTGGCCTTCGAGGCCAGCGCCGAGGAGCGCGAGACGCGCGGGTTCATCTCGATCACGATCATCCGCCCGTCCGCCGGATCGACGGCGAACTGCACGTTCGAACCGCCGGTCTCGACCCCGATCTCGCGCAAGACCGCGATCGAGGCGTCGCGCATGATCTGGAATTCCTTGTCGGTCAGCGTCAGCGCCGGCGCGACGGTGATCGAATCGCCGGTGTGGACGCCCATCGGGTCGAGGTTCTCGATCGAGCAGACGATGATGCAATTGTCCGCCTTGTCGCGGACGACCTCCATCTCGAACTCCTTCCAGCCGAGCACGCTCTCCTCGATCAGCACCTCGTTGGTCGGCGACGCGTCGATGCCGCGCTCGACGATGTCGATGAACTCGCCCTTGTTGTAGGCGATGCCGCCGCCGGTGCCGCCCAGCGTGAAGCTCGGGCGGATGATCGCCGGCAGGCCGATGTCGTCGAGCGCGGCGAGCGCCTGGCTCAGGGTCTTGATGTGGTGCGAACGCGGCGTCTCGAGGCCGATCCTGGTCATCGCCTCGCGGAACAGCTCGCGGTCCTCGGCCTTGTCGATCGCTTCCGCCGTGGCGCCGATCATCTCGACGTCGTATTGCTCGAGCACGCCCATCTTCTTGAGGCTGAGGGCGCAGTTCAGCGCCGTCTGCCCGCCCATGGTCGGCAGCAGGGCGAAGCCGCCGGGAACCGCATAGCGCTCCTTGGCGATGATCTTGGCGACGATCTCCGGGGTGATCGGCTCGACATAGGTGCGGTCGGCCATGTCCGGGTCGGTCATGATGGTGGCCGGGTTCGAATTGATCAGGACGATGCGATAGCCCTCGGCGCGCAAGGTCTTGCACGCCTGCGTGCCGGAATAGTCGAACTCGCAGGCCTGACCGATGATGATCGGCCCCGCGCCGATGATCAGGATGGTGGAAATGTCGGTGCGCTTCGGCATGCGGTCCTCTTCGGCCGCCGGCGCCCCCTTGGACGCGGCGGTGCTGATGCGGCAGGCGCACAAAAAAAGGCCGCGTCGCCGGCTCTTCCTGGCCGCGATGCGTCCTTCGTGCGATCCGCCGACGGTCCGGGACGGCGCCCGGCCTGCTGAGCGTCCCGTCGATAGACGAATTTTTGCGCCGGGGGAAGAGCGGCGCGGCTTTGGCGGACGGCGGCGCGCGGCGACGCGCCGCCCCACGTTCCGCGCGTCGTCGTGCAAGCGGTTGCGGCCAGCGAACGCCATCGCGCCCCGAATCGCGCCCGTCGTCAGGTCCGTGACGATCTCCGCGCCGCAGTGACGCCCTCCCACTCGGAGATCCGGAGCGCTTGATTCCGGCGGCAAGCGACATCGCGCGCGCTCATTTCAGCACCCCATAGGCTCGAAGTTCGTCGGCAGCCTCACGGCAACGCCCAAGGTGGACGCCGAAGACCGCCGTCATCGCGAGCCAAGCGCGGCGATCCAGGGGCCGCTTGCGCTGCTGTCGCGGCTCGTGGACCGCCACGCCGTCCCTCGGGCTTGGTTGCGAGCAGAAGACGGAGCGATCCTTGCCGAATGGACGCAACCGGCGCCGTGGATTGCTTCGTCGCTGCGCTCCTCGCAATGACGGGGTTGGGGGACGCCTCACGCCAATTCTCAATCGAAAGCGTCGCTCTTCTCCACTCGCATCGTCAGCTCTGCGAGGGGGTCCGCGGCGGAATGACGCCCTCTTCCTCGTAGGACCGTAGCGATTGCCCGGCGCGTCCAAGTTCCCAGGAGTCCCCGCTCTTGCTCACCGCTTCGAGCGCCTTCGCCGCCCGCTCGGGAGCGATCCGGATCGTCGCGCGCGCCGCTTCCGCCCGCGTCGTGATGTTCGGCGAATCGAGCAGGGGCAGCAGCCGGTCGCACGCCCCGCGGCAGCGGAGCTCCGCCACGATTTCTTCGACCTCGCCGTCGATTGTGTTGCAAAGCTCGATATCGAGAGGGATGCGCCCGCGGCCGCAATGCCGGGTCCAGAATTCCCGCAGGCAGGCGTCGGAGAACCGCGCGACGAGGTCGTCGACCGACATCTGCGCCAAGGTCGGCCGCCCGGGCGGCGGCGCGCGCGCGTGCTCGATCAGCGCCAGCGCCTCCCGGGGCGACACCTTCTCGCAGAATCCGGCGATCGTGGCGTTCGAAAGCTCGTCATCAATCGCGCAAAAGCGCATCGCCGCCCACAGCCGCACGTCCTCTTCCGGATCTTCCATCAGGGCCGCCAGCGTTCCGGCGGGGACCCGTCTTTCCATCTCCGGGATCAGCGCATTGATACGCGCGAGGCGTGCGGCGCGCTCCGGGGTCCGACGATAGCGCTCCGGCCTCTTGCGGAAATCCCAGGCGCTTCCGAGCGCGTCGGCGAGCTGGCGAAACTCGTCAATGAGTTCGGGAACGGTCATGTCGGCGACATCGCGCGCGCTCACTTCAGCACCCACATCGTTAATTCTGCGGCCGCTTCCGCGCTGGAATGATCCCCTCGTGCTCGTAGTACCACAGCGACATCGAGGCTCCTCCAAGCTCGCAGGAATCCTTGCTGTCGCTCACCGCCTCGAGCGTCTTCACCGCCCTCTCGGGAGCGATCGAGATGGTGGCGCGCGCGGCTTCCGCCCGCGTCGTGATGTTCGGCGAATCGAGCAATGGCAGCAGCCGGTCGCACGCCCCGCGGCGGCGTATTTCCGCGACAATCTGATCGACCTCGCCGTCGATTCTGTACCGAAGCTCCTCATCGAGACCACTGCCATCGCGGCCGCAGTGCCGGGTCCAGAATTCCCGCAGGCAGGCGTCGGAGAAGCGCGCGAGGAGGTCGTCGACCGACATCTGCGCCAAAGTCGGCCGCGCGGGCGGCGGCGTGCGCGCGTGCTCGATCAGCGCCAGCGCCTCCCGGGGTGGCGCCTTCTCGCGCGCCCCGGCGAACGCGGCGTTCGAAAGCTCGCGATCGATCTCGGAAAATCGCATCGCCGCCCACATGCGCACGTCCACCTCGGGGTCCAGCATCAGGGCCGAAATCGTCGCCGGGGGCGCTCGCCGCCGCATTTCCGGCGTCAGCGCGTTCATCCGGGCGATGCGCGCCGCGCGCTCCGGCGTCTTGTCGAAGCGTTCCGGCCTCTTCTTGTAGTTCCAGGGGGTTCCCAGCGCGTCGGCGAGCAGGCGAAACTCGTCGACGAGTTCGGGAACGGTCATGTCGGCGACATCGCGCACGCTCATTTCAGAACCCACATCGTCAATTCTGCGGCCGCTTCCGCGCTGGAATGATCCCCTCGTGCTCGTAATACCACAGCGACATCGACGCTCTTCCAAGCTCGCGGGAATCCTTGCTGTCGCTCACCGCCTCGAGCGTCCTGACCGCGCGCTCGGGAGCGATCCTGATGGTGGCGCGCGCGGCTTCCGCCCGCGTCGTGATGTTCGGCGAATCGAGCAATGGCAGCAGCCGGTCGCACGCCCCGCGGCGGCGTATTTCCGCGACAATCTGATCTACCTCGCCATCGATTCTGTAGCGAAGCTCCTCATCGAGACCACTGCCATCGCGGCCGCAATGCCGGGTCCAGAACTCCCGCAGGCAGGCATCGGAGAACCGCGCCACGAGGTCGTCGACCGACATCTGGGCCAACGTCGGTTGCGCGGGCGGAGGCGTGCGCGCGTGTTCGATCAGCGCCAGCGCCTCCCGGGGTGGCGCCTTCTCGCGAGCTCCGGCGAACGCAGCGTTCGAAAGCTCGCGATCGATCTCGGAAAATCGCATCGCCGCCCACATGCGCACGTCCACCTCGGGGTCCAGCATCAGGGCCGAAATCGTCGCCGGGGGCGCTCGCCGCCGCATTTCCGGCGTCAGCGCGTTCATCCGGGCGATGCGAGCCGCGCGCTCCGGCGTTCTCTCAAACCGTCCAGGCCTCCGGGAATCCCAGGGCGTTCCAAGCTCGTCGGCGAGCCGGCGAAACTCGTCGACGAGTTCCGGAACGGTCATGTCGCCGACATCGCGCACGCTCATTTCAGCACCCACATCGTCAATTCTGCGGCCGCTTCCGCGCCGGAATGATCCCCTCAAACTCATAGTACAAGAGCGACATCGAGGCTCCTCCAAGCTCGCAGGAATCCTTGCTTTCGCTCACCGCCTCGAGCGTCTTCACCGCCCTCTCAGGAGCGATCCTGATGGTGGCGCGCGCGGCTTCCGCCCGCGTCGTGATGTTCGGCGAATCGAGCAACGGCAACAGCCGCTCTCGCGCCCCGCGGCGCCCGAGCTCCTCAGCGATGCTCTGGATCTCCCCGATGATGGTGTTGCGAAGCTCCCCATCGAGACCACTGCCATCGCGGCCGCAATGCCGGCTCCAGAATTCCCGCAGGCAGGCGTCTGAAAACCGCGCCACGAGGTCGTCGACCGACATCTGGGCCAAGGTCGGTTGCGCGGGCGGAGGCGTGCGCGCGTGGTCGATCAGCGCCAGCGCCTCCCGGGGCGACACCTTCTCGCGAGCTCCGGCGAACGCGGCGTTCGAAAGCTCGCGATCGATCTCGGAAAATCGCATCGCCGCCCACATGCGCACGTCCACGTGCGGGTCCAGCATCAGCGCCGAAATCGTCGCCGGGGGCGCTCGCCGCCGCATTTCCGGCGTCAGCGCGTTCATCCGGGCGATGCGAGCCGCGCGCTCCGGCGTTCTCTCAAACCGTT
>NZ_QNRK01000009.1:48848-49899 GCF_003315135.1 Roseiarcus fermentans
GAAATCGTCGCCGGGGGCGCTCGCCGCCGCATTTCCGGCGTCAGCGCGTTCATCCGGGCGATGCGAGCCGCGCGCTCCGGCGTTCTCTCAAACCGTTCAGGCCGCCGAGAATCCCAAGGCGTTCCAAGCTCGTCGGCGAGCAGGCGAAACTCGTCGACGAGTTCGGCGACAGCCATGTCCGCCACATCGCGCGCGCTCATTTCAGCACCCCATATGCTCAGAGTTCGTTGGCAGCCTCACGCCAATTCTCAATCGAAAGCGTCGCTCTTCTCCACTCGCATCGTCAGCTCTGCGAGGGCGTCCGCGGCGGAATGACGCCCTCTTCCTCGTAGGACCGAAGCGATTGCCCGGCGCGTCCAAGCTCCCAGGAGTCCCCGCTCTTGCTCACCGCTTCGAGCGCCTTCGCCGCGCGCTCGGGAGCGATCCGAACCGTCGCGCGCGCCGCTTCCGCCCGCGTCGTGATGTTCGGCGAATCGAGCAGGGGCAGCAGCCGGTCGCATGTCCCGCGGCGGCGGAACTCCGCCACGATCTCATCGACCTCATCGTCGATTGTGTTGCGAAGCTCGATATCGAGAGGGATGCGTCCGCCTCCGCAATGCCGGGTCCAGAATTCCCGCAGGCAGGCGTCGGAGAACCGCGCCACGAGGTCGTCGTCCGACATCTGCGCCAAAGTCGGCAGCACGGGCGGCGGCGTGCGCGCGTGCTCGATCAGCGCCAGCGCCTCGCGGGGCGACACCTTCTCGCGCGCCCCGGCGAACGCGGCGTTCGAAAGCTCGCGATCGAATTCGCCAAAGCGCATCGCCGCCCACATGCGCACGTCCACGTCCGGGTCCAGCATCAGCGCCGAAATCGTCGCCGCGGGCGCTCGCCGCCGCATTTCCGGCGTCAGCGCGTTCATCCGGGCGATGCGCGCCGCGCGCTCCGGCGTTCTCTCAAACCGTTCAGGCCGCCGAGAATCCCAAGGCGTTCCAAGCTCGTCGGCGAGCAGGCGAAACTCGTCGACGAGTTCGGCGACAGCCATGTCCGCCACATCGCGCGCGCTCATTTCAGA
>NZ_QNRK01000009.1:49996-192815 GCF_003315135.1 Roseiarcus fermentans
GAATCCCAAGGCGTTCCAAGCTCGTCGGCGAGCAGGCGAAACTCGTCGACGAGTTCGGCGACAGCCATGTCCGCCACATCGCGCGCGCTCATTTCAGAACCCCATATTCCCGCAGTTCCTCCAGCCCGATCTGGCGCTGGCGATCAAAGTCCAGCGTATTGGCGTAATCTCGAAGCCTCCGAAATGGCTGACCGCCTTCCGGCTTGCGATTGTAGTCGGCCGTGATCAACTCGTGCTTCAAGCGCGGGACGAAGACCAGGTTGTTGTCGTCGTCGATCGCCTCTCGTCCGAATTTGTTCACGGCGAAGAAGACCTCACAGACGTCGTCCTCCTTTGCGACGTTCGATGGGTTCTGTTCGACGACGTGATGCCTCTCGTAGCCGAGCGCATTGTTCTGGGGCGGCTGCCGCAGCTCCTCCAAGGTCTTGGGCGGAGCGTAGTTCGCGTATAATTGCGCCAGCAGCCGCTCTTCGCCCACGTTGGTCGGTTGAGGCTCCATCACTTCCAGAAACGCAGCGATCGCGTCGAAATAGAGATTCGGGCCAATCAGAGCGTCCGCGCCTTCACGCGACGCGAGCTGCGCGGCCTTATCCTCGACCCATTCCATCGCTTTCTCGACGGCGGCCCTCGAAGGCCATCCGGGACGGACTTTGGCGGGTGTTTCTTCAGCGGCGCCGGACGCCTGGGGCTTGGCCGCGAACCAGCCGGGGTTCGGCGGCGTTCCGGTCCTCGGATGCTGCTCATCCCAGCCGTCGTCCGCCTTCAAGAGGCCGCAGGCGGCGAGGTCGCGGCGAAGGGCGTCCGGGCTCTGCTCCGCCGCCGGCGGGTCCGGAAGCCGCAGCAGCAACGCCGCGATCTGCGCCTTGGCGAGGTTCCGACCCCGCAGCGCGTCCGCGACGACGGCGAGGCCGGGGCGCAAGGGTCTCGCATCGACGGGGACCCGATAGGCGCGCCCGAGGTCGTCCGCCAGTTCGCGGTCGTCCCGAAGCCTCCAGCCGGCTCGGGCGTCCCCCTCGAGCAGCGCGACGCCGGCCAGGCGCGGCCCGTCGCCGTCGCATTCGAGCCCCCCTTTGCGCAAAGCGAAAACGTGCGACGGCAAGACCGGAGACATGCGGACACCTCGCGCATGGGGACGCCATCATAGAAACATACCATGAACACATGCGCAAGAATTTTCCACCCGATCGCCGCGCAATCGGTGCAGGCGCCGGTCACGCGACGCCTTGCGGGTCGGCGGGACGGTTCGTGTCCGCGAGTCGTGGCCGACGAAATCGCGCGGCGCGCCGACCCTGCGCCCGCCTGTCGCCGGCCCGCCGCGTCAGAACTTGTAGCCGATCCTCACGCCCACCTGCGTCAGGCCCGGATTCGTCCTGCCGCAGAACGAGGCGTGCGACACGTGCTCGACGCTGGCGATCAGGTCCCAGTTGGCGTCGAACTGGTAGCCGAAACCGCCCGACTCGCGGAAGGTCGCGTTGCAGCCCATGTCGACCCGGCCCGGCTCGTTCCAGTGCGGCGCGTTGTTCACGGCGCCGCCGAGCTCGCCCTCGAAAAAGAACTTATTGTAGATCGGGATGCGCCAGGCGAAGCCGGCGAAGGCGTAGCTGTCCTTGCCGCCGGTGTTGACCATGGCGCCGAGATTGAGACGCGGGGCGAAGAACCACGACACCCACGGGTTTCCGGCGACCCACGGGCTGGCGTACCCCGGCAGGGAGAGCGGCGACGACAAGGCCTCGACGGAAAGATCGACCGGCGCGTTCTCGTCGTGAATCCAGTTGTGGGCGAAGACGCCGGCGCGAATTTCATCGACCGGACTGAACACGGCGGGGCCGGCGGGCGCTGGCTGCGGATCGCCGACATCGGCCGCCTGCGCGCCCCCCGCGAGGAGCGCCGCGCCGACCAGACCGAGCGTCATTCGAAGTCTGGAAGCCACGGTGATCCTGCCGACTCGCGTCCAGCGTTGAGCCTAGCCGAGCCGACGGGACCCGTGCAAGCCGGGGACGCCATTCGCCGCAAGCTCCTCGCCGCCGTGGCAAGGGCGCAACACCGCCTGTCGTCGTCGCCCGCGACGCCGCGCCGCGTTGACTCGACCCGCCGACGGCCGCGAAGGTCCATGCTGGACCTTCAGCGCCCCGGCGCGACAGGCTTTTGGGAATGCTCGCCGATGAACATGGACACCGAGGTCAAGCCCGCGGCCAGGGCCGAGGACCCCGCGCAAGGCGACGCCGCCGCCGCGCCGGCGCCGAGCATCGTCGTCACCGCGCCGATCCGCCGCCGCCGTCGCGCCGCTCCCGCTCCCGCCCCCGCTCCCGCCCCGGCGCCGGAACCCGCCCACCGATTCGAGGTGCAGTCGCTGCGCCACGACCCGGACGCCATCCGGCGCGGCTTCGAGACCGGCGACTACCCCTACAAGACGAAGGTCACCGAGTCGCATTACCTCGAGCGGATGCTGCCGCTCCAGGCGGAACTGCTGAAGGCGCAGAACTGGGTCAAGGAGTCGGGCGAAAAGCTGATCGTGCTGTTCGAAGGCCGCGACGCCGCCGGCAAGGGCGGCACGATCAAGCGCTTCATGGAGCACCTCAACCCGCGCGGCGCCCGCATCGTCGCGCTGGAGAAGCCGAACGAGCGCGAACGCACGCAATGGTATTTCCAGCGCTACATCCAGCACCTGCCCGCCGCGGGAGAAATGGTGTTCTTCGACCGCTCCTGGTATAACCGCGCCGGCGTCGAGCGGGTCATGGGCTTCTGCAAGCCCAACGAATACCTCGAGTTCATGCGCCAGTGCCCGGAGCTCGAGCGCATGCTGGTGCGCTCCGGCATCCGGCTGTTCAAGTACTGGTTCTCGGTGACGCGCGAGGAACAGCGCCGCCGCTTCGCCGCGCGCGAGACCGATCCCCTGAAGCAGTGGAAGCTGTCGCCGATCGACAAGGCCTCGCTCGACAAGTGGGACGAGTACACCGAGGCCAAGGAGGCGATGTTCTTCAACACCGACACCGCCGACGCGCCCTGGACCATCGTCAAGTCGGACGACAAGAAGCGGGCGCGGATCAACGCCATGCACCACTTCCTGCACAACCTGCCCTACCCCAACAAGGACCGCCACGTCGTCGTCGGCCCCGACCCGCTGATCGTCGGCTCCTCGGCGCTGGTGATCGGCGCCGCGGAGAACATTCTGGAGACGTCGCTGCACCCGGCCAAGCGGCGGAAGTAGGGAGGCGCTTGCGAGACGCAGCGCGACGTCCCGGCAGGCCCCGTCGCCGTTTCACGGGCCGCATGCGCTTGCCGGAGCCTTTCACAAGGCCCGCTGGATCGTCCAGCGCCGCGTGACAATGACATCCTCCATGACCCGATGCGGGCAGTTTTCCACCTCCCGATGATCGAAAATCGTCCGTCCCATCGCAGGGTCCGAAAAGATCAGTGAGGTAAAGGGGAAGCGCTTTCCCTCGGTGATCCCGCCATCGATTTCGCGATGGCTCTCCACGATGACGCGCCTTTCAGCTTGTGCCCGAGCCTGGATCAATATACGCTTCGAGTGTGATACTGGGAGGGTTGCAATGCCGACGTTCAGGGTGTGTCTGTCTGCCTGTTATCTTGTTGCAATATCAACTCTTATCTCGATCTCGACGGTCAGTCAGGCTCAGCAGGACAAGCAGGAACCGCCGGCCACCGACGTCTTCCAGAAACACACCACGTTCGGTATCTGGAGCAAAGACATCTTCGCCGACGCGGTCACTGTCACCGGGCCCGCCAAGACTATCTACCTTGCCGGCATGGGGCCCGAGGATGCGGTCTCCGGAACCATCCGGTATCAGGGCGACTTTCTCGAACAGTGCCGATATGCGTATGGCAAGATCAAAAAACTTCTGGCGACGCAGGGCGCTACGATGGCGGACATCGTCAAGGTCACAGCCTACGTCACCGACATGAGGTACGGGCCCGACTACTCGAAATGCTTTGCCGACGCGATGAGTGGCGTGGTCTTGCCGGCGCATACCCTCGTGAATGTCAGCCAGCTTGCGTGGCCGGGCATGCTGATCGAGGTCGACGCGACGGCCGTCGTCGCCGCCAAGTAACGGGGAACCCAAACTTTCCTGAGCGACAACGCTCGCGGCGCCGACCGTCGGAACCTGCCGCCGCGCCGACATCGGGGCGCCCTTGCTTTTCGGCGCCAGTTGACTCTGTCGCCGTCGCCGCATGGCGAACCGGAACCGGCGCCGAGGAAAGCGTCAACGTTGGTCTGCGAGGCGCTCCGCGATATCCCGGTATGCCGCGGCGATCAGGTCGTTCAGCGCCGCGGCGTCGACGGGCCGATCCGGGCGAAGCTTCACGCGCCGCATGCGCTTGCCGGAGCCTTCCAGAAGGCCAGTCGGATCGTCCAGCGCCGCGCCATGGAAGAAGCCCACATTCACGTGAGCGCTGAAGGCGTCGACATAGGCAAACGCCGCGTCTCCCGCGCAGGCCGTGGGGCGCCCGTCATGGAGGCGTTCGCGAACGTCGCCGCCGCACCCGCGCATGCGTTCGAACCATGGTTCGGCGAAGCGCCGCAACGCCGACCCGCCCGCGGCGAACCAGGCGTCGACGGCCGGGTCGTTTCGGATTGCGCCGGGAAGTCGAAAGAGTTGGGTCATCGGCCGATCGCCGTCTCGTCGAATTCGCTTCGCGGCGTCGACCCGCGATCGCCGTTCCGGTTGCGGCAGTCTACCGCCCCGGACGGCGCCCGTCACCAAGACTCGGGCGGCGCTCTTTGTTCTTTATTCGTTCTCGATTCCGTGCCATGCTCCGCGATACCGATCGGGAAGCAGGTCATGACCAGGGGGACGCCGATGGATGACAAGGGCGCGGCGTTTCGCAAGCTGCACGACTCGCCCGGCGCGTTCATCATCCCCAATCCGTGGGACGTCGGCACGGCGCGCATCCTGGCGGCGCTGGGCTTTCCGGCGCTGGCGACCACCAGCGCCGGCATGGCCTTCTCGCTCGGCGTCGCCGACGGCCGGGTCTCTTGGGAACACACCCTCGACCATTGCCGCGCCCTTGTGGCCGCCACCGCCCTCCCGGTTTCGGCCGATCTCGAACGCGGGCTCGGCGACAGCCCGGAGAGCGCCGCCCAAACCATCCGCGCCGCCGCCCGGATCGGTCTGGCCGGCTGCTCGCTCGAAGACCACACCGGCGACCGCGACCGGCCCATTTACGATTTCGCCCTCGCGGTCGAACGGATCGCGGCGGCGGCGGAGGCGCGCCGCGCGCTGCCTCGCGATTTCGTTCTGACGGCCCGCTGCGAGAACTTTCTGTGGGGTCGTCCCGATCTCGACGACACCGTCAGGCGGCTGCAAGCCTTCGAGAAGGCCGGCGCCGACGTGCTGTATGCGCCGGGGCTTCACGATCTCGCGACGATCCGCGCCGTCTGCGACGCCGTGAGCAAACCCGTCAATGTCGTCATGGGCATGCCCGGCGCCACGTTCGGTTTGTCGGAACTGGCGGAGGCCGGCGTCAAGCGCGTCAGCGTCGGATCGGCTCTGGCCCGGCTCGCCTACGGCGCCTTCGTCGCCGCCGCCCGCGAGATGAAATCGGCGGGCTCATTCAGTTTTTCGCAGCGCGCGATGGGCTTTTCCGAGCTCGGGGGCTTCTTTGCCGGCGCGACCAAGGCTTGAAGCGGAGCCATCGTCGGCTGTCACGGTCGGCCCCCCGGAAGACGATCGACCCCATCCATCGGTTCGGATCAGGCCACGAAGAATTTGAGCTGCTCGTGGAGCCAAGGGTAGAACTGTTCGGCCTTGGCGCTCAACTGCGACTTGAGGCCGCGCGTCTGCTCGTCCGCCAGGATCTCGATCGCGCCGTCGGCGACGCCGTCGTAGGCCTGAGCGACCACGCTCGCGGCGCTGACCTTCGGAACCTCCCACCGCGCCGACGTCGGCGTGTCGACCATGCCGACGAGGAGGCCGATCACCTGGGTGCCCTGCCCCAGCAGTTGCAGCCGCAGCGCGTTGGTCGCCGACCACATCGCCGCCTTCGAAGCCGCATAGCCGGTCGGCACGCTGATCCAGGCCGCGGCCGACAAGATGTTCAGCATGGTTCCGCCGCCGTTGGCGCCGAGCACGGGTATGAAGGCGTTCGCGACGCGCAGCGTTCCGAAGAAGTTGGTCTCGAAGATCCGGCGAAGCTCGTCCTCCGGCCCCGAAATGGAATCCCCGCCGGGCGCGATCGCCGCATTGTTGATCAACAGGTCGACGTCGGGCGCCGACGCGACGGCGCGGGCGACGGCGCCGGAATCGGTGACGTCGAGGGCCAGGGGCTCGACCCGGCGGTCTTCCCGGCCCTTCGGCTTGCGCGCCGCGGCGTAGACCTTGCGCGCGCCGCGTTCCAGCGCTTGCCGGACGAACTGCTCTCCGAGCCCGCCGTTCGCGCCCGTGACGAGCACGGTCCGGCCGTCGAGCGACCGGTTCGTCTTGTCGTGCAGCTCATTCATGCTGTACCCCTGGTCAAGTGGGGACCATCCCCAATTCAATATCCGGGGATACTCCCCACTTCGTCAAGAGGGAATGTCATGGTTGTCCGTCGAGGCGCGCTGTGAAAGGGCCGCGCCCTCTGCGCGCCGACGCCAGGCGGAACCGCGACGCGATCCTCCAGGCGGCGCGCCAGACTTTCGAGGCGGAGGGCGTTCTCGCCTCGCTCGACGGCATCGCGTTGCGCGCCGGCGTGGGAAACGCCACGCTCTATCGAAACTTTCCCACGCGCGACGATCTGCTTGCCGCGGTCAGTCAGGCCAGCGTGGAAGCCGCGCTCGCCGAAGCCGCCGACCTGTCGCGCTCGCGTCCGCCGCGTGAGGCGCTGGCGGAATGGCTGGCGCGGTTGACCTGGCGACTGCGCATCTGGCACGACCTGCCCGACTGCGTCGCCAGCGCGCGCGGCGACCCGGCGTCGTCCATGAACGCCGCCTGCTCCCCCCTGCTCATGCAGACCGGCGCGCTCCTCGACAGGGCGAAGGCATCGGGCGACGCCGTCGCCGCCGTCACCGCCAACGAGGTGTTCGAACTGATCCTCGCGCTGTCCTGGGGGGTCGATCGGTTTCGTGACGACGAGCAGGCCGCACGCAGGCGGGTGGAGGTCGCGACCGCAGGCCTCTTCACGTAACCGCCGGTCGAAACGCGGGTTTTCCCTATCCTGCTTCCCTACCCTACCCGACAAGGACCGACCCGCTGATCGTCGGCTCCCCGGCGCTGGCGAACGGGGCGGCGAAGACCATTGCGGAGACGGCGCCGCACCCGGCCAAGCGGCGGAAGCCATCGCCCTTCAGGCCGCCATCGCCTCCTCGTAGGTGGTCACCTCGAAGCGGCTGAGCGGCGCATTGCCGAACGCGGTCGAGATTGCGACGTCGGCCGCGTCGCGGCCGCGGGCCATCACGACCCGGCCAATCCGGGGAATGTTGTGACGTGCGTCGAAGGGATACCACCTGCCGTTCAGGAAGACCTCGAACCAGGCGGAAAAATCCATCGGCGCCGGGTCGGGCGGCACGCCGATGTCGCCGAGATAGCCGGTGCAATAGCGGGCCGGCACGTTCATGGCGCGACAGAGCGCAACCGCCAGATGGGTAAAGTCGCGACAGACGCCGACGCCCTCGTTGAGCGCGCCGGAGGCGGTGCGAAAGGGGCTCGCGAGCTGGTAGTTGAACCGGATCCGGTTGTGAACGAAATCGCAGATCGCCTGGACCAGCCGGGCGCCGCCGGCGATGCCGCCGAACTGGCTCCATGCGAAATCGCTCAGGACGTCGCTGTCGCAATAGCGGCTCGGCATCAGGAACACGAGCGCGTCGTTCGGCGCCTGGGTGACGGCGACGGGCGGGCCGTCGTGGGGAAGGTCGTCCGGCAATCCGCTGTCGCGGATGGCGAAATCGCTTTCGAACGCGATCGGGCCGGCCGGCGCCTGAAGCCGCGTCACGCGATTGCCGAACGTGTCGATATAACTGTCCATCGGCGCGCTCGGGGTCACTCTGATCGTATCAGGCGTCACGAGGTCCGCCTCACGAGACGGATGAACGTTGAGCATGAGCAACATACTCGTCGGAGCGGCGCATTCGAATGCGATCCTGTAGCCGGCCCGAATGATCATCCCGACGCTCCTGAAGGAACTGCAACTTCTCGCCCGATAACGTTCGAGAGTCCCTTTTGTTGCGCGCCCGCGGCCGCCGGGTGCGGACGGGCGCGCCCGACCCCGGGCGTGCGTCGCGCCGCAGCCCCAGGCGGGCGGGCTCGCGCTCGAGGAGAGTACGGAGACGGATCCGGAGACGAACCGGGGCTGACGGCGACAGGGATTGCGGTGAGGCCGCAATCCCTTACTTCGCCAACCGTTTTCGCAAATCGTCCAGCAGCCAGCGGCCGCCCAGCCCAAGGGGCCGGTCACGCACGTGCGCGGCATAGACCGGCAGCGGTCTGGTCGGCGCCATGCTCTCGTCCGATATGTCCAGCGCGACCAACCGGCCGTCCGCGAGGTATGGCTCGACGATATACGGCGGCATCTTGCACCACCCGAAACCGGCGAGCAGGAAATCAAGTCGCCGTCCCAGATCGACGAAGCGCCAGACGCGGGGGCCGACGACTCCGTAGCTCGGCCCGTCCGCCGCGAAGCCGCTCGACAGAACCAGTTGCACGTGGGCTTCGAGGTCGGGCCGAACCAGCTCGCGGCGGAGGCGTGCGAGGGGGTGATCCGCGGCGGCGACCGGCGTCAGTCGCAAATCCATCATCGGATAGACCGTCAGATCGTCCGGAGCTGCCGGCAACAGCAGGCAGAAGGCGAGAGAAGCGGAGCCGTCGCGCAGGCGACGCTCGGCCCCGCTCACCCCTTCTGTCGAGAAGGAGACCGGCAAGTCCGGGAATTTGCCCTGAAGCGCGCGCAGGCTGTCGATGAGCGGCTCGGTCGGAACGAGCGGATCGATCGCCAGGGCGAGAGCCGGTTCGAGGCCCGTCCGGGTTCCCGCCGCGATGGCGGCGAAGCGATCCGCGCTCGCCAGGACCGCCCGCGCCTGCTCCACCAGCGCTTCGCCGACGGGAGTGAGCGTTGGTCGGTATGTGTTGCGATCAAACAGCTCGATCCCCTGCGTGTCCTCCAACGCCTTGACGGCCTGACTGACCGCCGATTGCACCCGACCCAGCGACCGCGCCGCGGCTGAGAAGCTCCCGGTGTCGCTGATCGTCACCAGCACGCGCAATTGATCCAGCGTCAGGTTGCCGATCATACAATATCTCCAAAGGCGATTGACTATATCATAATTTCATCAGTTTTAAAGAAGCCGGTCGGCCGCTACAGCATCGGCATGCACCCGACATTCCTCATCAACCACGGCTGCGGCCCCTGCGTCTTCCTCGAGCCTGGACCGATGCGCGCGACCTGGAAGCCGCCGCAGGACGACGACCTCGGATGAGAATCATCCGGCGCCGCTGATGGTCGCGGCCGGCGCCGCCCCGGACGCCATCGCCCGGCAAGCCCATCCCGGGCTGCCGCTTCCCCTTCCTAAGGAGCCTCTCGATGCCTACCCTCCTCGTCATAGAAGCCAGTCCCCGCGGCGAACGCTCGATGTCGCGCGGTCTTACCCGGCGGTTCGTCGAAGCGTGGATCGGGAACAATCCCGACGGCCGGGTGATCGAGCGCGATCTGATCAAGACCGACCTCCCTTTCGTCACGATGCCGTGGCTGGGGGCGTACTTCACACCCTCCGATCAACACACGCCGGAGATGAAGAGAATTCTGGCTCTCTCCGACGAACTGGTCGCCGAGCTCCTGGCGGCGGACGCGATTGCGATCGGCACGCCCGTCTACAATTACAACATCCCTGCGGTTCTCAAGGCCTATATCGACCACATCGTCCGCAAGGGTCTGACGCTCGGCTTCTCGGGAGAAGGTCTTGTCAAGGGCAAGACGTGCACGATCCTGATGGCGTCGGGCGGCGTCTATAGCGAGGGCTCGCCGATTCGCGACCGCGACATCGCGACCGCGTACCTGCGACTGATCCTGAGGGTGATCGGGATCGAGGACGTCACCGTGGTGGCCGGCGGAAACGCGAAGGCCGTCGACATGGGCGAGACGACGCGAGACGCGTTCCTGAAAAAATTCGATCTGGAAGTGTCCGCAGCGGCCGAGAAGGGGGTCGACCGGACCCCGAAAGTGAGACGCGGGTAGAAGGGTGGCGGGGCTTCCGACAGGGGAAGCCTGTCGGAGCCATCTCCACGAGTCCTTTCCACCGACATCAAGGCGGCGCTGGATAGGCGAGGCGGCTGCGACCCGGGGAACCGGGACGCCATGACCTGGCGCCGCGACCCCGCTCCCTCCGGCCGCGTGCTCAGAGCGTTCGGGCGCGGCCGCAAGTTCCGGCCAGAACGTCGCGGAATGTCCGGGGCGGTCGGCCGAGCAGGGTTTCCAGCGCCGGGCCGGTGGCCGCGAAGTCGCCGCGCCGGGCGGCGCGGAACATTCCCAGCAGCAGCTCGGCGACCATCGCGGGCATGCCGGCCGCGATCTTTTCCTCGCGCCACGCGTCGTCGGAGACGACCACGCGCCGAATGTCCCGGCCCGCGACGTCCGACGCGATCGCGGCGACGTCGGTCAAGGTCAGCGCCTGCGGCGCCGTCAGCGGCGGCGTCACGCCGTCCCGGCGCCCGTCGTCGGCCAGAATGGCCGCGTCCGCCTCCGCCAGATCGGCGCGGGCGGTCCAGCTCACCGGACCGTCCTCCGGCGCCCGCAACACCCCGGACGCGAGGCCGTCCCCGATCACGTGAAGGCAGCTTTCGGCGTAGAAGCCGTGGCGCAAGGCGAGCCAGGCCCCGCCGCTCGCCGCGAGGTCGGCTTCCGTTCCGGCATGCTGGTCCGCCGGCGCGAACGGCGAATTCGGCCGCGCTCCCATGTGGCTGGTGTAGAGAATGCGGCGCGCGCCGGCCGCGCGCGCGGCCTCGATCGCGTTGCGATGCAGCCGCAGCGCTTCGTCGCCCAGCTTGTCGGCGGAGACGATCAGCACCTGCTGCGCGCCGGCGAAGGCGGCCTCGAGGCTGGCCGGGTCATCGAAGTCGCCGGTCCGGATGTCCACGCCGAGCCCGGCGATGAACGACGCCCTGGCGGCGTCCCGCACGCTGGCGACGATCCGATTCGCTGGCAGCCGGCGCGCCAGGTTTTCAACCACGGCGGATCCCAGATGTCCCGTTGCTCCGGTGACGACGATCATGCGGCTGTCTCCGATTATCGTTGCATTGCGATTCTTGATATCATCGATATAGCAGGCGCGGATCACGGCTACAAGCGCAGGCGAACCGGTGGTATGCGATGGCGATGAACGACGATACGGACAGCGAGGCCAATGCGGACGTGCGCGCGCGCATCCTCGACGCGGCGGCCCGGCTCGTCGCGGGCGGCGGCGTCGCGGCTCTGACGACGCGTGCGGTGGCGGCGGCGGCGGCGGTGCAGCCGCCCACGCTGTACCGCCTGTTCGGCGACAAGCGGGGATTGCTCGACGCCGTGGCGGAACATGGCCTGGCGGCCTTCATCGCCGGGAAGATCGCGGCGACGCCGCACGCCGACCCGGTCCAGGATCTGCGCGACGCGTGGGACGGTTACGTCGCTTTCGGCCTCGCCAACCCGGCGGTGTTCGCCATCATGAACGAGATCGGCTCGCTCGCGTCCCGGTCGCCTGCGGCGCTCGCCGGGATCGCCGTTCTCCGGGCGCGCGTCCGGCGACTCGCGCTCGCCGGGCGCCTGCGCATGGCGGAGGAGCGCGCGGTGGCCCTGATCCACGCGGTCGGCGTCGGCGCGGTCACGACTCTGCTCGCCGTTCCCGAGGACGAACGGGACCCGGGCCTGGCGACGGCGGCGCGCGACGCCGTTCTCGCTGCGCTCGTCGTCGATCCGCCCGGGCCGGTCGGCGATGGACTCGCGCCGCTCGCCGTGAGTCTGCGCGCCCGTCTCGACGCGGCCGACGCGCTGACGCCGGGGGAGCGTCTGCTCCTGCGCGAGTTGATGGATCGGCTCGCCGGTTAGGATTCCGTCGCCGCAATCTCCCGGTCTCCGCGGAGTCGGGGCGGGTCCGTATGTCCCTGTCATTCCGATCGGAATTCGGATCCCTGGCCTGCGTTTTCGTGAGCACCTGCTCGCGTCATGAGCGAATGCTTGACAGCCCTCGGGGGCGCCCCCTACAAAAGTACTGTCGACTTTGCCTTCGGGGATCGAAGCGCAACGTCGTCGGGAGGAGGGGCCTGAGCAGATGGGACACGTGCGACCGAACCCGGCGCCCCACGAGCCGCCCATTGCGCAAGCCGACGCGCCGGCCGGGCGGTTCCGCGGACTCGTGCACGATGGCGTGGCGGTGTTTCGTGGCCTTCGCTACGCGGCCGCGCCGATTGGCCCGCTGCGCTTTGCTCCCCCCGTCCCCGCGGCCAGAATCGACGGGGCGTGCGACGCGTTCGCGGCCGGACCCATCTCCATCCAGGACATCGATCCTCTGCCGCTCGCGCTGCCCGGCACGGAGGACAACTACTACGCCCCCGGCGCCGTGGCCTCGGAGGACTGCCTCAACCTCAACGTCTGGACCCCGGATCTCGCCGGCCGCGCTCCCGTCCTCGTGTGGATTCACGGCGGGGCCTTCCTGTGCGGATCCGGCAGCGGGCTCTGGATCGACGGGACGCGACACGCCCGCGACAACGGCCTCGTCGTCGTCACGATCAATTACCGGCTCGGCTACCTCGGCGGCCTGTTCCTCGGCGACTACGACGCCCGGCGCAGCAACCTCGCGCTGCAGGATCAGGCGCTGGCGCTGCGCTGGGTAAAGGACAACATCGCCGCCTTCGGCGGCGACCCCGACCGCGTCACGGTCGGCGGCCACTCGGCCGGGGCGATGTCGGCGGCGGCGCTGGTGGTCGCGCCGCAAAGCCGGGGCCTCTTTCGTCGCGCGATCATCGAGAGCGGCCACCTCGACGCCTTCATCGACGTCGCTGCGGCGCGCGAGACGACTCGCTATATCTTGCAGCGTCTCGGCGTCGACGCCGGAGGCGATACGCTGGGCGCGCTCGGGCGGGTGTCGACCTTCCGGCTCACCGCCCTGCAGCGCGAGCTCGGAATGTCCCGCCGCGCGTTTCCGCTCGTCGGCGACGACGTCACTTTGCCCGCCGATCCGATGGCGGCGCTGGCGGCGCGGCCCGACGTCGACATTCTGATCGGCACGACCAGCGAGGAGGACCGCCTGTTCGCGGTCACCGGCTGGGCGCCGCCGGCGCTTGGCCTCCGGCCCACGCTCGCCCGCTTTCTTCGCGACGGGGGGGCGCGCGCCGAGGCCGAGGCCCTGTACGCGCCGGCGCTCGCCGAGCGCGGCGGCGATCCGGTCGCGCTGACCCATCTGATCGCGACCGAGCACAGCTGGGCCGAGCCGGCGCGGCGGCTCGCCGCCGTCCACGCCGCCGCCGGCGGCCGCGCCTATCTCTACGAATTCGCTTGGGCGTCGTCGGCGCTCGACGGCCGCGTCGGCGCGGCGCATCTCGTCGACCTGCCGTTTCTGTTCGACAATCTCGACGCCCCCGGCGTCGGCGAGCTTCTGGGCGAGGCGGGCTCGGCGCCGCCGGCGCGCCGCCTGGCGCGCGAATTCAGCGCCGCGGCGGCCGCCTTCGCGCGCTCGGGCGAACCCGGCGACTGGCCTCCGTTCACCCCATCGAACCGCGCGACCCGCGTCTTCGCCGCAACCTCGCGGGTCGAGATCGACCGGCTGGCGGCGCGGCTCGACTTCTGGGAGCGCAACCGCGCGCATTCCGCGCCCGCCCTTTCCACCCTCAGCGACGCCTAGACCCCAACGCCGAGAAACGACACCGGGAGAAAACGACATGTTGACCACAAGAGCCCCTCATCGCCGCAGGGTTCGCGGCGCGATCGCCGGCGCAGCGCTCGCGGGCGCAACCTTCGCGCTCTCCGGCGCATCGGCGGAAACCTTGACCATCGCCGCCACCGCCGGCCCGACCACCCTCGACCCGACCACCTCGACCAATGGCGTGCCGAGCGTCTGGTTCCCGAACCTCAGCTACGCAGCGCTGATTCACCGCGCCCCCGACGGTCGGTCCACGCCCGGCCTCGCGCTCGACTGGGCCTATTCGCAGGATCGCCTGTCGTTCGTCATGAACCTGCGCGAGGGCGTCAAGTTCAGCGACGGCAGCCCGATGACCGCGGCCGACGTCGTCAACTGGCTTAAGCATTACAAGGAGAAGGGGTCGTTCACCGCCTGGCTCGGCAAGGTCACCGACATCTCCGCGACCGGCCCGATGCAGGTGACGCTGAAGCTGTCCACCCCCGATCCCATGCTTCCCTACGGCCTCGACCAGGACGGCATGGCCGGCGACGTCGTGGGGCCGTCCGGGCTCGCCCATCCCGACACGCTCGGGTCGACCACCAACGGCGCCGGTCCGTACATGATCGACCCCAAGGCCACCATCCTCAACTCGCAGTATGTCTATGTGAAGAACCCCTACTATTGGGCGCCGGACGAGCAGCACTGGGACAAGGTCGTCGTCAAGATCATCTCAGACGGCAACGCGCTGATGTCCGCCCTGAAGACCGGCCAGGTGCAGGTCGCCGAGGGCGCGGCGACGGAAGCGGCCGAAGCCGAGGGCGCGGGCCTCAAGATCATCAGCGCCCCGTCGGCGATGCTCGGCATGTACATCGGCGACATCGACGGCAAGATCGTGCCGGCGCTGAAGGACGTGCGGGTGCGCCAGGCGCTGAACTTCGCGATCGACCGCAAGGGCATCGCCGAGTCGCTGTACGGCAAGTACGGCAAGCCGACGACGCAGTTCGTCCCGCAGGGCATCGGCGGCTATGTGGCGAAGCTCGAGGACTTCTACCCGTACGACCCCAAGAAGGCCAAGGCGCTGCTGGCCGAGGCCGGCTTCGCCGACAGCGTCAAGTTCACGCTGGTCGAGCAGCCTGCCGTGTCGAGCGGCGACCTGCTGGCCCAGGCCATGGTCGCCAACTGGAAGGACGTCGGCATCGACGTGACGCTGAAGCCGACCGACTCGTTCGCCACCTACGTGCCGCTGATGGGGACGCAGAAATATCCGGCGACGACGCTGACGTTCCAGTATTCGGTGCAGTTGACCGACACGCAGCAGCTGGTCACCAATCCCGCGCTCTACAATTACATGGGATTCACGGACGCGAAGGCGAACGCCCTCGCCGAGGCGCAGCGCAGGCAGGACATCGAATCGCCTGCAGGCGTCGCGGCCGCCGAGGCGTCCGAGACCTACATGGTCGAGAACGCCTTCCTGACCCCGGTGGTGAGCGTCGACGCGCTGCTGTTCGCGACCAAAGGCGTGGACGGCCTGAAGTTCGCGACCTATCCGTGGCCGGACCCGACGAACTGGAAGCCCGCGAAGTAACAGATAGCCGCTCGCGCCGGCCCCACGCGGCGGGCCGGCGCCCTCGCATTCGGGAAGGCCATGAATTTTCTCGGGACTCTCGCGTCGCGCACGCTCGGATCGTTGGCGCTGCTGATCGTGGTGCCGACGATCACCTTCTTCATCCAGGGGCTGTCGCCGTCGAACGTCGTCAAAGGCCTGCTCGGCCTCGACGCCACGCCGGCGCAGATCGCCGACCTCAATCATCGGCTGGGCCTCGACCAGCCGCTGATGCTGCGCTACGCGCGCTGGCTCGCGAACGCCGCCACCGGCGATCTCGGGACGTCCTACACCAACCATCAGTCGGTGCAGCAGATCCTCGCCCCGCGCCTGAGCGTCAGCCTGTCGCTGATCCTCGGCGCGCTGGCCGTGTTCACCATCGCCGGCGTCGTCGTCGGGGTGATGTCGGCGACGCAGGGGCGGGTCGTCGGCCGCGTCCTCGACGTCGTGTCGACGATCGGCGTCGCGGCGCCGAATTTCTGGCTCGCGGTCATCCTGATTGCGCTCTTCGGCGTGGCGCTGCCGATCTTCCCCGCCACCGGATACGTGTTCTTTTCCGACAGCCCCAGGCTCTGGCTGCTGTCGCTCGTGCTGCCGGTCGTCGCGCTGGCGTTCGCGGGGATCACGGCCGTGGCCAAGCAGACGCGCGACCAGATGATGCTGGCGATTCACAGTCCGTGGGCGCGCACGCTGCGCGCCAACGGCGCCTCCGAGGTCTCGATCGTCTACAAGCACGCCCTTCGCAACGCGGCGGCGCCGGTGATCACGATCGCCGGCACGATCTTCGTCGGCGCGCTGAGCGGCTCGGTCGTGATCGAGAACATCTTCGTGCTGCCCGGTCTCGGCTCCCAGTCGCTGGCATCGGCGCTGCAGGCGGACCTGCCGGTGGTGCAGGGAATCGCCGTCTATTTCACCATCATCGTGGTCGTGGTCAACGTCGTCATCGACATTGCCGCCGCGATCCTCAACCCGAAAGTGCGCTGACCATCGCCGCCGCAGCTCCCTACGCCGCCGACGTCGAGTCGGCCGAGCCCTCCGAGCGCGGATCGCGCTTGCGACTGGCGCGCGAGTACCTGCGCCGTCCGCTCGGCGTGATCGCCGCGGCGTTCCTCGTCCTCGTGGCGCTGGCGGTGATCGCCGCGCCGCTGATCGCGCCCTACGATCAGCTCAGGATGGATCTCGGCCATTCGCTCGCGCTCCCCTCGGCGAAACATTGGCTCGGGACCGACCGGCTCGGGCGCGACGTGCTGAGCCGCCTGCTGTGGGGCGGCCGGGTGAGCCTCGGGGGCCTCGCCGAGGCGCTCTCGGTCGCCTTCGCGATCGGCGTCGTCGCCGGGCTGATCGCGGGCTATGTCGGGCGCGGGGTCGACAACGCCATCTCGCGCACGACCGAGGTGCTGATGGCGACGCCGGGCATCGTCGTCCTGCTCATGGTGTACGGCATCAGCAACAACAACGCGCATCTCGGCATGATCACGCTCGGCGTCCTGTGCTCGCCCAGCATCACCCGGGTGACGCGCGCCGCGGCGCGCGCGGTCAGCCAGGAGGTCTATATCTCGTCGGCGGAAGTGCTGGGGATGGGGCGCCTGCGCATCGTCTTCGACCATGTCCTGCCCAACATCTGGGGCCCGATCATCGTCAGCACGGCGGTGCTCGGCGCGGTCATCCTCGGCATTCAGGGCGGCTTGAATTACATCAATCTGGGGGTGAACCCGCCGGCGGCGAGCTGGGGCGGCATGGTGAGCGACGGCCAGCGCGTGCTGGCGCAGCAGCCGTGGCTGATCGTGCCGAGCGGCCTGTTGCTGACCCTCGTCATCATGGCGCTGATGCTGACCGCCGACGGCCTCAGGGACGCCACCGCCAGCAACCGGTCGCGCCCGGCGCGCGCGCAGGCCGCCGCCGCGCGGAAGCCGTCGGCGCAGGCGGGCGCCGGACAGGCCGACGCCTCCGCGGCCCTCTCGGTGCGCGGCCTCTCGGTCTCGTTCTCGGGTCTCGAGGTGGTCAGGAACGTTTCGTTCGACGTCCGCGACGGCCGCACGCTCGGCATCGTCGGCGAATCGGGCTGCGGCAAGAGCGTCACCGCCTCGGCGGCGCTCGACCAGCTCGGTCCCGGCTCCCGGATCGACGGCGAAGTCGTGTTCGGCGGCGTCGACCTCAATCACGCCCCGCGCCGGGTCCGGGCGCGCACCCGCGGCGCCGGCATCGCCTATGTCTCGCAGGACCCGATGGTGGCGCTCGACCCCTGCTTCACCGTCGAGAGCCAGCTCGGCGAGCTGATCGGCCGCCACGAGCGGCTGCGCGGATCGCGACGCCGCGCCAGGGCGCTCGAACTGCTGCGTCAGGTCGGTCTGCCCAACCCGGCCGACACCGCGGCGCGCTATCCGCACCAGCTCTCCGGCGGGATGGCGCAGCGCGTCTCGATCGCCTGCGCGCTCGCCGGGCGGCCGCGCGTCCTGATCGCCGACGAACCGACGACCGCGCTCGACGTCACCATCCAGGGCGAGATTCTCGACCTCCTGCGCACCCTGCAGGGGGAGACCGGCCTGGCGATCGTGCTGATCACCCACGATCTCGGCGTGGTCGCCGATCTGTGCGACCGCGTGGCGGTGATGTACGCCGGCGAAATCGTCGAGATCGCCGACGTCGAGAGCATCTTCGACCGTCCGGCGCACCCCTATACCCGCGGTCTGATCGACTCGAACCCGATCGCCTCGAAGCGCGGATCGCCCCTTCCCTCGATTCCCGGCGCGGTGCCGAGTCCGGCGAACTGGCCGATCGGCTGTCACTTCGGCGAGCGCTGCCGCTTCCGCACGCCGCAATGCTCGGCGGGGCCCGTCCCGCTCGCGCCCGTCGCCGACGCCTCGCCGCATCAGGCGCGCTGCATCCGGGTCGGCGAACTGGACCTTGCTTCCGCCGGCCAGGAGCGACGCTCGTGACGGCCGAACCCGCCGTGCTCGCCGTCTCCGGGCTCACCGTCACCTATCCGCGCGGTTTCGGCCGGCCGCCGCTGACCGCCGTCGCGGACGTTTCGTTCACCGTCGGCCGCGGCGAGACGGTGTCGATCGTCGGCGAATCGGGTTCGGGCAAGACCACGATCGGATCGGCCATTCTCGGTCTCCAGCCGGCGGCGAAGGGGGAGATCCTGCTCCACGGCGTCGACATCGCCGGCATGAGCCGGCGCCAGCGCAGCGCTTTCCGCGAAACCCTGCAGGCGGTGTTCCAGGACCCGTTCAGTTCGCTCGACCCGTCGAAGTCGATCGGCGACGCCGTCGGCGAACCTCTGCGGGTGGCCGCGCCGAAGCTCGGGTCCGAGGCGGTACGGCGGCGGGCGGCCGAGGCGCTGACGCGGGTCGGCCTCGACCCGGCCGTCATGCGCCGGTTCCCGGCGGAGTTCTCCGGCGGCCAGCGGCAACGGATCGCGATCGCGCGGGCGCTGATCCTGAAGCCGGCGATCGTCGTGTGCGACGAGGCGGTGAGCGCGCTCGACGTGTCGGTGCAGGCGCAGGTGCTCAATTTGCTCGAAGAGCTGCAGCGCGAGGAGGGCGTCAGCTACATCTTCATCTCGCACAATATGGCGGCGGTGCGGCACATTTCCGACCGGATCGTCGTCCTCTACCGCGGCCGGGTGATGGAAGACGGCTCGGCCGAGGCCGTCTGCGACCGGCCCGCCCATCCCTACACAAGGTCGCTGCTGGCCTCCGTTCCCCTGCCCGACGTGCGCGCGCAGCGCGAGCGTCGCCGGGTGCGCGCGCTCACGATCGCGCCCGCGCGCAACGCCGCGACGCCTTCGACCGGCTGCCCGTTCGCGCCGCGCTGCCCGTTCGCGGCGGACATCTGCGTCGCCGCGCCGCCGCCGCTGATCGAGACCGGCGACGGGCGACGGGTCGCGTGCGTCCGGATCGCGGACATCCCGCCGGCGGACGACCTGGCCTCGCTCGAACTTTCGGGCGGCGACGGGCGGTGATCGCGCGCGGCGGGGTTTCGGCGACCGCTCAATTGAACTTGACCAAATCCTGGAAGATCAGCTGAGTCCAAGTGGATCCACGCGCCTGGACGAGCAAACCGCCCTCTTCGAGCTTGCCGAGATTGACGGGCGCGAATCCGAGTTGTTCAACCAGGGCCGCCACTTGCGAGGCCGCGTCTTCATCGTCGCTCGACAGGAAAGCGACCCGCCGCCCGCCCTTGACGTCCGGGTCCTGCGCCAGCGTCCGCGCCGGCAAATGGTTGAAGGCCTTCACCAGTCTCGAGCCGACCAGCGCTCGGGCGTTGACGACGGAAGACGGAAGACCGCCGAGCGCGTCCGGCGATACGCCGTAGGCGTTGGTGGCGTCGATCACGATCTTGCCCCGCCAGTCCGCCGCCTTGGCGAGCTCATTTTGCAACCCGAAGGGGACCGCCAGGATGACGATCCTGGCCTTGAGCGCGTCCTGCAGCGAGCTCGCGGTCACGGTCGGCCCGATCGCCTCGGCTTGCGGCGCGATCGCCTCGGGCGGCCGCCGGGCCGCCACGGAGACTGCAATGGTCTTCCGGGCGAACGCCCGGGCAAGCGCCTGGCCGACGGCGCCAAACCCTATGATCGCAAAGCTCATGAGATCTCCCGATCGCTGTTTAGGGGTGGAAATGCCCGGACGAACGCAGGCGCGTTTGACCGGGGCTGTCGCCTACCCCGGGAGGGCAACCGATGGTTTGGCCCTTCCCGGAGCCGCGCTGAGGAATTGAAGAGCGGGCGCCCTATGCAATTGTCCGAACGACGCCGCCGTCGACCCGCAAGGAAGCGCCTGTCGTCGCCGACGCCTGCTCCGAGCAGACGTAGACCACCAGGTTCGCGACTTCTTCGGTTGTCGCAAAGCGATTGAGGAGCGTTGTCGGGCGCATCGTTCTCAAGAACTGTTGCTCGGCTTCCTGTTGCGTAATGCCTTGCTCTTGTGCGGCCGCCTTCATCCAGCCGCGGATGATCTCCGAATTCGTCGGACCCGGGAGGACCGAATTGACGGTGACGCCGGTTCCTCCGACCGCCTCGGCCAAGCCTCTCGCAATGGCGAGCTGAGCGGTCTTGGTCATGGCGTAGTCAATCATGTCCTTGGGGATTGCGAGCGCAGACTCGCTGCTGATGAACACGACACGCCCCCAGCCGCGCTTCGTCATGTTCGGCACATAGTGGCGGGCGGCGCGAACGCCGCTCATGACGTTCAGCTCGAAGAGATCGGTCCACTCGCGGTCGCCAATTTCGAAGAAGGACTTCGGGCGCCCCGTGCCCACATTGTTGACGAGAATGTCCGCATCCGGCGCTTGCGCGAACAAGTCCGCCGCGCCTTCCGGGGTCGCAAGGTCGGCGGAGACGCCGGTGAACTCGCCTTTTGGGAAAAGCGCGCGCAAGTCGCGAAGCGCAGCAGCGACCCGTTCCCGGCCGCGGCCGTTGATCACGACCGCGGCGCCCGCACGCGCCAGCCCTTCCGCAATGGCTCGGCCGATCCCTGCCGTGGATCCCGTGACAACAGCCTTGCGGCCCTTCAGCTCGATGTTCATGACGCGGCTCCTTCCAATGAGGTCGGAGCCGTATCTGGGTCATGTTCCGGACGTCGATAATGGGTTACGTTCCCATAACATTAATTCACCGGAGGAATGGAATGGATCGATTCCAGGAACTCAACGCCTTCATCGCCGTGGTGGAATCCGGCGGTTTTTCCGCCGCGGCGCGCACGACCGGGGATTCCCAGCCCGCGGTCAGCAAGGCGATCGGCGCGCTGGAAAAGCGACTTGGCGTAAGGCTGCTCAACCGAAGCACACGCCGGGTGACCCTGACCGATCAGGGTCGGCAGTACTATGACCGGACAAAGCCGCTGATTGATGAGATTCAGGACGCCGATAGCGAACTGACCAGCAGCACGCTGAGCGTTTCGGGCTCAATTCGGATCGCGGCGTCCAGCACTTTTGGCCGCCTTCATGTTTTGCCGCTCATCCCCGACCTGCTGGCGTGCAATCCCGGCCTCCAGGTGGATCTCGTTCTCTCGGACATCGTGCGCGATATGGTGGAAGATCGGATCGACCTGGCGATCCGCGTCGGCCCTGTCCATGAACCCGAGGCGGTGGTCCGGCGCGTGGCCGTCACCCCCCTCGTATGCGTAGGGTCTCGCGGTTATTTCGAGCGCCGCGGGATCCCAAAGACCCCTTCGGAGCTCGCCGAGCACAATTGTCTTCTGTATGGCGGCCTGACCGAGGAGGCGAACTGGCCGTTCGTGGGGCGAGACGGTCGATTCCGCGTGCCGGTTCGAGGGAATCTCTCGTCTAACAGCGTCGAAACAATTCGGGCCGCGGTTCTGGCCGGTGTCGGAATAGGCCTGTTCGCCAAGGTTACGATCGCCGATGAACTCCGCGATCTCGAAGTCATCTCTATCCTCGAGGAATTCATAGGCGATGTCAGAGATATCAGCCTCGTCTGGCCAAAACGCCGTTTCGTGCCGGCGCGTGTCCGCCAGGTGACCGATTTCTTCGCGGAGGCCATTCCGCGGCGGACTTAGGTTTTCGCGGACAGTTTGCCAAACTCGCCCGCTATCCCGCAAATTCGCCTCGGTCTCCCCCGATGTCGCAGGAATGTTCACGGTCCCGCGCCGCGCCTCTGGCGGGGAGCGACGACGGACTCGCGAGCCTCGCGCCCCCGCTCGATCGCTGCAGCGGCCGCTTTGCCGATCTCATCGAGGCGGAGCCGTCGGCCGAGCGGTCGGACCCGCCCCGCTTGCCCAATCGGCTTCAGCGCCGCGAATCGTACTGCCGCCGGTTGGCGTGGATGATCCCGAGATGGCCGCGGACCCATTGCGCCAGCCGCCGGGCCGGCTCGGCCAGCGACCGCCCCAGCGCGGTCAAGTCGTATTCGACCTGCGGCGGGGTGGTGGCGCACACCGTGCGCTTCACCATGCCGTCGCGCTCGAGGGCCTTGAGGGTCCGTGTCAGCATCTGCTGCGAGATGCCCTCGACCCGGCGCTTGAGGTCGTTGAAACGCCGCGGTCCGTCGGACAGCGTGACCACCACCTGCATGGTCCATTTGTCGCCGACCCGGCTCAAAACCTCGCTGATCGCGCGACAGTCGGCCGACTCCACCGGCGAAGCGGTCTCATCCATGTGACCAGGCCCCGAAATTATGCGTTCTGGACGGCCAGCATATGGTCACTTATCTGGTTCTGGTCAACTTTGTGGACCGCATCGGGCGGTCTGCCAGGAAGGAACTGACCATGATCCTCTACTACGCTCCCGGCGCCTGCAGCCAGGCCAGCCACATCGCGCTGATCGAGGCGGGGCTGCCGCACACGCTGGTCCGGGTCAATCGCGAGCGCCGGACCGAGGACGGCCGCGACTTCGCGGCGATCAACCCGAAGGGCTACACGCCCGCGCTCAAGCTCGACGACGGGACGATTCTCACGGAAAACCTCGCCATTCTCGCCTACATCGCCGATCTGACCGGCAAACTGTCGCCCGAGGACGGCCTCGCCCGCTGGCGAGCGCTGGAAGCGACCGCCTTCATGACCACCGAGATCCACGGCCAATTCAGGCCGTTCTTCTCCGACGCGCCAGAAGCCGAGACAGACAAGGCGCGGCGGATGCTGGACAAGCGATTCGCAACCCTCGCCGACCAGCTCGGCGACAAGCCGTTCCTGGCGAGCGATCAGATGACGATCGCCGACCCCTATCTCTTCGTCATGCTGTCGTGGGCGGCGATGTTCGGGATCGAAGCGCCGGAACCGCTCGTCCGCTATCACGCGCGGCTGAAGACCCTGCCGTCGATCGCCCGCGCGCTCGCCGCGGAAGGCCTCGCCTGACCCCCGGGCCGCAGCGGCCGAGTCCGCCGGGAGGCGACGCGCGCCCTCCCGGTACGGGACCGGAGGCGGAGCTAAAGCTCCGCCGCCAGATAGTCGATGAAAGCGCGCGCCGCGGGCGACGCCGCCCGTCCGGAGGGAAAGAGCGCGTGCGCTTCCACCGGCGCCATCGTCCAGTCCTCCATGATCCTGGTCAGATCGCCCCGCTCGATCTCGGCGCGGCAACCCCAAAGCGAGGTGAGCGTGATCCCGAGGCCGGCGACGGCCCCGGCGACGGCGGCCTCGTTCACGGCGGTCGTCAATTGCCCCTCGACCCGCACCGATCGGGTCTGGCCGCTCTTCCGGAAGGTCCAGGCGTTTGGACCGCTCGCTCCGCCGGGTCCGATGATCACCGCGTGAGACGCCAGGTCTTCCGGGTTGCGCGGTCGTCCGCGACGCGCGAGGTAGGCCGGCGAAGCCGCGAGGACACGCGGCGCCTCCGAAAGCTTGCGCGCCACCACGCTCGAATCCGGCAGCGAGCCGAGCCGAAGCGCCACGTCGACCCCATCGACGATCAGGTCCTGGCGCTGATCATTGATGCCCAGGTCGATGCGCAGCGCCGGATGAAGCTCGAGAAACTTCGGCAGACGAGGGATCACCTCGCGAACCCCGAAGCTGGACGAGACGGCGACCCGAACCAGGCCGCGCAGTTCCCCGGTCCCGCGGGCCACGTGATCGGCCTCCTCGAGCGCCGCCAGCAAAGGCTCGACCCGCGCGAGATAGTCCGCGCCCGCCTCGGTCAGCGTCACCGCGCGGGTCGTCCTGACCAGCAGCCTCGCGCCGACCTCCGCTTCCAGTTGGGCGAGAATGCGCGAGATTGAAGGCTGCGACAGACCGAGGTCGCGGCCCGCGCGCGAAAAGCTTCCGGAGTGCGCGGTCCGGACAAAGATCCGTAGCGCCAACAGTCGATCGGTCATTTGCAGAGCAAATAGAACTTATTTGCGATCGTCGTCTAGCGGCGGCGGCGCAAATGAATGAGCCTCGAGCTCCGCCCGCCCGCCCACCCGCCTCGTCGAAGCGACGTGGTCGTCCCTGGCGACATTTTAAAACATTTGGTTCGAAACTCCTTGACCGCGCCTGTCGCGCCGATTATCGTACCAAATAGTTCTAAATAGGCGAGGCGACACGGGCGTCGCAAGGAGAGTTCGCATGGAACGGTACGAAGCGAAGCGGGCGGTGATCATCGGCGGCACGAGCGGCATGGGGCTCGCGACGGCGAAGATGCTCCTCGACGGGGGGGCCCGCGTTCTGGTGACGGGACGCTCGCAGGCCGGCCTCGACTCGGCGCAGAAAGAGCTCGGCAAGGGCGGCGTCGTGGTTTCGAGCGACGCGCGGTCGCTGACGGACATCGACGCCCTCGCCGCTCGCGTGAAGGCCGAGTTCGACACTGTCGACCTGCTCTTCGTCAACGCCGGGTTCGGCCTCTTCGCCCCTCTCGAGAACACGACCGAGGCGATCTACGACGAGATGTTCAACCTGAACGCCAAGGGACCGTTCTTCGCGGTGCAGAAGCTCGCGCCGCTGATCAATCGGGGAGGCGCGGTCGTCCTCACGACCTCCGTCGCAAACGTCAAGGGAATGCCCGGCCTGGCCGCCTACGGAGCCGCCAAGGCCGCGCTCCGATCGTTCGCGCGGGTGCTCGCCGTCGAGCTTCTTCCCCGCGGGATTCGCGTCAACGCGGTGACGCCCGGCCCCATCGACACGCCGATCATCGGCAAGGCGTTTCCCGACAAAGACATGGCTGGCGGGATCGCTCGGCAGATGCGCGAAGCCAATCCGATGAAGCGCTTGGGGACATCGGAGGAAGTCGCGAAGGCCGTTCTCTTCCTCGCGTTCGACGCGACCTACACGACCGGCGCCGAACTCCCGGTCGATGGCGGCTGGTCGCAACTCTGAAGGCGACTGATCCGATTGAGACGATGATCGCGGCGGTCTGATGGACGTGCGCCGGTCGGCTCGCCTGTCCGCTGGCCGATCCTCTCGCGGACAGCGGCCATGGCCGCCGAGAAAACGGCGCAACCCGCGCCGCTTCCTCCGCCGCCGGATGAGCGAGAATGCGCGAGATCGACCCCAGACCGAGGTCGCGGCCGGCGCGCGAAAACGCGTCCGGAAGCGCCCCGCCCGGACAATCGTTCGTCGCGCCGACAGCCGGTCACTCATTTGCGGAACAAATAGAATTTATTCGCAAGGGTCGTCTAGCGGCGATGAGGCAAATGGATGAACGTCTCTGCGGCGGTCGGCTACCCGACCTCACGGGAGACTCTCATGTCGCTTCAGGACAAGCTCGACGCCTTCAAGGCGGATTTCGAAGGCAAAAAGGCGCCGCCCCATGTGGTCGCGGTCATGCACAAGGCCACCGCCGATCTCATCGCGTCGGGCCAGGCGGAGCGGGCGCTGAAGGCGGGCGCGAAGGCCCCCGAATTCGCATTGCCCGACGCTCATGGCGCAACAGTCCGGTCGGCCGACCTGCTCCAGAAGGGCCCGCTCGTTCTGACCTTTTATCGCGGGATCTGGTGCCCCTATTGCAACATGGACCTGCAGGCGATCGAAGCGGTGGCGAACGAGATTCGCGCCCTCGGCGCGTCGCTGGTTGCGATTTCGCCGCAGACGGCGCCGAGCCGGCGCAAGTCGGAGCGCGAGAACGGGCTCAGCTTCCCCATTCTCAGCGACCACGGCAACGCGCTCGCCAACCAGTTCGGTCTGCGCTTCCGCCTTCCCGACGACCTGATCGCCGTCTACAAGGGCTTCGGCAACGATCTCGCGATCGGCAACGGCGAGGACAGCTGGACGCTGCCGATGCCCGCTCGCTACGTCATCGCGACGGACGGGACGATCGCCTACGCCGAAGTCAACCCGGATTATACGCGCCGCCCGGACCCGAGCGAATTGGCGCCCGTTCTTCGGCGTCTCCGGGCGAACGCCGCAGCGTAACGGACCGAGCGCCTACTCGTCATGCCGGGCCGCGGACAAGGGCGCAGCCCGGCATGTCGACTGGAGCTCCTTCATGATCCGCTTCTCCTATCACCCGACTCCCAACCCCGCCAAGGTCGCCCTGTTTCTGGAGGAGGCGGGCCTCACCTATGAGGTCGCGCCCGTCGACACCGCGAAAGGCGAACAGCATGCGGCCGCCTTTCGCGCCATCAATCCGAACGGCAAGGTCCGCCTCAGACCCGGGCGCATTCGACGGCGAGCAAGAGCTCGACGAGATCGTGGTGGCGGCGACCGTCGAGGCCGGTCATGTCCTGGATGCGCAGCAACCGGGCGTAGACCGTGTTGGGATGCACCCCGAGCCGGCGTCCGGCGAGTTGTACGTTCAGGTCGGCGTCGGCGAGCGTCGTCAGCGTCTTGATCAGCGCGCCGCCGGCCCTGGCGTCCGCCGCGAGCAGCGCTTCGATCCAGACTGGCGCGGCCGAGCGCACGTATTCGCCGCCGGCGTGCACCAGCAGGCTGCGCACGGGGAGGGTCGAGAACAGGACGACGCGCCGGTCGGCGCTGGCGAAATCGAGCGCCGCGGAGGCTTCGCGCAACGCCTTCGGGATCGACGCGGTCGAGGGGCGGTCGGCGCTGACGCCGATCAGGACCGAAGGGCCGAGCTGCAGGAGAAGCGGGTTCAGGCGCTCTGCGAGGCTGGTCTGCGGCGCCGTCCAGCCCGATTGCCGGCGCAGCGCCGAAGCGACCGCAATGGCGCGGCCGTTTCGCAGGCCGGCGAGGAGCCGGATGTTGACCGAGGCGACGAGTTCGGCGAGGGCGGCCAGCAGCCTTTGCCCCCGTTCGGGACTCTCGAGCTCGCTGGCGATCGGCGTCCGCGCGGCGACCAGGCAATAGCTCTGGCGCTGGTCGAGATAGCCCGCCGCCTTCAGGAGCCGCGCGATCCGGCCGTCGGATTCGTCGTAGCCGCTCAGCAGGATGTTGAGAAGCTCGGCGCTGCGGTCGCCTTGGGCGGCCTCGATCAGGCGGGTGTGGGCGACGTATTCCGAGGCCATGACGGCGCTGATGACGTCGGTGTATTCGATCGCGAAATCGGCGATCGCGTCGACAGCCTCGCGGGCGCTGTGGGGATGAGCGCCGGCAGCGGCGTCGCGCAGCCAGCGCGACAGCACCCGGTGTCCGCAGCGGTAGGCGTGCAGCGAGACTTCCAGCGGAAAGCGCTGCTCGGCGCGCCGGCGCGCATGCGCGCGGACGAACGCGAAATCGTCCGGCGCCTCGCCTGCGAAGAGGCGAGTCACCTCCGCGACATGGTCTTTTGAATGCCCCTTGAGATCGGGGAGGATCTGCGGGTTGCGGCTGTCGGAGAAGCCGGCCACCTCGCCGAGCACGGCGTCGCGCAGGGCCGCTTCGACCGCCGCGGCGGAGCGGCGGAGCTTCGCGGCGACATCGGGGATGACGCTCAGCGCCGCGAGCCTTTCGAGGGTCTGGCGAAGGGCGCGGTTGGAGGGGGCGGCGTCGGTCATTTTGTGAAGTCTTCACAATGCCGGGCGGAGTTCAACCTCTGGAGTCGCCATGGGCCGATCTCGCGGCCGGTGCTACCCAGGCAACGGTCTCGTTTCCCTCGAGCCAGGAGACTTCAGATGGCCAAGTATCTTTTCGTCTATCACGGCGGCAAACAACCGACGAACCCCGCCGAGGCGCAGGAGGTGATGAACGCGTGGGGCGCCTGGTTCGGCGCGCTCGGCCCGGCCGTGATCGACGGCGGCAATCCCGTCGGCAAGTCCTACATGGTGAAATCCGACGGATCGCTGGTCAGCGATGGCGGGGCCAATCCGGCGAGCGGCTACAGCCTCATCGAGGCCGCGAGCGTCGAAGACGCCCACGCCAAGGCCAAGGGGTGCCCGCTGCTCAAGGCCGGCGGCACGATCGAAATCGCCCAGGCGATGGACATGTAAAAGGGGCGGCGACACCTCGTCGGACGTCGCCGCTGCGACGCCCGACATGGACGTCCGGGTCTTGGGAGAACGCCATGTCCGCCGAACTGCGCTATCTCGCCTACACCGCCTTTTTGACCGCAGCGTTGTGGATTCCTTACATCGTCTGCCAGGTCCAGACGAACGGCCTGTTGGCGCCCGCCAATTATGTCGACCCGAAGCCGCGCGACGTTCCGCTCTGGGGCGCGCGCGCCTACCGCGCGCACCTGAACGCAGTCGAGACGTTCGCGCCTTTCGCGGCGCTGGTCCTCATCGCCCATGTCGCCGGCAAGGAAAACGCGATGACGGCGTTCTGGACCCTCGCGTTCTTCTGGGTCCGCCTGATCCACGCGGTCGTGTACCTCGCGGGCTGGCCCTTCATCCGCACCCTCGCGTTCGTCCTGGGTTTCGTCGCCGTCTGCGGACTGTTCTGGGAAGTGATCGCGTAGGGCGGGACGGCGGCGCGCCAGGGTCACGCGTCCGGCGCGCGCCGAGCCAGCCCCGCCCTCCAGCCCTTCACATCGGGGTTACGGGTTACGGGGTTACGGTGGCGGGTTACGGCGGGTTACGGGGTAGGGTGAGACGGCCAAGCGCAGCGTAACTTCACAGCCCTGCCCCGTAGCCCACCGTCGCCGTCTGTCACCATACCATCGTCGGTCGCGCCGCCCGAACCGCGCCGCCGCACCCCTCACTTCCGTTGCGTGACCTCGACCGACACGTCCATGCCGAGTTCGTCGTCGCGGCTGCCGTAATAGGCGCCGGTCAGCGGCGCGGCCTGGGCGGGGACCCGCGCCACCGCGACGCGGATCAGGTCCCTGCCGCCGATCAGGCCGTTGGTCGGGTCGAACTCGAGCCAGCCGGCGCCGGGCAGGTACACCTGGACCCAGGCGTGCGTCGCGCCGCCGCCGAGTCGCGCCGGCCCGTCGTCGACGCCCGGGTCGTGGATGTAGCCGGAGACGAACCGGGCGGCGATCCCGAGCGCCCGGGCGGCCTCCATCATCAGCGCGGCGAAGTCGCGGCAACTGCCCTTGCGCCGGTCGAGCGTCAGCCACGGCGGCTGCACGCCCGCCTCCTCGCGCCGCTCGTAGGCGAAGCCCTCCTTGATCGCATAGGTCATCGTCATCAGGAGATGGCTGGTCCGGGTGGCCCCGCCAGCGGTGACGAACTGCGCCGCCCACCGGTCGAGATCGCCGCCCGGATCGCCCCAGAGGCGCTCGATCGAGCGCGAGACGTCGGGCAGTTCCTCGGGAAGATAGGCGAAGGGATAGGTCTGGGCGCGCGGATCGATCTCGCCGCCGGGCTGCTCGTCCTCCGTGCGCTCGACGGTGAAGCGGCTTTCGACGCTGAGCGACGTCGTCGACCCGGCGAAGGTGGCGAGCGCCACGCAATTGTCGAAGGCGTCGTAGAGCCAGCGGATGCGGGTCGGCCGCGGCTCGATCACCAGCGCCGATTCGACCAGCCGCTGGTCGTGACCGTCGCGCGGGCGCAGCATCATGCGGTGTTCGCACAGCTCCACCGGACGGGCGTAGCGGTAGCTCGTCAGGTGGCGGACGCTCAAGATGGTCATGTCGCGCTCACCGTCCGTTCCCCCTCCGCAAGGCGCCATCGTGGGACGGCGACGGCGCGGATTCAAGGCCGGCGGCCGCGCGGCGACCGGCGTCGACCGCATCGCCGACAACGCCGCTCGATGTCGGCTTGACATTCTCCCGTTCGCCGCCTCGATTGTCCCGGGCCTACCCGCGTTGATCCGCGTCAATGCGGCTGGCCGAATCAAGTGCACAAGCACGCCGGCCGGCGTGGCGACTTCGGCGCAGCATGCGTCGCGAGCCTTCGGAAACGGCCGGACAAGGGGAAGACGCTGGACGTCACGGGAGGTTCTCGGAATGCGCAAACTCGGGCTTTTCACCATGGCGGCGGGCGTTGCGCTCGCGCTCGCCGTCCAGGCCGCCGCGGCGGCCGACAAGATCAAGATCGGCTTTCTGCCGGGCGTGGTCGATCCGTTCTATCAGGTCATGCAGATCGGCGTGGAGAAGGCGGCCAAGGACCTCGGCGTCGAGGTGGTGACGCAGATCCCGCCGACCTGGGGGGTCGAAGCGCAGACGCCGCTGCTCGACGCGATGGTTGCGCGCGGCGACCTGAATTACATCATCACCGCGCCGGTCGACAAGGACCAGATGGTGGGGCCGCTCAAGACCGCCGTCGACCACGGCGTCAAGATCATCACCGTCGACACCTACCTCGGCGACGGCGACTACGTGAAGGGCCCCGTCAAGTTCCCGCTGAGCTACATCGGCTCCGACAACGTCCAGGGCGGGCGGATCGCCGCCGACGGCCTCGCCAAGGCGATCGGCGGCAAGGGCACGGTCTACATCAACTCCACCAACCCGAACGTCAGCTCGGTCGACGGCCGCGCCAAGGGGTTCAAGGAGGAGATGGCCGCCAAATACCCCGACATCAAGGTCGAAGGCCCCGACTACAACCTCGACGACGCCAACAAGGCGACGCAGCAGACCGCGGCGGCGCTGGCGCGCACGCCGAACCTGGCGGGCGTGTTCGGCACCAACGTGTTCAGCGCCCAGGGCGCGGGCACGGCGGTGGTCAACGCCGGCCTCGGCGGCGCGGTGCAGGTGGTCGCCTACGACGCCACCAAGCAGGCGATCGAGCTGATGGACCGGGGCGTCGTCAGCCTGGTGCTGGCGCAGAAGCCGTTCGACATGGGCTATCTGGCGGTCGCCTTCGCCGCGGCCGACGCCGCCGGCGTCACCAGCCTGCCGCCCCGCGTCGAGACCGGCTTCGCCATCATCGACAAGACCAACGTCAAGGACCCGGCCGTCGCCCGGTTCATCTATCAGGTCCCCGGCAAGTGATCGGCTGATCCGCCTCCCGGGGCGCGCGCCGCCGCGCCCCGGACCCCTCTTCGACAATCCGCAGCAGGGAGCCGCGCCTTTGAGCGAACGGGCCGTTCGGGCCGCACGCCGCGTCGACGTCGCCGCCGCGGGCGTGCTGACGCCGCTCCAGCGCGCAGGCCTTTTCCTGAGCCGCGTCTGGGCCTGGGCGTTCCTCGGGCTGATGGCGCTGTTTTTCGTCGCCGCGGTGCCGCTCAGCACCGGCGGCGCGGTCAATTTCCTCACCGTCCGCAACTCGCAGAACATTCTCGTCGCCATCGTGCCGGTGCTGCTGCTCGGGCTCGGGCAGACCTTCGTGATCATCGCCGCCGGCATCGACCTCTCGGTCGGCTGGGTGATGAGCCTGGCCTCGGTGCTGTCGGCGCTGGCGATCCGCGACTCGTACGACGCCGGCCTGCCCCTGTTCCCGGCGGTCGTGCTCGGCCTGCTGGCGGCGGTCGCGGGCGCGGCCTTCGTCGGCTTCGTCAACGGCGTGGTGATCGCCAAGCTGAAGGTGCCGGCCTTCATCGTCACGCTCGGGACCTCGTTCATCGTGCGCGGCGTCGCCTACCTGATGTCGGAGAACACCACGGTGATCGGCCTGCCCGCCGGCGTGCGCGCCTACGGCAACGACGCCCTCGTCTATCTCGTCGGCGGCCCCGGCGGCGGGATCTATTTTCTCGCCCGGCCCGAGCTCAGCGGCGCGATGCTGCGGCGCATGGACATCCTCCTCCCCTGGCCGGTGATCATGACCGCGGCCGTGGTCGCCTGGGCGATGTTCCTCCTGCACCGGACCCGCTTCGGCCGCCACACCTTCGCCATCGGCGGCAACATGGACGCGGCGATCCGCGCCGGCATTCCCGTCGACCGCCACATCGTCGCGCTCTACATGCTGTCGGCTGCGACCTCGGGGGTCGCTGGATTCCTGTCGACGCTGCGCTACACCGCGGGCTCGGCGGTGATCGGCGATCCGCTGCTGCTCTCCTCGATCGCGGCCGTCATCATCGGCGGGGTGTCGATGTCGGGCGGGTCGGGCGCGATCGTCGGCACGGTGATCGGCGCGCTGATCATCGCGGTGCTGACCACCGGCCTCGTCATGCTCAACGTCGACGCCTTCTGGCAGTTCATCGTGGTCGGGACGGTGGTGATCGTCGCGGTGCTGATCGACCAGTCGCGCGATCTGATCATGGGCCGGCCGAAGGGGGGCGTGCGGCGATGAGCGATCCGATCCTGTCGATCCGCGGCCTGACCAAGATCTTCGGCGGCCTCGTCGCCGTCGACGCGGTGAGCTTCGACGTCCGCCGCGGCGAGGTCGTCGGCCTCCTCGGCGACAACGGCGCGGGAAAATCGACCCTGATCAAGTGCGTCTCCGGCGTGCATCGCCCCGAGGAGGGCGAGATCCGCTTCGACGGCGAGCCGGCGCTGTTCGCCAGCCCGATGGACGCGCGCCGCGCCGGCATCGAGACGATCTACCAGGACCTCGCGCTCGCCAACAACCTCGACGTCGGCGCCAACATCTTTCTCGGCCGCGAGGCGCGCAGGCGGCGGCTCGGCGGGCTCATTCAGACGCTCGACGACAAGTTCATGCTCAGGGAGTCGCGCGAGACCCTGGATTCGCTGCAGATCCGCTTTCCCAGCCTCACCCAGCCGATCCAGACCCTTTCGGGCGGCCAACGGCAGGCTGTCGCGATCGCCCGCGCCGTCTACTGGGACGCCAAGCTGATGATCATGGACGAGCCGACCAACAACCTCGGCGTGCCCGAGCAGATGAAGGTGCTCGAACTGATCCGCACCCTCAGGGACCGCAATGTCCCGGTCATCCTGATCACCCATATCCTGCCCGACGCGTTCGCGGTCACCGACCGCGTGATCGTCATGCACCGCGGGCGCAAGGTCGCCGAAAAGGCGACGGCCTCGACGACGGCCGAGGAACTGGTGCAGTACATGGTGGGCGCGAGGGACGACGCGGCGGCGTGACCGTCGCGCCCGGGCGCCCGCCGAGCCCGTCATTGCGAGGAGCGAAGCGACGAAGCAATCTACACGCGCCGCTGATGGGCCTGCGGCGTCGATTGATTCGCCTGCGGCTCGCGCCGACGACGGTCCGCGAACCCGGCTTGGCGATTGCGCGCGGGGATTTCGAAGCACGATGGGACGGATGAGACACGCCTCGGTCATTCTCGCCGCCGCGCTCGCGGCGGCAGCGCCCGCGCTCGCGGCCCAGCCGGCGCCGGCCGTCCACGTCGCGCAGCCCAAGGCCCCGCCCCCGCCGCCGCCCGTCCCGGTGAACCCCGACACGTTCCCGCGCGCCGAATCCGATCTCAATTTCGCCGGCCTGGTGAAAGAAGGGGGTTTCGGAAAATTCATCCACCGCCGCGACCCGGTCGCGCTCGACCATCAGGGCGTCACGCGGATGAACCGCGACACGCTCTATTCGGCCGCGGTGTTCGATCTCGACGCAGGCCCCGTGACGATCACGCTGCCCGACCCGGGCCGGCGCTTTTTCTCGTTGCAGATCGTCGACGAGGACGCCGACACCACCGAAGTCGTCTATGCCCCGGGCCCGACCACGATCACCCGCGCGACGGTCGGATCGCGCTACGCGCTGGCGGCGGTGCGCATCTTCGTCGACGCCGGCGACCCGAAAGACCTCGACGCCGTCCGCGCCCTGCAGAACGCGATCACCGTCGCGCAGCCGGGCGGCCCGGGCGCCTTCGTCATTCCCAACTGGGACGCGGCCAGCCAGGTCGACGTGCGCAGCGGCCTGATGGTTCTCGCCGAAACCCTGCCGGACACGAAAGGCATGTTCGGCGCGCGCGGCGCGGGCGATCCGGTGCGGCGGCTGATCGGCGCCGGCGCCGCCTGGGGCGGGCTGCCGCAAGAGGACGCGCTGTTCGTCAACGTGGTTCCGGAGCGTAACGACGGCGCGACCATTCACCGCCTGACGCTGAAGGACGTACCGGCGGACGGGCCGTGGTCGGTCAGCGTGTACGATTCCTACGGGCGTTTTGCGCCAAACCCGCAGAAGGCCTACACTGTCAGCTCCGCCACCGCCGTCACCGCGCCCGACGGCGCGGTCGTCGTCCAGTTCGGCGGCTGCGACGGTCACGTCGCCAATTGCCTCCCGACCCCGCCGGACTGGAGCTACGTGGTCCGCCTGTACCGGCCGCGCGCCGCGATCCTCGCCGGGACCTGGAAGCTGCCCGAGGCCCAGCCGCTCCCGTAACCGCGCCGAGGTTTACGACCGCGCCCGGAATCGCATTTTTGGAAACCACCGTCGCATTGCGCGTGTGAACACCCGTCTGTCGTCGCAGTCCGCAAATGCGACGCGGGCGTCCCGGCTGTTTTCGCGGGGATTGGCGTGGCACGGCGGCTGCAAATCGGATCGCCGGGCGCGCGAGGCCGCGCCTCCATTGCGATCGAGGGAGCCATGCCCAATCTTCATCCTGCGCGCTACGTCGTGGAAAGCGTGCGTTGCGCCGTCGTGTCCAGCGACGACCGGTCATTCCTGCTCGGCTATTTCATCGAGCCGCGGCGTGAATGGACCTATCTGGCCAGCTTCGCCGACGAGGCGACCGCGCGTCGCGCCTTCGCCGTGTTCGACCGCTCCGTCGCCGACTTCAGGCGCGCGTGGCCGCTGACGGACGAGGCCGGCCGCCGCGCGCCGGAGGCCGCCTGGTCGGCCGTATAGGCGGTATGCGATCGTGGGGTCGGCCCGCGACGCGGGCGGCGCGTCGCCGCGTTACGTCGCGGACCCGGTGACCGCCTCGACATTGTGGCCGTCGGGATCGTAGACGAAAGCGGCGTAATAGCCGGGTCCGTATTCGGGGCGCAGGCCCGGCGCGCCGTTGTCACGTCCGCCAGCCTGGATCGCTGACTTGTGGAACGCGTCCACCGCGGCGCGGCTGTCCGCACGGAACGCGAAATGAATCGGGCTCGCAGCGAGCCCGAGCTGGCCGATCCAGATCCGGCCGGCGGAACTGCCGATGATCGCCCAACCCTCGCCTTCCGCAAGAACCGCCATGCCGAGCGGCGCGAGCGCCGCGACATAGAAGGCCTTGCTCCTGGCGACGTCGTCGACGTTGAAGCCGATGTGATCGAACATGGTCTTGCCCCCCTTTGCTCTGGTCTCCGGTCGGCGGCCGGGTCCCCGGCCCCGATGTCTGCGAGCCCAATTCTAGCTGCCGCCGGCGAGATGCGGAAGGCTGGACGGCGGCTTTATCCCGTTCGCGCCGGCCACGCTGCGTTTGCGGCGGTCCCCCGGGACAAGGCTACAGATGGTCCAGCAGCGCGTCGCGCACGATCTCGGGCGCGTCATGGATGATCCAGTGCGTCGCCTGCGGCAGGTGGCGGATGCGCGCGTTGGCGCACAGCGCCGCGCTGCGGTCGGCCAGTTGCGGATCACAATATACGTCGCGGTCGCCCCAGAGCACCAGCGTCGGCGGCTTGAGGCTCCGGGGCGGCGGCAGCGCCGGATCGTCCTCGAACAGGGCGCGATACCAGTTCAGCATGCCGGTGAGCGCGCCCGGCCTGCGCCACGCCTCGCGATAGAGGTCCAGCACCTCGGGCGGAAAGGCTTCGGGCCGCGCCGACTCGCGGAATGCGTGCGCGAGGCCCGCGTAATTGCCGAGCTTGAGACCCATCTCGGAGAGCCAGGGCATGCGCAGGATGCGCACATAGCGGTTCCGCGCGCGCTGCTCCGGATCCTCGCGCATCGCCTTCAGCCACACCGCGGGATGCGGCGCCTGGATCATCGTCGCGCTGGTGAGCCGCTTGGGATCGATCCCGGCCATGGTCCACGCGACCGCTGCGCCCCAGTCGTGCCCGACCACGTGAAACCGCTGGCGGCCGAGGGCGTCGGCGAGGGCGAACACGTCGGCGGCCGCGGCTGCGAGCCGATAGCGCGCCGCGCCCTCCGGCTTGCCCGACAGGTTGTATCCGCGTTGATCGGGAGCGACGACGCGGAACCCGCGCTCGGCGAGGGGCCGGAAATAGTCGCGCCACGCGAACCAGAACTCCGGGAAACCATGCAGCAGCACGACGAGCGGGCCGTCTCTCGGGCCCGCCGCCGCGCAGTGGATCATCACATCGTTGACGTCCGCGTAACTGAACTCGAGGGAGGACTCGGCCAATCGCTCGATCCCAAGGCTTGGTCCGGCTCGCATCAAGCGCCCCGCCGCCGGACGACGCCCCTCCCCTTTCGATCACGTCCGGAGCGTTTCCTCAACCCAGGCCGGCACAATCTCGGTCGCGGGACCATACAGCGCGTCATCGAACAGAAGGGCGTTGTCGGCCGCCTCGAGGTTGATCTCGCAGGTCGGCACGCCGAAGGCGCGCGCCTCGGCGACGAAGCCGGCCGCCGGATAGACCGCCCCGGACGTGCCGATCGCCACGAACAGGTCGGCGTCGCGCAGCGCCCGATCGATTTCGTGCAGGTGATGGGGGAACTCGCCGAACCAGACGATGTCGGGCCGGAGCGCGCCGACGCGGTCGCATCGGGGACAGGCGTCGCCGACGGTCAGGTCGTTCAGCCAGGCGTGCGCGGCCTCGCAACTCTGGCAGCGCGCCTTGAGAAGCTCGCCGTGCATGTGCACGACCTCTTTCGAGCCCGCGCGCTCGTGCAGGTCGTCGATGTTCTGGGTGACGAGCGTCAGCCGGTCGCCCTTCGCCGCCAGCTCGCGCTCGAGCCGCGCCAGCGCGACATGCGCCGGGTTGGGTCGGGCGGCGAGCAGGTTGCGCCGGCGGGCGTCATAGAAGGCGAGCACGGTTTGCGGGTCGCGGGCGAAGGCCTGCGGGGTGGCGAGCTTCATCGGATCGAACTTCGCCCAGATCCCTTCGCCCGCCTTGTCGCGAAAGGTCCCGAGCCCGCTCTCGGCGGAAACCCCGGCGCCGGTGAGGACGAAGATGTGTCTCGACATGGCGCGCTTACCTAATCGCTCGGAGGCGCCGTGACAATGGCGCGCGACGGTCGGGCGCGCCTCGATTCTCAGCGCGTGGCCGCGCCAGGGATTGAGGTGGGGATCAAGGTGGCGGTTTACCATGTCCCCTCTCCACGGTCGGCGCCCAATCCACGGTTGGAAGAGCAGACGAGTTCATCCAGAGCCGACTTCGTGGCGGCAAGCAGGCTTGCCCTCGATGTCTTCGATCGGCTTGTTTGCACCTGTTGGGAGGTCACGGGACGTCGGCGCCGGGACCTGTCAGGGCTTCACGAACCGATAGGCGCAGCGATCGGTCTCGCCTTTGATCGCGGGATCGAACACCTTGATCGCGTGCGGATCGTCCTTGTTCGCCAGCATGGCGCTTTCCGCGTCCAGTACGAAGCCGGCCGCCTCCACCTCCTCGCGAACGGATGCAGGCTCGATCCGATGCAGCGACTGGGCGTCGCTCGCGCCCGCCCCGACGGCGGCGGCGTGGTCTACGATGACGTAGGACCCCCCGGGCTTCAAAAGATCGTAGACGGCTCGATTGAAGCGGGCCGCCGTCGCGCCTCTGGCCTGGATCAGCGCGGTGTGGAGATCGTGGTAGAACAGATGCAGCCACAGGACATCCGCGGGTTGCGCGGCCTCCCCAATCGCCACGAGGTCCGCCGAGACGGCTGCGACGTTCTCTCGGCCCGGCTCCTTGGCAAGCGTCCGCATGCGGCCGACCGGATCGTTTTTGAAGTGGGCGACTTCGGCCGGCACGAAGCTGGTGACCCGTCCTTCGGGTCCCACGACGTCGGAGAAAAGACGGGTCCAGTCGCCGTCGCCCGGATAAACGTCGATGACGGCGGAGCCCGCCTCGACGCGTGCGAACCGGATCAACTCGGACAGCTTGGATTGGTCGTACATCGGGATCTCCTTTAGGGTTACGCATTTAACGAGCGCGCAGCGTGCGAGGGGCGGTCTACGGCTGAACTACCGTCGACCCCGATCCGATCGCCGCAGATGGCCAAAGCTACCTCGGCCCGGAGGCGTCCATCTGCGACGCCCGCGCCAGCGCCTGCGTGTCGATGTATTCCCGGATCTTCGTCAGCTTGCCGTTTCGAACGGTGATGGCGAAGACCCAGTCGTCCCTGAACGTCCGATTCGTGGCTTTGATTTTCCCGGTCGCGACGCCCACGACCAGAACCCGGTCTCCCTGCGCCACGAATTCGGGGGGCTCTGGGAAGGTCGTCTCCACCTCTTCGGACGCTTTGCGAAGCACATCCGCCACCCCGTTGCGCCCGCGGTGCGTTCCGGCCAGCGGCCAGTCCTCGCCCGGAATGATCCACTCGATGTCCTCGGCAACCAGCGCCAATAGACCCTCCTTGTCGCCGCGGCCGATCGCCGCGAAGAAGTCCCTCACGGTTTGGACATTGTCTTGAGCGCTCATCGAAATGTCTCCGTTTTCCGTGCGTCGTATCGTGTCCGATCCAATCGGCGCGAATTCAGATGGCCGAAAAGCCGCCGTCGACAGACAACTCCACCCCATTCACGAAGCTCGAGTCGTCTGAAGCCAGAAACAGCGCAACCGCCGCGATTTCCTCGGGACGACCCATCTTCCCCCGCGGGATCAGGGATTCGAACATCTGCTTCGCCTCCGCGGTGAGAACTTGGTCCTGCATCGGCGTGGCGATCGGCCCCGGGCTCAGCACGTTCACCCGGATATTTCTGCCCTTCAGTTCGTTGAGCCAAGTGCGTGCGAATGAGCGCAATGCCGCCTTGCTCGCCGCATACACGCCGTAACCCGGAAAACCTTTCACCGAAGCAACGGACCCGGTCATGAAGATCGATCCGCCATCGTTGAAAAGCGGCAAGGCCTTCTGAACCGTGAACAGCGTGCCGCGCGTATTCAGGCCGAAAGTCGCGTCGAAATGCTGCTCGGTAATCTCGCCGAGTGGGACGGCTTCGCCCATGCCGGCGCTCGCATACAGGACGTCGAGGCTGCCCTTTTCCCGCTTGACCGTGTCGAACAGACGATCGATGTCGTCGAGATTGGCCGCGTCGCCGCGCACGCCGGTCACGTTCCGGCCAATCAGCTTGACGGCCTCGTCGAGCGCCTCCTGCCTTCGGCCCGTGATGAAAACATAGGCTCCTTCTTCAACGAAGAGCTTGGCGCTCGCCAGCGCCATGCCGCTCGTTCCACCCGTGATGATTGCGACCTTACCGTCTAGCTTTCCCATGACTTCTCCTTTGAGGCTCCGTTCTGGTTGTCCGAGGAGGCCTCCGAGAACTTGCAGATAGTTCGCCGGCGTCTGGCCTTGAGTGCGGAAGCGCGCACATCGGTGGTGCGAAAACGATCCGGATGGACGAGCGACCGCCCCGTCGATCGCGCGCGCTGCGGCTCGGCGCGTTCGAAACGGGCTTTGGAAAGCGCGCCGTTCGGCGCAAGATTGCACCATGGTCGATTGGGATGACGTTCGCTACTTTCTCGCCGCCGCGCGCGAAGGCTCAGTGCGGGCCGCCGCCAAGCGCCTCGGCGTGAACCACGCGACCGTGCTGCGACGGATCGCTCAGCTCGAGGAGCGCCTCGGGGCGCAGATGTTCGAGAAGCTGCCTTCGGGCTACCGCCTGACGGCTGCGGGGGAGGAGGTCCTCGAGTTTGCGCACCAGATGGAGGCGTCGTCGCATCTGCTGGAGACGCGCGTCTTCGGTCGCGACGAGAGCGTGCGCGGGCTTCTGCGGGTGACGCTGGCGCCGCCCTTGGCGGCACACCTGCTCATGCCCGACTTCGCCGATTTCGCCCGTCTGCATCCGGACATCGAGATGGACATCTTGTCGTCCGGCGAGCTGGCGAATCTGACCAACCGAGAGGCCGACGTCGCGATCCGCGTCGTCTACGACCGCAAAACCCTGCCGCCCAATCTTCACGGCCTGAAGGGACCGGAGGTGTTCGGCGGCGTCTATATCGCCCGCGATCGACTAGCCGCCTGGCGCGCGGGCGCGCCCGATCCCATTCGGTGGATCGTCATCAGTAGTCATGGCATTCCGGATTGGGCCAGCGCGGGCGAGGTCGGCGCCGCGGGGGTTCCGTTCAGGACCACGGACGCGGAGGCGCAGATCGTCGCTGTACGGCAAGGGCTCGGGATGACGACGCTGCCGTGCTTCGTCGGCGACGCCGACCCCCTGCTGGCGCGGGTCCCGGGCGCCGACCTGCACATGTACGGAACGCTCTGGCTGCTCACACAGGGGGAGACACGCAAGACGAAGCGCGTGCGGCTCTTCACGGAGTTCGTATCGCGCAGGCTCGCCGCGTACGCTCCGCTTCTCGCGGGCCTGTCCATATCGCGCGACTGACGCCCGGCAGGTCGCCGGCGACGCTTGCCGCAATCCGGTCGGACGCCGATTGCCTGTTCCCCATCCCGCCGTACGGCCCTATCGGGATAGCCGCGCGGCTCTCTCGTCGGGACACGCGATAACGCGCAATCGACGACAACGGAAGACGGGCAAGGTAAGCTGGCGCCGAAACCGAAGCCTCCGGGCCCTCGACCTCAGTGGCCGACCGTCGCGAGCCAGATCTGGACCATCGCGGCGATCAATTCGGCCAGAATCAGCACGATGACCGCCCATTCGAGCCGGGTCGAGCGGTCGGCGTCGATGATGTCGGTGAGGGCGTGCGCGGTCTCGACGATCACGTCGAGCTTGCGCTTGAGCACGCCCGCCCGCTCGGAAAGCTCGTATTCATCCTCGAGGCGGGCGTAGAGGCGCTCGAGATCCGGGCGGTCCCACAGCACGTCGGGCTTCTCCTCGACCGCGACCCGGCCCGACACCCGGTGCTGGACGAGCAGCGCCTGCCCGATCAGCCGCAGCATGTCGCGGCGGCGGAACGGCGTCGAGCCGGTGGCGGCGAGCTTGGCCGCGAACGGCTCGATCACGTCGAACACCTTGTTGACCTCGCGCTCGTCGCGCGCCAACGCCACCGACTTCGCCAGCGCGTCCGCCACCACGAGGAAGCGCTGCGGCGACAGGTCCTTGACCTGGATCGGGCCGCCGGACGACTTCTGCTCGTCGCCGACCGGGGAAATCTCCAGGACAGCCGTCTCGTCGTCGCCCTTGGCCCGTTCGCCGCTCACCCGCGAGCGGAGTCTCGCCAGCGTGTCCTCCTCCTCGAGCGGCGTCAGGCCGACCAGCACCGCCACGCCGAAACGAAAGAGGGCCACCAGGCCGTACGGCCCGACGCGGAAGGCGAGCGGCAGCAGCGCGATCGTGTCCGGGCGCTCGAGCCCCGCGGTGTCGATGCGGTCGCCCACGATCAGGGCTCGGGCCGTCAGGCGCGTCGGCGCCTCGACCAACGGGATCACGTCGCTCATGCCGTCTCCCTACCCCCGCCGGCCGCGCACGCCAAGCGCCGGCGGCGTCGCAGTTCGAGAGCGCCCCGACGGGCGTCGACGATCCGGCCGACTGCGGCGAGCCTCACTGCGTCAGCCAGAGGATCGAAGACGCCCCATCGGGGCCCTCGCGGGTGTCATCCTCGATGAACAGCTTGACGCCCAGATCCCGCGCCCGCGCGATCGTCGCTTCGCGAATCGCGCTCCCCATTCGCAGATTGACGCGAGCGCCTGGACGCCGGTTCGGTTGAGCGCCGTCGTGCGCCATGGCGGCGGCCGCCTCACCGCCTCAGAACCGGGTGCGCGGTCCGCGCCTGCCAGCCGAGCCGTTCCAGTTCCGGCGTGCGGTCCTCCTGCTCGGGCCGGCCGACGCACAGGTAGCCGACGAAGCTCCATTCCGCGGGGACGTCGAGCGCCTCGGCGAGCGGCCCCGGATCGAGGATCGACACCCAGCCGACGCCGAGCCCCCAGGCGCGGGCGGCGAGCCAGAAGGTGTAGAGCGCGCACACCGCCGAGTAGCGCCGGGTTTCGGGCATGGTGCGCGCGCCGAGGCCGTGGCCCTGCCCGGTCGCCTCGTCGCAGAACACCGCCACCTGCACCGGCGCCTCGACGAGGCCGGCGAGCTTCAGCCCGGCGTAGAGTTTTGCGCGCTCGCCGGCGTAAGCTGCGAGCGCCTCGCGGTTGGCGGCCTCGAAATTCGCCCGCACCGCGGCGCGGCGGGCCGCGTCGTCGACCCGCACGAAGCGCGTCGGCTGGCAATTGCCGACCGACGGCGCGAGGTCGGCGAGGCGGAACAGCAGGTCGAGCGTCTCCTCGGGCACCGGGTCGCTGCGGAACCGCCGCACGTCGCGCCGCCAGGCGAGCAGATCCGCGAACTCCGCCCGGAAGACGGCGTCGAACTGGCGTTCCGTCGCTCCGTCGCGCATCGAGCCTCCCCTTGCCGTCCGCCGGGCGCGATCGCGCCCGGACCGGCGGCGCGTAAAGCGGCGAGATCGCCGCACCTTTTACCCCCGCCGGATCAACGCGATCCGGCGCAGCGCGATCGAGGCGGGCCCGTTGCGGGCGCGCCCGACGCATTCGAACTGGCTCAGGTCCTGGTCGACGCGAAAGAACCCGCGATTGTTGGCGATGTTGCAGTCGGCGACGGGGTGACCCTTCCTTTCGGTGATGATGATCCTGATGTCCCCGGTGATCTCCGCGTCCAGAACGATCTCGTAAAGACCCGCCCTGAGCGGCCAGTAGGGCCCGTAGAAAAGCAGATCCCCTCGATCTGCGGAACTGTCCAGCCGCCCCTCGGCGGCCGGGCGCGACGGGGAAAACAACGCCTCCGGCCAGATCGCAATGCGATCCCGCTCCAGCGACTCGAACGCCCGTTCTTTCGACGCCAGGATGTAGCCGCGAAACGACGAAAACGCCTCGAATTCGCTGACCTCCTCGAGAACGGACCTCGCGTTGATCGTATAGACCGACAACCCGCATTCGGTCAGCTTGCGCCACAACTTGGCCGTGTATTCCTGACGGACGTCCAGCTTTTCTATGATCATCTTGATCGCGTCGGAGCGGCCGATGATCCCCTTCATGCCCTCGATGGCTTCGGCCTCCTTGCCCTCGACGTCGATCTTGACGAGGTCGCAGGTAAAGTCGGCGGGCATGACGTCGTCCAGCCGCTTCACCGCGACCTTGACGACCCTGAGCGCGGTTCCGTCGGGATCGAAATCGCGAATGTCCTGCCGATCGGTCAGCAGCGTGGCGCCGCCCGAGACGCCGACCGGAATCGCAAGACCGAGCGTCCCCTCGGTCTCGCCGAGCGCGATCGGAAACGCCGTAACCCGCTCGGCGAACCCGTTGATCGCCAGCGAACGCTTGAGCAATTCGAAGATCTCGGGATTGGGCTCGAACGTGTAGATCTTGGCCGCCGTCCTTTCCGTGTATGCGCCCACGATCACGCTGAACACGCCGAGATTGGCGCCGATGTCGACGAACACCGAATCCGGCTTCAGAAAGCTGAGCAGGACAGCAATATTGTCCGGCTCGTAGTTTCCGCCGATGATGACGTTGGCGGCGACGCCGGTGTCGTTGCAATTGACGTATAAGGGAATGTCTCCGATCAGGTAGCTCAGGGCGACGCCGTCGCCGAGATAGGTCGTGAAATTCGTCCTGATGAAATCCAGAGAGGAAACAATCCGGTTCAGCTTGTTCTCGAGATTGATGTGCGCCGCGTCGATACTCCGACCGATGTGATTATCGGTTATGTTGCGCGACAGGCGCACCAGGCTCGACACCAGGCCCTGGCTGTCGCCATCCAGGCGCCTCAACATGGCATTGGTGACGGAGAGTTCCGCCCTCATGCTTTCGTTCTCCTTGTTGATCAGGAGAAACATGGTCTGTATTCGCCGGAGCACGATGATCAACAGGCAAAGCACAGCCACCAACGCGACGACGCCGACAAGATCATACATTCAGAAACTCTCGCTCAGGACTCGAAGGCCTCGGCGCCGTCCGAGCGGCGCGGGCTCGCTCGGGGCGCCATGGCGATCCTCGTCGTCGCCGCTACTCGACCGGCGTCAGCTTTTCCTTTCCGACGCTGGCGAGCACGCCGGTGTGGACGTCGAACAGGTAGCCCTGCAACACGAGCCGGCCCGCCGCGACCGCCTCGGCGATCCAGGGGAAGGTCATCAGGTTGGCGAGCGACAGGCGGACGACCTCGGCCTCGATCCGCGACTGCCGGCCTTCCTGCGCCTCTCCCGCCGCCTCGACCGCTGGGCGGCCGATCTCGACCCAGGCGGCGATGAAGTCGCGCGCCTGCGGCGGCGGTCCGAACGCCATCGCCCGCACGCCCCCGCATTGTCCGTGCCCGACCACGACGAGCCGGGCGACCTTGAGCACCTTCACCCCGAACTCGAGCGCGGCGCTGGTGCCGTGATAGCCGACGTCGGGGGAATAGGGCGGCACCAGCGCCGCCACGTTGCGGACAACGAACAGTTCGCCGGGCACGGCTGCAAAAATGGTCTGGGGATCGACGCGCGAATCCGAACAGGCGATCACCATCGTCTCGGGACTCTGGCCCCAGTGCGCGAGCGCCTCGTAACGCGCCCGCTCCGTCGGCCAGATCTCCGCGCGGAATTTTCGGTAGCCTTCGATCAGGGGGTCCATCGTGGCTCTCGCAGGGCGCGCCAGGCGCCTGTCGCACTGCGATACGACGCCCTGCCGCCGCTGGCAATCGCCGCCTAAGTCGCAGCCCCGTGGCGCCGGCGTGGTTTCCGGACGATGATCGCAGCGCGAATCGCGCCGGGGGCGCCCGCGCGATGCGAGGACGCGAAAGGGAGAGCCGACCATGGCGCGCGACGCGCCGCCGAGCCTCGACCAGTTGATCGGCCTCGGCGCGCGGCGCCTCGCCGAACTCGCGCTCGACGAGGCCGGGAGCAACGCCGCGTTCCGACAGCGCCTCGCCGCCGCGATCGCGGCCGCCCGCGGGCCCGCGGCGGTGGCGGCGATCGTCGACCGGCGCCTCGCCGCGCTCGAGAAAGGCCGCTCCACGATCGCCGCGGCGCGCCGGCGCGCCTTCGTCGAGGACCTGTCCGCGACGCTGAAGATCATCGCCGACGACCTCGCCGGCGCGGACCCGGCGAGCGCGGTCGAGCGCCTGCTGCGGCTGCTGGCCGCCGCCGACGGCGCCCTCGCCCGCGCCGGCGACGAGGCGGCCGGCGTGTTTTCCGCCGCTGCCGCGGCCCTGCCCGCGCTGCTGGCGCGTCTGCCCGGCGACGACGGCGGCGCGCTCGCCGACGGCCTCTACGCGCTGGCTGCGGATTCGCGCTCGGCCTTCGTCCTCCGCGCGGCGGCGGACATTCTCGCCGCCGCTCCCGCCGCCACGGTCGCCGCCCTCGACGCCCGCCTCGCCGAGGGCGTCCTTGCGCTCGGGCCGCTCGCGGGCGACCCGCCCAACTGGAGCCTGAGGGCGCGGGCGCGCCGCCTGATCGAACTGCGCCAGCGCATCGCCGACCGGCGCGGCGACGTCGACGCCTATATCGCGCTCGCGACGGCGCTGCCCGGGGAGGGTCCCGACGTCGCCGCGATCGGCGAGCGGCTGGTCGGCGCCGGCCGCGCCGCCGAGGCGCTCGCCTGGCTGCGGCGCTCCGCCCCGCCCTCGATCAAGCGGCTGTCGCTGGCCGACCTGCACGTCGGGCTGCCGCCGCGCGACCCCGCCGCCGACCGCAGGGCCCACGTCGAGATCGCGGCGCTCGAGGCGCTGGGGGACAACGCGGCGGCGCAAGCGCTGCGCTGGCGCCTGTTCACGGAAACGCTCGACGCGGACATCCTGCGCGAGCAGGTCGCAAGGCTGCCCGACTTCGAAGATGTCGAGGCGCTGGACGCGGCCTTCGCCGCGGTCTTCGCCTCGCCCATGATCGCCGCCGCCTTGCGCTTTTTCCTGCAATGGCCGCGCCTGGATCTCGCGGAGCGTCTCGTCGTCGAGCGGCGCACGGAATGGGACGGGCGGCGGTGCGAGGCGCTCGCGCCCGCCGCCGACGCGCTGGAATCGAGGCATCCCCTCGCCGCGGTCGTCCTCTATCGGGCGCTGCTCGACGCGATCCTCGATCGCGGCCTGTCCCTCGCCTACGGGCGCGCGGCGCGCTATTACGCGGCGCTCCAGGGATTGGAGGCGCGCGAGGCGCCCGGCTGGCCGATCGAGCCCCACCGCCATTACCGCGCCGAACTGCGCCGCCGCCACGGCCGCAAGCTCGGGTTCTGGAGCCGGGTCGAGGCGGCGGGGGCGACGTAGCGCATTGCGCCGGCGTCGCGCGAGATCTATCTTACCCTGCGTCTTACTTGTTCGGGGACCTGAGCCATGGCGAAAGCCGAGAGCCCGACGACACGGGTGTCGACGAAGGGCCAGATCGTGCTGCCCAAGGCGATCCGCGACCGGCGCGGCTGGGTCGCGGGCGACGAACTCGTGATCGAGGAGCGGCCCGAGGGCGTGCTCCTGCGCACGGCGCCGAAGGAGACCCCCACGCGGTTCGAGGATGTCGCGGGTTCTCTGGGACCGTTCCCACGGACTGTTTCGATCGAGGAGATGCATCAGGCGGTGCTCGACGAAGCGGTGCGCCGCTTCCGCAAGGCGGTCGATGATCGCGATTGATACGAACGTCGTCGTTCGCTACCTGACCTCCGACGACCCCGGGCAATTCCGGCGGGCAAAGGCGCTCGTCGAGGGCGGACCTGTTTTCCTCTGTACGACCGTACTTCTCGAAGTCGAATGGGTTCTCCGCTCCCTCTACCGCCTCGAACGTCCGGTCGTTCTGCGCGCCCTCGCTTCATTCGTCCGGTTGCCGACGGTCAGGCTCGAAGCCGCCGCCGTTGCCCGGCAGGCGCTCGACTGGGCAGAGCAAGGCATGGACTTTGCCGACGCGTTGCATCTGGCGAGTTCGACCGCGGCCGAGACGTTCGCCACCTTCGATCGCGCTCTGGCGCGGGCCGCGGCCCGGATCGGGGCGCCGCCGGTGCGCGCGCCGTAGCGCGGGCGAGCGCCCTATCCTCGCGCGCCCGGCGCGGCTAAGATTCCCAAGACTTTAAGCGGAGGGACACGGCCCATGGGCGCATTGAGCGGTAAGGTCGCCATCGTCACCGGCGCGACCAGCGGCATCGGCGAACGGATCGCCGAGGCATTCGTCGAGGAAGGGGCGCAGGTGGTCGCCGCCGCCCGGCGCAAGGCGGAGGGCGCGGCGCTGGCCGAGCGGCTCGGGCTGCATTTCGTCCGCGCCGACGTCGCCAACGAGGCCGAGGTGGCGGCCATGGTCGCCGCCGCGGTCGGGCGGTTCGGCCGCGTCGACTGCCTCGTCAACAACGCCGGCTCGCCGCAGCCGATCGTCGGGATCGCCGACACCGACGCAGCCGTGTTCGACCGGGTCATGGCCGTCAACGTGCGCGGCGTCTTCCTCGGCATGAAGCACGTCGCGCCGCTGATGATCGGCCAGAAATCCGGCAGCATCATCAACGTCGCCAGCATCGCCGGCCACCGCGGCGGCGTCTCCGCGCACGTCTACTCGGCATCGAAGGGCGCGGTGCTGGCGCTGACCCGTTCGGTGGCGATGGAGCTCGGCGAACACGGCGTCCGGGTCAACAGCCTGTCGCCCGGCGCGATCGTCACCGGCATCTTCGCCAAGGGCGCCGGCGTCGAGGGAACCCGGGCCGACGCCGTCACCGGCGTGGTGAAGGCGCTGTTCGCCCACATCCAGCCGATCCCGCGCGCAGGGCTGCCCGAGGACATCGCGCGCGCCGCCGTGTTTCTGGCGAGCGACGGGGCGAGCTTCGTCACCGGCCAGGACCTGATCGTCGACGGCGGCATGACCGCGACCACGCGCGGATGGTCGGAAATGACGAGGATGCGGGGCGAACTCGGAATGCGGCTGCGCAAGGCGGCCGAGGAGGCCGGCGGCTGACCGGACCGCCGGCGGCGTCCCGCCCTCCCGAGCGCCGCCCGTGACGCCCGGCGCGGTCGCACGGCTCCCGCGGTCCTGCTGTCGCCAACTGGACGGAGCGCCCTCGGGAGGGGCGGCGTCTCGCCGCCCGGGCGCGCGGGACGCGCGCCCTCCCAAGCACCGCCCGTGACCGGGAGACGCGCGCCCTCCCAGGCGCCGCCCGTGACGCCCGGCTCGAAAGCGGTCGGCCAAGTTGACAAGCCGGCGTCGCCGCCGCGACAGTCGCGGGCCGCGGTCGCGTCCCCGTCGCGGCGATTGACGAAGCAAGCCCGTGCCCGACATCATTCTCGTTCTGGCGGTGTTCGCCGCCCTGCTGGTCCTGGTGGCGCTGAGCCAGCCGGTCGCCGAGCGGCTGCGGCTGGCGCCGGTCGTGCTGCTCGCCGCGATCGGCGCCGCGATCGGGGCGGCGTCGGAATTGCTCACCCACGCCCATCTCTCGGAGCGGGCGAGCGCGGTCGTCACCCTGTTCGCCGATCTGCCGCTCGGCTCGGAAACGTTCATCTACGTCTTCCTGCCGCTGCTGATCTTCGAGGCGGCGCTGACCAGCGACGTGCGGCGGATTCTCGCCGACGCCGCTCCGATCCTCCTCCTCGCGGTGATCGCGACGCTGGTCGCCGCGGCGATCGTCGGGCTCGCGCTGTGGCCGGTCGCCGGCCAGCCGCTGGTGGTCTGCCTGCTGCTCGGGGCGGTGGTCTCGACCACCGACCCGGCGGCGGTGATCGCCATCTTCCGCGACGTCGGGGCGCCCGCGCGGCTGACGCGGCTGGTCGAGGGCGAGTCGCTCCTGAACGACGCCTCCGCCATTCTCGCCTACACCGTGCTGCTCGGCATCATCGTCGACGGGCGCGAGCCGCATCTGGGCGACGGCGCGATCGAGTTCGCCGTGTCGTTCTTCGGCGGGGCCGCGTTCGGGTTCGCGGCCGGGCGGCTGATGCTGACGCTGGTCCGCCTGACGCGCGACAATCCCCAGGCCGAGGCGACGCTGACGCTGGCGCTGGCCTATCTGTCCTACATCGTGGCGGACCGCTTTTTCCACATCTCCGGGGTGGTGGCGACGCTGGCCGCCGGCATGACCGTCAGCGCCTTCGGGCGCGCCCAGATCGACCCGCGCAACTGGTCGTTCATCACCGGGGTCTGGACCCAGGTGGCGTTCTGGGCGCATTCGCTGGTCTTCCTCTTGGCCTCCATCCTGGTGCCCAAGCTCTTGATCGACCTGCAGGCGCACGACATCGTGCTGGTGGCGACGCTGGTCGTGGCGGCGTTCGTGGCGCGGCTCGCGGTGCTGTTCGGCCTCATCCCGCTGCTCAGCCTCGCGCGGCTGACCAAGCCGATCAGCACCGCCTACAAGCTGGCGATCGCGTGGGGAGGCTTGCGCGGCGCGCTGACGCTGGTGCTCGCGCTCTCGGTCACGGAAAATCCGGCCGTGCCGCCGTCGGTGCAGCGGTTCGTCGCGGTGCTGGCGACCGGCCTCGTGTTCTTCACCCTGCTCGTCAACGGCACGACGCTTCGCCTCCTGATCCGCGCGCTCGGGCTCGACCGGCTGTCGCCCGCCGACCAGGTGCTGCGCGACCGGGTGCTCGAGGCGTCCTACGCCGACGCCTCCACGCTCATTCGCCAGTCCGCCTCCGAGCACGGGCTCGATCAGGCGGCGACGGCGCGCGCGCTCGCGCCCTACGACGTGGCGATGAACGAGGCCGCGGCGCGCCGGGCGGTGCGCGGGGTCGCGCTCACCGACCACGAGCGCGTCGCGGTGTCGCTGATGGCGCTGGGCGCCCAGGAGCGGACGCTGGTGCTGCAGACGCTGTCGGCGCGGACCGCGTCGCCCGCGGTGGTGCAGGCGCTGATGCGCAGCGCCGACGCGATGGTGGAAGGGGCGCGCGCCGACGGGCGCCTCGGCTACAAGCGCGCGGCCGAAGCGGGCCTCGGCTTTCCGCTGTCGTTCCGCTTCGCCTATTTTCTCCATCGCCGGTTCGGCGTGCGCCGCTTTCTCGCCGACCGGCTCGGCGAGCGGTTCGAGTGGCTCTTGACGATGCGCCTCGTGATCCAGGAACTGGCGAGCGACGCCTCGAAGCGCTCGCGGGCGATCTTCGGCGAACGGCTCGACGCGGTGGTCGACAAGATGCTCGCCGACCGGCTCGACCGCATCAAGGTCGGGCTCGACGCGCTCCACCTCCAGTATCCCGACTACGCCGCCGCGCTCGAGGCGCGCTTCCTGCGCCAGACCGCGATCCGGCGCGAGGTCGGGCGCTACAAGGCGCTCTACGACGAGGGGCTGATCAGCGCGGAGGTGTATCGCGACCTGATCTCGGACGTCGAGGGCAAGCGCGACGCGCGCGCCCTGCCCCGCTTCGACATCGGGCTCGACACGCGCGCGCTGATGGCGCGGCTCGACCTGTTCGCCGGGCTCGACACCGCCCATCTCGACAGCATCGCCAAGCTCCTCAAGCCGCGTTTCGCGCCGCCGCGCGAGCTGATCGTCAGGAAGGGCGACCGCGGCGACGCGGCGTTCTTCATCGCCTCCGGCGCGGCCGGGGTCGACCTGCCCCAGGGCCGGGTGATGCTCGGCACCGGCGACGTGTTCGGCGAGATGGCGCTGATCACCGGCGAGCCGCGCCAGGCCGACGTCCGCGCCCAGACCTACAGCCGGCTCCTGGTGCTGCGCCGCGCCGATTTCCAGAACCTGATGCGCGCCAACCCAGACCTCCGCGCCAAGTTCAACGCCATCGCCGCGAGCCGCCGGCAGGCCAACCAGTCGGCGAGCGCGTGAGGGGGACGAGGGCTTCGCCACCACCCCGACTCCGCCGCCGCGCCCCCGACCTGACGCGTTGGATTTTGCAAACGGGTGTTCGCATATCGCGAACGCCCGTTAGCATTTGGCGAACCCCCGTTCACAATCCGGCGCCGCCGACGCAAAAACCTCAACGATTTTGGTCTCTAGGCCTCTGGCACGAGAGTTGACACGCGTAGACGGCAATTGACCGCGCGTCACTTTCCAACGGGGCTATTCATGAAAAAACTGACGATTCTCGGCGCCGCATTGGCTGTCGCGCTGGCGTCTTCGGCCAGTGCGCAAGCCGCCCAGGGGCTCGACGGGGCTTATTACCAGTTGAACAGCTGGCCGGGTTCGGTCGCCAACAGCGAAAGCCTGATCGCCGCGGCCGGCGGGCCGACGGCGACCTTCATCGCCAACACGATCTGCTTTCCCGATTGCGGAGGCAGCGTCAGCGACGGCGGCGATCTGGCGTCTTTCCTCGGCGGAAACGCGAGCGCCGTCTCGCCGAACGCGATCTCCTCCCTTGCCGATCATGTCGTCGTCTTGACCGGGCGGATCGATCTCGTCAGCGGCGAACAGCTCCGCCTCGGGTCGGATGACGGATCGGCCCTCTGGATCAACGGCGCCGAGCTGATCGACAACGACGGCGACCACGGATTCAACTGGCAGTCCGGAACCTATTCGGGGCCGAGCGGCTGGCAGACCATCAAGATCCTCCAGTTCGAGGACGGCGGCGCGACCGGCCTGAGCGTCGCGACCAACGCCGGCGGCGACTGGAACGGCCTCGGCGGCGCGGCCATCCAGGCCGGCGTTCCCGAGCCGGCGACCTGGGCGATGATGGGACTCGGATTCGCGTGTCTCGGGTTTGCCGGATATCGCGGGTCGGGCCGGAGCGCCCGCGCGCTCGTCGTCTGACCTCCGACTCTTCGACGTTTCGAGGGCCGCGCTTCCCGCGCAGCCTCTCCTGTCCGCCCGGGCCGGCCCCGCCGCCGCTCAGAAATCCACCGTCGTCCGCACCCCCAGCACGAAAGCGTTGCGGTTGTTCGGCGCGGTGTAGCCGCCCGGGCACATCACGTATTGCGTGTCGAACTTCAGGTTGAGCCAGCCGGTCGCCTGCCAGCCGTACCAGGCTTCCGTCGCGTATTCGATGTGCTGCACGTAGCCGGGGCCGAGGCCGAGGACGTTGGCCTGGGCCTGCGCGTTGGCGACGTTCGGGTTGACCTGCGTCCCGCCGACGGCGACGCCGAAGCCGTCCCTCGCCCGCGACCCGACCCCCTGCTGGAACACGCCGAGCGCGATCTGGGCGTCCTGCGTCGCCGTCCGCCGATCGGCGACGGTGACGTTGAAAAAGCCGTAGAGGCCGTTCTTCGGGTCGGGATTGGCGGCGTCGTGGACCAGCATCTGCTGCAGATTGGCGGAAAACCCGTAGCGCCCGTGGCCCGGCTGCGCCGGCAGTCCCGACACCAAGATCGGCTGGCCGTCGACGCTGGTGGCGGCGTTGGGCGCGGCCGAGTTGTTCCACCAGCCGCCGATCGTATCGTCGCCGAGGAGCGCGCCGAACTTCGGCTTCCAGCCGAGCTCCACCGGCACGATCAACCCTTGCGAATTGTCGGGAAAACTCGGCCAGAAGGCGACGCTGGGCTTGGCGCCGAGATAGTCGGGATTGGCGTCGAACACCGCCGCCTTGAGATAGAGGTCCGCGGGAAGATTGACCTTGCCGACCGCCGCCCACTGGCTCACCGGCCAGTTGTAGATATAGTCGCCGACGATGTTGCCCGGCGCCGATCCGCAGAACGTCAGGTTGACGAAATTGCAGGAGAACGAGAAGAACTCGTCGCCGAACGCCAGCCGGCCGACCGACAGTTCGAACCGGTCGTCGAACATCTTTTGCTTATAGGCGAATTCCTCGGTGCGGACGATGTTGCCGCGGCCGTAGACTTCGTTCAGCAACTGCAGGGCCGGAATGCCGGCGTCGGCGGCGAGATTGCCGCCCCAACGGTCGACCAGCGTCACCTCGAACGAGCCGCCCGGAAGGCCGATGATTTTTTGCAGGTCGAACTTCGCCTGCAAGCCGACCTGCCCGGCTTCCTGGACCGTTTGCCGGACGCCGCCGGAGAGGTTCGCCACCGCCTCGTCGACGCCGGTCAGGGTGACGTCGACGCCGAGCGCGCTCAATCGCGGCCGCAGGCCGCCCCAGTCGCCGAACAGATGCGGCTGGGTCCACACGGTCCAGGCGTCCCGGTCGGCCGTCAGCAGGGGCGCGGGCGTCAGGGCCGGCAGCGTCAGGTCGTCGGCGAGGGCGGCGGGCGGCGCGGCGAGCGCCAGCGCGGCCAGCGCCGCCCGGGCCGGCAGGCGCCTGACGAGACGGACGGCCGGACCCTGTCCCGGCGATCGGGCGCTCCGCGCGCGCGCCTGCCGACACGATCCGGAACGGACTGCGCGGCTGTCGAGCGTCATGGCGATCTCCCGTCGGCCCGGGGGTCTCTCCGCCCTCGTTTCAGCCTGATGTTGCGACTCGGAACGTGAGCGATGTTCTACGCTCGGAGTCGATCTGTAAATAGCGAACTATCTTTGTATTGGCGTCGTCGTTGGACGCGCCGACCCGCCGCCCGTCGGTCCGCGGTTCGCCCCGTGCGTCAATCGGACGCAAGCGCTTTCGAGGGCGGGCGTTGCCCGACGGCGCGCTCAGGCCGCAAGATCGCGACAAGAGAGCCGGACAATGTCGCTTCTCGCCGCAAAAACCGATCGCCTGCGCGCCGACCGCCCGCGCGATCCCGCGGTTGTTTCGTTCGCGCTCGGCGCGCTCGGCGTCGTCTATGGCGACATCGGCACCTCGCCGCTCTACGCGATGGACCAGATTTTCCGCGTCGCGCCCGGCCGAACCGCCGAGGACGCGCTCGGCGCCGTGTCGCTGATCATCTGGACGCTCACCCTGATCGTGGCCATCAAATACGCGCTGCTGGTGCTGCGCGCGCAAAACGACGGCGAGGGCGGCGTCTTCGCCCTCTACGGCCTGCTTCACGACCGCAAGGACCGGCGCGTGCGCATGCTGCTGTGGGCGCTGATGGCCGGGGCCGGCCTCCTGATCGGCGACGGCATGATCACGCCGGCGATCAGCGTGCTCTCGGCGGTCGAAGGCCTCGACGTCGCGGCGCCGGGCCTGTCGTCCGCCGTCGTGCCCATCACGCTCGCGCTGCTCATCGCCCTCTTCGCCGTGCAGTACAGGGGCGCCTCCGGCGTCGGCGCGTTTTTCGGCCCCGTCGTGCTGGTCTGGTTCGTCGTCATCGCGGCGCTCGGGGCGGCCGAGATCGCGGCGGCGCCGAAAATCCTCGCCGCCTTCAATCCCGTGTACGGCTTCGAGTTCCTCGGCCGGGCGAACCTGTTGGGGGCGCTGATGCTGCTCGGCGCTCTGATGCTGGTGGTGACCGGAGGCGAGGCGATGTACGCCGACCTCGGCCATTTCGGCGCGCTGCCGATCCGGCTCTCCTGGTACGCGATCGTCTTTCCCGCGCTGATCCTCAACTACCTCGGCCAGGGCGCGTTCCTGCTCGGCGGCCTGCCTGCGCCGGGCGGCAAGCTCTTTTATGCCTTGAGCCCCTCCTGGCTGCTGGCGCCCATGGTGGTCCTGGCCACTGTCGCCACCGTGATCGCTTCGCAGTCGCTGATCTCGGGGGCCTTTTCGCTGGTCGCGCAGGCGATCCGCCTCGGCCTGTTCCCGCGCCTCGACATCGAGCATACCCATCACGCGCAAGAGGGGCAGGTCTATATCCCGGCCGTCAACTGGGCTCTGTTGAGCGGCTGCGTCGCGCTGGTCCTGGCGTTCGGCTCGAGCGCGGCGCTCGCGGCCGCCTACGGCCTCGCCGTCTCGGGGGTGATGGTCATCACCTCGGTCGCCATGATCCCGATCGCGCTGCGCTACTGGGGCTGGAGCCCGGCGTTGACCGCGCTGGTCTGGGGGCCGCTGACCGCGCTGAACGGGGCCTTTTTCGTCGCAAGCTCACTCAAGCTTCTCGAAGGCGGCTACGTGCCGGTCGCGGTCGGCGCCGTCGCCTTCGCCCTGATGGCGACCTGGCGCTGGGGCCGCAAGGCGAGCTACGCCGCCCACAACGCCAAGGCGACGCTGACGCTCTCCGAGGTGGTCGCGCTGCACCGGGTGAGCACGTCGTTCCTCGAGCGCAACGCGCTGATCATGTCGCCCCGGCCGCTGCACAAGCTCGCCGACCGCGCCCCGTCGCTGATCCGGCTGATCGCCGAGCGGACCGGCATGCTGCCGCGCAACCTCATCTTCGTCGAGGTCGCCCACAAGAAGGTCCCCTATATCCACGGCGGCCGCTGCCGGGTGACCGTATTCGACCGCAGCGACAAGAAGGGCAGCGTCATCGGCGTCGAGCTGTCGTTCGGCTTTCTCGAGGAGCCGGACGTCGAACGGGCGCTCGAGGACCTCGCCCGCCATCACGAGATCGACCTGCCGACGGACCCGCACCAGTGGATCGTGCACGTCATGCACGACCATCTCCTGCCCGCGCGCAGGAGCAACGCCCTGCAACGGTTGCGGCTGAACCTGTTCCTGCTGCTCCGGGCGGTCTCGCGGCCGGCCTACTCGTATTACGGCCTCGGCGACGAGGTGCAGCTCAGCATCGAAGTCATTCCGGTCCGGCTGCGCTGAGGCTTCGGCGCCCGCGGCGGGGCCGTTTCCATCCTGCGAACGCCCTTTGCAATTTGCAAACCCGCGTCGCCGTTTTGCATCGTCGCTGACGCGGAGCCGCCGCAAGGCCTCGTCCGCGGACGGGCATGAACATTGCTCCGGACGCCAGCGCGAACCCAGGGAGATCGACCATGTCGGACCGGTATGCGATCGAGCGCGTCAACGATCGGCGCTGGGTGGTGATCGACACGGCGCGGCGGGGGCCGCCGATCGGCGGGTCGGCCAGCGAATCCGGCGCCCGCAACATCGTTTCGCTGCTCGGCGCCATGCGCCCGGCGACGCCGCGCGGCGACGCCCGGACGCTCCCGGATCCACGCCGCGCCTGAACGCTCGCGCTCCGTGCGAAGGCGCGCTCGCGCCTCGGCGGTGGCACGCCCCTTGCGCGAGCGTTCACGCAGACGACTGGAACGCCGAAGGGACCTTCGGAGGTCGTCTGGAACTCGCGCGGCGCACGGTCCGTAACGCCTTGCTGGGGAAGTCGAGGGCAACTCCAAGGGGGCTACAGTGTCACCGGAAACGCGGCGGGCGATAGGGGCCCGAATCGAGGTCGTTCGGCGTCGTCTGGATCGGACGCCGCGGGATTTCGCCAGAATGCTCGGCGTGCCGCACGAAGCGGTGCGCTCGTGGGAGCGCGGCCTGAACTTTCGTCAGGACGACCTGCTCCTGCTCGCCGAGGCCACTGACACCTCGATCGACTGGCTGGTCGAGGGTTTGACCGACCGGGACGTCGAGGAGGGCGAGGAGACCGCCGCCGCCATCGCCCCGCTCGACGCCTCGCGCGTCTTTCCCCGGTCGGACGACCGCGTCGGCGTGCGCGCCCTGACGGGCGACGAGGACCTGCCGACGTCGATCGCGTCGGCGCTGAACGTGAGGCCCGAGAGCCTCGAGATCTCGAGGGACAGGGGCGCGGAGCGGGGCGGCGCTGCGGTTCGTTCGCCGACGCTCCTCCTCGACCTCCCCGACGCGACGCTGATGTCGGGAGCCGGGGCCGCGACCTTCCGCCTCAACCGCGGCGACCACACCAACGCCGGCGGGCGAATTCTCCTGAGCCTGGTCGTCGGCGGCCGCCGCCGTTTCGAGCAGGCGAGCCGGAGCCACGAAGGCGCCGCGGGCAGCGCGGTGTTCGTGTCGGACAGCGAGGACGGCTCCCTGCGCCAGACCGACGGGCAATACGTCAGCGTGTTCCTGCCGATGCAGTCCGTGCTCAAGCGGGCGCCGCAGGCCGAGGCGCGGCTCATGCAGTCGATCGCTCCCGACCTTCCGCCGGTGCGCCTGTTCGCGGCCTACGCGTCCTCGCTGTTGAAGTCGGCCGACGGCCTGAGCCATTCGTTCGCCGCCGCCGCCGCCGACCACGTCGCCGACCTGTGCGCCCTCATGCTCGGCGCCTCTGGCGACGAGCGCGCGCTGGCGGAACGGCGCGGCGTCAGGGAAGCGCAGCGCTGCCGCATCGCCGAGGCGATCGAGGCCGGCGCGGCGACGCCCGGGTTCACGGCGCGGTCGGTCGCGGGGCGCCTCGGCCTCACCGAGCGCGAGATCCACGACCTCCTGTGGGAGACCGGCCAGTCCTATACCGAGCTGGTCAGCGACCGCCGGGCGGCGGTCGCGGGGGCGCGCCTGGCCGACCCGCGCGACGCGCATCTCGCGATCGAGGAGATCGCGTTTCTCAGCGGCTTCATGGATTTCGAGAAGTTCAACCGCGCCTTCGAGGCGCAGTTCGGCGACACGCCGGAGGATTATCGCGCCGGGCGGAGGACCGCGTTGCGGCGGCCGGGGCTGATGTAAAGGCTGCCGGGCCGGCGCCGTCGCCGTCAGCCCATGATCAGAAGGCCGGCGACGGTGTCGATGGTGAATCGGCCGGCCTGGTTGAGGACCGGGAAGCCGAGCAGCGGCTCGGCTTCGTGCGGCGCGACCGTCGCATAGACGTCGAGCAGCGTGCGGCCGCCGACCGTCACCGACCACAGCTTGACGCCTTGACGCAGCTCTTCCCGTCCGTTGGCCAAGGTCATGACCGCGCTTTGCGCCTCGACCGCCTCGCGCCGCCAGAGCAGGCGCTCGGCGATCCACGCCGGGATGCTGAGCCCCGTGGCGCCGGTGTCGATCACCATGCGCTTGGTGATCGACCCGAGCTGGACGTCGACCCGCGCCGTCCGCCCGTCCCGGTCGAGATAGATGGGCGTCGTGGTCGGGGCCGGCCGCGCCGGCGCCCGCCCGGGGTCGAAGCCGGCCGTCACTGGGGTGGCCCTGAGGAAACGTCGAGGCGCGGCGCTGATCATCCTTCGGTCGTCGGCTCCATCCTCGAGCAGGCGGCGTCGCCACGGATACGCAAAGCGCGTGCCAGGCCATTTCGCAATCTTCGCAGCGCGTTCGGCCGGACTACCCGCCGCGCTGCCTATTTCGAAGGCGCCGAGGCCGAACAATCAATGCGACCAAGCGCGCAGCGACGAATCGCCGCGCGGCGGGAGCGGGTGGAGATCGAGACGACGCCCCGCGGGTGGGCGCGAGAATCGGATCGAGTCCGTCGGAGCGTTTCCGAATCAGCCGCCGGATCGGCGACCGCGCCCGACATGCGTCGGCGAGGCCTCGTCCGTGGGGGCGCGCCCCCGCCCGAGCCGGTCGCCGCGAACCTGGCTGCGCGCCGCCGCGTGGAACGCCGCCACCTGCTCGGGGGAAAGGCCCGCGATCAGCCATTCCATCGCCGTATCGGTCGAGGCGGCGATCAGCGTCAGCGCCTCGCGATCGACGCCCCGGCCGGCCTCCCACCCGGCGACGACATCGGCGGAAACGCCGAGCATGGCTGCGAAGCCGGGTACGCTCCGGTCCAGCCGAAGCCGAACGCTGTATATGCGCTCGCCGATGCCCGACGCAGTTTCCTCCGTCAGGCCGCCACGCGACCCGTTGGCGTTTTTCGACGGCGCTCGCACGCTCGGCCCAGCCTTCAGCCCCACGGCCCGCAGGCCAGTTGCCGTCGTTTACCACCGTCCGAGCGCAAAACAAATCAGGACAACGGCTAACGCGGCCGTCCTGGGAAAAGCGCCGGCGTTTCGCGCGACGTCAAGCAGCCGCGCACGCCTGGGCGTCGCCCGCCTGCAATGCGCGGCGCGTCGAGCGCGCTGCCGCGTCTGCGTCCCCGCGCTACGCCCGCGCTACGCCCGCGCTGCGCCCGCGCCCGCAGATCCCCCTCGGTTTCGTCCGCCGCGGTCGGGTCCTCGCCGAAGTCTTCGCCGGCCGCCTACTCCGCCGCCCTCGCGCTGTTGATCCGCGTCTCCGCCGCCTTCCACGCGTCGAGGAACGAGAACGCCTCGTTCATCAGGTGGGGGGTGTGGCGGCCGGGCGACTCCCTCAGCGCGCGCGCGAAATAGTCTTCCAGCGCCGGCCGGTAGTCCGGGTGCGCGCAGCGGGCGATGATCTCTTGGGCGCGCCGGCGCGGCGGCAGGCCGCGCAGATCCGCCAGTCCCTGCTCGGTGACGATCACCTGCACGTCGTGCTCGGTGTGGTCGACGTGGGTGACCATCGGCACGATGCACGAGATCGCCCCGTTCTTGGCGGTCGACGGCGTCATGAAGATCGACAGATAGGCGTTGCGGGCGAAGTCGCCCGAGCCGCCGATGCCGTTCATGATCGAGGTGCCGCGGATGTGGGTCGAGTTGACGTTGCCGTAGATGTCGGCCTCGATCAGGCCGTTCATCGCGATCACGCCGAGGCGGCGGATCAATTCGGGATGGTTGCTGATCTCCTGCGGCCTCAGGATCACCTTCTTGCGGTAGAGCGCGACGTCGCGGTTGAACTCCTCCGCGGCCTCGGGCGAGAGCGACAGCGCCGTGGCCGAGGCGAACTCCATCTTGCCGGACTTGATCAGGTTCAGCATGCCGTCCTGCAGCACCTCGGTGAACGAGGACAGGCCCTCGAACGGCCCGTGCTGCAGCCCGTCCATGACGGCGTTGGCGACGTTGCCGACGCCCGACTGCAGCGGCAGCAGCTCCGGCGGCAGCCGGCCCTTCTTCACCTCGTGCTCGAGGAAGTCGAGGATGTTGCCGGCGATGGCGCGCGAAACGAGGTCCGGCGGGCTGAAGGCGGTGTTGCGGTCGGGAGCGTCGGTCTCGATGACGGCGATCACCTTGTCCGGGTCGCAGAAGAAGTAGGGCTGGCCGATGCGGTCGTGCGCCGTGATCAGCGGGATCGGCCGCCGATGCGGCGGCAGGTCGGTGCCGTAGTAGATGTCGTGCATGCCTTCGAGCGCCGGATTCTGCCAGCGGTTGACCTCGAGGATGATCTTGTCGGCCTGGTCGAGCCAGGTCTTGTTGTTGCCGACCGACGACGACGGGATCAACCGCCCGTCCTCGCGGATGCCGGCGACCTCGACGACGGCGACGTCGAGCTTGCCGAAAAAGCCGAACCAGACGTACTGCGCCACATGCGACAGGTGGATGTCGATGTAATCCAGTTCGCCAGCGTTGATACGCTTGCGGCAGTTCGGGTCGGACTGATAAGGCATGCGCAGTTCGATGCCGTCGGCCTTGGCGAGCGCGCCGTCGAGTTCGGGCGCGGTCGAGGCGCCGGTCCAGACGCCGATCTTGAAATGTTCGCCGGCGGCGTGCTTGGCGTTCATCCGGGCGGCGAGCGCCGCCGGCACGGCCTTGGGATAGCCGGCGCCGGTGAAGCCCGACATGCCGACGTGCGCCCCGTCGAGAATCAGCGCGGCGGCCTGGTCGGCGCTCATGATCTTGGAACGCAGCGCGGCGTTCCGGATGCGGCTCTCGCTCATGGTCGAATTCGCTCTCTTTTGCGCCGGTCGGCTGCCCCCCGCCGCAGCGCAGCAAGCGCATAGCATTTATCGCGCCGCGCGAAATGCGACATTTGGTCAACGCCTATCACCGCAAGCCGGGCGGGTAACGCGCAGGCGCCGGCCGAACTCCGCCAAGCGACTGAAGACATTGATCTATAACGATATTAATAAAGCCGGTTTATAAATGGCCTCCAAGCCGCCGGCGGACGGCCGCCGCGCCTGCTCGTCCGGCAATGCCGCCATGCGAAAAACTCATGGCTGAACCCGCCGCCGGGGTCGCTTTGCAACCGGACGGGCGGCCGGCGGACCCGCTCCATCGCCGACAGGCCGGGGACGGCCGCCGTCACGGATCGGGGCTCGGCAGTCGCCATTTCCCCTTCTGCGCCTCGAGCATCCGCGTCTTGAGGGTGTCGTAGATCGGCTCGCTGCCGACTGCGGCGGCGACGGTCGCGGCGGCGAGGCAGGCGACGAGCATCGGCAGCGCGCAGTCGGCGCGCCCGGTCATCTCGATCGTCAGCACGGCGCCGGTGAACGGGGCGCGCACCACCGCGGTGAACAGCGCCGCCATGGCGACGACCGCGAATGTCGTCGGCGACAGCGCCCATTGCGGCTGCCAGGCGTTGGCGAGGTCGGCGAACAGCGCGCCGGCGATCGCCCCCATCGCGAGCAGCGGCGCGAAAATCCCGCCCGGCGTCCCGGCGGCGTAGCTGACCGGCCCGATCAGGAAGCGCGCCGCGAACAGGACGAGCAGCGCGGTCACCGCCGGGTTCGAGGCGAGCACGGCGGAGGCCACGTTTTCTCCGCCGCCGATCAGCGACGGCCCGAACCAGCCGATCGTCCCGACCAGGAGGCCGACGCAACCGGCGCGCACGATCGACGGGATCCGCCCGAGCGCGTCGCCGGCGTCGAGCAGAAGCAGCGACAGCGCCGAATAGCCGGCGCCGACCAGTCCGAGCGCCGCGCCCATCGCGCCGTGATGCAGCAACTGCAACAACGGCTGATCGGTCGACGGCCCCGCCCGGAACTCCTGAAGATCGCCGAGCGACCAGCGCAGGACCGCGACCGCCACGCCCGCGGCCGCCAGCGTCGCCAGCGCCTGCCTCGGCCTGACGGTGTGGGTCAGTTCCTCGAACACGAAGATCGCGCCGCCGATCGGCGCGTTGAAGGCGACCGCCAGGCCCGCCCCGGCGCCGGCGGCGTCGACGATGGTCCGGTCCGCATCGCCTCGCATGACGAGGTTGCGCACGATCCGGCCGAGCGCCGCGCCCATTTGCACGGTCGGGCCCTCGCGGCCGAGCGTCAGCCCGGCGCCGATCGCGAGCAACCCGCCGACGAACTTGACCGGAATGACGGCGGCCGGCGCCGATGGGGCGCCGTCGCGCATCACCGCCTCGACGTGCTGCACGCCGCTGCCGGAGGCGAGCGGCGCGAAGCGCACGACCAGAAGGCGGGCGATCATGGCGCATAGCGCCACCGTCGCCGTGACCGCCAGAAAGCCCTGCCACTGGCTGGCGTGCGCTTCGGCGATGAGACGATCGCGCGCCGTGTTGGCGAGGCCGAGCAGCCAGCGAAAGGCGCTGCCGACGACGCCGATCGCGAGCCCCGTGACGAGGCCCGCAGCCAGCAGCCGGACGAGCCCGGCGAGTTCCGACCGCGTCATCGCGCCGTCCGCGATGCGTGTCGTTCCCGCGAACATTCCCCGCCCGGCGACAGCATGGCCCCTCGCGTGCGGGGCGGGCGACAGGCCGCCCCGGCCTTCTGGACCATATCGGGGCGCGGCGCGTCAATCGCGAAGCCGTCGGATGTCCTGGGCGCAGAAGGCGGCGCCGGCCACAGAGTGGTGGCCGTCATCGCGAGCGAAGCGCGGCGATCCAGGGGCCGCTGGGCGAATGGCGCGGCCCCTCAGGTCGCCACGCCCCATCGCGGCGCGCGATGACGGCGCTGAAAGAACGACGTTGACCGTATTGACGCCGCCGTTATGGTCGCCTCTAATCCCGCGTCATGGGGGCGCATCCGAGGATAGGGACCGAGCCGGTTCCCCCGGCGGTCGAGGCGTTCGTCACGCGCTGGCGTCCGTCGCCGCCGTCGGCCGCCCGCCCTACCCCGCCGACGACTTCGCCCAGACCGCCGCCGTCATGGCCGCGCTCGCCTCGGCCTCCGCGTCTCTCACCGCCGACGCGCTCGCCGCGTCATTCAAACAGGGCCGCAAGGTCGCGCCCAAGGTCGCCGCCGTGCACGCCGCCCTCGCCCTGTCAAACGACATCCGGAAGGGGACCAGCGGCGACCCGCACGGGATGGGTCGAAACAACCGACCGCGGCAAGCGCTTCGTCCTTCGCCGGGCAGCCTGATCCGCCGGTTGCGCCGCGCGGCGGCGAAAGCAAATGATTTCTGTTTTTCATGACTTATGCTAGCATTGATTCGTCGATCCAAACAAACGGCGCCCGTCGGAGAAGGAAGGTATGTCGAGCGAAGGCCCGCCCTCGGAAGACGCGATGACGGCCAGTCACGCCCGCGCGCCGCAGGTCGCCGCAACCGACCGGTCCGGTCCTGAACGGCCGTCCTCGGGCGTGACAGTCGCCCGTAACTCGCAAGGTGGCTGTCCGCGAGGAGCCGGACGGGGCGCACGCTGGGAGGGCGCCCGTCTCGCGCACCCCGGCGGCGAGACGCCGCCGCTCCCGTTGAGCGCCGTGACCGCCGCCCGTACGCCGGGCTTGGGAGATACAATCGCCCGTAACTCCCAACCCCGTCATTGCGAGGAGCAAAGCGACGAAGCAACCCATGCCGCCGCTTGCCTCCTGCGGAAAAAATCGCTCCGACTTCTGCTCGCAACCAAGGGCGGCGGGACGACCAGAGGGCGCGACAGCGGCCCAGCGGCCCTGGATCGCTTCGCTTCGCTCGCGATGACGGCGCTGTTGGCCACCGGCTTGGGAGTTACAATCGCCCGGAAAACTCCGCGCAACCTCTTGAAAACACTCAAAACCGGCCCGAGGCGGACGCGAACGGCGCCGTCATCGCGAGCGGCCACTTGGTCGAGGAGCCCGGGAGGACGCGATCCAGAGGCCGCTCGGCTGCCGTCGTGCGCACCGGACCGACGCGTCGACCTTCGTGCTCATGACCGTGCGCGAGCGGCGCGTTCAACGGAAGGGCGCGCGTCCCGGGCGCCCGGGCGGCGGGACGCCGCCCCTCTCGGGGCGCGCTGCCCGGCTCCTCGCGGAACACCCGCCTCGGGCGTGACAGTCGCCCGCAAAACTTCGCGCAAGCCTTTGAAAATCCTCAAAACCGGCGCGACCTCACGGGGCGGAGCGAAGGTCGCCCTCCCCCGGCGCGACTGCCGACGTGGACTGGTGAACAGGGTTCCTCGCAAGCCACATACGAAGCCGCAGTCGCCCGTAACCGCCACGGGGGGGTCCTTGCACTTCGTCATCGCGAGGAGCCCGAAGGGCGACGCGGCGATCCAGGAGCCGTCTGCGCTGCCGGCTGCCGAAGCGCTGGACCCCACTGGCGGCAGGTGTCGGCGTCCCGGACTCCTGGATCGCCACGTCGCTTCGCTCCTCGCGATGACGGCTTTGAAGCGAGCCCCGCCTTCGGAGATACAGTGGCCCGTAACTCCCAAGGTGGCAGCGAATAGCGCCGTCATCGCGAGCGAAGCGAAGCGATCCAGGGCCGCTGGGCCGCTGTCGCGCCCTCTGGTCGTCCCGCCGCCCTTCCTTGCGAGCAATTTCTTCCGCAGGAAGCAAGCGGCGGCATGGATTGCTTCGTCGCTTTGCTCCTCGCAATGACGGGGTTGGGAGATACAGTCGCCCGGAAAACGCCGTGCAACGCCCTGATAACACTCAAAACGGGCCCGAGCTCAGGTGGAGGCTGCCACCGGCGCCGAAAGCCGGACGGAGATCGGGTCGCAGACTGCGCCCGAACCCACTGCCGCTCTTCGGAGTTCGCGACGCCCCATACGGCGCTCCCGCGCGGCCCGAATCCCCGTCCGGGAATATAACGACGCTCGGCGACATTGTGACCGCTGTACAACAATGGTATCATCTCTTTGACGACGAGATCGAACCGTCCTTTGCCCGCTTCCCCCTTGAGGCCCGGACGGACAGCGTTCCCCTAGCGCGATATCGGTCTCGTCGTCACTTCGCCCGGCGAGCCGTCCGCCAGCGCTTTCCTTCGCCCGTGATGAGGCCGCTCGGCGGCGATGTAGTAGCTCGCCTGCGCCGGCGCCGTGAGATAGCCCTGCGCGCGCCGTTCGATCAATTCGTCGGCCCGGGTCTCCCGTTCGGCCCGGTACTTGAACTCGAGCAGCGAATGGACGAGCCAGGTCTCGATCGCGCGGCCCCTGTCGTCGGGATCGTGGAACAGGTTCCACGCATAGGCGCCGTCGCGCATCCGCTCGTGGCCGATCTCCTGCATGAGCGCGAGGAACGCCGTCGAATCCGCTGGATCGATGCGATATTCGATCAGCGCGAGGATCGGACCGGCGTCGTTTTCCAGCTTCTGCACGAAGGCTGGCGCACGCCAGTGCATCGAGGGCGCGAGATCGAACGCCGCCCCGGTCTCGAGCTTCCAGGGCAGCGTCGCGACGAGCCCCAGAGTGGCGCCGACCGCCGCGGCGGCGAGCGCGAACGGCAGGCCTTCCAGGCTCGCGACCTCGCCCCAGACGGCGCTGCCCGCCGTCATCGCCCCGAAGTAGACGGTCAGGAAGATGGCGAGGCCCCTGCCGCGAACCCAGTCCGGCAGCGCCACCTGCGCGGAGACGAACAGGGTGGTCATCGCAACGATCCAGCAGGCGCCCGCGACGAAGCTCGCGGCCATCGCGATCTCGGGCTTGCGTGCGAAGGCGAACAGGACCAGCGCCAGGACGGTCCCGATCGTCGCCGCGCCGGCCGAAAGGTCCGGCCCGAGACGCGCCTTCAGCGACTGAAGCCCGATCGAGCCGACCACCGACCCCAGGCCGATCATGCCCATCAAGAGGCCGTAGAGCGCGGCGCCGTCGTGAAGCCGGTCGCGCGCGATCAGCGGCATCAGCGCCCAGTAAGCGCTGGCGAAGGGAAAGAAGGCGATCGCGCGGATCAGCGTCGCGTCGAGGTCGCGGTTGTTGCGCGCGTAGCGGAGCCCGGCCGCGACGGCGGCGACGAACCGCTCCGCGGGCAGCGTCTCGGGGGCCTTTCGCGGCGGGCGCCACCACAGAAGCGCGGCCAGGACGAGGACGTTGGTCGCCACATAGACCCAGAACGGCAGCCTGAAGCCGACGGCCGTAATGGCGACGCCGCCGAGCGCCGGCCCGAGGGCGCGGCTGACGTTGTAGCCGGCGTTGCTGACGGCGATGGCGGCGTCGAGTTCGGGTCTCGGCACCAGCATCGGCGTGATGATCTGCCAAGCGGGCGCAGCCAGCGCGCCCGCGGCGCCGAGCAGGAACGTCGTCCCGAGCAGCCCCGGCGCGGATTCCCAGTGGAGCATGACGACCGCGGCGAACGCCACGCCGACGGCGACGACGCCGACCTGCGCCGCGAGCAGGAGCCGGCGCGGATCGACCACGTCGGCGAGCGCGCCGGCCGGGATGGTCAGGAGGAACATCGGCGCCATGGTCGCGACCTGGACGGCGGAGACCATCAATGGATCGGGATTGAGACTGGTCATCAGCCAGCTCATCGCCGTGTCGAACATCGCGATCCCGACGCTCGAGACCGAGCTCGCGATCAGAATGACGACGAACGCGGGGTGGCCGAACACCCCCCAGCGCGAGGGACCGGCGTCGTCAGTCGAGGGAACGGGTTGATCGGTCAACGAGACAATCGACTTTACAGAGCGCTGTCATCCGTGCGCCGATCAGGGCGAATTGGCAATGGCGCCCATTGCCGTTCGGCGACGGCGGCCCGACATGAGCCTGAAACAAGGACGCGCTATCCGGTCCGGCGCGGCCTCGAGAGTAGAATTATGGTACGGGTTTCGCTTCGCTTGGCCTCGGGTCGTGCGCCTGATCGTCGCAAAAGGGTCGCATTTCTGGTTCGCGGCGGGGCCGCCGCAACGACGATCGTCCTCGCCATCGCCGGGTTCGCGGGCGGGAACGGTCCGGCTTTCGCCCAGGCGACGGGATGCGGCCGCTGCACCATCACGATCGGGCCGTTCAGCTTTCCCAACCCGTTCGCCAGCCCCGAGGCCGCCGCCCCCATCGAGCGGGCTCACCGCAACGGCGAGCGGCGGGGCGGAGACTCGCAGTCCCGTCGTCGGGCGGCGTCGGCGAACCGCGACGGCGGCCATGGTCTGGCCGCGGACGCGATCGGGGGCGCCGTTTACGTTTGTGTGCGAACCTGCGACGGCAGCTTCTTTCCCCTGCCCTTCGCCGGCTCGAGCGGATCGACCCTGGCGCAGATTTGCCAGGCGTTGTGCCCGAACGCCGAGATGGCGCTGTATACGATGCCGTTCGGCGGAACGATCGATCAGGGCGTCTCGCAGACCGGCGCGCGCTATACGGCCGAGCCGAACGCCCTCAAATTCCAGCAATCCTACGAAGAGAACTGCTCCTGCCGACGCCCCGGGCAGAGCTGGGCGGACGCGCTCGCGGCGGCGGAGGCGAAATACGGCCACAGGGCGCATGAACTCGTCGTCACGGAGGAGGCCTCGGCGCAGATGTCGCGACCGAAGCCGGACCCCAACGCCAAACCGACCGCGCGGAACGCCGCCTATTCGAAAGACCAGCCAGACGACGGCCAGCCGCTCGCAGCGGCCACGATCGCCGATCCCGATCCCGATCTCGACGCAAACGGCGTCGACACCAGACTCAAGGCGGCCACCGCGGCCGTCAGCCGCGAAACCTCGGGCATCACGGCGATCGACATCGAGAGCGGATCGCGCTTCGGGTTGAAGGACGGCCGCGTCGTTCAGGACAGCAATCCCGAGGGCGGGCGCAGACGCGTGCGGATCCTGGCGCCGCTGTTCTGAGGGCGGCCGCCGCGAAGGCGTCTGCTGGCGACGGCTCAGTCCAGGCTCAGTCCAGACTACATTGTACGTTGTTATAACGTAATATAGGAACCAGAGCCTCGCTCATCGCGCGCGCCACGCGCGCGTTTCCGCGCTCGGTGAAATGCACGATGTCGAGGTAGAGATCGTCGTCCCAGTCGCCGTCGAGGCTGGCGATCGCCTCGACGACGGGCGCGCTCTGCTCGCGGCCGATCAGCCTCACCATGCGGTTGTGGGCCGCATTGGCGGCGATGATGTCGTCGATCGGCTTGAACACGGCGCCGTAAAAGGCCTTGACCTCGCGCGGGGCGTTCGCATCGACCGCGAGGCTCGAGGTCGCCAGCACGACTGGCGTCCCATGCTCGCGCCCGAGCGCGATCAGCTTGCGATAGGCGTCGGCGTAACGGCTGCGCATGAGGGCCGGATCGGACAGCGGCGGCGGGGCCGGACGCGGCGCGGCGCCGCGGGTGCGAAAATCGTGCAGGGCGCGCTCGATCGTCAGCACCGCCCGGCCGATCAGCGCCGACGCGCGGGGACGGACGCCGGGCTCGTTCGGTTCGGCTTCCTGACGCAGGCCGAGGGCGTAGAGACCGTTCATGCCGTGGGTCGAAAGGACGAGATCGGGCTTGAGGGGCAGGACGTCGCGGCGCATCCGCTCGAGGTTGTCCTCGAGCGTATAGGCCTCGGTCCCGGCGTTGATCACCTCGACCGGCCGGCTGCATCTGCCTGCGAACAGATCCTGCAACTGTTCGGGCCAGGGTCGCTCGCCGTCGCGTAGCGTCGGCCCGAACGTCTGGGACTCGCCCAACGCCACGATCCGGAAGCGGTCGCCCTTGTCCAGCGCCGGCTCCGGGCCGCGAAAGCCCGCCGAATTGATCCGGATCGTGGTGTCGAACATGCGTCCCGAGCTTCCCGGCGCGAGGACGAACGGCAGCTTCTTCTGCGGGTCTGGCCTTTCGATTGCGCCGCGAATGCCGTCGTCGCGGATCCATTCGTTGAGGTAGTAGAACCACCACATCGCGAAGGCGGACGGATTCTCCCGCGCGGCGCGGAAGGAATAGGTCGGGTTGGCCACCGATCCGGCGATCGGCACGCCGGTCGCCGACCGATAGAGCGCGTCGGCCGCCGGCAGCGCGAGCGCGAACAGGAGGAACGCGCGGGCCGCCACCCCGAGCCCGGGAGAAAATCGCCCCGCGCGCTCGGCGAGCGCGAGCGCGAACGCGCTTGCTGCGACCAGCGCCGGGTAGAAGAGATAGGGCTCGTTGGCCATGAAGGCGCTGCGCGCCGTCGCGACGGCGCCGAGAAAGGCGCAGAGGAGCGCCGCGACCCAGAGCTTTCCCCCGCCGGAGTCGGCGGCATTCTGCGCCTCCCGCAGCGCGGCGGATGCGGATCGCCGCCGGTAGTCCGGTCGCGCGGCCAGGATCGGACGTTCGAAGCCGCGCCAGAACACGGTCGAGACGGCGCAGATCGCCGCGACGTAGAGGGCGAGCTGCGCGAGGATCGGCCAGGCGCCGACCAGGGGTTTCAGCGCCATGACGATGACGATGTGGAACAGGTAGGCCGAGTAGGAGATGCGGCCGAGGTAGAAACACACGGCCGAGAGCCGCGGCCCCTTGAACCAGCCGTCGGCCTCGCGGAAGAACCCCACCGCAGCAACGCCGAACAGCGCGGACGCGTATGGGAACAGGCGCTGGGCGACGCCGCCGCCCTCGAGCGCGAGCCTGGCTACGCCGATTTCGAGCGCCGAGGCGGCGGCGAACGCCGCGCCGAGCGCGACAAGCCGCCGCAAGCCCGAAGCCGTGTCCGGCTCGACCAGCCGCCGCCGCTCGAGCGCCAGATAGAGCAGAAATCCCCAGACGATCGAATCGATCCGGAAGAGGGTCACCCGCCGCGCGTTCAGGTCCCAGTCCGGCGGGGCATGGAACGCCCTCAACGCCGCGATCACGAGGACGAAGAGGATGGCGAAGGCGACATCGAGCCGACGGTCGTCGCGCGCGAGCGCCCGCCCGATCAGAAATAGCAGCGGAGCAAACAAAAGATAGAACCACTCCTCGACCGCGAGACTCCAGGCGACCGGGTAGAAGTCGACCGCGTTGGCCGACCGGAACAGGTTCTCGACATAGAAGAGATACCGGAGGGTGTCGGCGGTCAGGAGGTTGCCCGTCATCACGGCGACGACGAGGAGCGCGGCGACATAGGGCGGGATGGTCCGCATCCACCGCCGGGTCAGAAAAACGCCGAGGTTGCGCCAGGAGCGGCCGACCACCCAATCGACGATCTGGGGGGCGAGCACGAAACCGCTGAGGACAAAGAACACTTCGACCGCCGCCACCGCGACCGACTCGATCCCGGGGCTGAATGGCGCGTTGGCGGTCAGGTAATGCGGAACAGCGACCGCGAACGCGGCCGCGCCGCGGAGGAAATCCAGCGAGGCGCTGCGCTTCATTGCGGCGGGGCGTACACGAACGGCGCGTTCGCCGTCTGCCCCGCGAGCGCGAACAGCGCCACGAACAGCACGAGACAGATCAACGCCGGCCCTGACCAGGATGCCGCCGACTGTCGTTCGATGAACGCTCGCATACTCACCGGCGGGAGGCCTCTGCGCGGACAGAATGAACGCGGGCCTTATACCCGCCCCGCCCGGGGCGGCAAACGGCGACGGTCGGATGGAGACCCAGCCCCGCGGGCGCCAACCCCTATTCGGCGGCCGAAGGCGGGGCCGCGGCCATCACCGGGATTCCGAACGGTCGCAGGATCTGCAGCGTCTGGACGACCGTGCGGGAAATCACCGAGGGGAGCGGAGGGCCTTTGGCGCGCTCGTCGAGCATCGCGGCCGCCGCCGCCCGATCCTGCGGGCTCGCGTCGGCGAAGTCGCGCCGGTAGAGATCGCGGATCCACTCGTCCTTGGGACCTTCCGCGCCGTTGTTGGCGATGGTCAGCCACATCAGCCCTTTCGGACGCTGCGGCAGCACCCCGTCTCCTACGAACAACAGGTGTCCCAGCAGCGCCTCCGACGGACGATGGCCCTTGCCCGACGCCAGCGAAAGCCACCGCACCGCGACGAGCTTGTCCCTCGCCAGACCGCCCGCCCCGACGAGGTACATGTGGGCGAGATTGTACTGCGCATCCGGGTCCCCGAATGTCGAGGCGGCGTATTGGAACAACTCGCGCGCCCGCTCCGGGTCGGGACGGACCTCGCTCTTGGGAATGCCGGTCAGGCTGTAGACGCCCACCGCGACGAAGGCGCTCGACACCGCGCCGCGGTTGCGCGGGTCGAGCGAGTCCTCGTCATAATCCTGAACGAGCTGGTTGAAATATTGGTAGGCTTTGACGTCGTCGCGTTGGACGCCGACGCCATCGGCATACATCTCCCCGAGCTTCCAGCGCGCGACCGGCTGGCCGCCTTCCGCCGCATAGGTCAGCGCGTCGACGCACGACGCGGCGTTGCCGGCGTGGAGGTCGTCAAGACCGGCGCGCAGGGCCTGTTCCGCGCTTGCGTAACTCTTGGGGCTGATTTTCGCCGGAACGCCCGACGTCTCGCCGTCGAAGGCGAAAGCGGACGCCGCGCTGAGCGCGACGAACGCCGCTGCGGCGAGCAGCGCCGCCTCGCGCCGCCGCCATCCCCTGTCTCCCACCTCAAAACACGCGTAAACGCGCATGGATCCCGACCCGCCGACCGGCCACGCGGCGGCCTCGAACGAGGGCGCACACAACGCGTGACAAACGTAAACCCGAGCCCGGAAACTGCGAGTCGTTTATGGCGCAATCGCGGCGCGGCGCCGCCGGAATCCGGACGCCCGGAAGATGCAATGGGGCTGTTGCCGCGAAGACACATGCGCTTTTTCACACTACACATAAGCTATTACTATTCGCCCTCTTCAAACCCCTTCGAGACGCTCGCGCGCATGCGAGAGCTTGACCAGCCGGGCCTCGAACGTCTCGCGCCGCTCCTCGTGCTCGGCGATCACCTCCTCCGGGGCGCGCGCGAGGAAGTCGTCGTTTCCGAGTTTCGCCGCGACCTTGGCGATCTCGACCTTAACCTTGGCGATCTCCTTGTCGAGGCGGGCCCGTTCGGCGGCGAGATCGACCACGCCGGCCAGCGGCAAGGCGGCGACCTCGCCCCTCACCACCAGCAGCACCGAGCCCGGCGGCGCCTGCTCGGCCGTCTCGATGGACTCGACCCGCGCGAGCCGCTTGACCGCTTCGCTCCAGGCTGCGGCGCTCTTCGCCGTCCGGTCGCCAGGCGAGACCAGGATCACCGACATCGCCGTCGATGGCGGAACGCCCATCTCGGACTTCACCGAACGGATCTCGCCGATCAGGTCGACGACCCAGCCGATCTCAGACTCGATGGCCTCGTCGATCTCGATTCCCTCGTTCGGCCACGGCCCCATGGCCAGCGGTCCCTCGCGCGACGGACCCGCCTCGCCCTTGATCGCCCAGAGTTCCTCGGTCAGGAACGGCATGAACGGATGCAGAAGCCCATAAATCGTGTCGAGCACGTGAGCGATCGTCGCCCGAGTCTCCGCCCGGACGGCCTCGTCCGCCTCGCCCTGGAGGACAGGTTTGGCGAGTTCGAGATGCCAGTCGCAGAACACGCTCCAGACGAAGCGATAGACGGCGTTGGCGGCGTCGTTGAAACGGTAGGATTCGATCGCCCCCGCCGTCTCGGCCGCGGCTCTCGCCGCCTGCCCGAGAATCCAGCGATTCAGCGGTTCGCGCGTCGCGGCGGGGTCGAACCCTGCCACGCGGGCGCATCCGTTCATTTCGGCGAAACGCGAGGCGTTCCAGAGCTTCGTCGCGAAGTTGCGGTAACCCTCGACGCGCGCCTCGGACAGCTTGATGTCCCGCCCCTGCGCCGCCATGGCGGCGAGCGTGAACCGAAGGGCGTCGGCGCCGTAGCGGTCGATCAGGTCGATCGGGTCGATCACGTTGCCCTTCGACTTCGACATCTTGGCCCCCTTCTCGTCGCGGACGAGGGCGTGGATGTAGACGTCGCGGAACGGGATCGCGTCCTGGAAGTGCAGCCCCATCATCATCATCCGGGCGACCCAGAAGAAGATGATGTCAAAGCCCGTGATCAGCACGGCGGTCGGGTAGAACCGCTTCAGCTCCGGCGTCTCGTCCGGCCAGCCGAGCGTCGAGAACGGCCACAGCGCCGACGAAAACCAGGTGTCGAGCACGTCCTCGTCGCGCTTGAAGGTCTCGGCCAGCCTCGCCGGGTCGCGCGACAGCGCCTCCGCCTCGGCTTCCGTCAGCGCGCCGCGCTCGACGCCGTCGGCGAGCCCAGCGGCATAGGCTGCGTCGTCGGTTTCCTCGACGAAGCTACCGCCCCACGGCGAATACCAGGCCGGGATCTGATGCCCCCACCAGAGCTGCCGGGAGACGCACCAGGGCTGGATATTCTCGAGCCAGTCATAATAGGTCTTCTCCCAGTTCTTCGGCACGAACTGGGTCCGCCCGTCGCGGACCGCATCGAGGGCCGGCCCGGCCAGCGTCTTGGCGTCCACGAACCATTGATCCGTGAGCCACGGCTCGAGGACTGCGTTCGATCGGTCGCCATGAGGGACCATGTGGGCGTGCGGCTCGATCCGGGCCAGCAAGCCGGCGAGCGCCATCAGTTCGACGATCGCCAAACGGGCCGCGAACCGGTCCTGCCCATCGACCGCGGCCATCAGTCGCGCATGGTCGTGGTCACTTTCCAGGCCCTCGAAGAACGCGAGATTGTCCTTGAGGACGACGCGCGCTTCGGCGTCGAGCACGTTGATCGCCCGCGCGCCCTCGGCCTCGTGGCGCTTGCCGACCTCGAAATCGTTGAAGTCGTGGGCGGGCGTGATCTTGACGGCGCCGGTCCCCTTCTCGGGATCGGAGTACGCGTCGGCGACGATGGCGATCAGCCGCCCGACCAGCGGCAGGCGCACCTGCCGGCCGACCAGGCTCTGGTAGCGCTCGTCCTCGGGATGCACCGCGACCGCCGTGTCGCCGAGCATGGTCTCGGGCCGCGTGGTCGCGACCGTGACGCGCTCCCCGGTCTCCTCGCCGTCCCGATCGACCACGGGATAGTCGAAATAGTAAAGGTGGCCGTTGGGGTTTCTTGAGAGAACCTTTCCAAGCGAGACCGCATCCAGGGGCGCGCCGTCGTCGCGCGACCACTTGAACGAGCCCCTGCACTCGACCTGCTGAACCTCGAGATCGGAAATCGCCGTCTGGAACTTCGGATCCCAGTTGACCAGCCGCTTGTCCTTGTAGACGAGGCCGTCGCGATAGAGCTGGACGAACACCTTCGCGACGGCGCGCGACAGCCCTTCGTCGAGGGTGAACCGCTCCCGGCTCCAGTCGCAGGAGGCGCCGAGCCGCTTGAGTTGCTGCACGATCGCGCCGCCCGACTCGGCCTTCCACGCCCAGACGCGCTCGAGGAAGGCCTCGCGCCCCATGGTCCGACGATCCGGCTGTTGCGCCTCGGCGAGCTTCCGCTCGACCACCATCTGGGTCGCAATTCCCGCGTGGTCCGTGCCCGGCTGCCAGAGCACGTCGCATCCGTTCATGCGGCGATAGCGCGCGAGAATGTCCTGCAGCGTGTTGTTGAGCGCGTGCCCCATATGCAGGTTGCCGGTGACGTTGGGCGGCGGAATGACCATGCAGAAGGGTTCTGCGTCCACTCGCTCGGAACGGCCGGCGCGGAAGGCTCCTGTGGCTTCCCAAAGCGCGGAAATGCGGGATTCGACCGCAGAAGCGTCAAACGATTTGTCCATCATGGGATACCAGTCCGCGCCGCCCCGCCGGGCCGGCTGATTACGGTTGCATCGCGGCGCTTCGCGGCCCGCCGGCCGGAGCCGACGGCCTTGCGCCGCGCCGGGTTAAGCCCCACGGCGCTTCGCAAGTCAACGGAGCGTGGGCGGTCGGCGAGCCGCGCGCCTCGCGAGGCCGCCGTCGTGACCGGCCGCGCCTCCCCGGCCGGCCGAGAATTCGTGCGCAGACCGGCGCCGACGCCGCCGATGCGCGCTCTTGCAGACGAAATCACGATTTCAGGACCTCGAACTCCATATTCTCGCTCGCGATCCCTCTCGCGATCCCTCTCGGTCTGCGGAAGGGCCGCGGCGCCTCGACCGCCGGCCGCGGCGGCCCGCGAGGAGCGCGCGCGGCCCGTCTATCCGAGCCGGTTTTCAACCTTTCCAAACCCTTGCGGCCGATTTCGTGGGCGAATGTAACCCCCAAGATGGACGCCGAAGAACGCCGTCATCGCGAGCGAAGCGAAGCGACCCAGGGGCCGCTGGGCTGCTGTTGCGGCTCGTGGACCGCCACGCCGTCCCTCGAGCTTCGTCCGGGCCGGTTTTTCGCCTTTTCAGGGACTTGCAGCCGATTCTGCGGGCGGTTGTAACTCCCAAGTCGGCAGCGAACAGCGCCGTCATCGCGAGCGACCCCCGGGTCGAAGAGCCCGGGGGGAAGCGATCCAGGGCCGCAGGGCCGCTGTCGCGCCCTCTGATCGTCCCGCCGCCCTTCGTTGCGAGCAGAAGACGGAGCGATTTTTTCCGCAGGAGGCAAGCGGCGGCATGGGTTGCTTCGTCGCTTCGCTTCTCGCAATGACGGGTTGGGAGTTGCGGGCGATTGTCGCGCCCGGGCCGATCGACCGCTCCGACCTTGCGAGGAGCCAAGTCGCCGCGCCCTGCGGCGCGGACAGCTTCCCGCCGACCCCCTCGACCCGGGGGCCAGTCGCGGCGACGGCGCGCCGGGCAGGACGACCGCCGGGCGACCGTCGCGGGCGGAGGGTCCCGCGGGTCGGGGGCGGTCTTCGCCGCCCCTGTCCTTTCGGAGCCGGTTTTGCGCTTTTGCAAGGCCTTGCAGAAGATTTTGCGGCCCAACGCAACCCAGGGACGGCGGCCCTGCGCCGTCGTCGCCACGCTTTCGGCTTCTCGCGACGCCGACGCAAACCAGGCCGCCGATGCGTCCGGCGGCATGACCGCCTTCGCCTTCGGCGCGCACGGACGCCCGCTCCTTCCCTTACCGAAAGCCGTCCTTCCTGGCGCGAACTCGTGGCCCGCGCCTCGCGGCAATGCGCTCCGACGGGACGCGCGAGCCACCGGCAGCGGCCGTCGTGACGTCGAATTTCTCCAACCGGACACGTGTCGCCTTGCTTCGCCGCACAAAGCCAGCGCATCAGATCTCAAGTTACCACGGACTTCTGCCTATCGGAAGGAATCGCTTCAAGAATTTCGCCCGCACCAAAGTCAGCCGATCGCGCCCTGCAACAGCGCCGTCGGCGCGAGCGCTGCGCGGCGGCGGCTCGGCTCCAACAGCGGATCTCGACCTGCAGCATGCCGCGGCCGCCGGACTTTCGCCAAAGCCGCCCTTCTTTTGATTTTTCCCTTCGATTTGTCAGTTTGCTATGCCCACGCCGCTCGGCCAGCGTCGGCAAACTTAAATCCTCGTTCAGTGTTTCTGACCGCGACTGGACGCGCTTTCGTCACCCGCGCCAATGACGGAGAATAACCTTCGTGTCGTACACTCCCCGCTTCGTACATCTTTAGGCCATATACACGCGCTATATCCGAAGGACAGACCAGGACAAGTTTGGAGTTCTTTCGATAAATCGCTCTTCACAAAGGAAGCCTGACTCGACCTCGAGCGATCATCTTTCTGGCAATGGGAGAGACTAACATGAAGCGCATGCTCGTTGGAACACTTGCCGCCGCCGCCATTTCCACCCTCACCACTATGCCCGCGGTGGCGCAGAGCGATCAGCAGCGCCCGCGCGAAGAACGCATGGCGCATTGGGCGGCTGATCGCGAGATGATCCTCCAGTCCAGGCTCGCCGGCATGAAAACCGGACTCGGACTGACGGCGGACCAGGAGAAGCTTTGGACTCCGCTCCAAGCCGCAATCCTCGACGCCTTCCAATCGCGCATGGAAACCATGCAGCAGATGGTGAAGATGCGTGAGGGCGGCGGCCACATGTCCCCCTCCGACCGCATGGAGTTCATGGCCAGCCGGATGGCGCAGGGAGCCGCGCACATGAAGGCGACCTCCGAGGCGATGAAGCCGCTTTACGCCAGCCTCGACGCCAAACAGAAGCACAACTTCGACGTGCTGAGCCGCAGCGTCATGATGTCTGGGCGTGCGTCGCGCAGCGTGGAATGGGTCGACTACGGCGGGGATGCCGGGGGCAGTTGGGAGCCCGAGGGCTGGGACGGCCAGCAGGAACAGCCGTAAGCCGAAGCGCTCCGGCGCTGCGGCTTCTCGTCGCCGTCTCGGGGTGAAGCGGCGCGTCGGTTGCTCGGTTGCGTTGACTTCGCGATCCGGCCCGCGGAGCCGCTCGCTCCGGCGCCATGGAGCGTGCGCTTGGCGGACACGTCCGTCGATCGTGGATGAGCGCTTCTTGGAATCGGCGCTGGGTGGGCGGTCCAACCTCGCCGGCCTAGGGTTCGAACGGCCGCAAACCGCTTTTCCGGCCTCGCCCACAACAGGCCTGCAGTCAGAGCCCGAAAGAACCGGCTTCCTTAACGCGTCGACTGACTGATCCGCTCGATCTCCGCCCGCACCAGCCGTTCGACGATCGCCGGGAGGTTCTCGTCGAGCCAGGCCTTCAGCATCGGCCGGAGCATTTCGCGCGCCACCCCCTCGGCGACTTCCGTGCTGCGCTGGGCGAGACTGGCCGAGAGGGCGTCGAACGCCGAGGCGACCGCCTTGCCGGCCTCGGCGGAGAGGAGCGGCGCATCGTCCGACGCGTGAGCGCCGGACGAAATGGCGGCGGCGGGCGCGGGCGATCCGGTCGTAGCGGCTGGCGGCGGGGGCGGGACGACCGCCTCGGGCTCAGCCTGTCGCGACGCCGCCTTGGGCGCGTTCGACTCGGGGGCCGGCTCGGCTCGCTGGGAGGGGGAGCGCGGAGCGGAATCGCTCTTGGAAAACACGATCTGCGGCGCCATCGGCACCGCAGCCGCGGAGACCGGCGCGCCCTTCGGCTCTGGCCGCCCGGCCGGCTGACGCTCCTCGGCGATGATCGTCCGGATCGAGGCGAGAATCTCCTCCATCGACGGCTCGTGCGCCCGCTGCGCTCTGCGAAGCGAATCCTGCTCGCGCTCGGCCGCGCTCGTGCTGGCTGCGCTCGTCCTCATCGCTTCGGCCACAATCGCGTCCTCGAGAAAACCGCGCCCGCAAACAACCGGTCGAACGGCGCAGATGGTTTGCGAATCACCGATCGGAAGGTAGCCGCCGCGCGCCGCGGCGCGCAAGCGCGCAGCCGGGCGCCGGCTCGTCGTCCACGGCTATTTGCCGTCGGGCGTCCGCAGCCCGATCCACTTGTTCTTCACCTGGTCGTAGTGAACGCGCGGATCGTATTCTTCGACCGCCAGCCCGAGGGTCGGCGCGTTGAGCCGTCCGATGGTGGAGAGCAGCGAGTAGGAGAACACCACCTGGTCGTGCTCGGCGCGGACGAGCTGGGTGCGGGCGGACAGCAGCGCCTGCTGGGCGTTGAGCACGTCGAGCGTGGTGCGCTGGCCGACCTTGGCTTCCTCGCGGACGCCGGCGAGCGCCACCTCGTTGGCGGCGACCGAGGCGCGCGCCGCCTTCACGACGCCGATGGCCGCCTGAAAGCGACCCCAGGCCGCCACAACGTTCTGACGGATCTGGTCGCGCGTCGAACTCGCTTTCAGCTCCTGGACGCTCAGACCTTCCTTGGACTGCCGGATGTTGGCGTATTCCGCGCCGCCCTGGTAGATCGGGATGGTCAGCTGCCCGGTGATCTGCGCGGAAAACAGCCGCTGCCCGGGAGTCGCGTTGACGTCGTAGCTCTGCGCCAGTTGGCCGGTCACGCTGGCCTGCGGGTAGAGAGCGCCTTCGGCGATCTTGATGCTGAGCAGCGCGACGTCGACGCCGTGCTGCTGGGCGACGATGGCCGGGTGCTCGACCTGCGAAATGTTGACCGCCTCGGGCAGAGTCCTGGGCAGCGGCTTCGCCAGCGGCTTGACCGGCGCGAGCGTCTTCGGCTGGTCGCCGATCACCTGGCGATACGTGGCGACCGAGCCTTCGAGAACGGCCTGGTCGGTCAGCAGTTGCGCATTGGCGCTGGCGAGGCTCGCCTCCGCCTGGGCCACGTCGGTGCGGGTCACCTCGCCGACAGTGAAGCGGTCCTTGGTCTCCCGCAGCTGTTCCTTCAGAACCTCGACGTTGTTCTTGTCGAGTTCGACGATGGCGGAGTTCTGCAGCACGTCCATATACGCGGTGACGCCGGAGAGCAGCGTGTTCTGCTCCGTGTTGCGCAACTGCTCGCGCGCGCCCAGAACCTGAGAATCCGCGCTGCGGATCTTGTTCATCGTCTGGTAGCCGTCGAAAATCGTTTGCTGCGCCTGCACGCCGTATCCGCGCGGGAGCGTGCCGAGGGCGTAATCCGTGTCGGACGCGCCGGTCGAGGTGGGACTGATCAAATTGCCGTTCTGGTGCGCGACGCCGGCGTTGCCGAAGGCGGAGATCTTCGGCAGATAGCCGGCGTTCGCCGCAGGAACGCTTTCGTCGGTTTGCCGGACAGCGGCGCGCTGCGAGTTGATGTCGGGGTTCGTCACATAGGCTTTCGCCAGGGCGCCGCTCAGGGTTTCCGCCCGCGCCGCCGGGCCGCTGATCGCGAAGGCGGCGACGGTCGCAAGGAGCGCCGGCCGGATCACGCCCCCGAGCGTCCGGACGGATGGTCGTGTCTCGCTTGCACCCATGCTTCGATCCGCCTCCGCCTCGCCCGCGCCGGAGAGAGTCCCCCTCCCCGCCCGTCCCGCCGTCGCACGCCCGACGAGAATATCCAAGTCACCATCCCGCGATCCGGCGCCGCGCCGCACATCATAGCCGCCGCCCTCCCGAATGCCACCCGCGCCACCCGCAAATACGCCCGGCCTCGTCACTTTTTCGCCCGGGCGTCGCAAAGATGAGACACTTTTCGTCGACCGCGCGCGGGGCGCGGCCAGCGCTAGAAGACGAAACTCGGCGCTGGCGCGAAACCGTCGAGGACGTCGGCCGCCGCCTCGAACAGGGCGCGTCGGCTCACCCCTCCGCTGCGCCGCTCGTACAGGGCGGCCTGCGGCGCGCCGACGATCGCGTCGATTCCGACCAGTCTGCCGCCGTCCGCGAGCTGCCGGATGAGCGTGTCCGGCGCGACGCGGAAGGCGCCTTCGACGACGATCACGTCGAAAGGCGCTTGCGCCACGGCGCCGTTCGGCAGCGGTCCCTCGATCACGGTCACGCCCGCGCGCCCGGCGAGCAACCCGCGCGCCGCCGCCGCCGCGCCGGCGTCCGATTCGAGCGCGACGACCTTCGCGCCCATGGCGTCGAGCAGCGCCGCGCCGTAGCCGGACCCCCCGCCGACGTCGAGCGCGCGGTCGCCCGCGTTCACCGCCGCCGCCTGGAGGAGCCGCGCCAGCGTCAGCGGACGCAGCAGCCGGCGGGTCTTCGCCCCGAACGCCGGGGTCTCGCGATCGAGATAGGCGAGCGGGCGAAGCTCCGCCGGCACGAACGGTTCGCGCGGCGTGTCGAGGAAGGCGGCGAGCACTTCCTGGTCGACCACGTCGCCGGTGCGCAACTGGCAATTGACCATGTGCAGCCGCTGCTCGAGGGTCCCGTCGGCCGGAGAAGTCGTCGCCATTGGAATCCGCCCCCGCGCTTCTGACGCACGGGCCGTCCGTGCCTCATGGTCAGTTGAATTGGAGGCCTCGCCCGGAATCGAACCGGGGTGCAAGGATTTGCAGTCCTCTGCGTAGCCACTCCGCCACGAGGCCGGCGACGAACCAAGGCGTTCGGCCGCAACGGGGGCGCTATAGCAAGGATTCGCTCGGCCCGGCAAGCGCCTCAAGCGTGCGATCTTAGGCCCACGGCGAATGACGCAGCAGCGGGAGCGCGAGGAAGTAGGCGCCGGTCGCGACCATGCCGGCGACGACCCAGTGCGGCGGCGACAGATCGAACAGAATCGCGAGCGCGGCGAAGGCGAACCAGGCGAGCGTCATCGCGATCGTCAGCGCCCTCAGCCGAAGCACGCGCAGCGGATGGACCGAGACGACCGGCGCGAACATCAGCGCCGTCGCCCCCAGGAGGACCGCGGCGCTGACGATCCAGGGCGGGCGCAGAACGAAGAGATAGAGCACCAGAATGTTCCACGTCGCGGGAAAGCCGCGGAACCACAGGTCGTCGGTCTTCATCCGGGTGTCGGCGAAATAGAGCGCGGAGGCGATCACCACCACGAGGCCGATCCAGAACGAGGCCTCGGTCGGCATCAGGTCCGAGCGCCACAGCGCCACCACCGGCACCACCACATAGGTGAGGAAGTCGATCACCAGGTCGAGGACCACGCCGTCGATGGTCGCGGCGGTCTCGTGCACCCGGGCGGCGCGCGCCAGCGTCCCGTCGATCCCGTCGATGAACAGGGCGAGGCCGAGCCAGGCGAACGAGATCGCGAACTGCCGCTCGATCGCGGCGTAGAGCGCGAGCACGGCGACCGCGCCGCCGGACGCGGTGAACACGTGGACGGAGAAGCCCGCCGCCTTCGCGACCCGAACGGGTTGCTTCTCGCTCGCCATGCCTTATCCGCCCGCCTCTCGTTGCGCGACAAAAGCGCAAACGCGTTCGCCCGTGGCTTGACCGCGCCGCCTCCGGCTTATCAAAGTCCGGCGACGCCGTCTCCCCATGGCGACCGCGCCGGCCTCCGCCCGGCGCCGCAAGACAACCCGATCGAGCCGCCGCCCATGACCCGCCTCGCCGAACCTGCCGACCGTATCTGCGACGTCCTCGTGGCCGGCGCCGGACTCGCGGGCCTCGCGGCGGCGATCGCCTTCGCCCGAGCCGGTTTCGACGTCGTCGCGTGCGGGGCCGACGAACGGCTCGCCCGCGGCCGCACGGTCGCCATGCTCGCCCGCTCGATCGCCTACCTCGATTCGCTGGGCCTGTGGCCGGCGATCGAACCGCAGGCCGCGCCGATGCGGGCCTTGCGCATGATCGACGACACCGGCGGGCTGTTTCCGCCCCGCCCGGTCGAGTTCGCGAGCTCGGAGATCGGCCTCGAGACGTTCGGCTGGAACGTCGAGAACGACCTCATGGCCGATTCGCTCGCCGCGCGCGCTGCCGCCGCTCCCGGCGTGGAGCGGACCGGACGCCCGGTCGAAAGCTACGACTTCTCCGGCGAGCGGGCGCTCGCCCGGCTCGCGGACGGGCGCACGGTCGCGGCCGCGCTGGTCATCGGCGCCGACGGCCGCGCTTCGCCCGCCCGGCGCGCCGCAGGCTTGAGCGTGCGCACGCATCGTTATCCGCAGAGCGCGCTGACCGCGCTGCTCGCGCACCGCTTGCCGCATCGCGATGTCTCGACCGAGTTCCACACCCGGCAGGGGCCGTTCACCTTGGTGCCGCTGCCGCCGGCGGGCGAAGCGGCGGACAGGTCGAGCCTCGTCTGGCTGATGTCGGACGACGAGGCGCGCCGCCGCGAGACGCTCGACGACGCTGCGCTCGCGCGCGAGATCGAGCGTCAGGCGCGCTCGCTCCTCGGGGCGATGCGGATCGAGGGCCGGCGCGGGATCTTTCCGATGGCGCGGCAGGTCGTGCCGACCCTGACCGCGCCCCGGCTCGCGCTGATCGGCGACGCCGCCCACGCGTTTCCACCGATCGGCGCCCAGGGGCTGAACCTCGGCCTGCGCGACGTCGAGGCGATCGTCGAGGCCGCGGTCGAGGCGCGCGCGGCCGGGGGCGACATCGGCGGAAGCGCCGCGCTCGCGGCTTACGAGCGGGCGCGCCGGGCCGACATTTTCACCCGCACGGCCGCGGTCGACGGGCTGAACCGGGCGCTTCTGGCCGAGTTCGCTCCGCTCGACCTCGCCCGCGGCGCCGGGCTCGCGGCGCTCGCCGCGGTGGGGCCGCTGCGGCGATTCGTCATGCGCGAGGGGGTGGCGCCCCGGTTCGCCCGGCCGCTTCCCGGGCCCGCGCGCCGCCCGGACAACGCCTGACCGGCTCGGCCGGCTACCGCGGGGGCGCGGACTCTCGACCCCGACGTCAGACCCTTCAACCGCTTGCGCCGTTTCTGGCGACGGGGGCGGATTTCCGAGCGCGACGCGGCCGGCGGCTGCGTCGACAACGACGCGCCCCGACATCCGCCCCTTGACGGCTCCTCGGATTCACTATCTTATACATTAGCAGATTGTTTTACGGCGTCCGGCGCTTGTCGCGGCCCCTGTCTGAAAACGGCCGGCCTTCTCTGCGCTCGCGCCCGGCCGAAAGCGTGCGCCGACGACGGCCGATGCAAGCGATCCGCGGGAGGCGCGCATGAAGGCGCATATCGTCGGGGGTGGGTTCGGCGGGCTGGCGGCGGCCGTCCTGCTCGTCCGCAACGCCGGGATTTCCGGCCCCGACATCACGATCTACGAAGCGGGCGACGTCCTCGGCGGCGGCCTTTATCTGCAGGGAACGGCGCAGCGCGGCTACAACCTGCCCGGCTCCGTCTTCGACAGGGAATTTCGCTGCGCGTTCGACCTGCTCGCCGGAATTCCCGCGGCGAAGACTCCGGCGATGTCCGTCACAGACGAATTCTTCGCCTTCAACGACGCCGAACCGTTCGACGACCGTGGGCGCATCGTCGACCGCGACGGCCGGCTCGTGGCGCACGACCCGCGTTTCGGCCTGACGCTCGGCGATTTCCTTCGTCTCGCCCGCGTCGCGCTCACGCCCGAAGCCTGGCTGGCGGGGAGGCGGATCGACGCGTTCTTCCCAGAGGCGTTTTTCGCCAGCGAGTTCTGGCTGCTGTGGTCGACGCTGATGGGATCGCTGCCCCAGCACGGCGCCGTCGAGTTCCGTCGCTACCTGAACCGGTTCCTCTATCTGTTCCCGAACCTCTCGGACATGACGCACATTTTGCGAACGCCATACTGCCAAAAGCAGGCGTTCGTCGAACCGATGGCCGCCTGGCTGCATCCGCTCGGCGTCAACGTCCTGACCGGCGCCGTCGTCACGGACCTGGCCTTTGCGCCCGCGACCGAGCGGATCACGGTCGTCGGCCTCGAGGTGGAGCGCGCAGGGGCGGCGTACCCGATCGCGGTCGCGCCGGAGGACCTCGTGCTGGTCACGACCGGATCGCAGGCGGCCTGCATGTCCGTCGGGTCGATGACCGAAGCGCCGAAGCCGCCGGGCGGGGGAGCGGCGGCGCTGTGGCGCCGGCTCGCCGAGCGGCGCGCGGGCTTCGGCAATCCCGACGTCTGGTTCGCTGCGGACAAAGCGGCCGATTCGCGCTGGGTGGCGTTCACGGTCACCACCACGGGGACCGACTTCCAGGACTCGCTCGCACGGCTCACGGGGAGCAAATCCGGCTCGGGCGGCCTGGTGACGCTGCGCGACGCGCCCTGGGTCCCCTCGGTGACGGTCTTTCACAACCCCGAAGTCCTCGGCCAGCCGCAGGACGCGACCGTGTGGTGGGGATACGGCCTTTATCCCGATCGACCGGGCGGTCACGTCCGGAAGGCGATGACGGAGTGCGCCGGCGCCGAGATCCTCGAGGAGGTCGTGCGGCAGTTCGGCTTCGACGGCCGACTGGCGGCGATCATGCGGACTTCGACCTGCGTTCCCTGCTGCCTGCCGTTCGTCAACAATATCTGGCTGCCGAGGAAGGGCGGCGACCGGCCGGCCGTCGTTCCGGAGGGATCCAGCAATCTCGGGCTGATCGGCCAGTATGTGGAGACGCCGAGGGACATCGCGTTCACGATCGAATATTCCGCCCGCACCGCCTGGGAGGCGATCCACCGGCTCACCGGGCGCGGCCCCGCGCCGCCGCCGGTCTATCAGAGCCAGCTCGATCCGAAGGCGCTGCTCGCCGCCCTCGGGGTGATTCTCGGTCGATGACGGCGGGCGAGAAAGCGCTCGACCTTCCGCGACGGCTTGAACAAGCCGCTGGAATCCGCGATCCCGGTCGCGCGGCCTTCGGGGCAGGCGCGTGAGCGAGGCGGGCAATGGTGGCGAGCGTCGATCCCCTCTTGGAGCCCCTGGCCCGGATCGAACCGGGCGACCGCCTCGTGGCGCTCGCCCGGACGATACAGGCGCGGGATCCGGGAACGGAAGCCGCGCTGAAGGACAGCGCCGCCGACTGGGCGCGCTTCGGGGAAACGTGCCTCGGGCAGGCGCTCTACCGGCACCGCTCCGTGTTTCGCAACGCCGCGGAGGCGCCGGCGTGGAGCCATCTCGAGCTGAGCTACTTCCGCAACATCGTTCCGGCCGACGCCATCCACGACCTCGTGGTCAGGCGGCAACCGGCAGGGACGGACCTGCTGCGCGCGGAGATTCTCCTCACCACGCCCGCGGCCTTCATCCTGCCGCGCGCCTGGCGGGGATCGGCCGATTCGCCGGGACGGCAGGCGTCGCTGGAATATATCGATGTCGACCCGATATATCTCGAGGAATACAGAGACATCATGCGGAGATACATCGGCCCCGCCGCCGCGGAGCTCGTCAGGGCGAACAGAATCGGGACTTTCAGGGCGATGGAGACGGCCGCGGTGCTGTATCGGGACCCCGGGCTGACGATCGACTGGAACCAGATTCACCTGTGCGAGGTGGACGCCGACGGCTTCGACGGGTTCGGTCAGGCGTTCGACGCCGTCCTTCGGGAGCTTTCGCCCCACGGCGGTTTCGCCGGCGTGTTCGCAGGCCTCGACCGCATCCGCGCAATCCGCCGCTGGACCTTCAACGACCCCGTGGCGGAGGCGGACAGTTCGGTTGCACGGCAAGGCGCGACGGACGGTTGAGATCCGACGGTCAGTCCGTCGAGCCTACCGCCCCGCCTCGATCAGCCGGGCCGCGTAGCGCGCCATCTGGTCGACCTCGATGTTGACCGCGTCGCCCGCCTTGCGCTCGCCCCAGGTGGTGACCTCGAGCGTGTGCGGGATCAGCAGGAGCTCGAATTCGTCGTCCTCGACGGCGTTGACGGTGAGCGACGTCCCGTCGAGCGCGACCGAGCCCTTGACCGCGATGAACTTCGCCAGCGTTTTGGGCGCGCGGAAGCGGAAATGCGCCATGCCGTCGAAGTCGCGCCGCGACACGATCGCGGCGAGGCCGTCGACATGGCCCGAGACCATGTGGCCGCCGAGCTCGTCGCCGACCCTGAGCGAGCGCTCGAGGTTGACCCGGGTCCCTGGTTCCCAGCGCCCGAGCGTCGTCACTGCGAGCGTCTCGGCCCCGACGTCGAACACGAGCCGCGCGCCGCCTTCGCGCGGGGCCGCGTCGACCACGGTCAGGCACACGCCGGCGTTGGCGATCGAGGCGCCGAGGGCGATCGACGCGGGATCGAAGCGGCTCGCGATGGTCAGCCGGTCGCGCGCGCCGAGCCTTTCCCTGTCGAGGACCTCTCCAACGTCGGTGACGATACCGGTGAACATGGCGCCTCGCTTTCCGGCCGCATCGGCTCGAGCGCGGTCATAGCGCCGCCGAAGCGGGCGGAGCAAGGCGGCGGCGGCGCCAGCGCGCAATCGGGCATCGGATGGTAGGGGCGGCGCCCGAGACGTGCGCCCATGGCCGTTACATTGGTCCGAAGCGGCCGGTGAGCCAGCTCGCGCACAGGATCGCCGCCAGCGGCGCCCAGTAGGCGAAACCGGCGCGAAGGACGACGCGGTCATCGACGATCAGCGGGGCGATGAGAAACGCGTCCAGCGTCCCGACGATCGCGGTCAGCGCGACGGCGCGCAGAAGCGGGTCGAGGAGAGGCGTGGCGAGCTTGTCGGCGAGCGTGGCGGCCGCGGCGAGCGCCGGCGCCACCGCGAGCCGCACCGCCTCCGGCATTTCCGCCGGCCAGATCTCCCGCCCCAGAGCGAGCACGCCGCCGCTCGCCGCCCACAGCACGAGCCCGCAAACGATCACCGCCCCCCACGCCATCGCGCCACTCCCGTACCCCGCGCGGACCCGACAATCACCACTCGCTCCGGGGCGGCGACGCCGCGCCCTTCACAAAACCCGGCTCGGCTGTTCTCGCGGCCAGCTAGCCCTTCAGCTGCGCAACGATCCCGGCGAGATCCCCCATACCCCAATGCTCTACGATTCGCCCGTTGGCGATGCGGAAGATGTCGCAGGAGGTGAACCACAGCCGCCTGCCGGTCGGCTCGACGCCGTAATAGACCCCCTCGTGCCGCCCCTGATAGACGAAACTGGCTGCGACCCGGTCGTCTTCCGCGACGGTCGTCTCGAGCGACACCGCGAGGTCCGGGATCGCCTTCAGCCGCGCGGCGAAGAAGGCGACCGTCGCCGCCTTCGCCGACAGGCCCGAGGGCGGCGGGGCGGCGATGGAAACCTGATGGTTGACGTAATCGTCGGCGAACAGGTCGGCGAACGCATCGATGTCGTGGGCGCTGAGGGCGTCGGCGAATTTGCGCGCCATCGTAGCGTCGGCGGCGCGGGCTTGACCGGACGCGAGGGGGCCGGCGGCCGTGACCGCGGCGCCCGTCAAAAATGTTCTGCGTCGCATGGGGGTGCTCCCTCGGCTCGCGAACGGCGAGCCGCCCACCCGATCCCTATAGTCCATTCCGAGCCCGGCAGGCGCCCCCCTCGCTCCAAGCGCGTCCTTTTCGGGCCGACCGAACGGTTCTGAGCGACCATGCGACCTGGAACCTCGAAGGCGTCGGCGGCGCCCAGGACGATCCACGGCGCCCAGCTTCGCAGGACTCGGAGCTGTTTTCGCCGATCAGCGCCCGGACACGCGTCCGCGCTGCTTTCGCGGCTTCGGTCGTTTGGCGAAGTCCTCGCGGGAGCCGAGGGCTACCATGGGCGGTTCCCGCCCCGAGGGTCGCCGTAAATGATCTGGTTATTGATCTCGCGCTCGACCTGATCACACCAGCGAGCCGGCGGCAATTCCCCCGTCGCATGGGCGGCTCTCGACCGGCGCCAGGACGCCATGCCGGCGACGAACCCTGTCGACGCCGGATCGCGCGCCTTCGCGGGCCTGGGCGTTCGCCAGGGGGCGGCGATGGCGCGCCATCGCGCCAACTCCCGGAAAAGCCTCTCGAAACTGGCGGCCTTGCGCCTCTCCACGGCCATTTCGAATTCGCCCGCTGTGACCCGCAATGCGATCGGCCTCACGCGTATTGCGCGAGGCCATGGCCGAAGGACCAATTCTCCTTGGCGACCTCGACGAGGTTGACGAACACGTCCTCCGGCCGGAGGCCGGGGCTTTCGCCGAGCGCCGCCGCGATCCGCCCGAACAGCGCCTTCTTCTGCGCCACGGTGCGGGTGTTGCTGACAGTGATCTGGATCAGCACCAGATCGTCGCTCCGGGCGACGCCGAAATACGATGGGCTGTAGCGGAAGCTCGCGGCGTCGTGCTCCGTGATGGTCATGAACTGGTCGTCTTCGGGCACGTCGAAGGTCTCGCGCAACGCACGGTAAAGGCCGTCGAAAATCGCCTGCCGGTAGGCCTCAGGCTTTCCGGCGCGAAGGGAGATGTGTGCAAGCGGCATGGGCCTTCCTCGAATTTGTCCCGCGCCAACGTAGACCGCCGCCAACCATTTTGATACGCTATGGATATTGATATCAGAGATAACGCATGGATATGGTTCAACGCCCCCTCGACCTCGACGCCGTCCAGGCCTTCGTCAGCGTCGCCGAGCTCGGCAGCTTCACCCGCGCGGCCGAAACCATGCGAACGACGCAGGCTGCGGTCAGCCTGAAGCTGAAGCGGCTCGAGACGAGGCTCGGCTGCCGGCTCGTCGAGCGGACGCCCCGGCGCGTGCAGCTCTCGGGGCGCGGCGCGAGCTTTCTCGACCATGCCCGCAGCCTCCTCGAGGCGCACGAGCGCGCGCTCGCCGGGTTCACGGCGGCCCGGCAGCGCCTCGCCATCGGCATGAGCGATCACGTCGCCGGGCCTGAGCTCCCCGCGCTGATCGCGCGCATGAACGCGCAAGACCCTCAGATGCTGATCGAAATCCGGATCGGATCGTCGGCCGAGCTGCTTCAGAGCTTCGACCGGCGAGAACTCGACACGGTGATCGTCCGTCTCCACGCCGGGCGCGCCGACGGCGAGGTTCTGGTCGAAGAGAAGTTCGGCTGGTTCGCGGCCCCCGGCTGGCGGCGTCGCGCCGGGGAGCCGCTGCCGGTCGCAACGATGGCCGAGCCGTGCGGCGTGCGCGCGATCGCAGCGGAACTGCTCGATGCGGCCGGCGTGCCGTGGACGGAAATCTTCGTCGGCGGCGGCGTCGCGGCGGTGGCTGCGGCCGTCATGGCCGGGCTCGGCGTTGCGGCGCTGGCGCCGCGCATGCTGCCGTTCGGCGCGGTCGACGTCGGCCCCAAACTCGGGCTGCCCGATTTGCCGCGCCTGCCGGTTGTGCTTCACACGAGGCTGAAGGAGGATCGGCCGCGCGACACGCTCGCGGCGCTTTCGGCGGCCTTCCGGAGCGCCGTGCGCGGCTGAGACAAGGCGCCATTGGGTCGAATCGGAACAGCCAAGCTGCGGCGATGGATCGGCAATGGAGAGTGGGCGGTCGAGGCGCTCTCCCTCCGGCAAAGGGAGGCGGCGCCGCAGTTGCGTCGAATCCCGTCTCGCCTGAAGCCTCGGGCCCCGCCCGGCGCGCCTCACCCTTCGGAAAAATCCTCGATCCGGAACTCGCGCTCCGCCCGCTCGCCCTTCTCCGCGAGGTCCGTCTCGCGAGCGCGCAGCTCGACGCGGCGGATCTTGCCCGACGCCGTCTTGGGCAGCTCGGCGAATTCGATCCGCCGCACGCGCTTGTAGGGCGACAGGCGCTCGCGGACGTGGGCGAAGATCGCGGCCGCCGTCGCGGCGTCCGGCGCGAAGCCCTCGGCGAGCACGACGTAGGCCTTGGGCGTGGTGAAGCGCACGGGATCGGGCGCCGGCACGACGGCGGCCTCCACCACCGCCTCGTGCTCGATCAGCGCGCTCTCGAGCTCGAACGGGCTCAGCCGGTAATCGCTCGACTTGAACACGTCGTCGGCCCGGCCGACGTAGGTGAGGTAGCCTTCGGCGTTGCGCGAGGCGACGTCGCCGGTGCGGAAATAGGCGCCGCCGACGGGCGCCGGACCGCCCGTGTCGTCGGCGTATCCGCTCATCAGCCCGACGGGGCGGGGCCTCAAGGGGAGCGCGATCTCGCCGTGGTCGCTCTCGAGCCCGTCGGAGTCGAGCAGAACGATGCGGTAGCCCGGCAGGGGGCGGCCCATCGAGCCGGGAATCACCCTCTGGCCCGGCGAGTTGGCGACCATCATGGTCGTCTCGGTCTGGCCGTAGGAATCGCGCAGCGTCAGGCCCCAGGCCCGCCGCACCTGGTCGATCACCTCGGGGTTCAGCGGCTCTCCCGAGGACATGATCTCGCGCAGGCGCAAGTCCGCCTTCCGGGCGCCGAGGTCCGCCTGAACGAGCATGCGCCACACGGTCGGGGGCGCGCAGAAGGTGGTGACGCCGTGGGCGGCGAGCGCGTCGAGCGCCGCGCCCGGCTCGAACCTTTGCGCCAGCGCCACCACCGTCGCCCCGGCGTTCCAGGGCGCGAATACGCTCGACCAGGCGTGCTTCGCCCAGCCGGGCGAGGAGATGTTGAGGTGGATGTCGCCGGGCTTGAGGCCCAACCCGTACATGGTCGAGAGGTGGCCGATCGGATAGCTGGCGTGGCTGTGCACGACCAGCTTCGAGCGCGCCGTCGTGCCCGAGGTGAAATAGAGCAGCATCGGGTCGTCGGCGTCGGTCGGGCCGTCCGGCTGAAAGCGCGGGTTGGGGCTGAGCAGCTGATCGAAGGCGCGCCAGCCCTCGGCCGCCGCGCCGACCGCGATGCGGACGGCCTTCGTCTCGACCTCGGCGAACTTGCCCGCGTCGGACCCGTGGGCGATCAGGAACTTGGCCCGACCGCGTTCGAGCCGGTCGACGATGTCGAGAGGGCTCAGCTGCGGCATGGCCGGCATCAGAACGAGCCCGAGCTTGATCGAAGCCAGCATCGTCACCCAGAGCTCCGGGCACGCCCCGAGCATCATCAGGAGCCGGTCGCCGCGTCGCGCGCCGAGCGTGCGCAGGCCGTTGGCGAGCCGCGACGATTCGCGCGAGAGCTCGCCGAAGCTGCGGATCTGGACCGTCTCGCCGACGATCTTGAGCGCGGTCCGCGCCGCCCAGTCGCCCCCGGCGAACTCGGCGTCGAACCAGTCGAGCGCCCAGTTGAACCGTGCCGGCCGCGGCCAGGCGAACTGGGTCTTGGCGGCCATGTAGCGGTCGTCGAGCGCGAGCAGGAGATCCCGCGCCTCGCGGAAGGTGGGCGTGTGCTCGCCCGGTCGATGCTGCGTTGAGAAGGTCATGGGAAACCGCATGGAAGGGCCGCTCCGCTTCTAGTCCGGACGGCGGCCGCAAGCGAGGATTTTGAGGCCGGCGCGACCGGACGCGCTCCGGACCCGCCGACGAGGGTTACGTCCGCCTCGCTCGCATCGAGCGCCGGCCGTCAGCGCCGCTTCTTGGGCGCGTACGGATTGGCGCCGCCCGAGCGCATCGACAGCCGGATCGGCACCCCGATCAGGCCGAAGGTCTCGCGCAGGCCGTTGACGAGATAGCGCTTGTAGCTCTCCGGGATGGACTCGACCGAGTTGCCGAACAGCACGAAGAACGGCGGCCGCGCCTTGGGCTGGGTCATGTAGCGGATTTTGATCCGCCGCCCCGACACCGCGGGCGGCGGCGTCGAATCGACGACCGGGCCGAGCCAGCGGTTGAGCCGCCCGGTCGAGATGCGGGTGTTCCAGATTGCGTGCGTCGCCACCACCTCTTCGAGCAGCTTGTCGACATGGGCGCCGGTGAGGCCGGAGACGGGGACGACGCGCGTCCCGCGCAGTTGCGGCAGCAGCCGGTCGGCCTCCTCGCGCAGCTCCCGCGCGCGGTCCGACTTGTTGTCGATCAGGTCCCACTTGTTGAGGCCGATGACCAGCGCCCTGCCCTCCTGCTCGACGAGGTCGGCGAGCGACAGGTCCTGCTTCTCGAACGGGATGGTCGCGTCGAGCAGAAGCACCACCACCTCGGCGAAGCGCACCGCGCGCAGGGCGTCGGCGACGGCGAGCTTTTCCACCTTCTCGACCACCCGCGACCGCCGCCTGAGGCCGGCGGTGTCGAACAGCTTCAGCTTGCGCCCGCGCCACTCGGTCTCGATCGCGATCGAGTCGCGGGTGATGCCCGGCTCAGGGCCGGTCAGCAGCCGGTCCTCGCCGAGGATGCGGTTGAGCAGCGTCGACTTGCCCGCGTTGGGGCGGCCGAGCACGGCGATGCGCAGCGGCTTGGTCGCATCGAGCTCGCTGCCGTCCTCCTCTTCGCCGAGCACCAGCGGCGCGCCCTCGTCCTCCTCGTCCGGATCGAGCCGGGCGGAGGCGGGCAGCGCGTCGACCAGCGCGTCGTAAAGGTCGCCGAGGCCCTGCCCGTGCTCGGCGGAAAACGGGATCGGGTCGCCGAGGCCGAGGCTGAAGGCCTCGTAGGCGCCGTCCCGCCCCGCCCCGCTCTCGGCCTTGTTGGCGAGCACGATGATCGGCTTGCCGGCGCGGCGGATGGCGGCGGCGAAGTGCCGGTCGGTCCCGGTGACGCCGGCGCGCGCGTCGATGACGAACACAATCACGTCGCAGTCGGACAGCGCGGTCTCGGTCTGGGCGCGCATGCGGCCGGCGAGCGTCTCCGGATCGCCCTCCTCGAGGCCCGCCGTGTCGATGACGGTGAAGGCGAGGTCGGCGATGCGCCCCTCGCCCTCGCGACGGTCGCGGGTGACGCCGGGCTGGTCGTCGACCAGCGCGAGCTTGCGCCCCACCAGCCGGTTGAAGATGGTCGACTTGCCGACGTTCGGTCGGCCGATGATCGCGACCTTGCTCATGCCCCTCGGTTCACTTCGCGCGGTTCGAGGCGACGAGGGCGAGCCAGCGCTCAGCCAGATTGCGTTCCCGCTGCGACGCCTCAGGATCGGCGAGCACGTCGTCGAGATCCTTGCCGGCGGCGTCGTAGTCGCCGCGGCCGATGTCGAGCGCGGCGAGCGTCAGCTTGGCCAGGCGGCGAAAGGGGCCTTCGGCGTTGGCGAGCGAGGTCAGAGCCGTGACGCCGGCCGATTCCTCCCCCGAGACGCCGAGCTGAAGGAGCGCGGCGCGCAGCTTGGCGGCGTCGCGGAACATGGGATCGACCGCGCTGTTGCCGCCGATCGCCTGAAAGGCGGAGATCGCCGCGGCCGGGTCGGTCGCCGACTTGGCCCCCGCCTCGGTCATCTGGGCGAGGACGCGGTAGCCGCCCGGCGCCTCGGCCGCGAGCTTGGCGAGGCCCCCGAACGCTTCGTTCGGCTTGCCGGCGTCGAACGCCGCGATCGCCGCCTGAAGCTGGTCGCCGGCCGCCTGCGCCGCGGCCTCGCGCTGGTGCTGCCAATAGCGGAAGCCGGCGGAAGCGAGCACGATCAGGACCGCCGCGGCGATGATGACGTTCTGATACTTCTTCCAGAATTCCGCCGCCCTGTCGCGCCGGACCTCCTCGTCGACTTCCTGAAAGATATCGCTCATTTTTGGCTCGATGCGTGCCGCAACGTCGCTTTCGCGAGGCGTTGGGCGAATGGGGGCCCGCCCTAACACGGGAGGCCGGGGAAAGCGAGCGGGGCTCGCTTTCCCCTCGGCGGGCGCGCCCGTGCGACCTCATCGTCCCGCCGCTCGCAGGCCGGCCGGTCTCGTCAAGTATAGGCGGCGCGCTTCCCGATCTCAACCAGAATGAACGCAGTCGGCAGGCCCGGCTGAAGGGCGTTTTGAAACGATTCCAAATTGAAACCATTCCGATCTTCGCCCGCCGGCTTGCCGCGCCAGGTCCTCCGTGAGTAAGCGGGCGACACGACGTCGGGCCGTCACTTGCCGCGTCGAAGGAGGGGTCCATGTCACGCACGGGCGCGCGCGCTCTCTATCTGGCCGTCGGCCTCGCCGGCTTCGCGCCGCTCGCTGGCTGGGCCGATTCCGCCGCGCCCTCGCGTTTCGCGCAATCGGACGACGAGAAATCGCTGAGCGACGTCCAGCTCCTCGGCAAGCGGATCTTCGAGGACACGAATTTGTCCGAGCCGCGCGGTCTCGCCTGCCAGGCCTGCCACCAACCGCAGCACGCTTTCCAGGGCGTCAACGGCTCGCCGATCCCGGGAATCGCGGCGGGCAGCACGCCCGACAAGATCGGCCATCGCAAGTCGCCGACCCTCATGTACAAGACCTACTCGCCCGCCTTCGGCTTCTACAAGGACCTCGACGACGGCAAGGAGACGCTCGAGGCCAAGGGCGGCCAGATGTGGGACGGGCGCGCCAGCGACATGGTCGAGCAGGCGACGCTGCCGATGCTCGACCCGGCCGAGATGAACAACCCGTCGATCGAAGCGGTGGTCGAGAAGGTGAAGGCCGGCCCCTACGCGGACCTCGTCAGGACCGTCTACGGCGACGACGCCTTCGCCGACCCGAAGGCCGCCATGAGCAAGCTGACCGCCGCCATCTTCGCCTACGAGGTGACCGAGCGCTTCGCGCCGTTCTCGTCCAAATTCGACGATTACCTGCGCGGCAAGGCGAAGCTGACGCCGGCCGAGGCGCGCGGATTCGAACTCTTCACCGACCCGAAGCGGGGCAACTGCATCGCCTGCCACGTCGGCAGGACCGACTCGAAGGATCCGACCGACTGGATCTTCACCGACTTCACCTACGACGCGCTCGGCGCGCCGCGCAACGCCGCCATTCCGGCCAACGCCGACGCTTCGACGTTCGACCTCGGCCTATGCAAGCAGCCGGGACTGGCGGCGAAGCTGCCCAAGGAGATCAAGCTCGAATCGCTCTGCGGCGCCTTCAAGGTTCCAACGCTGCGCAACGTGGCGGTCGCCGGCGCCTATTACCACAACGCCGTTTTCACCAGCCTGCGCGACGCCGTCGCCATCTACGCCACCCGCGACACCGACCCCGGCCGCTGGTTCCCCAGGCTCAAGTCCGGCGAGGCCGACAAATTCAACGACCTGCCGGGCGGCTACAAGGCGAACGTCAACACCGACGAGGTCCCCTACGATCGCCATCCGGGCCAGCGGCCGAGGCTCAGCGACCAGGACATCGACGCGCTCGTCGCCTTTCTCGGGACGCTGACCGACAAGGGGATGCAGTAAGCCCCGACAGGGAACCGGCCCGCCGCCGGCTCCGGCGGCGGATCGACCTATTCGTGCAGCTCGCCGACGTGCTTTTGCGCGTAGAGCGGCTCGCCGAGCTGGTCGATCAAGGTGAGCTGCGCCTCGAGAAAGTCGATGTGCTTCTCCTCGTCGGAGGTCAGATGCTCGAACAGCATCCTGGTGACGCGGTCGTTGACGCTGTCGCAATATTTCGCGGCGTCGAGGTAGAGCGCGCGGGCGCTCATTTCCGCGGCGAGGTCGCAGTCGATGATCTCCTTGACGCTCTTGCCGATGCGCAACTTTTCGAGCGACTGCATGTTGGGCGCGCCGTCGAGAAACAGGATGCGCGCCACGATCGTGTCGGCATGACGCATCTCCTCGATCGACTCTTCACGCCAGACTTTGGCGAAGTCCTTGTAGCCCCAGTTGTCGAGGATGCGGTAATGCAGCCAATACTGGTTAACGGCGGCGAGTTCGTGTCGGAGCGCCGAATTCAGGTATTCGATGACTTTTGGATCCCCACGCATGCACTCGTCCTTATTCCGGCGCCGCAGCCGACGCCAAGCCGGGGCCGACGCCTTCCGGTGAAGGAAGGTCTCGCGATTCCCGTTCGTGAGCAAGAGCCCGGAGCGACTTTCGCAGGTGTCGCCGCAGCGATTTCCGACCCGCCACGCCCGAGCGCGCTGGAGCCGCCCGGGAAAATAGCGCGCCATTTGATCCAGATCAAATTCGGTGTCGCTTCGCAATGCAACAAACACCAGCTGCGAGCGGATTTTATTCCGCCTCGGAGGCGCAAGGCCATGACAATGTCTGGAAGCGGCGTATCGCGCCGGACGATGGTTTTCGGTTGCATTGCGGGCGGAGCGAGCGCGCTCGCGACCGGCGCGTCTGCCATCGAGATGTCGCCCGTCAAGGTGTCGAAGGACAGCGTCCATTACGTAACGACGGCTCAAGACGGTCATTGCTGCAGCGCGTGCAAGCTGTTCGTGGCGCCCTCGTCCTGCATCGCCGTTTCAGGGCAGATCGGGCGCGATTGCGGATGCCGGATCTGGCTGACCAAGGCCGCCTGACCGGCTCCAGTCCTCGCGCCTGGCGCATTGTCAGCCCGTGTGTGTCTGCTAAGCCGGCGGCATGAAGATTCTGGTGGTCGAGGACGACGAGGGGACCGCCGAGTTCGTCGTGGCGGGGCTTGTCGCGCGCGGACACGAGCCGACCGTCGCGCGCGATGGCCGCGAAGGGTATGAGCGCGCCCGGGCCGATCGTTTCGACGTCGTCGTGCTGGACCGCATGCTGCCGAAACTCGACGGCCTCGCCGTCGTCGCCCTGCTGCGGACGGACGGCGTCTCGACGCCTGTCCTCTTCTTGACAAATCTTTCCGGCATCGACGATCGGGTTGACGGATTGGAGGCCGGCGGCGACGATTATCTCGTCAAGCCTTTCTCCTTCGAAGAGCTGATGGCGCGGCTGACGGCCCTCGCCCGACGCCCGACGCTCGGGGCGCCGCGGACCGTGCTCGACTGCGGCGATCTCGAAATGGATCTCGTGGCGCGAACCGTTCGGCGCGGCGGCGAGGCAATCGACCTTCAGCCGCGCGAATTTCGCCTGCTCGAATTCCTGATGCGGGCGGAGGGCCGGGTCGTCACCCGGAAAATGCTGCTCGAACAAGTCTGGGAGTACAATTTCGACCCGAAGACCAACATTGTCGAGACCCACATCAGCCGCCTGCGCGGTAAGATCGATCGTGGCGAGGCGTCGCTGATTCAGACCGTGCGCGGCGCCGGATATGTTTTGCGTGTTCCGGGTTCGTCTTCTTAGAACGGCGAGCTTCCGGCTCGCGGCTCTCTATCTCGCGCTGTTCACCGCGTCGGCGCTGGCGCTCGGCGCGTTCGTCTATCTCTCGGTGCGCCGTGAGATCCTGACCGACTTCGACGAGCGGATCGTCGAGGAGACCGACGCCCTGAAGAGCGATTTCGCGGACGGCGGACGCGAACGTCTGGCCGCGATCATCGAGGCGCGCGGCAAGGGCGGCGCCGGCTTCTCCTATGGCCTGCTCAGTCGCGAGGGCGGGCTGATCGCCGGCGATCTGCGCGTTCCTTCCGCCGGCGTCGCAGGCTGGACCGACGCGCAGGAGGCCGACAGCGAGGAACCGGCGGAATCCACGGCCGAGGTCATCCGAACCCTCGTCACCCCGCTCGCCGACGGATCGTCGCTGCTGGTCGGCGACGAACGGCGCCGTCCGGACGAGATCCTGGCCGGCGTGCTGACCGCCTTCGCGTGGGCGGTCGCGGCCACGCTCGCGCTGGGAACGATCGGCGGACTGTGGCTGAGCGCGCATTTCCTCGAGCGGATCGATTCGATGCGCCAGACGGCGCGCCGCCTGATGGACGGCGACTGGACCCGGCGCATTCCGCTGAGCCGCACCGACGACGACCTGACCGCGCTCGCCCGCACCTTCAACCGACTGTTCGATCGCATCGAAAAGCTCCTGCAGGCGAACCGGCAGGTCAGCGCCGACATCGCGCATGATCTGCGCAAGCCCCTCGCGGGCGTGCTGCGCCGCCTCGAAGCCGCGCGCGACGACCCTTCGGCCGCCGCGTCGCGCGAGGCGATCGGCGCGGCGATCGGCGACGTGGAGGGCGTGCTCGACACTTTCAACGCTCTGCTCCGCATCGGCCAGGTCGAGGCCGGCGCCCGCCGCGCGGCGTTCCGGCCGCTCGACCTCGCCGACGTCGCGCGCGAGGTCGCCGAGACCTTCGCGCCGGCCGCCGAAGACGAGGGCAAGGCGCTCGTTCAGCGGCTCGACGTCCCGCTGCCGATCGCGGGCGACAGGGAGCTCCTCGTGCAGATGATCGCCAACCTGCTCGACAACGCCCTGCGGCACACGGCGGCGGGCGTGCGGATCGAGGTCGGAGGCGAGAAAACCGCCGGGGGAATCGCGCTGACGGTCTCCGACAACGGCGCCGGCGTCGCGCCAGGCGACAGGGCGGCGATCTTCCAGCGATTCTATCGCGGAGGCGAATCGCGACGCTCGCCCGGAACCGGGCTCGGCCTCGCGCTCGTCGCGGCGATCGCCGACCTGCACGGCCTCGACTGCCGGGCTTCGGACAATCGCCCGGGGCTGCGCGTCACGCTCGCGACGGCGGCCGAGACGGAGTGAACGCCGTCAGCCGGCCTCGCGACGCCGTGCGGCGGCGGCGACGGCGGTCGAAAGCTGATCGATGACCGCCCTCGCGTATTCGACCGTCAGGACGATGTCGACCGCCTCGATCCTGCCGGGAAAGTCCGGCAGGGCGGCCGGAACGGTGAGATAGATGTCGTCGTCGATCGCCGAAGCCGTGGGCTGCTCCGCGGCGAAAAAGAACGGCGCCGCTGTTTCTTCTGTCTCCGACATCGTGACTCTCCCGATGCTCGATCACCCGACGTCGCCGGGCGCCGCGGGCCGTTTCGCGCCGACGACCATCGCGCGGACGAGATTCTCCCGATGGCGCAGGCTCGCGAGCGCGACGCCCGCCAGGTGAAGCGCCACCAGCGCCAGCGCGGCGTGGGCGAGGACCGAATGGACATGCTGCAGCGCTTCCGAGCCCCAGAACGCGTCGGTCGTCATCATCCAGCCGGTGAACGCCGTCGCGGCCACCGCCGCGAGCAAGACGACGATCATCGCCCCGCCGGCCGGATTGTGGCCGATGTAGCGGCGCTCGGACCCGTTCCCGATCGCCTGGACGTAGTCGATCACCGTTTCCGGCGACCGCACGAACTGGGCGAAACGCGCATAGCGCGGGCCGACGAAGCCCCAAACGACGCGCACGGCCACGAGCGCGCCCGCGACATAGCCCGCCGCGTCGTGCACGGTCTCCGCGTGTTCCGAACTGGCCCACGCGACCGCAAAACTCGCGGCGAGCGCCCAGTGGAAGGCGCGCACGAACGGATCCCAGACCGGAATCATGATCGACCGACCGAGGCTCAGTTTTCGCCGGCTTCGGCGTTGTCGAGCTTCTCGAGCGTCTCGGCGTTGAAGGCCATGTTGGCGCGCTTGCCCGTCTTGTCGGTGGCGTAGACCTCGTAGCAGCCGCCTTCGACCTTGATCTGCTTCACCTTGTAGCCGTCGGCCTGGAGCTGCGATTCGAGCGCGGACTTCGGCTGCCACTTCGACTTCGCGGTTGTGGCGCACTTTCCCTCGGCGAAGGCCGGGCCCGCGGCGGCGACGGCGAGAACGGTCAGGGCGGTGAACAGCTTCATCGGGATCTCCGGGTTTCGACGACGTCGCGAAGCGGGGCGAAGGCCCGTCGTTTGCGTCGCCGACCGGAATCGCGTCGCATCGCGCCGGATTTACGGTGTTCAGGTTACGGATCGCCAATGTCCGGCGCTCGGCCGGCCGGCGCAGGTCGAGCCGGCGGCGGAACGCCTCGGGCTCGGGCGCCGGAAGCGCCTGCCGACGAACGCGGGCGGCTGGTCTGGCCGGTCGGGCGCGATCCGGAAACAGGGAATGATTGTTGCGCCGCGCGCAACACGCTCTGGCCGAGCCGCGGTTCGGCCCCGGGACCGTGGCGCGGCGGATCACCGACCCCGCCGGCCGACGCGGGCGCGAGCGCAATGATCGAGCGTTCCCAGGGCTGTTCGTAACCTCATGATGTTCATTGTTTTCCGCTGCGCCCGACCCCTCCGGACCAAAGTAGATTACCGATTGGTATAGTTCTGGCCGCGTTTTCGCCGTTCCGATCGCGCGCTGTCGCCGCGCCGCGCGCACGCTGTTGACGGCGGTGCAATTCTCCCGGTCGAGGCGGTAGCGCGCTTTCGTCGCGGGTCGGGCGGATTGATGTGGCTTCGCCTTCGGTGGAAGCCTGGTCGCAAGTCCCCGCGAGGGATTATCGGAGGAACAGGACCCATGAGTGACGATCTGAAAGTCGCAGCCGTCAGCCGCCGCACCGTTCTCATGGGCGCCGCGGGCGCCTTGCCCCTGATCGCGTTGGGCGCGACGGGCGCAAAGGCAGGCAAGATGGCGCAAACGGCGGTGCGCTATCAGGCCACCCCCAAGGACGGCAAGCAGTGCAGCGGCTGCAGCCTGTTCGTCGCGCCCAACGCATGCAAGAGCGTCGACGGGTCGATCGCAGCGTCCGGCTGGTGCGCGCTGTGGGTCAAGAAGGCTGGCTGACGTCGTCCAGACTCCGTGCAGCGTGACGGGACGGTCGGCGTGTTTAGTCGAGGACTTCTTCCACGATATATTCGAATCGATGGCGGCGCCGAACCGCAATAAAGAGTTCAATAGTCGAGGTATACGCAATGGCGGCGGCAAAGATCCAACAGGACGCAGAAGTCGTTGTATCGAAGCGTCGTCCAGGTCCCGTCGCCTGGGGCGCCGTCTGCGCCGGACTCCTTGCCGGAGCGGCGGCCTTCCTTGCGCTCGGCGCCGGCCCGGCACGGGCTTTGCCGAGCTACGCAAGACAGACCGGCCAGCCCTGCGCCTCCTGCCACACCATCATTCCGGAACTGACGCCGTTCGGGCGGCGCTTCAAGATCGGCGGCTACACGCTTCAGGGCGGCGACTGGCAGGGACCGCCGCTCGCTGCGATGTACATCGCCGGATTCACCCACGCGAAGGCGCCCTACGATTATCCGAACACGAATGCGCAGGCCAACGACCCCAACGGCGCCTCGCCACAATCCAACACCCCGCCCGCTGGCCTGCACGCCAACAACAACGTTGCGTCGCAGCAGATCTCCGGCTACATCGCCGGCAGGCTCATCGACAACGTCGGCTCGTTCATCCAGATCACCGGCGATCCGGTTGGCGGAACCGCCTTCCTGGACGGCTCCGAAATCCGCTACGCCAACACGCTGAAGCTCCTGGGCCAGGATACGATCGTCGGCATCGACGTCAACAACTCCCCGACCTTCCAGGACCCGTGGAATACGACCCCGGCCTGGAGCTGGCCGCAGTTCGCCTCGGCCGTCTCTCCGGGCGCGACCCTGTACAGTCCGCCGCTCACCCACATCGAGGGCGGCTACGGCGGGATCGTCGGCGGCGCCGGCGTGTACGCCTTCTGGAACGACATGCTCTATCTGGACGTGACCGCCTACAAGGGCCTCCCGACGCCCGCCCTGCAGGCTTTCAACACCGGCAACAGCGCCACCGACGCGGTGTCCAACGTCGCCCCCTACTGGCGACTCGCGGTCGAACCGCACTGGGGCTCGCACTACCTGATGGTCGGCACGTTCGGAATGTACGGACAGATAACTCCTGGCCGTCAATACGGATACGGAACCGACAATTACCTCGACGTCGGCTTCGACAGCCAGTATCAATATGACGGCGACCAATACAGCCTGACGGTCAAGCTCACCGACATCATGGAATGGCAGACGCTGAACGCCACATACGGGCTCGGCGGATCGTCGAACCTGAACGACAGGCTCAACAGCTTCAAGGCCAACGCCAGCTTCGTTTGGGATCACACCTACAGCATTGGCTTCGGCTACTTCAACATCACCGGCTCCTCCGATTGCAACCTGTACGGCTCGCTGGTCGCCTATTGCATGCCGACCACCGGGACCTCCAACAGCGTGATTGCGAGCCCGAACGGCAACGGCCTGATCGTCGACCTCTCCTACGTGCCCTTCGCGCACGGCGCGCCGGGACCCTACGACTACAAGACCTGGAACGCCCGCCTCGGCGTCCAGTTGACGACCTACCTGCATCTCTACGGCGGAACGACCAATTTCGACGGCTCGTTCCTCGGCGGAACGCACAACGCATCCGGAAACAACTCCGTCTTCGTGTACGCATTGTTGGCGTTCTGACCCGCCGGGAAGGCCTGCGCCGGTTGGCGCGAGGCCGGGGCGCTGTCAGCGACGCGTCATCCGAAGCTGATAAAGCGCAGCGCGCTCGCTCGTCATCGCAAAGGCGCTCCAAGGCCTTGAAGACGCGCGCCTGCTGTGAAAAACCCGCCTTCCCCAACCGTGGCGCGCTCTGGGCAAGGGCTCGCCCTCTGCTCTGAGAACCGCACCGCATGCCCCACGTCGAACACCACTTCGTCCACCGGTCCGGCTGGCTGCGCGCCGCGGTGCTGGGGGCGAACGACGGCCTGATTTCGACCGCCAGCCTCGTCGTCGGCGTGGCGGCGGCTTCGGCGGGACGAACCGAGATTTTGACCGCCGCGGTCGCCGGCTGGGCGGCCGGCGCCATGTCGATGGCGGCCGGCGAGTTCGTCTCGGTCAGTTCGCAGGCCGATCTCGAGGCCGCCGACCTCGAGCGGGAGAAGCGCGCGCTCAATGAGGATCCCAGGGACGAGCTGATGGAGCTCACCGAAATCTATCAGGATCGCGGTCTCGACGCCGACCTCGCGCGCAAGGTCGCCGAGCAGCTCACGGCGAAGGACGCGCTCTCCGCCCATGCCCGCGACGAACTCGGCCTGACCGAAACCGCCGAGGCGAACCCGATCCAGGCCGCCTTCGCCTCCGCCGCCGCGTTTTCGCTCGGCGCCGCGCTGCCGACGCTGGCCGCCTTCCTCGCGCCCGAGGGAACCACGATCGAGGCGGTCGCCGCCGCGACCCTGGTCTTTCTGCTCGCGCTCGGGGCGGTCGGCGCCCGGCTCGGCGGGGCCGGGATGGTGTGGCCGGCGCTGCGCGTCGGCTTCTGGGGCGCGATGGCGATGGCGGTCACGGCCGGCATCGGCGCCCTCGTCGGCAAGGCGGTCTGACCGCCGGACGAGGCGATCCCCGCGACGCATCCAGGGCGGAATAGAATAGTAACGAAGTAGACTATTCCAGAATTTCGGCTGATACGAATGTCGGGTGATCCGGAATCGTCATTGTGGCGTATAGTGCCCGTGCGCCGATAAGCCGCAGCGCAACGCCGTTGAATGACGGCGCGACGCGCGGCATGACGCAGGCGCAGACAGTCGCGATCCAAGGGAAGAGGCGATTATGAGTGAATGTGGAAAGGGCGTGAGCCGGCGGACGGTGCTCCTGGCCGCCGCTGGGGCGGTGCCGGTCCTGGCGATGATGACGGGCAGCGCCCAGGCGCTCATGGCGCAGGCCGCCGCGGGCTACAAGACCGAGCCGAAGACGATGGCTGACGGCTCGAAGAGGGACTGCGAAGGCTGCAACTTCTTCGTCGCGCCGAACAAGTGCAAGATGGTCGACGGCGAGATCTCGCCGACCGGCTATTGCAACCTCTGGGTCAAGAAGCCCGCCTGACGGACTTCGACAGGAGTGGCGGCCGCACGACGGCCGCCGCTTTTTTTTTGCGAGACGCCGACGCGGCCGCCGATTGGCGATCGGCCGCCTTGGCTGGAAATCGTCGTCGGGGCGAAATTGCGTCCACGCGACGGCGCGCCCGACGAGCGTCCCCCTGCAAGCGGAGCCGCGCCCCGCAGTCTTCGCCCCGGTTGTGGCGAGGCCGATCGGAAAGCGGCGTCAGCCGCGGCGGCTGATGCGCGCGTCCGCCTCGATCTCGACTTTCATTTCCGGCGTCAGCAGCGCGGACACGACCACGATCGTCGCAGCCGGCCGGATCTCCGCGAAAACCTCGCCCTGCGCCGCGAGCACCGGCGCGCAGAAGGCAGAATCGGTGACGTAGGTGCGCAGCCGCACGACATCGGAAAGCGCGGCGCCGGCTTCCTTCAGCACGGCGGCAAAGGTCGCGTAAATGGCGCGCGCCTGATCGGCCGGGTCCTCCGGCATCGTCATCCGCGCGTAGTCGTAGCCGGTAGTGCCGGAGACGTGGACGTCTTCCCCGGATACGACGGCGCGCGAATAGCCGTAGGCGCGCTCGAACGGCGAGCCCGAGGAGATCAGGCGGCGCGTCGGCTTCACGCGAATTCGATGATCACGGCGTCGACCGCGAGCGAATCGCCCTCCTTGGCGTGGACCGCCTTGACGATCCCGTCGCGCTCGGCCGACAGCACGTTCTCCATCTTCATCGCCTCGACGATGCACAGCTGCTCGCCCGCCTTGACGTCCTGTCCGACCTTGACCGCGATCGACTTGACCAGGCCCGGCATCGGGCAGAGCAGCGCCTTCGAGCCGTCCGCCCCCTTGCGCTCGATCATCAGCGCGGCGAGTTCAGCCTCGCGCCGGGTGTAGACGCGGGCGTCGACGCCGACGCCAGCGTGACGCAGATGAAATCCGTTCGGGATCGCGCGCGTCTTCACCGCGACCGCCGCGTCGTCGATGTTGCCGCACCACAGGGCGTCGCCCGGCTTCCAGTCCGATTCGACATAGGCCCTGTGCCCGTCGGCGAAGGCGATCGACAGGCCGCCGCTGGTCCGCGGCTCCATCTCCAGCTCGACCCTGCGCTCGCCCATCTCCACGACGCGCTTGGTGTCGAAGCTGAGCAGTTCGGGCGCGCGCAACTGGCCGGAGATGCGGCGCTTGCGCAGGTTGAGAACGTGGTCCATGTGCGCCGCGGCCACGGCGATCCGCCGGGCGGTGTCGCCCTCGGCCGGCAGCTCCTGGAAACCGTCTGGGAATTCCTCGGCGATGAAGCCGGTCGACAACCGTCCCTCGCGCCAGCGCGGATGCTGCATCAGGGTCGACAGGAACGGGATGTTGTGCCGGATGCCCTCGATGACGAAGGTGTCGAGCGCGGTCGCCTGGGCCTTGATCGCGCTCAGCCGGTCGGGCGCGTGGGTGACGAGCTTGGCGATCATCGGGTCGTAGTGGATCGAGATTTCGCCGCCCTCGAACACGCCGGTGTCGTTGCGCACGGTGATCCGGTCGTGCGTCCCCTCGACCGGCGGCCGGTAGCGCACCAGGCGCCCGGTCGACGGCATGAAGTTGCGGGTCGGGTCCTCGGCGTAGACGCGGCTCTCGACCGCCCAGCCGTCGAGCTTCACGTCCGCTTGCGTCATGCGCAGCTTTTCGCCGGCGGCGCTGCGGATCATCTCTTCGACGAGGTCGACGCCGGTGATCAACTCCGTCACCGGATGCTCGACCTGCAGGCGGGTGTTCATCTCGAGGAAGTAGAAGCTCTTGTCCTGGCCGGCGACGAATTCGACCGTGCCGGCCGTGTCGTAGTCCACCGCCTTGGCGAGCGCCACCGCCTGCTCGCCCATCTTGCGTCGGGTCGCCTCGTCCAGAAGCGGCGAGGGCGCCTCTTCGATCACCTTCTGGTTGCGGCGCTGGATCGAGCATTCGCGCTCGCCGAGATAAATGACGTTGCCGTGCTTGTCGCCCAGCACCTGGATCTCGATGTGGCGCGGATTGACGATGAATTTTTCCACGAACACCCGGTCGTCGCCGAACGAGCTTTTCGCCTCCGACTTGGCGCGGGCGAAGCCCTCGGCGACTTCCTGGCGGCTGTGCGCGATGCGCATGCCCTTGCCGCCGCCGCCGGCGGACGCCTTGATCATCACCGGATAGCCGATCTCGTCGGCGATCGCGGCGGCGTGCTCGGGCGATTCGATCACGCCGAGGTAGCCCGGCACAGTCGAGACCTTGGCGGCGTTGGCGAATTTCTTCGATTCGATCTTGTCGCCCATCGCCTCGATGGCGCGGACGTTGGGACCGATGAACACGATTCCGGCCTCGGCGAGCGCGATGGCGAAGGCCGCGCGCTCCGACAGGAAGCCGTAGCCGGGATGAACCGCCTCGGCGCCGGTCTCCTTGCAGGCGGCGACGATCTTGTCGATCACGAGGTAGCTCTGGGCCGCGGCGGGCGGCCCGATCAGCACGGCCTCGTCGGCCATTTCGACGTGCAGGGCGTCCTTGTCGGCCTCCGAGTAGACCGCGACGGTCTTTATCCCCATCCTGCGCGCGGTTTTGATGACCCGGCAGGCGATCTCGCCTCGGTTGGCGATCAGGATTTTTTTGAACATCGACTCCCCGTGCGACGACGGCTCGGCTTTTCGTTGTGGGGCCGTTCTATTGGATGCGCGCCCACGCGTAAACGGCGCGCGCCGTCGCAGGGCCTATCAAAAGGAATGATTTCTCGTGCGAACGCGTCCGTCGCGACGCCGCGATCGCGAGCGCCCGCTCGTCAGGCGCGCGCCCGCAGCGCCGCCTCGACGCCCGGCCACTGCAGCGCGCGCGCCCGCACCGCGGTGACGAACCACTGCGGCGCCCGATGCGCCTCGGCCAGCACGTTGACCAGCGCCGCCAGCGCATCGAGCGACTTGCACTCGTCGGCGCGCCCGATCAGCCACTCCGCCTCCTCGTCGGTGACGACGCCGGTCGGCCGCGACTGCCAGACCACGTAATCGGTGATGAGCTCGACGAACAGCTCCGTCCACTCCGGCGCATTGCTCATGCCGGCGCGCACCACGGCGAACAGCTCTTCGGCCGACTCGCGGGTCACCTCGCCGTCGGCGAACACCTCCCGTCTCAGCCAGGCGACGTCCTGCGCGGTGACCTTGCGGCCGAGAATCATGGCGCTGATGATCGTCCGGCTTTTCTCGACAGCAAACCCCATCGCGGACACCCCTTACGCACTCGACGCCGCGGCCCAGAGAACCGGCCGCCTTTCTGTGGCGTGACCCTGCCCGGTAAAATTTGCCGAGAAATGAATCGAACCCCCGATCCGGCGGGAGCCTTCCGGCACAGTTAAGGTCCAGCAAAGCCGCATGGTTTCACGGATGTGAACGCGTCCGCTCAAAACACGTCTTTCGCTGAAGGGCGGCCGGCCGGGATCATTGCTTGAAGCCCGTCCTCTGGCGACCGGCTGCGTCCCCGCCGCCACCCGGGCCGCGCTTGCGCGCGCCCGGGCGCGGGCTCTCGTGGGGGAGGAGGCGCGTCGCGGACGTTCAAGCGACTGCCCCGGCCGGCCGGCGGGTCGATTGACAGAGCCGGCGCCGCGCGCGCACCTTGGCGGGCGGGGAGACCGGGAGGAGAGAGGCCATGGCGACAGCCGCGGCCGTCGGACGACGGCGCTGGACGATCGGCGTGCTGCTCGGGGTCGGCATCCTGATCAACTATTTCGACCGGGTGAACATTTCCGTCGCCGCCCCCCAGCTGCAGCAGGAGTTCAACCTGACCCCGGGCGATCTCGGTCTCTTGTTCAGCGCCTTCTTCTGGTCCTACGCCATCCTCCAGATCCCGGTCGGCATGGTGCTCGACCGATGGGGCGTGACCAGCGTCAGCCGCCTCGGCGCCTTCCTGTGGGGGGTCGCCTCGGCGATCGTCGCCTTCGCCGGCGGCTTCGGCACGATCTTCGCCGCCCGGGTGCTGCTCGGCGTCGCCGAGGCCCCCGCCTTCCCCGCCAACTCCAAGGCGACCGGCTACTGGTTCCCGCGCGGCGAGCGCGCCACCGCGACCGCGATTTTCGACGCGGCGGCGAAGTTCTCCAACGTGATCGGCGTGCCGCTGGTCGCCGTCGCGATTGTCACCTTCGGCTGGCGCTGGGGCTTCGGCCTGACGGCGATCCTGAGCTTCGCCTATTTCGTCGCCTACTGGGTCCTCTACCGCGACCCGAGCCGGGATCCGAAGCTCGGCCGCGAGGAGCGCGCCTATATCGTCGCCGGCGGCGCGACGCCGGAAGGCCCGTCCGGCGCGAGCCCGTTCGCCATGCTCGGCTACGTGCTCAGCAACCGAAAAGTCTGGGGGCTGACCATCGGCTTCGCCGCCTACGGCTATTCCTTCTACCTGTTCCTCACCTGGTTGCCCGGCTACCTCGTCTCGGAGATGCACATGAGCATCATCAAGTCGGCCGGCTACGCGGCGATTCCGTGGGCGTTCGCCACCGTGGCCGACCTCGTCGTCGGCGGCTGGCTGATCGACCACCTGATCGCCCGCGGCCACGACGAAACGATCGTCCGCAAGACCGTGCTGGTGTCGGGCATGGTTCTGGGCCTGGCGGTGTTCGGCGCCACCACGACCTCGAGCCCGGTCTGGGCGATCGTCTGGATCTCGATCGCGCTCAGCGGGCTCGCCGCGGCCGCGCCGGTCGGATGGTCGATCCCGTCGCTGATCGCGCCGCGCGGCGGCACCGGCAGCATCGGCGGGGTGATGAATTTCTTCAACAACCTGATGGGCGCGGTGGCGCCGGCGGTCACCGGCTTCATCGTCGGCGCCACGCATTCGTTCACCAACGCCTTCCTGGTCGCGGGCGTCGTGCTGATGATCGGGATTATCTCCTACGTCTTCGTCCTCGGGCGGATCGAGCCGATCCCCGAACCGAACGGCGCGACGGCGCTCGAGGGAAGCGCGGCGCAATGACCGGCCCGGCGCAAGCGCTGGTGATCATGGGCGTCTCCGGCAGCGGCAAGTCGACGGTCGGCGACAGGCTCGCGCAGCGCCTCGGCTGGACGATGGCGGAAGGCGACGCCCTGCACCCGCCGGCGAACGTCGAGAAGATGCGCCGCGGTATTCCCCTCGACGACGCAGATCGCTGGCCGTGGCTCGACGCGATCGGCGCGCTGCTGAAGGCCTGGGCGGCCGAGGGCCGGTCGGGCCTCGTCACCTGCTCGGCGCTCAAGGGCAGCTATCGCGAGCGGCTGCTGGCCGCGCGGCCGGACCTGCGCTTCGTCTACCTGAAGGGGTCGCCGGCTTTGCTGTCCGGCCGCGTCGCCGCCCGCCATCACGAATACATGCCGGCTTCGCTGCTGCGCAGCCAGTTCGACACGCTCGAAGAACCCCTGCCCGGCGAACCGGTCGTCACCATCGACGCCGGCGAGACGCCGGAAGCCGAGGTCGAGGCGATCGTGACGGCGCTGGGGCTGGCGGGGTAGGCGTGCGGGAACCTCGGACGCGGCACGGGAGGGCGTCTCGCCGCGGAACAATGCGGCTCGGCCATCGTCGCCTCCGAACCATGCTTTGATAAACTCCCCGAAGGCCTCGGAGATCACCTTTCGGTTTCCGTGCGGAAAACGTCTTCCGCCGGCTGATCTCGTTGAAATGGTCCTGAATCAAAATCGGGTTCATGAATCGCGCTCCGGCTGTGAGTTAGCCGGGTTGCGCTCTGTGGGGCAGCGGTCTCGCGCCGGCCTAAGGCCCGCGCCCGGCAATTCCTTGCCAACCTCGCAAACATGTTCTACCTTTGTTCCATCGAGACGTCATCGAGGCCGCCCGTGGTTGAAGTCCGCCGCTCGCCCAAGGGCCTTGTCCGCAAACACTCGGAAGTGCGCAGCCTCATTGTCCGGCGCGCGCCCGAGCCGAACGGCGCGTTCGCCGCGGCGCGCAACGGCGAGCACCACCAGGTCGGCGCCGTGCGCGGAACCAAAACGCGCCGCAAGACTCTGAAAAGTCTCGTTTCCGGAGCCGAACCCGCCTCAGGGCGCGCGCCCGAGGCGACGGGCGGGCTCGTCGCGGCGCGCAACGGCCGTCACCCCCCGCGCGGCGCCGTGCGCGGAAGTAACTCCCAATCCCGTCATTGCGAGGAGCAACCCCCGGGTCGAAGAGCCCGGGGGGACGAAGCAATCCATGCCGCCGCTTGCTTCCTGCGGAAAAAATCGCTCCGTCTTCTGCTCGCAACGAAGGGCGGCGGGACGACCAGAGGGCGCGACAGCGGCCCAGCGGTCCTGGATCGCTTCCCCCCGGGCTCTTCGACCCGGGGGTCGCTCGCGATGACGGCGCTGTTCGCTGCCGGCTTGGGAGTTACACGCGGAACCGAAACGCGCCGCAAGCGTCTGAAAAGTCTGGTTTCCGGAGCCGAACCCGTCTCCGGGCGCGTGCCGGGGCGACGGGCGCGTTCATCGCGCCCCGCAACGACCATCCCGGCTCGACGGGCGGCGTGCGCGGACGGAACACACAGGCCGCCGTCATCGCGAGGAGCGAAGCGACGTGGTGATCCAGGGGGACGCGGCCGAGGTCTGCCGTATGCCGGGCGTCGCCGCGCTTCACCGTCGGCGCAGGCGGCGCCTGGATCGCCGCGTCGCCCTTCGGGCTCCTCGCGAGGACGGCGGGAAGCGTCGTCGCCCCCGCCTCGGCGTCGACGACCGCCCGTCCTTCCCGAGGCGCGCCGAGGCCTGGGCGTTGCGCGCGGAACCGAAACGCGCCGCAAGCGTCTGGAAAGTCTCGTTTCCGGAGGCGAACCCGTCTCCGCGCGCGGCGGCCGCTTCCCGAAACGCCGACGAATTCCCCCGGTGCGAATGGCTGCATTCGGTCGGGCGGACGGTGTCAGACCATGTGCCGCAGCGCCCAGATGGCGGCGATCCCGACCGCCATGGTGGCGGGAACGCTGCGGGTCGCGACCGCCGCGGCCGCGGCGATCGCGCCGGCGGCCCATTCGCGCCAGCCCCCCGTCAGCATCGAGGTCGCGACCAGCGCCACGATCAGGCAGCCGGGCAGCGCGTCGAGCGCGCGCGCGAGGGGCCCATGCGCCGGGATCGCCTGCCCCGCCCATGCGCCGGCGAGCCGGATGGACAAGGTTCCGGCGGCGAGCGCCGCGATCAACAGCCAATGCTCGTCCATCACGCGCGCGCTCCCGCGGTCGCAGCGCCTATGAGGCCGCCGAGCGCCAGCATCCAGTGCGCCGGCGCCCCCGCGAGCTTCACCCCGGCGAACACGACGGCGACCGATACGAACCACGGCAAGAGGTCGCTCCGGCCCCGCCACAGCGACCGGGCGATCGCGATGAAGGCGGCGGTGAAGGCGAAATCGATGCCGAGCCCCCTGGGATCGGGAATGGCCTCAGCGAACAGCCCCCCGGCCGTCGTCGATCCGCACCAGGCGGCCATCTGCGCGAGCCCGCCGCCGATCAGGTAGGCGTAGCCGACCCGCCGCCCGCGCGCGCGCCCGGCCAGCAGCAGCGCCCAGTTCTCGTCGGCCGCGAGATGCGCCCCGAACGCCGTCTGCCACCACGGCCGGCCAGCGAACACGTCGCGCAGCGAGGCGGTGATGAGCAGCAACCGCAGGTTGAGGATCAGGCCCGCGACCACCGACCCGGCGAAGCCGGCGCCCGCCAGCCATTGCTGGCTCATGATGATCTGCGAGCTGCCGGCATAGACGAGCGCGCCCATCGCGCCGATCTGAAGCGGCGAAAAGCCGGCCTGCGCCGCGAGCAGCCCGAAGGCGAGGCCATAGACCGAAACGCCCGCCGCGAGCGGCAGGATGTCGCGCGCGCCAGCCCAGAAGCCGTCGCCGGATTGCTCTGTGCGCATGAGGGAACCCCGGTCGGAGGTCGGGACGGCCTACAGGCGCGCCGGCCCCGCCGTCAACGGCGGCCCAGGGCTCACCCGCCGCGCGCCGGCGCCCGCCAGGATCGCGCCGAAAACAGCGCCAGCGACGCCACGATCAGCGCCAGGCCGAGGAAGAACCGGCCGTCGAAGGCGAAGCGCAGATCGGGAATCCAGCGCACCAGCACGAAGGAAACGAGCGCGGTCAGCGCCGGCACGAGGTTGAGGAACATCGACACGAAGCCGTTGTCGCCGCCGGTCGCCGTCAGCGCGATCTGGAACACGATCCGGCCGACCGAGGCGGCCACGATCGTGCCCGCGAACATCAGCGCGACCGCCGGGGCCGCTCCGTCGAAGCCGAGTTCCGAGCGACGGTAGAGAAACACGAGGGTCGCCGGGATCAGGAGCACGTTGGCGAACAGAAAGTTCGCCGCCACTGCGGCGGCCTCGTCGTATTTCGCGAACCATCGGGCCATCAGGGTGCCGCCGAGCGCGGTGCAGACCGGAACCGGCAGCGCGTAGATCCAGCTGCCGCGAAACAGGCTCTGGACGAGCGCGTCCCACGTCTGCTGGTCGGCGGCCGAGACCTGGCTCCAGGCGACCATCATCGCCCCGAGGAAGGCGCCGAGGAAGCAGGAGAAGAACACCGCCGGCGACACCGGGATCGGAACGCCGGAGATCGCCAGCGCCACCAGCGCCGCCCAGAACGGCAGAAGGTTCAGGACCGCCGAGACGATGATCGGGTTGGCGTCGCTCAGTCCGACATTGTAGAGCAGCAGGCCGCTCAGCCCGACCGCGAATATAACCGCGAGCCTGGCGTAGTTTTCCGGCTCGGCCAGCAGGGCGAGGAGATCGCGGCGGCTCGCGGCCCGAAATGTCACCAGCGGGATCGACACGAACAGCGCGATCTGCGTCAGGCAGACGAACTGCACCGTGGACAGCCCGTGGGCCGCCGGAAAGCTGAACGGCTCCTGCACCGCATACAGCATCGCGGTGACGAGGGCGTAGAGCGTCCCGATCCTGTAGTCGGTCGAAAGTTCAGATCGGCGCATGGGTCTCTGGCTCGCTCGGGGCATCGCGGCCGCATCGCGCTGTCAGCGAAACGCGGAGCCGGGCGCTGCGGATCAGGGGCAGGGCAAAAAGAGCGCGCCGCTATTCAACCAAATGGTTGACTCACGCGTGCGCGGCGCTAGGTTAAACCAGATGGTTGAATTAAACGATCCCAATCTCGACGCCGTCTTTCACGCACTCAGCGACCCCACCCGTCGCGAAATGCTGCGCGCGCTGTCGGAGGGCGAGCGGACGGTGACGGAACTCGCGGAGCCTTTCTCGATGTCGCTCGCCGCCGCCTCGAAGCACGTCAAGGCGCTGGAGAACGCGGGTCTGCTTTGTCGCGAGATCCGCGGGCGCACCCACATCTGCCGGCTCGATCCCGGGCCGCTCGCGAGCGCGCAGCAATGGCTCGCCGTCTACGCGCGGTTCTGGACCCCGAGGCTCGACGCGCTCGAACGTCTGCTCCGCGAGGAGGACGACGCCAAGCCCTGATTTGCCGACCGAAACCAAGGAGGAACCCATGACCGACGCCGCCGCCCTCGACCTTTACGGCGCGCTGACCGAACCCGCCACGCTGACCATCCGACGGCTCCTGCCCGCCCCGATCGAGCGCGTCTGGGCCTATCTCACCGACGATTCGCTGCGTCGCCGCTGGCTTGCGGCGGGCGTGATGGAGCCGAGGGTCGGCGCGCCGTTCGAGTTCGTCTGGCGCAACGACGAGTTGACGACCCCGTCGGGCGCGCGGCCGGAAGGCTATTCCGAGGAACATCGGATGCAGGGCCGGATCACCGCCTGCGATCCGCCCCGCCGGCTGGCGTTCGAGTGGCCGGGCGCCGGCCATGTCGCATTCGAGCTCGAGGGGAACGGCCAACGCACGCTGCTGACCGTTATCCATAGCCGCCTTCCCGACCGCAAGACGACGCTCGGCGTCAGCGCCGGCTGGCACGCCCATCTCGACCTCCTCGCAGTCCGGATCGCCGGCGGCGAGGCGCGGCCGTTCTGGGACGAGATGGTCCGTCTGCGGACGGACTACGAGCGGCAGCTGCCGGCCTGACCGGCGGCCGTCGTCCGCGCTCGCCGCACGCGGCGACAGGCGCGTCGGCGTTTCTTCCCGCCGGCGCGCCAGTCGCCTTTGGCTCGCAAGGCCGGCAAGTCCATGGCAGGACCGAGTCCCCTGCGCGCTGGCTGGTCGTCGCCGCCGGCGGCTTTTTGGGCTGCGTCGCGATCGGAGCGACTTCGCGTTGCCCCCGCCCTGCCGCCGATCGTGCGTGAGACCAGCTGGTCGATGACGGGCGTCGCGGTGAGCGCCACGACCGTCGCCCTTCTCGCCATCGCCTTCGCCAGCAGGACCCGGGGGTCGCTCCCGGGCGGAGCAACCCGATTCGACCCCATCATCACGGTCATGGGTGAGATTCTCATCGCCGCCTCGAGCGCTGGGCGCGGCAGGAAGCCTCCCCGCAGGATCGGATCCCGAAGTCGTCCCGGCGCCCCTGATTTCCCCGTGAGTTATCGTCGTTGACCTTTCTTTCGCAAAAGCTAAACATGGAAAACTATGGGGGGAAGGGCGTTCTACTCGCGGCGGCGTCGGTCGCGGCGTGGCTGCCGGGATCGGTCGGCGCGAAGCCGGCAGGGTTCTTTATGACGCCCGCTGTCGCAGGCGGCGCCAAGACGAACACCCTGGCCTTGCAGATCAATGGGCCCGAGACGGCCACCTGGGCCATGATGAGCCTCGGTTTCGCGGCGCTCGGTTTTGCCGGCTTCCACAGTGCCCATTCGGCTCGCGCAATCCCAGTGTGACGCGCACGCAACGACCGAAGCGACGGGGCATCTCCAGACGCGATCAGAGTGCACAATCATCCGGTGATGCATCTGATGGCGCATCCCGGAGGTCATGACGCCGAAAAAGCCGAGGCCGCCGAGTTTGGCTGCATACTTGGCCAGAGGCCGTTCATCGTCGCCGCATGCGCCAGGACCATGCGGCGGATCGAGTCCGCCGCCGGCCCGTCGTCGGCGGTCGCGTCCAAGCGGGCGCCGCCGTCGACGTGACGGCATTCATGTCGACCAGGCGCTGGCGCGGCGCGTCGATATTGACCTTCGACCCCTCGGTGTCCGGGTTCGCCGCGAAGGCGCCCCTATCCGGCTTCGGCGCGCGGCGCCGGCGCGAGCGCGCCCATCGCGGCTCCCGTGCGCGCGTGCGCCTCGCCCCGAATCGTCGGCGCCGCCTCTTCGGCCAGCGCGGCGGCCGGCGTGAGGCCGGCGACGAGGACGCGAATCATCGACGGATCCTTTCGCTCCCTCACCCGCCATCGACCAGTTCGAGCCGTCTCCTCCACTTGACCCGGGCGAGCTTGCCGCGGCTGATCTCGATGTTGTCGAGAAACTGCCGCGCGCTTTCCTTCCAGGTGTAGCGCAGGGAGTATTCCCGCGCCGCTTGCGGCGGAATCTCGAGCGCTCCGAGGCAGGCGGCGCGCAGATCCTCGTCGAGCACCCCCGCGTCGGGTCCGACGACGTCGATGGGGCCGGGAACCGGAAACGCGGCGACCGGCAGCCCGCTCGCCATCGCCTCGATCAGGACGATGCCGAACGTATCGGTGCGGGACGGGAAGACGAACACGTCGGCGCTGGCGTAGACCTCGGCCAGCGCCTCGCCATGCCGGGCGCCGAGGAAATGCGCGCGCGGAAAGCGGCGCTGCAGCGCCGCCCGGGCCGGCCCGTCGCCGACGATCACCGTCGAGCCCGGCAGGTCGAGGCTGAGCAACGCCTCGAGATTCTTCTCCACCGCGACCCGGCCGACGCAGAGAAAGATCGGCCGCGGCAGATCGAGGCCGACGTCGCCGCGCGGCCGGAACAGGTCGTGATCGACGCCGCGGCTCCACAGGCGAACGCGCTCGAAGCCGCGCCGTTTCAGGTCCTCGCCGATCGTCGGAGTGGGCGCCATCACGGCCGCGGCGGGCGCATGGAAGCGGCGCAGGCCGGCGTAGGTCAGCCGCTCGGGAAAGCCGGTGCGGGCGGAAATGTATTCGGGATAGCGCGTGTGATAGCTGGTGGTGAAGATGCGCCGGACCTTCAGGCAATGGCGGCGCGTCAGCCAGCCGATCGGGCCTTCGGTGGCGATGTGGATGTGGTCCGGCGCCGCCGCCTCGATGCGGCGGCTGATGTGCGACGGCGTCGTGATGGCGAGGCGGATGTCCGGATAGGTCGGCATCGGCGCAGTCCACATCCCCTGCGGGGTGATGAACTCGAATTCCGCGCCAAACTCGGCCGCGGCCCTGGTCATCCGCTCCAAGGTCGAGACGACGCCGTTGACTTGCGGCCGCCACGCGTCGGTCGCAATGAGAATGCGCATGTTATGCCGCTTCCGCCTCGACCTCTTTCGCCTCGTCTTCGAACGGCGCATTGTCCTCAGGCGCGAGCGTCTTCAGCTCGACCGGCCAGCGCATCACTTCGAGCCGCCCGTCGAAATGCTCGACCACCAGGGAGCAGGATTCCACGAAGTCGCCCGTATTCACGTAGGTTATCCCGTCGATTTCGCGGATCGCCGCGTGGTGGATGTGCCCGCAGACGACACCGTCGACTCCGCGCCGCTTCGCCTCGCCGGCCAGCTCGCTTTCGAACGAGCCGATGAAATTGACTGCTTCCTTGACCTTGAGCTTCGCCCAGGCCGAAAACGACCAGTACGGAAGCCCCACCGCCCGCCGCGCCGTATTGAAGTGCGTGTTGACGAACAGCGCCGTTTCATAGGCCCAGTCGCCGAAAAAAGCGAGCCACTTCGAGTGGCGCACCACCACGTCGAACTCGTCGCCGTGCATCACGAGGTAGCGCTTGCCGTCGGCCGCGAGGTGGATCGCATGTCGCTTGATCTTGATGCCGCCAAAGCTCAGGCCGAGGAACTGGCGCGCGAATTCGTCGTGATTGCCGGGCACGAACACGATCCTGGCGCCGCGCCGCACCTTGCGCAGGAGCTTCTGCACCACGTCGTTGTGCTGCTGCGGCCAGTACCAGCCCGAACGCAGCCGCCACCCGTCGATGATGTCGCCGACGAGGTAAATCGTATCGGCCTCGACATGCCGGAGCACGTCGAGAATGAGATGCGCCTGGCAGCCGCGCGTGCCGAGATGAAGATCCGACAGGAACAGCGTGCGATAGCGATGGCTTCCGAGCTGCTTGGACACGCCGGCCCTCTCGCATTAAGACCCTGATTTGAAAATCTCTGCGCAGATTCTCGTGTCGCTTCGATGACGCGGAGCGCGCGGGTCGAACCGTCCGCGGTCCTGAATCCGACCCCGCGATGGATTGGAGGGCGATATGGATCTCGGTATTTCCGGCCGCAAGGCCATCGTGTGCGCCTCGAGCAAGGGGCTCGGACGCGCCGCGGCGATCGCGCTCGCCGAGGCCGGGTGCACGCTCGCGCTCAATGGCCGCGACCCCGAGACGCTCGCCGCGACGGCGCGCGAGATCCGCGCGCGCTTCGGCGTGACGGTGGACGAGATTGCCGGCGACCTCGACGATCCCGCGACCCGCGAGGCGCTGATCGCCGCGGCGCCGGAGGCCGACATTCTCATCAACAACAACGGCGGCCCGCCGTTCAAGGCGTTCGGCGCGATCACCCGCGGCGACATTCTCGCAGGGGTCGAAGCCAATATGCTGACCCCGATCGCGCTGGTGCAGGCGCTGCTTCCCGGCATGGCGGCGCGCAGGTTCGGGCGGATCGTCAACATCACCTCGGGATCGGTGCGCGCGCCGCTCGCCGGGCTCGACGTGTCGTCGGGCGCGCGCGCCGGCCTGACCGCCTTCCTCGCCTCCGCCGCCCGCGGCGCCGTGCGCGACAATGTGACGATCAATTTTCTCCTTCCCGGCGCCTTCGCCACCGACCGGCAGCGGTCGGCGATCGCGCGGACCGCGGCTGAGCGCGGCGTGCCGTTCGAAACGGCGGAAGCCGACGCGGCGGCGCGCAGCCCGGCGCGGAGGTTCGGCGACCCGGCCGAGTTCGGCGCGCTGTGCGCGTTCCTGGCCAGCGCCCACGCGGGCTTCATCACCGGGCAGAACATCCTGATCGACGGCGGCGCCTTCCCGGGGACGTTCTAGAGCGGAAGATCCCGAGTTCGACCGTCATGCTCAAGGGCGTCGCCATGAAAATTGGCGCGACGCTGGCGTTCGCGTTGATGGCGGCCCTCATCAAGGCCTCGTCGCCGGACTTTCCGGTCTCGGAAATCGTGTTCTTCCGCTCCCTGTTCGCGATGGCGACGCTGGCCCTCTGGCTCGCCTCGCGCGGCGAATGGCCGTCGGCGCTGAAAACGACGCGCCCGTTCGGCCACGTCGGACGATCGCTCGCGGGCTCGGGCGGGATGTACGGCTACTTCGTCTCGCTCGCGTTCCTGCCGCTCGCCGACGCCGCGGCCTTCACCTTCGTCTCGCCGCTGTTGGTGGTTCCGCTCGCGTCGGTCGCGCTCGGCGAGGCCGTGACTCCGGCACGGGCGGGCGCGGTGGTGGCGGGATTCCTCGGGGTCCTGGTGATGCTGTCCGGCCATCTCGGAGGCGGGGTCGGCTCGGTCGCCGGCGTCTCGGCCGCCCTCGCCGGCGCCGCCTCGACCGCCTTCGCGATGGTCCAGATCAGCCGCCTCTCCCGCTCCGAGTCGACCGGCGCGATCGTGTTCTACTTCTCGGCCGTCACCGCGGTCCTGAGCCTCGCGCTCCTCCTCCTCGCGGCGGCCTGGCCCGAGGGGACGGCCCTCACGGCGCTGGCCTCGGGCCAGCGCTTCGTCGCGCCCGGCGCCCTTTCCTTCACCGCGCTGGCGACGATCGGGCTCTTGGGCGGCTGCGGCCAGATCTTTCTCACCCACAGCTACCGCTTTGCGGAGGCCTCCGTCATCGCCGCGTTCGATTACGTCGCGATGATCTGGGCGGCCGCGCTCGGCTGGCTCCTGTTCGCGGAGATCCCGACCGCGGGCGTTCTCGCCGGCGCCGCGATCGTCATGACCGCCGGCGGCGCGCTGCTGGCCTGGGAGCGCAGGGCGGCGGGCCTCAGGGACGTCGCCGGAGGGCGGTCGGCCTGAATCGCCTCGCCGCCCGTTTGCAGCTATCGCCGCGAATCTCCCCTCGCTCGCGATCGAAAGCGTTCGATATTCCGGCCGCGCCGCGCTAGCTATCGGCCCGGATTCCGTTCGGGAGCGCATTCATGGGCGTCGAAGGCAAAGACCGCGCGAAAGTCCTCGAGGCCGGCGCCGCGGCGCTGTCGAGCCAGCTCGGCCTCGCGGTGCTGCGGCTGCGCAAGAGCTACGGCCTGTCGCTGGCGGACCTCTCGACCCAGTCGGGGGTGGCCAAATCGATCATCTCGCAGATCGAGCGCAACGAGACCAACCCGACGCTGACCACCATCTGGCGGCTGGCGCGCGCGCTCGACGTCACGATCCAGTCGATGCTCACCGGCGGCGACGACGGACCGTTCATCGAGCACCTGAGCCGCGGCGCGACGCCGATCTTCGTGTCCGACGACGGCCTGTGCCGGCTGGCCGTGACCGGATGGCTGAAGACGGTCGACTGGCTGCAATGGTACGATTTCCAGGCCGATCCCGGGGGGGTGCTGGAATCGGCCGCGCACGCGCGCGGCTCGGTCGAATGCCTGTCCGTGATGGAGGGCGAACTCGAGGTCGACGTCGGCGGAACGGTCGACCAGGTCCGCGCCGGCGAGACGCTGCGCTACCGCTGCGATCGCCCCCACCTGATCCGCAACACGAGCGACAAGCCGGCGCACGCCACGATGGTCAACATTCTGAAGGCGGCGATGATCGACTGAGCCGGCGCAGTTCGACCGGCGCGCCCGCAGACGGACTCGCTCATTCCACCGCCGAGCGGCGTCCCGGCCGCCAACCCGCCTTGCGCAGGGTCTCGCCGGCGGGAAGCGCGAACCCGACGCGATGACCGGCGAGGGCGTCGTCGAAGAGGCGATCGACGATGACCTGCGCAACGTCTTCGTAAGTCGCCGTCAGAGTCGGAACTTTCGACTTCAGAAACAGAGCCAGCGCGATGTCGGGCGTAAAGCGGAGCCAGCCCGGCGGCTCGACCGCGACCGTGTCGATCGAGGCGCGCAGCGCGAACCGTCCCGTCGTGTCGGTCGCCGGAATCATCGGCCCCGGACACGCCAGGGTCCAGGCCAGCGCCGAGCGCTGCAGGCGCCGAAGGTTCACCCCATGCGCGCGGTAGGCGCGCGGCACGCCGGGAAGATGGAGTCCGCGCCGGCCGGCCCCCGGGATATCGAGGACCGCCAGACCGGCCAGCATCCAGACCCGGCCGCCCCGGCCCAACGCCGCCTCGGCCGTCGAAGCGACGGCGTCGAAGAGCTGGACGAAGCTGTCGCCGTCGAAGGCGTTGCCGGCGCAACTGACGACGACGTCACAATCGCGCATCGCCGGCCCGAGGCGGGCCCGGTCGAGGACGTCGCCCTCGACCACCCGCATCGCCGCCGGAAGCGGCGCCCGCCAGCGCTCCTCGAGCGTCGCCCGGCTGCGCACGAACGCGGTCACCCGATGGTTCGCCGCCAGCGCGCTCGCCGCCACGCGCCGGCCGAGGTTCCCGGCCGCCCCCAAGACCAGCACGCGGCGGCCGCTCGTTGCGTGCGGGTCCTCGACCGTCTCCGCCATCGTCATCCCGCCCCCTGTCGCCGAGCCGTCGCTTCCGGGCCGGTTTTCCGCATGATCAAAGGATTGTCGAGGGATTCCCGGGCGGGCGCAAGCGCGGAGCGGGGCGGCGGCGTCTTCCGTCAGCGGGAGGAGGGCGGCTGGCCGGATCCGAGCCCGTTTCGCGCCTTTTCAAAGCGTTGCGCTGACTTTTCCGGGTCACTGTCACTCCCAACCCCGTCATTGCGAGGAGCAAAGCGACGAAGCAATCCACGACGCAGTTTGCGTCCATTTTGCAGGGATTGCTCCGTCTTCTGCTCGCAACGAAGCTCGAGGGACGGCGTGGCGGTCCACGAGCCGCAACAGCAGCCCAGCGGCCCCTGGGTCGCTTCCCCCCGGGCTCTTCGACCCGGGGGTCGCTCGCGATGACGGCGTTCTTCGGCGTCCACCTTGGGAGATACGGGTCACTGTCAATCCCGAAGCGGTAGTGCGCGAGGAACCGGACAAGGCGCGCCCCGGGAGGGGCGGCGTCCCGCCGCCCGGGCGCCCGAGACGGGCGCCCTGCCGTTGAACGCGGTTCACAAATCCGAGCCTGTTTCTTGCCTTTTCAGAGACTTGCACGGACTTTCGCGGGCGACTGTAACTCCCAAGCCGGCAGCGAACAGCGCCGTCATCGCGAGCGAAGCGAAGCGATCCAGGGCCGCTGGGCTGCTGTTGCGCCCTCTGATCGTCCCGCCGCCCTTCGTTGCGAGCAGAAGACGGAGCGATTTTTTCCGCAGGAGGCAAGCGGCGGCATGGGTTGCTTCGTCGCTTCGCTCCTCGCAATGACGGGGTTGGCAGTTGCGGGCGACTCGCGCCGCCGACGCCGTTTTCGCGCTTCCCTGCCGCTGAATCGTTCAGGCCGCACGCGGAAGGAACGGAGCGAAGATAAACACGCGATTTCATCGTGATAAGACTCCGGCGGCACCGATCACCTTATCCTGAATTTCTCATTTATTCAATCTCATTCACAATGACTTCTGAAACACCGGCTAGAGCTGATCACGGTCGCGCGCCGGCTATCGCGACCGGCGAGCCCGCCAGCACCGCCTCGAGGCTTGCGAGCCCGCCTCGATGTTTCGATGATCGCCTCGGCCAGGTCCTCCGGCTCGGGCAGAGTGCCAAGGTGTGTCGCTCTCCGTCACGAACGCGATCCCCGCGAGGCCAAAGGCCTCGTATCGAGCTTCGCCCGGCCGCGTCCGCCTGCGGCGCGGGGAGCGTCGCCTTGACCATATCTCATATGGCAAAGCTTTGTTGACAACAAGAAACCTCTATCGTAGCTGACGCCGCTTTCGTTATCACAGTGTCATGTCATGACCGACAAATGGGATGGCGTCGATCGAGTCGTCGCTCGCGTCCCGCAGGCGATGGCCATGTTCGACCGCGACATGCGGTACCTCGCCGCGAGTCCGAAATGGTTGTCCGACTATGGGCTGAAGCCGCCGATCGTCGGCCAGCGCCATTACGACCTCTGCCCCGACATCGGCGAACGCTGGAAGGCCGTTCATCGCCGATGTCTGGCCGGCGCCACCGAATCCTCCGCCGGCGAGCGCTTCGAGCGGGCCGACGGCGGCGCGCAGTGGGTCAAGTGGGAGGTGCGTCCGTGGCGCGACGTCAGCGGAGCGATCGGCGGCGTCATCATCGCCACCGAGATCGTCGCCGCCGAGGCGCCGTCGGGAACCGCGAGCGAAGCGCGAGAGGCGGAGGCCGGCCTGTCCAGAAGCGCGATGTCCGACGTCGGCGCCCGCATCCGCGGCGTCCGGCTCCACATGGACCGGTCGCAACAGAGCTTCGCGACATTCCTCGGCGTCGCGCCCGAGACCGTCGCCCGTTGGGAAAGCGGCCAGCGCCTCGATCGGCAAGCGCTGAACCTCGTCGCCGACATGACCGACACACGGATCGAATGGCTGATCGCCGGGCTGGCGCCGGCCCGGGTCGCAGCGATCGGGGCGGCGGTCCTCGCGGACCCCGGACCGGGCCGCGCAGGGCTCGCGCTTGCGCTCGACGAACGCATCCGGCCGCAGCCCGTGACGGGCGACCGGAACGCCGCGAGGGCGATCGCGCCGACGTGGAAGGTCCGCATCGGCGAGCCGGCCGGCGCCGCCGCATCGGCGAAGGCGAGCCCGGCCCACTCGACCTCGTTTTTCCTTCATCTTCCCGGAGCCACGCTGTGGCGCGGGCCCCGGGCGGCCCGCTATCGGCTGCTCGCGAACCGCCCCCCGGGCGGGCGGCCGGAGATCGCGCTCAGCGTCGTGCTGCGCGGCCGCCGCCGCTGCGAGCAACTCGGGCGCGCGTGCGAAGGGGGCGAGGGTAGCGGGATGTTCGCGTCGAGCGCGGAGGGCGGGAGCGCCGCGTACGACCCCGACGGACTCTACCTCACCGTGTTCCTGCCGATCGAGGCGCTGTCGGACCGGGTCCCGCAGTTGGCGCAGCGTCTCGTCACGCCGGTCGCGCCGGACGCTCCCGAGCTGACGTTGCTGGTCGACTACGCCGACGCCTTGTTCCAATCGGAAATCGGCCTCGATCGCGACCTCGCGCCGACGGTCGCCGACCATTTCGCCGATCTCTGCGCCCTGCTGCTCGGGGCGAAGGGCGAGGAAAGAGCGCTCGCCCGGTCGCGCGGGCTCAGGGCGGCGCAACGCGCGGCGATCGTCCAGGCGATCGAAGCGGACGCGGCGACGCCGGGCTTTTCGGCGCAGGCGGTGGCCGAGCGACTCGGCGTCGCGGAAAGCGAGGTTCACGCCCTGATGCGGGACGTCGGGGACTGGTTCTGGGACCGGGTCAACCTGCGCAGGGTCGAGATCGCCAAGGACCGGCTGGCCGAGCCGCGGTTCGCGCGGATGTCGGTCGCCGAAATCGCCCTGGCCTGCGGCGCAACGGATTTCGAGCACTTCTGCCGGCTGTTCGAGTGGAAATACGGCGTCTCGCCCTCGGCCTTTCGTCGCACGTCCAAGGACGCGGCGACCTGAACGCGCGGGTCGACTTCCCCATCAGCCGGGGAGCGGCGGCGGCCGTGCGCCGTCCGGAGCGCGAACGCCGTGGGGCCGGGAAGCGGGGAGCGCCGCGGGACCTCACTCTCACCGCGCAATCCCGGTCGCCGCCCCGGCCGCGGCGAGCGCCGCGACGACGACGAGCGGCGGCGTCCGCCAGGCGACCAGCGCCGAAAAGCCCGCGACGGCCAGGGCGACGTCCACGGGCGAGCGGACCGCGCTCGTCCAGACCGGATCGTAAAGCGCCGAGGCGAGCAGGCCGACCACCGCCGCGTTGACGCCAGCCATCGCCGCGCGCGCACGACGGCCCGGCCCGAGCCGACGCCAGAACGGCAGCGCGGCCATGAGGACGAGGGCGCCGGGGAGGAAGATCGCGACCAGCGCCAGCGCCGCCCCGAGCGCGCCGCCGGGCGGGGCGGAGGCGACCGCGCCGAGGAAGGCTGCGAAGGTGAACAGCGGGCCGGGGACCGCCTGCGCCGCGCCGTAGCCGGCGAGAAAGGCGCTTTCGGAAACCCAGCCCGGCGCGACGACGGCGGCGCGCAGCAGCGGCAGGACGACGTGGCCGCCGCCGAACACCAGCGCGCCGGAGCGGACGATCGCGGCGAGAAAGGCCAGCGTCTGGTTGGCCCACGGCGCAAACGCCAGCGCGAGCAGGACGACGAAAGCCGCCAGGCACGCGAGCCCCGCCCGGCGCGACGACGGCGGCGCTGCGGCCAGCCCGCCTCCGCTGGCCGCCGGCCGGTCGCAGACCAGAAGTCCAGCGACGGCGCCGAGACCGATCGCGGCGATCTGGCCGGGAGCGCCGGAGGCGACGGCCGTCAGCATCAGCGCGAGCGCGGCGATCGCAGCGCGCGCCGGATCGGGCGCGAGGCTCCGCGCCATGCCGAGGACCGCCTGCGCGACGATGGCGACCGCGACCAGCTTGAGGCCGTGCAGGAGCCCCTGCCCCGCCGCCCCGTTCAGCGCGCCCTCGGCGGCGGCGAACAGCGTCAGGAGAGCAGCCGAGGGCAGCGTGAACCCGACCCAGGCCGCGAGTCCGCCGAGAACGCCGGCGCGCGTGAGGCCGATCGCGAACCCGACCTGGCTGCTCGCCGGGCCCGGCAGGAACTGGCAGAGCGCCACGAGGTCGGCGTAGGCGCTCTCGTCGAGCCAGGTCCGCTCGACGACGAAGGCGTTGCGGAAATAGCCGAGATGCGCCACCGGGCCGCCGAAGCTCGTCAGGCCGAGGCGAAAGAAGACCGCGAGGACTTCGCGGGCGGTTCCGCGCGGCTGCGTCAAGGTTTCGCTCCCGTTCCAGATCCGCCCGCAAGCGCCAGCCCGCCTGGCGCCGCCGAGCCTCGCCGGCTGCGTCGCGACGCGCAAGAGAGGCGTCGCTGCGGGCGGCCTTCAGCGGATTTCGTGACGGCGGCTGTCCGGCCCGGCCCGCCGGCGCTTGCGCCGCGCCGTCGCCGTGGTATCCCTTGTCCCATGCTGTCGCCGAGACAAGTTTTGGCCTCCATCGCCTCGCGGAGGGTCCTCGCCGCGGCGCTCGCCCCTGCGCTGCTCCTGTCGTCCCCGGCGCCGGCGCAGTCGCCGATGATCCAGGGCTGGCTCGCGGCGAACACGGCCTGCAAGGGGGGGCCGGGCGACGACCCCAAGACGCTGAAGGCCTGCGCCCGGCGCGACGACCTCGGCGCGAAGCTGAAGCGCAGAGGCTGCGAATACCAGGAGGACGGCGACTGGTGGCGGTGCCCGCACTGAGGCGCGGGCCTCCGCGCCGCCGTTCGGCCGGGGCGGAAAGGCGGGCGTCTCGCAGCGGCGCTCGGCGAGCGCGGTCGCGCCTGACGAAGGCCCGCAGCCGGCCCCGCTAAAGCCCCCTCGCCCGAAAATATTTCAGCAGGGTCCAGACGGCGGTCAGCTGCTCGGCGTCCATCTCCTTCGGCTCGAGGTGCGTGAGCAGGAACTCCGACGGTTTCCTGTCGTCGGCGCGCGGCGGCTCCGGCCGCGGTTCCGCGGGCGTGGCGGCGAGCGGCGGGGGGACCTTCGGCGCGAAGCGCTTCCTGCGCGGCGCGAGCGACCGCGGCTTCCGGCCCTTCAGCACCCGGCCGCTGACTTTCACGCCCGCCTCGCCGGCGGCGTAGAGAAAGAAGGTCACGCACTTCTGGACGACCGCGTCGGCGGCCGGGAAAGCCCTGCGGAACGCCTCGTTGAAATGGGACGGCGTCGCGGTTTCGAGGTCGATCGCAAACACCGGCGCGTATTCTTTCCGCAGCAGGTCGCCGAGCGCTTCCGCCCAGCGGCCCTCGTCCTCCGCCCGCACGAGATCCGCAAGCGCCTGGGTCGGACGGCCCGCGCCGTCGACCAGGCCGAGGAAGCGCAGCGCGTGCACGAGCTGGGTTCCGACCACGCCCGAAAACCGCGTGAGCACGCTGCGGTCGACGCGCGACGGCAGCCCCTGCTCGCGAAGGTCGTCGATGAAGGTCCTGAACGTCCGGTACGAGGTGTACGGCGGCGTTCTGACGAGACTCGCGCGTTCCGAACTTCCGCGGGACATGTCCGTCTCCGGCCGGTTCGGAATGTCGACTACCCGCATTCGTGCCGCGGAGCAACCATACCGTATACGGCGCGTCCGCCGGACAGTTCGAAATGGCGCGTTGCCGCGCCCCTTCTTTCTGTCAAGATACTGATGAAATTGCTTATTTTTCGTGAATGGCGCCGACTTTCCGATCGCTTCGTCCAGACGTCGGGCGATGCGGAGAATAGTGCGGCGACGCATCCGGCGGCCGCGCGCGGCGGTCGGGGATCGGGGGCATGGCCATGGTGTGGACGGACGACGCGGTCGAGACGCTGCGCAGGCTCGCGGGCGAAGGCATGAGCGCGAGCGGCATCGCCGCCGCGCTCGGCGCCGAGACGCGCAACGCCGTGATCGGCAAGGCCAACCGGATCGGCGTCAAGCTCGGCGGCCCGGGCGGACGGACGGGGCCCGTCGCGCCCGGTTCGCGGCCCCGCTCCCCGGGCGCGCGCCCGGGGTGGGCGTTCGCCGACGCCGAGGTCGGAGAGATGCGCCGGGTGCGGTTCGTCGACGTTCGCGAAACCGGTTGCCGATGGCCGCTCGGCGACCCGGGCGGCGTCGAATTCGCCTTTTGCGGACTGGCGTCGGTCGAGAAGCGGCCCTATTGCGCCGGCCACTGCCGCCTCGCCTACCGGCCGCCGGACGCGCGCTCCCGCTTTGCCTGAATCGGGTCGAGGGGCGCGCGGTCCTCCCCCGCGCCCCGCATCGGTTTTACCGGCGTCTCACGCCGCCGCGGCGAGGCGCTGCTGGACGGTCGCCTGCAGCGCGCGCAGGTCGTGGGCGAACAGGCGGATGCCTTCGGACAACTTTTCCGTCGCCATCGCGTCCTCGTTCAAGAGCCAGCGGAACCCCTTCTCGTCCAGCGACAGCTTCGCCGGCGCCGGCCCGGGCCTCGCGGCGTCGAGCTTACGCGGCAGCGGCCCTTCGTCCTTCGACAGCGCCTCGAGCAACTGCGGCGAGATGGTGAGTCGATCGCAGCCGGCGAGCGCCTCGATCTCCCCGGGGTTGCGGAACGAGGCGCCCATCACCACGGTCTTATACCCGTGTGTCTTGTAATATGCGTAGATCGTCCGAACCGACTGCACGCCGGGGTCGGTCTCGCTGTCGAACGGGCCCTCCCCCGCCTTGACGTGCCAGTCGAGGATGCGGCCGACGAACGGCGAGACGAGGAAGGCGCCGGCGTCTGCGGCGGCTGCGGCCTGCGCCAGCGAGAACATCAGCGTCATGTTGCATTCGACGCCCTCGCGCTGCAGCGTGCGCGCGGCTTCGACGCCCTCCCAGGTCGAGGCGAGCTTGATCAGGATTCGGTCGTGGCCGATTCCGCGCTCCTTGTAGAGGCCGATCAGCTTGCGCCCCTTGGCGATCATCGCCTCGGTATCGAACGACAGGTCGGCGTCGACCTCGGTCGAGACGCGGCCGGGTACGATCTTCAGGATCTCGACGCCGAAATTGACGGCGATGCGATCGGTGACGTCGCCGACCGGCGCGCGCGCCTTGCGGCCCCACTCGATCGCCTCGTCGACGAGACGCGCATAGCCGGGAATCCCGGCGGCTTTCAGGATCAGCGAAGGGTTGGTGGTCGAGTCGGTGGGATGGAACTGGCGGATCGATTCCATGTCGCCGGTGTCGGCGACGACGGTGGTCATGGCGCGAAGCTGGTCGAGCTTGCTTGGCATAGGGGGCTCCGAGATCGGTTTTGAGGACCCCGACTGTCGGCTCGAATTGCGCTCTTTTCAAGCGGCCCCCGGCCGGCGGACGCGAAAAGCGCCGGCCGAGGGCGAGCCCTCATGGCGTCTTGGGAGCGCCGGGGGCCGCGGGCTGCGCGCCTGCGCCCTGCCGCGCCGTCGAACCCGTCGCGGCGTTGGCCGGCGCTTCGGTGATCGCCGTGATCGAATCCGGATTGATCACCATCATCACGGGATTGCCGGAGGAATCCTTCGCCCGCACCAGGAACGAGGACGGCATGACGCGGATGTCGGTAAAGCCCGCCTTGCCGAGATCGTCGCGCATCTTCTGGGCGATCGACATGGCGCCGGTCGCGCTGGTCCCGGCATTGGGCGTCCCGGTCGGGTTCTGGGCGTTGGTCGCCGCGTTGCTCGGGCCGCCTACGGCGTCGTTGGACTTGGTCGCGCCCATGGTCGGGGCGCTGGCCGCATCGGACGCGGCGAAAGCCGGCGCCGCGAGCGTCGTGGCGAGCAGGGCTGCGAATACCGGTCTGGCGAGTGCGATCATGATGGGTCTCCTTCAGGTTTCCCCAGCTGCGGGGCAAACACGCCCCCGCACGCGCCGGTTCCCACGTGAGCACAATTTCACGCTCCGGTAACTCGCCTTCAACAGCTTGATGTCGCAACCTGAATCGCCCTGGACGGCGTCGTCGCCGCGCTTACCGCCGCGGGATTGTGTACATACGTAGTGTCCCGGATATCGGCCCCTTGGCCATCTGATGTAGACGAAAGTCTGGTGGTCGGCGCGGGTCGGTCTGGTCCGCGCAAGATCGCCGAGGGCTGCCGATGGGCAGTCCGGCAACGGGCGGGCTGGCAATGGCCGACAGCCGCTCGCCAAGAGGAATGGCCATGAGAGCCGGGCGGCGGTCCGGTTTCACCGAACGCCCGAGCCGGGAGGAGACGCTGTGAAGTTTTATGATTTTGAGGTCTTGCGGGGCGAGGATATCGTCACCGCGGAAAGAGGCGTGCCGCTCTATAACGCGAAGGCGGCCTGGCCGAAGCTGGTCGGAATGGCCAGAAGGATCCGACAGTCGGGATGCCGCATTCGGGTGAAGGAACAGGGCGAGACGATCATTCTGATCGGGGCGACCGCCGCCTTGCGCTACGCCCATTTCGATTTCGCTTCCGCGGCGTGACGGCCGTTTCCGAACAATTCGCCGCGCGCCGCCCAAGGCGCGCGGCCTACGAAGGCGGCTTGAGGCCGACCGTCGCCGGCGCGGGGGCCGCGAGCGGGGCGACCTGAACGGCGGTCGCGGCCGGCGAGCCCGGCGCGGCGACGACCGCGTGCTGCGCGGCGTCGGGGTCCTGATACCGGGACTCGTCGAGCGATGACACCGCCCGCGCGTCCTCGGCGCGCGGCGCGGCGATCTGGGCGCCGATCGCGCCGATCACTTCCCCCGAATTGGCGAACACGGTGTGGCCGATGAAGCGGTCGGCGTCCGAATATTGCGTGATGTCGACGACCTTCGCCCCGAGACTTTCGATCTCTGCGCGGTCCTCCGGCTTGGCGGCGTCGATCGCGCCGACCCGCTGACGGGAACTGGCGATGAAGCTCGACAGCGACAGCGCCTTGTCGTTCGGGGTCGCGAACACCGTGACGTTGGCGGGGCGGATCCGCGCCATCTGCGAGGCGAACACCGTCATGTCGATGTCGGGCGAGGCCAGGATGACGTCGCCGAGGTGACCGGAGAGGTCCCGGTCGCCGGCGATCGCGGACGCCCTCAGGGCTTCCATGCTGAGCCAGCCGCCCATCGAATGGGCGAGAATGTGAACCTTGCCGACGCCCGGCGTCTGACCGAGGTCGTGAAGCAGCCCCTGAAGCGCGTCGCGTGAGGCGGTGGCGCTGTCCTTGTCGGAAACGTAGCCGAACAGGTCGCTCTGCGAGGGCCAGGTGAACAGCGCCATCACGCCGCCGAAATGCGCGTCGGCGGCGATCTGGGTGGCGCGCAGGCGCGCCTCCTCGAAGCTGGTGTTGAAGCCGTGCACGAACACCAGGACGTCGCGGTTCACCCCGACGCGCCCGGATACGTGCGAGGCGAGCTCGGCGCGGAACTCGTCCTCGTCCAGATCGCGCTCGCCCGCGAGCGCGATGTCGTTGCGGCCGTTCGGCCGGCCCCACAGCGGCTCCTCGATCGAGCCGGCGCGATGGCCGGGCGGAACGGTCATGGTGGCGAGCGCGTAGCGCGGTTCGGGCGCCTGCCGCCGCGACGCCTCGCCGGTTTCGCCCTTGCGGGTCGAGGCGATGAACACCTGCACCGGAAGCGGTCGGTCGGGAACGGAGGCCGAGGCGAAGGGCGAGAGGCCCGCGCCATAGTCGCCGACGGTGTCGAGATCCGGGCCGACGCAGGAGGCGAGCGCGAGCGCGGCGGTCAGCGCCGCGGCGAGATGCAGCGGCGACGCCGCGAAGACACCAGCGCCGCGCGGGAACGCGTTCATCGAAAACGGCCCTTAATATTTTGTTAAGAATGATGAATCCGCGCTCCGTCGGGACGCGCGAGCGGTTTGCCGGCGCTTCTCCGGCGCCGATGTGGCGACAATGAGACGCTTCCCGGCGATGTGAGAAGGACGCCGATTGCATCGGTGAAAGCCGGCGACCGCCGAAGCCGCTTGCTCATGCTGCGCCGCATCCTAGACTTCGGACGTTGCATCGCACGCGGGACAGGACGGGGCCGCGGCCGTTGAACGCGTCGCCCGTCGGCCAGATGGAGGCGCGAATGGACCACGAGATCCGGACCCGCGGTCGCCTTGCGCTCGGCCTCGGCCTGTCGGCGATGGTCGCCGGCGCGCCGGCGGCGGCCGGCGCCGGGGCGCTGAGCGTGATGACCCGGCTCGGGTCCTGCGATTCCGGCGCCATGACCTCCTGCGCCGACACCGGCGCCGTCGACACGACGCCGGCGAACGCGAGCAGCGCCTTCATCGGCCAGCCGTCGATCGCAGGGGCGCCGGCGACCTTCACCACCGCGTTCGACGCCTGGGACGAGGCCAACGGGAACGCCTGGAGGCTCATCGACGGCGGCGCGCTCGACCTGTCGGTCGACGCCAGCATCGAGATCAGCGCGAGCGACCGCTCCGCCGGCCTGTCGCCGGTGATCTTCACGCTCAGCGGCGGCCGCCCCTGGCTGCTGCGCCGGCTGGTCTGGACGCAGGCGCTGGCGATCTCCTACACCCCGCTCGGAGGTCCGCTCGCCGCGCCCATCCAGACCCTCGACACCTTCAGCCTCAGCCAGGACGCGGCGGGCGACAATCGCGGTTTCCCGAGGACTTGCGTCGCGGCGTCCGCCGGCGCCGCGCCGCCGAACGGCGTCTTCTGCGGGCCGATCTACCCGTTCCAATACGGCTCGACCATGGCGAACGTCACGCTCGACGGCGTCACGCTGGGCGTCGATCCCTTCTACGACGCTCCGCAGGGCGACTGGCCCGGCGCGAGCTTCGAGGCGGTCACGCTTCTGTCCGAGATCACCGCTCCGCACACGCTGACGGTCTTCCAGGGGGTGTCCTACAGCTTTTCGCTGAGCGCCACGGCGAGCGGCTCCTCCTCGCCGGGCGCCGCGACCGCGGACCCCGTTCCCGAGCCGTCAACTTCGGCGCTCGCGCTCTGCGGCTTCGCCGCGCTCGGGCTTGCCCGCTACAGGGCGAAGCGCGCAGCGACCGCAGGGTAGACCAGCGCGGAAGCGCAAGCGCGGCGGGCGGGGCGAACCGGTGCGGATCCTCGACCCGGGCGCTCGCCGAGTCCGCGAACCTCCGCGTGAACCTCGAATTACGCTGCTGTATGTGGTAGAACAAAATTCGTCTGTCGTCTCACACGGATCTGCTCATGAAAATCGCACACAAGGGAAGCGGCGCCGCCTTCGGCCGGATCCTGGCGGTCCTGCTGGCGCTGACGGCCGGCTCGACCCACGCCGCCGTCGTGACCAGGTCCGTTACGCGCTCGAATTGCCGCGCCTTCTCGCTGATCGGCTGCACCGACGCCGGCGCGCTGAACCAGACGCCGGTCGGCGCCCGCGCTTCCTTCCTCGGATCGCCGTCCATCGACGGCCGCCTCGCCACCTTCACCACCGCCTTCGACGCCTGGGACGCCGCTAACGGGAAAGACTGGACGCTGGTCGACGGCGGCGCGCTGAGCGGCGTGTCGGTCGACGCCACGATCGCCGCCGGCGCATCCGACTTCGCCGCCGGCCTGTCTCTGGTCCTCTTCACGCTGAGCGGGCCGGGGCTCGCATCGGTCGCCGACAAGCTCGTGTGGACGCAGGCGCTGGTGATCAGCTACACCCCGCTGCGCGGCGCCCTCCCCGGTCCTATCGAAACCCTCGACACGTTCGACCTCAGCCAGGACGCGGCGGGCGACAATCCCTGGTTTCCAAAAACCTGCGCCAGGCCGTCCGCCGGCGCCTCTCCGGCGCACGGCGCCTTTTGCGGGCCGATCTACCCGTTCCAGTACGGCTCGACGCTGTCGAAGGACAAGCTGGACGGAGTCGCGCTCGGCACGGACTTCTTCTACGACGCGCCGCAGGGGGTATGGCCCGACGCGCGCTACCAGGCGATCACGCTCCTGTCCGAAGTCGATCCCGCGACGGACACGCTGACCGTCTTCCAGGGGATCGAGTACGGCTTTACGCTGTCGGCGACCCCTGCCCCCGAACCGCCGAGCTGGGCGCTCGCGCTCGCCGGCTTCACCGCGGCGGCGCTCGCCGGACAGCGCGGCAGACGGCGGGCGCTGTCCGTCTGAGCGGGCCGCCGGCGCCTGAGCGGGGCTCCCGGGCGGCGAGACGCCGCCGCTCCCTGGTCGCGGCGCGTTCAGTGCAGCGCCGTGATTCCGTGCGTCTCGAGCGCCTCGATCACGCCGTCGAAGATCAGCCCGACCCCGATCGCCGAGACGAAGAAGCCGACGATCCGGGTCGCCGCGTCGATCCCCATCTTCCCCAGGAACTTCGTCAGCCTGTCGGCATAGGCGAGGCAGAGATAGGTGACGACCATGGTGAGGGCGATCGCCGCCGCGATGGCGACGAAGGACAGGAGTTCCTCGCCCGACTGCTTGATGGTCGAGGTCATGCCGATGATGGTGGCGATGGCGCCCGGCCCGAACATCAGCGGCATGGCGAGCGGGACGAAGGCGATGTTGGCGTTGGGATCGGTCGCGCCGGCCGCGAATCCGCCGTCCTTGGGCGGCGTGAACAGCTCGAAGCCGATCCGCATCAGGATGATGCCGCCGACCACCCGCACCATGCTCAGCGGCACGCCGAAGATGCGCAGCATCAGCGTGCCGAAAATCAGGAAGAAAAAGCTGAGCAGCAGCGCGTAGAAACACGAATTGCGCGCGACCGCCCGATGGGTCGCGGCGTCCTTGCCGAGCAGCAGCTGCAGGTAGACGGGAAGGACTTCCAGCGGATTGATGATCGCGAGCAGCGTGGCGAACGTGCCCACGAACAGCGAAAGCTCCTTCTGCATCTGAACAGGCATCCCGCTCGCCTCCCCGCGTTTCCGCCGTCTCGATAGCAAAGGGCGCGGGAGCGGTCCAACGGCGTGCGCGGACCCGCCGGCGGCTTCAGGCCCTGCCGGTCGCCGCCCGGAACACGAAGCGCGCCAGCGCGGCGAGCGGAAGGGCGAGGCCGATCGCGCTCGCCAGCGGCCAGCCGCCGCGCGCGTAGGACCAGCCGCCGACGGCCGAGCCCACTGCCCCGGAGAGGAAGAAGGTGGCGATATAGGCGGCGTTCAGCCGGCCGCGCGCCTCCGGCGCGAGCGCGAAGATGGTGCGGAAGCCGAGCACCAGATTGGCCTGCACGCCGAAGTCGATCGCGATCGCCGCCGCGACCAGCAGGAAAAGCGCGAGCGTCGAGCCCTGCGGCGCGACGATCGTGGCCAGGAATCCGGCGGCGACGATGACGATCGCCGCGGCGGTCGCGGCCTTGGTCAGGCCGCGGTCGGCGAGACGGCCGGCGATCGGCGCGCCGACGGCGCCCGACACCCCGGCGAGGCCGAAGAGCGCGATGCCATTCTGGGTGAAGCCGTAGTCGCGGCCGGCGAGCAGCAGCGGCGCGGTCGTCCAGAACAGGCTGAAGGCGCTGAACAGGCACGCCTGATAGAAGGCGCGCAGGCGCAGGGCGGGCGTCTCGGCGACGAGGCCGGCGATCGACCGGATCAGCGCCGCATAGCTCAACCGGGTCTCGGGGACACGGACCGGCAGCAGGCGCGCCAGGATGGCCGCCAGCGCCAGCATCAGCGCCGCGGAGGCGACGAACACCGCCCGCCACGACAGCGCCGCGGCAAGGACGCTCGCCGCCGGGCGCGCCGCCATGATGCCGATCATCAGCCCGCTCGACACGAGCCCGACCACCCGCCCGCGCACGGCTTCGGGCGCGAGGTGCGCGGCGAGCGGAACGAGAATCTGGACCGCGACCGAGCCGACGCCGATCGCCCCCATCGCCGCGAGAAAGGCGGCCGGAGAAGTCGCGACCGCGGCGAGGCCGAGCGCCAGCGCCGACCCGAGCGCGCAGACGACGACGAGCCTGCGGTTCTCGAACCGATCGCCGAGCGGCACGATGAACAGAAGGCCGAGCCCGTAGCCGACCTGCGACAACGTCACGATCAGCCCGGCCGCCGCCGGCGCGAGGCCGAGCGATTCGGCGATCGGACCGGCCAGCGGCTGCGCGTAATAAATGTTGGCGACGATCAGCCCGCAGGCCGCGGCGAGCAGCAGGATGGTCGCGGCCGAAATGTCCCGCGGGGGACCCGCCTGCTGTCTCATGCCGAAAACTCCTGTCCTGTCGCCGCCGCGATTCGGTCGGGTCGCATCACCCGATCCATTCGCAGCCGCCGCGCTCGAACACCAGCGCCCGGCCCTGGACAACCGGCGTGTCGGCGGCCGCCGCCGCGGGCACGCCGGCGATCAGCGCCATCAGCGCGCGAGCGACGCCGCCGTGGGAAACGACGAAGGCGTCGGCGGTCAGCGTGTCGAGCCAGGCGCCGATGCGGGTCGCCAGCATGGCGTAGCTCTCGCCGTTCGGCGGCGCGAAGTTCCACTTGTCGGCGCGCCGCGCCGCGGCGCCCTTCGGGTCGCGCGCCTGCACTTCCGGCCAGGTCAGGCCCTCCCAGTCGCCGAAAGTCAGTTCCTTGAGCCGCGGATCGAGCCGGTAGCGGGCGGGGTCGAGCGCCATCGCGTCGCGGGCGAGCTCCATCGTCTCGCGCGTGCGCTCGAGCGGCGAGGCGACGAACGCCGCCTCCGCTTCCAGTCGATCGATGATCGGCCCGATCCGGGCGCGCAGCGTTCGTCCCAGCGAACGCGCCTGATCGCGCCCCCTCTGACCGAGCGGAATGTCGCGTTGACCCTGAAGCCGGTTCTCCGCATTGTACGGCGTTTCGCCGTGGCGAACGAAAATGAGGCGGTGAGAGAAGGTCAACGACGGCGGCCCTTCGAACAAGCGAGTTTGATCGGCGGCCGATTTGCTCTACTGAGCCGCCCGGTGGCAAGGGCCAGACGCTTTTTCCATGGCGCCGGGCGGAGAATTTGCGTGACATGCAGTGGCTCGTCGATCGTCCGCCCCTCTTTTTCGTCACGATGCTGGCGCTGTTCGTCGGCTGTACGACAGTGGGCGTTTTCGCCCGGATTCACGGCCACCGGCTGACGTCGGCCGAGCGGGCGGAATTCGACCTCGTCCGCAATGCGATGTTCACGCTGCTCGGCCTGATCATCGGCTTCGCCATTTCGATGGCGGTCAATCGCTACGATCTGCGCAAGACCCTCGAGGAAGCCGAGGCCAACGCCATCGGCACGGAATATCTCCGGCTCGACTTCCTGCCGCCCGAGACGGCGGCGAAGACGCGGGCCCTGCTGCGAACCTACGCCGGCCAGCGGATCGCCTATTACGTCGTCCTCGACACCGACGCGATGGCCCAGAACGCCCAGGAGACGGCGAAGACGGCGGCGGCGCTCTGGGCGGCGATCGGGCCCGACGTCGCCGCCCGCCCGACGCCGCTGGCGGCGCTGGCGGCGTCCGGCATGAACGACGTCCTCAACGCCTACGGCTATACGGTGGCGGCGTGGCGGAACCGGCTTCCGGTCGAGGTGTGGCTGCTCTTGATCGCCGTCGCCGCCGGCTGCAACTTCCTCATCGGCTTCGGCGCCGAAAAGCTGTCCTCGGCGACTCACGCCATCCTGCCGATCGCGGCGTCGCTGGCGGTGCTCCTGATCGCCGATGTCGAGGGACCGGGCAACGGCTTCGTGCGGGTGCATCCGGACAACCTCATCGACGCCGCGGCGTCGATGCGCGCGCCATGAGCGAATGCGCACGATGCCGGCTTCCTCCGCCGGCGCGCCCCAATGAACCACAGTGGAGATCTGCTTTGGCCAGAACGCCGATATACAGCAAATGGTCGCTGCGCACGCCGATCGCCGACCCGGCGACGGTGTTTTCGGTCGTGGCCGACGTCGAACGCTATTGCGAATTCATGCCCGGCGTCGGCGCGCGGATCCTGCGGCGCGACGGGCCGCGATGGGAGGTGGAAAACACCTTCGGAGTGGGCCCGCTGAACACCCGGTTCGTGAGCCTCGCCGAGGTCCGCCCGCCGAGCGAGCTGACCATCGTCTCGAACGACGGCCCGTGTCGCGCCTACTCCACGCATTGGCTGGTGACGCCGGACGAGGCAGGGTGCGTTCTGGAGTGCGAGACGAAGATCGAGTTCCGATCGCTCGCGCTCGACATCGTTGCACGGGTATGGTTCGAGCGCGGCGAGCGGGCGGTCATGGCCGCGTTCGACCGCCGGTTGAAAAGCTTCGAAGGATCCGGACGATGACGACCCAGGCCCCGCAGCGCGTCGCCGGGCAAGCCGCGAAGCCGTCGCGGATCGCGGTGTGGGTTCTGGCTGCGCGGACGCGCACGCTACCGCTGTCGCTCAGTCCGGTCCTGGTCGGGGCGGCGATCGCCGCGACCGGGCCGAACCCCGTCCACTGGGTCCCGGTGCTGGTGGCGGCGCTCGCCTCGGCGCTGATCCAGATCGGCGCCAATCTCTACAACGACGCGGCCGATTCGCGGCGCGGCGCCGACGGCGCGGCCCGGGTCGGACCGCCGCGCGTCACCGCGCTCGGGCTGATCGACGGCGAGCGCGTGGCGGCGGCGGCTTTCGCCTGCTTCGGCGCGGCGGCGCTCGCCGGCCTCTATCTCGTGCTGGTCGGCGGCTGGCCGATTCTCGCCCTCGGGCTCGCGTCGCTGGTGTGCGGTTGGGGCTATTCCGGCGGCCCGGCCCCGATCGCCTACACGCCGTACGGCGAAGTCTTCGTGCTGCTGTTCTTCGGAATCTTCGCGGTCACGGGCACGTCGTGGCTCGCCGCGCAGACCGTCGGCGCGGCGTCGCTGCTCGCCGGCGCGGCGCTCGGCCTGTTCGCGGCCGCGGTCCTTCTGGTCAACAATCACCGCGACCGGGTGGAAGACACGCGCGCCGGGCGGCGCACGCTGGCGATCCTGATCGGGGCGGAGCGGGCGCGCTGGCTCTATGCGGCGCTGATACTGACCCCGTTCCTGCTGCTCTGGCCGATCGCGCTCGCCCTGCCGGGACAACGGGTCTGGCCGGCGCTCACCGCCCTGCCCTTCGCGCTGATCGTGATCGCGAGACTGTGGCGCGAGCCGCCCGGCCGCGGCCTCAACGCCGTGCTGGCGCTGACCGCGCAGGTCCAGTCGGTCTATGCGCTGCTGCTGGCGGTCGGCCTGTTCGCGTGAGGGGCCCGGACCACACTCCTTCTCCGCGTCAGCGGGGAAGGTGGCCCGCAGGGCCGGATGGGGTGTGGAAAGCAGGTCTCTTCCCGTTCGGGTTCGCGGCGACGATCATGCAATCCTGCTTGCGCCGGCCGCCCAACCCGAACGGCATCGAGGCCGGCGGGCCGCCCCCATCCGGCGCTGCGCGCCATCTTCCCCGGCAAAGCCAGGGAAGGGGTCCGCCCTCTCGGCGGATGAGGGCCTGCGCGTGACGGCTACGCTGCCGGCTTGCGTCCCGAGTGCACGGCGACGACGCCGAAGGTCAGGTCGCGCCAGCCGACGTCGGAAAACCCCGCGGCCGAGATCGTCTCGGCGAAACGCCGCTGATCGGGAAATTTTCGAATCGATTCGACCAGATAGCGGTAGGCCTCGGGGGCCCGCGCCACCGCCGCCCCCAATCTCGGGATCACGTAAAAGGAAAAGACGTCGTAGAACGGCCGCGCCCAGGCCCGGGGCCGCGAGAACTCGAGGCAGTGGAACGAGCCGCCGGGCTTCAGCACCCGGGCGATCTCGCCCAGCGCCCGCTCGAGGCTGGTGACGTTGCGGATGCCAAACGCGATCGTCACGCAATCGACCGAGGCGTCGGCGAACGGCAGCGCCTCGGCTTCGCCCGCGACCCATTCGACATTCGCGCCGCGCCGCCGGCCGACCGCCATCATCTCGACGCTCGGGTCGCACACGATCGCGCGCTTGCCCGCGCCAGCGAGCGCGACCGCGACGTCGCCCGTGCCGCCGGCGAGATCGACCACGACCGCCGGCTTCGCGCGCAGGACGGAAGCGACAAAGACGCGCTTCCACCAGCGGTGCAGCGAAAACGACATCAGGTCGTTCATCACGTCGTAGCGTTCGGCGACCGCGGCGAACACCCGCCGGATTCTCGCCCGCCGCTCGTCCTGCGAGACCGTCTGGTAGCCGAAGGTTTCGTCGAGATCGCGTGTCATGCCCTTGCCCCGAGTTGGTCGTGTCATGGCCGTGGCGAGCAAGAGCGGCGGCGTCTCGCAGCCGGGCGCCCGGGACGGACGCGCTCCCGCGCCGCCACGGCTCGGCCTTCACGCCGGCGCCGGCCGAAGCCCCCAGCGGTCGACCAACGCGAGGCATTCGGCGACCGGCGCCACGCCCTCCGTCGTCGAGACGGCGCGCATCGACGCCGCGGCGACGCCGTGCGCGAGGCGCAGGCACTCGACGACCGGCCAGCCTTGGTGCAGCCCGTGGATCATGCCGGCCGCGAATGCGTCGCCCGCGCCGTTCACCCCGGCGATGGCGGTCGCGGGCATGGCGACCGAACCGAGCGCGACCCGCTCGCCATCCCGTCCGCCGAGCGCGGCGCCCTCGGGAAAATGCGCCACGACCCAGCGCATGGCGCCGAGTTCGAGCGCGCGCGCGATGGCGCGGCCGACCGCCGCGACGTCGGTCGACCCGTCGTCCCGGCGGGTGGCGATCCCGGCGAGCGCGCCGATCTCGAAATCGTTGACGATGAGAAAGTCGAGATGGGCCAGGCACGGGCGGCCGAGCTCGGCGAGCCGTTCGGCCGAGGTGGTCATCAGTTCGAGGTTGGTCGCGAGCCCCGCCGCGCGGGCCTTGCGCAGCACGGCGACCCAGCCGTTGGCCTCGTCGCCCCACGCCACGTCCATCGCCGCATGGGCGCCCGGCAGGCCGAGATGGAGAAAACGCGCCTTCGAAGTCGAAAAGTCGAAATGGTCCGGGTTCATCGCGGCGGCGACGCCCGGGTGAAAGAAATGCGTGCGCCGGCCGGTGTCGCGCACGTTGATCGCGTCGACGCTCATCGTCGCGCCCCCGGGAAGCGCCTGCAGTCGGTCGCAGGCGATCCCCAAGCCGCGGCACTCGCCGATCAGGAAGCGGCCGAGATCGTCGTCGCCGACCACGCCCATCGCCTCGACCGGGAAGGCGGGATCGAGCCGCTTGAGGTCGACGGCCATGTTGTAGCCGGAGCCGCCGCCCTGGCGGTCGATCCGCAACACCTCGGTGACCGTGTCCTGCTCGGGCCAGCGCGCGATCGACTTGTTGAAATCGACGCAGAACGACCCGGCCGACAGCACCCCCGCGCGCGCGCTCATCTCGGAATCAGCCGTGCCTGAGGACGGCTTCGGTGATCTCGCTGTCGCTGGCGTAGTCGCGCGACGGCTTCAGCCCCTTGCGCAGGAGCGCGTCGTGGTAGTCCTCGACCGCCTCGTTCGGCGTCAGCGCGCCGTCGCTGACCGCCCGCATCAGCCGCACGATGTCGAGCGGCGATTCGGCGAGGTTGATCTTGCGCCCGAACAGGGCGACCTTGGCGCCGTATTTCTGCGCCTGATGAATGAGCTCGAAGCAGTCGCGGGTGGTCCCGGCCCCGCCGCCGAGCACGCCGACGACGAGGCTCGGATCGTAGCTGACGAGCTCGTCGAGCGCCTTCGGGCCGTTGTAGGCGATCTTGAGGAAGCGCGGCCGCTCGACCTCGGTCAGGCCCGCCAGGCAGCGCACGATCGCGTCGTTGACGAAAGCCGGGACTGATTCCAGCTCGAGGCGGGCGTCGACATTGGGGTTGAACACTTCGAGGAAGTAGGAAAAGCCGTGCGCCGCCGCATCCTCGCGGAAGGCGCGGAACGCCTCGAGCGAGGCGACGTCGGCGTCGAGGTGGTTGGTGAAGGTGATCGAATAGAGACCGAGGTCGGTGAGCGCCTTGACGCGGGCGATCGAGGCGGTGCGGAACGGGCGGGACGGTTCATGATGGTAGGTCGCGCCGCGATGGCGCCAGACGTCGGTCGTGTCGTTGGCGCGGATCGCCGGCTTGACCCGCGAGCCGGCGAAGGCGTTGCGCTGGACCAGCCTCTCGAGATTGCTGACGGAGGTCAGCATGATGTCGACCACGTCCTGGGCGAGCACCTCCTCGATCGAGCCGAGGAATTCCTCGCGGGTCCTCAGACGCGGCGTCGCGCCGTCCGGCAGGCGCGCCGTCCCGACCGCATGCAGGCCCGGCCCCATGTCGGGGTCCTTGGCGTCGGCGATGATGAAATCGGTGCGCTTGTCCTGGCCCGCGCGAATCCGCGCGAGCTTGTCTTCGAGACGTGTCATTCGGCCCTCCGCCTCGCGGCGTCACGCCGACTATAGACCCGCGGCGCGCACTGGCAACGGGGCCTGAAGCCTAGCGCGACGCCGCGCGAGGCGATAGGAACGAATATTCCCCGCCTCGACCGGAAAGCTCCATGGCCGAACGCCTCCGCATCCTCCTCGTCGGCGCCTCCGGCGTGCTCGGCCGCGCCGTCGCGGCGGAACTGTCGCCCCGCCACGACATCGTGACGGCGGGATCGAAGTCCGGCGACATCCGAATCGACATCGCCGATCCCGCCAGCATCGAATCGGGGCTCGCGGCGGCGGGCGCCCTCGACGCGGTCGTCTGCTGCGCCGGGGCGGTGAATTTCGCGCCGCTGGCGGCGATCCGGCCGGCGCGCATCGCGCAGTCCTCCTATGGCCTCGGCCTCGCCGACAAGCTGATGGGTCAGGTCAATCTGGCGCTCGCGGCGCGCGACCGTCTGCGCGCCGGCGGCTCGATCACCCTGATCGCCGGCGTGCTGGCGCAGACGCCGATCGCCGCCGGCTCCTCGGCCAGCATGGTCAACGCGGCGATCGAAGCCTTCGTCATGGCGGCGGCGGTCGAGATGCCGCTCGGCCTGCGCATCAACGCGGTGAGCCCGACCGTGTTCGAGGAATCGATGGCCGATTACGGCCCGTTCTTCCGCGGCTTCGATCCGGTCCCGGTCGCCCGCGCCGCCCGCGCCTTCAGCCGCAGCGTCGAAGGCCTCGAGACCGGCAAGACGTTTCGCGTGCTCTGACCACGATGAGGCCCGTAACTGCAAAGATGGGCGCCTGCTCCAGCGCCGTCATCGCGAGGAGCGAAGCGACGCGGCGATCCAGGGGCCGCGACAGTCGCCCCGCGGCCCCCGGATTGCTTCGCCTCCGGCTCGCAACGACGGCGTTCCTCGACGCCATCCCGGCAGAACCATGAAGCCCTTTTTCGTCTATGTCGGGCTCGCGGCGCTGACGCTCGTCGTGTTCGCGCTCCGGCCCGATCTCGACCTCGCCGTTTCGCATGTCTTCTACGACCACGGCGGCTTCCTCGGCCGGGCCGCGCCCGAGCAGCTGGCGCGCAAGATTCTGGGGGATGCGTGGGCCGTGGTCCTCCTGCTTTACGCCGCGCTGTGGCTGATGAAGCGCCTCGGCCGCTGGCGGGGCTGGGCGCCGACCGGGCGGGCGATGATCTTTCTCCTCGCAACGATCGCGATCGGGCCGGGCCTCGTCGTCAACCTGAGCCTCAAGGACCACTGGCACCGGCCGCGGCCGGTCAACACCCAGGACTTCAACGGGACGGCCGAGTTCAAGCCCTGGTACGAATCGGATGGCGCGTGCCGGAAGAACTGCTCGTTCGTCTCGGGCGAGGCCTCGACCGGCTTCTGGATGGTCGCCCCGGCCATGGCGCTGCCGCCGCCGGCGCGAGGCCCCGCTATCGTCGCCGCCTTCGTCTTCGGGGTCGCGACGAGCCTCTTGCGCCTGGCGTTCGGCGGACATTACCTCAGCGACGTGCTGCTCGGCGGCCTCGTCACCCTGATCGTGATCGAACTCGCGCGCATGCTGATCTGGCCGCGCGGACGCAACCCGGCCGGGCCCGAGCCCGCAGCGCCCCGCGGCGGCGGGACGGCGGCCGAGCTGGTGGGGGCGGCGCTCGCGGCGCGGAAGGCCGAAGGGACCTAGCCGACCTTCTCCGCGAGCCAGACCTTGATCAGCGACGGATAGGGCGCGTCCCGCTTATGGGCTCACCGGAAGGCGTGAGCCAGATCGCCGTCGTGCTCGGCCGGAGATTGGGGAGGCGAACGGACTCGGCTATGCTCCAGTCGAGGTCGGCCGTCGACTCCTCACGCTCCCAGTGCGCGCGCTCCTCGGCTTCCGTCGCGAGCGCGGGAACGGACTTACGCGTCTTGGTCATGAGCGACCCCTTCCGTCGCGGCGGCCACGGCGCGCCGACTGCCGGTTGCGCCTGCTGCGCGCAGGACTATAACTCCGCCCGATTCTCTCGTCGACGGAACCTCGACCCCGATGGCCAAGCCCAAGATCAAGCGCGTCGTCCTCGCCTATTCGGGGGGGCTCGACACCTCGATCATCCTCAAGTGGCTCGCTGAAACCTACGGCGCGGAGGTGGTGACGTTCACCGCCGACCTCGGCCAGGGCGAGGAGCTCGAGCCCGCGCGGGCGAAGGCCGAGATGCTCGGCATCAAGCCGGCGCACATCTTCATCGAGGACCTGCGCGAGGAATTTGTGCGCGACTTCGTGTTTCCGATGTTCCGCGCCAACGCCCAGTACGAGGGCCTGTATCTGCTCGGCACCTCGATCGCCCGACCGCTGATCGCCAAGCGCCTGGTCGAGATCGCCCGCCAGGTCGGCGCCGACGCCATCGCCCACGGGTCGACCGGCAAGGGCAACGACCAGGTGCGTTTCGAGCTCTCGGCCTATGCGCTCGAACCCGACATCAAGATCATCGCGCCCTGGCGCGAGTGGGATTTCGCCTCGCGCACCGCGCTGATCGAATACGCCGAAAAGCACCAGATCCCCGTCCCCAAGGACAAGCGCGGCGAGGCGCCGTTCTCGACGGACGCCAACCTGCTGCACACCTCGTCCGAGGGCAAGGTGCTGGAGGATCCGGCCGAGGAGACGCCCGGTTACGTCTATTCCCGCACCATCGACCCGGAATCCGCGCCCGACAAGGCGACCGTGATCGAGATCGGCTTCGAGAAGGGCGATCCGGTCAGCATCAACGGCGAGGCCATGAGCCCGGCGACGCTGCTCGCCGCGCTCAACGCCTACGGCCGCGACAACGGCATCGGCCGGCTCGATCTGGTCGAGAACCGCTTCGTCGGCATGAAGTCGCGCGGCATGTACGAGACGCCCGGCGGCGCGATCCTGCTCGTCGCCCACCGCGCCATCGAATCGATCACGCTCGACCGCGGCGCGGCGCATCTCAAGGACGAGCTGATGCCGAAATACGCCGAGCTGATCTACAACGGCTTCTGGTTCGCCCCGGAGCGCGAACTGCTCCAGGGGCTGATCGACAAGAGCCAGGACCTGGTGACCGGCCGGGTGCGGCTGAAGCTCTATAAGGGCGGCGCCTATGTCGTCGGCCGCGACAGCCCCCACTCGCTCTACGACCAGGACCTCGTCACCTTCGAGGAAGGGGCGGTCGCCTACGACCACAACGACGCGTCCGGCTTCATCAAGCTCAACGCGCTGCGGCTGCGGACGCTGGCCAAGCGGAAGAAGCGGGAAGCCAAGGGCTGACGGCCCGGTCCCGAATTCAGGAGTAAGGCGGGGGGGACGCGCCCCGGATCCTCAACCCCGCGCGGGCTGCGGCGCGGCGCCGCCAGCCGCGACCGCGACGCGGCCTCGGCCTCGCGCAATTGCGCCGCGGTGAAGACGGACTTCTGCAGGCGCGGGTCGCCCATGCCGATCTCGATCTCGACCATCCCGTCACGACGGACACGCGAGCACACGGCAAGCGTCAGGCCCTGAAAAACGAACTGGAGGTGGGCGATCTCCAGACCCTTGGCCGCCAGCGCGATCTCGCGGTAGGCCGCGAGCCCGGCGTCCCGGAGACGGGCGCCGAGCGCCAGCCTGGCGTCATGGGTGGCGACGACGAGAAGGGGAGCTTGAATCCGGATCATCTGAACCTCTTTCCAGTGTCAATCGTCCCGCTTCGGACAGAGTCCGGGCGGGAGCGATATCGACACGGTTCGAAAACGTTCAGAGGTCGGGAGCCCTCACGGCCCCCTACGGGAGACCTGCCAAGGATTGGAAGACCTTCTTCTGTAACTCCCAATCCCGTCATTGCGAGGAGCGCAGCGACGAAGACTGTATGTCCTTGCGGAGGCGGGGCGGCCCGTCCTCGATGCGCCTTGCGAGGGTTGCTCGGATAGGCCGGGTAGAGCCTCACGCGAG